>NZ_CP039727.1:1589743-2871986 GCF_005154805.1 Bacillus sp. S3
TATGGTAGATTTTTTTTATCCATTCAACGATTAGGTATAAATATTGGGAAAACCTCATATAAATAGCGGTAAATATTCGAGCGGCGAATGCTATCAGTATTAATAGTAAATGGGGCAAAATATATATAAAGGAATAATTTAACTAAGCTCTGCCCATACTGATTGACAAAACAGTTTCTTGAAGTGAGGGGATGTACAATGTTGTATCTTCATGATGTATGGGTAAATTGGTTTGAGGGTGAAGAAAACGGGTATAATGTGTGCCATTTTCATGAATGGCGTAAGGATGACGGAGTGGAACTGTTAGACCAGGCACCACTTATTAAAGTCGAGCCGATACTGTTTAACTATATTGAAAATGACCTGTCAGAGCTGCCCCAACAGCTTCTCGACGATATTTACCAGAAAGCCTATTTAAGAAAAAACCATGAAAGAGTTCAGCTCGACTACTGCTTTGTTGTTACAGATGGGATTGGGATCCTAGTAATTGATACAATTGGCTATAATATACCAATTCGAAAGAGCAGATTGATTCCTAGACAGGAACAGCTTGTATATGAAATGATCAGTCAGCATGAGGCAAAACAATATCATTTTTATCCATCACTGAAAAGTAAGGATTTCCATATTTTATCTCCAGAACCAGAACTTATGACAGGATTGACCAGAAAAGAACGGCAATTAAAACAGCTGCTATTTATGGCACTTGATCAATTGCTTTCATCCAATAATGAAGCAGAAGTTCGCTATTGGTATACGGAATGGTGTCCTGAACAATATTCAACCATTCAAGAGATGAATTTCGAAGATGCATGGGAACAATTATTTGAAGAGACGAAGTATGGCTGGTCGAAACAGCATGAAACATTCTGTGAGAATTTAATTAAAGGGCAGCCATTTTTTGAAAAGCTATGGGAAATGGAGCACGGTCCAAAAGTAAACTAAAAAGCCTGACCCAGAGGTATGCTTTGCATATCTTTTGGGGTCAGGCTTTTTAGCGTTTTTTGATTATCTCTTTTTTCTCCCAAGTCCCATTGCATTTTCCATTTTCTTCAGCGTTTTGCTGGCAACTTGATTAGCTTTTTCGGCACCGTGGTCCAAAATGTCGTCTAGTTCCTTTGAATCCAACAAATGGTAGTATTTGTCTTGAATGGGCTTAATAAAGTTTGCTACTACCTCCGCTAAGTCACCTTTAAAGTCTCCGTAGCCTTTACCCGCATACATTTCTTCAAGTTCGGTAATTGATTTTTCACCAAGGATTGAATAAATCGATAATAGGTTTGAAACTCCAGGTTTATTAACTGTATCAAACTTTACAATTCCATCAGAATCGGTAACTGCACTCTTTATTTTTTTCACAATTTGATTCGGTTCATCTAATAGTGTGATAAAGGCCTTTTTGTTAGCGTCAGATTTACTCATTTTTTTCGTAGGTTCCTGAAGTGACATTATGCGTGCTCCAACCTTAGGCAGGCTAATTTCAGGTATAGTAAGAACATCGTTATATTTCTTGTTAAATCTTTCAGCTAAATCTCGAGTCAATTCCATATGCTGCTTTTGATCCTCACCTACAGGAACGAGATCTGAATTATACAATAAAATATCAGCTGCCATTAACGGGGGATAGGTTAACAGGCTTGCTGAAACTGCTTCTTTACCAGAAGATTTATCTTTGAATTGTGTCATTCTCTCCAACTCTCCGATATAGGATACGCATTGCATCATCCATCCCGCTTGTGCATGTGCTGGAACCTCTGACTGGATAAACAAAGTAGCCTTCTCGGGGTCGATTCCAACAGCAAGATATAATGCTGCTAAGCTGCGAATATTTTTCCGGAGAGTTTTTGGATCCTGTGGGACCGTAATAGCATGCTGATCGACAATGCAAAAGAAGCAGTTGTATTCATTTTGCAGTTCTACGAATTGTTTCATCGCTCCTATATAGTTCCCAAGTGTAATTGTTCCACTCGGTTGAATACCAGAAAAAATTGTTTTCATTTCTGTTTCCTCCTAAAATTAAATAAAAAAAACCATTCGTCCCCAAAAATTACTAGGGACGAATGGTTCGCGGTACCACCCTAAATTACTCTAAAAGAGTCACTCAGTTCTCCATTCCTCATACATCGATTATGGAGAGTCCTTGTAACGTAAGGATGACGTCTACTCCTACTAGTTTAATCGTAACAATTAAAGAGTTCAGAAAGAGGCTCCAAAGTCCATTCCGTATTCTCATCGTGTTTGTTTTCACCAGCCACAAACTCTCTGTAACGAGGGGTAATACGTACTATTCTTTATCATTGCTGCACATTTTATTCGATTAATCACATTATAAAGGATTAGCATATTTATTTTCAAGTAAGTTAAAAATAATATGCTATGAGGGCAATCATCATAAATAGACCATTCATTAGTCCATGAAAAAGGAGGGGTTTTTCATCAATAGTAACCATTTCAGATAATCTTGGGATGTCTTCTAATTTCCTTTCATCTCTGTCTCTTGAAAAGACGAGATTAATCGATCTTGAGATCACATCATAGAAACCGCTATGAATGGTATAAAGGAGTGATGCTGTTAAAAGTAGTGCTGCGGAAATATAAAAAGATATATTGATATAGCTAACTAATGAAATTTCATGTTGGAAAATAAAAGAAATAATAATAATTCCCAACTGTGTGAAAGTTAGAATATAAAGTTTTCTTTTAAAACGGAAATTCATAAAATGACCTCCAAAACATTGATTTATAAAGGGATGCCTAATAAGTATTATACAAAAAAATCCGTATAAGCCTAAATTATATCACAGCAAATTGTAATCCTAACGTAAAAATTGTATCGAAATTGTAAATTAAAAATTAAAAAAATATGTACAATTTATTTAAATTATGTATAATAGAAAATGTAGTAATTTTTCAGAATAATAGAAAAGGGAGGTCTACATAGTGAAGAAAACAAAACTTTCACTACTTTTAGTATTATCACTTGTACTAAGCATGTTTCTAGCAGCATGTTCAGGCGGCGATAAAAACGAAGGAACAGACAAAGGGAAAGACAAAGGCGGCGAAAAAGCCCCTGCAGAACAACTTGCTGATGAACAAGTATTAAACGTGCTTGAGTCTGCTGAAATTCCAACTATGGACAGTGTGTTAGCAACTGACGTTATGGGTTTCACCACGATGAATGCTGTTAACGAAGGTATGTATCGTTTAGACGCCGATCAAAAGGTTGTACCTGCCGGCGCTGAAGCAATGCCTGAATACAATGCTGATAAAACTGAACTAACAGTAAAATTAAGAAAAGATGCAAAATGGACTAATGGAGATCCTGTAACAGCACATGACTATGTGTTTGCTTGGCAGCGTGCTATCAACCCAGAAACTGCATCTGAATATGGCCCTTACTTTATGGAAGGCAAAATCAAAAACGCTACTGAAATCGGTAAAGGCGAAGCCAAAGTAGAAGATCTTGGCATTAAGGCTGAAGATGACTACACTTTAAAGATTACTCTTGAAAGACCAATTCCTTATATTGAATCTTTCATTACATTCCAATTGTTCTACCCGCAAAACCAAAAGTTTGTTGAAGAACAAGGCAAAGATTATGCCAAAGATGCGGCGCACATTCTATACAATGGTCCATTTAAGATGACTAAATGGGATGGCCCGACAGCAACTGAATGGACTATGGAGAAAAATGAAACTTACCATAGTGCAAAAGACGTAACGTTAACAAAGATTAACTTTGCTGTTTCTAAAGATCCGCAAGCGTCTGCAAACGCATTTACTGCAGGTGAAGCTGATATCACACCAAAACTTGCACAAGCAGCAATCCTTTCGCAATTTGAAGGTGATCCAGCGTTATTGCAATACCAAGAACCATCACTTTTCTGGATTAAAATGAACCAAAAGAATCCAGCATTGAAAAATATCAACATCCGTAAAGCAATTGCCTTATCAATTGATAAAAAAGCTTTAGCTGATGATGTACTAGCTAACGGCTCAATTGCAGCAGATTTCTTCGTGCCAAAATCATTTGCATTCTTAGACGGCAAGGATTTCCGTGAATCTGCAAAGACTTATAATGAAATGAATAAAGAAGAAGCTAAAAAGTATTGGGATAAAGGTTTAGCTGAGCTTGGCGTAAAAGAACTTTCTTTAGGTTATGTTGGCGGTGATACCGAAACAGCCAAAGCTTCTGATTCTTTCATTAAAGACCAATTAGAGAAGAACCTTCCTGGTTTGAAGCTTACAATGACACCTGTTCCATTTAATATCCGTATTGAACGTGAACAAAAGATGGATTACGATTTATTATTCACTGGCTGGGGTCCTGACTACGCAGACCCAATGACATTTATGGATCTATTCCTAACTGGCGGCGACCATAACAAAATGGATTACAGCAGTGCAAAATATGATGAGTTAATTAAAGCAGCGCAAACTGATTTAGCTGCCAAAGACAAAGAGCGCTGGGATGCTCTAGTCGAAGCTGAAAAGGTTCTTTTAGAAGATGATGTAGCAATTGTGCCGGTTTACCAACGTTCCGTAAATCTCTTGATTAACGAAAAGGTAAGTGGTTTTGCTCACCATGCATTCGGTCCTGACTATAGTTACCAGTGGATTAAAATCCTTAAAAAGTAGCTATACTAACCAAATAAGAAGAGAGTATATTTCCAAATATACTCTCTTTTTACCTGTATGGGAATTGTCGAAAGATGACGAAAATTTAATTAATTAGGAGGTGCAGGCATGGCAAAATATATTTTAAAGCGTATAATCTACATGATTATTACCCTGCTTATTGTTGCATCCGTTACTTTTTTCCTGATGAAGCTAATGCCAGGCAGCCCATTTAAAAGTTTTACAAAGCTTAATGCAACTCAACAACAAGTTTTGTTGGATAAGTACGGATTAAACGACCCAATCCCTGTTCAATATTTTAAATATATGAAAAATACGGTGACAGGTGATTTAGGGATTTCCTTCCAATTTAATAACACCCCTGTTACAACCCTTCTTGCTAACAGAATAGGTCCTTCAGCAATTTTAGGTTTGCAGGCAATGGTGTTTGGAGCAATTTTTGGAATATTTTTGGGCACCATTGCTGCACTAAAGCAAAACACCTGGGTTGATTATGGATCTACTTTCTTAGCTGTTGTTGGAAAATCCATTCCATCGTTTATTTTTGCTGGATTACTTCAGTATTATGTTGCAGTAAAGTTGGGCTGGTTTCCGGTCATGTTGTGGAGAGGCCCGGAATACACGGTTTTGCCGACAATAGCTCTCGCAATGTTCCCAATATCAATTGCTGCTAGGTTTATGCGTACTGAAATGATTGATGTATTGGGGTCTGATTACATCACTTTGGCAAAAGCAAAAGGCGCCAGCCGCTTTCAAATCAGTATAAAGCATGCCTTAAGAAATGCGTTGATTCCTGTTGTGACAGTCATGGGACCTTTGGCAGTCAGTCTAATGACCGGTTCACTCGTTATTGAAAAGATTTTTGGAATTCCCGGTTTGGGTGAACAATTTGTTAAATCCATTGGGTCAAATGATTATCCTGTCATAATGGGTACAACACTTTTATTTTCAGCTTTATTCGTTGTTGTTATTTTAATTGTTGATATACTCTACGGAGTGATCGATCCGCGTATTCGTCTTTCGGGGGGGAAAGGTAAATGATTAACAAAGATTCTCAAATTTTACCAGACATGTTTGCACCCGCCCATATTGATCCATCAAAAAGCGAAAAAATTGCTAAGCCAAGTCTAAACTTTTGGCAGGATTCATGGCTTCGTGTTCGGAAGAATAAAGGAGCAGTTGTCAGCATAGTCATTCTGATAATCCTGATTTTGATGGCGTTTGTCGGACCAATGATTTCACCTTATGAGTACGATCATCAAAATACAAAGCATAACAACCTGCCGCCTCGTATTCAGGGATTGGAAAATATCCACTGGCTGCCTTTTGATGGAACGTTAGAAAGACGTAACGGAACAACATATAATGCCTATGAAGTAAGAAACATTGATGCTTATTATTGGTTTGGCACTGATCTTCTGGGACGAGACTTATTTTCCCGTGTTTGGAAGGGCACACAAGTATCCTTATTCATTGCTTTCATGGCGGCATTAATTGATATGTTGGTTGGTGTAGCATATGGTGCTATTTCCGGCTACATGGGCGGTCGTACCGATAGTATTTTGCAAAGGATTATAGAAGTTATTGTCGGAATCCCGAACCTGATAATTGTCGTATTAATGATACTTGTCATGAAGCCGGGGATTGGTCCAATTATCATCGCATTAGGTATTACTGGATGGACAAGTATGGCGCGTGTTGTCCGGGCACAGGTGTTGAAATATAAAGGTCAGGAATTTGTGCTGGCTGCTAAAACTTTGGGGGCATCGGACACTTCCATTGTCTTCAAACATATGATTCCGAACATGTTTGGTATCATTATTATTAATACAATGTTTTCGATCCCTAGCGCCATTTTCTTCGAAGCATTCTTGAGTTTTATTGGCTTGGGACTTCAAGAGCCACATGCATCATTAGGTACTTTGGTGGATGATGGATTTAAATCAATGGTGGCTTTTCCATATCAAATGATTATTCCATCCATAATGATTGCATTAATTATGGTATGTTTTAACTTGGTAGCTGATGGATTGCGTGATGCGCTGGATCCAAAAATGCGTGATTAGAAGGCAGGTGAATTCCTATGGAGAAAATATTACAAGTAAAAGATTTAAATATATCGTTTCACACTTTTTCGGGAGAAGTGAAAGCTATTCGCGGAATCAGCTTTGATTTGTTAAAAGGAGAAACTTTAGCGATTGTTGGTGAGTCTGGATCGGGAAAATCTGTTACGACTAAATCGATAATGCGTTTATTACCGGAACACAATTCTGAAATAAAGAGCGGGGAAATCCTTTTTAATGGGAAAGACCTGACCAAGTTAACGGATAAACAAATGCAAAAAATCCGCGGCCATGATATCTCGATGATTTTTCAAGATCCAATGACTTCATTAAATCCAACGATGAAAATTGGAAACCAGATCATGGAGCCGCTTATTAAACATCAGAATATGAGCAAGCATACTGCGAAAGAAAGAGCCGTTGAATTATTAAAGCTGGTTGGGATTCCAAAACCGGAGATCCGCATCAATCAGTATCCGCATCAATTTTCCGGCGGGATGAGACAAAGGGTAGTAATTGCAATTGCTTTAGCATGTAATCCTCAAGTTCTGATCGCGGATGAACCTACAACAGCTCTTGACGTGACCATCCAGGCCCAAATTCTTGAGTTAATGAAGGACCTGCAAAAGAAAATCGATACTTCGATTATTTTTATTACTCATGATCTTGGTGTTGTTGCCAATGTTGCCGACCGTGTAGCGGTTATGTATGGCGGGAAAATTGTAGAAATAGGAACGGCGGATGAAATCTTCTATAATCCTCAACACCCGTATACATGGGGATTAATCAGCTCTATGCCGGACATGGATACAGATGATGAGGAATTATTCTCAATTCCAGGAACACCTCCTGATTTATTAGATCCTCCGAAGGGAGATGCATTTGCACCGCGTAACCCGTATGCAATGAAAATAGATATGGAGCAAGAGCCGCCATTCTTTAAGGTGTCTGATACCCATTATGCAGCAACTTGGCTATTGCATCCGGATGCTCCTAAAGTTGAACCGCCAGAGGCAGTTAAAAGGCGTCATAGCCAATATGCAGGTATAACGGGTGCAGCAAGCGGTGCTGCAACATTAAAAAAAAGTCGGACTCCTGGTATGAAGGAGGGAAAATAGATGGCTGAGAGAGAAAAACTACTTGAAATTAAAAGTTTAAAGCAATATTTTAACGAAGGAAAGCCGAATGAAGTTAAGGCAGTCGATAACGTTTCCTTCGATATTTATAAGGGTGAAGTAATGGGGCTTGTAGGTGAGTCTGGCTGTGGTAAATCGACAACAGGCAGAACGATTATCCGCTTGTATGATGCCACCGGTGGGGAAGTTTTGTACGATGGTGTGAATGTACACGGTAAAAAGTCAAAAAAGCAATTGAAAGATTTTAATCGTAAAATGCAAATGATTTTCCAGGACCCGTATGCATCTTTAAACCCTAGATTGAAAATTGCTGATGTTATTGCCGAGGGAATTGATATCCATGGATTGGCAACATCAAAAGCGGATCGGATGCAGCAAGTATATGATCTCCTGGAAACTGTTGGGTTAAACAAGGAACATGCTAACAGGTATCCACATGAGTTCAGCGGCGGGCAGCGGCAGCGGATTGGCATTGCCCGTGCACTGGCTGTTCAGCCTGAATTCATTATTGCAGATGAACCAATTTCCGCTTTGGACGTTTCCATTCAAGCACAGGTTGTAAATCTAATGAAGAAGCTGCAAAAAGAGAAGGGTTTAACCTATCTATTTATTGCCCATGATCTTTCGATGGTTAAATACATTAGCGATCGTATCGGCGTAATGTATTTTGGAAAAATGGTGGAGCTTGCATCTGCGGATGACCTTTATAAAAATCCATTACATCCCTATACGCAATCGCTATTATCAGCGATTCCATCACCGGATCCGATCAGTGAGCGGACACGTAAACGTAAATCCTATGATCCGGCAAGTCATAATTATGATAAAAATGAGGTAATTGAATTCAGGGAAGTTACCCCAGGTCATTTTGTTCTTTGTTCGGAGAAAGAATATAAGCAATATCAAGCACAATCAAAATAATAAAAAAAACGATCTCGATTATTGAGATCGTTTTTTTATCTTATTTTCGGTTGCCGCCAACAGTTTTCCATCCTACCTGATATTTTGCACTTTCATCAACAAATTCAGAACGACGTTTGCCCCCGAATACTTTTTCGCCAATACCATTTGTAATTACCCCCATAAAGGCAGTAATTCCAATGATTAGAAGTGCGACAATCGTTAAATCAGCTATGTATCCAACCATGATAAAAACCCTCCATTTTTGAATAGTCATCATGAGAAATGAAATATCCCCTACACTTAATTGTAAAAGAACTTGGTTCTTATTGAAAGAGGAAAATAAATTAATAAGGAGAAAGTTTTAGAATAAAATGAATGCGTTTTCATTACCGGTTTTTAATTGAGAATCAAGTTTTAATATACCCTCAAAAACACTCCCTTTAGGAACGAATTTTTTAGAAGAGAAAATCAAAACTTTTTGGTGAGAATGAATAAAATTTTGAAACTTTTGTAGAAATCATTCGTCTAATATAATGTGAACATAAATAATGGATTGGTTTTGGCTATTTAAACATTTTTGAAAAAAGGATACCTTTTTTAGAAACTGTGGTGTATAATTAATGATATAAATTACTTATTTATAATAATTTTAATTATGAATTTACATTTTATAAGTTTTAATTCCATTTTACAGGGTATTTATAATATAAATTGCAAATAATAGAGGAGTGTGAAGCACGGATGGTAACACTATACACTTCACCAAGTTGTACATCATGTCGAAAAGCTAAATCATGGTTAGAAGAACATGAAATTCCATACACAGAGAGAAATATTTTCTCTGAACCATTATCAATGGAGGAAATAAAGGCAATTCTTCGAATGACGGAAGATGGAACGGATGAAATCATTTCTACAAGATCAAAAACGTTCCAAAAATTAGATGTGAATTTAGATGCAATGCCACTTCAAGATTTATTTGGTTTAATTAAAGATAATCCTGGGTTATTACGTCGTCCCATTATTATTGATGAAAAACGTTTACAAGTTGGTTATAATGAAGATGAAATTCGACGTTTCCTTCCAAGAAGGGTAAGAACATTTCAATTGCGTGAAGCGCAGCGCATGGTCAATTAAATGATAAGACCTTCTTAAACGGAGGTCTTTTTTATATAGACCGGAAATTTGTAGTTGAACCTGCAATTTGATACAATATAAGGAACTTTCATCCGTCTTTATCCTGATAATACGGAATAATTAGTATATCTTTAGAATAACATATAGGCATTATAATGGTTTTTTAGAATTTCGTGTTTTTTATTTCCCTTATTAGTGCTTTTGTCATAAAATGAAAGTACAAGATTATTTACCTTTTTGAAGTAATTTATTTAATGGCATGATCTGCTGGGGGTATATAGTCCCTTCAATATGGAAAATGGAAGGGAGAGGTTATGATGGAGATTGAACGCATTAATGAGAATACTGTGAAGTTCTATATTTCCTATGGTGACATTGAAGAAAGAGGCTTTGATCGTGAGGAAATTTGGTACAATCGAGAGCGCAGTGAAGAACTCTTTTGGGAAATGATGGATGAGGTTCATGGTGAAGAGGATTTTGTCGTTGAAGGTCCACTTTGGATACAAGTCCAAGCACTTGACAAGGGTTTAGAGGTTCTTGTTACCAAAGCACAGCTTTCTAAAGATGGACAAAAGTTTGAGCTCCCCATTCCTAATGAAAAAATAAAAGACATTCCTGTAGATGGTAATATTGAAGAGATCTTAGATCAGCATTTTAATCCAAATCATTCCGATGAAGAAGACATATTGCTCGAGGAAGAGACATTAGAATTTCTGCTTGCATTTCATGACTTTGAAGATATCATCAGCTTATCGAATCGAGCAGGTTTAGATGATCTAGTAACAAAACTTTATCACTTTGAAGGAAAATATTATTTATATACAGAATTTCCGGAAGATATATATGAAGAAGATGAAATTGATAATATTCTTAGTATCTTACTCGAATACGGTTATGAGACACAGCTTACAATTCATCGTGTTCATGAGTATGGAAAAGAAATTATTTCTAAAGATGTTTTTGATGAACTGCGAAAATATTTTACCTAAAAGGATACCGATTTCATAATTGAAATCGGTATTTTTCATACTTTAAATTATAATGAGATGTTTGGCAGGTGATTCCTTTGAAAAACACTGTAAGGGTGGTTATATTTTTAGCAGTATTGTCCGGACTCTTGTTTTTCTTTAAGGATCAATTAGAAAGTGGAATTTTTGGATTCTTAAGTGTTTTAATTTCGCTTTCCGTTATTTTTATTGGATTTGTGATATTTCTTGAAAATCGTCATCCAACCCAAACTATTACTTGGTTGGTTGTATTAGGGAGCTTTCCGCTAATTGGTTTTATTTTTTATCTTTTATTTGGACGTAATTATCGGAAAGAGAAGATGTTTAGAAAGAAGTATTTCCTTGATAAACAAGCATTTCTCACAGTAGAAGGGGAAGATGACCCGAGAAATGAAGAAAAGCTCAGTTTAATGGGTGAACATCACGGGAAGCTATTTAATTTGGCTCAAAAACTTGGGAACAGCCCTATTTCCTTTGATACCGCTACAAAGGTATTAACCAATGGAGAAGAAACCTTTAGTCAAATTATTGAACAATTGAAAAGGGCACGACATCATATTCATCTCGAATATTATATAGTTCGTCACGATCATATCGGCCAGGAAATAAAAGATATTTTAATTAATAAGGCCAATGAAGGAGTTAAGGTTCGCTTTTTGTATGATGCCGTAGGCTCATGGCAACTATCAAAAAACTACATTAATGAATTGAAAAATGCCGGAATTGAAACGGTCCCGTTTGGCCCAGTAAAATTGCCTTTCTTAAATAATAAATTTAATTTCCGGAATCATCGTAAAATCATTGTAATTGATGGAACAATCGGTTTTGTGGGCGGATTAAATATTGGGGACGAGTATTTAGGGAGAGACAAGGATATTGGCTATTGGCGAGATACACATTTAATGCTAAAAGGGGAAGCTGTTCGGACACTTCAGCTTATCTTTTTGCAAGATTGGTATTATATGACAAATCATAGTTTTTTGACAGCGGAATACTTATCACCCCAATTAGATCATAAAAGCCACGGAGGTGTTCAACTTATTGCCGGCGGCCCTGATAATGAATGGAGCGTTATTAAAAATATCTTCTTCTCGATGATTGCTTCTGCAAAAAAAACGGTTTGGATTGCTTCACCGTATTTTATTCCGGATGAAGATATTTTTTCAGCCATCAAAGTCGCCGCACTAAGCGGTGTAGATGTGAGGCTGCTTGTACCGAACCGTCCTGATAAACGAATTGTTTTTCATGCTTCACGATCTTATTTCACTGAGCTTCTGGAAGCGGGAGTTAAGGTATATGAATATGAACGAGGTTTTATGCATAGTAAAATCGTAATCGTTGATGATGAACTTGCTTCAATCGGGACGTCCAATATGGATATGCGAAGTTTTCACTTGAATTTCGAGGTGAATGCATTCTTATTCCGGACAAAAAGTACAGAAAAGCTTGTTGAAGAATATATTAATGACCTTGAATATGCCAAACAGCTAGAATTAAAAACGTTTCAAGAACGTCATATTGGCCTTAGATTATTGGAGTCAACAGCACGGTTACTATCACCACTTTTATAAGGAAAAGCGGAAGCGCCCTGGAGCTGGAAAATTCTCTAAGCAAGAACTGACAAATTCTAATTTTATAAGGGTAAAAATCTCGTTGAATTGCGACGGGATTTTTTTATTTTTTTTAGAGGATTTTAGCAGAATTTGGCGAAGTTAAAGGTAGAAAAGGAGGAGAGTAAAATTGCTAACCGCACGTACAAAAACAGGTAAAAAACTTTGTCTCGGTCTTAATTATAAAAAGGAAACCCTGATGAGTTATCGCAGTAAGGAAGAATTTGTTTGTCCCATCTGTGGAGAGAGTGTAGTACTTAAATTAGGAGATCAGCGGATTTTTCACTTTGCACATAAACGTGGAAGCACATGCCGAGATAGTTTTGAAAATGAATCATATGAACATCTCGAAGGGAAACGGCAACTTTTTCAATGGCTTATAAGACAAGGGATTCCGGCAGAAATTGAATACTATGACAGTGAAATTCAGCAGCGGCCTGACATAATGTTTAAACATAATGGAAACAAATATGCATTAGAGTATCAATGTTCAACCATACCGGGAATGGATTTTAATAAAAGGACTAAAACGTATTTGGAAAATGGTTATACCCCACTATGGATCATCTCCAGTTGTCACATCCACCAAAAAAAGAAAGACATCATCTCATTATCCACTTTTCAATATTTATTTTTACGAAGTACTTCTTCAGGAAATCTTTATATTCCTGCTTATTGCCCCGAAAAGCATCTATTTCAATTGGTAGAATCGATTACCTCCTTCTCGATAAAAAACGCATTTGCTAAGTATTCCTTTATTCCACAACACAATATTGAGTTAGATGGGCTATTAGAACCTTATCAAAAGAACCAGTTTAATTTATCAAGCTGGAAAGCAGAGACTGAAAAGTTTATCTTCAATTGGGGACTTCATCCGCAGCCGAGTCAAAAAGTATTTCTCCATGAGATTTATAGCCGAGGCCTTAATCTTTTCCTATTACCTCCTGAAATTGGTCTTCCAGTAGCACATGCATTACTATTACAAACACCTCCAATCATTTGGCAAACCTATTTCTATCTTGATGTATTAGCCAATAAGAACCCTGGCGATTTCATAACTTTTCAAGAGGTAACCATTCATTTTAACAAGAGAAAAAGAAAATTCGAAATATTGATAAGAACCCTTCCACAACTACAGCAGTTAAACCCAATCTTACCACTTATTGAATATGTACAAACCTTGGAACACCTGGGAATACTGACACGAAAAAAAGACTCTGTATATCAACTACAACGAAGGATCGTTATACCAAGGTCAAATAGTGAAAGTGAAGAAGTAAAACTGCGTTTTTATCAAAAAAATAGCAATATCCTTCTAAAAAACAATTGAAAATGAACGAATGGGTATAATAAGTGGAGATGTTCTGTCTTTTCTTACGCTTTAAAAAGGAAAATGGAAGAATAAAGAGAATATATTTATTAGAAGGTTTATGAGTTATCACAATGAATGGAGGATGGATCATGGCAAATGAAACCGCTGTAAAATCTCTACCGGCTAGAAGTGAAATCGCTGTGGAAGACACGTGGAATTTAGAAGATATTTTTGCAAGTGATCAAGAATGGGAAAAAGAGTTTCAAGAGGTAAAAAATCAAATTCCAGGGATTAAAGAATTTGAAGGGAAATTAGGAGAGAGTGCGGAGACACTCTATAATGCGCTACAGTTCCAAGATAAACTGTTAGAACGAATTGGAAAGCTCTATACATACTCACATATGCGCTACGATCAAGACACGACCAATTCTTTTTATCAAGGGCTAGATGACAGAATGAAGAATCTCTACTCTCAGGCAGCGAGTCAGTTAGCGTTTATTGTTCCTGAAATTCTTTCAATTGACGAAAGCAAAGTTACAGGTTTCCTCAATGAGAAACAGGAGTTAAAACTATATGAACATGCGTTGGAGGAGATTAATCTTCAAAGGCCACACGTGCTGAGTGCGGAGCAAGAAGCCCTTTTAGCAGAAGCAGGAGAAGTGATGGACGCCTCGAGCAACACCTTTGGGATGCTGAATAATGCCGATCTTCAATTTCCAACCATTAAAGATGAGAATGGTGAAGAGGTTGAAGTGACCCACGGCCGTTACAGCCGTTTCTTGGAAAGCGGAGATCAGCGGGTACGCCGCGATGCCTTTAAAGCTGTTTATAAAACGTATGGAGATTTTAAAAATACTTTTTCAAGCACGTTAAGCGGAAATGTGAAAAAGGACAACTTTAATGCAAGAGTTAGAAAATATGATTCAGCAAGACATGCCGCCCTTTCTGCAAACAATATTCCGGAAAGTGTTTATGATAATCTTGTCAATACAGTGACCGAAAATCTTCACCTATTACATCGCTATGTTAAGCTTCGTAAAAAAGTGTTAGGTTTAGAGGAGCTGCACATGTATGACTTATATACCCCGTTAGTAAAAGATGTGAAAATGCCGATCGAATACGATGAGGCAAAGGATTTAGTCATTAAGGGACTGGCACCATTAGGCGAGGAATATGTGAAAATCTTAAAAGAAGGTTTTGAAAATCGCTGGGTTGATGTTCACGAAAATAAAGGGAAGCGCAGTGGTGCATACTCTTCTGGAGCATATGGGACACATCCATATATTTTAATGAATTGGCAGGATAATGTGAATAATTTATTTACATTAGCCCATGAATTTGGCCATTCCGTGCATAGTTACTATACACGGAAAGCTCAGCCATATCCGTACGGTAACTATTCGATTTTCGTTGCTGAAGTAGCCTCCACCTGTAATGAGGCACTATTAAATGATTACCTGTTAAAAACAATTGATGATGAGCAAAAGCGCATTTACCTCCTAAATCATTATTTAGAAGGCTTTAGAGGAACTGTGTTCCGCCAGACAATGTTTGCTGAGTTTGAGCATCTCATTCATCAAATGGCACAAAATAATGAGGCATTAACTGCCGATGCTTTAACAAAGGCCTATTATGAACTGAATAAAAAGTATTTTGGAGAAGAGGATATTGTGATTGATGAGGAAATCGGTTTAGAATGGGCAAGAATTCCGCATTTCTATTACAATTACTATGTTTATCAGTACGCAACAGGCTTCAGTGCAGCTACCGCTCTTAGTAAGCAGATTTTAGAAGAAGGCGAGCCTGCTGTCAAACGGTATATTGAGGAGTTCCTAAGTGCCGGAAGCTCAGATTACCCAATTGAAGTACTTAAAAAAGCGGGAGTTGACATGACAAGTGCCGATCCAATTAAAAATGCTTGTAAAGTGTTTGAAGAGAAACTGAACGAATTAGAACAATTATTAATATAAGTAAGGAAAAGGGATGGTGCCTAAATCTAGGTCCATCCCTTTTAAAATCCCTTAAATCGTTTACGATCATTAAGATAAGTAAGGAAGATTAATATAGAAATAAATAAAATAGGAGCACTAAGTAATATAGGAAAAATCTTAAGTAATGCAAGAATGTGCAGAAAAAAAGCAAATATTATAAAAAGTACGATGATGACAAAAGGAATTTTGCTCACAGTAAATTCCACCTTTGTAAGGTTGTTCACTACTATGTTTATTGTCCACTTCGTGAATATATGACTTTAACCTGTCTTTTTGACAATATTGTGAAATGTAGCACAAACTTATTGTCAGCAGCTCTAATCGCATGGTATATTTAATGTGTGAAGTTGATCACAACAAACATATACCCCTTTGTTTGACCGTGAAAAATTTCTCCCATCCCCTTTGTTCGTATTAATAGAAAAATGCCTTGCAGTGTTTAAAACTGCAAGGCATTTTCGTTTTCTGGATATGCATAAAAATTGTCGGAACACATTGAACCGACATTCGTTTATTCTTCAATATACCGCCAAAATGTTCCGTACTTGGCCGGAATTTGTTCCACCACTTGCTTTAAAAGCAATTTCTTCATTTCCCGTTCAATTTGTGAAATCGACATATTATAGACTACGGCAATTTCCTTCGAGGCAACAAATTTAAAAAATTTCATAAATGTTTCTAATGAAGGCGGAGGAGATTGTACTGGCTTTTCAGAAAGCATTTCCTCTAATATTTGGACATACACCTCATAAGGATAGGAACCAGTAATTTTAATCCCTTCATCCTCGGTATTTTCATTAAAAAACACGAGGGTAGGAATTTCATAAACATCCATTTCGGAGGTGATTTTCAAATCACATTGAAAGGCTTTCGCTGCACTCTCAGAATGGATATCTGCCATAAATTCTTCAACATCCAAGCCTGAACTATTGGCACATTCCTTTAATACCTCAAGATTAGAAGTATTCTGCTTTTCTAAAAACAGCATTTCCTGAATTCTCCGGAGAAAACGGAGACCCGCGCGTCTGCCTTGTAATTCGGCAGCTTTCAGGGCAATCGAAACAGTATAAGGGTTATCTACAGGGTTTTCTAACCACAAGCTTCCATCACAGGACATGCCCGTTCTGCTCGCTGTCATTTCCCAGACTTGAGCAATATTTTCATAGTTCTTTTTCTTGCTCAAATTTAAATCCGCTAACCGTCCGCTTAACACATGTTTAATTGAAAAATACCTTCCATATTCAATATGCAGTTTCTTTAAAATCGGCTCAAGTGCCCAGCATTCAGGGCAAAGCGGATCAATGAACATATATATTTCAATTGGTTTTTTATCACCGCCGCTGCAACGTTTCTTTGCTCCGGGTGATTTAGAATTACTCACGATTTTCACCTGGTATCTCGCCTTCGTCAGGCGTGTTAATCATATGTTGGGCAGTAAGATAGAGCCGGTCATAGAAATCATCTCGGATTGTACCATGTAAGCCGACCATATCCATTGCGTTTTTCATACAAGATAACCATGCTTTTGCCCGCGATGGTGTAACTGGAAAGGGCAAATGACGGGCACGCATCATCGGATGTCCATGTTCCTCTGTATAAATCGGGGGCCCGCCTAAATATTGTGTCAAAAATTGCTTCTGTTTTCGTGCTATTTCAGTAAATTGATTTGGGAATATTGGAGCAAGCTCAGGATGTTGTGCAACGAGGCCATAAAAAGTGTCGACAAGACGGTATAATGTATCTTCACCAATGGCCTCAAATGGTGTAAGCTTTTTTTCAATCATGTTGACAACTCCTTTAAAATCTTTTGTATTCATATTTTATCAATGCCCCATTCATATCTCAAATGAATTGCCTTGAAAAGGGGAATTTTACAGAATAGTAAAGTTTTCCTTTAGGTTAATTTTCCTATATCAATTATAACTGTTTATATCTTTGATTATAGAAGCGGAGGATTTTATTCTCCGTTTTCCGTTTTGGAATCCCAAATTGAGCAAGAAGTTCTAGGAAAATTTTCTGTCCCTCGGTAAAGGAATCCACTTCATATTCTAATTCGTAATCATCAATTCCCATATAAGAACTATGGTCAAGAACAAGTAATCCATTCTTGTATTGAAATTCTACTCTATTTGTCGTGAGCGATCCAAAATAATCTATTTTGGAAAAAGGAATACCCTGTTCTGCGATTAGTTCCTGGATGATTCCGTATGGGAGCTGCCCCTGATTCATTGCCAATGACGCTTCTACCCGGCTTAAGGTTTGATTGGTTTCTAGCAGTCCAACCTCATTAGGCTGTTTTAGGGTCATTTCGTAAGCTCCTCCTTTTTGACGGATGCGTAAAGCAGCACCCGTTTCCTTTAAAGAAAAATCGGCTGTATCAAAGTAATGATTTTCTTGGGAAAAAATTTGGCCATCCTTTATTTTGAATTCCTTAAGAAGCTGCTCATATTCCTTTTTTGTAAGCATATTTTTAAATTCGATCTCAATATTTTGTGACACCGCAGCTCACCCTTTCTCGATGATAGTTTTCTTAATCATAACGATGAACGTTCATACATGTCCACTGCAGGTGATTTCAGCTATCATTATCAAACTGCAATCCTTGGGAGAAATGGGTGAATTATGTTAAAATAAGATGGTGAAAGATGGAGGGAAACGAGATGAAAAAAAGGATTACAATCCAACAGGCGAACTTGATAGAAAACAAGCTTATATTAGAAACAAATGAACCCATCACCGGATTGGTTCCGGGGGAGCAGATTCTTGTGGATTCTGACCAGTATGCATTCATTTATTTAATGGAGGATCAAGAGGATTATACATATATCGTTTTATCTGAAGAAATCTGGCCGTTATTAAAGACTGCGAACGAGCAAGAGACACCGGTCTGTATTGCCTATAATGAAGAACAGTTAGAGCTAACAAATTTTTCTGAGGAATTAGAATATGTAATTAGTAATATTAAAGGTAATAGTAATTATGGGAATGAAATGGTTACAAAAGTTGAAGGGATTTTCTAAACATAATTTGTTTTCATCGAGGTGAAATCATGAAGCATTGGGATCAATTTTTAGCCCCATATAAGCAGGCTGTATCTGAGCTAAAAATAAAATTAAAGGGAATGAGGGGGCAATTTGAATTAGATTCTTCTCATTCACCCATTGAATTTGTTACAGGGCGCGTTAAACCAATCGCAAGTATTCTCGATAAAGCTAATCAAAAAGGTATACCGCTTGAACGTTTGGAAGAGGAAATGCAAGATATTGCAGGCATGCGAATTATGTGTCAATTTGTAGAAGATATACATATGGTTGTCAATTTGTTAAGACACCGCAATGATCTGGAAGTAGTGGAGGAAAGAGATTACATCTCTCATAAAAAGACGAGCGGGTATCGTTCCTATCATGTGGTGATTCGCTACCCGGTTCAAACCATTCATGGCGAGAAGAAAATCCTTGCCGAAATTCAAATCAGAACGCTGGCAATGAATTTTTGGGCGACAATTGAACATTCATTAAATTACAAGTATAAAGGAGTATTTCCAACTGATATTCAAATGAGACTGCAAAGAGCTTCCGAAGCCGCTTTTCGGCTTGACGAGGAAATGTCAATAATCCGCGGTGAAATCCAGGAAGCTCAAGCTTTTTTTACAAGAAAGAAAGAGTTAACGCAGGAAGATAAGAACTAATCATATGACCGCCTTTTGAAAGCCACTAATTACAAGGAGCATAAACAAATGAAATTTGCGATTACTTCAAAAGGAGATCAAAAATCAAACATTTTAATGCACAAAATGAGGACGTATTTACTTGATTTTGATCTTATCTACGATGAGGACCAGCCCGATATTGTTGTTTCCATTGGCGGCGATGGAACGTTGCTGTATGCTTTCCACCGCTACAGCAGTCGTTTAAGCAAAACGGCATTTGTCGGCATCCATACAGGGCACCTCGGTTTTTATGCCGACTGGATACCGGATGAAATTGAAAAGCTTGTGATTGCTATAGCTAAAACTCCTTATCAAGTTGTCGAATATCCACTGCTTGAGGTCATCATTCGATACTCGCATGCCGGTAAGGAATCAAGGTATTTAGCCCTAAACGAATCAACAGTAAAAAGTGTAGAGGGAACACTTGTGATGGATGTTGAAATTCGCGGCCAGCATTTTGAACGGTTCCGTGGCGATGGTCTCTGCGTTTCAACTCCTTCTGGAAGTACGGCATATAATAAAGCGCTGGGTGGGGCAATTATTCACCCGGCGATATCTGCCATTCAAGTCGCGGAAATGGCGTCCATTAATAACAAGGTATTTAGAACAGTGGGCTCGCCGCTAATCCTTCCTGCACATCATAACTGTATGCTGAAACCTGTTAACCGTTCAGATTTTCAGGTAACGATTGATCATTTGACACTGCTTCATAAGGACGTTAAATCGATTCAATTTAGGGTGCCGGAGGAGAAGATTCGTTTTGCCCGCTTTCGTCCATTTCCATTCTGGAAAAGAGTTCATGACTCATTTATTTCGGACTAGGAGGAAGGCAGCAATATTATGACATCTCATTTTCAATTGAAATGGATAATCGATGAACAGAATAGCGGCATGTTAATAAAGGAATTTTTAAAAAAGGAAGAGATTTCACGTACGGCTTTAACTGATATTAAGTTTAAAGGCGGAGGGATACGGGTAAATAGTGAAGAAATGAATGTCCGATACAAACTTTTAACGGGCGATGTCCTGACGGTTGTATTTCCCGCTGAGCATCCCAGCGAAGGAGTTCAAGGCGAGGATCTGCCGTTAAGTGTTTTGTTTGAAGATGATTATCTTCTTGTTGTCTGCAAACCAGCTGGTATGAATACGATTCCCTCTAGGGAACACCCTAAGGGCAGTCTAGCCAATGCCCTTGTCGGCTACTATCAACGGATTAACCTTAAAGCAACATCTCATATCGTCACAAGGCTTGACCGTGATACATCGGGGATTGTTTTAATTGCTAAGCATCGTCATGTTCATCACTTGTTTAGCAAAATGCAGCAGAACGGACAGGTTAAAAGGACGTATGAGGCTTTTGCCGCTGGTTTACTTGCGCAAGATAGTGGTAGTATTAAGGAACCGATTGGCCGTAAAGAGGACAGTATAATCGAAAGAGAAGTACGTAACGACGGTCAATATGCCTGTACGCATTATCGGGTACTAAAGAGACATAATGCGTTTTCACATATTGAGTTACAACTTGAAACAGGTAGGACGCATCAAATTAGGGTTCATATGTCCTATATTGGCCATCCCTTGCTCGGTGATGATTTGTATGGAGGAGATGTAACGTTACTCAATCGGCAGGCGCTTCATTGCAAACAAATCAAATTTAAGCACCCATTCTCCGGAGAAGAGATGATGTTTTCAGCATCGCTTCCACAGGATATGAGTGTCATATTAGAGGCTGATCTGCTTTGACCTGAGATCAGCCTCGTCATTTTTAATTAATCAATCAAATTCTTTAAATTTTTCTTCAACATAAAGCATAGAAGAAGGTACAGAAATCAATTCCATTTCAGGGTATCTTAATGCGGTAAGCTTGCCGCCAAATACGGCACCTGTATCAATATTATACGTATTGTTAAGGATTCGCGGCTCTTTTACCGGTGTATGTCCGTAAACAATACGGGAATCGCCATGATACGTTTTCGCCCAATCCCGTCTAACCGGTGTGCCGTCAGGATTCTTTTTACCCGTAATATCTCCGTAAAGAACAAATTCTTTAACCTTTGCATGTGTCTGTCCGATAAACTCTTCTTTTATTCCAGCATGTGCAATAATGAGCTTTTGATTATCTAATACTAAATAAAGTGGGGCCTTTTCATAAAGCTCAATAAATTTTTTACGAATGGATTGCTGGTCTTTTTTATATAATGATTCATATTCTGCTACAGTTGTTTCAAGTCCATGTGCAATCTGAACTTTGTTCCCTAGAAAGAAACGGTATAACTTATTGCAGTGGTTTCCAGGAGTATAATAAGCTTGTTTTAGCTTGACGACTAGCTGCCAAACAATCTCAGCCATTTTTAGAGATTCGGGCCCTCTGTCCGTTAAATCACCAACGAAACCAAGTAACCTGTTCTCATGATGCACTGGTAAACCATTATCCCATCTGTAGCCAAGCTTTAAGGTTAACTCCTTAAACTCGTTTAAACACCCGTGAATATCACCGATAATATCAATTTTCATTGGTTACACCCCCTGATCCTTCAATTATTTTTTGTTAAAAGAGGAAACTTTATTAAAAGGAATCTTTAGATTTAAGAGGTGAAGTAATTATGGAGCAGCACGTCTCAGTCATTTCTTTGCTTGTGGTTGTCACCATGGCATTTATAACTCCCATTATTCTACATAGGTTTAAATTGAATTTTATCCCGGTAGTCGTTGCTGAAATTATTATGGGGCTGATTATTGGGAAAAGCGGTTTTGATATCGTTCATCAGGACGCATGGCTTTCTACACTTTCATCCCTTGGCTTCATCTTCCTGATGTTTTTAAGCGGGCTTGAAATTGATTTTACGGCCTTTACAGGCAGTAAAAAGCGGGAAATTCTTCCGAACGGTAAAAAAGAGCCAAATACGTTTGCTGTCGCCACCATTATCTTTGCCGGAATCTTTGTTTTTTCTCTTGGGTTATCCTATTTGTTTGTCATTGCCGGATTTATCGATAATGCCTTCTTAATGACACTTATCATTTCGACCATTTCGCTCGGGGTAGTTGTGCCTACTTTAAAAGAGGCCCACCTAATGAAAACAGTAATCGGACAAATTATTTTGCTGGTTGCTGTCATAGCTGATTTAGTCACGATGATTTTGCTTGCCATTTTTGTCTCGCTGTATGAAGCGAGTCACGGAAATACCTGGCTGCTGTTGATTTTATTCGCTGCTGGTATTGTCCTTTATTTTGTCGGAAAAAGATTTAAAAATCGGAACTTCATTGAGACTTTGTCAACTGGGACAGTACAAATTGGAACAAGAGCGGTATTTACACTTATTATTGTCCTAGTAGGTTTATCCGAAACTGTCGGTGCTGAAAATATCCTTGGAGCATTTCTAGCCGGAGTTCTTGTATCGTTATTATCACCAAACCAGGAGCTTGTCCATAAGCTAGATTCCTTTGGATACGGCTTTTTAATCCCAATTTTCTTCGTGATGGTAGGTGTGAATCTCGATGTGTGGTCTCTTTTCAGTGAAAAGAAGCTTTTGCTTTTAATCCCGCTTTTACTAGTTGGTCTCTTGCTATCTAAACTTTTGCCAGTCTACCTGTTAAAAATTTGGTATGATCTAAAAACGGTAATTTCCTCCGGTTTTCTACTTACATCGACCCTTTCACTGGTTATTGCTGCCGCTACAATAGGGGAGAGAATTGGGGTTATTACGGAGCAGATGAAGGGGACACTAATTTTAGTAGCGGTAATTACATCAATTATTACACCAATTGTCTTTAAAAAGTTGTTTCCGAAAGAAGCGGTTACGAGCAAAAAGGTCCGTGTTTCTTTCTTAGGTGCAAACCAGGTTACTCTGCCAGTATCGCGGGAGTTAAAGTCCGGACTATATGATCCAGTTCTGTACCATACAAAAATGGAAAAGTCGGAAAAGCAGATTGCCAATTCGCTTTTTGATATTATCGAAATCCCTGATTACTCCATTGAGACCATTGCACATACAGATGTATATCAGTCTGAGATTGTGGTAATTTCAACAGGGGATGAAAATGTGAATGCAGTCTTGGCGATTGCAGCAAAGGAGAAAACCGTTCCAAGGGTAATCGCCCGGATTGAAAGTCAAGATTTAGAACAAAGCTTGAGAGAGCAGCATATTGAAGTGTACTCTGCCTTTAAGTCTTCAAAAACATTGCTCCGGGCGTTAATCGAATCACCTACATTGATTAACATTCTAACGGACCAAGAGGAAGGGCTTTTTGAAATTGTGATGTTGAATCCGCATTTTGAAGGGATGTCGTTAAGAAGATTTCCGTTTACAGGTGATATTATTTTTGTACGAATTTTTAGAGAGAAGGATTCGATTGTTCCCCATGGTGATACTGAATTACAGATGCATGACCGCCTGATTGTAACAGGCTCAAAGGAATATGTAGATGAATTGAAAAGGGAATTGGAATTTTGCGAAACATGTTAAAAATCATTTTTAGGAAAGAATCACATGCTTTTCATTTGTGGAAAATTAGTGTAATATTAGTACCAAGTGCTAATATCTTGTAATTATTGTAGGAGGACTTTTAAATATGAATTTTTCATTAGCAGGTAAAACATATGTAGTCATGGGTGTAGCTAATAAACGAAGTATTGCATGGGGAATTGCCCGATCATTGCATAATGCAGGGGCAAGATTAATTTTCACATATGCCGGTGAAAGAATTGAGAGCAGTGTTCGTGAACTAGCTGATTCGTTAGAGGCGGAAGGGACACTTGTACTTCCATGTGATGTAACAAATGATGAAGCAATTGCCGATTGTTTCGCAAAAATAAAGGAGGCAGCCGGAACGATTCACGGTCTTGCACATTGTATTGCCTTTGCCAAAACAGAGGAATTAAAAGGTGAATTTGTCAACACTTCAAGGGATGGTTTCCTCCTTGCACAAAATATAAGCGCCTTTTCATTAACAGCTGTAGCCAAAGAAGCACGAGGCTTAATGACTGAGGGCGGCAGCATTGTTACATTAACGTATTTAGGCGGCGAGCGCGCGATTCCGAACTACAATGTTATGGGTGTTGCAAAAGCTTCTCTTGATGCCAGCGTCCGTTATTTAGCAACAGATCTCGGTAAAGATGGGATTCGTGTTAATTCCATTTCTGCTGGTCCCATCCGTACACTTTCAGCTAAAGCAATCGGAGAATTCAATTCTATCTTAAACGAAATTGAAGAAAAGGCACCATTACGGAAAACAACTACACCTGAAGAAGTCGGTGACACCGCTCTATTCCTTTTCAGTGACCTTTCGCGTGGGATTACAGGCGAAAACATTCACGTTGATTCAGGGTATCACATTCTATAATAAAAACCTTAGCCCGCGTAAAAAAGCGGGCTTTTGTTATGTATTCTTTTATATGAGGAAATTCCTTGTGAACGGGAATAGGCATTTTGCATACATATATTGTGTAGGATGAGGGGATTAGGAGGTGAGGAGTGATTCATGTCGAAAATGAAGAGTAAGGGGCCGCTTTTATATGTTCATCAGCCCTTTTCTAGGATGCCAACAAACAATAATATGCAGGAGATATATACCAGCAGGAGCGAACAGGAACCTCAAGAGGAGGAAATTCAGAATAACGCTCAAAAGAAAATTTCCCTTGCGAAAAAGGAGCTTTTCCAGGAACCGATCCCAATTGAAGTAGTCAAAGCAGAACATACACAAACAGCCCATCATCCGCAAAACAAAAGAACAGGTCTTAAAAGGGTCAAACCCTTTAAAGAAATGGATGTATTGGAACGATTAGACTACCTAATCAACTTTCCAAAAGTACTTCCACCTGTCCCATGTGTCTTTTATACCGCTGAAAAAAATTATCAAGGTTATTTAACGGAATACGATCAAAACCATGTTACAATCCAATTTCACGACCAGACATCAAAAACCATTCCGCTCGGGGAAATAAAGGATGTCATCATGATCGGGATAAAGAATATCTAGAAAAAAGAAAAGCGGAAGCGCCCTGGTCAGCGGCGTATGGCCTGGAGCGTTCCAACTGAGATAAAGGAAACACGAAGAGCCGGAGGCGATTCGATGTTGACTTATCGTAGAGCGGAACGCGAAGGACACTAGCCGCTAGGGCGCTGGAACTGGACAATCTGAAAAAGCCAGCCGATTCACGACTGGCTCATTTTCTTTAGCAGTTTATCTTAATTGCATAATCCTAGGTTAACGTCTGCAATACATTGAACCGCACAGAAGCATTTCAAGTCAACCGTAATGCAATCTCTGCTGGCGCGGAATCTGTCGACCTGGCAAACCTTTGTGAGGTCCACACAGCATTTGTCGCTGCTTGAAACAAGGTTCACCGGAGCAAAGTGTCCGCTGCTATCGCGGTGTCCAGGCACTAAAACACGAAGTGTAGCACAGCAATTGTCAAATACTTCTTCTACACGGAAGTAGATGGATACACAGGCGTTACCTTCATGCGTTAAGAATGCATGAAACGGAGTTCCGTCTGCCGTACTTAAGACAAATACTCGTGTATCAACCGGTTCTCTCCTAGCCGGTGACACCATAGCACCTAGTGGTTCAGTAAAACAGCTGGAACACTCTGCGCATTCTTCTTCTACAGCATTATCTTGGATATCTTTAATGGCACGAACTACTTCGCATACACAGTTACCATTGCGAAAATCGTCATGATTATTTCCACAACCCATTTATTTTTCCTCCTTATACCGTTATATATCTTACATTACTAACATATTTAACAAGGCGCATTTGGGTTACGGACAATTGCCTTGTTTGGAAAAATTAGGCGGATATAAGCGCAAATTGTATAAGAAAGGACCACTTGAGATGAAAATAACCTTTTTAAACTTGATTATTTTGTCACTCGCAAGCTTTAGGCTGACAAGATTACTTGTTTTTGATAAAATTACCGAATTTATTCGCGCCCCTTTTTTTGATGAAGTAAGTGAGGAAAATGAGGAAGGCGAACTAGAGGTCTATTACCTTCCGAAGAAATCAGGGGTTAAGAAATTTCTAGGTGAACTTCTCAGTTGTTATTGGTGTACGGGAATCTGGGCATCAGCCCTTATCGTAGGAGCTGGCTATCTATCCCCTACCATTGCTGCACCTATCATACTTATTTTAGCGATTGCAGGCTTTGCTTCAATTATTGAATTTTTTGTACAGTATTTTATCGAAAAATAATTCTTTCGCTGAGACAAGACATTAGTTAACATCATATTCTAATTAGGAGTAAATCTATTGATTCGAGGGAGAGAGAAGATGAATACAAAAAAACAAGGACAGCAGAAAAAACAAACAGTTCAAGCGGCAAACACAAAACGGAGAAAAGGCTGTGGGTGTGGTAAAAAAACTTCAAAGTAAAATGAAAAACTGCTGGGGATCTGGCAGTTTTTCATTTTAGTGAGGGTCCTAACAGTAAAAATTAACTAACCTAGTCATAATTTTTGTTAATGTGAAAAAACTACTTCATAAGAGTAACTTTAAAAATGGAGCAAGGAAAGGGATAAGATGGCGACTAAATACCGATTATTCATGCTTTTGTGTTTATTATTATTGGCAGCCTGTAATCATAACGACAAGGAAAAAGACAGTCGACTAGCATTGGTGAAAACGACAAATCCTAATCCAGTCATGACTGACAAAGCAAAGAACAGTGACGGAGTGGAAGAAATTAAAAAGGAGGTCAGTTCTTTGCCGGAACTTTATGATGTTGCCGTTGTAAAGGGGAAAAAGGATACGCTTGTCGTTTATAAGGTGAAGCATCTGCACCGTTTTAAAATGAAAAAGATCGAAAAGAATGTAAGTTCAATGCTAAAAGAGAAATATCCGAAAGAAAAATTTACGGTCTCAAGCGATTATAAGATTTTTCTTGAAACCGTCAGGCTGAATGAGCGCATGGAATCAGCAAAATTTACTCGGAAGGAAGCCGAAAAGCGGTTTAAGGAAATCGTAAAAATGACAGAAGATCTAAAGTAAGAAAGGAAGAATAAGTATGCCGAGCAAAGAAAAACAACAAAATATGACCCCACAGCAGCGGAACTATCAAGCGCTTCAGCAAAAGCATGAACTAAAAAGACCTGTACTGAAGAATTGTATTAAGGCATTTTGGGTAGGCGGACTCATTTGCGTGATTGGTCAAGCTGTCAGTTATTTTTACATATATTTTTTTAATTTTACCGAACAGAGTGTCGGCAATCCTACTGTTGCAACGATGGTCTTTTTCTCTATGCTGTTAACAGGCTTTGGCGTATATGACCGGCTGGGGCAATTTGCAGGGGCAGGAAGTGCCGTACCGGTTACCGGATTTGGAAACGCTGTTATTTCAGCAGCGATTGAACACCGGACAGAAGGATTTGTTCTCGGTGTGGGCGGGAATATGTTTAAACTCGCAGGCTCAGTCATTCTCTTTGGAGTATTCTCTGCGTTCGTTGTTGCATTGATTAAAACGCTGCTCGTAATTTGGGGGGTTTTGTAATTGTTAAAAGGGCATCAATCATGGGTATTCACAAATCGGCCAATGATTACAGCCACGGGTGTAACGGGCGGACCATTTGAAGCGAATGGAAAATTGGCGAATGATTTTGATTTATTATATGAAGACCTTTGGATGGGAAAAGAGTCATATGAGAAGGCACATCGTTTATTGCTTGAAGAGGCTATTAAACTGGCCTTGGAGAAAGGAAATATTCAAAAAGAACAAGTGCAATTTTTATTTGCCGGTGATTTAATCAATCAGATTACGCCAACGAGCTTTGCAGCCAGAACGATGCAGATTCCCTATTTCGGCCTTTTTGGTGCCTGCTCCACATCAATGGAGGGGTTAGCACTTTCGTCTTTTGTGGTTAATTATCAGGGGGCAAAATATGTGGTAACAGGTGCCTCAAGCCATAATGCAGCTGTAGAAAAGCAGTTCCGCTATCCGACAGAATATGGCGGCCAGAAGCCGCCGACAGCTCAGTGGACGATAACCGGCGCTGGAGTGGCCCTTGTGGAGCCTAATCAGACGGGAAGTCAGCACCCTGTGACAACTTCGGCGACCATCGGGAAGGTCATTGATATGGGATTAACTGATCCGTTTAATATGGGCGGGGCAATGGCGCCCGCAGCGGCAGATACAATTATTGCGCATTTTCGTGATCTGCAATTAGATCCATCACATTATGATTTAATTGTGACCGGAGACCTAGGCAGAGTCGGTCATGATACCGCATTTGAATTGCTTAACAAGAGCGGCCTGAATTTGCAAAGAAAACAATTTCAGGATTGCGGATTACTTATGTACAAGGATGATCAGCCGGTTCAGTCCGGAGGAAGCGGTGCGGGGTGTTCGGCTACAGTTATATATGGACACTTGCTAAATCAGTTAAAAAAGGGTACCTATAGACGAATACTGGCAGTAGCGACGGGGGCGTTATTATCCCCGCTCAGCTTTCAACAAAATGAGTCGATTCCATGTATTGCACATGCTGTGTCTATTGAGATGAATGAAGAATAGGGGGTGAGTCAATGCTTGCAATGTTTTTTTGGGCATTTGTGATTGGCGGGCTATTTTGTGTCATTGGGCAGCTTTTATTTGATGTAGCGAAACTAACTCCTGGACATACCTTAAGCTTGCTCGTTTGCATCGGATCTGTATTAGACGGGTTCGGACTGTATGAACCATTAGTTGATTTTGCCGGGGCAGGAGCAACGATACCCATCACAAGCTTTGGAAATTCCTTAGTCCACGGGGCAATGCAGGATGCGGAGGCACATGGACTTATTGGCGTATTAACAGGCATGTTCCAAGTGACCAGCTCAGGAATCTCCGCGGCAATTATTTTTGGATTTATTGGGGCACTAATTTTTAAACCTAAAGGGTGAAAAGCACATTTTTCTTCTAACTATTTGATAAGGCTGTCATGCCTATACACATTATTAAGTAATTTCATATGTTATTAATGAGATTACAAAAGTGAGGTGACAGTCTATGTGCTTTGGATATGGCGGCTACGGCTACGGCTACGGCGGCGGTTTCTACGGAGGTTCTACTTTCGTTTTAATCGTTGTATTGTTCATCCTTTTAATCATTGTCGGTGCAAGCTTCTATTAAGATTTACTAAGCTTGTTTCGATGGGAGGGGTGGCCCCAAAAAGTGGCCAGCCCCTTTCTTTTCCTTGTAATCACCAAATTCTTAATCCTTCATACAATAAAGTAGTTTATGAAGGAGTGTGAGTTTTGAACATGGATAATGGGTTCTTTAAAAACATAGAAAAGAAAACGGGCGTCAACATGAAAGATATCTTTGATTTAGCAAACTCCTTGCAGCATGCTAACTTTAAAGATGAAAAAACAGTCCGTAATGTGATTCGCAGAGTGTCTCAAATTGCCAATAAACCAGTAAGTAAAGATATGGAAGATCAAATTGTTAAATCCATTATTAACGATGGCAAACAGCTTGATTTCAATACAATTGCGAATATGATGAATAAGAAGTAAAGAAAGAAGACCTGCTCCTAAAATATTAGGAATCGGTCTTCTTCATTTTATTTATCGGAGCTAAGAACCTTGAGCGGTTTGCCTTTTTTCCTCTTCTGCTGCCCGGCACAGAAATCAACAGCTGCTCCCTGGCACGAGTCATCGCTACATAAAATAATCTTCTCTCTTCCTCAAGACCGGTAAAGTCGCCATTTCGATAAGCATCTAAGGCAAAATCGTGAGGCAGGCTTCCATCCACAGCACCGATCATGTAAACTGTTTCGTATTCAAGCCCTTTCGCACGATGGATTGTGCTAAGGCTGACGGCATCCGTAAAATGTTTGCTTAAATTTTTTATTTCCTTGTTCATTGCCGACATATGCGCGGTATGGGTCAGCAATGCCTCAATTGACTCAAAGCTTTTTGCTGCCACTTTAAGGTCCTTTAGATCATCCGATCCTTTTTCAAGCTTACTTGACTCATTTCCCCGTTTTTTAAGAAAATCAAGAAACCCAAGGTCTTTTTCAACCTTTTCTATGGCCGCGGCAGGGGACAAATGCTTTAGACCACGGATAACCGTTACCGCCTTTTTCAATTTTTTCTCTTGAAAGGCATGGGATGTTTTCAAGTGTGAAAGGGCCTCAAGGAAACTGCAGTCTTCTAGAATGCTCTCTGCTTTAATATCTTTTAGAACCGTTTGTTTTAAAAATAATAACGGAAGAATATCTGTTAGTGCCTGCAAATCATCTTCGTTTAAACTGACCCTTAAAAAGGCTAAAGCGCTCCGTACAATATAACGGTCGTAAAAGCTTTCCGCATCCTGGTCGATTTTAAACGGAAGGTTGGAGCTGGCTAAGCGTTCAAACACAGCACGGGAACTGGCATTTGTCCGATAAAGAATCGCAAAATCACTAGGGTTTGCTCCTTTTGAAATCTGTTCCTGGATATCGGTGACAATCATCGTTGCTTCTTCCTCTTCATCATAGGGAAAAAATAACAACGGCAGCGTTCCAGACGCAAATTGTGCCTTCATTTTCTTCGGCCGCCGTATTTTATTTGCGGCAATCATTTGATTCGCAGCGGCCACAATTTCATGTGTTGAACGATAGTTTTGGTCAAGGGTTACCAGTTTAGCGTAGGGAAAATCCTTTTCAAATTCCAATAAATAACTAGGGTCACTGCCCCTAAACGAGTAGATCGACTGATCATCGTCACCAACAGCACAAACGTTTTTATTTCTTCCTGAAAGAAGTTTAATGAGCTCGTACTGGACCTTATTTATATCCTGGAACTCATCGATTAAAAAGTAATGAAAGCGATTCTGGTACTGTTCCAGCAAGGCAGGAGAGGTGCTCAAAAGCTGATAACAACCAATTAACATGTCATCAAAATCAAACAGTCCATGTTGCTGTTTGTATTGCTCATATTTTTGATATAGGACCGCAGTTTTTTCTTCCCACGCGTTTTCGGGCTTCACTTCATTTGGAAATCTAAGCGAGTTTTTCCAAAAGCCAATTTGCTGCAGTGCTAAATCATAGGCAAATTCTTTTTCTGACAAGTTAAGTTCTTTACCGGCTGCCTTCAAAATTTTATCCCGCTGCCATTCTTTTTTCAGCAAATTGTCAGAAGACCAATTCCCTCCATCGTGAAACATAAGAATGCGATAAAAAATGCTATGAAATGTGCCGGTGACAAGCCGATTGATTTTTTCTCTTTTCATATTCGGGTAGGTGAGCAGCCTGTTCTTCATTTCGGCAGCGGCTTTCGATGTAAAGGTAACGAGCATGATATTGCGTGGATCGATTTGCTTAACTTCCAGCATAAAAGCGGTTCGCGCTGTTAATACCCTTGTTTTGCCGCTTCCTGCACCAGCGAGGACCAAAAGGGAGCCCTCCGTTTCCGTAACTGCCGCAGCCTGACTTTGATCAAGGACCGTTCCGTTTTCAGCAAGCTGCTGTAAATAGGGGGGAACATCGTGTTGATGTTGACTGATTTTTTGATTAAACGGGACAGTGTATTCAATGTTTTTAGCAGGTTTGAAGAATTCTAAGTCTTTGGAGGCTGCTGTAATGGTTCTGGCTTGTGGAATCTTAAATCCGTTGCGCTCAATGTATTGTTCATTTTCTTCTTTGGTGGTACTTGGAGTGACGGGATCCGGACATTGTTTTTCAGGTGAAAGTGCGTGATAAAAATGAGGGTTCCCCTGAATGCCAAGAAACAAGCGCACCTTCTCCTTGCAAACAGGACAGTGCAGTTCACCATTTTTTCCGGCAAGAAATATCTTTTGATAGTGACCGCGAGCTAGTTGATTTAGTGATATATTTTGATTTTGATAGATAGCTGTTTTCATATTTAAACCTCTATTTCTTCTAATAAGACATCTTCTATCATAACAAAACCGTGTAGGCAGGGGAAGGAGATTCATGAGCAAAAGTGAGATTACCAGTAATTAATATAAGCACTGAATAAAAAAAGACGAGTGCAAAGTCACTCGTCTTTCCAATAAACATTTAGCTTATCTTTCTTTCATCATAGTTTTATGGGGAATTCCTGCATCCAGAAATTCTTCTGAAACCACTTCATAGCCAAGGCCGGCATAAAAAGGAATGGCTTGAGTCTGGGCGTTTAGCTTTAATTTGTGTAATCCTTGTTCTTGGGCATGGCTCTCAATTGCTTTCATAATCGCCTTTCCGGCACCTGTCTTTCGTGCTTCTTTCATAACACAAATCCGTTCAACTTTCCCATATCCATCAATTACTCTAAATCTGCCGGCACCCACGGGTAATCCTTGATGATACATTACAAAATGGGTGGCATCATCTTCATATTGATCGATTTCTTCTTCAAGTGGAACATTTTGTTCTTCGACGAAAACAATCTTTCTTACTGAAAAAGCATCATCAAGTTCTTTTTGATTTTCAACAACTTTAACGGTCACGGTCAACTATTCCTCTCCAAGTCGAAATGTTTCATAAACGGTCCAAGAACCATTTTCCAACTGATAAAGAAGATGGAAACGGTCGATTGTTTCTTCGTGATTTACATTTGTCATCCGCAGTGCACCAAAGACGTCTGAGTGCTCATCGTTAGAAAGCTTTTGGCCAATTGTAATATGGGGTACAAAAGCATAATCAACACTTTGACTGTTAAACTTTTGATTAATATCATTGTGCAAATGTAAAAGCTCTTCCGTCGGATCTATTTTAAAATAAATCACATTATTGACAGGCTTAAATGAGCTGATTTTTGATGTTTTTAATGTGAACGGCTTAGTATTATTAGCGATTTGACGTAATTTATCAGCAAACTCCTTTGCATCTTCTTCAGGAGCTTCAAAGGCATTCTTTAACGTTAGATGTGGAGGAATAAGGGCATAATGCGGGTCATAGCGCTTTCGATAAGAATTCACTAAATCTTGAAGCTTTTTTGACGGGAAAATAACAACTCCAAATTTCATAGGTTAACCTCCATTTTAAAAAAATTATATTTTAAAAAAATAAAATAAAAAACAGGCTTCTTATCATTATAGCAAAAATTCAAAATATATAAAATAACTTACATACCTAGATAAAAACTTGTGCCAAAAGTTATAAGACTAAAATAACATTTTTAATGCCCTTCTTAAATCCGGCTGCCAATATGTCCAGGTATGATTTCCGTTGAACTCCTCATAAAAATATGTAAAAGGCTTTTTGGTGATTAATTTAGAGAGTTCCCGATTCGGGCTTAGGAAATCACTTACTTTGCCATCCGTGGTTCGAACTTCCGTTTCTTGGGAGCCGATCACATGATAAATTTCCACATGCTGTGCTTCGGAAAAGTCATTGACCAGCTTCAATACCTTTTCGTCTACCATTGGAGACTGCAGTAGTATCTTTCCAAAAGTATGTGGATATTGCAGTGCAGTCATTAATGAAACAGTAGCCCCAAGCGAATCACCAATAAGAGCCCTTGTGGTGCCCATATGATATGTTGGAAACTCTCTATCGAGGAAAGGCACTAATTCATGCGCTAAAAACCGAATATATTGCTGGTTTTGGCTGCCATCGGGATGGTACTTTCGTCGGCGGTCCTCTACATCTTTATAGGGTACCCCAACAATGATAATATTTTCAATTTTCCGTTCAAAAAGAAACTCATCTGCCAATCGACCAATCCGGCCAAGCTGAAAATAATCCCGGCCATCCTGCGCAATTAGCAGCGAGTATTTATAAAGCGGTGAGAAGTTTGCTGGAAGATAAATAAGGAGCTGCATTTCCTCGCCAAGTTCCTTACTTTGAAACATAAGTTCTTTAATAGTGCCTTTTGGAAATTCCATTACGACAATTCCCCCTTGATTCGAATAGTACAAGTGCATTTTAACATAACTGTTGAGGAATTGCTTTTAGTAGTATGAATGGTAGTGGATAAGGGCGGGAGAAGGATTAATGAAGATAGCGATGTTTGGATTGTAAGTCAGGCATAATAGATAAAATGTTTTCACGTTTAAAGGTACGCATTTGTTTCCGACTTAAACAATAGGCACGAATGTAGTCATCATTCACTTCTTTTACAATCAGTTTGCGCTGCGATAATTCCTGGTTATTCGCAAGGTAAATCATCTCCAACGGCAAATGTTCTTCGATTGAACGGATCAAAAGCCCATCCATTTAATTCACTCCCTTCATTATCTACTATTATAACCGAACATTAGTTCTTTATTCAAGTGGAAATGGAGTGTATGTTTATGTGGTCGGGAAATTTTTGAGAAAAAACATTAAAACATTATTGACATTTTTAGCTTTTTCACTATAATTAGATTTGTAGCTTAATAAGAGATCTGTTAGCTCAGCTGGGAGAGCGCAACCTTGACAGGGTTGAGGTCGGGGGTTCGAACCCCTCACAGGTCATAACTAATCCTAATATCCAATTGATATTAGGATTTTTTTACAAATTCGAACCCCTAAATAATGTCAAATGAATTTATTTATTGTATAAGGAGTTAAAAAGATGAGAATTCATTATATTCAAAATGACGAATTGGCTACCTTAGGATATATTGAGGAATGGGTAAAAGAAAGGAACCATTCTTTAACATGCACCCGAATGTACAACAATGAGGTTGTCCCATCAATGCAGGACTTTGACATGCTGATTATCTTAGGGGGAAGAATGGGAGCCTATGAGGAAGCGGATTTCCCATGGCTGGTGGACGAGAAGCATTTTATCCGAGAAGCGATTGAGCAGAAGAAAAAGGTGTTGGGTATTTGCTTAGGTGCCCAGTTATTAGCAGAAATTTTAGGTGGAAGAGTCTATCCACACACACACCAAGAAATTGGCTGGTGGCCAATTAGGCTGGAAGCGGATGTTCAATCACAGGCGCTTTTTGACGGAATCAGCGAAAGCATTACAGCGTTTCAATTCCATGGAGACACATATGATTTGCCGACTGAGGCTTTGAGGCTTGCTTCAAGCAGAGGCTGTAAGAACCAGGCTTTTTCCTATGAGGATCATGTGATTGGGCTCCAGTTTCATCCTGAATTCACGCATGAGATCATTTCAGTCTTCGAACAGAAGCTAGGGAGCCACATTCCAGCAGGGGAGTTTATTCAAGAACCAAAGGACTGGATTAACCAGGATCACCTTTTAGAAGGTACTAAAACGCTGCTGTTCACTCTGCTAACTAATTTTGAAGCTGAATTGTTGAAGGTTAAGGTATAAATATAAAAAAGGATTGGGCCAAAGCTCAATCCTTTTACACTGGATCTCTATTTAAAAAAGCAGTCATACAATGGATGGCACCCCAGCCATTAATGATTTCGTCCATCTCAATCTCAATCACTTCAATACCATGTTCCATAAATAATTTCTTTGATTTCTCGTTACCTGATGGCATGACAATCTTTCCTGGCGCTAAGGCAACAAAGTTTAAACTCATTCCCTGTTTGAGTTCATCAATAAATGGCAGTTCTATTAATTCGATGCCAAGGTCGAGTAGTTGTTTCATGCAATCATAGGTTGTATGCCAAGGAAAAATGACAAGTTTATTTACATCAATCATATTCATATAACCGTCTAAATGGATGGATCCGTAAGGGATTTGCGTTTTAATGATATTTTTGACACCAATATTTCTTAGCTCTCGTTCTACTTGAAGGGCACCTGACTCGTTTGACCGGCTGCCAGTTCCAATAATCACTGTTTCTCGATTGACCCACATCGCACAAGCGCCTTCAAAGTAGCCATCACCATTAATGGTTTTAATAATTGGAACACCAAGAGATGAGAGTGTCCTTGCCACCGCTTTTTCTTCGCCGCGTCTAGCAGGAATAGCAGGGCGGCAAATGATTGCACCTTCAGGTGTCATGAACATTAAATCTCTCATAAAAAGGGCATTGGGCCGATCAGTTCGTTGGCCTTCTACATAGTGGACCTCAACTCCGAACGAACGGAAAAGGTCTGCTAAAGCATCTTGCTGTCTGCGCGCACGAACTGGATCCATAGGTGCACGAAAACGGACATCTGCAAAATTTTCCTTATTGATTCCTTCAATTTCTATTCCAGGCCGGTGTAAAAGGACAGATCTAAGTGTACCTACCTCAGAATCACAATACCAATTTCCCCATAGATCCTTTAATTCCTCAGAAAAATTCGTTTCAGCGGGAAACCAACGTTCCCCTTGGACTTTAACCTCCATGTTATGTACCTCCCAAAAAAATTTAATGATTAAGAACCTTGGAAAGAAAGCCTTTTGCTCGTTCCGATGATGGATTTGAGAAAAACTTATCAGGCGGTGCGACCTCTACGATTTTCCCATCTGCCATAAAGACAATTTGGTCGCAGATTTCTTTTGCAAAGCCCATTTCATGAGTAACAACGATCATCGTCATCCCCGTTTTTGCTAGACTCCGAATAGCGTCCAATACTTCATTTATCATTTCAGGATCAAGCGCAGATGTTGGCTCATCAAATAACATGACTTTTGGATCCATGGCCAGCGCCCGGGCAATTGCTACCCTTTGCTGCTGTCCGCCAGATAGTTTTGCAGGATAGGCGTCGAACTTTGATTCAAGCCCCAGCATGGAAAGTAATCTTTTTCCCTTTTCTTCTGCTTCTGCTTTGTTCATGTTTTTAACATTAATAGGGGCAATAGTAACGTTCTCCAGAGCCGTTAAGAAGGGGTAGAGATTAAACGATTGAAATACAAAGCCAATTTCAGTACGTGCTGCATTAATATTGGTTTTTTTATCATGAATCGAAATACCATCAACGATAATATCTCCTTCATCTATCGGCTCTAACGCATTTAACGTTCGAATGAGCGTACTTTTACCTGCCCCGCTTGGCCCAATAAGGGCAAAAATTTGTGATTGAGAAACTTCAAGATTAATATCTTCAAGAACTTTATGGTTTCCAAAACTCTTTTGTACATTTTTTATGGATATCATACATGTCACTCCTTTTACATCTCATGAAGGGGAGAGGGGATTATTCTGAAACTTGATATTTTTTCTCGAAAAAGCGAATAATTTGCGATAATGTAAAGGTCATTAAAAAGTAAAGTAAGGCAACAAATGTCCATACCTCAAGAGATAGGAAGGAGGTAGCCACTAGGTTTTTAGCAATAAGTGTTAAATCTACTACTGATATAACAGATACTAGTGAAGAGTCTTTAATCAGAATAATAAATTGTGATGCTAAAGGGGGCAAAACTTTTCGGAAAGCTTGAGGCAGAATAATCAGTCTCATAGCTTGTGTATATGTCATACCTGATGAACGGGCAGCTTCCATTTGCCCTTTCGGTACAGCTTGAATACCGGCCCGGACGATTTCGGCAACGAAGGCACCAGAAAAAGTAGCCAAACCTAAAATTGCCGACCAATAAGGCCCCAGACGGAAAAATTGGCCCAATACGAAGAATATCCAAAATAATAGCACCAGCAGTGGAATTCCCCTCATAATTTCCACATAGGCGGTGGCAACAAAAGATACTATTTTATTCCGTGAAATTCTTAATAAACCTACAATTATTCCTATTGGGATACTAAAAAGCAGAGCTAACGCTGAAATTTCCAGCGTTAGCCGCACACCCTCCAGGAAAAGCCCGATGTTATTTGGAATAACACTCCAATCTAATTGATATACCATTGAACAGGCCTCCTCAGATGTTTTCTTATTTCTTTTGTTCTACTTCATTCATCCAGTCAACGTTTTCAAACCATTTTGCAAAAGACTCTAATTCTTTCGGACTATTTTTATAGGAAGCAACAAAAGAATTTAACCATTGAACAGTTTCCAAATCGTTTTTACGTACGGCAATTCCTAAGTTTTCTTTAGAAATAAGGTCATAAACTCCGCGAACGCTACCTGGATTCATTCCCTCATAAGAACGAATACCTGGTTCATCGTAAATCACGCCATCAGCTTGTCCCTGAACAAGTGCCATAGAAGCAGCAGGGAAGTCCTCAAAATCAGCAACCTCCGCATTCTTGAAAACCTGTTTTGCTAACAGGGCACCGGTTGTACCTAATGAAACAGCAATTTTCTTACCTGGCTTATCAAGATCCTCCCATGATTTTGTTGCTGTGTCCTTTTTAGGAAGCATCAACACTTGGCCTGTAGCGAAGTAAGGATCAGCAAAACTTACAGATAATGCACGGTCACCGCGGATGGTCATTCCAGCAATAATCATATCGATTTCCCCTGTTTTTAGGGCAGGGATTAAGCCATCAAAACCGAATTGTTTAAATTCCACTTTCACTCCTAACGAATCGCCGATTGCTTTAGCCGTATCAATGTCATAACCAATAAATTCACCTTTTGTGTTTTTCATTTCAAAAGGGAAATATCCCGGGGCAGTACCGACAACTAGTTTCTTCGCTTTTACGACTTTATCAATAGTGGACTGTGCTTTTTCACCGCCTGAGGTTGATTGGGTACAGCCAGTGATGATAATCATGATTGCAACTAATAGAATAGTTAATAATTTTTTCATCTTCAATTCCACCCTCCTAGTTTTTTAGTAATTTAGACTGGGTCCCGATTCAAAAAGGCTGTCATGCAATGAATGGCTCCCCAACCTTTTAGAATTTCTGTCACATCCACTTCAATTACAGTAACTCCGGCATCCTCCAATTTTGCTCTCATTTCCGGGCAATTTGCAGGCATCACAACCTTACCAGGCTCTAATGCGACAAAGTTGACACAAGCGTTTGTCTTAATTTCATCCGTGTTAGTTGCTTCGATAATAGTAAAATCTCTCTCCAGAAGAACTTTGACCACATCATAAGGAACCTGCCAAGGGAAAAGTGCTGCAATTTTGCGGTCTGCAATATTGATCAAGCCATCTAAGTGGGCATGTCCATATGGAATTTCAAACGGGACTATGTACTTGACACCAAGGTTGCGCAATTCCGCTTCCACTTGTGCAGCACCGCTCTTATTTGCCCTTGAACCAGTACCAATTAGAACCGTTTCCCGGTCGATCCACATTCCACAAGCACCATCAAAAATACCTTCTCCGTTGATAGTTTTGATAATTGGAACACCGAGTTCCCCTAAAGCTTTGGCTGCAAATCGTTCTTCACCGCGGCGTGCCGAAATACCTAAACGACAAACGATCGCCCCTTCTGGTGTCATAAACACTTGATCTCTCATAAACAGAGAGTTGGGACGGTCTGCGTGTACTCCTTCGACATAATGAACATTCACACCATGAGATCGATAGACATCAGCTAACTTGTCATGCTCAGCTCTTGCTTTTTCCACATTCATAGGAGCTTTCCAACGGAATTGAGAGAAATTTGTTTGCGTTACAGTTTCAATTTCTTTTCCAGGCCTTCTTAAAAGAACAGCATGTAATTTTCCTATTTCTGAGTCACAATACCAATTTCCCCAGAGGGACGGCATTTCTGATTGAAAGGAATTTTCTAATGGAAACCATCGTTCACCTTGTATTTTTACTAGACTCATTGACCCACCTCCTTGTATTATAAATATATTAGCATAAAATTCTAAAAATTAAAAAGAGTGAAAATGTTATTCTACGAAAAATATTTTTTATTTAGGTAGTTGACAATCAAAATTTGGAAATAGCTTCAAGGGAGGGGTTGCTGGAATGAAAGTTAATTTAATTATTAAGAATGGACTTGTTATGACAATGGAAGGGAAAGGGGTCGGTATAATAGAGGACGGTGCTATTGCAATTAAGGGAAATACCATTGAGGCAGTCGGCTCGACATTTGAAATAACCCGCAATTATACGGCGGAAAGAGAAATTGACGCAAAAGATAAGTTGGTCATGCCAGGATTAATCGATGCTCATATCCATACCGGTCTGGCCCTGCTTCGTGGAATTGCCCAAGATATACCTCATTGGATGCAAAAAGGACTTTGGCCATTTATGAAGCATGTGACAACAGATGATAGTAAAAAGGGCTCGATGGTAAATATTATTGAAGGGATTCAAGCAGGTACAACCACATTTTGTGATTATGATCGCTCGATGATTGATATAGTTGAGAACTTTATAAAGATAGGGGCCCGTGCGAGGGTCGCCGAACTTGTTAATGAGATTCCTGACAATATTGGAGATGTTCCTGTTGGTGAGCTGTATCCTTTTTACGCTGAAATAGGTGAAAAGAAACTGGCGAATAATCTTTCCCTTATTGAAAAATACCATGAAAGTGCAGGAGGTAGAATCACTTGTATCCTTGGCCCGCATGGTCCAGATTTATTAAGTGTAGGTCTGCTGAAAGAAATGAAAGCTTTAGCGGAAAAATATGATACTAAACTGCATATGCACGTTGCACAGGGGGATCGAGAAATCGATCAAATGGTGAAAAGATACGGAAAACGAAGTGTAGCATTTTTAGAAGAGTTGGGCTACTTAAATGAACGCTTAATTGCGGTTCATTTAACAGAGGCAACGGATGAAGAAACAGAGGCCATCGCAAAGAGCGGTGCAGGAATGGTTTATTGCTCCGGCAGCATCGGTATAATAGATGGATTAGTCCCGCCAGTTTTAAAATTTATTGAAAGTGGGGGTATTGCCGGATTAGGCTCCGACCAAGCGCCTGGAAACAATTGCAATAATATGTTTAATGAAATGAAATTTGCTGCCATTTTAAATAAAGTTAAGCGATCAAATCCAACAGTCTTTCCGGCAGCGCTATCGCTTCGGTTAGCCACAATTGATGCAGCGAAAGTAATGGGGATTGACCATGAAGTGGGGTCATTAAAAAAAGGAAAGAAAGCAGATGTCATAATGATTAACTTGCTGGAACCAACGCTTTCACCTCTTTTCATTGATCCAATTCGAAATATTATACCCAATCTTGTTTATTCAGCTAGAGGTCATGAAGTTGAAACGAGTATTATTGACGGAAAAATTATCATGGAAAACCGACAAATAACAACGATTGATACGAGAAGTGCAATTTTAGATGCGCAGCAGGCAGCTAAAGAAGTCAGTTTACGGGCTAAAAAAGATATTCTCCAAGCCGATAGTGAAATGTTACGGATGATGGAGGAGGGACTTTTATAAAAGATATTCACAGCACTTTTTATTGAGTGTGGCAAAAGATCAGGATCACATTTGATTCTGGTCTTTTTATCATTCAAAGTCATATTTTTTCTGGATCGGCTGCCTGCCTTTCAGAAGGGATTGTGGTTATTTTAAAATCTTTTTTTACACATATTCATTAATGGACACCCATCACAAATGGGTGATGCCTTGCAATGCTCCTTCGCGTGTACAACGAGAAGGGCGTGATATTCATTAAATAGCACCAAGTCTTTAGGCAGCTCTTTTTCAATTTGATTTCTAAAGCCATCATATAATTCTGGCATATCATAGCCCAAGCGGTAAAATATCCGCCTTGCGTAGGCGTCCACGACAAAAATCGGAGTATCAAATGCGTAAAGTAAGATAACATCAGCCGTTTCGGGGCCGATGCCTTTTATGTTTAAAAGTTCGGTGCGCAGTTGATGTCTGTCTATTGTTTTTATCAAATCGATTTCATATTCATATGTTTTAAACCATTCCATAAATGACTTGATCCGCTTTGCCTTTATATTGAAAAAGCCGCTTGGCCTGATGATCTGAGCAAGCTCATCGAGAGGTAAATTGTCTATTGCTTCAGGATCTAAAAAAGGTCTCAGATTGTCTAGGGCCTTGTCAACATTATGCCAGCTCGTATTTTGCACGAGGATAGATCCTATCATCATTTCAAACGGTGTCTCAGCTGGCCACCATCCTTGAGGACCGTAGTGTGTGTATAGTTTATTGTAAATTAATTGATAATCGTGCTTCATTTATTCACCTAATCGCTTTCTAATCCTATTTCCACTTCATATAGTAGGAAAGAGTGTAGCCGAAAACTTTTGTAAAACACCTTTCCGACAGTAAATCTATCTTATCCGACAGTAAACTCATCTTATCCGACAGTAAATTTACCCTATCCGATAGTATTGCTGCCCTTCCCGACAGTAAATTTACCCTATCCAATAGTATTGCTGCCCTTCCCGACAGTAAATTATAAGTTTCGCATTTTTAGTAAAGAACTCGCCATAAGTAAAACGTGGCATAGGCTTGCCAATTCTCCCATCTTGATGAGTACCCTAAGAGTTCATCCTTCCCGGGCTTTTTCTCTGAACCGGTTAAATATTTAATGGCATTATGCAGTCCGACATCATCCATCGGATATGCTGAGGTAAAGTGCAAGCAGCGCATTAATACATAATTCGATGTCCATGGACCTATCCCTCGGATCTTAACTAAACTCTTTTCGGCTTCTTTAAGGCTGTCCAATCTTAATAATTTTTCCTTCGATAATTCCTCGCTGGCCATCAATTGGGCAATGCCAATAATATATTCGCTTTTTTTCAAAGTCATTTTAATATCTGCCAGATCTACAGGTGTTAATTTTGCAATTTGTTCATAGGAAGGAAATACCCAATAATTCTTGCCATTCCCCTCGATTGAATCGCCAAATTTTTCAACAAATTGTCTCTTTAACGTGTAGGCGAATGCTAAGTTGATCTGCTGCCCTAAGACTCCCCAGCAAAGGGCCTCAAATAAATCTGGAACGCCGATTACACGTAATCCGTAGAATTGTTGGACTGGCCCCATAAGCAGCGAGTCTGCTTTGGCCATTTCATAAAATGGCGTCAATTCACGATCAAGGTCAAACCATTCGCGAATGAACTGAACAACTTCAGCCAGCCCCGACTGTTGAAGAGGTCTAGAGTCTTTTAAGAACTGGACAATCATCTGATTCCGGACATTTACGTGTATTTGTACTAACGAACGTGTTCCTGCAACGGGAATCACCCTCGTGATAATTTCGTTTTCGACTTCAAACATACATTCATTCTTGTTACGTTCTAAATAGCCAAGATTTGCCTTTATATTAAAATCTCTTGGCAAGTCTATGATGATATCTCCATTGACTTCTTGCCAACTATTTTGCCTATCAGCCACAATAAAACCTCCACATCTTTTTCTATCATTATCACAAAAAGTAATTTCACTATCTTGCTTTTTTATCTGGAAATAGTACATTCAGTTTGATCTGGAGCTATAATTATAGAAGAGGTGGTCAAAATGATTCAAGAGGATTCAAGCGAAATCATAACAGATGAAAAGTGGAAGGCCATTATTGGCAATGATGTATCATACAATAATCAATTTTTCTATGCTGTTAAGACCACGGGGATTTTCTGTAAGCCGTCATGTAAATCACGCATTCCTAAAAAGGAAAATGTCTTGATCTTTCAAAACGCTGAAGAGGCACTGTTGGCCCATTTCCGTCCATGTAAACGATGCAAACCCACAAATGAGCGATTACCTGATAACGATTGGGTTGCACTCATTACAGAATACATTGATAAGAATTATCCTGAAAAGCTAACTCTTGATACCCTGGCCGAAATGAGCCATGGTAGCCCGTATCATTTGCATCGGACATTTAAAAAGATTACCGGTAATACGCCTGTTGAATATATTCAGCAGGTTAGAATAAATATGGCCAAAAAGTTTTTACTTCAGTCGGACCGGGCAATTGCGGATATAGCGAAGGCAGTAGGTATACCCAATACTCCTTATTTTATTACATTATTTAAAAAGATGGCAGATACTACACCCGCCTATTTCCGTCAATTACATGAATCGGAGGGAACAAAATGAAAGTACAAAATTGGAAGGCCCCTATTTATTGGTCATTATTGAATATTAAAAATTGGAATTTATATATTGCAGCGACAGAGAAAGGGCTTTGCTATGTTGGGTCACAGAACAAGCCATTCGAAGAATTTTCTGATTGGGCAGAAAAGCGGTTTCCTGGCAGTCCGCTAGTGGAAGATAGGGAGAAGCTGGAGCCTTATGCAGCCGAATTAATAGAATATTTTGAGGGGGAACGAAAGAATTTCTCCGTCCCGTTTGATTATCATGGGACAGAGTTTCAAGTTTCGGTTTGGAACGCGCTTTGTGAGATTCCGTTTGGAGAGACAAAAACCTATTCAGACATTGCAAACCATATTAATAAACCTGCCGCTGTTCGTGCAGTAGGAGCGGCCATCGGTGCTAATCCAGTTTTAATTACAGTGCCATGTCACCGTGTTGTCGGAAAAAACGGCTCGTTGACCGGTTACCGTGGCGGTTTAGAGATGAAAACACAACTTCTGGAATTAGAGCGGGAAACAATCCACTGATTATTACATCGATTGTTTTTTGATAAAGATATTATTATTTCTAATGTTTCGGCCATCAATAGTATAATGATATTGATTACAATAAGAGGAGGGACCTTAATGAAATACATAAACATTGCCAACACAGATTTAAATGTTTCCAACATGATTATGGGCAATATGCGTTTAACCCAGCTTTCTTTACCAGAGGCTGAAAAATTAATCCGGACAGCGATGGAAGAGGGGATTAATTTCTTTGACCATGCAGACATCTATGGAAAAGGAAAGTGTGAGGAAATCTTTGCAGATGCGATACAAATGAACCCTGCTATCCGCGAAAAAATGATCTTGCAAAGTAAATGCGGGATTATCTCATCGGAAGGTTATTTTGATTTTTCGAAAGAGCATATCTTAGAGTCTGTTAATGGTATTTTAAAACGGTTGAAAACCGAGTATATTGATATTCTGCTGCTTCACCGCCCGGATCCATTGATGGAACCAGCTGAAGTAGCAGAGGCGTTTGAAGAGCTTCAAACGAGTGGTAAGGTAAAGTATTTTGGCGTATCAAACCATAACCCTGCACAGATTGAGCTGCTGCAGAAATACATTCCATATAAACTGGTGGTCAATCAACTTCAATTTAGCATTGCGCACACTCCAATGATTGACTCAGGTATCGCGCTCAACATGAAAACTGACCAAGCCATTAACCGTGACAGCAGCATATTAGAATATTGCCGTCTGCATGATATTACGATGCAAGCATGGTCCCCATACCAACATGGCTTCTTTGAAGGATCGTTTTTAGGCGATTTAGAACGGTTTCCAGAACTGAACAAAGTGGTAGACAATATTGCCGGAAAATATGGCGTTACGAATACGGGTATAGCTACAGCGTGGATCACCCGCCATCCGGCTAATATTCAGGTTGTCCTTGGAACTACCAATACAGAGCGAATGAAGGACGCATGTAAAGGCGCAGAAATCAGATTGACAAGAGAAGAATGGTATGAAATTTACAAGGCTGCAGGGAATATCGTACCTTAAAAAATAAGGCGTGAGAATCATCTTCCAATAAGAAGATTCTCACGCCATTTTAATATTAAGAAACAGATGTTTTAGGGATCGTGTACCCCAGCTCAGCCAGCTTTTGAATTTCCATATATTCTATATGATGTTCTTCCATTTCTTTAATTCTAAAGGAATAACCATCCAATTCAATGCCATCGCCTTGTTTAGCATCGAATTTTTTTGACAAAAACCAGCCGCCAATGGTGTCCAAATCCTTATTTGAAATCGATGTGCCTAAAAGGTCGTTGATCGTTTCAATTAAAACCTTACCATTCACAATAAAGTGCTCGTCGTTTAGTTTACGGACCTCGGGAATTTCATCTGCGTCAAATTCATCGCGGATATCACCAACAATCTCCTCAAGGATATCTTCTACTGTAACGAGACCAGAGGTACCTCCAAACTCATCCAAAAGGATTGCCATATGTGTTCTTTCTTTTTGCATTTTCAATAGTAAACTTTGTATGGGAATGGTTTCAATCACACTTATGACCGGTTTGATGAAAGCCGTAATCGATTGCTTATTTACAATGTCATGTGATATTTTGGTCATTAAAATATCTTTGAGATTGATAATCCCAATAATGTTATCTTTATCGCCGTTAATGACAGGATAGCGAGTATATTTTTGTTGCTTCATTAATGAAAGGATAACTTCCGGCTGAGCATCGACAGAGATACTTACCATTTCAGTCCTAGGGACCATAATTTCTTTGGCTGTACGATTGTTAAAATCAAACACGTTATTCACATAGGTTAATTCGGATTCATTGATTTCCCCGCTTTGATAACTTTCAGACAGTATAATCCTTAGTTCTTCTTCTGAATGAGCCGATTCATTTTCAGAGGCAGGCTTAAGCCCGAATAGTCCCGTGATTTTTCTGGCAGAGGTATTAAGCAGCCAGATGAAGGGATAAAACAATTTGTAAAATAAGATCATCGGTTTGGCAAAAGCAAGCGTAATCTTTTCAGCCTTTTGAATGGCAAACGATTTGGGAGCTAATTCGCCGACTACCACATTAATGAAGGTAACAAGTGCAAAGGAAATGATGATGGATAATATATGCGAGAAGGAACCATTTAAATGAACCAAATTAAATAATGGCTCCAATAATTTTGAAACAGTTGGCTCTCCCAACCAGCCTATCCCTAGTGCGGTAACGGTAATTCCAAGCTGACAGGCGGATAAATATTCATCCAGGTTTGTTACCACGTGTTTAGCTGCTGTTGCTCCGCTTTTTCCTTCCTTTATCAGTTGATCAATACGTGTGCCTCTTACTTTCACAATTGCAAATTCTACCGCTACAAAAAACGCAGTCAATGCAATGAAGATGGCAATGATGATCAGGTTAACTATGTCCAAATGGCTGGCCTTAAATTTTGTAAGGCCTACACCTCCAGTCGTTAAAATTATTATTAATCTATAAAGTTGATTTATTTGAATATGAACTATAGTTCAATTATTGCATAAAACCAACCATTTTGTCAATACAAAGGTGAACTATGGTTCATGTTTATGTGTGAATTCCAGATTGGTGTTATGCACCAATTTCCAAAAAAGTGAAACTTTCGCTCTAGTTTGTCGTATACTTAATAGGAATATTTTACATATGTGGAAATAGGGGTGTTGAAAATGGAATTGGAAAAAGACATGATTGTGAAGAAAGAGAATCCGAGTTTACTAGGGATGTTTACAAGCCCGGGACAACAGTTTGAAAGGATTAAGCAAAATCCTAAAATTTGGGTCCCTTTGATTATTATTACACTCATCTACACAGTCGGTACAACGCTAATGGCTCTCTCCATGGATGTGGAAACATTAATTGGGCAAGGAATTCCGGAAGATCAAGTAAATCTTATTTTAGGATTCACGAAAATAATGATGGCAGTGATGGGATTATTTATTCCAATTTTCGGTGTGCTTATTAGTAGTGTGATTCAGTTAATTATCGCCAAAATAGCAAATGCAGCGGTTACCTTTAAACAGTTATTTTCAATGAATACCTACATTATGATAATTGGAGCAATTGGAGTCTTATTAAACATGGCTATAAGGTTTGGAATTGGCGGCAATCCGGAAATCTATATTACTAGTCTAGCTGGTTTGTTAGATTCTGAAAAAGCGGGTGTCTTAGGGTCAATTGAAGTATTTGGAATTTGGGGAGTAATATTAACAGCTTTAGGACTCCATAAAACAGCAGGATTTTCTAAAGGCCTCGCCTGGACAATTGCCATTGTCTTCTTCTTAATTCAGATTGGCTTTGGATTGATTGGGACTCTGTTTCAAGGAGCGCCGAAGCTATAATGAAAAAGAAAACGTGGATTACAATTGGTGTAATCAGTCTAGTTGTCATCATGATAGCGGTCAGTGTTTACCGGCAAGTTTTGGCAAAAGGACCTTCTGTGAAAACAGCTGGAATTAGCGAACAAGAAATTTCTTCGCAGCTAATGATTCCAGGTACAGTAAAGCTTCAAGAAGAACAAATGGTCTATGCCACACCAGACAAAGGAGAGCTGAAGGAGCTTCTCGTCGAAGAAGGGCAGGAGGTTAAGAAGGGAACAGTCGTGGCAACATTGCAAAATCCTCAGCTAGATTTAGAAATTGAGCAAAACAAACTGGCCATTGAATCGGCTAATTTGAAGCTTAATCAAATGGATAAGAAAATAAAGCAGTTAAAAGAGAAGGAAAAGACCTTGTCAGACCAAGTGGGAAAAGAGGAAGCAAAGAAACAGCTTGCACCGGAGCTGGAGCAGCTTGAAATGGAAAAGAAATTAGCCAATTTGGATTTGAAGCAAACTTCACTTCAAAAAAATATGATTAGCAAGCGCCAAGCCGACTTAAAGATTCAGAGTAACATAGACGGTATCGTATTATCAGCAAAAAAACCCGACGCTTCGACATTGGAAGGAACGATGACTGAACCTATCATACATATTGGGAAGCTGGAAGGGTTGACAGCTGCAGGCCTATTATCTGAATATGACACATTAAAAGTGAACAGCGGCCAAAAGGTCATGTTGAAGTCTGATGCAGTGCCAGGTCAGGAATGGCAGGGAGAAATCACAAAGATTGCCCTTCTCCCACAGCAAAGTCAGGCAGGAATGCAAAATGGCAGCCAAGCTGTCCAGTATCCAGTTATAGTGAAAATTTCAGGCGACACCAAGGCCTTAAAGCCTGGCTTCCAAGTCATTATGGAGATTGAAACAGAAAAAAGGTCTGCCATGGTTTTGCCAATTGATGCAGTGCATGATGATGGGGATCAGCCTTATGTCTTTATCGTAAAGGAAGGAAAAGCCACTAAGCAAAAGGTGGAGACGGGTATTACCTCCGGAGAGAAGATTGAAATACTTGAAGGGGTAACAAAGGGAGACAAGGTCATTGTTGGTGGGCCCGATAATCTTAAGAACGGGTTGGAAGTGACAGTCAAATGATCCAGCTCGAATCCATCACAAAATCATTTTTGCTTGGAAAGGAAAGTGTTCCTGTATTAAATGGGATTAGTCTTGAGATTAAGAATGGTGAGTTTGCAGCCATTATGGGCCCATCAGGTTCTGGTAAATCGACATTGATGAATATTATTGGCTGTTTGGATAAACCAACTGAAGGTAACTACTTTCTGGGCGGGGAAAATGTCTCGCATTATAATGACAAAGAATTGGCCCGTGTCAGAAATCAGTCTATTGGCTTTGTCTTTCAACAATTCCATTTGCTGCCGCGTTTATCGGCATTAAAGAATGTTGAACTTCCGATGATTTATGCCGGAATAGGGAAAAAGGAGCGCCAGGCACGGGCAGAAGAGGCATTAGTGAAAGTAGGATTGTCAGATCGGATGGATCATCTTCCCAATGCCTTATCTGGCGGACAAAAACAGCGAGTGGCAATTGCCAGATCGATTGTGAATAAACCTAAGCTTATTCTTGCAGATGAACCAACCGGGGCACTTGACACGAAAACCAGCATGGATATTATGGAGCAATTTCGCGAGCTAAATGTCGAGGGTGTAACCGTTATTGTTGTTACCCATGAACCAGAAGTGGCGGAATATGCCAATCGGACGATTATGGTGCGCGACGGGATGATTCAGGCCCCTGCTGAGAAGAATCGGGGGCGATTGAGATGAGTTTTATGGAAAACCTAACCATGGCTTTAAGTTCTCTTAAGGCGCATAAGATGCGGAGTATCCTGACAATGCTTGGGATTATTATTGGGGTTGGTGCTGTCATAATAGTAGTGGCCATCGGTCAAGGGGGAGAAGCGATGCTGAAATCGCAGATTACCGGACCCGGGAATACGATTGAAATGTTTTATCAGCCTTCTGATGAGGAAATGCGGGCAAATCCGAACGTTTTCATGCAGGCGCCATTTAAGCAAGAGGATATTCGAGCCCTTGAACAAATCCCGGAGATCAAACGGGTTGTCGCCTCCAGTACCAAATTATCTGCTGCCAGATTTCAAAAAAATACAGCAGACGTATCGACAACTGGTATTAATCAGGCCTATTTACAATTAAATGAATGGAAGATAGCAAAGGGAAGAAGTTTCTCTTCTGCTGATTTTCTTGGCGGCAGACGAACGGGTCTCATCAGCGATAAGTTGAAGGAAGAATTGTTTAAAAAGGAAAATCCTGTAGGGAAAGTGATAGTAGTCGCCAGCCAGCCAATTGAAATTATCGGTGTCTTAGAAAAGCCGACAGGCCTCCTTTCATTTGGTTCAATGGAGGTTTATCTTCCATTTCAAACCTGGAAAAATATTTACGGCAGCAGCGATTTTACCCAGGTAACGCTTCAAGCGGCTTCTGCTGAAAAACTGCAGGCGGCAGGTAAAAAAGCAGCAAGTCTTTTAAATAATAGGCATAATACTGAAAAATCCTATCAGGTCATTAATATGGAAGAAATTGCTCAAGGAATTGGACAGATTACTAAAATTATGACCTTAATCATCGGGAGCATTGCAGGAATTTCCTTATTTGTCGGAGGCATTGGGGTTATGAACATCATGCTTGTATCAGTAACTGAAAGAACAAGGGAGATAGGAATCCGTATGGCACTTGGGGCAACGCGGGGGCAGGTCTTAACGCAATTCCTTATCGAATCCATGACGTTAACCTTAATAGGAGGTGTATTGGGAATTTTTCTTGGTTGGGGAACAGCAACGGTTGTAAGCTTCTTTGCCGGGTGGCCATCTTTGGTATCATGGCAAGTGGTGTTAGGCGGGGTTTTATTTTCTATGGTTATTGGTGTCTTGTTTGGCCTATTGCCGGCCAATAAGGCTGCCAAGCTTGATCCGATTGAATCACTTCGGTATGAATAGTCAGTAAATATTATTTTATGGCGAGACACACACAAATTGGTGCCTCATTTTTTTAGTATAAGTTAATGATTGAAAAGTTGGCAGAAGAAGAACGTTATGATAAGATAATTTGTGAAATATTCAGTTAACTGTTATGGGTTCACCTGGCCAAAATAAGAGCTTAGAAGGAGACGAGTCGAGGATGGAAAAAGTGAGTGTAGAAAGCAAAGGTTATTTTGGAGAGTTTGGCGGCAGTTTTATTCCGGATGACTTGCAGCAAGTGATGAATGAACTCGAGGAACAATTTTTAAAGTATAAGGACGACCCAGAGTTTATTGAGGAATTAAACTATTATCTTAGAGAATATATCGGTAGAGAAAACCCGTTAACATTTGCTGAAAATTTAACAAAGCAGATTGGCGGGGCAAAAATCTATTTAAAACGTGAAGATTTAAACCATACTGGTGCACACAAAATTAATAATGCAATCGGGCAAATTTTATTAGCCAAACGAATGGGGGCAAAGCGGATTATCGCAGAAACAGGGGCTGGTCAGCACGGTGTGGCGACGGCAACCGCTTGTGCCATGTTTGGAATGGAATGTATCATTTATATGGGCAAATTAGATACTGAGCGACAGGCTCTAAACGTTTTTCGCATGGAATTATTAGGGGCCAAGGTTGTTCCGGTTGAAAAAGGCCAGGGGCGTTTAAAGGATGCTGTGGATGAAGCATTGGGGGATCTGGTTCAAAACTATAAAAATACTTTTTATTTACTAGGATCTGCGGTCGGTCCTCATCCATATCCAACAATGGTTAAACATTTTCAGGCAATTATTAGTGAGGAATCTAAACGGCAGATTCTTATAAAAGAAGGAAAACTGCCAACTGCTGTTATAGCCTGTGCAGGAGGCGGCAGCAATGCGATTGGCGCATTTGCTCACTATATTGATGAACCCAATGTTCGCTTAATCGGAGCAGAACCAGCAGAAGCACCAACTTTAACAGAAGGTGTCCCAGCTGTCATTCATGGATTTAAATGTTTGACACTGCTTGATGAAAAGGGAGAGCCTAGACCAACGTACTCCATTGCCGCCGGCTTAGATTATCCTGGTGTCGGTCCAGAACATAGTTATTTGAAAACAAGCGGCAGGGCTGAATATGTGACTGTCAGTGGACAAGAGGCACTAGAAGCATTTCAATTACTGAGTAAAACGGAAGGCATCATTCCGGCATTGGAAAGCTCTCATGCGGTTGCCTGCGCTATGAAGCTGGCAAAAGAATTGGCTGCTGACGATGTACTGATTGTAAATCTTTCAGGCCGCGGCGATAAAGATGTCGAGCAGGTTTTTCATATGTTAAAAAGTTAATCGAAAAGGGAAAGGGCGAGGGAACCATCTTTCGCTCTATTTCTGTTAACCTGCTGCCTATCGGTATAGCAAACCACATGGGAAAGTCAATTTTTTGAGGAGTTAAGGCATATGGAAGAATTAATTTTTGTAAAGGGATACAAAGATCATGAATTATTAAGAAATAGTTTTAATCAATTAGCAAAAAACACGTTTGGCATCGAGTTTGAAACCTGGTACCGACACGGATATTGGACAGAAAAGTATCAACCATATTCTTATATTGAGCATAATACGGTGGTAGCGAATGTATCCGTTAATCTCATAAATTTATTTATCAATGGTGAGATGAAACATGCGGTTCAAATCGGAACGGTCATGACACATCCAGATTACCGGAATAAAGGACTTTCGAGACGGCTGATGGGAATGGTTCTAGAGGATTATAAGCATGTTGACCTTATTTATTTGTTTGCGAATCAAACGGTGTTGGATTTTTATCCGAAATTTGGCTTTCAGAGGATAGAGGAAGTACAGTTTTTACTGGATTATAGTCACAACCACCTCGAAAATCGTCCGACAGTAAAAAAATTAGACGGCAGCTGTGCTGAGGATTTAGCATTTATTTATTCGTTAGCGGCAGACAGGGTCTCAGGTTCGAAAACCTTTGGAACAGTAAGCAGTGAAGAACTCCTAATGTTTTATTGTTTGATGGTATTCAGTCATGACCTCTATTATCTTGAAGAGGAAAAGGCACTAGTAATCTTTCAAATAGAAGAAAATATCTTACACCTTTATGATGTAGTTTTTAGTGAGAAAGTGAATATTGATGAAATTGTAAATAAAATCGCCAATAAAAATATTAATAGAGTGGTTTTCCACTTTCAACCTGAAAGTCAAAAAGCTGCCATTGTCAAACAACCATACCAAACAAGGAATCCTCTCTTTATCAAGAACCAAACAAACATCATATGGCCACCCGAATTTAAACACCCATTAACATCCCAAGCATAGGCGAAATGGAATTTTTTAAGCATGATGGAATATAATTAATCATACTTAAGGACTGTATTTTGAGTAAAAGGGGAGTTATATGGATTGGACAAGGGTTAGGTTTTACATAAACAATAGTAGAGCAGAAAGTTCGTCTTTTTTTCAGCGGATTTGTTTTATTTTTTTGGGGGCTTCTCTTGTCGCGGTTTCCCTGCAATTATTTTTGGTGAAAAATTATGTAATTGACGGGGGAATTATTGGCATTAGCATTATTCTCTCACATATCACCCGCCAGGAAGTCGGTTTGTTTCTATTACTACTGAATACTCCCTTTTTCATCCTTGCTTATTCATACCTGGGAAAAAGGTTTCTTTCGCTCAGCCTTTTCGCTATCCTTGTTTTATCAGCAGGAACATATTTGCTTGAACCGTTTCCAGTCATAACCGATAACCCCATTTTAGTGATTGTTCTTGGAGGGATCGGTTTAGGATTAGGTGTTGGTATTACGATTCGGTTTGGTGCCTGCTTGGATGGGACAGAGGTATTAGCCATCCTGTTTAGTCAACGTTCCCCTTTTTCAATTGGACAATTTGTCTTGCTATTTAACTTGTTTATATTTGGAAGTTCGATTTTTATCTTTGGTTTGCATGAAGCCTTTTATTCACTGGCAACCTTTATTGTAGCATATAAGACAATTGATTTTTCTATTGAGGGACACAATTGATGGTCAGTGTCCTTTTTCTTAGCTTGCTATTTTGTGCTTGTTAAAAAAGGTACGAAGTACTTTATTAAAGGAACCCTTTGCTTCAAGCTTTGCAATGTGGCCGGTATTTCTGAAGATGACATTTATCATGGTTTGTATATGACACGTATTACTTTTTTGTGTTGATTTCTTTCCTTATACTTGTGATAACTAAGAAGTGGAAAGGAAGTCAAACTATGATGAACGAAAAACAAAAAAGTTTGCGAAAGCAAGTTGCACCTTACGAAAATTCAAATACAAAAGCCAGTATATGGCAGGTGATCAATACCATCGTACCTTTTTTTAGTCTATGGTTTCTTGCCTATGAAAGTCTGTCGATTTCTTATTTTCTAACCTTGGCGATTGCAGTAGTTGCCTCAGGATTTTTGGTGCGGACGTTCATCATTTTCCATGACTGCTGCCACCATTCCTTCTTTAAAAATCGGAAAGCGAATAAAATACTTGGAACAATCACAGGAATTTTAACGGTATTTCCTTATAGTCAATGGGCACATGATCACTCAGTCCATCACGCAACAAGCAGTAACCTCGATAAGCGTGGGACTGGAGATATTTGGATGCTGACAGTGGAAGAATATATGTCTGCGTCATTTGCGGCTCGTGCACAGTATCGCTTGTACCGTAATCCATTTGTTATGTTTGTTTTAGGTCCCATTTATGTTTTTCTTATCAAAAATCGTTTTAACAGAAAAGGTGCAAGGCTAAAGGAACGACTCAACACTTATTTAACCAACGTTTCACTTGTATCATTGATTGGGTTGCTTTGCTGGGCAATTGGCTGGGAATCATTCTTGTTGGTAGAAGGTCCAATCTTTTTATTGTCAGGTTCTGCAGGGATTTGGCTCTTCTACGTTCAGCATACGTTTGAGGATTCTTATTTTGAAGAAGATAAGGATTGGGAATATGTCAAGGCAGCAGTGGAAGGCAGCTCATTCTATAAACTGCCGAAGGTCCTGCAATGGTTAACTGGGAATATTGGCTATCACCATGTTCACCATTTAAGCCCCAGAGTGCCAAACTATAAATTGGAGGAAGCACATAATAATACACCTCCATTACAAAATGTACCTACCGTTACATTGGGGACAAGCTTGAGTTCGTTAAAATTCCATCTCTGGGATGAAGAGGCTAAAAAGTTTGTTAGGTTTAAAGATGTAGGAATTTCAGCTAAAATAGAGAATGTATTAGGAAAAAATGAAGGCACCGTTAGATAGGATAGAGTTATTACGGTAATACTTTCGCAAATGAGGTCCTGTTTATGATTAAGAAATATATGACATTTCAAAAAAACAATGGTATTGCACCGTATATATGGACCATTCTTTGTATATTGCCTTTTTACTTTATTTTTCAATCCTCCTCCACAATCGAAATTGTTGTGGGGGTTTTACTCACCATAGTGTTCTTTATCCTTTACCGAATTGCCTTTATTTCAAAAGGATGGCCAGTATACCTATGGACATTGATCCTCATTGGAATTTCCATCACGGCGTCAAGCCTTTTCAGCTATGTTTATTTTGCTTTTTTCTTAGCCTATTTTATTGGTAATATTAAGGACCGTATTGCTTTTTTTACCTTGTATTTTATCCACCTAATCAGTACATCAGCGGCCATCAACTATAATATTGTCATTCATGAGAAATTATTTTTAACACAGCTTCCTTTTGTTATCATTATTTGGATAAGTGTCATCCTTCTTCCATTTAGCATACATAATCGCAAGGAGCGGGGACAGTTAGAAGAAAAGCTGGAGGACGCTAACAAAAGAATTTCTGAACTAGTCAAAATAGAGGAACGTAATAGAATTGCCCGAGACCTTCATGATACGCTTGGGCAAAAACTTTCATTGATTGGTTTGAAGACGGATTTGGCACGGAAATTGATTGGGAAGGATCCGGAGCAGGCGCGGCAGGAATTAAAAGATGTGCAGCAGACGGCAAGAACGGCGTTAAGTGAAGTGCGAAAAATGGTTTCTTCAATGCGCGGCATCCGCTTAAAGGATGAAATAATCCGGGTCAAGCAAATTATTAAAGCGGCAGAAATCAATTTTGTCAGTGAAGGAGACTTCACTTTGGCTAATGTTTCGCTGTTAACTGAAAATATATTAAGCATGTGCTTGAAGGAAGCCGTAAACAATGTGGTGAAACACAGTAAAGCCAAAACTTGTTGCATTTCGATTGAACAATCGTGGAAAGAAACCGTGATGACTATTCGTGACGATGGTGTTTTTAAGAGTGAGACAGAAACTTTAACCCAGGGTCATGGATTAATTGGGATGAAAGAACGGCTGGAATTTATTAATGGAAATCTAGAGCTACTAACAAAGCTAGGAACTACCCTGATTATTAGAGTGCCGAATGATGTCAAGCCGTTGGAGAAGGAGGAGCGAAGATGATAAGAATCGTCATTGCCGAAGACCAGCAAATGCTTTTAGGAGCCTTTGGTTCATTGCTTAATTTAGAAGAAGATATGGAAGTGGTTGGGAAGGCCTCAAACGGTGCAGAGGCCGTAGCCTTGGTTAAGAAATTACAGCCTGATATCTGTATTATGGATATTGAAATGCCCGGAAAGAGCGGCCTTGAGGCCGCTGAAGAGCTTAAGGGTCTTGGCTCTAAAGTAATAATTTTAACAACCTTTGCCAGAACTGGATATTTCCAGCGTGCTTTAAAAGCGGGTGTAAGCGGCTATTTATTAAAGGATAGTCCGAGTGAGGAGCTGGCGAGTTCAATCCGGAATGTAATGGCTGGCAGACGAATTTATGCCCCGGAATTAATGGATGATGTGTACGGAGAAGAAAATCCTTTAACAGAACGAGAAAAAGAAGTGCTAGAGCTCGTGGCCAATGGAATGAACACAAAGGAAATCGCTGAAGAGCTAAGTATTAAAACTGGAACTGTCCGGAACTATATTTCCGTGATCTTAGATAAACTTGAAGTAAAAAATCGAATTGAAGCCATTACCCAATCAAAAGAAAAGGGATGGTTTAAATGAAGTTGTTTTTTCGGCAGGGGTCACCGAAAAAAAACGATTAACGGCAGCCGAATTCACAATTATTCGGCTGTCGTTTGAAATTTTCCTATGTAACTTTTGATATATTCAAATACTTCAATGGGACGTTCTTCCGGCAATGCATGTCCCGTTTCTTTTAACACGATTAGCTCAGAGTTGGTTAAATCTTTGTTAAGCTGCTCCCCGACTTTAAGCGGTATGGATTTATCATGATCTCCCCATATCAAAAGGCAAGGGGTTTTAATTTGCTTAAGCACCTCGACGGGAAGGTCTCCTTCTCGGTCGCGAATCATTCTTGTCAGTGCCACGAAAATACCATCCTCTAAAAATGGCTGAAGATATCCATTTATCATTTCCTCATTAATAATGGAGTGATTGTAAAGTGTATCCTGGAGATTTTTCTTCACTCCTGTTCGAGCAAACCAATATTTCACAAATAAATGAAAGTATGGAATGTAGCTAGAAATAATTAATGGCAGTTTGGAGCGTTTTAAATAAGCTGAGCTGCAAAGTAGAATAGCCTTGTCGGCAAGCTCAGGCATCATGTGCAGGATATTAAGGACAATTTGCCCGCCCATGGAATGGCCGATAAAGGTCATGTTTCTTAATCCTAAAGATTCTGTTAGTTTAATCACCGTTTGAGCGAGGTTTTTATAGGAGTACACATATTGATTGCATTTTGCACTTTTTCCAAAGGGAGGGAGATCCACGGATAACACTTGGTACTCGTTTTTTAACAGTGAAATTAAATGACGAAATGTGAAGGTGGAAGAAAGAAATCCATGTAATAAAACAAACGTCTTTTCCGCTGTCGGATGCGGATAAAATTCATAATAAACATTAATGTTATTTATCGGCTGATAGCCTGTGTATCCAGCCTTATCCATATAATCTTCCTCCTTATTCCAAAAATGAAGAGTTGAAATTAATGTACCCTTATTTTTGACCCTTACACGAAAAATTTAAATAAAGTAAAAAAGGTATATGAATTTTTCCTAAAATTTTTTTAAAAAAATAAAATAAAGTATTTGAATTTTTAGAAAACTTCTTGTATAATAAAAAAAAGCTCAAGGAGTTGATTTCCATGGAAAAGAAATTATTAAATTCACCACAACATTCGGATGAGTATACAGATGCTGCAGTTGCTGAGATGTTTCTAAATAATGCCCTGCTTGATTTTAGGAGGGAGAAAATCCGAAAGGAAATCGACCAAACATTACAGGATGGGAATAAGGAATTATTCCTGAAACTAACAGAAGAGTTAAAGAAAATTTCGTAACTTGAAAACAATCGACGCTACTTTTTTAAAAGAATCCCCAATCCATTGGACTGGGGATTCTTGGCCGTTATAGAATGGCGTAAAGGTGAGGTTTGAAGAAGTTTGGAAAGAATAAAAATAGTTAAAAACCGTTTGGGCTGAACTGCCCCCCGTCAAGTAGACAGTGGAAATAAATAAACAACATTAGGCGGCTTTAGCCCTGTATTCTAAGGGGCTAAGGCCGTTTAGTCTTTTTTGTAATCTTTCATGATTATAAAACTGTATGTATTCTTCAATGTCTTTTTTCAATTCCTCAAACGTACTGTATTTGTTTAAATAAAACTTCTCACATTTTAAGGTTCCCCAAAATCCCTCCATCGGTCCATTATCAATGCATCGTCCCACTCTAGACATACTTTGTACCATTTCTGCTTTCTCAATCTTCTTTTTAAATGCTGGGGAAGTGTATTGATACCCCCGGTCACTGTGGAGGAGGGGGGTGGCATTCGGGTTGGCCTTCAACGCTAAATCTAGGGTCTTAAAAACCAACGGATTATTATTAGAAGTCCCAATCATATAGCTTACAATGGAGCCATCATACAAATCCAAAATCGCACTCAAATAAGCCTTCTGAGAAGATCCGTATTTCATTTCAGTCACATCAGTCAGCCATTTTTCATTTGGCTTCTCCGCATTAAATTCCCTGTTTAATACGTTTTCAACGACGTGTTGTGGAGTGCTAGATTTATACTTCTTACGCTTCCGTCGAATGACTGACTGGATTCCAGCTATTTTCATTAATCTATACACTCGTTTATGGTTGATATCCTTTGAAAAGATTCGATTCAGGTTCAACGTTATACGGCGATATCCATATATCCCATCCACTTTTTTATATAGGTGTATGATCTCTTCAAGGATCTCCTCATTTAACACCTCATTTTCCGACGGTGATCGGTAAAGCCATTTATAGTAGCCTGAACGTGAAATTCTCGCAATCTTACATAATAGCACAATAGAAAAATTATCTTCCTTATGAAGTTCTTGAATCGCTTCATATATATCACTTAATCGAGTTTGGCTTAAGGACGTTTCTTTAATCGCCTCCTTTCTAGTTCCTCTAACTTTTTTAAGAATTCATTTTCTGCCCGAAGACGCTCATTTTCCTGCTCCAACCGTTTCATTTCACGCTGAATCTTCTCCTCAGGAGTTAACTCTGGCTCGGATTTACTCCTTCCTCTTTTATCTTTAAGACCCTCTTCGCCTTCTTTCTCATACTTCTTCACCCATTGATACACCTGTTGATACGACACCTTGAAAAGCTCTGATGCCTTATGATATTTTTTTTCGTTTTTAAGACAATACTTAACAATTTCTAAACGTTCTTCAAGTGTAGTGGAACGACCTTTAATCATAGAGTTATTCTCCCTTTGTGTCTCTTTTAAATCTCTATGATTATTATAATTGTTTATCCACTGTCTCAACACTGATGTGCTGGATATTTCATATTTGTGTGTAATCCCAATTAGAGAATCGTTCCCAGAAAGGTAATCCAGAACAGCTGCTGTTTTGACCTCTTTAGAGTAACGTTTCCATTTACCAGGGTTGTTAAGCCCATCAATTCCATATTTTTGATAAAGATAAATCCATTCTTTCATTGCTTCATCTGAAATATTATAGTGCGAACAGAAGCCTTGAATTGAGGTTTGTCTTTCATTAAACGCTAAAATTAACTCGTACTTTTCTTGTGCAGAAAAAGCACTCTTTCCCATAGAAAAAGCCCCCAATAAAGTATACAGATTTTTTTTTATTTGATCTGTCTACTTTATTGGGAGCATATCAGGCGTTCCAAGCGGTTTTTTTACTTTTTTAGGGATTTTACCAGGGGAGAAAATATGACAATTTTTTTAATTTCTTGTTTACAGAAAAGGAAAGCCTTGGTAAGATAAAAAATGTGTTCAATATTTGAATTAATATATTTTAAATATATTCATAAATTGAAATTAGGAGGTGGTGGTGTGAGTGTACCTGCTGCAAAACTGAAGTCGAATAAAAGATTACTAGCTATAAAAGGACCAGGAAGGAAATTTTCTATTATGCCTTTGTTCTTTATTTTACCGGCTATTATTCCGCTATTCATATTTTGGATTTATCCGATGGTTAGGTCACTGCTCATTAGTTTTACCGATTGGGATTATGTCAGTCCCGAATTTGAATATGTAGGCTTCAGTAATTATACCGGTCTATTATCTGACCCGGCGTTTTACTCTGTCTTGCTAAATACACTTGTTTTTTCGATGGGTGTGGTTATACCTTGTGTTTCAGGCGGGCTCTTGCTTGCGTTATTCGTAGGCGGAAGTGGAAAGGGAATGGGGATTTATCGAGCCCTGATTTTTTCGCCCTGGGTAACGCCGACTGTCGCGGTTTCTATTGTTTGGTCATGGATTTATGAGCCCAATGTAGGTTTAGCTAATTGGTTGTTAAATCTGCTGCATCTTCCAGCTCTTGAATGGACCTCAAGTTCCACATGGGCTATGCCGGCAGTCATAATCGTTAGTATTTGGAAGGGTGTTGGCTGGGCGATGATCTTTTACCTGAATGCCTTGAAAAGAGTTCCTGTCAGCCTGTATGAAGCCGCGGCATTGGACGGTGCTGGCAAGTGGCGTCAATTTTTACATATTACCGTACCGATCATCTCCCCAACAACATTGTTTTTAGTTGTGATTACCTCGATTGATGCGCTTCAGGCCTATGATCAAATTCAGGTCTTGACGCAGGGAGGGCCGGCAGGAAGTACAAGAACGATGCTGTATTTCTACTATCAGACAGCATTTGAAGAATTTAATATGGGGAAAGCGACCGCTACGGCAATCTTGCTGGTCATTATTACTGCGGTATTTTCATTCATTCAATTTTGGTTATCAAGGCGTTGGGTTCATTATCAATAAGAAAGGGGGCATCAGGAAATGAAAAAGCTGCCTATAGTGATGCTGAAGCATGTAAGTTTTATTTTTATTAGTTTAATGATGGTTTTCCCTTTCTTATGGATGGTGGTAAGTGCCCTTAAAACGAAAGATGAGATCTGGCAATTTCCGCCTACTTTGTGGCCGGAAAAACCGATGTGGAATCATTTCAGTGAAGCTTGGGCGATGGCACCATTTGATCAGTACATTTTTAACAGCGTTTTTACTGCATGTGTAATTGTATTGATTCAAATTGTCAATTCGGCGTTAATTGCCTATGCCTTTACGCAATTAAAATTTAAAGGAAGAAACCTGCTGTTTTCAATTATTCTGATTACGTATATGCTGCCTACAGCGGCAACATATGTGCCGAGCTATGTTATTTTAGCTGATTTCCATTTACTGGACACATATAAAGGCTTGATTTTTTCTAATGCTGTCAGTGTGTTTGGAATATTTCTGTTTAGACAGGCGTTTATGCAGGTTCCGAAAGAATTGGTTGAGGCGGCAAGGGTTGATGGTGCAAACCATTGGAGAATTATTTGGACGATCATTTTTCCAACGACTAAAGCAACCTTTGTCACATTCGGGTTGATTAGCTTTGTCCAAAACTATAATAGTTATCTTTGGCCAACGCTAATAACAACAAGTGAAAAGAAGTATTTAATCACCACAGGGTTAAGGCAATTTTTCATTCAAGAGGGTGCGTATGGGATTCAATGGCCGCTTATAATGGCTGCCAGTGCTTTCGCCGTGCTGCCATTATTAATCTTGTTTGTGTTTGCGCAAAAATGGATTATCTCTGGAATTAGTGATCAAGGATTAAAAGGATAAGAGGGAGGAATAGAAATGTTTACAAAAAAGATTTTCTCAATTAGCACAATAGTTATTTTACTAGTTTCATTGATAACCGGCTGTACTTCGACGAAATCTTCATCAGCAAATGGACCTGTAGAAATTGAGTTTTGGTATGGTCTTGGTGGAAAGTTGGGGAAGGGTGTTGAAGAGCGAATTAAAGAATTTAATAATAGTCAGAATGAAGTAAAGGTCATTGGAGTTGCTCAAGGTTCGTACGATGAAACACTGCAAAAGCTGCAAGCTGGGATCGCGGCCAAAAAGGTGCCGGCAGCTGTTCTATTGAAAAATGACCCAATGAACGCATTTGCGAAAAAGGGGGTTCTTGCTCCGTTGACAACCTACATAAAAGAGGATGGTGAGTTTAATTCAGGAGATTTTATTGCTGCTTTTTATCAGCAAGGGACAATAAATGGTGAACAATATGCCCTGCCGCTTTACGGAACCACTCAAGTTCTGTATTACCGGAAGGATATGTTCGAAAAAGCAGGGATTTCTCCGGAACAGCTTAAAACATGGGAGTCACTGGCTGAGGCTGCTAAACAATTAACAAAGAAAAATGGAAACGTTACTGAAGTATATGGATGGGAGCCAATGTGGGGTCCCGATAATATGATAGATGCAGCCCTCAGCAACGGGGGAAAATATTTAAGCGAAGATGGCAAGAAAGTGGTCATCGATTCCCCTGAATGGGTAAAGGCATGGGAGCTTTTCAAAAAAGGAATTCACGAAGATCAATCAATGGCCATCCATCATGATGGACAAGGCTGGGAGTATTGGTATAAAACAATTGATGATGTAATGCAGGGACGTGCCGCAGGGTATACCGGTTCGAGTGGTGACCAAGGTGATCTGGACTTTTCAATTCTTGCTGCCTATCCACAGCCCGGCTGGGAAGGAAAACAAGCTGCACCGCACGCTGGTGCACATATGGGAGCGATTCCGGCTCTTGCTTCAGAGAAAGAAAAAAAGGCAGCATTTAAATGGTTAACGTTTTTCACGAATGCTGAAAATACAGCTGACTGGTCGATTAATTCTGGATATATCCCTGTTAGAAAATCAGCGGTGGATGTACCGGCCTATAAAGAGTTTGCTGAAAAAAATCCACAAATCGCTGTCCCACTTCAGCAGGCACAAATGGCTACACCGCCATTTGTTGATCCTACCGGCGGAAAAATCTATGACGCACTTGTTAAGGCTGCGGATAAAGTAGAAATCGAAGGAATCTCAGCAGAAAAGGCATTACAGGAAGCCCAAAAAGAGGCGCAGCGTGCATTAGATAAAGTAAGTAAATAAAGATGATGATCATTGGAAAGGCCGCTATCTCTTACGATAGCGGCCTGTTGTTTTAAAAATTGAAAGTAGTATAAACTAATTTTACATTAGTTATCTATTAATGTTCAATAATTAGCCATAATTTATTCCTGGATTAATATTGTTAATATGTTTTATTACCATTATCATTGTATCGATAGTGATAAAAGAAACTAATGAATGAACGGGTTCGAGTTACAAGAGTGTTAGGGGAGAAATACATTGAATTTAAAAAGTAAATTATGCATGTCCGTGGTTGTCATATCCCTATTTTTATTTCCGTCTATTTTTTCTGCCCATGCTTATATTAAACAGTCGATGCCGTTAGAAAATGAAATCTTAGAAAAACCACCAAAGGAAGTAACGATTCAATTTGACGAATCCATCCAGCCGGCTTTTCATTCAATCAAAGTTTTCGATTCAGAAGGAAACAGGGTCGATAAAGAAAATGGACAGATTGATCCAAAGCAGCCTTCCGTTTTAAAGAGCGGATTGAAGAAGAACCTTTCAGAAGGGACATATCGAATAAAATGGAAGGTTGTTTCAAGTGACGGTCATCCTGTTGAAGGTGTCATTCCCTTTCAAATTGGAACAGAGAGTCAAGGCACTTCAGGGTTACATAATGAGACTGAAGGTTATACACCAAAAGCAGATCTCATTATGATCCGTTGGCTGCAATATCTCAGCAATGCCAGTTATGTCGGGCTCCTGTTTTTTTACATGGCTATTTTACCAAAAGGATATCGTAAAAATAGGACAGCGGATCAGTTGTTCCTTAGAATGTATGGAATAAGTTTTGTACTATTATTCATGAGTATTCTGCTAAGCTTGCCATTACAAGCTACAATAGAATCCGGACTCCCTTGGAGTGAAGTGTTTAGCTTTCAACTGCTTGAAAATGTCTTATCGAATACAGCCTTTGGGCAAACATGGATTTACCAGGCTGCCATTCTATTGACTCTAGGCCTTATCACTTCATTTATTGGGATGGCTGAGAGCACGAAAAAGGTCATTGTTTGGGCATGTTTTGGTTTAGGAATAGCGTTGCTGCTGACAAAGACATTCACTAGTCATGCGGCAGCAGGAAACAATCAATTAGTAAAAATATCAATGGATTTTGTCCATTTGCTGGCTGCATCAATTTGGGTAGGAAGTTTAATCGGCTTTGCTGCACTGTTGCCTTGGCGGAAACGTGCAGAAACGAAACAAGATTATCTACTAATGGTAAACCGTTTCTCCAAATGGGGCATCATTCTCGTCCTTCTTTTAACCTTTACTGGAGTGTTTGGCATTCTATTATACATTCCAACCTTGTCGTCCCTTTTCCAAACGGCCTATGGAAAGGTGTTAGTAAGCAAAATTATTTTATTTTTGTTGATGGTCATCCTTGCGGCTTTGAATTTTATGAAAGGAAAAAGAAAAAGAGGAAGAGGCTTGGCAGCATCCATCTGGGGTGAGTTTACAGTCGGACTGATGATCCTAATTATTTCTGTTGTCCTAACTAATTTACCAACAGCCATGCAATCTCCAGGGCCTTTTAAGGAATCTAAAACAGTCACACACAGCAATCAGGTGACATTGAGAGTGACCCCTAATAGGATTGGCGAAAATTTATATGAAGTTACACTCAAAGATCGTCAAGGGCAGCCAATCAAAAATATTGAGCAATTACACTTAACCTTTACTATGCCTGAGATGGATATGGGCAAAGAGACGGTTAATCTTACTAAAATTGCGGATGGAAAATACCAGGTACAAGGTTTGCATTTCAGTATGGCTGGGAAATGGAACGTCCATGTACACGTTTTAACAAAATCGTTAGAAAGCATTGATACTGATTTTAGCGTTTTGGCCGGCAGTCAATAATAACAATCGAGGAGAATCTCTATGAAAAAATTCATGATAAAGATTTCAAAAGTGTTTATTCCAGCAGTAATCAGTTTATTTTTCTTTTCAAGTATCGCAAGTGCACATGTAACAGTAAGTCCGAAAACCTCCGCAACCGGAGCATGGGAAACCTATACCTTAAAGGTTCCAGTTGAAAAAGATGTGGCAACCACTAAAGTTACTATCAAAGCCCCTGAAGGAGTAGAGGTGATGTCCTATCAACCCGTTCCCGGGTGGACGTACTCTGCTGAAAAAGATACTAGTGGGAAAGTGAAGACCTTTACATTCGAGGCGACCGGTGAGGGAATTCAAGCTGGACAATTCCAGCAGTTCGTGTTTGTAGCAAAGAATCCTGATAAGGCAACAAAGGCGGCATGGGATGCGTTTCAATATTACAAAGACGGCAGTATTGTGGAGTGGACTGGTGGTGAAGGTTCTGATTCCCCGCATTCCATTACGGACATTGTGACGGCAACATCAACTGACCATCATAATACAGCGACTACAGAACATACTGAAAAAACAGATAAAGTGCAAACAACAGAGGACGAAAAAGCAGATGATACGTCCGATTCTCTTCCGCTCATTTTATCAGGTGCAGCAGCATTACTGGCACTTGCAGCGCTTATCGTGGCAATGCGTAAAAAATAATGAAGATGTTTTAAACAGGAGAAGCCTTTGGCAACTCCTGTTTTTTTTAATTGGAAAAAATATGACATTTTTCCTTTAGATTTACTCCCAATCCAGTAAATTCTAAACTATAATAAAAATAAACAGTTAATTCTAAAAAAGGAAAAAGGTTCATGAATTTAGGAAATAGTGTCTAAGTCTCAGGTCTTAGCCGAAAATAAAACCTGAGATTGTTCCCTATTTATGAGATGGCGATTAGACTATTTATAGGGAAACACTTAAGTTTGTGCGGGAGGTTTATACTATGAACAGGAAGATATATGTCCTGCTTACTGATACAGGCACTATTTTCACAAAAATAATCAAGTTGTATACGAAGAAGCCTCTCAATCACGCCTCAATTGTGATAGATGATCATTTTAACAAGGTTTATAGTTTTGGTAGGAAAAATCCACGGAATCCTTTCTTGGCGGGTTTCGTACAGGAAAATATTCGTGGAGGTTTATTTAGGAATGCCGATTGTGCCATTTATTGTATTACGATTACAGATAGACAATTTGAAAAAATAATCGCTAAAATCAGGGATATGGAGGAGCGTAAGAGTGATTACAGGTACAATCTTATCGGTTTGATTGCTGTAATGCTAAACATGGAAATCGATCGCAAAAATGCTTTCTTTTGCTCCCATTTTGTAGCAGCCCTTTTAGAAGAATCAGGTATTCCAATAAAAAGGAAAAAACCACTTTCCCTCGTGACACCTCAGGATATTAAAGATTCAACATCCCTTGAATTAATTTACGAAGGAAAGTTGTCATCCTATGTTCAAAATCATTATCAGGAGGCAATACCTTCTTGCGTCTGATCTTTCCTCCTTTTAACTGACTCCACCAATACCTTAAAAACTCTCAAGGAACGTTGGAAAACTGGACTTTGTACAAAGGTATAAAGGAAAGTCGCGATGAAAACGGGGCCGCCTAGTAAAAATCCAACCACTAAAACAATACTTTCAACGATTATGCGTGCTTGACTAACCGATAGCCTCGATTTATCAGAGATGGATAGCATAAAGCCATCCCGTGGACCGGCACCAATCCCTGCTGCTACATACATTCCACCACCAATTCCAGTAATGACAACACCGGAAAGAAGGATCAAATAATCCAGCCATGTATTTGTTGCCTTAGGGAGAATATCTATCCAAAGGAAAAAGTCCATGATGGGTCCAATCAACAGAGCATTTAGGAGGGTACCAAAGCTAATATAGCTTCGGGCGACAAAAAAGGAAATGATGATTAAGATGAGTCCGCAAATCACGCCCCATGTACCAATCGTTAAACCAAAGTGTTGATAAAGTGCCACATTTAGGACCTCCCAGGGATGAAGCCCCACATATTTAACTTTAACAGCGATGGCATTACCCAACCCAAAAAAGGTTAAGCCTAAAAAGAATAAAAAATACTGAAAGAGTTTCAATCTCTGATGCCCCCAATATCCGAAGTGACTTTTCTGAATAGTAAAAACCTATCCACATATCATATGACGCACCGTCACTTTTTTCAATAGTAAATAGAGATAATGAAGAATGTTTCTTCTATAAAATAATGGTTTAACATATATTCTAGAATAAACCTTCAAGCATTTGAAGGTCTTTTACTTTGACAATGAAAGAGGGATACACCAATGCCAAGTGAAATACAACATGTAGAATTAGATATCCCGATTGAAGTAATTTGGGACTTTATCAGAGACGAAAATAATTGGGCGCCACTTGTTCCAGGGTATATTCAACACGAAAAAATAAATGACCGGCAAATCAGCTGTGAATTTAAAAGTGACCTAGTGGTCATGAAAAAAAAGGTTACGCTCGTCATTGATATTATTGAATGGAATGAACCAAGTAAGATATGCTTTGAATTAAAACGCAAGAACGAAAAGTATATTGGTGAAGGGTATTTTGAAGCAAAAGCAATAAATAGAAATAAAACACGGGTTACTGGGTTTCTCGATATCAATGCAACAGGGTCGATGGGAACCTTAGCAAAAACGCTATTTAAAAAAGCAATTCAAATATCGGATGAAGAAGTGGCGGTGGCCATCTCTTCTAAGTTAGAAGAATATAAACGAAAATAAGGCAAGATGAAAGCCCGCTGCTGTGCGGGTTTTTTATTTGTTCTTTTCCTATATAAAGTGATAAAGTAATTTTATAGTGCACACGATGCATAAAGATATGTTATAGTTATATAAAAAATTTAGCGAATCTTTTGAATACACGGGAAGGTGATCCATATGGCAGCAGAATTAAAAGTGAATGACAGCAGTCTTCCATTGCGTCGCGATGTAAAGCTACTAGGAAAAATGCTTGGAGAAATCCTTGTTAATCATGGTGGTACAGAACTATTTGAGAAAGTGGAAAAAATTAGACTTATGTGCAAAACACTTAGGTTCCACTTTGATCAAGAGATCTATCAAGCCTTAAAGGAAGAGATTAGCGGTTTAAGTTCGCCAATGCGGAAACAAGTCATCAGGGCATTTTCAATGTACTTTCATTTAATCAATGCCGCAGAGCAGAACCACCGAATTCGGAGGCGGAGACAATATCAGCTTGAAGATGAATCAATTGTTCAACCTGCATCAATTGAGAGTGCAATTCTAAAGCTTAAAGAAAACGAGATTAAGGACGATGTCATTCAAGATGTACTTAATACTTTGTCGCTTGAACTAGTGATAACTGCACATCCCACGGAGGCAACAAAACGATCCATTCTTGAAATTCAGCAGAGAATTGCAGCATTATTAAAGCTGCTTGATCATCCATTATTATCAACAAGAGAACAAAAAAAGCTCGAAGAGAGCTTGTTTAATGAAGTGGCCATATTATGGCAAACGGATGAACTGCGTGAACATAAGCCAACTGTGTTGGACGAGGTCCGTAATGGGTTGTATTATTTTGATCAGACTCTTTTCGAGGTGCTTCCTGAAATTCATCAGGAGGTTGCAGAGTGTCTTGAAAAAAATTATCCGAACACTTCTTGGGAGGTTCCTAATTTCCTTCGTTTTGGATCATGGATTGGCGGTGATCGTGATGGAAACCCAAATGTCACCCATGATGTGACCTGGGAAACATTAGAAAGACAGCGAAGGCTTGTCTTAAAAAAGTATAAAAATGTACTGGTAGATTTAATGAAACGATACAGTCATTCCACGACAAGGGTTGAAGTTAGTGACGAGCTTCTTTCCTACCTTGAGGAAAAAGAGGAATTATTTTTAACTGAAGAGAAAAAATGGCCGATAAAAACCGAAGTTTACCGCCGGGTTTTTGCATTGATCATTGAAAGAATACGTCAAGTCGGTAAATCCGACTTAGGTTATCAATCAGCCGATGAATTATTAGCGGATTTGTTTATGATTGACAATAGCTTAAAACAACATCATCCAACGGCACATGAATTAAAGATTATTCAAAAGCTGATTCGTCAGGTCCAGCTGTTTGGCTTCCATTTGGCCACACTTGATATTCGTAACCATAGCGGGGAGCATGAGGCAGCAATGACAGAAATACTGCGTAAAGTCCGCATTGCTGAAAATTATGCAACACTTTCTGAAGAGGAAAAGGTAAAAATACTGCAAGGTATTCTTATGGATCCAAGGCCGCTTCTTTTGCTAAATGAAGATTATTCAGCAGAAACACAGGAAATGATTAAGGTGTTCCAAATGATTAAAGCTGCTCACGAGGAATTCGGAAAACGGTCGATCTCTGTTTATCTCGTCAGTATGACAAAATCTTCGAGTGACTTATTAGAAGTACTTGTTTTAGCAAAAGAAGCCGGAATCTACCGACTTCATGCAGATGGAACATTGGAAAGTCATTTACATGTGGCACCATTATTGGAAACCATCGACGATCTAACAGCAGGTCCATCCATCATGGAAAATCTTTTTAACATGCCGGTTTACCGCAATCATTTGCAAATTCTGGGGAACCAGCAGGAAATTATGCTTGGTTATTCAGATGGCAGTAAAGATGGCGGGACATTAACGGCCAACTGGAAGCTGTATAAAGCACAGATTGAAATTCATGAAATGGCAAAAAGGTATCAGATAGGACTTAAATTCTTCCATGGCCGCGGGGGGTCGTTAGGTCGGGGCGGCGGTCCTTTAAACAAAAGTATTCTTTCACAACCGGCAGAAACGATTGGGGATGGCGTCAAAATTACCGAACAAGGTGAAGTTTTGTCATCTCGTTATCTGCTTGAGGATATTGCCTATCGCAGCTTGGAACAAGCGACCTCTACCTTGATCCTTGCTGCCACACATGTTTCAAAAGAAGCAGAGCAAGGGCATTTACGTGAACAGAATTGGGAAGAAGCCATTGAGGAAATCTCAAGTGATTCCTTGGCAAAATACCAATCACTTGTATTTGGAGATCCTGATTTTCTAACTTATTTTAATGAAGCCACACCATTAAAAGAACTCGGCGATCTTAATATCGGTTCAAGACCAATGAGTCGTAAAAATAGAGGGAGATTTGAGGACTTGAGGGCCATTCCATGGGTGTTTGCATGGACACAAAGCCGCCAGCTGCTTCCTGCATGGTATGCTGCGGGTACTGGTTTAGACAGCTTTGCTGCAAAAGATGAGAAAAATTTGAAGCTCCTGCAGGAAATGTATGAAAAGTGGCCATTCTTTCAATCAACCATTGACAATCTTCACATGGCTTTGATGAAGGCAGATATTACGACTGCGAAGGAATATTTATTACTTGTTGATGATAAAACAATTGCCGAAAGAATCTTTGCTAATATTCTAGATGAGTATGAAAAGACAAAAGCCATTCTTCTCAAAATTACCGGTGACAAAGAATTGCTTGATCACACTCCTAATATCAAGGAATCAGTGTTTAGAAGAAATCCATATGTGGATCCTTTAAACTTTTTACAGGTAGAACTAATAAAAGAACTGCGGGAACAGGACGAGCCTAATGAGGAACTTTTAACGGAAGTCCTTCTTACCATCAGCGGAATTTCCGCAGGTTTACGGAATACCGGTTGATATTGCAAAAAAAGCGATAACTCATTAAATGAGCTTATCGCTTTTTTAATTTTATTAAAATTTGACAACGGTCAAGGTTGAATTTTTCATTCCCCGATATGATGAAGGAGAAGATAACAGAGAGGGGAAATGGAAAATGAAAACAGTTAAATTTCAAATGGAGGAGCTCACCTGCCCAAGCTGTATTAAAAAAATTGAAAAGGCACTCTTGAAGCTGTCAGGCGTCCAAGCAGCCCAGGTACTCTTTAACTCAAGCAAGGTAAAAGTCGTGTATAATGAAGCAAATATCGATTCAGAAAGAATAAAGGATATAATAGAAAAATTAGGTTACCAGATCTTAACCGCTAAGGAAAAATTGGGGGATGATTAGGATGACGCGAAATAGAAAGGGTGTAATAGTAATCCTATCAGGAAGCTTGCTCGCAGCTGCATTTTTATTTTACATGATAAAAATATATGTCATGAAGGATGCAGTTCTCATCCTTTCCACCTTGATAGCCGGTTATCCTATTGTCAAAAAAGCATGGCAATCCGTTAGGATGAGGGCCTCTAGCATTGAACTGCTGGTCACGATTGCCGTGGCAGGGGCACTGATGATAGGTGAATATGTGGAATCAGCAGCGGTTACTTTTTTATTTATATTTGGAGCCTATCTTGAAGCGCATACGCTTGAAAAAACTCGGAGGTCATTAAAATCTCTCATGGATATGGCCCCGCTAAAAGCCACAGTGAAAAGAGAGGGGAAATCAGTCAGTATTCCAGCGGAAGAAGTAAAAATAGGAGATCTTGTTCTAGTCCCTTCTGGAGAAAAAATTGCTGTCGACGGAATCGTCGTTTCTGGGCAGGCTTTGCTAAATGAAGCAGCCATCACAGGTGAGTCTGTTCCAGCCAGCAAACAAAAAAATGATCATGTATTCAGTGGAACTATCGTAGATAGCGGATATATCGAAGTGATAGCTGAAAGGGTTGGGGAAGATACCACTTTTGCCAAAATCATCGAGCTTGTGGAAGAGGCCCAAGAATCAAAGGCTAAAACCCAGAAATTCCTTGAGAAGTTTGCAAACTTTTATACACCGGTAATACTCGTCCTATCGGTCATGGTCTATTTCTTCACAAAGGATATCGAATTAACGCTGACCTTCCTGGTGATTGCCTGTCCGGGTGCCTTAGTCATTTCTGCACCAGTATCGATTGTTGCAGGAATCGGTAATGGCGCAAATAGCGGCATACTGATCAAGGGTGGAGAGGTGATGGAGAAATTATCCAAAATAGATGTCGTTTTATTTGATAAAACTGGAACACTTACTAAAGGACAGCCTGAAGTGACAGCCATTCAAGCCTATGGAATGGAGGAAGAGGAATTATTAACGATGGCAGCAGAGGCAGAGGTTATTTCCGAACACCATTTAGGCAAGACCATTGTAAGAGAAGCCAAAAGCAGGGGAATAAGACTTATTAATCGGCCGGATGATGTTGAGGTCATCAAAGGGCATGGTATTAAAGCAACTATTAAAGGGAAAAAGGTGATGATCGGAAACAGAAAATGGATGAAGGAAAATCAAATACGTATTTCTTATGATGTAGAGTCATACGCTGTGGGGCAAGAGAAAAAGGGAAATACAGCAGTGTTTACTGCAATAAACAATCACATTATCGGGGTAATTTCGGTTGCCGATCGAATACGAGCTGAGGCCGCAGATACAATTCAGCATCTGAAGCAAATCGGAGTAAAACAAATATTTATGCTAACAGGTGATAACCTGCACACGGCAAAGACCGTGGCCAATCAGCTAGGAATTGACCAAGTTTATGCTGAACTTCTCCCCGAAGAAAAGGTAGAGAAGGTAAAACAATTACAGCAGCAAGGATTTAAAATTGCGATGGTTGGGGATGGCATCAATGATGCACCGGCCATTGCAATGGCCGATATTGGCATTGCAATGGGTGGTTCAGGGACCGATGCAGTGATGGAAACAGCCGATATGATTATTATTGCGGATAGGTTAGAAAAGCTGATTCATGGATATAAATTAGCAAAAGCAACTGTCAGCAATATGAAGCAAAATATGTTCTTTGCTGTGGCTACCGTTATGATTTTATTAGCAGGAGTATTATCGAAGAATATTTTTCTAGCATCTGGTATGTTCATTCATGAGTTTAGTGTTCTAATGGTCATATTAAATGCCCTTAGACTTGTGGGATATAATAAAGATAAAGGCAGGTTGTATAGGGAGGAGAAGCAAAATGAATCAGTGTCGGCACCAACCGCTTAATGGAACTAGTGTAAAAAAACTCTGTATTTCGTTAGTACCGATTTTTAACCATTTACAAGATGATGATATGTTTGAAATTGCAAAAACAAGCCAAAGCAAGACTTATCAAAAGGGGGAGATCATATTTGAAGCAGGGGACGCTTCCGATTATCTATATATTGTTCATAAGGGTCAGGTAAAAATATACCGGTTAACCGAATCCGGAAAAGATCAGCTGATCCGAATTATGTGTCCGGGGGATTTTATGGGCGAGCTCTCTCTTTTTACAAAGGAATCCTTAACTAATTATGCTGAAGCCATGAAACAAACTGAACTTTGTGTCATTCATAAATCTGATTTGCGGAAAATTTTATTAACAAAGCCAGAAATATCATTAAAAATTCTCGAGGTTTTTAGCAGTCGGTTAGATGAAGCGGAAAAGGCAATTGAAAGATTTCACACACAGGATGCTGAAAAAAGAATTGCCTCATATCTTATTGACTTAGTTCATAAAACTCACCCAAAATTATCCCCAGAAAATAAGGCTATAGAAATTACCCTGCCAATGAGTAAACGAGACCTCGCTTCATATATAGGAATGACCCAAGAAACATTAAGCAGAAGGCTATCCTCGTTTCAGGAGCTTGGCTGGATTGAACAAACCGGACAAAGAAAGCTCAATATCATGGAGTTAAAAATGGTGATGAAAATTGCAACAGAATAATAGTTAACTGCCAGGGAGATGCTTGAGAGCTTAAAGCATCCCTTTTGTCATGTCCGAGATAATTTTGAACATTTTATGAATTATGGATAAATGAATGGTTATTCATTCACTTCTGCGCAAAGTTCGACATTTCTCGATTATGCCGCATGATATATTTTAGCCAATAGAGAAACAAAGGAGTGGATGATGTATGGCTGTAAAAGAAAAAGTAATACAAGAAAAGCAGGTAGTTTCAGCAATGATTGATACATTAGCAAATAACGCTTCCAAGGCACTTGGAGAATTTCGCAGTTTTAATCAGGAAATGATCGATGAGATTGTAAAACAGATCGCTTTAACAGCACTTGAAAACCATAGATATCTAGCAAAGCTGGCGGTAGAAGAAACTAAGCGAGGGGTTTATGAGGATAAGGTTTTCAAAAATATGTTTGCTACTGAATGTATTTATAACAACATAAGGGATATGAAAACAGTTGGCATCATAAGTGAAAATGAAAATGAGGGTATGGTTGAGATGGCCGAGCCTGTCGGTGTGATAGCGGGAATTATCCCGGTTACTAACCCAACCTCAACGGTTATCTTTAAATCGTTAATTTCTCTTAAAACAAGAAATCCAATTATTTTTGCTTTCCCGCGTTATGCTCAAAAATGCTGCACTGTAACAGCTGATCTGTTAAGGGATGCAGCAAGAAAAGCTGGCGCTCCCGAGAACTGTATCCAGTGGATAGAAATCCCTTCCCATGAAGCCTTTCAAACCTTGATGAAGCATCCCAAGATCTCTCTCATCCTTGCAACAGGCGGACCAAACCTAGTAACTGCTGCTTATAGTTCAGGAAAACCGGCACTTGGTGTCGGCGCTGGGAATGTTCCTTGTTATTTCGAAAAAACCGCCGATATTAAACGAGCTGTCAACGACCTAATCTTATCAAAAACTTTTGACAACGGCATGATTTGTGCATCTGAACAAGCACTCATTATTGATAATGAGATTTATGACGAAGTACGGCAGGAATTAGTGACAAACAACTGTTATTTCTTAAACGAGGAAGAGCGGCAGATGGTCGAGCGGATTGCTATCGATCCAAAATACGCAGCACTTAATCCTTTGATTGTCGGTTTACCTGCATATACGATTGCCAAAATGGCAGGATTAAATGTTCCGATAAATACAAAAATCCTTATTGCAGAGTTAGATGGTGTAGGGCCAAACTATCCGCTCTCTTGTGAAAAATTAAGTCCACTTTTAGCCTGCTATAAGGTTAATAGTTTTTCAGAAGGGCTCTTAATAGCTGAGGAAACACTAGAATACGGTGGATTAGGACACTCCGCGGCGATTCATACTGCTGACCAAAATTTAGTTGATATATTTGCATTGCGGATGAAAGCAGGCCGGATTATTGTCAATACACCATCAACACATGGGGCAATCGGGGATATTTATAACACATCATTACCGTCGTTAACAATTGGATGTGGCACTTATGGAGGGAACTCGGTGTCACAGAATGTGGGAGCAGCAAATTTAATCAATATCAAAAAAGTAGCAAAAAGGAGAAATATGATCCAATGGTTTAAAGTGCCATCACAGATTTTTTTTGAGAAAAATTCCATCCAAATGCTTTCGCAGATTCCAGGAATCTCAAAAGCATTTATAGTTACAAGCGGAAGCTCGATAAAAAATGGCTATCTTGGCAAGGTCAGCTACTATCTTCAAAAGAATGGCAGTAATATTCAGTGTGAATATTTTTCAGATATTGAACCCGAGCCAAGTATTGAAACCGTTATGACTGGCGCAGAAAGAATGAGAAGGTTCCAGCCTGATTGTATCATTGCACTTGGCGGTGGTTCGGTAATGGATGCTGCAAAAGCAATGTGGTTATTTTATGAGCATCCTGATACAGATTTCTATAGCCTTACTCAAAAGTTCTTTGATCCGACTAAAAGAGTGGTTTCATTCCCAATGCTTCGCGGAAAAGCAAAATTCATAGCCATTCCAACTACTTCCGGAACTGGTTCAGAGGTAACGGCCTTTTCGGTAATAACTGATAAAAAGACCAATTTGAAATACCCATTGGCAGATTTCCAACTGACACCCGATGTGGCAATTATAGATTCGCAGTTTGTCATGACTGTCCCGAGGCATGTTACTGCTGACACTGGGATGGATGTTTTAACCCATGCAATTGAGGCATATGTTTCGGTTTTGGCAAATGATTATACGGACGGATTGGCACTTAAAGCTATTGAACTAGTGTTTAAGTATTTACCAAGGGCTTATAGAGATGGCAGTGATGAACAGGCACGTGAAAAAATGCACAATGCCTCAACAATTGCCGGAATGGCCTTTGCTAACTCATTCTTGGGTATCAATCACAGCCTTGCCCATGTCCTGGGGGCTGAGTTTAATATCCCGCATGGACGTGCCAATGCCATCCTTTTACCGCATGTAATTCGGTATAATGCAGCAAAACCAAATAAATTTATGACAAATCCTAAATACGACCACTTTATTGCGGATGAGCGCTATGCAGAAATTGCAAAAATGCTGGGACTTCCTGCAAGCTCAACTGAGGAAGGAATTAAGAGTTTAATAAAGGCGGTTATTGCCTTGGCCAAAGAATTGGATATTCCAATGAGCATCCAAGCAAACGGGGTGAATAAAGAAAAATTCGAGAGCAAACTAGGCGTCCTTGCCGAACATGCTTTTGATGATCAGGATACGATTGCAAATCCAAAACAGCCTTATATTAGTGAACTTGCCGAAATATACCGCCAGGCTTATCTTGGTGTATAAGTCTACAAAAAGTTAAAATCAGTCCCAGAACCCTGAGACTAACTCTTCCAAAATAACATAATTTAGGTGATTACAACTTTTTTCAAAAAAAAATAAGGAGGGATTAATATGGTATATCAGAAAAAACCATGGTTAAAGTTTTATGATCCTAGAATTAGCAATGATGTATCAATCGAATACGAGTCATTATTTGATCTATTGAATCAAGCCGCCAATATTCATAATGACAAACCTGCTTTATCATTTTTTGGGAAAACATGGAGCTATAATGAAGCCAGAACGATTTCTGAATGGATGGCTGCTTCACTATATCGTGTGGGCCTTCATAAAGGAGATCGGATCGCAATCATGCTTCCAAACTGCCCACATTATATATTTAGTCTATTTGCTGCATTCCGATTAGGCGGGATTGCCGTTCAGGTAAACCCTATGTATGTCGAAAGGGAAATTGAATATGTCCTGAATGATTCCGGGGCGGAGTACATAGTTGTATTCGAAGCCCTTTACCCTAGAATCAAGCAGGTTCAGGCAAAGACATCATTAAAAAAGGTTATTGTTGTAGGGTTTGGAGGAAATAAAACTCCACTTGCAGATGGAGATATTTATTTTGAAGAGTTTTTAACCCATGACAATGTAATCCCTGAAATTCCAATTAATATAAATGAGGATGTGGCTATTTTACAATATACGGGAGGAACAACGGGTGTCGCTAAAGGTGTTATGCTTACACATCATAACTTATTGGCTAATATTATCCAGGTATGCGATTTTACCTATAATGCTGTCGAGGAGAAACCGGAAAACTTTAAAATTGTTAGTGTTTTGCCAATGTTTCATGTTTATGGTCTCTCCTGTAATGCACTTTCTGGAATTAGAATAGGCTGTAATCAGCTGATTTTGCCACGATTCGATGTCAATGAAATATTAGAACTCGTTAAACGAGAGAAACCATTCCAAATGACAGCGGTACCAACAATGATAATTGCATTGAATAGTCATCCTGATTTGGAGGAAAGCAGCATCGGAAATATTTTTTATTTGAACAGCGGCGGCGCTCCACTTCCGGTTGAACAGGTAAAATCGTTTGAAAAAAGAGCAGGTACAAGATTGTCAGACGGGTACGGATTATCCGAAACTGCCCCATCCGCGATTTCCACACCGCCATTTCTTCCGCGTAAATTAGGTAGTGTTGGTATTCCACTCCCGGGAACAGAGGCAAGGATCGTGGAGGAAACTTCGGAAGGATTTATTGATGTACCTGTCGGAGAAGCAGGAGAGTTGATCCTCCGCGGGCCGCAGGTAATGAAAGGATACTGGAAACGTCCTAGAGATACTGAAATGGTCTTGAGAGACGGCTGGCTGTTTACTGGGGATATTGCCAAAATGGATGAGGATGGATATTTTTATATTTTGGACAGAAAGAAGGATCTTATAATTGCCAGCGGTTACAATGTTTACCCTCGTGAGATTGAAGAGGTACTGTATCAGCATGAAGCAGTGGAAGAAGCTATTGTAATCGGGGTTCCTGACTCATATCGGGGAGAAACTGTAAAGGCATTTGTTAAGTTAAAGCAAGGGACTGCTGCAGCGCCGGAAAAACTTATTGAATTTGCAAAGGTAAATCTTGCACCATATAAGGTGCCGAAAGAAATTGTAATACTGGATGATCTTCCAAAGTCTTCAGTTGGAAAACTATTAAGAAGAATGTTACGTAAAGAACAAGAAAAAACTCAAGTATGAAATACACCTCTAGAACCTGCATTAGTGCTAAAGACTAATCTCTACAATCTACCTCATAGAAAATCACAACATAAAAACACCCTGTTTAAAATGAATTTTATCAAGTTTATCGGACGTTTGGAAAGGATGCGAGAAAAATGACTGGAAAAAAGGATAATGAAAAAGCTGAGGAAGAGTTATTGGAAATTAGTGTGGAAGTGCCCGTGGAAGAGACAGCTGAGACACTAGCTGAAAATGAAGAACAGCTTACGAGCCTAGACCTTCTTTGGAAGCACGCGTTCGGGGAATTAGATGAATGGTCGAAGCGCGCCGATTTTCGGGATGAAGTATTTTTGAAAGAAGCCAATCTATTTGCTGAAAGTGTGCGGCGTAATCAAGGAAACACGGTACAACTTGCTGCCCAATTTTATCAGGAATTTTCTGCATGGGAAAAAACAGCAAGGGAAGAATTTTTAATGTCAACCACCAGTTTGCAGCATTTTTTCCCTTTTAAATCTTATGAAGATATAAATGCACAGATAGACCAAATTCAAGAAAGGACATTAACGATTCTCGCAGCACCTTGTCAAAAGATAGTCAGCACCGTGTCTATGGATAAATATCTTGAAATGATTGATCAATATATTGCCCTTCGTAAAAAAGGCAGAGAGCAATATATAAAAACAGTAAAACAAGCAGGATCCTTAATTTACGAAAATCAGAGGAGCTTTGTTAATCTTTTTGCTAAACAAATTAAAACGTTAATGTTTCCGCTAAATAAATACTTGGAAAAAAGTGAAGAACTTACAAAATCTTAATACTTAAGGGGTGGAGCGGAATGGCAAAGGATAAAACATATGATCCATTGGACGGGGTCAAGCGGGTAAGCGAAATGTGGGAAAAACAACTAAATGGTTTGTTATATATGATGACTGACAATAATGAGTTCGTTAAGCTACTAAAAGCAGGCACAGAAAGCCATGCGCGGCACATGGAGCTTTTAAGAAAAAATCAGGAGCTTATGGCTGGTGTAATGAATTTCCCGACGAAAAAAGATGTTGCTAATGTAGCAAAGCTGTCGATCCAGGCTGAAGAAAAGATTGACATTTTAGAAGAGCAACTTTGGAATTTACAGGACAGCATTGGTTTATTAAATAAAGAAAATCTTGAGGTGTTCCAAGAAGTGGTGAATGTTGCCAAGCAGATGAAGAATGAATTCCAAAAAGTGACATTAGAAATAAGAGAAACAAAAAAAATTCAAACTGAGTTAATGCAAGAGATTACTCAACTGTCCGATATTAAAGCGGAACTTGCCGCTCTGAAAGGTTTGATCCAAAAAGGGAAGGCAAAAGAAAAAGAAAAGACAAAAGAAAAAGAAAAAGCAAAAGAGAAGGATAAAGAGCTAGTTTTTACTGGTGCTGGTACTTCTAAATCATAATGAAGGGAGCATAGAACGAAATGAGCGTAAAGGCATCAGTTATGAAGTATATTCAACAAATTGACATAGATAAGGAAACCGCAAGATGGAATCGGGTCTATAAAGTATTAACGGAACCAAAACCAGATATTGTGCCGACACCAAGAGAGATTATTTGGAAAAGGAATAAATCTACCTTATATTATCACCCGGCGAAAGAAAAAAAATATCAAATCCCATTGTTCTTGGTCTACTCATTATTAAATAAACCATATATTTTAGATGTCGGGGAAGGAAGCAGTGTCGTTGGAGGCCTGACAGAACGTGGATACGACGTTTATTTCCTGGATTGGGGCTCGCCCGGCTATGAAGATCGAGATATTACCTTGGATAATTATATCCTGGATTATTTAGAAAACGCTGTAAAGCGGGCAGTCCGACATTCAGGAGCCATGGAAATTTCCATGATAGGATATTGTTTAGGCGGGACAATTTCAGCAATCCTTACTTCCATTACGAATATACCGATAAAAAACTTAATTCTTGCCACAGTGCCGATTGATTTTAGTGTTGGGATTGTCCCTGATAAATGGTTAAAAGGGCTTCAAAAAGGACTTATTAATTTTGATCGGTTTTCAGATGTGTATGGTGTTATTCCTTCAGAGTATATGTATCTCATGTTTAGAGGGCTCTCACCAGTCTATATGAGTCCTTGGATTAATCTAATTTCCCGTGCCCATGATGCGGACTATGTTGAAAAGTGGCGAAGAATGGACAAATGGACAAAAGACACTGCTTCATTTGCAGGTGCATCCTTCAAGCAATTATTTAATGATTTCTATAAAGATAACAAGCTATTGAAGGGAGAGCTTACGATTGGCGGCAGGAAAGTAGATTTAAAGAATATTACCTGCCCGGTTTTTGTTTTTTCCACTTCAAGGGACACACTAGTATTGGAGCAGCAAAGCCTGCCGATTATGGATATGATTTCAAGTGAAGATAAAACCTATGAGGTATTTGAAGGCGGTCATGTTTCACTAGCGCTAACAGGAATGTTTGCCATTTTTGCTGATAAATGGCTTGCAACACGGTCAAATGAAGTTGAAAAAGCACCAGTATAATGGGAAGAAACAAACATAAAATGATGGACGGGAAGATGGATGGGGGTCCAATTCTTCCCGAAAAGGTAATTTACACAGCTGTTTTTTGCTGAGTGAGGAATCTCCTTAACAGGAGGTTAAACCGGTCTTTTGCTTCCAGTTTGGCAAGGTGGCCGGTATTCCTCATAATGATGAATTCAGAATGTGGTATCAGTTTATGCATGCATGCCTGAATCCAGACAGGCAAAACAGAGTCATATTGTCCACCTATAATTAGAGTTGGAACATTAATTGTAGGCAGTAAAGACCGATTATTAACTTCAAGACACATTTTCAATGATTCAAGGAAAATTGGATGTTTGGGCCGGAAATAATGACAAAATATCTCCATCATATCCTTATTCCAGGAGTAAAGTGCCATGCGTCCGAGGAATTCCGCTTGTTTTCCTGCAGCTGAAACGGACTCAAACTTTTTTTTGCGGTTCTTAAATAATAGACCCTTAAGCTTCTTAGGGAAAAAGTGGAATGTACTAACCAACATGAGTGAACGACAATGGTCGGGAGACTGACGATAGATTTCCTGTGCAACGGCTCCGCCCATTGACAGCCCTAGGATGTGAGCGTTTTCAATCTTTAGCTCCTTTAACAATCCAATCAAGTCAGAGGCGAAGTTTTGAATTGATATACCATCCGTTTTTTCACATTCCCCATGACCGCGTAAATCAGGAATAATCAACTCAAACTGATCCGCTAATTCAAATTGGTTTTGCCACCCTTCCTTTACTTCACCTAAGCCATGAATTAGAACCAATGGTTCCCCGTTACCAAAATGCAAGTAAGGCACCCCTGATTTACTAACGCTAGCCTTTTCCATTTTACACCACCTTGTCATTTTTATTTAGTTTATATCCAAGTTCACTAAATTGTAAACATATAAATACTAATAATATCTATATTTATTTTACATATTGACAAAATATTACTTATAGGTGTAAAATACATGTAGGTGAGGTGATAAAGATATGGTAAACCAAGAAAATAAATCAGTCAATCCATCAAAAAATTTTGTGTTGCCATTTATTTTATTGCTTCTTAGCAGAGTTTCTCTTCATGGGTATGAACTAAGCCAAAAGCTGGAGACATTCGGATTTAAGGCTCTCGACCAAGGGAACTTATATAGGATGCTAAGACAGTTGGAAAAGGATGAACTTGTTTCATCAGAATGGGATACAACAGGCAGTGGTCCGGCCAAAAGAAGATATTCTATAACTAAAGCGGGTGTTACATACTTAAAAGGCTATGCCAATCAGCTAGAAACCTATCAATCAATCCTAGACCAATTCTTCAAGATGTATTCCAGTTTTCTTGAGCTCTATATTCCTTCTTTCCATAAGAAGGATCCAATAGAGAAAGTAAATAAGAATAGGAGGAGGAAGGACGATGGCTCAGAAGAAAAGTGAAACGGCTCTTGCTGCTGATGAAAAAAAGATTCCGGCAGCAGAAGAAACGGTAATCGTAGGTTCATTTGTAACTACATTCTGGGATCAGTATGAGCAATCACGCGAAAGGAGAGAGCAGCTTCGGGAAAACCGTGAGGATGCCTACATTAATGCGCTAAGAGAGGTCATTAAGTTCAATAAGCAGTATCGAAAATCCATCGCCAAATTGTATGATCAGACGAAAAAAACAAACAAGGATGCGATGTCTGAACTGATGCATCAATTTAAAGCAGTCGAAGAAGAGGTGAAAGAAGAACCTGCATACACAAATGATCGCGAAGAACTCAAGAACCAACTAAAAGAGGTTTCAGGACAATTAGAGAAATTGGCACTTACACCAATACGATCCATATTCCAAATCATCGATCAATTAGAAGATAATTTTGAAAAAAATGCAGAATCACGTGTAGCCTACGCTCGTGAACGGAGAAATGCTTGGCTCGCAGTTCGCAAGGAATATGTTAGGAAAGCAAGAAATACACATCTAAACCTTGTAGAACGCGGCAAAAGTAGTTTTAAAGAACTAGTAAAAACGCAATAACCTCAAATTTTAGAATAAGGGGAATTAGCAGCATTGTTTAACATAAAAGTCCAATATCAAAGGTAAAACCACATTCTCTATTATAAAGAGAGTGTGGTTTTTTTATTTCATTAATATAGAAAGCGATTCGGATGGGAATAATCGACTAAAGTAATAGGGAAATACTTTATTTATTATTGGAAATGTGGCATCATTAATTGGCCGGATTTTATTTTTTGAGAAGTAAGGAGATATTTTAACATGGATTTACTAATGCTTATTAAAGCAATTATTTTAGGTTTAGTAGAAGGTTTAACAGAGTTTGCGCCCGTATCTTCAACCGGACATATGATTATTGTCGATGATATGTGGCTGAAATCTGAAACGTTTTTAACAAAGCACGGGGCTAACACCTTTAAAGTGGTCATTCAGCTTGGTTCCATTCTTGCAGTTGTCGTTACATTTAAAGACCGGTTTATTAACTTGTTAAGTCTAGGACGGTTTAGTAAGCAAACAGTTGGCAGTGGTAGCCGCCTAAAATTATCACAAATTTTTGTAGGATTAATTCCTGCGGGCGTCCTTGGCGTCCTGTTTAATGATTATATTGATGACCACCTATTTTCCACTGGTACTGTTCTAATTGGTTTAGTAATTGGCGCCGTATTTATGATTCTTGCTGATCTGATCGGCCCAAGGAATCCAAAAACCAAAACAGTTGATCAAATTTCGTATGGACAAGCATTGGCGGTAGGTCTTTTTCAATGTTTTTCCCTTTGGCCTGGGTTCTCACGGTCTGGTTCGACTATATCAGGAGGGGTATTAATGGGGATGAGCCATCGTGCAGCCGCTGACTTTACCTTTATTATGGCGGTACCGATAATGGCCGGGGCAAGTTTTCTTTCCTTATTGAAAAACTGGGAATATATGACGATGGATGCGCTGCCGATCTTTATCGCTGGCTTTATTAGTGCCTTTATTTTTGCGCTGCTTTCCATACGATTTTTCTTAAAACTAATCAATAAAATAAAACTATTACCATTTGCAATTTATCGAATTGTATTAGCTTTAATCATCTATTTTGTTTTCTTCTAATCAAAACGGGCAATTCCTATTTTAGGAACTGCCTTTTTTTATTGAGACTGATGTCCCATATAAGTGGAAAACGGCATGTACCCATTCCCTTTCCTTTTGGATAAATACCTGTTTCCAGTGTGAGAGGAGCCTATACCATCAGGTTTGAATAGAATATTTTAAAATAAGGGAATTATTCGCAGCAAATGAAAGGAGGGAAACTCATGGAAATGAATCGAAGTGGACAGTGTATTTGTCACGAAATGGAACAACTTCTTGAAGAACAGAAAAAGCTGTCTTTTGAAGGATTTCGTTTCATTTGTGAAAAGTTTGGATTTGACACCATTCCATTTATACTTTCAAATGGGAAATGTCCATTTGAAACTTTTGGGATTACAAGGTATGGGAAGTTTTTTACTACACAAGTTTTTAGGTTAGAAGACGTTGATTCAAGACATTGTTGTGCTACATTATCACTTTTAATGCCGGTTGATATGGATGGTTGCCCTGTGGAGTTATGTGATGATGTGTATTCGCTGATAAAAACCGATATCTGTTTAATTGTAGATCTAAGCTGTTTTTGTACGATTCAGCCGTTATCCCCCAAATTAGTTAATCGAGAGCTGCCCATTATCGAACCAAAATGTTAGTAATTAAGAAATGAGGGACTGTTTTTACTTGTTTTAGCGGCAGACCCTCATTTTATTACCTCTTCAAAGCATTAAACAGGATAAACATCCTTAAAGGCTGCAAGTCCAGATTCACAAGATTGGGCTTATTCTTTTTTTCAAATCTTCCTAATATGGATATGTGTCTATCGCACATTTTTATCTAGGTGAATAGGATATATGGAAATCCAAAAAGGAGGTAATGTTAATGTCTGGTGCAGCAGGTGGCTATGGCGGCGGATTTGCCCTACTAGTCGTTTTGTTTATTTTGTTAATTATTATCGGAGCTTCTTGGGGTTACGGATTCTATTAATATAAAAGAGGAGGAAATTAAATGTTTGGTTATGGTGGATATGGCGGCTACGGCTATGGTGGTTGTGGCTACGGCGGATTTGGATTTGGCGGCGGTTTCGCATTAATCGTTGTATTGTTTATCCTTTTAATTATTGTCGGTGCAGCTTGCTTTAGATGGTAATTAGAAAAGCTCCAGCACTAAGGGTGCTGGAGCTTTTCAGTATTGGAATATCATTAAATCTCATACATTACACTAGTACAAGTTGTTCTGTGTTGGTCAATGTACCCCAAACAATTTGTTCCACTTCAGAACCTTCTAATGTCTCTTTCTTTAATAATGCATCAACCAATTGCTGATACTGATCTTGATGGGCTTTGATCAGCATCTCAGCCTTTTCTAAGCTTTTTGCAAACAGTTCCTGCATTTTTGTTTCTTTATCCTGTTTATTGAATGTCAAGGTAAAACCATCTTGAAGCATTCCGGTATCAACCATTTGCTCTATGATTTGTTTTGCCTGCTGTACATCACCGCTAACACCAATACTGTGTTCGCCAAGAAGCATTCTCTCAGCAACTCCGCCTGCTAATATCATGGCAACACGATCCAGAAGGTCAGAGGTTGTCGATAAATGCAATTCTTTTGGAATTGGTGCAACATAACCAAGCGCTTCACCGCGAGGGATGATTGTAGCTTTTCTAACTGAACCGGGCCTTGTTAATGAGGCGACAATCGCATGGCCGGCTTCGTGGATGGCGACCCTCCGTTTTGTATCAACATCCTGTAAAGAACGTGAAGTGCTTCCTAGTATGGTACGGTCAAGAGCATAATCAAGGTCTTGTTTTTGAATGTGTTCCTGTCCATTTCGAACAGCTCGTCTGCTTGCAGTTTCAAAAAGGGACTGAAGCTCAGCGCCTGAGAATCCTGAAGTGCTTTCTGCCAGCGCGTCTAAGGATGTATGAACATCCTCTGCAAGAGATTTTCCTTTCGTATGAAGCTCGATAATTTCTCGTCTGCCCCTTGTATCAGGCAGAGGGACATGGAAGGAGAAGTCAATTCTTCCTGGACGAAGGAAGGCCTCATCAAGCATATCTTTCCTGTTTGTTGCGGCAATAAATAAAATTCCATCATTGGAATGACCGCCATCAAGCTGGACGAGAAGTTCCGTTAATGTTTTTTCTGCTTCCTCACCGCCATGGGCTTTTCTTTTACCGGCAAGTGCATCGACTTCATCGATGAAAATAACAGCAGGACCTTGCTTTCGTGCTGCTTGGAATAAAGAACGTACCCTACTTGCTCCTACACCAACAAATAGTTCATTAAACGCGCTTCCGCTGGCAGAGAAGAAAGCTGCATTTAATTCCCGAGCGATTGCTTGTGCTAATAAGGTTTTACCTGTTCCGGGTGGTCCGTATAACAGAATTCCTTTTGGTGGTTTAATGCCTAGCTTAGCAGATCGCTCAGGCTCTTTTAGGGTTGAAAGTGTTTGTAATATTTCTTCCTTCATTTCATCACCGAGGCCGCCGACATCTTCTAAACTGATTGTCGGCAGTGGGCGTGACTTGGCAACACTATTTTTCATGGAGTTATGAAGTCCGAATCCGCCCTTAGATTTTTGAAGGGCAAAGGCAGCACCTGCTAATAAAAGGATGATTCCGCCCATAATCCATTTCCCATAACGACTGCTAGTTGAATAGGAATAGTCGATATTATATTTTTCTACCAGTTTATCAATCATGTCGCTATTAGGCGGAACATGGGAAATGAATTCGGTTTCTCCAGCCTTTATATACAGGCTGCCATCAGCTCGTTCAGTGAGAATAACAGGGTCGCCATTCTGAGCTTGGATGGTTTTCTCCACCGAAGAGAATGGGATGGATACCTCCGAATTTGATGTTTGGATATACCAAGCGATTCCTGCCATAATTAATATAAACGCTGCGAACAGCGGAATAAACTTTGAAACTATTTTTTTACTTTGATTCATTTATTTCATCTCCTCTAACAGAGTTAACTCTATTATAAATTAACTTCCAGAAAAATGGATGTGGGAATCGGTGGAAGGATAAAAACACACCTTCAGTAAATCGAAAGTGTGTTCCTAATTCTATGATAATAAACGAAGATGGGGAATAATGGGCATTAACACACTTTGGGCGAGGACTCCAAAACTTACTCCCATGCTTGATGATTTATCCCATTTAAATACATGGACTTTTTCATCTTTGCCTTCATACAAAAATAATAACTGCTTTCCTTCTTCTGCAATGCCAATCTTACTATAGGTAACGTTATTTTGCTGTAGAACAATTTCGAATGCTTTGTGCAATAAGGCTAAGGTTTGATCATCAATTTTATTAAGTTCCATAATTCCTCCTAGGGCATCTATTTTTAAATACGATTACCATCATTATAGTATTTTACCGGAGGAGTTTAAAGAAAAAATCCGTGTCCATTCATTGGCCGATAAGAAAACTTTCTTATCAGGCATAAGTGCAACTACGCCTCTGTCTTCGCCAATCGGCGAGTTTTCTTTAAAATATTGCAAAGTTGCCGTTTGCGAGATAAGATTTAAGTTATGGAAAAAATTTTTTGATTGTTATAAGAGAGGAAGACAAGATGGGTAAAAATTTTAGAGAAGACGTTTTATCACGCAGGACATTCGCCATTATTTCCCACCCGGATGCTGGTAAAACGACACTTACGGAAAAATTATTATTATTTGGCGGAGCGATTCGCGATGCAGGTACAGTTAAAGCAAAGAAAACTGGTAAATTCGCTACAAGTGACTGGATGGAAATTGAAAAGCAGCGTGGAATTTCAGTCACATCCAGTGTTATGCAATTTGACTATGATGGATTCCGAGTAAATATTTTAGATACTCCTGGTCACCAGGATTTTAGTGAGGATACTTACAGAACTTTAATGGCGGTCGATAGTGCTGTCATGATTGTCGATTCAGCGAAAGGGATCGAGGAACAAACACTCAAGCTATTTAAAGTGTGCCGGATGCGCGGCATTCCAATCTTTACGTTCATGAATAAGCTTGATCGTCAGGGGAAGGCACCTCTTGAGCTCTTAGCCGAACTAGAAGAGGTACTTGGAATTGAATCGTATCCAATGAACTGGCCAATTGGTATGGGGAAAGAATTTCTTGGTATTTATGATCGTTTCAACAATCGAGTGGAACAATTTCGAGTGAATGAGGATGAGCGGTTTATCCCATTAAATGATGATGGGGAGATTACTGGAGACCATAAGTTAAAATCTTCAGGACTGTATGATCAAACGCTTGATGAAATTATGCTGCTTAATGAAGCCGGAAATGAGTTTTCAGCCGAAAAGGTGGCTGATGGTACATTGACACCAGTATTCTTTGGAAGTGCGTTAACTAACTTTGGTGTCCAGACCTTCCTTGAGTCATACTTAAAGTTTGCGCCGCCGCCAAAGGCCCGTAATTCATCGATTGGGGAAATCAATCCACTGGGAGACCAATTTTCAGGCTTTGTTTTTAAAATTCAAGCGAACATGAATCCTGCCCACCGTGACCGTATTGCTTTTGTGCGAGTGTGCTCCGGGAAATTCGAACGGGGGATGACTGTTAATATTCCGCGCCTTGGAAAACAATTAAAGCTTTCTCAATCAACTTCATTTATGGCGGAAGAACGAAATACAGTTGATGAAGCGGTTAGCGGTGACATTATCGGTTTATACGACACAGGAACATATCAAATAGGTGATACCCTTACAACGGGTAAGGATGACTTCCAATATGAAAGATTACCGCAGTTTACTCCTGAATTATATGTAAAGGTGTCGGCTAAAAACGTGATGAAGCAAAAATCCTTTTATAAAGGCATCGAACAATTAGTCCAGGAAGGGGCCATTCAGCTCTTTAAAACCGCTAGGATGGAAGATTATTTATTAGGTGCCGTCGGACAGCTTCAGTTCGAAGTATTTGAGCACAGGATGAGAAATGAGTACAATGCAGAAGTGATAATGGAACGGATGGGTTCCAAAATTGCCCGTTGGGTTGAAAACGATACTGTGGATGAAAATTTGTCAAGTACACGCAGTCTATTGGTGAAAGACCGTTATGATAATTTTGTGTTCTTATTTGAAAACGAGTTTGCATTAAGATGGTTTCAAGAAAAAAATCCGACCGTCACACTGTACAACCCAATGGATCAGAATGAATAAAATGGGAAACACTGGAAAAGTTTCATTAACCTGGGTATTTTAGGATTGGATTGGGCATGATAAATTTGAGGGTTTCTTTCTCAAATTGCCATATAGAAGCGGGATTGTACAATGAAAAAAATGAGCAGGCTGGAAGCCGTTTTGTGGAATATTGCTTTTCCTGGTTTCACTCAATTGTTAACAGGAAATTATATTAAAGGGGTATTGTTTGTCGTTTTAGAATTTTTAATGAATGTTAATAGCCGCTTTAACCAGGCGATCATGTACAGCTTCTTAGGCGAAATCGAAAGGGCTGAAGCGGTTATTAATTACCAATGGCTTATGTTTTATCCATGTGTTTATATGTTTTCAATGTGGGATGGTTATCGCTCTGCCATGCCGGCAAATGAAAAGCACTCTTACTTACCATTTGTTTTTAGTGCTTATTTTGTTACGGTAGGTTTAATGTTATCGCCAAAAATAACGTTTTTTCAACTGCACCCTGGTCCTGTCTTTTTACCAATGCTATTTTTAATTCCCGGACTGTTAATTGGGTTTTCACTTAAATATTTATTGATTAAAAAACGTCACCATCATTAATTTTTTTAGTAGCTTCAAATCAGAGGATTCTGGTTTGAAGTTTTTTATTGGGAAAAAATTTTATTTAATCACCCCCAGAAACTATTTCATTTAATACGTACCTTTGTAATGAAAAGTTTTCGCGAACATTTTTTTGCAATCTTGGAGGCTGTTATTTTCAATTTGCATTCACCCAAAAAGTCCAAAATAACATTCGTATGTTATAATTGGTCGAATAGAGGTGAGCAAATGCTAAGTTTATTGTTTATGACCAAGAAGAAAAAAAGAACTCTAGAAGAAACGGTCCTGTTAATACAGCAAGGTGATCGCTTCTTACTTGATGAACTAATTGATGCTTATAAGCCTTTTATTGCAAAAACAGTTTCTTCCGTATGCAGACGTTATATATATGAAACCGATGATGAATTTAGCATTGGTCTTATCGCCTTTAATGAGGCTGTTGAAAAATATTCTACTGATCGCGGAAGCTCGTTATTAAGCTTTTCAGAAGTGATTATTAAAAGAAGAGTTATAGACTATATTCGCAAACAAACAAAAAATCAACATATTAGCATTGATATAACCAGTACGAGTCAAGAAGAAGAATCAGCAGGAACAGTGATCGTTAATGAGCTTTCCCTCGATGATTACTATAAAAAGAATGATGAGCAATTAAGAAAAGAAGAAATTCTTCATTTTCAAGCATTATTAACAACCTTTGATTTAAGCTTTAGTGACTTAGTGGAAAATTCTCCAAAACATGCTGATGCTCGGAAAAGCGCTATTCTTACGGCGAAAATGTTAGTCGACAACCAAGAGCTGAAAGAAATATTATTCGAAAAAAAGCGCCTTCCGATAAAACAATTAGAAAAAATGGTAAATGTCAGCAGAAAGACGATTGAACGGAACCGAAAATATATCATTGCGATTGCACTGATCTTATCAAATGATTATGTATTTATGAAGGATTATATAAAGGGGGTGCTAGATACATGAAAAAAGGAATTATAATGCAAATAGATGAGGCACATTTAACGATGTTAACCCCCGAAGGTGAGTTTTTCCGCACACGAAAGCAAAAACAAGATTATGTGATCGGTGAGGAAATTCATTTTTTTCCGATAGAAAACGTTAAAGCTTCTAATACTTTGGCATCATTAAAAAATTTGTTAACATTTAAATCGCTCTGGGCCGTAATGGCAGCCTTATTGATTTTTCTTGGCTCCTTTATCCCCATGTATCAAAATAATCGTGCGTATGCCTATATGTCGATTGATGCAAATCCAAGCATCGAGCTTGGTGTAAATAAAAAAATGCAGGTTGTAGAATTAGTTGGTTTCAATAAGGAAGGAAAAAAGGTTATTTCAGAACTAAAAGATTGGAAGAAAAAAGATATCTCTGAATTGACTAAATCCATTCTTGTCGAAATGGAAACTGCCGGTTTTATCAAAAAAGATGAACAAGTAATTATTTCTACCGTTAGGAATGATGAACCAGATGTAAAAGTTGAAAAAGATCTGCAAAAGAATATCAATGAAATTAAAGCAGCAGTGAATAAACAAAACGTAGATCTTACAGTTCTGACAGCAACTGAGAAAGAACGGGAAAAAGCACAGGAACTCGGTATTTCAACAGGAAAATACCAGGAAAATAAGAATCAGTCATCACAAAAGGGAAAAATAAAAACCAATGAGAACAAACAGGAACACCTTGCTTCACCGCCGGAAAATCCCGGGAGCAGCACTGCTCCTGGACAACTGAAAAAACAGGTGGATGGGATTGAGAATAATAATGGATTGCCTGAAGGGGAGGTCAATAGTAAAGGAAATGTAAATCCTCCCGGACAATTGAAAAAAGCAGATGAAGAACAATGGAAACGAAACGATGGGCAAATCAATAAACAATTTCAACCAAATGGCCAACAAAATAACGGCCAACAAAATAAATGGGAACAGAATCAAAAAGAGAAAGATTCAAACGAGCGAAATAAGTGGAATCAAAAAGAGATAAACCCAAACCAGGGAAATAAATGGAAACAGCAAGATAAAATGGAAAGTAATCCTAATAAACAAAAACAATGGAATCAAAAAGATCATAAAAAATAAAGCAAAGTCCGGCTGAACACCGGACTTTTTCCATGTCTATTTAATTATTCTTTCGTAAACTGGCCAGACATTTGTGCCTGAGCTTGTTGTACAAGTCTTTTCGTAATTTCGCCGCCAACAGATCCGTTTGCTCTTGATACTGTATCTGAACCTAATTGAACGCCAAATTCTTGTGCAATTTCGTATTTTACCTGATCTAAGTACTGCTCAATACCAGGAACTAATAATTTATTGCTGCTATTTGCCATTTTCGCTCAACTCCTTTTTTTTCATCCAGAGATACGAAACCCCTGTAAATGTATTATCTATTTTCCGTATCCATTTCATAAGTGGTAATGTTAGTCCAAACTGGAATATTAATCTGCTCCCTTTCCCACATCTTTGGTGGGATGCATAAAGGGGGATGCCTGAGGTTTCCTTTTACTTTCCAGAAGCTCTCGGTTTTCTGTCGTGTTCCAGCCAATATCATTTGTAGGGTGAACCCATTCGTCTCCAGCCATAATCGAAGGGTCTGTATCCTTTGACCAATTCTCTAATGGAGAATTTTCCGAGGCGTAAAAGCTGTCACCAATAGTCACACCGTGTTCGTTAACAAAGGGTGGCTGCATTTTAATCCCGGTATCTTTAAAGCTTGGTGCATTTATTTGATGCGGCATTGTTTCATTAATTGTTAATTTTTCGGAGGACTGATTATTTATTGATTTCTTCATTGCTGTTCACTCCTTTTTACTCTTATTTTCTGCGGGAAAGGTGATTTTATTTATGAAAAATAAGGAAAGGAATGATACCCGGAAAATTGATTAAAACTAAGGGTGTTCGATTAATAAATAGGAGGCTTTTCATATGGCAAAGCGTAAGGCTGAATTTGATGCAGTAACAAAATATACGAAGACACCTCATAAAAATGTACAGGAAAGTGAATTTTCAGCAGAATTTACTGATAATAATAATGCGATCCGGTTTGCAAACCGCAATTCAAAATTAGGAAAAAAGGGAAGAAGCTAAGAAAAGCGGAAGCTCCTTGGTCAGTGGCGTATGACCTGGAGCTGGCCATTTTTCAAAGCCGAAACTAATAAATCCTGATATATAAAGAAAAATAAGCCGGAGAAGTCCGGCTTATTACATTTCTGTAAACGGAAACAACTGAGTCCGGTTATTAGCCGGATCAAAATAGGCCAATAAATATGCCGGGGTTCTCTTCAGTTTCCCTGTTGTAAAATACATGCCTAAATCAAAGGATAGTTCTTCAAGCATTGTATGTTTAAATAAATCTTTTTCATCTAGATTTAGCACAAGAAATTCTTTTCCTAAAAGCTTGGGATTTTCGATTATTTGTTTATATAGTTTCGTTCGTTTATTTTTATCCAGATTTGCTTCCCACCAGGGCTTTCTAGGTTTGTATTTATGGCTTTTTAAATAATCAACCTTCATAAGACCTGCAATCACATCAAGATTTTCAACCGAAATATCTTTTAGAAAGGAAAATAATCGGCGGAATAAATCCTCTAGCTGGTGGCCGATTCTTGACCAACCACGTTCATCCCAATAGGAACCAAAGTCTTGGAAGAAATCAAATGGTGAAGCAAACACATTCGTTACTAAATATTCAACCGTTTGATCCATACGGTGATCGTTCCAATATTTTTCTAAAACATCCTCTACTTGTTTGATTCTTACAATATCAGCAAATGAAAGGACATTATTGCTTAGGATTTCATATGGAGAATGATCCATATATACATATTGATGGTTCGCGGCCTGCAGACGTACTCCTGTTCCACGAAGCATTTTTAAAAATCCTAATTGTAATTCTTCGGGTCTCATCTCAAACACATCGTTGAAAGTCTTCCGGAAAGACGAATAATCCTCTTCAGGCAGTCCGGCAATCAAATCAAGATGCTGATCAATTTTGCCGCCTTCCTTTACCATTGTTACTGTTCTGGTCAATTTTGAAAAGTTTTGTTTGCGTTTAACTAGTTCATTTGTATAGTCATTTGTTGATTGAACGCCTATTTCAAAACGGAAAAGCCCTTTTGGCGCCTCTTCATTTAAAAATTCAATGACTTCTGGCCGCATAATATCAGCCGTAATTTCAAATTGAAAAACGGTCCCGGGAAGATGTTCATCGATGAGGAAACGAAACATTTCCATCGCATAGCTTCTACTGATGTTAAAGGTCCGATCTACAAACTTAATCGTTTTTGCGCCATTTTCCATTAAATAGCGAATATCGGATTTTATCTTTTCCCTGTCAAAATATCTTACCCCGACTTCAATAGAAGACAGGCAAAACTGGCAGCTAAAAGGGCAACCCCTGCTTGTTTCGATATAGGTAACTCGTTTTCCTAGGTCAGAGATGTCCTCTGGGAAACGGTAGGGGGACGGAAGCTCTTTAAGATCCAACTTATTTAATTGGGGTGTCATCATCACTTTTCCATTTTCACGATAAGCGATTCCGTATACATTCCGATAATTTTTTGTCGTTTGGATCTCCTTCAGCAACTGCTTAAAGGTGTGTTCCCCCTCGCCCACAACAATAAAATCAACCTCTGGAGATTTTTCCATCCATTCAGCCGTATCATAGGTGACCTCGGGCCCTCCTAAAACAATCAGGATGGAGGGGTCAACTTTTTTCAGCATATTTACCACTTTTAGTGTTTCTTCAATATTCCAAATATAGCAGCTGAAACCAATTACTGTAGGTTTCGCCTGATAAAGATCTGAGACAATGTTAAGGACGGGATCTTTGATTGTATATTCTTTCATTTGAACGGTAAATTCCGGAGCGGCGTAAGCTTTTAAATAACGGATGGCAAGATTGGTATGTATAAACTTTGCATTCAAAGTAGAACAAATAACATTCATAAAATAACTCCTTTTCGATAATAAAAAGATAATTATATCTTATTTTTGACTAAAAAGGTAGCAGACAAACGTTTAAAGCAAGGGAGCATTGGAGAAGTTCTAGCATAATATATTTGCTGTTATATAACAATTCCACCCCTGTTATACAATTGGGAAGTCTGATAAATACAGTAATATAAATGGTTTTTTTAAGAAAATTGAATGTGTTACAAAAAAAATTGGCGTTTGTTTGACTTTTGTCACAGCCAAAATATTGCTGATGTCCTACAATGACTTTGGGAAAGTTAAATTTTTATGTCTGTTTCGTGTTTTTTTTTGAACGAAATTGGGGAGGGATATTGTGTCTATTTTACCTAAAAAAAATGAATTGGGATTTTTTGAAATCCGTCTGGAATCAATTGGCGGGCTCGGAGCAAATTTAGCCGGAAAGATGTTGGCAGAAGCTGGTGTGTTAAGTCTCGGTTTAAAGGGTTCTAATTTTTCATCTTATGGGTCCGAGAAGAAAGGTTCTCCGGTAAAGAGTTTCATCCGATTTTGTGATCCAGAGGTAGAAATCAGAGATCATAGTCCAATCGAACAGCCACATATAGTTGGGGTTTTTCATGAAGCCTTATATAGAACAGTAAATGTTGTCAGCGGTTTAAACGCTGATGGGATTGTTTTAGTCAATACTTCAAGAGATTTTGATGATGTCAAAAATGATTTACAACTGGAGTACGGTACTCTTGCCATTGTTGATGCCTTAACCATTGCCGTTGAGGAAAAGACAAAAGTTAATACGGCAATGCTTGGAGCATTGTATCGAATTTGTGATTTTTTAGATCCGGAATCAATGAGAGATGTTATTCGCAAAACGTTTACAAAAAAATATCCTCATCTTGTTGAACCGAATATTCGTACGTTTGATCGCGGATACAATGAAGTTCAATTTAAAACATATGAAGTGCCAGCTGGTGCTGAAGGGAAAGCCTTTACACGTACGCTTCCACAGCTTGGCTATTTGACTCAGGAAATCGGTGGTGTAATGGTTTCTCAAGCGAATAGTATTTTTAAAGATTTAAGCGGTTCACGTCAGGGATTTCTTCCTGAGTTTCAACAGGAAAAATGTATTCATTGTGCAGCCTGCGATAATGTTTGTCCTGATTTTTGTTTTGTTTGGGAAGAGGGAGAAGATAAACGCGGCAGAAAGCAAATGTTCCTTAAAGGAATTGACTATCAATATTGTAAAGGCTGCTTAAAATGTGTGGAAGCATGCCCAACCGATGCACTTGGTGATTTACGTGAATTGCTGGGATATGCTGATGAAAACCGAGTGAAACAAAACTTTCCTTATGTTGCAGGAGGGATTCAATAATGGCAATTTTAGAAGATAAATTAACAGCGCAAGGTACGGCTGAACAGATCTCTACCTTTGAATCAGGAAACGAAATGGCTGCAACGGCAGCAGCTCAAATTAACTATCATATAATGGGTTATTTTCCAATCACGCCTTCAACTGAAGTCGCGCAATTTTTAGATCAAATGAAAACCCGCGGTGAACATGATATCAAGTTAATTCCTGCTGACGGAGAACACGGTTCTGCAGGTATTTGTTATGGAGCAGCAGCAACGGGTGCCCGTGTATTTAATGCTACAAGTGCAAACGGATTCTTATATATGCTTGAACAGATGCCTGTACAATCAGGAACCCGTTTTCCAATGGTCATGAATTTGGTTACACGTGCTGTCAGCGGCCCGCTTGATATTCGCGGAGATCACTCTGATCTATATTACGCATTGAATACTGGCTGGGTTATATTAACGGCAAAAACACCGCAAGCGGTTTATGATATGAACATCATGGCTTTAAAGATTGCAGAACATTCAAAGGTGCGTTTACCAGTAATTGTAGCCTATGATGGTTTCTTTACTTCACACCAAAAGCGAAGAGTAGAATACTTTAAGGATCGTACTGTCGTCCAGCAATTTGTTGGTGAATGTCCTACAGATTATAACTTTGTCAGGGATTTGAGCAAACCTGTTACCATCGGGGCACATATGAGCGGTGATGATTTTATCAATAACCACTTCCAACAATCAGAAGCAATGTATAATGCTGGTGAGGTTTTTAAAGAGGTTGCTGCTGAATATGCGAAACTTTCTGGCAGAGAATATCCTGTTCTAGATTTATATAAAATGGAAGATGCAGAAGTGGCTTTGTTTTTATTAAATTCTGCCGCTGAATCTGCAAAGGATGTGGTCGATCAACTGCGTGAAAAGGGAATTAAAGCCGGGGTCATCAGCCCAAATATTATTCGTCCATTCCCAGCAAAAGAAATTCGTGAAGCACTTAAGAATGTAAAGGTATTATTAGTCGGTGAGCGTGCTGATTCTTATGGGGCAAATGGGCCGAACTTAACACATGAAGTGAAATCAGCCCTTCAAGATGATAAGGATAATAAGACAATCGTGTTAAGCCGTGTTTTCGGTCTTGGCGGAAAGGATTTCTATGCAAGTGATGCACAGGCCTTTTTTGAAATGACGATTGATACAATGGAGAAGGGATATGCGGAAAAGCCTTTTGATTATTATGGCCATATTCCCGGTAACCCGGATAAGATTCTAAAGCCGGTCATTTTACCACAGCATGGCGATGTATTTAAATCAGGATTAATTGATGTCAAGATGGATGAAGTTACCAATAAATTAAAAGTGAAAATCCCGCCGCTCCGCGCTCTTACTGGAAAACCAAAACGGATTGCATCAGGACACGGGGCCTGTCCGGGCTGTGGAATCTTTGCAGGCTTAGAGTTATTCTTCAAAGGAATTGAGGGGGATATTGTTACCCTGTTTCAAACAGGCTGTGCCTATGTCACAACAACGGGTTACCCAAGCACCTCTCACAAGCAAACGATGATGCATAACTTGTTCCAAAATGGCGCTGCAACTTTATCAGGAACATTGGAAGCATTCATGGAATTAAAAAGCCGCGGTGAAATTAATGTTTCTGACGATGCGACATTTGTCATGATCACTGGTGATGGCGGTATGGACATTGGAATGGGCTCTGCGATTGGAACAGCGCTTCGTGGCCATAAATTGATTATGCTTGAATATGATAACGAAGGATATATGAATACAGGCTCTCAAATGTCGTATTCTACCCCAATGGGACATATGACTAGTACATCGGGTGTTGGAAAAGCACAGCGCGGAAAAGCATTCCATCATAAGGATACTGCGCAAATTATGGCTGCGGCAAATATGCCATATGTGTTCACTGGGTCCGAGGCATTCCCGCAAGACTTAGTGAAAAAAGGTGCAAAGGCACAGTGGTATGCGCAAAACGTTGGAACAGTTTACGGTAAAATCCTTATTACATGTCCGCTAAACTGGAAATCGGATGACCGGTTTGGTACGAAAATTGTCGAAGCTGCAGTAGATTCTTGCTTCTTCCCGCTCTATGAAGTGGAGCAAGGAGTTACCACGATTACCTACAATCCGGAAGATAAGAACAAACGCATTCCACTTTCTGATTGGTTAAAGTATATGGGAAAAACAAAACATCTGCTGAAAGATGAAAACAAACCAATTTTAGAAGAGTTTGAGGCTGAAGTTGAAAAGAGATGGCAGCGTCTAAAAGCTAAACACGAAAATCCAATGCTATAAAAAAGGAAAAGCGTAAGCGCCCTGGTCAGCGGCGTATGGCCTGGAGCGCTCCAACTGAGATAAAGGAAACACGAAGAGCCGGAGGTGATTCGATGTTGACTTATCGTAGGGCGGAGCGTGAAGGACACTAGCCGCTAGGGTGCTGGAGCTGGACAATTCTCAAAGTCGAAATTGTATAATTCCTTTATCTTAAAATAGAAAACGTAAAGCACTGCAAAGCTTGTGCCTTACGTTTTTTTATTTGCCTTTGAGAAAATGAGAAAAAATGATTTTGTCGGAAGAAAAGGAATTTTAATGTATTATGTAGAATATATCCAATAATTAACCAAGTTCGCGGGGTGTTTTACATTGAAAGAGCAGTTCAATCAGGAACATACTTTCCTTCCTATTCAAAATAAGGAGCAGACGAAGAAAACTGACATACAGGAGAGCGAACAGAAATACAGAAGGATCTTTGAAGATTCGATTGATGGTCTTCTTCTCTGGGATTATGAACATTATATTGTTGATATAAATACTGCTGGAGAAAAGATGATAGGACTTCCGAAGAGAATTTTAATTGGAAAATTGATATATGATCCCTATTCCGTCCTGGAAGGGAAGAAGCAAGAAATATTGGAGCACATTGATACCCTTCTTCATAATGGACAAGCCACATCGACAATGATATTTGAAAAGGAGGATGGCAAAAAACGGTACTTTGAATATTCTTCTAAACTGGATATTGTTGGTGGTGTGAATTTAACAGTATTTAAGGATATAACAGAAAAAGTGATGATGCAGGAACAATTGCGGAAATCAGATACATTAAATGTGATTGGTGAGCTTGCAGCGGGAATTGCCCATGAAATTCGAAATCCGATGACCGCATTGAAAGGATTTATTCAATTACTTGAAAGCAGCATAACAAGAGAGCATTCGATGTATTATCAAGTCATCACGTCTGAATTACAACGGATCGATTCGATTATTAACGAATTTTTAATCCTTGCCAAACCACAGGCGATTCGCTTTCAGGAAAAAGATATCAATCAAATTATGAAAGAGACTGTAGATTTGCTAAATGCACAGGCAGTTCTCTACAATGTTCAATTTATTACAGAATATGATGATGGACTTCCCCTTGTTTTTTGCGAACCAAATCAATTGAAAAAAGTCTTTATCAATTTAATAAAAAATGCCATAGAGGTTATGCCAGGCGGCGGGAATATAACCATTAGCTTGAAGAAAATGCAAAATCAATACATTCAGATAATAATCCAGGATGAAGGATTGGGGATTCCGGAAGATAAAATAAAAAAACTTGGTGAACCCTTTTATACAACAAAAGATCGAGGAACTGGACTAGGATTAATGGTAAGTTACAGAATTATTGATGAACACAAAGGAACGATACAAATTGAAAGCGAAGAAGGGAAAGGGACCGTTTTTTATATAAATCTGCCAATTAACCTAGAGATGTTTGACGAAAAGGTGGAATAAAGTTTAGAGGATAAAAAACAATTCCAGAATAAAGCAATTCGAAGGAGTTTCGAATTGCTTTATTCTATCTAGATAGATTCTCTAATATAGTAACTAAAACATGCCCTCCTTGGAAATTATTTATAAAATTGAGGTTTTCTATCTTCAAAAACCGGAATTTGCTTGCGGATGTCCTTGACAAGATCGACATCAATCTCTAAAGATAAAATTTCCTCATTTTCTTCGGCCTCTGCTACCACTTCCCCCCATGGATCAATCACCATCGAATGGCCGGCAAATCGATTATTTGGATCACTTCCAGAACGGTTGCATGCGATCACATAACACTGATTTTCAATCGCCCTGGCGATTAATAAAGAGCGCCAATGAGCCAAGCGCTGTAAAGGCCACTCAGCAACGACAAAGAGGGCCACAGCTCCCTCTGCAGTGTGGGCACGAATCCATTCAGGAAAACGAATATCATAACAAATGACACCTGCAAATAGTTGGTTCTCCAATTGGAATAAGCCTTTTTCTGTTCCAGCCTCTAAATAAAGATGTTCGTCCATTAGCTTAAAAAGGTGCAGCTTACTGTATTGTTGAACGGGCTGTCCATCTTTAGAAATAATGATCAGAGTGTTTTCTACCCCACGATTGACACGATTAGCAACTGAACCGCCAACAAGATGAACTTTGTGTCTGCTAGTCTCCTCTTGAAGGAATTTAATAGTTTGCTCGGCGTTTCGATCAGCTATCTCATCGAGACGTGTTAAGTCGTACCCAGTTGTCCAAAGTTCCGGAAGGACAATAATATCGGGATTTTCAGCCATTGCTTTTTCAATCAGCCTGGACGCCATTTGATAGTTCTTACTCGGATTACCAAAGGCAATATCCATTTGAATACAAGAAATTTTAAATTTCATACATTCCACCCCCATTTGAAATTTCGAAATTTTCCCTTTACAAGCTATTATAAAAGTTATATCATTTGTGTCTAGAATTTCAAGAAAAATATGAAAGATTATAAGCGGGTGAAAGCGATGAAACAATTTCCACCGTCAGAGCTTTTAAATAGTCTGCCAAAACAGTTTTTTGCCGGACTTGTTAAAAAGGCAGGGGAATATATAGCTGCAGGACACGATGTGATAAATTTAGGTCAAGGTAACCCTGATCAGCCTACACCATCACATATTGTTGCGAAACTGCAAGAAGCAGCAGCAAACCCACAGAATCACAAATATTCGCCCTTTCAAGGGCATGTTTATTTAAAACAGGCTGCAGCAGATTTTTATTTTAAAGAATACGGGGTAACGATTAATCCTGATAAGGAAGTAGCTATTTTATTTGGCGGTAAAGCAGGTCTTGTAGAAATTCCTCAGTGTTTATTAAATCCTGGCGACACAATCCTAGTTCCTGACCCAGGTTACCCTGATTATCTGTCCGGGGTTGCATTGGCAAAAGCGGCAATGGAGACAATGCCGTTAAGAGCAAAAAATAATTTTTTGCCCGATTACAATGAATTATCTGCAAAGATTCTTTCAAAAGCAAAGCTCATGTTTCTCAATTACCCGAATAATCCCACGGGAGCAACAGCTACTGCAGAGTTTTTTGATGAAACTGTCAAACTGGCAAGTAAGAACGATATTTGTGTAGTTCATGATTTTGCCTATGGTGCCATTGGGTTTGATGGGGAAAAACCATTAAGTTTCTTACAGGCAGAAGGGGCAAAAGAGGTTGGTATTGAAATTTATACGTTGTCCAAAACTTATAATATGGCTGGCTGGCGTGTCGGGTTTGCCGTTGGCAATGAGAGTGTGATTTCTGCGCTTGAATTAATCCAGGATCATTTATATGTAAGTTTATTTGGAGCCGTTCAGGAGGCAGCTGCTGAAGCACTAACGGGTCCACAGGAATGTGTAAAAGAATTAAATACGATGTACGAACGAAGACGAAATGTTTTAATAGATGGGCTCCGTGAGATTGGCTGGAATGTCACTGCTCCCAAAGGCTCCTTTTTTGCCTGGCTGCGGGTGCCGGCAGGATTTACATCGGAGGAGTTTGCCAAAATTCTGCTTGAAGAAGTACATATTATGGCCGCACCGGGGAATGGTTTTGGCGAATATGGCGAGGGCTATGTCCGTGTTGGTTTATTATCATCTGAAGAACGATTAGCAGAGGCCGTCAAAAGAATAAGTGGATTAGGAATTTTTTAAAACTGGCTGCAATTTTGTAAGTCAGTTTTTCTATTTATTAGTAGCAAAGAACTAAAAATATCCTAATAAATTTCATTAATAACAGGAGTTTTAACGGTTGCTTCTGATTTAGTATAAAACGACTATGAAATTATTCCTATATTATAACAAACAGAATTGTCGTTCCCTTTAAATCGGTGATTCTTGTCGTAAATCAAAGAAAGTTAGGATGAAATTTGTCGAAAAACAAAAGAAATAGAATGTTTTGTCTACTTTTGCGAAAGTATTTACTTTTAATGAAATTCTTGTAATAATTCATCAAGTAGTCTACTTTTTTAGCGATTACAGTATGTGTGTAATGAGTAGGAGGATAACATTGTACAAGTATAGTAATAGTCAATCTGAAATGATTGAGGAGATAAAGGTCAAACGAGAACTAATGATTAATAGCGCAAATAAACTGGGTTTTACGAGTGAAGAAACAATCAAATACAGCCAAGAACTGGACGAATTAATTAATAAGTACCATAGGACCGTTGGACAAGCTTCAAGAGCTAATGAAGAAGTTAAATTTGCTTTTAAACAAATGATTATGATTTGGCCCAAAGTTTTAGTTTAATGATGATGATGCAATATGACCACAAGGATGTTTTGAATCATTTTGCGGTTAAAAAATATCAATAATAAACACCATGAGCAAGAGCCCCATAATAAACGCATAAGTCGATACCCGCTCATTTCCATCTCCGTGGCTTTCGGGAATTAATTCTTTATAGATTATAAACAGCATCGCACCCGCGGCAAAAGATAGTCCGTATGGAACGAGATTCTGGACGAACGAAGTCAAAAAATATCCTAATAATGACGTAACAATTTCAATTGCTCCTGTCAAGGTTGCAATGATGAAGGCCTTCCATTTGCTAATACGTTGACTAAGTAAGTATAAGGCGACAAGAAGGCCTTCCGGTGCATTTTGTAAACCAATCGCTAATGCAATTAAATTGCCAGTGTCCCCTTCAGCAGAGCCGTAACTAACGCCAACAGATAAACCTTCGGGAATATTATGCAGAGTAATCGCCGAAATAATTAACAGTGCTTTTTCATCAAATTGAATTCCCTTCTGACTATGTTGCAGGTCAATATGGGGAATATTTTTTTCTAAAAGTGTCAGCACCCATACCCCTAAACAAACCCCGATAAACAGCGGCATATAACCCCCATATTTTAGGGCCTCTGGTATCAGTCCAATGGTAGAGGCTGCCATCATAATACCAGCGCTAAAAGCTAATAGAACATCCTTCCAGCGATGTGTAATAGAATGATGTATAAATAGAATGACTAATGCTCCTGCTCCGGTGGATAAGGCCGAAAGAACACTCCCTATAATAACTGCGTTCATTATATCCTACCTTCCTTAGCTAAAAAACCAAATTTTAAATATCAACAATTTTAGACATTAGCTGTGATTTTTATCATTGTTTATATCTCAATATTTCATATAGTTATATTAGTACTATTTTACTGAAAACTCACATCATGATTTAACTACATACTTTACCACAGCTATATTTAACTTCAACTACTATTGTTAATAAACACCACTTCTTTGAAAGTGCATTACGTTTGATTACCTGTCCTATGATTCTTAATTTTAGTTTAAACCAGTAAGAAAAAAAATAAAACAATCATTGTTTGGTACTATGCTTGTGTTGCGATTCATATATCGTTAATAAAAGCATTTTTTATAACCAAAGGAAGCAACCGCTTTCAATATTCTTAGATTATATGGAGGAGGGAAAGTCCTACATGCACATTGTCGTATGTGTCAAACAAGTACCTGATACAAAAATCATTAAAATTAATCCCAAAACCAACACACTCGACCGCCGAAGTGCACCGGCCATTTTGAATCCCTACGATGCCCATGCTGTTCAAGAGGCCGTAAAAATCAGGGAAAAAACGGGTGGTACAATTTCGGTATTGTCAATGGGACCGCCGCAAGCAACGGCTGTTATTAAAAAAAGTGTTGAAATAGGTGCAGATAGAGGTTATTTAATTTCTGACCGTGCCTTCGCGGGGGCTGATACACTTGCGACCAGTTATGCACTTTCTAAAGCGCTGGAAAGAATCAGCAAGGATCTACCTGTCGACATGGTGATTTGCGGCAAGCACGCAATCGATGGTGATACAGGACAGGTTGGGCCAGGTATCGCAAGAAGAATGGATATTCCTCCTGTTACAAATGTAATTGAAGTAACCGAGGTCAATCAAAAGGAAAAAACCGTTCTAATTAAACGTAAATTAACTAGCGGCCATGAATTAATACAGTCGGAATTACCATGCTTATTGACTGTAGAAAAAGAAATAAATGATATTGAATATTCACCAATGCCCAATATGATTAAAGCTACAAGATATGAACCAATCATCTGGGCAGTTAGTGATCTTGAAAATGTGGAACGAACACAGCTTGGACTAAAAGGCTCACCAACTATTGTCGGAAAAATGTTTACACCACCAAGGCCGGAAGGCGGAAAAAGACTTGAAGGAACCGCAGACGAGCAAGTTCAGCAGCTTATGGAAGTCCTGATGGAGAAAAAAGATCTGTTAACATTGCAGTCTAAATAATTAAGATTATCTTTTCGGCAGGGAGGGGTTTACATGAATCTAGACGATTATCGTGGAGTCTGGGTATTCATTGAACAAAACGATGCAAAAATCGAAGGCGTATCAGTAGAATTGCTAGGTGCCGGCAGAAAGCTGGCTGATAAATTACAAGTTCCCTTAGCGGGGTTTTTACTAGGCAGCGGGATTAAATCATTAGCCAATCAAGTAATATCTTACGGGGCTGATGAAGTGTATGTGGTTGACCATCCCGTCCTGAAAAATTACAGGACAGAATCCTATATGCAGGGTGTAATGCTGCTGGCTCAAAAATTTAAGCCTGAAATTATCCTTTATGGTGCAACACCAAATGGGAAGGACTTAGCCAGTGCTGTGGCAACTGACTTAAATACCGGTTTAACAGCTGATACAACGATGCTTGATGTTGATGTGAATAATAGATTACTAGAGGCAAGCCGTCCGGCATTTGGCGGAAATATCATGGCAACCATCCTTTGTAAGAAGCACCGTCCGCAAATGGCAACTGTGAGACCAAAAGTTATGAAGGCATTAGCACCCGAGCAAGGTAGACTTGGGAAGATCATTGAAGAGAAAATTGACTTATATGAAGAAGATATGCGCACTAAAGTGCTGCAAATTGTGAATGACGTAACAAAAAAGGTTAATTTGGCAGATGCTCATGTGATTGTCTGCGGCGGGAAGGGAATGGGAGACCTGCAAAACTTCCAGCTCATTCATGAGTTGGCAGAAACAATCGGAGCTAGTGTGGGCGGCACCCGTGATGTGGTAGAAGCAGGCTGGCTGCCACACGAGCAGCAGGTTGGTCAAACCGGTGAAACCGTCACACCGAAAATTTATTTTGCCATAGGTATATCGGGAGCCATCCAGCATGTCGTCGGCATGAAAAATTCCGAGTTCATTATCGCCATAAACAAAGACCCGAATGCGCCAATATTTGATGTTGCCACATATGGAATTGTAGGAGACGCAATGGAAATTATACCAAAACTAATCGAGCAATTTAAGCAGCTTAGGATTGAAAAAGGCGGTGAAATAAGCTATGCCTGAAAAATTTGACGTAATCGTAGTTGGGGCAGGCCCGGCAGGTACATCTTGTGCCCTCACATGTGCAAAAAGCGGGTTAAATGTTTTGCTTATTGAAAGAGGAGAATACCCAGGGGCAAAAAACGTAATGGGCGGAGTATTGTACCGTAAGCAAATGGAAGATTTGATTCCTGAATTTTGGAAGGAAGCCCCATTGGAAAGGCCTGTAGTTGAGCAGCGTTTTTGGATGATGGATAAAGAATCAGTAGTACAATTTGGCTATAAAGGTCTCGAATGGGCAGTAGAACCATATAATAATTTCACCGTCCTGCGTGCACAGTTTGACCAATGGTTTGCAAGTAAGGCAGTCGAAGCAGGTGCTCTCTTAATCAACGAAACGGTTGTGACCGAATGTATTGTCGAAAATGGAAAGGTAGTGGGTGTTCGAACGGACCGGCCAGATGGAGAAGTTTATGCAGATGTGGTTGTCCTTGCTGATGGGGTAAACTCGTTACTTTCTAAGCAGCTGGGCTTTCACAAAGAGTTTCGTCCGGATGAAGTAGCCTTAACAGTTATGGAAGTAATTAATCTGCCAAAAGAAAAAATCAATGACCGTTTTAACCTTGAGGATAACCACGGCTGTACAATTGAAATATTTGGAGATTCTACCAAGGGGAACCTCGGAACAGCCTTTCTTTATACAAATAAAGACAGCTTGAACATTGGGGTAGGCACAACCCTTTCAAGTATGATAAAAGCAAAATTAAAGCCGTATGAATTGCTCGATTACCTAAAAAATCACCCAATGGTCAAGCCATACATTACCGGTGGAGAATCGGCAGAGTATCTTGCGCATCTAATTCCTGAAGGCGGTTACCGCTCCGTACCAAAAGTCGCCGGAAATGGCGTACTTGTTGTCGGGGATGCGGCCCAGCTGGTGAATGCCATTCATCGTGAAGGTTCGAACATGGCAATGCACTCAGGATTATTGGCTGCCGAATCGATTTTGGAGGCAAAAAGCAGGGGCGGCTTTACGGAGGCAAACTTAAATATATATCGAGAGAAGCTATACGGCAGCTTTATCATGAAAGATTTAGAGAAATACAAAGATGCAGCACATACATTTGAGACGTATCCACAATATTTTAATGAGTATGTACCAATGATGAACAAGGCAATGAGTAAATTCTTCACAGTGGATGGGACACCAAAACGTGAAAAACAAAAACAAATCATGAAGAGTGTTACTGCAGAGAAAGGTACACTGCGAGTATTACAAGATATGTATCGTGCATGGAAGGCGGTGAAATAATGTCAACGAAGAATATCGAGGAAAAACAGTATCTCCTCAGGTTTAAATGTGATACGAAGTCCCATTTGACTGTTTTAGATCATGATGTTTGCATGACACAGTGTCCCGATAAAATTTGTACAGTATTTTGCCCTGCCGAGGTGTATAAGTGGGAAGGAACACGGATGCAGGTTGGCTACGAGGGCTGCCATGAATGCGGCAGCTGCCGAATTGGATGTCCATATCAGAACATTAAGTGGGAATATCCTAAGGGTGGACATGGGATTGTATTCCGGCTAGCATAATGATTTTTACTAATATTGTTTAGAATCGATATAATCCGGAAAGACCAGCTATTTTTTTAGCTGGTCTTTCTTTCGTTTTTTTTAATTTGTTTCCATCACTGGTAAGCCGGGTATGTATGGAATATATGCTAAACAAAAAAAGAAAATGGAGGTACTTATTCTATGAGTAAAAAAGTATTGGGTGTTTATAATTCAAGTGATGATGTAATCCATGCGATAGAGGAATTCAAAAACGAAGGATATTCTGAAAATGAATTATCTATTATTGCGAATACACGTGATATTCCTTCAGCCATTCAAAATGAAATAGGTGTAACGACCGAGGAGGTAAGCGGAACGGATTATAATCGAACATATGAACATAGAGGGTTCATTGAAAACCTGCTTTCCGTATTTGAAATTAATACCAATATAAATGATGGCACAACCTCCTATTTTGACCATCTGGTTGGGTTGGGGTTTGATGAAGACGCTGCCCGCGAATACGAAAGGGATATTAATTCCGGTAAAATTTTGCTTCTATCCGATCGTGAAGCAGAGCAAGCCTTAGGTGGTGGATTCACAGGTACCGCCTCGCCTGACCAAACAAAATTTGATGATAATTCGTTTAGTAGGGATAAGGAGCGGACCATGAAGCTTCGAGAGGAACAGTTGGATGTTGCTAAAGAACGTGTCCAGACTGGTGAAGTAGAGGTAAAAAAAGAAGTGGTTGAAGAACAAAAAACAGTCCATGTTCCGGTAACGCATGAAGAGGTTTATGTGGAGAGACAAGAAGTGGGCGGTCGCACAGCAGATACCACAACTCCGATTGGGAGTGATGAAACGATCCATGTTCCAATTGTCGAGGAAAAAGTTGAAGTATCAAAAAAACCTGTTGTAACGGAGGAACTGGTAATAGGAAAAAGGCAGGTTACTGAAACCGAACAGGTTACCGATAATATCAAACGTGAGGAAGCAAAGGTGGAAACAGAAGGCGATGCCAAAGTCGATGAGTCAACTATTGGCCGTAACCATGAAGATCAATACCGAAAATAATGGGAAAATATAAAGGGCTGATATGAATGGTGTTTCGGTTTCATAAGTATAATGAAAAGTGTTGTTTGTCAATTGTGCAAACAGCACTTTTTTTGCCGCTGACCAGGGCGCTTACGCTTTTCTCACTATATGTAGGTTTATTCACAAATGAGGGTAAAAAGAAGGTGAAGCAGAAGGTAAGTATTTTGAGGGTTAGCTTATTTTCTCTAATAGGGCTGCAGAGGAAAGTTCGTCTTTTTTGCTTGATGCAGTTAAAGCTGAAGCAAGCGTGATGGCATGATCGATTAATTTCATATCTGCTGAGCAATAATATGGTCTTTTCCAATTAAAATTGCCTTCTTTATCTGCAGGATAAATAGTCACTTTCCAGTGATAATAAATTTTCGGCTGTGGGAGTTGTACCCCTTCAACAGCAATGAGCCAGTGGGTGAAAGGTGAATCAGGAGAGTATGCTTCGGATTCCTGTAATGACAGCAGGTCATTTAATCCAATTGGAACGAATGCCTTTTGATAAAAATCATGATAATTTGGGGTTTTCATGTTTTAGCCCTCCCTTTATGGTTTAACTATATTATATGAAACTTTTAAAACTTTTTGAGTGATAAATGTTAAAATTTTTCAAAAAATTAAAGCGGTTTCATAAATTAGACAAAAAGAATGCATCCTGTAAACAATTGTGGATAAAAGTGATATCTGTCACTACATTAAATCAGAGTAGCTTTTATACTTGAAACAAAATAAAACGCTGAGGTGAAGGATTATGAGTGACTGTATGAGTGCATTTGGGGGAATGCCCCAAGCTGAATTAAGCGAAGGACTTAAACAATTAAAAAGTGAACATCCTCCATTATTAGAACAATTAGAAGGATTATACGAATTAACTAAGCAAATTGATCAAGAAATAGCTGTAGATAAGAATTTTGGTGAATTAATAACAAAAGTAAAAGAATTTAAGGCATCTTTAGAGCCGCATTCAGAAAGAGAAGAGGGTGTTCTTTTTCCAATGATGGGGGTTTATATTGGAACAACCTCAGGACCGATTGCCGTGATGGAATATGAACATGACCAAGCAAAATCAAATATTGGTGCCTTTCTTGCTAAGGCAGAAGCTTTACCAACATCAACAGATGAGAAGAAAAAATTAGCTGAATTAATTCAAAATGCTTACTTCATTTTAATAGAACATTTTTCCAAAGAGGAAAATGTATTATTCCCAATGGCTGAAAGAATGCTGACTGAGGAAGAAAAAGCAGAATTATTACAAAAAATCCAGGAAATAAAGTAAGGATGGGCCTATGCCCATCCTTCTTTATTTTGGTTGATTCCATTCCCAAATCTTTTGATCTGTTGGAAGGAGGAATGCGATTAAACCAAGTAATGGTAATACTCCAAGCCATGTGATCATCGACTGCAAACCAATCAGGTCCGCGAGATAACCTAAGCCTACTGAACCAATTGCCCCCATACCAAATGCAAGACCAACAGTTAAACCGGACATTGTGCCAATTTTCCCCGGAACTAATTCTTGAGCGTATACAACGGTGACGGAAAAACTAGTCATTAAGATAAAACCGGTTAGAATTAGAAAGAAAAAGGCTACTGTTGATGGAACATAAGGAATGAGGATAGAAAAAGGCACAGTTGCTAACATGGAAAAGGAAATGATGTTTTTCTTTCCAAATCGGTCTGACAGCGGCCCACCAAAGAAGGTACCCACAGCTCCGGAAACTAAAAATGCGAACAAGAAGATCTGAGATTCTTTAATCGTAAGGCTATATTCTTTAATCACATAAAAAGTATAAAAATTGGTAATACCGGAAGAATACCAAGTTCTCGCAAAGATTAACAATAGAATCAATGCCAAAGTATTTTTTACCTCTCTTGTTAAACCGTCCTTCTTGGTCACACCTGTACTTTTTTTCTTCGCCGTTACTGGTGAAATTAGTAATCTTTGATTATACCAATTGGCGATATAAAGCAGTAAAATGACCGCAACTGCTGCGACAATTGTGAACCAGGATGCACCAATTTGGCCAAGCGGCACCAAAATCAGTGCTGTTATTACTGGAGCTAGTGCCTGACCCGTATTGCCTCCGACTTGATAAATAGATTGTGCCAGCCCTCGCCGGCTTCCTGCAGCCATATAGGCTACCCTTGAACCTTCGGGATGAAAAATCGCAGACCCAAGACCAATGAAAACGACAGATAGAACAATCATTAGAAAACTCGAAGCAAAACCCAATCCAAGGATGCCGAATAATGTAAAGGTTAGCCCAATTGGCAGTGCATAAGGCATAGGCTTTTTGTCAGTTATCATTCCGACTGCTGGCTGCATAATGGATGAAATCATATTTAAAGAGAATGCAATAATTCCAAGCTGTGTAAAGCTTAAACCCATTGATTTTTCCAAAATGGGGAACATAGCCGGAACAACAGCCTGAATGGAATCATTCAATAAATGGCACAGTCCAATGATAAAAAGAATTTTATACATAGGTGATTCGGAGGCCTTCTGCGCCTTTGCGGGTAATATTGCTTGTTGATTCATTTGATCCCTTCTTTATTGTTTATTGACAAAATATTTTTCTATCCTATCATACTACCGAATAACAAAAATAAGAAATATTTATTTCTCATTTCGGAATATTTAAATTATAACGGAGCAATTGTAATATTAAAATAAAACGAGACCGTTATTGGTCTCGCTTTTCCTTACAGATTGGCAGCGTAATGGTGACGGTAGTTCCAAAATTTTCGGTGCTGTCGATTTGAATGCTTCCCCCAAATGAGTTTATAATTCGCTTACAAATAACGAGACCTAGACCTGTTCCCGTTTCTTTTGAAGTATAAAAAGGGCGGAATATTTTTTCTAACTCATCTTTTGGAATCCCTTTTCCATTATCGTGAATTTCCAGCTTACAAAAATCATTTTCATACATGTAGAGTCTTATATCCAATGTGCCGGCTTTATCAAATGATTCAAACGCATTTTTTGTAATATTTAAGATCACTTGTTTCATTTCATCCTTAACACACTTAACCATCACAGGTTCTTCTGGAATCTGCCAGATACATGAAACATTGTGTGAATTAGCCTCTGACATGATCAGAGGTTTCAATTCTTGTAGTGTCCCGTTTATATTAATGTTATCTGTCAATTGTGCTGTCGGTTTTCCCAGAATTAAAAACTCACTAACGATTTCATTAATGCGTTTCAGTTCTGAATTAATAACATTAAAATAATAGCGATCCTCAGGGTCCGTGTATTTTTCACTCAGGAGTTGTATTAACCCTTTTACACCTGTTAACGGGTTTCGAATTTCATGTGCTGTACTTGCAGCTAATGTGCCTACTAATTCGAGCTTCTGCAGTTCATTTTGTTTTCTTTCTTGATGTGCATGCTTTCTTAATAAGAAATATTTGATAAGTAAGTAAAGGATATGTGTGATAACGAGGATAATAAATACTATTTCCCCTAGGTCTTTACCAATTTCTTTATAACTCCGTTCGGCAATCTTTACTTTTATATTCCACGGTATTCTTTCCATTGGTGAAGTAACCCAATTAGTCTCGTTTGCCGTTTCATTGTAGGCTACATTCATTTCGAGAATTGGTTTTTTTCCTCCATTCACCACAATTAGCTTGTTCTCGGGCGTAAGGACCTTCATCAGGTTCCTCATATAATCAATCCGTAAATCCGCAACCAGAATAGCCTGTAATTCCTGATTTTCATCGAGCACTGGTGTAGCAAGGCCAATAATATTTTGGTTGTTTCTAAGAATTTCTACTTGATCTGCAATAATTGTATCCTTTGTTTTAATGACTTCTTGGATGAATGAGTGTTTGGCAAAATTGGCATCGTTTCGTAATGGAACAGAACCAGTTAGCAAAGAGCCAGTATGGTCAAGTAAGTAAAGGCCTCCATACCGAGGATCGTTTTGGTTTACCTGCATTAATAATGGTTCCATTTTTGCCGGAAAATCCAATTCATTTCTTGCGGAAAGGGACAGAATATCTAAGCTGGTTTTCGTTTCGCTAATGAATTGATCCCAGTTCTTCTGATAAATTGAGGCGACCCATAGAGCATCTTTTTTTCTTGCTATGTCATTTTCCTTTAAAATATGATAAAAATAGTATGAACCTAAAATTAAAACAGGCAGTACAACAATAAAAAAATAGATATAAAAATTGCCTTTACGAATTTTCATTAAGGTACCCCGATGTATTTTGATGTAAAATAACGTTATTATTATATCAAATGTTTCATGAATTTACCGAAATATTCCTGCTTTCATAGAGGAAATTGACATGAATTGAAAAGTTTTTTATAATTAATTTTGAAATCAAGATAAATTAAAAGTGTGGATTCAGCAACACACAAAATCAAAAATCTAAAAGGATGAGTTTTTTATGGAAAATGATTCAGTAGCAAAATCCTTAAAGCTATTCATTGTCCTTTCACGAGCGTATAAGGCGATCAATGAACATGTAAATAAAGTCATTCAGGCAAATGGTTTAAATCCAACAGAATTTGCCGTGTTAGAGCTGCTCTACCATAAAGGTGACCAGCCGATGCAGCAAATCGGCGGGAAAATTCTGCTCGCCAGTGGCAGTATAACTTATGTGGTCGATAAACTAGAACAAAAAGGAATGTTGAGACGAATAGCCTGCCCTAAAGATCGGAGAGTCACATATGCACAAATTACCGATGAGGGGAAAAGGTTTATTCAGGACATTTTTCCTGAACATGCGAAGCAAATTGATACGCTCATGTCGAGTCTTGATGATTCAGAGAAAACGGAAGCAATTGAACTACTGAAAAAGTTAGGTTTGCCTGCGGGTAAATTTTAATACGGCCAATGGTCGTATTTTTTTTATGAAGGAATTTTATGAAACAGTGTCGAAATAATATCGTTGGAATATTTGAAAGAGGGGGATTTTTTTATGAACTTTGAACAGTATACATATGTCCGTCCGAATCTAGAAGAAGTAACGACTAAATTTAACTTAGTGCTTGACCGATTTAAAGAGGCTCTTACTGTTGAAAAACAAAGTGAGGCTATGCATGGCATTAATCAACTAAGAAATGACCTTGGCACGATGTTTAATCTATGCTATATTCGTCATTCGATTGATACGAATGATGAATTTTATAAGCAAGAACAGGATTATATGGATGAAATACAGCCTGAGGTAGAAGGACTGGTAACCAAATATTATCAAGCACTTGTGGAGTCAAAATTCCGCAGCCAGCTTGAAGAAAAGTGGGGCATTCAGTTATTTGCCCTAGCTGAAGGACAGCTAAAGACATTTAAACCTGAAATTGTTCCATTATTGCAAAAGGAAAATCGTCTATCAACGGAATACACAAAGCTGCTTGCTTCAGCTAAAATTGATTTTGAAGGGGAAGAGAGGACCTTGGCCCAATTGGATCCCTTCACAGAATCGACAGACAGGAAAATGAGAAAGAAGGCGAGTGAAGCGAAATTTGGCTTTTTTGCAGAGCATGAGGCGGAACTCGACCGTATCTATGATGACCTTGTTAGAGTAAGAACGGAAATCGCTCAAACGCTGGGATATAAAAACTTTGTGGAACTTGGCTACTATCGAATGATGAGAACGGATTACAATTCCGAAATGGTAGCGAATTTCCGTGCGCAGGTTAAGGACTTTATCGTGCCAATTGCCACAAAATTAAAGATGCGCCAACAGGAAAGAATTGGACTCGACAAATTAAAATATTATGATGAAGGCTTCAATTTTCAGACTGGAAATGCAGTACCAAAAGGCTCGCCAGAATGGATTATCGAAAATGGCCAAAAAATGTATGAAGACCTTTCAGCAGAAACAGGGTCGTTTTTCCGTTATATGCAGGATAACAAACTGATGGATCTGGTAGCCAAAAAAGGAAAAGCAGGCGGCGGTTATTGTACATTTATTGAAAATTACAAAGCACCATTTATTTTTTCCAATTTTAACGGAACTTCAGGGGATATTGATGTCTTAACACATGAAGCGGGTCATGCGTTCCAAGTATATTCCAGCCGTGACTTTGAGGTTCCGGAATATAATTGGCCGACCTATGAGGCATGTGAAATTCACTCTATGAGTATGGAATTCTTTACATGGCCGTGGATGGATTTGTTCTTTAAAGAAGATACAGACAAATATAAATTTTCACATTTAAGTGATGCATTATTGTTCTTACCATATGGGGTTTCAGTTGATGAATTTCAGCACTGGGTTTATGAGAATCCGACAGCTACACCAAAAGAGCGTAAGCTAAAGTGGCGTGAGATAGAGAAGAAATATTTGCCGCATAAGGATTATGACGGCAACGAATATCTAGAAAGCGGCGGCTTCTGGCAGCGCCAAGGTCACATTTTTAATTCGCCGTTTTATTATATTGATTATACACTTGCACAGATTTGTGCCTTCCAATTCTGGAAGCGCTCTAGAGAGGACCAGGAAAAGGCTTGGGCAGATTATGTGAACCTGTGTAAGCTTGGGGGCAGCATGTCATTCACAAAGCTTGTCGCGGCAGCCAACCTGATTTCACCATTTGAGGATGGGTGTGTTGAATCAGTGGTCGCTGTGATTGAGAACTGGTTGAACTCTGTGGATGATCAAAAACTATAAGCTAAAAAGCGAAACCACTTTTATCAGTGGCTTCGCTTTTTTAATTAGTTTACAGTTATGCCTTCGGAGATAACTTTTAACTCGCCATTTTCAACAATTGCTGCTAATTTTTTTGAATCTGGCACTTCTAAAATAAAGTCGGCAATTTTATCTTCCAGTTGTTCCTGAATGACTCTGCGGAGCGGGCGAGCTCCAAAAGCAGGGTGGTAGCCAAGTTCAGCTAATGTTTCTTTTGATTCCTGTGAAATGGATAATTCGATATTTTGCTCTTTTAAGGTTTCTTGTAATTCAATTACCATTAAATCAACAATCGTTAAGATATGTTCTTGATCTAATGAGTTAAATTCAATAATACTATCAAAACGATTCAAAAATTCAGGCTTAAAGAAGCTGCCAAGCGAGTCAAGGATACTTGCTTCTTCTACTGCTTCTGTTGTGCCAAACCCAACGTGGATGTTTTTGTGGCCGACGCCAGCATTACTGGTCATAATAATGACCGTATCCTTAAAGCTGACAATTCTTCCTTGGCTGTCAGTAAGGCGGCCATCTTCAAGAATTTGCAGGAACATGTGCTGTACGTCAGGATGTGCTTTTTCAATTTCATCTAAAAGAATAATGCTATACGGGTTTCTGCGGACTTTTTCTGTCAACTGTCCTGCCTCGTCATGGCCCACATAGCCTGGAGGTGAACCGATTAGTTTAGAAACGCTGTGTTTCTCCATATATTCACTCATATCGAGACGTATCATGGAATCCTTGGACCCAAATAATTCTTCTGCAAGGGTCTTGGTAAGCTCCGTTTTACCGACACCTGTTGGACCGACAAACAGGAAGGAGCCAATTGGACGGTTTTTTGATTTTAAACCGGCCCGGCTGCGTCTAATCGCCTTTGCTACTTTTCTTACAGCTTTTTCCTGACCGATGACCTTCTGACTTAAATTATCTTCTAATACTTTCATTTTCAGCTGTTCATCCTGCTGCAGCTTTCCGACGGGGATACCCGTTTTTTGTTCAATAATTTCTTGAATATGAGAAACAGTAACAACAGGCCTTTCATCACGTATATCCTTATTTAATAACTTTTCCAATTTTGCCTCTTCATCTCTAAGACTGGCTGCTTTTTCATACAGTTCATGTTTGAGGGCCTCGTTCTTTTCAGCTGCTATCTCTTTTAGACGGGTTTCCATTTGTTCATTACTTTTATAATCAGTAGAAAGATTTAATTTAGACCCGGCCTCATCAAGCAAGTCGATGGCTTTGTCAGGTAAGAAGCGGTCTTGAATATAGCGCTGTGATAATTGAACACAGGCAAGAATGGCTTCATCTGAATAAGTGACTTCATGGTAATCCTCATACTTCTTTTGAAGTCCTACTAAAATTTCAATTGCCGCCTCTTTCGTCGGTTCCAGTACATTCACCGGCTGGAAGCGTCGTTCAAGAGCGGAATCCTTTTCGATTTGCCGGTATTCCTTTAATGTTGTTGCACCAACTACTTGTAATTCTCCTCGTGCAAGGGCTGGTTTTAAAATGTTCCCCGCATCCATGGAGCCTTCTGCAGAACCTGCACCAACAAGCAAATGAATTTCATCGATAAACAGAATGATATTTTTTCGTTCCTGCAATTCTGAAATTAATTCTTTCATCCGTTCCTCAAATTGACCACGGATACCGGTATTGGCAACAAGAGAAGCGACATCAAGCAAATAGACCTCTTTATTGCGCAATTTACCTGGGACATCCCCATTAGCGATTTTTATCGCAAGACCTTCAGCAATGGCCGTTTTACCAACTCCTGGTTCACCAATTAAAACAGGATTGTTTTTATTCCTTCTGTTGAGGATTTCAATCACCCGTTTTATTTCCTGATCTCGTCCGATAACAGGATCAATTAAACCTGCCTTTGCCATGATGTTTAAATTTCGTCCAAATTGATCAATAAAGCCGCCTTGTGCCGCTTTTCTCTCACTATGGGGGGTTTGCTGTTCACCCATATTTGGACCCTGTGAATAACCATTTGACATAAAAAGATGGTCAAACGGGAAGTTCGAAAATGAGTTCATATGTTGACCATAGTTTGTACCTAGGGCTTGTTTTTCTATTTTGTAACATGCATGACAGAGTTTCATCTCTTGACGCTGCCCGTTAATATTCATACTTAATTGCACATTTGCATGGTTTTGATTACATCGTTGACATAGCATGTAAAATAACCTCCTTGTTATTCTGCTTTCATCAATTTGACTTTGACTATATTTGACCTTATGACCATAGTATACTCTGACCTTTTTTGACTTTCAAGATATTTGTCTATAGCAATGGTTACCATTTTGGGAAAAAAGCTCGTCTTTGTTTGTCCCTTTGGTCATATATTGATGGTAAGGGGGAGATGATGTGAAAAAGAATTGGAATCAAGCCTTTCAAATTGCGGCAGTTTATGTAGGAACTGTTGTCGGAGCAGGATTCGCCACTGGAAAGGAAATCGTAGAATTTTTTTCACGGTTTGGTTTCTTTGGCTTTATTAGTATATTAATGAGTGGTTATCTTTTTGTCATGATTGGTTCGAAGTTAATGCGTATGGCTGCGCAAATCGAGGCGAAATCCTATCAAGAATTTAATGAGCACCTCTTTGGAAAATGGGCGGGAAGCATCATAAATGTTTTCATGCTTTTCATGCTTCTCGGTGTAAGTGCCGTCATGCTGGCCGGGGCTGGGGCAGTTTTTGAGGAACAGCTTGGCCTGCCCAAAAATCTTGGCGTATTTCTGACCATTTTCCTTTCCTATCTAGTTATGCTAGTTGGTACGAAAGGACTTTTTGCGGTTAATACCTTTGTTGTTCCTTTAATGATTACCTTTAGTTTAATCCTGATGTTTTTGTCACTTAGAATGCCGAATTTTTTAGATCGGTTTTTGTTTATTCCCCATGCTGGTGACGGGTGGAAGAGTGTGATTGCCCCGTTTTCATATGCTGCTTTAAATTTGGGTTTGGCCCAGGCAGTTTTAGTTCCGGTTGCCACCGAAGTTAAGGATGACTGGACAATTAAATGGGGAGGGATTATAGGGGGCCTTGCGTTAACGCTGATTTTAATTGGCAGCCATTTTACCCTGATTATGCTGCCAAATCTGGAATTGTATGATATCCCAATGGCCATTATTATGAAAAACTTAGCACCGTTTTTTTACTGGATTTTTGTACTTGTTATTTATGGGGAGATTTTCACTTCTGTGATCGGAAATGTCTTCGGGCTCGACAGACAGCTGCAGCAATATATGCCGGTTCCAACGTTTGCATCTGTTACGGTCATTTTTGCCGTTTCCTATCTGATTAGTTTGGTGAATTATAGCACGCTGCTTTCTTATTTATACCCTTTGTTCGGCTATATTTGTATGAGCTTTTTTGTTTTATTATGGATGAAACCATTTACCCCAAATATGAAGAATTAATAAAGCAGCTGTCAAAAGTGGCAGCTGCTATTTCTATTTGAAAGGCATAATAATAAATATCATGATATCGAAAATGATATGCGAAACAATCACAAGCGGCATACTTTTTCTCCAATAATACAGTAACCCCCAGATGAGTCCGGAAATAAGGGCTGCGAAAACGAGTAAAAATGAGTCAGAATATAGATGAACCGATGCGTAAAGTAATGCTGCGATTAAAATACCCCAAATAGGACGAAGGTGTGTTACTAATTTTTTTTGGATGAAACCCCGCCAGAACAGTTCTTCCCCTGGGGCAGCAACTAAAATGAGGGCAATATATTGCCAAAATACCTTTGGCGCATACGAGCGGTATAATTTTCTTATCGGCTGCTCAAATGGGAGATGAAGTATTTGGATGACTTGATATCCTAACCAAAATATAAAATAGAGCAATAATCCAGAAAGAACACCGAGGAAAATATATTGGATAAAGGACGCCTCATCATCGACATCTCCTTGGTACGTGGCAAACGCAATTAACACAAGCACAGATCCGGAAAAGATATACCAAAATATGGTTTTATCGTGAAATGAAAAAAATATAAGTGCATGCGCTAAAATCACACCTGCTATTAGGCGTATGGTTAGAATCTTTTGTTTCATGATGTCTTGCCCCTTTTTAAATCAATAAAATATACTTTAACAAAAAATATGTCGAAAAGGAAATGATTACATTAAACATTTTAACCAATTCTCCTAATAAGAACCTAAAAAGAAGAAAAAATAAACGGGAAGGGAGTGAAAATGATGAGCAAATCAAGGAGTCAACAAGAGCGGGAATGGACGGTCAGGAAGCAGGATCAAAATCCCCATGGCAAAGTCAAATCTTTAAAGCAGTTATCAAAAGAAACGGAACAGGGCAAATAAACTAGCAATGAAAGAAAAGGCAGTAAAAGTCTGCCTTTTCTTCTAAACTATTACATTAATAAGCGCTTTCTTTTACGACTTTATAGTTTTTATGGTTGACAACTGTCCGTTGATCTAATTCTAAATCACGGTAATTGTCCATATATGTTAGGTCGACTATTACAGAATTTTCATTTACCTTTTCAACAATCCCTTGTAAGCCACCACGGAATTCTATGATATTTCCTACTTCTGCTTTTTTCATTCAGTCTCTCTCTCCTTTGCCTTAAAAACTATTAATAAAATCCAGTTAAATAACAGTTTGCACTACTTTTCTAAATTCGTAAAGGATTTTGTATGACAATTTGGTTAATTATTACTTATTATTTTATTATATGCTTGAATGGAGAGTTAAAGAAGGGAAAACGTTTACAATAATAGAATAGAAGGAAAATGGAAAGTTGGCTTATAGATTTGCGGATAAGGTAAAATAGAGGATGGAATAGGGGGTGTGATAAATGCAGGAAGAAATGGTTAACGACATATTAAATCGATTAATGACAGGAGAACTTTCGGAATACTATGTAAAAAAGGAAGATTTTATGGAATTTCGGAAGGTGTTAGTAAAAAGAAATGATTTCAAACATTTCCGTGGAATCGGCGGACGTGGCGGAGATGTGTTATATCAATATCTTAAAGAACCAAGAAGTTAAGGGGATGGGATGATGGCCTTACTAGAAAAAATTGCTCAAATCAAGCAGGAAATCGGTAAAGTAATTGTCGGAAAAGACATAGAAGTGGAATTAATGACAATCTCATTATTATTTAATGGCCATATTTTGCTTGAAAGTGTTCCTGGTACAGGAAAAACGATGCTGGCGAAAAGCTTTGCGGCCGCAATTGGCGGGGCATTTTCCCGCATCCAGTTTACTCCGGATGTGCTTCCAAGCGATGTCACTGGAATTCAGTTTTTTAATCCAAAGATACAAGAGTTTGAGCTGCGGCCTGGCCCGATTATGGCAAACATTGTTTTAGCTGATGAAATTAATCGCGCTACACCGAGAACACAGTCAAGTTTATTGGAGGTGATGGAGGAAAGACAAGTTACAATTGATGGTGTGACCGTACCATTGGAAGAACCGTTTATGGTCATTGCTACACAAAATCCGGTAGAATCGCAGCAGGGAACCTTTGCATTGCCGGTGGCGCAAATGGATCGGTTTTTTATTAAAATTAAGGTCGGATATCCCGAATATGAGGATGAAAAGAGAATTATGCAAATTCACCGTGGAAACAAAAAAATGCAAACCATTACCCAGGTGTTTACCATCACAGAAATTGAACAATTTAAAGCATCCATGGGTGAAATCCATATTTCTACAGATATAGAAGACTATCTTTTAAGCATTATTAGGAAAACGCGTGAACATCATCATATTGAACTAGGGGTCAGTCCGAGGGGAACACTAGCTTTAATGAGAGCGGCACAAGGAAAAGCCTTTTTGAATGACCGTACATATGTTACCCCAAATGATGTAAAAGCAGTTGCCCCGTACGTTCTGGGTCATAGAATATTTCTTTCGATTGAAGGGTCACTTACAAACTCACCAGAACTTATTATCAATGAAATCCTCGATTCTATTTCCGTCCCAGTCGAAGCCGGTGCAAATGGATGACTTGGAAGAGGTATGGGGTTGAAGATCGAAAAATCCAGGCGATCAGCGGTTTTGCCATTATACTTATTATTGTAAGTCTCTATATGGGGTCCAAATTAGTATTGTTCTTGGCAGTATTTTTTCTATCTGCAACATTTTGTAATCAACTTTACTTGAAAAAAGCAGGAGAACAGCTTTATTTTGAAAACAGATATGAACGAAATCGCTTCTTTATTGATGATGAAGGTCAGTGGGTATTAGCGTTTCGAAACGAAGGATTGCCAATTTTAAAGGCGGAGTTACGCGTTTACTTTGATCACTTTGTCGCTCCTAAGGATGTGAACTTAGAGCCCAGTCTTTCCATGTTTGATCTTTCTATTCCGTTTTCTGTTTACACGAAGCAAGCAAAACAAATCATTATTCCTTTTTCGGCGAAATGGAGGGGGATTGCCAAAATACGCAAACTCGAAATTCATGTTCCCAGTATTCTGGGTTTTGGGGAAACAGTCTTAGAATCAACCCATTATTTAAAACAACATGCAGTAGTTTATCCTGAACCATTGCCTGTAAAAGGCCTAAAGGAGCAAATGACGATCCTTCAGGGTGTAAATGTTGTTCCTCATTCTGTTTATGAGGACCGGCTTGGACCACTTGGGACAAGAGACTATACCTCGTCGGACAGTTTTAACCGAATCCATTGGAAGGCAAGTGCAAGAAAGCAAACGTTGCAAACGAAAATATATGAAAATATTTCTGAAAAGGGTTGGAATATCGCGTTAAATGTTTCCGATGGACATTCCATTACAGGTCATCTAGAAATGCTTATTAGCAGTCTGACAGATATAGCTTATTTCGCTTTCAAACAGCAAATTCCTTACTCATTATGTATAAATGTACGAACAGCCGGGAATACTCCCTTCCTTTATGTTCCAAAAGGGGAGGGAAAAGAGCATCTACAAAAAGTGTTAGAAACCCTTTCATCTGTCAGTACTCAAAATTCAAGTGTCCCCTATGATTATATGCTTTCCTTTTATCACCGGCATTTGGCTCCACTGCCATTTTTCATTCATACGGGCATAAGGACAATTGAAACTGATCGAATGCTTCAATATATGGCAATCAAGGGTACTGCGATATATGAAATAAAAATGGATCAAGGGCAGGGATTTTTCAGTAAATTAGAAGTCCTTCCAGAAAGAAGGGCTGGATTATGATCAACCGTCTAGCCCTTGTAACCTATCATTTTTTATTAGAATTAATTGCCGGTCTTCTTATTCTATTCTTTTTCTATATCAGCAAGAAAGAGCTGCCGCCTATTTTCATACTAGCTGCAATATGTATCGTGGGCATTCTTCTTTTTACTGTCCTTCTTACAAAATTTCATGAAAAGGGTAAATGGCTTTATTTAGTCATCCTATTTCCTTTACTGATACTGATTGGACAAGAGGCAGGATTGTCACTGTTTATGGCTATATGCCTTGGATTGATTGTTTTTTGGCGGGGAATTTACCTGTTTGAAGAGCCATTAAGGGAATCCGAATCCTCAATATTGCTCGTTTCATTCATAATTGGCATGATTGCGATTATTTATGCAGCCATGAGCAGGTATCCCTTTCAGGGAGCAATTATTTATTTAGTCATCGGGCAGCTATCCCTTATCCTGATGGGCGGTTTTTTTAGAAAATGGAATTCGATGCAGGATGATAGCTCAAAGTTCGCTGTTTACTTCTTAAAAATATTTGCCGTTGTTTCTGTGATAGGTGCAGCACTAACTTTTTTATTAAATTATATTCAATTCGTATTCTTTTGGATCTTACAATTAGTTGTAACGCTTTTTACATTTATTGCCGCACCCCTATTTGGCATCCTCGAATATCTTTTTAGTCTGAAAGGAAACGAGGAACGAAAAACAAACATTAGTAGCGGCAGCGGTTTGCTGGATGAAGATGGGAAGTATCAGGAGCCATCCTATGACCTAACAGAAAAAAGCTTGTACATCCTGTTGACCCTGGGGACAATTTCTTTAATCATTTATCTCTTTTATAAAAAGAAAATAAAGAATCAGACATATAGCAATGATTCAGCGTCCATTTTTTCTGTTTCCGAGCGTGTGTTTGGAGCGATGAATGTATCCAAATTTCATCAGAAAATCAAACCCCCGAATGATTTAATCAGACGGGAAATATTTGAATTAGAAAAATTTGCGCACAAACTTAACTTAGGTCGTCTTAGCTTTGAAACTCTGGAGGAATGGTGGCAGCGGGTCGGTCTATCAGGTTCACGAGCATCAATCGAAATCTATGAGAAAGTGCGTTATGGTGCTGCTCTCGTATCTGAAGAAGAACAAATTCTATTAAGAACGGAAATGGGGCACCTCAAGCAGCAATTAAAAGGCATTCATAATCGCCAAGAAGAAATATAATGCAAAGGTCACTGATTATAGGTGACCTTTCTAAGAATCCAACCTGGCGGCTTAAAATAATCTGGAATGGGGGGATAGTATGGAAAAATATATTTTATCTTTAGACCAAGGAACAACAAGCTCAAGAGCCATTATTTTCAATAAAAGCGGGGGAATCGTCCATACCGCACAAAAGGAATTTACACAATATTTTCCCAAGCCGGGCTGGGTCGAGCATAATGCCAATGAAATTTGGGGTTCGATCCTGTCAGTTATTGCCGGAGTGTTATCCGTATCGGGTATAAAACCAGAACAAATCGCAGGCATTGGTATTACCAATCAACGGGAAACAGCTGTTGTTTGGGATAAAGAAACAGGTGAGCCGATCTACAATGCAATTGTTTGGCAATCGAGACAGACAAGCGAAATTTGTGACGAGTTGAAAGAAAAGGGCTTAAATGATCTTTTTCGCAAAAAGACAGGCTTACTCATTGATGCCTATTTCTCCGGAACAAAAGTAAAATGGATCTTGGACAATGTAGAAGGAGCTCGTGAAAAAGCAGAAGCAGGAAAATTGCTGTTTGGAACAATTGATACGTGGTTAATTTGGAAACTTTCCGGCGGACGAGCGCATGTTACTGATTATTCAAATGCTTCCCGCACACTGATGTTTAATATTCATGAACTTAATTGGGATAATGAGTTACTGGACATTTTGGAAGTTCCCAAATCCATGCTTCCGGAGGTTCGCCAGTCATCTGAAGTGTATGCTAAAACGATAGATTATCACTTCTTCGGTAAAGAAATACCGATTGCAGGAGTTGCAGGGGACCAACAGGCAGCATTATTTGGTCAGGCATGCTTTGAAAAAGGCATGGCTAAAAATACGTATGGTACCGGCTGTTTTATGCTTATGAATACAGGAGAAAAAGCAGTTCAATCTGAGCATGGGCTATTAACAACTATTGCATGGGGATTAAATGGTAAGGTAGAATATGCGCTCGAAGGTAGTATTTTTGTTGCGGGATCCGCAGTTCAATGGCTTCGGGACGGTTTAAGGTTAATTCAAGATGCCCCACATAGCGAAAGATTGGCTGAACAGGTAGAATCGACAGAAGGCGTATATGTCGTCCCCGCATTTGTTGGACTAGGTACACCATACTGGGATAGTGATGTCCGTGGAGCGGTTTTCGGTATAACACGTGGAACTTCGAAAGAACATTTTGTCCGTGCTACACTTGAATCGCTTGCGTATCAAACAAAAGATGTCTTATCAGCAATGGAAGCAGATTCCGGTATTGAACTTAAAACACTTCGCGTTGATGGCGGTGCTGTGAAAAATAATTTCTTAATGGATTTTCAAAGTGATATTCTTAATGTTCCAGTTGAAAGGCCAACTATCAATGAAACGACGGCTCTTGGTGCAGCCTATTTAGCCGGTTTGGCAGTTGGTTTCTGGGGTAACCAAGAAGAAATTTCAAAACAATGGGCAATTGACAGACAATTCCCCCCAATGATGACGGAAGAAAAACGAATTACTTTATATGCTGGCTGGAAAAAAGCTGTTAAGGCGGCAATGGCTTTCAAATAATAAATTTGGAGAGACCACAAAAACATTACCTTAAATTCGGTAGTGTCTTTTGTGGTCTTTTCTTATTTCCCTTTAATTACTTTAAGCATATTAAATAATGAATGCTTCATAACCGGGAGGACAATCTAATGAAATTTTCTAATTTAAACCGCTTGGAGATTGTAAATAAACTTAAAAGCGGACAATATGATGTTTTGGTTATTGGCGGAGGTATTACTGGTGCCGGAATTGCTCTTGATGCATCGGTTAGAGGAATGAATACTGCACTGGTTGAAATGCAGGACTTTGCAGCAGGAACATCAAGCCGATCAACGAAACTAGTCCATGGAGGCCTCCGATACTTAAAACAATTTGAAGTAAGAGTGGTAGCAGAAGTAGGGAAAGAACGCGCCATCGTGTATGAAAATGGTCCACATGTAACTACACCGGAATGGATGCTGCTCCCATTGCATAAAGGGGGAACCTTTGGCAAATTCAGTACATCGATTGGCTTACGAGTTTATGACTTTTTGGCAGGAGTGAAAAAATCAGAACGCAGAAGAATGTTATCGATCGATGAAACATTAGCTAAGGAACCGTTGATTAAGAAATCCGGATTGAAAGGCGGAGGCTACTATGTTGAATATCGGACAGATGATGCCCGGCTGACAATTGAAGTAATGAAGGCAGCAGTTGAAAAGGGAGCCGTAGCCTGTAATTATACAAAGGTCAGCAAACTGATTTACCATGAGGGTAAAGTTGTTGGTGTGTTTGTAGAAGACCAGCTGACCGGGGAAAAATACGAAGTACATGCGAAAAAAATTGTCAATGCAGCTGGACCGTGGGTTGATTCAATCCGTGAGATGGATCAATCTAAAAAAGGGAAAACATTGCAGCTTTCAAAAGGGGTCCATCTTGTTATTGACCAGTCACGGTTCCCGTTAAAACAAGCTGTCTATTTTGATACACCGGATGGGCGGATGGTCTTTGCCATCCCGCGTGAAGGAAAAGCATATGTCGGTACAACAGATACATTTTATGATCAGGACGCGGTTAATCCATATATGACAGTTAGAGACCGCAGATACATTCTTAATGCAATTAATTACATGTTCCCTGAGGTGAACATCAGGGAAAAGGATATCGAATCCAGTTGGGCTGGAGTAAGACCACTTATCTACGAAGAAGGGAAGGATCCATCTGAAATTTCGCGAAAAGATGAAATCTGGGAGTCCCAATCTGGTTTAATTACGATTGCCGGCGGTAAATTAACTGGTTATCGGAAAATGGCTGAAACAATTGTGGATTTACTGGCTGCTAAATTTAGGAGTGAAGAAGGAAAGGAATATCCAGCTTGTATGACAATGAAGCTGCCGATTTCAGGCGGTGATGTCGGTGGAGCAATAAACTTCCCTGCCTTTGCAGCTGGAAAAATCGATAAGGGAATAGCCGCCAATCTAACCAAAGAAGAAGCGCTTCAATTAACAAAAATGTACGGTTCAAACGTTGATTTAGTTTTCCAGCTGTTAAAGAGGCACGAAGCTGACGCGGTTAAATATGGATTGCCATTATCATTATTTGCTAAACTGGTTTATGCGATAGAAAAAGAGATGGTAGCGACCCCAATGGATTTCTTCATCCGAAGGACCGGTGCCCTTATGTTTAATATTGATTTAGTTGAAAAATGGAAGAAACAAGTGATTGACTACATGAATGATCAATTACATTGGTCTAGAAAAGAAAAACAAAACTATTCATTTATGTTGGAAAACGCTTTAAACTTATCCGTCATTCCTATTGATGAATAAAGTTTTTGACAGTTTTGTGAACAATGTCGTAATAAATCGTTTTTAGTTGTTAGAAAAAGATGAAAATGCTATTCTAGCTTTTGTATATAAAAAACCCAAATTTAAGAAAGAACGAATCCATACATGATTGTTCGTTTTTGGGAAAAAATATACTGAAAAGAATGGATGTTTATTCTTTAGTCTAATGTCGATTTAGTTGACTAAATGGCGAGAAATGTTTATTTTTAATAAAGCAAGTTTAATTTTTATCACATTTTAAAGGAGTTTGATTTAGCATGGCAGAGAAACAATTTAAAGTAATCGCAGAAACAGGAATTCATGCAAGACCAGCAACTTTATTAGTTCAAACAGCAAGCAGATTTGATTCTGAAATTAATTTAGAATATAAAGGTAAAACAGTAAATTTAAAATCTATTATGGGAGTTATGTCACTTGGTGTAGGTCAAGGTGCTGATATTAAAATTTCAGCTGAAGGCAGTGATGCTGCCGACGCTCTTAATGCACTTGAAGAAACAATGAAAAAAGAAGGTTTGGCATAAAAATGACTTTTTTAAAGGGAATTGCTGCTTCAAACGGTATTGCCATCGCGAAGGCATACCGTCTTGTTGAACCAGATTTATCATTTGAAAAGAGAACGATTGAGGATGCCACTAAAGAAGTAGAACGTTTCCGGAAAGCAATGGGAAAATCTAAATCAGAGCTTGAAGCTATTCGTGACAAGGCTAAGATAGAGCTTGGAGCTGATAAAGCAGCGATTTTCGAAGCACATCTTCTTGTTCTAAGTGACCCTGAACTAAATGCACCGATTGAAGATAAAATTCAATCTGAGAAAGTGAATGCTGAGTCGGCATTGAAAGAAACTGCAGATATGTTCATTATGATGTTTGAACAAATGGATAACGAATATATGAAAGAACGGGCTGCAGATATTCGAGATGTCACAAAGCGTGTCCTCTCTCATTTGGTGGGTGTTCAATTGCCAAACCCAAGCATGATTGCTGAAGAGGTGATCATTGTTGCTGAGGATTTAACTCCTTCAGATACTGCACAGTTGAACCGTAATTTTGTTAAAGGATTTACGACAAATATTGGCGGGCGTACCTCACATTCAGCGATTATGGCTCGTTCAATGGAAATTCCTGCTGTTGTTGGAACAAAGACGGCGACAGAAGAAATTTCGAATGGTGACCTTGTTGTAGTTGACGGTTTAAGTGGGGAAGTACATATAAACCCAACTCCTGAACTTGTTGAACAATATCGTAAAATTCATGAAGACTATGAAGTTCAAAAAGCGGAATGGGCAAAACTTGTGAATGAACCGACAATGACAAATGATGGACACAGAATAGAACTAGCTGCCAATATCGGTACTCCCAATGATTTAAAAGGAGTAATTGAGAATGGCGGTGAGGGTGTAGGTTTATATCGAACTGAGTTTCTTTATATGGGAAGAGATCAGCTTCCTACAGAGGATGAGCAGTTCGAATCATATAAAGCTGTACTAGAAGGAATGGCAGGAAAGCCTGTTGTCGTTCGTACCTTGGATATTGGCGGCGATAAAGAACTGCCATATTTGGATTTACCGAAAGAAATGAACCCTTTCTTAGGCTTCCGCGCTATTCGTTTATGTTTAGAAGAACAAGGCATTTTTCGTACCCAGCTTCGGGCATTGCTTCGCGCAAGCAGCTATGGGAATTTAAAAATTATGTTTCCAATGATTGCAACACTGGACGAGTTCCGTTCTGCAAAAGCGATCCTTGAAGAAGAAAAGCAAAAACTTCTTACAGAAGGTCAAACGGTAGCCGAGCATATTGAACTTGGAATCATGGTGGAGATTCCGTCTACGGCCGTTTTAGCTGATCAATTTGCTAAAGAAGTAGATTTCTTCAGTATTGGAACAAATGATTTGATTCAATATACGATGGCTGCTGACCGGATGAACCAGCGTGTAGCTTATCTGTATCAACCATACAGCCCTTCAATTTTAAGGCTTGTAAAAATGGTTATTGATGCGGCACATGCAGAAGGCAAATGGGCAGGTATGTGCGGGGAAATGGCCGGGGATGAAACAGCTATTCCAGTCCTTTTGGGTCTTGGTCTTGATGAATTCTCGATGAGTGCGACTTCTATTTTAAAAGCTCGTTCACAAATCAAGAATTTGAACAAGTCCGATATGGAAAAGCTTGCCCAAGAAGTGTTAAATATGCAAACCACTTCACAGGTTATTGAAGCAGTTCAATCTGCCACAACAAAAAACTAATATAGCATCAGACCGGTACATATGTACCGGTCTTTTATTGTGCGACGGGCAGTCGTACCTTGTGCAGATTACTTGCACTGAATGAGTTGTTAAAGGTTGGAGTACGTTATCTCGGTAAACACGACTCCCGAATTCCAGAAGACTCATTCTCTCGAAGGTGGAAGTCCTTCCATTAGAGTGCTGATACAACTAGTGAAGACTAATCTAGGGCATCACCGTGAGGTGGTGTCTGAAGGAGATGCGGACAATCGAGAGACCCGTAGTCGGATAAGCAGACCCAAATGCAAAAGTGTGAAGCACGGCGGCGGGGTAAGTTGGCGACCATGCGATTATAATGGGAAGCCCGCTACAAACAGTAATGGTTTCTGTTCAATGAATCAGCCGGGCAGAAACAGCTTACCAAGTGATGGTGCTGGGTATGTTTAAAAGGAAGGTACGATGACCCCGTGAGGTCTCCATTCTTACCGAAAGGACATTCATCTATAAGGTTAATCTGAAATGATGGCTGTGGATGGAGAAGTCAGACGTTCTCATAGTACGGAAGTAGTGTATGGACCAAACCATACATGAACGGAAGGGGAACGACCTTGTGGCTCCACATCTTTAAAGGTGTGTAATGCTAACAGAAAACGATACTTCGGTATAAACGAGCTGAATGTACACAATGAAGGGTGCGGAATATGCAATGAATCAAGCGTTAAAATTCAAATGGCATAGTATTTACGGACAAATTCTTTTCGACAGAAAACTAAAAGCTGCTTGGGAAAAAGTAGAAGCCAATAAAGGGTCTGGTGGTATTGATGGCGAAACGATTGACAGTTATAGATACCGTCTAGAAGAAAATTTAGATTCGCTTTTACAAAAGTTAAGAAAGAAAGAATACAAACCTTCCCCAGTAAGAAGGCACTACATTCCCAAGAAAAATGGCAAAAAGAGACCTCTAGGCATACCAAATATAGAAGACCGAATTGTCCAACAGGCTTTGGTAAACGTTCTTCAGCCGAAATTTGAAAAGGGTATTTTCCACAAATGGTCATGTGGGTACAGACCTAATGTAGGACCAGAGCGTGTTCTACAAATAATCCTTGCAAATATCGAACAAGGTTACAATTACATCTTCGATGCAGACATTAAAGGATTTTTCGATAATATTCCACACAAAAATCTAATAAAAGTCTTAAACAAATACATTGCAGATGGAACTGTGTTAGATATGATATGGCTGTGGTTAAAGGCGGGATATATGGAAGAAGGAAAATATCATTTAACTGATTCTGGGACTCCGCAAGGAGGAGTCATCTCGCCACTACTTGCGAACGTTTATCTAAATGAACTTGACTGGACTTGGGCAGAACATAAATTTCGATTTGTAAGATTCGCTGACGACTTCTTGATATTTGCTAAATCAGAAGAAGATATTAAAAAGGCGGCTGAGATTACGGAAGATAAATTAGCCGAACTCGGTCTGGAGCTTGCATCGGAGAAAACAAAGATTGTAAATTTTGATGACGATGACTTCGACTTTATGGGATTTACGTTTGAACACTGGAGAAAACGTAAAAAGGATGGTAAGCCATACTATATCGCCAAACCAAAAGAAGCTACTTGGAAGGATTTTCGACAGAAAATCAAAGATAAAACCAGGAAAACTCTAACCCTAAGCAAGGAAAAATGGATTGACCAAGTAAATCCTGTAATACGAGGTAAGGTTAACTATTTTCTAACCATATATAAAGCGATTAAAGCGAATGAAGAACATGGATTTGCAAGTTCATGTTTCTTTAAAGCATTCGGGAAAGAGTTACAAGCGATAGATGGCTATATTCGGCAAAGACTAAGAGTATCCATGATACATGCCCATCCAAGCCAAAGAAAAGGTCATGCCATGAAAACGAAGTGGAATAATAAATTCTTTGCGATGATAGGTCTCATCCCTTCATATTGGTATTATTATCATAAAATATACGGTTTTTCCTTAGAAAGCTACATTCTTCGAATGAAAGAGAAGCAACAAGAGAAACAGGAGAAAAGAGTTCTTAAAGCAAAAGAACAAGGTCAAGAGTATTATACTCCCGACCTTGTTCGTAAAATGAAATATGCACAAAGATTAGCAACGTACTGATTCTGTAACACATTGGTAAGCCGTATGCCTTAATAGGGCACGTACGGTTTGATGAGGGGGTAGCCTCGAAAGAGGTTACCCTACTCTATTTTGTAAGTTCCCAAGTATTTCCTTTCGTAATCTTGTATAATAGAAATAATAGAAGAAAAAGAAGGAGTGATGAAACCTAATTAACTGAAAAAATTTCTCCTAAATTACTCTTTCCTAACGTTTACTACCAATGTATTTTGGCTATGGTAAAAATATAAGGGAGTGTTACGAATGCGAAGGAAGATTCAACTGGTCATTATCGGTATCATGGTGGTATTGGGTTCATTTTTAGTAACTGGGTGCGGCATGCTTTTTTCAAATGAGTTAATCGTAAATCGCTATGCGGATGCCTTGCTCACTAAGAATAATGAACTCCAATTTCGTTTTCGAATTAACAATGAAATATTAGAAGGGCACCAATTATACAAGGTGAAGATTACCATCCATGATGATAAATTGGCGGCTGCAATCGGTAAAAGAGAAATTATATATGGTGAAGATCAAGTATTAAATGGTGATTATTTAGAAGTGAAAGAAAAAAGCGAAAAGTATATTTTTATGGACCCTCTCCCATTGCAAAAAGATTTACATATTCAAGAGCTAAAAACGATGATTGAGCGGGACCATGCAGTGTCAATTGAAGTATTTAATGATAAAGAGGTATTTGGACGGACGTACCTAACAAATTTTTCATCAGAGTTATAAAAATGGTTTATTTTTTATCCGTAAGGGAAACCATTAAAATGTGCATAAATTTGGAGATGGAGCACAAAGGACCGGACGAGCTGGGGCGTCACGGTCTTTTTTATTTTCCCAATAATAATGGGAGTGATAAAATAAAAGAAAATGAAAAATGAAGGGAAGGATTTGTTTGTTCACTCCAAATAATACGGTAATCGGTTTTATTGGCACAGGTGTAATGGGCAAAAGCATGGCGAGGCATTTTTTATCTGCAGGTTACTCTTTAATTATCTATTCAAGAACAAAAAATAAGGCAAATGACTTAATAGAGAGTGGAGCAATATGGGTAGATACACCAAAAGAAGTCGCAGAAAAGGCCCAAGTTACCTTCACCATGGTTGGCTATCCAAAAGATGTAGAGGAAATATTTTTAGGTGAAAACGGTTTAATTCAACATGGTAAGCAGGGAAGCTATCTTATTGATATGACAACCTCTGCCCCCTCTTTGGCGGTGAAAATCTATGATGCGGCGAGAAAGAAAGGGATCCATACAATTGATGCCCCAGTTTCCGGCGGGGATGTAGGAGCGAGAGATGCGAAGCTCTCCATAATGGTTGGCGGTGAAGCAGAGGCATTTGAGGCGGTTCGCCCGCTGCTTGAATATCTTGGAACAAATATTGTCTATCAAGGGAAGCCGGGAGCCGGCCAGCATACAAAAATGTGTAATCAAATAGCAATCGCATCGAATATGATGGGTGTCTGTGAAGCGATTGTTTATGCTGAAAGAGCAGGATTAAATCCTGAAACGGTTCTGGAAAGTATTACGACCGGTGCGGCCGGAAGCTGGTCATTATCCAATCTCGCCCCAAGAATGTTAAATGGAAATTTCGAGCCTGGATTTTACATAAAGCACTTTATTAAGGATATGAAAATTGCTATAGATGAAGCTGAACGAATGGATATGGATGTTCCTGGATTATCCCTTGCGAAATCTCTATATGACCAATTGGCGGAGAAGGGTGAAGAAAACAGCGGTACGCAGGCTCTCTATAAATATTGGAAGAAATAATCCTGCATGGGCCAAAAACTGGTAAGGATAAAATCCTCCTGACTACAAGAAACTATGATAGAAAATTATGATAGGGGGATTTTATATGGCTAAACGGACGAAAAAGAACGACGCGAAGCAAAAGAACAAAAAAGGTTTCGATTCTGCAGTATTAAATGAAGAATTCGCTCATGAAATAGGATCTGAAGCCACAAATCAAATCCATAAAGACAAAGCTAAAAAAGAGAAGGCACCGAAAAATAACGGAAAATATAAGGGGCAATAATCCCACTAGCAGAAAACCCTCACTTATAATGGTGAGGGTTTTCTGCCTGAATTTAGGACCATTTTTTTAAATATTGCTCTAATCGATTTAGGCCTTCTTCCAAGGTCTCCATTGAACAAGCAAATGACAATCGAAAATATCCTTCACCATACTCGGAAAAAGCACTGCCGGGAACAACAGCCACTTTTGTTTCCTGAACAAGATTAAGGGCAAAATCAAAGCTATTAAGTGGAATTGCCACAGGAATCTTAACAAAGAAGTAAAAGGCCCCATCAGGCTTCACAACAGCAAGCCCCATTGAGAGTAAACGGTTATGTACATATTCCCTTCTTTTGATATATTCCTCTTTCATAGCAGCTGCGTCATCCAATCCCGCTGTTAAAGCTTCATATGCGGCCTTCTGGGCAATTGAATTTGCACAGGACACATTATACTGGTGAACCTTTAAAATATGCTTCGTGATGTTTTCAGGAGCAAATAAAAAGCCAATTCTCCAGCCTGTCATTGAGTGGGATTTCGATAGCCCATTAATTACGATTGTCTTTTCTTTTAAGAAGCTGGCAATCGATGTATGTTTATGATCATAAGAGAGTTCGCTGTAGATTTCATCAGCAAGGACAAAAATATCCTTATCCATTAAAAAGTCTGCGATTTCCTTCAGCTCTTTTTCTGAAAGGCTTACGCCAGTTGGATTGGATGGGTAGGGCAAAACAATACAGCGGGTATTTTCAGTAATATATGGCTTGATTATGTCAATTGTAAAGCGGAATTGATGTTCTCGAATATCAACATGTACAGGCTTTGCACCCATCATTCGAATAACCGGTTCATAGCCTGGATAAATAGGACCTGGCAGGATTACTTCCGCGTCTTCTGTTAAAATGGTCCGAAACGCAATATCAATCGCTTCACTAGCCCCCACGGTTACGATTACTTCAGTTTCGGGAGTGTAATCCAAGCCATATTTTTTATTGACAAAGTGGCAGGAGGCCTCTCTTAATTCAAGGGTACCCGCATTATGTGTATAAGAAGTAAAGTTCTGATTGATTGCGGACACACCAGCTCTTTTCACATGTTCGGGGGTAGGGAAATCGGGCTGTCCAATTGTAAAAGAAATCAGGTCATCCATATGGGCTACCATATTAAAAAATTTTCTAATGCCTGAGATTTCAATGTTTTTCACACGTTGATTAATTAAATGCTCCAATTTTGACGATCCCTTCTCGTAAGGATATTTTACTTTCTAGAATATACTGATTATAGACTATAATCAGGTCTAGATTCTACTGTTAAAGGCGGGTATCTAGAAGAAATAAAAAACGGACCCGAGTTTTCTCAGGGACCGTTTTTTAGGGGTAGGGGAGTCTATATCAAATTGAAAGAGTATTTATTAATATCCATAATCCCAGTCAACTTCGTCTTCATGCCAAAAAACAGGCGAGACAGAACCGAATTCAACTATTTTTTCATCAAGCTTGCAGCTGCAATGATCACAACCACATTGCTCTTTGATTTCTTCGTAAAAGGAGTGTTCAACATCCTCAATAAACGTAATATTCTGCTCTTGGAAAAGAATGGCAGTTCCTTTCATATTCAAGCACCTCTTTATTGTTTTTTACTGCATATTGATTAAGTACACCTTATGTATGTATTGTAATTCCGATTGATAAAAGAGTCTATCCAATTGTGATGATGTTCACAAAATCCTCAAAAAGATGTAGCGAAATTTAGACAAGGAGATAAAAGTATACCTTATTCCTCCTGGAAAAGTAAAAGCCAGGAAATGTCTTTTTCCTGACTTTTTCATTGATATTAAGAATAATGCTCGCCTAATTTCTTGAAAATCGGTTTTTGATAGGTGCGTTTGTTCGGTGGGTGATTTTCAAACTCAGTTATTCCGGTGTAGGTTTGCAGCAATGTTTTTGCCGTTGTAAGTGAAAGTGTTGCCTTCGGATTTCTAACACTGCCATCTAATTTGCCCAGATGCGGAAGATCCTGAAAATCCGCTTTTGTTGGTGGGATATGGAAGGTATATCTTCCACATTCAACGAGCACGTCGGACTGCTGTTGGCTATTGCGCGGATTTTGAGAAAAGTGGAGACCTATTTTTCTTGCCTTGCCCTCATTAATCAATTTTTTTAGTGATTCTTGTTTCAATTTGTACAAATATTTGGGGTTCGGTGCTGTTTTTGCATGGCGATTCACGATAAAGACAGCTTGTGCGAGGTTTTCACTGGTTAGACTTATTTTTTTTAGGGGATGTTTCTGATCGTGATTCAACGTATGTTCTCCTTTCATTCTTTTAAAACATCTACATTATACCCTGTTTTCATCTAAATAGAAATATTGTAATTGTTTTTTTGTGCTTTATTCCGATCGGTTAAAGTACGAATTAGTATTGTGAGTTCATCCTATACTACAACCAGGTAATAAAAGTTTTAGTGAAATAATCATTATTTTCTATAAATTACTTTCTTTCAGTTAATTTCATTGTAAAATAGAATTACTAGAATGTAAAAACATTATTGTACAAAATCAGAACTTTTTCTGCTAAAGGATGATTGAATGGATCATGTACATAGTTTATTGACCAATGAATTAGTTTCTGGAAACACCAGTGTGAAAATACAGAAAATCATTTTTGATATCATTTTCCAACATGTGCAGGATATGGTTTTTGTGATGAAGGTTGAGAAGGGGCCAAGATTTCGTTATATATTTGTTAATGAAGCAGGGATGAAAAAAGCAAACCTTACTGTTAAATCAATTGGAAAAACGTTTCAAGAAGTTCTTCCACAGGAGTTTTCCACCTCCTTGCAGCAAAAATATGAACAATTATTAAAAAAAAGAGAAATCATTTTATTTGATGATCAATTTTCCTATGATGATGGAAAAACAGTTTATGGGGAAACCATCTTAACTCCAATTTATAATGATAAAAATACAATCCAATATATCGTTGCTGTAACGAGAGATGTAACAGAATGGTCAATTGAGAAAAATAAAATTGTCGAAAGTGAACAAAGGTATCGTTCCATTATCGATAATAATTTGGATGCTATTTTTACCATCAGCCCGGAAGGGAAAATTCTAGAAGCAAATCCAGCTGCATCTGTCTTAACAGGGTGTTCGGAAAGTCAGATGTTACATCGATCCATATATGATGTTATCAATGATTATGATTTAGTCAAATTTAAAACCCTATTAGAAAAAACTTGTTCAGGTTATGCACTTGAATCACTTGATTGTAAAATTATTCATGCAAAAGGTCATATCCTAATGGTACATATAAAAACAGTCCCGATTGTCATTCATGGAATCATAAACGGACTTTATGTCATATGTAAGGATTTATCAGAGCAGTCGAAGAATATGGAAATGATCAAGTTTATGGCTTTTCATGACCAATTGACGGGGCTGTTAAATAGAAGAGCATTGCTTGAACATTTAAATCAACATATTTATTCCAAAGTTAAAAGCGTGCAGGAGTTTGCGTTAATCTCAATTGATTTAGATCGGTTCAAATATTTAAATGACACGCTTGGGCATTTGGCAGGTGATGAAATATTAAAAAAAGTTGCCGAACGTTTAGGACAATTTCAAAATGAAACATGTTATATATATCGAGTAGGCGGGGATGAGTTCAATATCTTGCTTCTTTCGGCAGACAGAAAGGAAGCCGGCACCTTTGTTAAGAAGGTATTTTCAGTTTTCTCACAATCTTTTTATTTAAATTCACAGGAGTATTTTATATCTACGAGTATTGGGATCAGCATGTTTCCAAATGACGGGAAAGATGCCGAAATGCTGATTAAGAATGCGGATGAGGCCCTTTTTCGTGTGAAGGAAAGAGGAAAGGCGCATTTTCAATTCTACCGGACAGAAATGAATTCCTTTTTCTCCAATGTAGTAACGTTAGAAACGCATCTAAGGAAGGCTATTGACAAAAATGAACTTTCCTTATTTTATCAACCGCAAATTGACCTGACTACCGGTGAGGTCAAAAGTTTTGAGGCTCTGCTTCGCTGGAATGATAGAGAATTTGGTGCTATTTCACCTTCCGTCTTTATTCCGTTGGCTGAGGAGACAGGGTTAATTATCCCGATTGGAAATTGGGTAATTGAAAATGCCTGCGGTCAACTTCACGTATGGAATGAAAAAGGATATACCGATCTGCAGGTGGCGGTAAATATTTCACCAAAGCAGTTACAACATCCAAATCTTGTTCCATTTATTCAATCTATGATTGAAAAATATCAAATCAAGGCATCTTCCTTAGGAATTGAAATTACGGAAGGGACAATGAGTGATATGAAGGAAACGATTCCCATTCTAACGAAAGTGAAGGAATTGGGCGTATCAATATCTGTAGATGATTTTGGGACGGGGTATTCCTCATTAAGCTATCTAAAACAGTTTCCAATAGATTGTTTGAAAATTGATCAATCCTTTATCAGAGATATCCTGAAAAATCATAAGGATGCTGCGATTACGTCAACCATTATCCATCTAGGGAAAAGTCTATGTTTAGAAGTAATTGCCGAGGGTGTGGAAACTAAAAAGCAAGTGGAGTTTCTCTCTCATGCTGGCTGCCATAAAATCCAAGGATTCTACTACTCGAAACCAATCCCAATTGAAGAGGTTGAGCAAAAATTTTTAGGACAAAGGAAAAGCTAAAAATCCTTATCCATTATTGGATAAGGATTTTTTAGTTTTCACCTTTAAATGTGAAAATGGTTAACTCCGGTTTAGACATAAAGCGAAATGGAAGCCGTGTTGTCCCAATCCCTCTATTTACATAGAGGGTTAATGGATTTTCTTCTCCAAGCTGATATAGTCCTTCCGGATATAGTTGAGCGAAGGGGGGGTAACTAACGCCCCAATCAATGGGATTTTAACCTGTCCACCGTGGCTGTGACCGCTGATTTGCCACTGGATAGGATATTGCGAAGCTGTCTCAGCAAGGTCAGGGGCATGGGATAATAATAGTTTAAAGCGGTTATTCGGTACATCTTTTAAGGCCAATGGCAAATCTGGGGCTCCTAACATCGCATCATCAATTCCCAGCAGATAAATGGTGCTGCCATCCGGCAATTTAATCGGTGCAGATTCATTCAAGAGGACAGTAAAATTAGTTGTCTCCATAATATTACGATAAATGGCAGACCCATAGCCGCCATGGTCATGGTTTCCAAAAATGCAGTATTTACCAAGTGGAGCTTGTAATGTTTCTAAAATGGTCATTAATTTATTCATTTCAGTAAATTTATTCGGCTCGTCCAGCAAATCTCCAGTAAATAAAATAATGTCAGGTTTGAGATTATTTATTTTAGCAGCTAGTTTTTTGAATTGGTCAAGATTGTATTGAAAACCAAGATGGGTATCACTAAATTGAACCATTGTTATTCCGTCGAAGCTTTTTGGAATTAATCGGTGTTTAATTTGCCGCTTTTGAATATCGAGTAGGGAGGGCTCAATTCGATGGGCATAAATATATCCCCCCGAACTTAACCCGAGAACGGCAAGAAATGAACCAAATGTACGTTTCAGAAAAGTTCTCCTTGTGTGATCTTTTGCCATTTTTTCTACCAACCTAACTTTTTTTTCACTTTCTAGAAAATAGTAGAGTCCATTTGTATTTTCTTTAATATTAACCTATATTGCAAGCAAAAAGGTCCTTATAAGTGTTTATTCAATAAAGCAAATAAAAATGATTAAAAAAGCAGTCAAAAAAATATGACTGCTTTTATCTATAACTTACCGCACGGCTTTGCAGCGCTTTCCATGAAGAAATAAATCGTTCTTTACCAACTTTCGCTTGTTTCTTTCCTGACAGGGGATCGTTTAGATAGACAAAATTGGCATCATAACCGACCAAGACGACAGCATGTAAATCAAGTGGTGTTTTTATATATTGCTTGCCGTGATACCAGCCTTCCCAGCGATCAGGGAGACGGTAATCCCCTGTTGTCCAAACAACTACAGGATAGCCGGCAGAAACATGTTCCAGAACCTTTTCAAAAGGTTGGTTAGTTAAATTCACTGCTCTCCCAGGCAGTTTTTGGTTTATTAAATTGATCATCGGTTGATCAAAAACCGCATATCCCGCCTGTTTGCCAGTCATATCCCCAACGAATCCATCGGCCGGATTCCCCCAATGTAAGATATCCCCTGCCGCTGATTTAATTAGCGGATCTGGATCTTTTTGAATAGCTTGGTACAGGTCCATTTTAGTTGTTTTAACGCCTGCATATTGGAGGACCATTGTTAGACTGGTCACTTCGCACCCATACCGGAGCTCCGGATTTTGATTAATTTGAATGACATCAAGCATGATTGATTCCTTTATTGGAGTTGGCTTAACGGTGTTTTCAATATTTTCTATCCTTTCAGGAATCATCAATTGGTTATTAAGATCTTTTGTCGTATAGGATTTATTATTTTTCCCGTTCGGGGATGGCGCTTGAGATTTTGTTTGTACAGGTGCCTTTACAGGTGCTGATCTTTTATTTGTATTGGCTTGAAAGTGACTGCATCCAATCATTAGCAAGATTGAGGCAAAAATAAAAATCCTCTTCAACACTTGACCTCCTTTGATGGAGCTTGGATATAGGATATGATTGTATCCTTGCAGATATAATGGTATTCTTTTGGCAAAGAACGCGAAGCTTGATTATAGCGTATGGTATTATGAAAATTATTTTTTTGGAGGAACTTGGATGGATGCATTGGAAATTCTATCGGATCTTGAAAATTGTATACCGTATTTTCAACCGATTTTTAGTGCCGATGAGCAATGTGTCATCGCTTATGAGGTATTGGGGCGTTATCAATCAGAGGGTGGAATAATAAGCTTAGGCCCTTTCTTTCAGGATGATCAGATCCCTGATGAATATAAGTTTGAAGTGGATTTACTAATAGTGAAAAAGGCACTCGAAAAGGCACTTCAGCTTGATGAAAATATAAGTGTCTTTTTGAATCGAAATGCGGAATTATTAATGTATGGCCATGGTGAACCTTTTTTACAGGAGCTTATAGCATTTGAAAAGAGGGGATTAAGTTTAAACCGCATTGTTCTGGAAATTTCTGATCGGAATTACCATGGTGATTTGGATCAATTTGATCATCTCCTGCAATATTACCGGACATATGGGATTAAAATTGCTATATCTAGTATTGGGAGCGAAAGTCATTACTTTGAACGAATCGGCCAGCTTGAACCTGATATAATAAAAATCAATCTTCAGGCATTAAAATCTACTGCAACAGGTATAAATTTTAATGATGTCTTATTTGCGTTGTCACTCTTGGCAAGAAAAATTGGTGCAACCCTATTGTTTGAAAACATTGAAATGAGTTACCAGCTGCAATTTGCCTGGAAAAATGGCGGTCACTTTTATCAGGGGTTTTATTTACATCCGCCTGAAGCTGAATTTATAAAACATGATATATTAAAATATCGCTTAAAAGAAAAATTTCATGATTTTATTTCATACGAAAAACGAAAATTAGAGGCAGTCTTTACGACAGCAGAATTTTTTCAAGCGACGGTTCAGGAAATTGTTGTGAAAAACAGGAAGTCAGGTTACGAGAACCTGTTCCAAGCACTCGTAAAGGAAATGGATGGTATTGCTTTCCGCATGTACGTTTGTGACGAGGATGGTTTTCAAAAGTCGGAAAATATTTTCAAAGGTACCAATGGCTGGAGTACACAGCCTGAATATTTAAATAAAAATTGGAGTTGGCGCCCGTATTTTTTAGAAAATATCATAAAGATGCGTCATGAACAAAAAGGAAGGTTATCTGATTTGTATTGTGACATTGAAACAGGTGAGACCATTCGGACGTTTTCTTTTCCTGTTAACGAAAATGATTATTTGTTTATCGATATATCCTACCAATATTTATTTGAGCATGACGAATTACTGTAAGAATGCACCTGTATAGAATGATTCACGGAGTGGCAATTTAAGTGTAACGACCATTAGAAGGAGACTTGCTCATGAATCTTTTCGTTAACATTCTGGCCATTGCGATTGTCGCTATTCTTGCGGTATCTCTTTTATATACCTTTGTTGTCGCTAGACAGCAAAAGACGGTAGAAGGGGAATTCGATTCAAAAATTGCTAAACCGGTACAAGGGAATGTATATTTAAGAAATCCAATTTTCCTGGCATATGGAATTTTTTTTGCACTACTTCTTTTTATAGTTCTATTCGTCGCCATAACCTTTTTATAATAGGCCTCAGCATCGAGAGGCCTATTTTTTCTATTCTATTTTTAAAAAAAATCCCCATTTATTTTATTTTTACTTGGACAAATGGTGTCTATTATTTTATTCTTTTAATATTGGCATATAAAAAGAACTACTTGTAAAATTCTAGAAAAAATCCATCAGGATAGAAATATGCCAAATGAGAAACATAACTGTAAACAGTTTGTTTTGGGTTTGAAAGGGAGGATAAGCCTATGTCACAGCTGCAAGGTATATTAACAAGATTAAAAAACCTTCAGGAACAATCTACTAGTGGTGAGCCGGCGCAACGCTATTTCGAGGTAAATGGCGAAAGAAAGTGTCAGGTAACATTTCATCCAAAAACGGAAACGTTTGAATTAGAAATATATAACGAAAAGGAAAAGCCGAAGCGTTATCAATTTGATAATATTGATATGATTACCATTGAAATATTTGATTTGATTCAATAGGGACCATTATTGGTTCCTTCTTTTTATGTAGAAAACGCTTCAAAATTAACCTGATCACTAAAAACTATGATAAAATAGGTCTGTAGAAAAACAAACATTGAGGAGTTTTCGGTGATGATCAGTCTTCCCAGTGGAGAATTTTTAGAGTTAACAATAAAAGAATTAATGATTCCTTCAGAGCGGGTTGCTCATGTGCAGCTTGGAAATAATCTCGAACATGCATTGTTGGTCCTTACGAAAAGCGGATATACTGCCATTCCTGTATTGGATCCGCATTACAAACTGCATGGGTTAATAAGCACGCCCATTATTATGGATTCGATACTTGGGCTTGAACGGATTGAATTTGAACAGCTTGAAAATAAACGGGTGGAAGAGGTCATGAAAAGCTTGATTCCACGAGTGGTTATTTCTGAGTCGCTGATTGTGTGCCTGGATGTGCTTGTCAATCATCCGTTTCTATGCGTTGAAAATGAAGATGGCTTTTTTGAAGGGATATTACCCAGAAGCACGGTTTTAAATCAATTAAATAAAATTGTAAAAAGATTTAAAAAGTAGTTGATATTTAGGCTCCCATAAAGGGAGCTATATTTTTTCTCTTTGAGGTGTAATGATGGATACAGATGTTGGAAAATCTGCTGTAAACAGGACAAAAAAACCGCTTGTGCTGGCCGCAGTGATGCTGGCCATGTTTATGGGAGCAATTGAAGCAACGATTGTATCAACTGCGATGCCGGCAATTGTTGCAGATTTGGGAGGATTTACACATTATAGCTGGGTGTTCTCTGCATATCTTTTAATGAATTCTGTCACCGTCTTGATATATGGAAAACTTTCAGATTTATTTGGCCGAAAGCCTATACTTACCATTGGAATTATTATTTTTCTAATCGGTTCGGTCCTTTGCGGCTTTGCTGGATCAATGAAGACATTGATCATTTATCGATTAATCCAAGGGTTCGGAGCGGGGGCTGTCACACCTATTGCGACAACTATTGTGGGTGATATTTACTCGAAAGAAGAAAGAGCGAAAATACAAGGGTACCTTTCAAGTGTATGGGGGATTTCGGCTATTACTGGACCAGCAGTCGGCGGTTTACTTGTCCAATATGCCAGCTGGCATTATGTCTTTTGGATAAACATCCCCCTTGGGATTCTCTCATTAGTTGGATTATGGCTTTTCTTACATGAAAATGTTGAAAAGAAAAAACATGAAATAGATTACCTGGGGGCCATTCTTTTAACGATCACGATTTCGACACTTATGTTTGTCCTTATCGATGGAAGCAGGTTGGGGGCTTGGCAGATGGTTAGTTTGATGGTTTTGTCGGGACTTGCTTTGTTGGCCTTTATTTTTCAAGAAGGGCGTGCATCTGAACCAGTTATGCCATTTTCAATTTGGAAAGAACGCTCCATTTTTATCGCTAATATTACATCACTGACAACTGGCGTTATGTTAATCGGCATTTCGAGCTTTTTACCGGCTTTTGTACAGGGTGTAATGGAACAAACTCCAATTGTCGCCGGGTTTACACTTACTACGATGTCAATCGGCTGGCCAATCGCATCCGCACTTTCGGGACGGATGCTGATCACAATCGGGTACCGGAAAACCTCAATCATTGGAGGGGCATTCTTACTGATTGGGAGTATTGCTTTCGTTACGATGTCGGCTTCTTCGGGTCCGATATGGGCAGCTGCGGGCTCCTTTTTCGTTGGTGTGGGCATGGGGCTGACATCTACTGCATTTATCGTCTCGATTCAAAGCACTGTTGCTTGGCAGCAGAGGGGAATAGCTACAGCAGCGAATATGTTTATGCGGAATTTGGGCAGTACAATTGGTGTTGCTTTATTAGGAGGAATCCTTAATAACCGTATGGTCCATTATTTTAGGCAAAATGATAAGACATTAACAGTCGATGACACTAATATTCTCTTAAAAGCAAGTGAACGGGACAAACTGACGGATTCAGTCAAGAATATTTTACAGGAGGGACTGGCATTTTCCTTACACACAGTTTATTATGTTGTTCTCACCTTTGCTTTAATAAGTTTGCTATTGATATTATTTATACCTAAAAAGAGAAAGGGCGCTGTGTAAACCAGGCTTTATAAGGAGGGATTTTCTTGTCCTCATTATCAGAATTCCAATTATTATCTGTTTTGGCACAGGAAATGAATATGCGTAAAGCATCGGAAAGATTGTTTGTTTCGCAGCCAGCTCTTTCCCAGCGGCTGCAAACAATCGAAAAAGAGTGGGGAACAAAACTGTTTATTCGTTCACAAAAAGGGCTTGCACTTACCCCGGCCGGGGAGCATGTCATCGATTTCGTCAATGATGTCCTGAATAAACAAGAAAAGGTCCGCGAAACGATCTATTCTCTCCAAGCAGGAATTTCCGGAACATTAAAAATTGCTGTAGCATCTATTGTGGGACAAAATTGGCTTCCGCAAGTATTGAAAAAATTTATTGATAGGTATCCGCAAGCCAAGATTTCATTAATTACAGGATGGAGCAGCGAAATTCTTAAATGCTTATATGAAGATCAGGTACATATAGGGATTATCCGTGGAACTCCGGATTGGAAAGGGATAAAGGTCCATCTCTTTAACGATCCGCTTTATTTGGTTGATCGGGAAATTACCCGGCCTGAACAAGTAATCGCAACTGACCGTCCGTTTATTCAATTTAAAAGTGATTCAAATTATTATCAGGAGATTCAAGATTGGTGGATGCGAAACTTTAAAACGTCTCCAAAGAGGACAGTTGTAGTAGACCAAATTGAAACATGTAAGCAAATGGCTTTTAATGGAATTGGCTATGCCATTTTGCCGGCAATTACATTGAGAAAGGCTGAAAACGATATTTTCAAAATACCGCTTGTAAATGAGAATAACGAGCCCTTAAAACGTGATACATGGCTGTTAGGGTATGAGTCATCCTTCCAATTAAAGCAAGTTTCCGCATTCGTCGAGTTAATCAAGGAGCACATCGCTGAATCTTCTGAAGATTAGTTTGTTTTTCTTGTTTTCATCACTTTTGTTTGATAAAGTATTTTCAGTACATATTTATAGGGGGTAAGCATAATGAAAATGATGGATGCGAATGAAATTATCGCTTTTATTCAAAATAGTAAAAAAGCAACACCTGTTAAGGTTTATTTGAAAGGTGAATTAGAAGGAATTGAATTTGGAAGCGAAACAAAAGCTTTTATCAATGGCAGTACTGGTGTTGTTTTTGGAGAATGGGCTGAAATTAATGCTGTGATAGAAGAAAATAAGTCGAAAATTGAAGATTTTGTGGTGGAAACTGACCGCCGCAATTCAGCTATTCCATTGTTAGATACAAAATATATTAATGCTCGTATTGAGCCTGGTGTTACAATCCGAGACCAGGTTGAAATTGGTGATAATGCCGTTATTATGATGGGGGCTGTTATCAATATCGGAGCGGTTATTGGCGAAAAATCGATGATTGATATGGGAGCTGTCCTCGGCGGCAGAGCTACTGTTGGTAAGAACTGTCATATTGGAGCCGGGACTGTTTTAGCAGGTGTCATTGAGCCGCCATCTGCGAAGCCTGTTATTATCGAAGATGATGTTTTAATTGGTGCCAATGCTGTTGTTCTTGAAGGTGTAACAGTGGGTACAGGTTCTGTCGTTGCTGCCGGAGCGGTTGTCACTCAAGATGTAGCTCCATACACAGTAGTGGCAGGGATGCCAGCAAGAAAAATTAAAGACATTGACGAAAAAACGAAATCAAAAACAGAAATCATGCAAGAGCTTCGTCAACTGTAGAAATATGCAGGCGTGGGATTCATTCCACGCCTTTTTATAAAGGAGAGATAATATGGATTCCTTAATCAAAATCCGTAGAGATCTGCATCAAATTCCGGAACTCGGTTTTCAAGAATATAAAACGCAGGCCTATTTATTGTCATACATACAGTCATTGCCAGAGGAGCGAGTTTCAATAAAAGAATGGCGGACAGGCTTATTTGTAAAAGTTCATGGGCTCAACCCCGATAAAATAATTGGATATCGAACAGATATTGATGGTCTCCCTATTAGTGAAGAAACCGGTTTATCCTTTTCTTCATCCCATGGGACCAATATGCATGCCTGTGGTCATGATTTTCATATGACAATTGCCCTTGGGGTCCTGACACATTTTGTCGAAAATCCCATAAGTGATGACCTCTTGTTTGTTTTTCAACCTGCTGAGGAAGGGCCAGGTGGAGCGGAGCCCATGCTGGCTTCGGAGGAAATGCGGGAATGGATGCCCGATATGATTTTTGCGCTCCATATAGCACCGGAGTATCCTGTTGGAACCATCGCCTTAAAAGAAGGATTATTATTTGCGAATACGTCAGAATTGTTTATCGATCTTAGGGGGAAGGGGGGACATGCTGCATACCCACACCAAACAAATGATATGGTAATCGCAGCATGTACGCTCGTCAATCAGTTGCAAACCATTGTATCAAGGAATGTAAACCCATTGGATAGTGCCGTCATTACTATTGGCAAAATAACTGGTGGAACGGTACAAAATATTATTGCCGAAACAGCTAGGCTTGAAGGAACGATTCGTACCTTATCACCAGAATCGATGAAAAAGGTTAAGCATCGTATTGAAGCGGTAGTAAAAGGAATTGAAACGGGCTTTGAATGTGAAGCCGTTATTGACTATGGTTCAATGTACCATCAGGTTTATAACACGGAATCGATCACAAGAGAATTTATTCACTTTTTGCAGCAGAAACCAGATATAACAGTTATCGAATGTACAGAAGCGATGACGGGCGAGGATTTTGGTTATATGCTAAAAGAAATACCTGGGTTCATGTTCTGGCTTGGGGTTGATTCCCCGTTTGGGCTGCATCATGCTAAATTAAACCCAAATGAAGCTGCGATTGATGTTGCTGTAAGGCTCATGACAAGCTATCTAACGTATAAAGGGAATAGGTAAAGACTTTACTTTTTAAAGTCATTTTATTTTGTTCTACTGGTTAATCATGTTAAAATTTAATGGAATACTGTTAGAAATTGTCGTTTATTCTCATGGATTATAGGTAAAACTGAAATGGGAATGCAGCAAAAACTTGTTTCATTAATTTATTTGGAGGGATTAACATGCCAGAACGTATGGTAGGCAAACAAGCTCCACGCTTTGAAATGGACGCTGTAATGCCAAACAAAGAATTTAAAAAAGTCAGTCTTGAAGAAAACATGAAAAATGATAAATGGACGGTATTGTTCTTCTATCCAATGGATTTTACATTTGTATGTCCAACTGAAATCACTGCAATGTCAGATCGTTTTGAAGAGTTTGATGATCTAGATGCAGTTGTTATTGGAGCATCAACTGACACAATCCATACACATCTAGCATGGATTAAAACAGACCGTAAAGAAAACGGCCTTGGTGATTTAAACTATCCACTTGCAGCAGATACAAACCATGTTGTTGCACGGGACTACGGAGTATTAATTGAAGAAGAAGGTATCGCTCTACGCGGTTTATTTATCATCAGCCCAGAAGGAGAATTAATGTATTCTGTTGTAAATCACAACAATATCGGCCGTGACGTTGATGAAACCCTGCGTGTGCTTCAAGCATTGCAAACTGGTGGCCTTTGCCCGGCGAACTGGAAGCCTGGACAAGCTACGTTAAACGTATAAATAAGAAAAGCGGAAGCGCCCGTTTAGCGGCGTATGGACTAGACTGCTCCGACTGAGATAAAGGAAACACGGAGAGCGTTAGCGGTCCGATGTTGACTTATCGTAGGGAGGAGAGGGCTAGTACACTAGCCGCTGGGTGCTGGAGCTGGACAATTCTCAAAGTCCAAAGGTATAAATTCTAATCAATTGATAGACCTAACCTTATACAGTGTTAGGTCTATTTTAAAAAGGGGGCAAGACAAATGAAATTACGTGAACCAATGCCGGAGTTAACTGGGGCTGTCGAATGGTTAAACGGCCAAGTAACCAAAGATGATCTTATCGGTGAAAAACCTACATTGATTCATTTTTGGTCTATTAGCTGTCATTTGTGTAAAGAAGCGATGCCGCAGGTAAATCAATTCCGTGATGATTTTAAAGAGAAGCTAAACGTCGTTGCGGTCCATATGCCGCGTTCGGAGGATGATTTGAATCTGGAAGAAATTAAGAAAGTTGCCGCAGAACACGGGATCACTCAGCCAATCTTTGTAGACAGTGAGCATAAATTAACAGAAGCACTGGAGAATCAATATGTCCCTGCCTATTATGTTTTCGATCGTGAAGGCAAGCTCCGTCACTTCCAAGCGGGAGGAAGCGGAATGAAGATGCTTGAGAAACGTGTCAACCGTGTACTGGATGAGTTAGAAAAAACGGAATAAAAAGAAAAGAAAAAGTTGTTCGTTTTCATAACGGACAGCTTTTTTTGTGTAACCTTGCCTCCTATTTATCGTCGGTATTAGTAATTACGATAGAGAAAAAGGGGTGTAGTCATTGAAAAAGTTAATCAGGGCATGTCCAATTTTAATAATGGCTGTATTATTAGGATTAGCTGGCTGTAGTGCAGGCAATAAGAGTGATAGTGCAAAAATGAATAGGGAAAGTAAAACAGAAATGGATACATCACAGGCCGGCAGCGGGGAGCAGGCAGCTTTATTCAATAACGATAAAGCAAAGGAAAATCAAACAGCAGGAGCGGCAACTATTGAAGTTACCAACAAGATGGTTATCTATCAGGCAGACCTTCAGCTGCGGGTAAAAAAATTTGAGCAAACTGTTCGAAGCTTGGAGGAAAAAGCAGAGAAATATGGCGGCTATATAGCCGAATCCACAGTGGCGAGAGAAGGTAAAGAGCAGGTGAGCGGCAGTCTAAGAATAAGGATTCCCCAAAAGCACTTTCAAGACTTTTTACACGATGCTGAAGGGCAAGCGGCTGAGGTCCTGCAGAGGAATATTAGCGGGCAGGATGTAACGGAGCAGTATGTCGACCTTGAATCCAGATTAAAATCAAAAAAGGCCGTTGAGGAAAGATTGCTGACATTTATGCAGGGGGCAGCAAAAACAGAGGATTTACTTAAAATTTCAGCAGACCTGGCAGCCGTTCAGGAAGAAATTGAGACGATTCAAGGGAAAATGAAGTTTTTAGAAAACCAAACCTCGTTTTCAACTGTGACCATTACCCTTTACGAAAATAAGGTAATTGTTCCTGCCATTGATAATGATCAACTAAATACTTGGGAGAAAACGAAAAAACAGTTTATGAAAAGCACCAATATGTTATTGGCGGGCCTGTCAGGATTAGTAGTATTTATTATTGGAAATATACCTGTGCTGGCAATAATATTTATAATTGTGTTTCTCATTCTCTTTTCCTATAAAAAAAGAAAAAGAAATCGGCAGGGGTAAACAGAGATAAATCTCTCTATTAAAAAAGGATGAAGAGTGCTAAAATATACAACATATCAAATCATTGTTATTATCGGGGGAGTAATTTATGAAGAAGAGTTTTGCGGTAATTGGACTTGGCCGGTTTGGCGGCAGTATTTGCCGCACTTTAACCGATGAAGGAATGGAAGTACTGGGGATTGATGCGGATGAAGAACGTGTTAATGAATTTGCTATGATTGCTTCCCATGCCGTGGTTGGTGATACAACGGATGAGAATGTATTGAAGAGTTTAGGGATTCGTAATTTCGATCATGTGATCGTTGCGATTGGTGATGATATACAGGCAAGCATCCTCACTACGCTTATTTTAAAAGAGCTAGGGGTCGCTTGTGTTACGGCAAAGGCGCAAAATGATTACCATGAAAAGGTCCTTCGCAAAATTGGTGCAGACCATGTGGTACATCCTGAGAGGGATATGGGGAAACGGATTGCCCACAATATGGCTTCCAGTAATGTTGTCGACTATCTTGAACTTTCCGATGAACATAGCATTGTTGAAATTGTCGCAAATGAACGGTTAAGCGGGCGAACAATAATAGATATGGATATCCGCAAAAAATATGGGCTTAATATTGTAGCTATTAAAAGAGGGGAAGAAATCATCGTTTCTCCACAAGCGAAGGAAACACTTTTTGTTAATGATGTTTTAATCGTAATTGGTACAGATACCGACATCGACAGATTCGAAAGAAAAGTCCTTGAATAAAAAACGGAAGCGCCTCAAACTAATGTGGCGCTTCCGTTTTTTTTAAACTTCCATAATAATCGGTAAGATCATAGGTCTCCGCTTTGTCTTTTCATAAAGGAATGGTGCTAATGTATCCGTGATTTCATTCTTGATTTCAGACCATTGGCTTGTCTTTCTTTCCATTACTTTATTCAAGTGTTTGGTGATCAAATTTTGGGCATCATTGATTAAATCTCCGGATTCCCTCATATAAACAAAACCACGAGAAATAAGGTCTGGCCCGGAAGCAATTTTAAACTCTTTCATATTAATACTTACAACAACGACGACTAAACCTTCTTCAGACAAAATTCTGCGGTCCCTTAATACAATATTTCCAATGTCGCCAACGCCGCTGCCATCAATATAGACAGAACCAGACGGAATTTTGCCGGCCACCTGTGCTGTTTGGTCTGAGAGGGCTAATACTTCTCCATTGTCCATAATAAAACAATTATCTTCTTCTACACCGCAATCAACCGCAAGTTTAGCATGCATTTTCTGCATCCTGTATTCACCATGAATGGGCATAAAGAATTTTGGTTTAATTAAGCGGAGCATTAGTTTTTGTTCTTCCTGACCGCCGTGTCCTGAAGTATGGATGTTGCTTAATTTCCCATATATTACTTCTGCACCTGCACGGTACAGCATATTAATGGTTCTGCTTACACTGATTGTGTTCCCGGGAATCGGTGAAGATGAAAACACGACAGTATCACCGGGAATAATTTGAATCTGCCTGTGTGTGCCATTGGCAATTCGTGATAGAGCGGCCATTGGTTCACCTTGACTACCTGTACATAAAATCGTGACTTTATCAGCCGGTAACCGGTTAATTTGATTTGCTTCAATAAATGTTTCTTTTGGGGCATTAATATAACCTAAATCAAGTCCAATATTGATTGCAGCTTCCATGCTCCGGCCAAACACGGCAACTTTCCTGCCATTTACGACGGCGGCCTCTACCACTTGCTGCAACCGGTGGATATTTGAAGCAAAGGTAGCAAAAATGACCCGTCCATCCACTTTCCTGAAAATATCGTGGATGCTTTCGCCAACTCGGCGCTCAGACATCGTAAACTCAGGTATTTCACTATTCGTACTATCTGAAAGTAAGCATAATACGCCTTCTTTTCCGATCTCAGCCATTTTAGTCAAATTGGCTGGTTCACCTACAGGGGTAAAATCAAATTTAAAATCGCCTGTATGAACTATTTGACCTTGAGGTGTCTTAACGACAATCCCATAAGAATCAGGAATACTATGCGTAGTCCGGAAAAAAGTAACAGATGTTTTGCGGAATTTAATCACATCGTCTTCTTTTATCTCAATTAATTTTGCAGTTCTAAGCAAACCATGCTCTTCTAATTTATTTTTGATTAACCCAAGGGCCAGCTTGCCGCCATAGATGGGAATATTTACTTCGCGCAGTAAATAGGGGATACCGCCAATGTGGTCTTCATGACCATGAGTGACAAATAAACCTTTAATCTTTTCTTCATTTTTTACCAAATAGGTGTAATCAGGAATAACATAATCAATACCTAATAATTCATCCTCAGGGAATTTGATTCCGGCATCGATTAAAATAATTTCATCCTGGAACTGAACTGCATACGTATTTTTGCCAATTTCACCTAATCCACCAAGGGCAAAAACAGCAGTTTGATCATTTTTTACAAATTTCATAAATTATCCAATCTCCAATACATTATAGTCTTCATTTTGTTGTTCATATTCTAAATATGCTCCTGTTACTTCCTGTACGAATTCAACATTATACCCGCGGGAGGCAATTTTTGCGCGAACATCTCTTACCGATTCACCTTTAATATAAAGGGTTTTTGTGTTTTCTCTAACAGGTACTTGAGTAATGCTTTCTTGATAATATACTTTATATATCATATAAATTCGCTCCTTATTCAATCATAGCTTTTTCTATTATATATAATATTTTCATCTTTTTCATTTATTTTCTTTGGAAGCCCTTGGAATAATAATGAATAGTATCTTAATAACCGCTTGTTTTCCCACTTTACAATAACGAAGGAGCCCTTCGCAAGTTTGAAGGGCCCTTAAAAAAATTAGGCAATCGTTTTTTTTCTCAGTAAATCTTTCCACTGTTTTACAAGCTTCTTCCTTAGCTTCTTTAACATAGTGGATCATCTCCTTATTTCTTATTTTATACGAACCTTGTCCAATGTAAAGCAAGCAATGGGAGATAATTGAGATTTTTTAAAAAATAAATGTTTTTTTACTATTATTATATGATGAAATCGCTGATATTTTCATGGTTAAACATGGAATAACAATGACAGTCTTTAATGAAAGAAAAACACTGACCCAATAAAAAGGCCAGTGTTTTTACCTTTCGATCCCGATTGCGTCTTCAATCGGCTTAAATGGCTCATTGGAATCAATATAATCATAAAACATGATTCCATTTAAATGGTCAATCTCGTGTTGAAAACAGATGGCGGCAAGCCCTTTAAGCCGAAGCTTCACTTCTTCACCTGCAAGATTTACCCCCTTCACGGTAACTCTTGCATACCGCGGTACAAAGCCTGGAATGGCCTCATCAACTGAAAGGCAGCCTTCGCCCTGTTGTAAATAGGCTTTTTCAACAGAATGGCTGATAATTTTAGGGTTAAATAATGCATGACTATAAAGATTCCCTTTGTCATCTGTTAGATGAACGGCAATCATCCTTTTTGAAACATTTATTTGCGGGGCAGCTAAACCAATTCCTGGACGTAAACTATATTTTGACGCGATTTCATTATTTTGACTATTAATAACATATTCTAAAAGGCTGGATAAGATTTGTTTATCTTCCTCTGATGGCGGCATGGCAACTTCTGCAGCCACTTTTCTGAGGGTAGGATGTCCATCTCGAATAATATCGTCCATCGTGATCATGAACCTTCACTCCCGTGTTCAATTAAAATATTTGCAATCACTAGTCTATCAAACATTAGATAAAATGTTAACCATTGATTGTCTGTACATCCCGATTTTTGCATACTTTTTTTCCTGGTATATTGTCAAACAAACCTTGGACAGATATAGTTAAAGTTGGCAGCAGTTAGGAGGTTTCAATATGTTTTTAAAAGGCAAAAGAAGATATTTACTTTCTATTTTAGCTATCATCATATTCATTATATCAGGATGTACTGAAAAAAAGACTTCTGTTGAGAAGATGTATGTTATTTTAGAGGGTGTTGTAGCTAAAGAAAAGACTTTCGAGGAGCAACAAGATCCGCTTGTTAAGTTGGAAAAAGAAGAAAAAGAACTATATGACCAAATTATCGATCTTGGCATGAAAGAATATGACCAGATTGTCAAACTTTCTGATGAAGCAATTCTCTTAACGGAAAAAAGAAAAAATCATATGGAAAAGGAAACAGAAAGCTTAAACGAATCAGAAAAGGAATTTAAGAAAGCAGCTAAAATTAAAGATGAATTTGAAGACCCTGAGCTTACAAAGACAGCAAATGAACTTTATGATATCATGATGCAGCGGTATCAAGCACATGAATGGTTATACAAAGAATATTCTGATGCCTTAAAATATGATAAAGAATTATATGAAATGTTTAAAAATAAGAACCTTCCTTTAGAAGATCTTGAGGCACAGGTAAATAAATTAAATGGACAGTATAAACAGGTTTCGGATGCTAATGAAAAGTTTAATATGCTTACGGAACAATACAATGATAAGAAACTTTCATTTTATAAAAAGGCAGGGCTTAAATCGAGTAAATAATCATTGCTAATTTTGGAATCGGCTGAACCAGCCGATTTTTTCTATATTATAACAACAATAATAATTGGCTAATTTTATATAACAGTTTGAAAGGATAGGGTGGTACAGATGGCTTTATAAAATAAAATGTTTTTAATGTGATTATGATGGAAAATTATAATCTTAGTATTTGACGCGTAAAAAATGTTGATGTAAACTCATATATGAGCTGAAAAGTTGTATCAATAGAGTTACCTAAAAGAGTAATACAGAATATAATTAGGGTGAGTAGAAGTTTTTGTTTGTTTTATATAAATCGTTTCTGTGAATCATGCTTTTATTGTCTGTTTTTTGGGTAATCTAACAGTGGATTTTATTTTAAATATTAAGCTCCGAATAGAAAGGAAGAGGTGACCAAAATGGCTTCTAAACTTAAGAACGCCCAGCTAGATGCGAAGAAAGCGCTCGAGACTGTAGAAGATCAATTTCAAACGCTTCAAATTCTTAATGAACAAGGTGAGGTTGTTAACGAAGCAGCAATGCCTGACCTAACAGATGAACAATTACAGGAATTAATGCGCCGTATGGTCTATACAAGGATACTTGATCAACGCTCTATTTCTTTAAACCGTCAGGGAAGACTTGGTTTCTATGCACCAACTGCCGGACAGGAAGCTTCTCAATTGGCTTCTCAGTTTGCCCTTGAAAAAGAGGATTTTATTTTACCGGGATATCGTGATGTTCCACAGATTGTTTGGCATGGATTGCCTTTATCGCAAGCGTTTTTATGGTCCAGAGGACATTTTCAAGGTGGACAGATTCCTGAAGGTGTTAATATAGCTATTCCGCAAATCATTATCGGTGCTCAATACGTTCAAACAGCAGGTGTAGCACTAGGAATGAAAAAACGTGGTGCGAAAGCCGTTGCTATTACTTATACAGGTGACGGTGGAACGTCTCAAGGGGATTTCTACGAAGGCATTAACTTTGCGGGTGCATTTAAAGCTCCGGCTATCTTTATTATTCAAAACAACCGTTTTGCTATTTCAACCCCTGTTGCTAAACAATCTGCAGCAAAGACACTTGCTCAAAAGGCAGTTGCAGCTGGTATTCCTGGTATCGTCGTTGACGGTATGGATCCGTTAGCTGTTTATGCAGCAACTCGTGATGCCCGCGAACGTGCGCTTAATGGTGAAGGTCCAACACTTATCGAAACATTAACATACCGTTATGGCCCGCACACAATGGCCGGTGATGACCCAACACGTTATCGTACAGCTGACCTTGACAATGAGTGGGAAAAGAAAGATCCGCTTGTTCGTTTCCGCAAATTCCTTGAAAACAAAGGGCTTTGGAGCGAAGAAAAGGAAAACGAAGTAATTGAACAAGCCAAAGAAGATATTAAAGAAGCGATTAAGCTAGCAGATGCGGCACCAAAACAAAAGGTAACTGATTTGATTTCAATTATGCACGAAGATATGCCTTATAACTTAAAAGAACAATATGAAATATTTAAAGAAAAGGAGTCGAAGTAAGCCATGGCTCAAATGACAATGATCCAAGCAATTACAGATGCATTACGTACGGAATTGCGTAATGATCCGAATGTTTTAGTTTTCGGTGAAGACGTGGGTGTAAACGGTGGTGTTTTCCGTGCGACAGAAGGACTGCAAAATGAATTTGGCGAAGATCGTGTATTTGACACACCACTTGCTGAATCAGGTATCGGCGGTTTAGCGGTCGGTCTGAGTTTACAGGGATTCCGTCCTGTTCCAGAAATTCAATTTTTCGGATTTATATTTGAAGTAATGGACTCAATTTCCGGTCAGGCTGCACGCCTCCGCTATCGTACTGGCGGCAAGTTTAATGCTCCGGTAACATTCCGTTCGCCTTTTGGAGGCGGCGTACATACTCCTGATATGCACGCTGACAGCTTAGAAGGTCTTATGGCACAATCACCTGGAGTAAAAGTGGTTATTCCGTCAACACCATATGATGCAAAAGGTCTTCTTATTGCATCTATCCGTGACAATGATCCGGTTATTTTCCTTGAGCATATGAAGCTATATCGTTCTTTCCGCCAGGAAGTTCCTGAAGAGGAATACACGATTCCGTTAGGAAAAGCGGATGTGAAACGTGAGGGGAAAGATGTTTCCATCATTACGTATGGTGCAATGGTCCATGAGTCATTAAAAGCAGCAGAAAAGCTGGAAAAAGAAGGGTATTCTGCCGAAGTAATTGACTTGCGTACTGTAAGTCCAATCGATATTGAAACCATTATTGCATCGGTTGAAAAAACCGGGCGTGCCATTGTTGTTCAAGAGGCACAAAAGCAAGCAGGTATTGCTGCAAACGTTGTGGCAGAAATAAACGATCGTGCTATTTTAAGCTTGGAAGCACCTGTATTGCGTGTTGCAGCTCCAGATACTGTATTTGCTTTCCCGCAAGCGGAATCCGTTTGGCTTCCTAACTATAAGGACGTTATTGAAACAGCTAAGAAGGTATTAACGTTCTAGACGTTGAAGAGTACTATTTTGGCGTTGGTAAATTAAATCCAGGGAAAGGGTGTTCCTTTCCCATTTTCATCCTAGCAAAATTGGCTAAAATACATGAAAAAATAGGAGATGAAGCTCAGTGTCATTTCAATTTAAAATGCCTGACATCGGTGAAGGTATTCACGAAGGAGAAATTGTCAAATGGTTTGTCAAACCGGGTGATAAAGTCCAAGAAGATGATGTCCTATGTGAAATTCAAAATGATAAAGCAGTGGTTGAAATTCCTTCCCCAGTTGAGGGAACAGTAATAGATTTATTAGTTGGCGAAGGAACTGTTGCAACAGTTGGCCAAGTTCTTGTTACATTTGATGCACCAGGATATGAAAACCTGCAATTTAAAGGTGACGATCACGATGATGCACCTAAACAAGAAGAAAAAGCTCCAGCTCCTGCCCCAGAAGCTAAGCAAGAGGCGGCCACACAACCGGCACCTACAGCAGCAGCACCAGCACCACAAGCAGAGGTTGATCCAAATAGACGAATTATCGCAATGCCATCTGTACGTAAATATGCACGTGAAAAAGGTATTGATATTCATTTAGTTTCAGGGTCAGGTGATAATGGCCGTGTTCTAAAAAGTGATATTGATGCATTCGTGAGCGGCGGGGCACAAGCGGCACCGCAAGCAGCAGCTGCGGCACCTGCAGAAACGGGAGCAGCGAAAGCTGAGGCACCACAAGCGGCAGCAATCCCACAAGGTGAATATCCTGAAACTCGTGAGAAAATGAGCGGTATTCGGAAAGCTATTGCTAAAGCAATGGTCAATTCAAAACATACGGCACCACATGTTACATTAATGGATGAAGTCGATGTAACGAAACTAGTTACCCATCGTAAGAAATTCAAAGAAGTGGCTGCCGCTAAAGGCATTAAGCTTACTTTCTTGCCATATATCGTAAAAGCATTAACAAGTGCATTAAGGGAATTCCCTGCTTTAAATACTTCACTTGATGATGCAACTAGCGAAATCATTCACAAGCATTACTATAATATCGGAATTGCTGCGGATACTGAAAAGGGCTTGTTGGTTCCAGTTGTAAAAGATGCTGATCGTAAGTCAGTCTTCAGTATTTCTAACGAAATTAATGAGTTGGCAGGTAAAGCTCGTGAAGGCAAACTTGCGCCAAATGAAATGAAGGGTGCATCATGTACTATTTCAAACATTGGTTCTGCAGGCGGCCAGTGGTTTACTCCTGTTATTAACCATCCGGAAGTAGCTATTTTAGGTGTTGGCCGTATTGCAGAAAAGCCAATCGTTCGTAACGGTGAAATTGTTGCTGCACCTGTTTTAGCACTTTCTTTAAGCTTTGATCATCGAATGATTGACGGTGCAACAGCACAAAATGCATTAAATCATATTAAACGTTTATTGAACGATCCAGAACTATTGTTAATGGAGGCGTAATATTATGGTCGTTGGAGATTTCCCTATAGAAACAGATACTATAGTTATTGGTGCGGGTCCTGGTGGATATGTGGCAGCAATTCGCGCTGCGCAGCTAGGACAAAAAGTAACAATTGTTGAAAAAGAATATGTTGGGGGCGTATGCTTAAATGTTGGGTGTATTCCTTCTAAAGCCCTAATTGCAGCAGGTCACCGTTATGAAACTGCCCTTCATTCTGAGTCATTCGGAATTACGGCGGAAAATGTAAAGGTTGATTTTTCAAAGGTTCAAGAATTTAAATCAGGAATCGTGAAAAAATTAACTGGCGGTGTGGAAGGGTTATTAAAAGGAAATAAAGTCAATATTGCACGCGGTGAAGCCTATTTCGTTGATGCTAATACACTTCGGGTGATGGATGAAAATTCTGCACAAACGTATACTTTTAAAAATGCGATTATTGCTACTGGTTCTCGTCCAATTGAACTTCCTGCCTTTAAATATTCGAAACGCGTTCTTAATTCGACTGGAGCCCTTAATTTAAATGAGATTCCAGAAAAAATTGTCGTCATCGGCGGCGGTGTAATCGGGATTGAGCTTGGCGGCGCCTACGCAAACTTTGGCAGTCAAGTGACCATTCTAGAAGGTGCAGTAGAAATATTAGGTCTTGGCGTTTTTGATAAGCAAATGGCTTCCCTTGTTAAGCGCAGCATGAAGAAAAAAGGTGCTGAATTCTATACAAAAGCATTGGCTAAAGGGGTCGAAGAAACGGAAAACGGTGTGGTTGTCACATTTGAAACAAAAGGCGAAGAGAAGAAAATCGAAGCTGATTATGTCTTTGTTATGGTTGGACGCCGTCCAAACACTGATGAAATGGGCTTAGAACAAGTTGGTGTGAAACTGAGTGACAGAGGATTAATTGAAATTGACAAACAATGCCGAACAAATATTGGTAATATTTATGCGATTGGTGATGTTGTCCAAGGTCCACAATTAGCCCATAAAGCATCCTATGAAGCCAAAATTGCGGCAGAGGCAATTGCCGGACATTCTTCTGAAATTGATTACTTAGGAATTCCTGCGGTAGTCTTCTCAGAACCTGAATTGGCTTCGGTAGGATATACAGAGTCACAAGCAAAAGAAGAAGGTATTGAAGTAAACGCTGCTAAATTCCCATTTGCAGCAAATGGACGTGCATTATCACTGGACAGCGGCGATGGCTTCTTAAAATTAATTACCCGTAAAGAAGACGGTCTTGTTATTGGGGCGCAAATTGCAGGTGCAAGTGCGTCAGACATGATTGCTGAACTAGGTTTAGCGATTGAAGCTGGCATGACAGCTGAAGATTTAGCTATGACAATCCATGCTCATCCGACGCTCGGTGAAATAACAATGGAAGCAGCAGAAGTTGCTCTTGGAACCCCAATCCATATTGTTAAATAGTTCGAAAATAAAGTCCTTTTCTAAAAAAGAAAAGGACTTTATTTTTTTGCGGCGAATAATAAAGGTAACCAATACTTTTCCCTATTTTAAAATACCCGAATCGTTTGAAAATTAAATATATCTCTACCTATTCGAACATATACTTATAACACTGGATGTCTTTGTTCTTCGAAAAGATCAATGGATTTTGAGTGGTGATAAATATGAAGGTTTATGTTGTGATGATCCTGCAGTTTATGATTTGGAGCGGTTATACATTAATTGAATGGATTTCAAAACATGATCAACTTATTTATAAGGTCATAATGTTTTTTGTCTTTTTTTATCTGGCGTATATTATTGGAAACCATGTGACGAAATCAAGGAGGAAAACCCTCTTCATCACTGTATTAAGCTTAGTGATTTATACTTCCCTGCATTATACATTGGTGCAATTTATCCATTAAAAAAAGCCCCTCTAAGGGAGCTTCGTTACAAATTATTTTCTTGGGTAGAAATACATGATTCTTTCGTTAAATAGGTGCAGCTCACCTTGAAGCTTTTTAGCTAGGAATTTACAAAATTCATTTGCTTTTCCTTTATCCCCATGAGTAGATTGTGCCGGAAGTGTGACTTGTATGTATACCAGTTCTCTTTCTGCCCCATCTTCATCGCGAACTGTCTCTGTATCAACACCGATTAAAATGGCATTGTAGCGTTCATGGCTTGAATGTAAATAAAACCACTGCCCTTTGCCTTCTTCGGTTTCTTTTATTTCATACGGAAAGGCAGATTCCCCATATTGCCAATTTAATTGGTCGCCCGTTTTTGCTGTTATATTTTTATAGTAATGAAATAAGTCCTTTACCTCTTCAATCGTTACCGATTGTTTAGCGGATGAGGGCACAAGCTTAATAAATGCGTTTACAGCCATCATCATTCCCCCCCTATTGTCTATTGATGTTCAATTTCTATTCTAGCATTGATTAAAAAGGACTGACAACACTTACAATGTTACAATATGAGTAAAGTTAAAGAAAAGGCAAATAGTGGCCTTTTTTTTGTGCCTTTTTTTAAATGTGACATACAATTTAGGCTTGAAAAATCTAATGTGATATATTATTATTGGATTAAGGATATTTAAACGCTTTCAAATTCGTTTTTATTCACTCATGAAAAGGGGATTGAACAGATGGGTACTCTTGTTTGCCAGACTTGTAACTCTACTATTGATCATTTTGAAGATGAAAAAGTTACGGTGCTTTACTCGAAGTGCAATTGTTGCGACAACCATCATCATCACGAGGAAGAATAATTAAATCAGAACATTTAAATAAATAAACAGGATTCCGTAACCGGAATCCTGATTTTTTTATTTTATGGCTTTGTACTCTTTTATCACATGAATGAATTTAATTTCATCGTCTTCGGGACCTTGAACAGGTAAGCCAGCCTCGAGGTTTTCTCGGATATAATGAAGGTTTTCCTCTGTTATGATTTCACCCGGGATAAAAATAGGTATCCCTGGCGGGTAGACCATCACAAATTCGGCAATAATCCTGCCTTCTGACTCAGCAAAGGGAATGACTTCCGTTTCAGCATAAAAAGCATCTCTCGGAGTTAAGGCAAGTATCGGAATTTCTGGAAGAAGGACCTCCACAGGTTCAATTTTCCCAGCTTGATCTTTATATTCAGCCGCCAATTCTTTTAATGCATTGACTAATAGGGCTGCTTCCTTTTCAGTATCACCGAATGTAATAATACAAAGGATGTTATATAGGTCTGATAATTCTACTTCAATATTATGCTTTTCTCTTAACCATTTTTCAACCTCATACCCGGTTAATCCCAGTTCTTTCACGGAAATAATGAGTTTTGTCGGGTCATAATCAAACGTGGCTTTAGAGCCTAGTATTTCTTCGCCGATACAGTGAATATGGTCAATTTCGTTGATTCTCTTACGAATAGACTGTGCTAATTGAATAGTCCTGTTAATCAGTGCTTTACCTTTGGTTGCTAATTGCTTACGAGCCACATCCAGCGAAGCTAACAGCAAATAGGATGTTGACGTTGTTGTAAGCATGCTTAAAATCGATTGAACATGTTTCGCTGAAACAAGTCCCTCTTTGACATTTAGGATGGAGCTTTGTGTCATGGAGCCACCGAGCTTATGGACACTAGTTGCTGCCATATCAGCGCCGGCCTGCATAGCAGACATTGGAAGATCATCGTGGAAATGAATATGGACACCATGGGCCTCATCAACTAAAACGGGCACATTGTACGAGTGGGCAATTTCAACGATTTTCTTTAAATCTGCTGAGATACCAAAGTAGGTCGGATTAATCACTAAAACCCCTTTTGCATCAGGATGCTGCTCAAGAGCCTTTTCCACGGCATCTGTTGTAATTCCATGAGAAATTCCTAGTTCTCTATCTATTTCCGGATGGATGAAGACTGGGATTGCTCCGGAAAAGACAATAGCCGACATGATAGACTTATGGACGTTCCTTGGTATGATGATTTTATCTCCAGGTCCACAAACGGCCATTACCATCGTCATAATCGCCCCGCTTGTACCCTGGACAGAAAAGAAAGTATGATCGGCTCCAAAAGCTTCAGCAGCTAATTCTTGTGCCTCCTTGATCATTCCCTTTGGATGATGAAGATCATCAAGCGGGCCAATATTTATTAAGTCGATGGACAGGGCATTTTCACCAATAAACTGACGGAATTCAGGATCCATTCCTGCTCCCTTTTTATGACCTGGAATATGAAATTGAATCGGGTTTTTTCTGGCATGCGCAACTAAACCGCTAAATAACGGTGTTTGATTTTGTGACAATGATTACTACACCTCTTTATTAAAAATACTTCTTTATATTCGTTGATTAAAAACATAAAACAATGGAATTATAGCACTAATCCAGGGGGTTGCATAGATTTCTTTCCGCATTTCTTTGATTATTTCTTACAGCTTAGTTTCCCTTGATGAAAGGAAATTTAACCTTTTAAGGCGAAATAAGAAATAAATGAATAATGAGGAGTGATTCAATTTGAATTGGCAAACACGAGTGACGGAGACTTTAGGGATCCGTATACCAATTATACAAGGTGGACTTGCCTATTTGGCCTATTCTGAATTAGCGGCCGCTGTTTCGAATGCTGGAGGATTAGGGCAGATTACAGCTATGTCATTAAGTAATCCTGAACAACTGCGTGAGGAAATCCGGAAGGTAAAACATTTAACGAAACATCCTTTTGGGGTTAATTTTGCGATTGGACAGCATGGACGCCCGTTCGTGGATTTCCTTCAGGTGGCGATAGAGGAAGAAGTTCCTGTTGTTTCTATGACAGGAGGGAACCCTGCACCCATATTTGATCAGTTAAAGGGAACAACCATAAAAAAACTCGTTCTCGTCGCTGCCAGACGGCAGGCTATAAAGGCAGAACAGCTTGGTGCAGATGCGGTTATGGTTGTCGGCCAGGAAGGCGGCGGCCATCTCGGCCGGGATGATATCGGGACAATGGTATTAATTCCTCAAGTTGTTGATGCAGTTTCGATTCCCGTTATTGCCTCAGGAGGAATTGGTGATGGAAGGGGATTGATGGCTGCACTAAGTTTAGGTGCAGAAGGGGTTGAAATGGGAACAAGATTTATTGCGACTAAAGAATGTATTCATGCACATGAAGTATATAAGCAAAGGCTCGTTGAAGGAACAGAGGCGGATACGGTGGTAATTAAGCGATCACTTGGTGCGCCTGCAAGAGCCATCGCAAATCCATGGACGGAACAAATTCTTGAAATTGAAAAGAAAAACGCAAATTATGATCAGCTGAAGGAATTTATTAGTGGAACGGCTAATAAACGGTACATATATGAAGGTGATGAGGGCAAAGGTTTTGCATGGGCAGGTCAAGTCATGGGGCTGATTAAGGATATACCTAGTGTTTCAGTACTTTTTGAACGAATGATTCATGATGCGGAAGAAATTCGTGCAAAATGGGGAAAATAAAGGTATGATTCATTTTAAATGTAAATAGTAAGCAGGTGAAATGAATGGAATACCAATATCCGATTGATTTTAATTGGTCAACCGATGAAATTGTTGATGTAATCAAATTTTTTGAAACAATCGAGAAGGCGTACGAAAAAGGGATTGAAAGAGACGAGGTTATGAACGCCTATCGGCGGTTCAAAGAAATCGTTCCAAGCAAAGCGGAAGAAAAAAACATTTGTGATGAATTTGAAGAAATCAGCGGTTATTCGTCTTATCGAACAATCAAAAAAGCAAAAGAAGCGCCATCAGGCAGCCGAATCATGATGAAATAATCTTAAAAAACTCCCGAAAATGGATTCGGGAGTTTTTTCTATTTAATATTTAGGGCTATTTTATAAAGTGGTGCTACTTTCTTAAAGACATCCTCAATTTGTTCTAATATCCCTTCAGAACCTAATTGGATAGCAGCCTCACGGTCTATGGTATATCCACATAATAGTTCTGCTTTTTTTACATTCTGCAGCCGCTCAAAGTGGGAGAGAAGATCAACCTTAGTCAATTGACCATGTGGAAGTGTATCAGGCTTCATGTGGTCAATTGACCAGACATAATCTTTCGGAATTTCTTTATAGATTTTTGCCGCTTTTTTCGCAAATCGTGCCCCTATTGCCTCTTTTTGGGGTGCCTCATAAATAACGGCAAACCAAATAAATAAATGGGTGTGCCACAAGCCAATTTGAAAATGCGGCAGCATTTTATAGCCTCGAGGATTATGGGCAAATGCCACCCATGTATCCTTAGGCGGGTTGATGGTACGCCTTGCATGTTTGGCAACATGAACAAACATTTCATCACCCGTTAACGAGGATAAGGAAGGTGAAAAGTATTCCCCTAAAGCTTCTAATTTAGGTCGGATCGTATTTTTAAGCCCGTCCATTCTTGGTTCTAATCCATCTATTAAAAAAACATCAAAATCTTCATTAGTAAATCCTGTAAAGTTCATTGAAGTACCCCCAACAAGCCGTTTGTCACTAATTGTAGCATAACTCCGAGATTTCACGAAGCGTGTTGCTTTCTAGATTAAAGCACATATTTGTTGCAACATATCAAGATGACTCATATTATACAGTAAAAAACAATCTGAATAATTAATTAACTAACTGAAAGGGGAGAAACAAGGTGAAACAATTGATGAATACATCTTTAAAAAAAGTGGGAGAAAAGGAAAAAACGGCAGTATTAAGATTGGAAATGGATTATGAATTGGCTGTCTTATTTGAAGCAATTGGTGAAAAGAATGAGAAGAAAATGAAAGAATGTAAACAAAAATTAGAAAAAATCCGTATGGAATTAGTACGATTAAAAGCTCTTTAATTGATTAGCTGATATTTTATCAAGGGAGTAACAAATTGCAATGAACAAAAAGAGAGTAGTTTATCGACTTATCTAAAACGGACTCCGGAGAAGGAATGAGAGGGGTTCGTTTATTATTGTGCCTTTGTGTGATAATTTGAACGTAAATTGTTAAAAGTTGCTGTGTTTCTTCAATTTGAGTAAGCTATAGGTACATTAAAATATTTCTCATGCATCATACTACATACATTGGATTTAAAAAAGGTAAACGGAGAAATGGAGGCGTATTATGATTTGGGAAGACATTGATGCTCATGCTAAGGAATGGGTCAAAGAAGCAGGGGACAGGATTCGTCTATCGTTTGAGAAAACGTTAAATATTGAAACAAAATCAAATCCCAATGATCTGGTAACTAATATCGATAAGGAAATTGAGCAATTTTTTATTCATAAGATTAGAGGAAAGTACCCGGATCATAAAATATTGGGTGAAGAGGGCTTTGGTGATGAATTAAATAGCCTTGAGGGAATTGTCTGGTTAATTGATCCCATCGATGGAACAATGAATTTTATCCACCAGCAAAGGAACTTTGCAGTATCGATCGGGGTTTATGAAAATGGAGTCGGTAAAATCGGACTCATATATGATGTAGTACATGATGAGCTCTATCACGCCATTCGCGGCGAGGGTGCTTATATGAATGGAAAACCTCTGCCTGGACTCAAGGAAACAACTGTTAAGGAATCCATCCTTGCAATTAATGCTACATGGGTTATGGAAAATAAACGCATTGATCACAATTTAATGATTCCATTGGTAAGAGATGCCAGAGGGACAAGATCATATGGTACAGCTGCACTTGAGATGGTGTTTGTAGCAACCGGAAGAGTAGATGCCTACTTTTCGATGCGGCTGTCTCCATGGGATATTGCTGCCGGGGCAGTCATTATTGAAGAATTAGGAGGAGTCGTAACAAATATAAAGGGAGAAAAACTGGACTTTATTTCTAAGGATTCACTTTTTACCGCGAAACCAGGACTGCATCAAGTAATTTTAAAGGATTATTTAAAAGTAGTTCAATAAGGTCAATATTTTAAAAAGAAGCCAATCCATGGCTTCTTTTTATATCTCTCCGTTTTCACGCATTTTTCTCTTTGTTTTAAAGCCCATCCCCATGATCACAATTAATGCAAAAATGCAGCCGATTGCTCCGATTAAACTTTGTTCACCAATTGCAATTCCAATTCCCATTATGAATGATGCAGCTAAAATTGCATAAAAGAGTAAAGACCATTTTATATTTTTCATTTTTCAAACCCCTTTGTTTTTCTATATTTAATTAAATTTTTTCTGGTATATTTTTTATTCTACATAAAATGCTTTTCGGTTTCCACTTTAAGTATGGTATAATATTTTAGTTGTATTTGGGAAACTAAAAATAGCTTTTATTTTTATAAAATAGGTAGGAGTGGAATTTTGAAACTTAGAGATGATGTACGTAACATAGCAATCATTGCCCACGTTGACCATGGGAAAACGACGTTGGTTGACCAATTGTTAAAACAATCTGGAACATTTCGTTCTAATGAGCACGTGGAAGAACGTGCCATGGACTCTGGTGATATAGAAAGAGAACGCGGAATCACCATCCTTGCGAAAAATACCGCGATTCAATATAAAGATACAAGAATTAATATTTTGGATACACCGGGACACGCAGACTTTGGCGGTGAAGTAGAACGAATCATGAAAATGGTTGATGGTGTTTTGCTTGTAGTCGATGCATATGAAGGCTGTATGCCGCAAACACGTTTTGTTCTTAAAAAGGCATTAGAGCAAAAGATAACTCCGATCGTCGTGGTAAATAAAATTGATCGTGATTTTGCCAGACCCGCTGAAGTAGTAGATGAAGTCATTGATTTGTTTATTGAACTTGATGCTTCAGAAGATCAGCTTGAATTTCCTGTTATTTATGCATCAGGTATCAACGGTACTGCAAGTATGAATCCGGAAAAACAAGATGAGAATATGCAATGTCTATATGATGCCATCGTTGAATATATCCCTGCACCAATTGATAATCAAGACGAACCGCTGCAATTCCAGGTAGCTCTGCTTGATTATAATGATTATGTGGGTAGAATCGGGATTGGCCGTGTTTTCCGTGGAAAAATGCATGTTGGCCAACAGGTTGCCTTAATGAAGTTAGACGGCAGTGTTAAACAATTCCGTGTGACCAAGATATTTGGTTTCTTCGGGTTAAAGCGTCAGGAAGTACAAGAAGCACAAGCTGGGGATTTAATTGCAGTTTCAGGCATGGAAGATATAAATGTCGGTGAGACAGTTTGCCCAATTGAGCATCAAGAAGCATTACCAATTTTACGAATTGACGAACCAACACTACAAATGACTTTTGCCGTAAATAATAGTCCATTTGCTGGAAGAGAAGGAAAATATTTAACTTCAAGAAAAATTGAAGAGAGACTTCTTGCTCAATTGCATACAGATGTTAGTTTACGGGTTGAAAACACGGATTCCCCGGATGCTTGGATTGTTTCCGGTCGTGGAGAACTCCATTTATCGATCTTGATTGAAAATATGCGCCGTGAAGGCTACGAGCTTCAGGTTTCTAAACCAGAAGTAATTGTGAAAGTAATTGACGGAGTACGCTGTGAGCCTGTGGAAAGAGTACAAATCGATGTTCCTGAAGAACATACAGGTTCTGTAATGGAATCCATTGGTGCTCGTAAAGGCGAGATGCTTGATATGATTAATAATGGATCAGGTCAAGTTCGGTTAATATTCAATGTACCTGCACGCGGCTTAATTGGTTACACAACTGAATTCTTAACAATGACTCGCGGATATGGGATTATTAATCATACCTTTGACAGCTATCAGCCGATGCTTGCTGGACAGGTTGGCGGAAGACACCAAGGTGTTCTTGTCTCAATGGAATCCGGAAAAGCTTCCACATATGGTATAATGCAAGTAGAGGACCGTGGAACCATTTTCGTTGAACCGGGTACGGAAATTTATGAGGGAATGATTGTTGGCGAAAACACTCGTGAAAATGACATCACTGTCAATATTACGAAAGTGAAGCAGGCGACAAATGTCCGTTCGGCCAATAAAGATCAAACGTCAGTCATTAAAAAGCCGCGCATCATGACATTGGAAGAGTCATTAGAATATTTAAATGATGACGAATATTGTGAGGTAACTCCTGAATCTATTCGGTTACGAAAGAAAATTCTTGATAAGAATGAACGTGAAAAAGCGGCGAAAAAGAAAAAATACGCTGAAATGAGTTAAGTAATGAGGTGCACGCTGTGGAAGATTTAAGATCCTTCTCCCCGAGTTTAAGGTTTTTTATTGAGCTTACAAAAGATGTAGAAACTGGTGTACTGCTGCAATATGTTTTTATTGTTATTTTGTCGGTGATTGTATACAGGTTAGGGTTTGCAAAAAAATTACCTCTTTTGAAAAACATTGTTATTTATATCAGTCTTTGCATTGGATGTTTAATCATGTTGTTTTTCTCCTATGCATTACCAATTGCCGAAGGGTTGGGTGTGGCAGCTTTAATATTAATTGTATATAAAATTCGTCTGCACCAATCGAAAAAGCAAGAGGCTGAAGTAAAGTAAAGGAGGTAAGGGAATGAAATCCTTACAAGATGCACTTTATAATTGGCTTACCATTAAGGTTGTTTGTGATTCCCGCCCTGATGATGTAGCAGCAAAAGAAACACGGGAGTTTTTTGAAGAGATGTTAACAGCGCAGCATCAAGTATCAAACATCAATATCACAACAGATGCCGTGATGTATTACCTTTCCTATGAGCAAGGTGATGAGACGAAAAAAGTCCGATATCCTCGTGAATTAATTGAAATTATGCTGGATCAAATAAACAAAGAACCTGAAAAGTATGAAGACTATCCATTTGAAGATTAAAAAAAGTGCTGGCCTGTTTTTTTAAGGTCAGCACTTTTTTTATATCCAGCTCCAGGGCACTTACGCTTTACTATTTACCAATCATCATTATCAGATTTTGTCCGGAAAAGCTTAAAATTTCCTGATTCAATTCGGGCATTTGTCTTATCCGTTATTCTGGCATGGCAGGAATTACACATATATGTATGAATAGGACGATTGCGAAGACGCTTTGCTGTTAACGATTCATCTTCAATCGCTTCAATTTTATCGCAAATTACACACTTTACTCTCATTAAGCACCTCTTCATTTCTTTCTTAAAACAGTAGTTTGTATTATAGTATACCATGAGTGAACACCTGGAGTTAATCAATTGGTTAGAGTTGATGAAAAAAAGGGATAGTAGTAATATGAGATTATCTGTTTTTAAACAGAAAGTAGGAAAAGTAAAGGGGTTGTAATGTTGGCAAATCAAGTGGAACCTAAACTTATTAAGCCATTATATGATGCGATGCAAAAAGAGCGTTTTGTAACGTTGGCATCCATTGATTATGAGACAGGGGGACCAAATGTTAGTGCGATTTCCTGGGTACTAGCTAAAGATGACAGCACGATTTATTTTGCAGTAGATAATCGCTCCCGTATTTTAGAAAATATTTATAAGAATAACAAGGTAATCATTAATTTGATTGCGAATGAATCTACATATTCCATTCAAGGTGAAGCAGCGGTCAAAGAAGAACGACTGCAAGATGTTCCGTTAAAGCTTGCGCTTGTAAAGGTTACCATCCATGAAGTAAGGGATGTCATGTTCTACGGATCGAAAATTGTCACAGAAGTACAGTATGACAAAACCTATGATAAAAATGCAGCAGAAAAATTGGACAGACAAGTGATGGAAGCAATGAAAAAAGCTTAGTGTAAACTAAGCTTTTTTCTTTATAGTTGAATGGAAACTTTTCTATTTATGATGATTAGACTGGTCTTCTTGTTCTTTGTTTAATTTCTTTTGTTCATCGGCCGGAAGTTTTTTATCTGGTTTTTCGGTCGCATTTTTAGGACTTGGTGTAATGAGATCTCCAGGAATTTCAGGCATTAGACGCCCTGCAACATCGGCTAACTCCTCCATAATTCCCTGTATTGGTCTGCCCTTTTTGATATCTGCTTGGATTTCTTTTAACCGCTCGGTCGTATCCGCATCTGCTACTACTACTGCATTAGCGCCATAAGGGTCCTTTTTCAAGCTCTCCGCCACAGAATACTTAATCGAGCCTACCTGTGAACGGTCGATTTTTGCATTTACATCGATCCCGACAATGGCATAATTCCCTAAAACAACAGCAGTTGCATCGTTTACATTTGGTATGCTTGTGGCGAGAGTAACTAAACGCTTTGAAATTTCCTGACCCGATTTACGGTCGACACTTTCGATATAGCTGTTTTTTACATTTACTAATGAATTGTTTTCACTTTTAGCGATTTCTTTATGATTATTGGCATTACAACCTGCTAAAAATAAACATATTAGCATCATAAAAATAATATTTTTCATTTAAACCCTCCTCCAAGAAGATTAGTTAGTGTCGTCATTAACAATTATTGTGCGAAACGTCTTCTATCTTTATTCCAATAAACATATATTTTACCAAAGTTCAATCTAGCAAAAGGGTTGTTGAAATGATAACTAACCTGACACCAACGGAAGCAGGAGGCGTAGCTTTGAGTAAAATATACGTGTTAGATACAAATGTTTTATTACAAGACCCGTATTCCATTTTTTCCTTTGAAGATAATGAAGTTGTTATTCCGGCAGTAGTTCTAGAAGAAGTGGACTCAAAGAAAAGATATATGGATGAAGTAGGAAGAAATGCAAGACATGTATCAAGGCTAATTGATGGCCTAAGGGCATCAGGTAAGCTTCATGAAAAAATCCCGCTTGAAGGCGGGGGTACCATTCGTATTGAATTAAACCATCGATCGTTTCATGAACTTCAAGATATTTTTATTGAAAAAACCAATGATAATCGCATTCTTGCGGTCGCAAAAAATTTATTCTTAGAGGAACAAGCAAAGGAAAATGGGAAGCCGGTCATCATTGTTAGTAAGGATGCATTAGTCAGAGTAAAAGCAGATGCAATCGGATTGACTGCGGAAGATTTTTTGAATGATCGTGTGGTAGAAGTGGAACATATATATACCGGATTTTTTGAGCTCCACCTGCCAATTGAATTATTAGGACGGTTTTATGAGAAGGGAGAATTATCGCTTTCAGAAGTGGCTAATCATCCGTTTTATCCAAATCAATACTTGTTGATGAAGGATATACTTGGAAGTTCTGCCTCGGCAATAGGAATGGTTGATAAAACGAGTAAGAAGGTAAAAAAATTAACGTTAAATCAAGAGCATGTTTGGGGCATTCATCCAAGAAATGTCCAACAAACCATGGCTATTGAATTATTATTGCGTAAGGATATTCCGCTGGTTACTTTAACCGGGAAAGCAGGGACAGGCAAGACCTTGCTTGCTCTTGCTGCCGGATTAATGCACACGGAGGATTTAAGAGAATATAAGAAGCTTTTAGTCGCGAGACCGATCGTCCCAGTTGGGAAGGACTTAGGTTTTTTGCCAGGTGAAAAACAGGAAAAGCTTAGACCTTGGATGCAGCCAATATACGATAACCTGGAATATCTTTTTAATACAAAGAAGCCTGGTGAACTTGATGCCATATTAGCCGGTATGGGTTCGATTGAGGTAGAAGCATTGACTTATATTCGCGGCAGGAGCTTGCCAAAACAGTTTATTATTATCGATGAAGCACAAAATTTAACGAAGCATGAAGTGAAAACGATCTTAACCAGGGTAGGAGAAGGAAGTAAAATCGTGTTAATGGGCGACCCGGAACAGATTGATCATCCATATCTTGACGCCTATAACAATGGGTTAACCTACGTCGTTGAGAAATTCAAGGATCAAGATATATCCGGGCATGTAAAACTATTAAAAGGGGAGCGGTCCGGACTGGCTAGACTTGCGGCAGATTTATTATAAGAAAAGTGAAGGCGTCTCGCCGCTAGGGCGCTGGAGCTGGACATTTCTCAATGTCGATATTAATTCTGATAGTATAAATAAACGGGTGCCGTTTGGCGCCCGTTTATTTCACAGTAAAGCCTATTACATGTTTAATTGGGTTTTCCTGATTTGAACCATCACCTTTATAGATATGAACGGGGCCATCAGATGATAACGGCTGACCATTCGTTGAAAATCCTAAAATGAGACCGAAAGCCTTTTCAAGAGGAAACTCATAGTCGCCATTTGTCGTGTGGACGACCAATGTCTCTGCATGACTTTCCGGCTCGGCATTCGCTAAAAAAGGCTTAAAAGGTATTCCAAAAGTACCAGTCAACACCTTTTCTTTTTCAAATTTCTTCTCGCTTTTTAATGTTGGAGGAAAAACAGCTCCCTCCATTATTTCGCGATCCCAATGCTTTGAAACAGCCTTCGTATATGCCTCCACTGAATCTGAATTTTCCATTTCCTTTAAAAAGTAAGTAGTTAAATCAATACGGCGATCATCAAAAATCCAGACACCAGGATCCAGTGTAATCGGAAATTTCACTTTTCCAGATATAATCAAAATATTTTCCATCTTCCATACCCCCTAAAGTCTAACACAGATTTAAGTATAGCTTTTTTTAAATAGAATGTCATAAAGTGCACTCCTATTTGTTATTATCCTTCATTGTTCTTGCAATTTTTGCTGGTAAACGGTAAAATTTATAGATAAGTTGAATTATCGCTCTGAAATGGGGGGATCAATGTTGGCGTCTGAAATGATCGTGAATCATCAGGAAAAAGCCTTTGCTTTATTGCAGGCTGACGCTGAAAAAATATTAAAGCTTATCAAAGTGCAAATGGATAATCTCACGATGCCTCAATGCCCTCTTTATGAAGAGGTATTGGATACACAAATGTTTGGCCTATCAAGGGAAATAGACTTTGCTGTTCGATTAGGCTTAATAGATGGCAAGGATGGAAAAGCGATTTTAGCTCAATTAGAAAAAGAATTATCGGCACTACATGATGCATCCTTGAAAAAATAATGGATTAAAAACTCAAACAATTCATAGGGATTGTTTGGGTTTTTTATTATCCGTTATTGTCTCTATATTCGAACTATTCATTATTAAAATCTTGTAACAAATTTTCTTTTACCCAAGTCATATCATTCATTTTCTATTATAATAGAGTGGAATATATCAATTTTGAAAATGAGGACGGCTTAAATGGTTAAAAAAATAGTGAAATCATATGATTATACCTTAATCATCGCTGTTATCCTGTTGTGTGGCTTTGGTCTTGTGATGGTATACAGTGCCAGCATGGCATGGGCTGTCCAGAGATATGGTTTCCCGCCAGATTATTTTTATCAAAAACAAAAAATGTGGCTTCTCTTATTTTTCGGCATCTTTATTCTTTTTGCTATCGCCCCATATAAAATAATGCAATTTACAAAAGGGTTTCAGGTTCCCATGGTCATTGGGTCTCTTCTTTTGCTAATAGGATTATTTCCCTTTGGAATTATTGCCGGGGGTGCACAAAGCTGGTATGAATTTGGTACGTTTCGTTTACAGCCATCGGAATTTGTTAAACTGGCAGTAATTATTTATTTGTCAGCTGTTTACGCTAAAAAGCAGGCTTATATTAACCAATTTAATAAAGGCGTTCTGCCTCCATTAGTGTTTCTATTTATTGTATGTGGCTTAATTGTCATGCAACCGGATTATGGTGCGGCAATCATAATTGCTGCGATTGCCGGGATGATTATTCTTTCTTCAGGAATGAATTTTAAGAGTATTTCAAAACTGCTTATCATGGCTCTTATCGTTCTTTTACCAGTGATATTTGTTGCGAGAGATGCGATATTTTCAGAAAAGCGGATGAGCCGGATTACTGTCTTGGAGAACCCATTCGCAGATGCACAAGAAGCTGGTTTTCACTTAGCAAATTCCTATATTGCAATCGGCTCTGGCGGTGTAAACGGACTCGGCTTAGGGAAAAGCATTCAAAAGCTTGGTTATTTACCCGAATCGCATACAGACTTTATTATGGCTGTTATTGCGGAGGAACTTGGTATTTGGGGAGTAGGATTCGTTATTCTTCTATTAGCCTATATTGTTTTACGAGGGATATATATCGGTCTGCAATGTAAGGATCCTTTTGGGAGCCTGCTTGCAATTGGAATTTCGAGTATGATAGGGATTCAATCCTTTATCAATTTAGCTGGTGTTTCCGGATTAATCCCATTAACAGGCGTTACGCTGCCATATGTAAGCTATGGTGGTTCTTCCTTGTTGATGCTTGCTGCTGCAACAGGAATACTTGTAAATGTTTCGATGTTTGTGAAGTTTGAAAAAAAATATAAAAACAAACACGACATAGAAAATAAAAAACAACAGTCGAACGATGGCAAGGTTTATTACATTTAATAAAAATGCGGGGGACAAGCTCCCCTGGCCTTTTTAAAATACATAGAATAGAAGGTGCTTTACGTGACAAGACAGATAAATAAAGTATTGGTTGCCAATCGGGGTGAGATTGCAATAAGGGTTTTTCGTGCTTGTACTGAACTGAATATTCGGACTGTTGCAATTTATTCAAAAGAAGATTCAGGCGCCTACCATCGCTATAAAGCGGATGAGGCCTATTTAGTGGGGGAAGGTAAGAAACCAATTGATGCATATTTGGACATTGAAGGCATCATTGCCATTGCCAAGAAAAGCGGTGTGAATGCCATTCATCCCGGCTATGGATTTTTGTCCGAAAATATTCATTTTGCCAGAAGATGTGAAGAAGAGGGAATTATTTTTATTGGTCCTTCGTCCACACACTTGGATATGTTTGGTGATAAGGTAAAGGCAAGAAAACAGGCTGAACTTGCCAATATCCCTGTCATACCGGGAAGTGATGGGCCTGTGAATGATGTGAATGATGTCGAGGAGTTTGCGGCTGTCCATGGATTCCCTATTATCATAAAGGCCTCACTTGGCGGCGGCGGCCGTGGGATGAGAATAGTACATACAAGTGAGGAAGTTCGAGAGGCATTTGACCGAGCGAAATCGGAGGCAAAAGCGGCATTTGGAAATGACGAGGTATATCTTGAAAAATTAATTGAAAAACCAAAACATATTGAGGTTCAGATCATAGGAGACAGCAGCAGGAATATCGTCCATCTTTATGATCGCGATTGTTCCGTTCAACGGCGCCATCAAAAAGTAGTCGAAGTTGCCCCAAGTGTGTCAATTTCTGAAGAATTACGAAAGCAGATTTGTGATGCCGCTGTAAAATTGATGAAAAATGTCAATTACTTAAATGCGGGTACAGTAGAATTTCTTGTCTCCGGTAATGATTTTTATTTTATTGAAGTAAATCCGCGCGTACAGGTTGAACACACGGTTACAGAATTAGTAACAGGTATTGATATCGTCCAAACACAAATATTAGTTGCCGAAGGCCATGAGTTACACGGGCCAATCATTAGTATTCCAGATCAAGAGAAAATTCAACTGAATGGATTTGCCATTCAGTCAAGGGTTACCACAGAGGATCCCCTCAACCAGTTCATGCCTGATACAGGAAAAATTATGGCCTATCGCTCCGGCGGCGGATTTGGCGTACGGCTTGATGCAGGGAATGGTTTTCAAGGAGCTGTGATTACACCTTACTATGACTCTTTGCTTGTGAAACTATCAACATGGGCATTGACGTTCGAACAGGCAGCTTCAAAAATGGTTCGAAATTTACAGGAATTTAGAATAAGAGGCATTAAAACAAATATTCCGTTTTTAGAAAATGTTGTTAAGCATGAGAAGTTTCGAAATGGTGAGTATGACACCTCTTTTATTGATACTACACCGGAATTATTTATTTTCCCTGTAAGTAAAGACCGGGGAACAAAAATGCTAAATTACATTGGCACAGTAACGGTAAATGGATTCCCGGGCATCGATAAAAAGAAACGACCTGTATTCTCTAAGCCTAGAATTCCAACGATACAATACAATTTCCCATATCAAGATGGTACGAAACAAATTTTGGATAAATTTGGTGCGGATGGACTTGTCCAATGGGTGAAAAGTCAAAAACAGGTTTTATTAACGGATACCACCTTCAGGGATGCTCATCAGTCATTGTTAGCAACAAGAATGAGGACGACTGATATTTTGCATATTGCAGAGCCGACAGCCAAACTATTGCCGGATTTATTCTCTTTTGAGATGTGGGGCGGGGCAACTTTTGATGTTGCCTACCGGTTCTTAAAAGAGGATCCATGGGATCGATTATTGACATTACGTGAAAGAATTCCAAATGTCCTGTTCCAAATGTTGATCCGTGGGGCCAATGCGGTAGGATATAAAAACTATCCGGACAACTTAATTCGTGATTTTGTTAACCAATCAGCCGATGCAGGCATCGATGTCTTCCGAATTTTTGATAGTTTAAACTGGGTAAAGGGAATGGAAGTGGCAATTGATGCGGTCCGGCAGACAGGAAAAATAGCCGAAGCAGCCATTTGTTATACGGGGGATATTTTAGATCCAGCAAGGTCTAAATATAATCTTGAATATTATAAAAATCTTGCTAAAGAGCTGGAAAAGCAAGGTGCCCATATATTAGGGATCAAGGATATGGCCGGGTTATTGAAACCGGAGGCAGCCTATCGTTTAGTGTCTGAATTAAAAGAAGCAGTAGATATCCCAATTCATCTTCATACACATGATACAAGTGGAAATGGAATATTTACTTATGCGCGCGCTATTGAAGGCGGTGTTGATATCGTTGATACTGCATTAAGCACAATGGCCGGCTTAACTTCTCAGCCTAGTGCAAATTCATTATATTACGCACTAGAAGGCACTGAGCGTAAGCCGAAAGTCAACATCGACGCACTTGAGAAATTGTCGTATTACTGGGAAGATGTCAGGAAGTACTATCAGGACTTTGAAAGCGGAATGATATCCCCGCATACGGAAATCTATCAGCATGAAATGCCTGGCGGACAATATAGCAATTTGCAGCAGCAGGCTAAGGCTGTTGGGCTTGGCGAGCAGTGGGAAGATGTAAAAGATATGTATGCCCGAGTAAATAACATGTTCGGCGATATTGTCAAAGTGACACCTTCTTCAAAGGTTGTCGGTGATATGGCGCTATTCATGGTTCAAAATGAGTTAACCGAAGAAGACGTGTTAGTAAAGGGGCAAGGACTCGATTTTCCTGATTCTGTTGTTGAATTATTTGAAGGATATTTAGGTCAGCCATACGGCGGGTTTCCAGAGGAGCTTCAAAATGTAATTTTAAAAGGGAAAAAACCTTTAGAGGCCCGCCCTGGAGAATTGCTTGAGGAAGTGGATTTCAGCAAGCTGCAGAAAGAGCTTTTTGAAGAGCTTGGCAGACAAGTGACAACACATGAGATTATTTCCTATGCTTTATATCCGAAAGTTTTTATGGAATATATGAAAACAGTGGAAATGTACGGGAATATTTCAATGCTAGATACACCAACATTCCTATATGGAATGCGGCTCGGGGAAGAAATCGAAATCGAAATTGAAACTGGCAAAACACTGATTGTAAAGCTTGTTTCAATTGGACAGCCTCAGGCAGATGGTACTAGAGTTGTCTATTTTGAGTTAAATGGTCAGCCGCGGGAAGTTGTTATAAAGGATGATAGTATCAAATCCACGGTCATTTCAAGATTAAAAGCGGATCCTAAAAATGAACAACACATTTCCGCAACTATGCCGGGAACAGTCATAAAAGTAGTGGTTGAAAAAGGGGAGAAGGTTGAACGCGGTGATCATTTAATGATTACGGAAGCGATGAAGATGGAAACAACCGTTCAGGCTCCTTTCTCTGGCATTGTGAAAGATATCTATGTATCTAGCGGGGACTCCATCCTGACAGGTGATCTATTACTTGAATTGACAAAATCATAGGAAAAAAAGCTGCCCGCGATCCAAAAATCGCAGGCAGCTTTTTTACTAATGCTTTCGTTTTGTTCTTGAATATAACAACAGAAAATAACTTAGAACGCCAAACAGGCAGGTGATAAAGAAGGCATGAAGCAAAGCGATATACAGGTTAAGTCTGCTAAAGATGACAAAAGCACCGGCAATTACTTGCAGGGAAACGAGAATAAAGGATATCGTCCATCCCCAATACAGTACCCTTTGATCTTTATAATGCCGAAGAGCTAAATAAAAAACATAAGCAATCCAAATAAAGATAAGACCTGCAGCAGCGCGGTGCCCCATTTGGACCCATTCATAGATGTTAGCAGGTAATGAAGGGGCATCATTAAGGCATAAAGGCCAATCGCGGCAAATGAGGCTTGCCTTCATATGACGAACTAACGCACCAGTGTAAATAACGAGGTAGCTATAAATTGAAACACCGATGATATGGAAGCCCATCCGCTTATCAATGTAAAGTTTTTCTGCATCAAACTTTTTATCGATTTCAAAAATAAGCAATGTCAATAAAAATACCGCTGCAAAAGAAACGAGCGAAATCCCAAAATGCAAGGCAAGTACAAAGCTTGATTGTCCCCATTTTACGGCAGCTGCCCCGATCAAACCTTGTAATAATAAAAAGAAAAAGGAAAGCATTGAAAGAAATTTGGTTTCCCTGATATGACCGATTGCCTTCCATGACCAGATTGAAAGGACGAGTACCATGATGCCACCTGCACCGGAGACTAGTCGATGGGAAAGTTCAATAATCAATTCAGGGGTTATTTCCGAAGGAAGCAATTTCCCGTTGCATAATGGCCATGAGCGCCCGCAGCCCATTCCGGAGCCAGTCTTTGTTACTAATGCTCCGCCTAGCAAAATAAATATCATTCCAATTGTAGTTGCAACCGCAAACCACTTCAAAGAACGTCGCAAAAAATTCACCTCTTAAAAAGTTCAAACATTTGTCTATGGATAATCCTGACAGTATAATGAATGAAAAGTAACTAGATTTAAAAGTCCTTATTTATCATAACGAATAAAATCAAAAAAGAACAGAATTTCAGCATAGATTTTTAGATAACTTTTTGTAAATATAAATAGCTGATGAATAATAAATATTTTTCACTATTATTATAGTGAAAACAGTTGAAACTTCTGTTTGAGTCTGTTAGAAATAGATATGAAGACTATTTATTTAGAATCATTATTTTTTAAAAGTAATAAAAAATATGGGAAATTAAGGCTAATTCCTCTCGTGTTTTTCAACGTTCAATGAATTGATTACAGGATTGCAATACTAGGATGTTGAAAAACGAACAATTATTAAAGATAATATAGAGGCTGTCACAATTTAGTCAAAAATTATTCAAAAAAAGTTCACAAAAATACCATAAAGTGTGATTTAATATACAGAGAAAGTGTTTTAAAAATCACTGCTTCTTTTGATTAATTAATTCTTACTCATCTATTTCTTCGAACCATTTAATTTTTAACTTCAATATATAGATAACTTTAAATAATTTAGTATTGATATTCCTCGATTGGTGAATATTTGTTAGTAAGGATTAGGAGGAGAAATATATGTCTAACTCAAAGGCTTATGGAGAAGCTGCCATGGAGAATGGTGCTGCAAGCCTGCATTCAACAATTGAACAGACCTCGGTATGGAAAGACTTCATGGCCCTGATTAAAATTGGAATTGTTAATTCTAATCTAATTACCACCTTTACTGGACTATGGCTGGCGCTTCATTTTTCTGGCCAAAGCTTTCTCGGTAATATAGATATTGTTTTATTTACCGTGGCAGGTTCTTCCCTGATTATTGCCGGTTCATGTGCCATCAATAATTATGTTGATCGTGATATTGATCATTTGATGGAGAGGACGAAAGCAAGACCTACCGTTACAGGGAAAATACAGCCAGTAAAAGTCCTTCTTCTAGGTATTTTCCTTATTGGAATGGGAACACTGTTTTTATTCTTTACAACCATGACTGCAACAGTAATTGGACTGCTTGGAGTTTTTAGTTATGTTTTCCTTTATACACTCTGGTCCAAGCGTCAATTGGTTTCCAATACAATTATCGGAAGTATTTCAGGCGCGGTTCCGCCATTAATCGGCTGGGCAGCGGTTGATGCTAATCTTGATATAATGGCTTGGGCGTTATTTGTCCTAATGTTTGTTTGGCAGCCTCCGCATTTTTATGCACTTGCAATGAGAAGAGTGAAAGAATACCGTGCTGCGGGTGTTCCAATGCTGCCAGTTGTGAAAGGCTTCAAAACAACGAAAAACCATATTTTGATCTGGGTGGCCTTGCTCTTGCCTATCCCATTTTTTCTCACCAAACTAGGAATCCCATTTCTAATTTTAGCCAGCATTTTAAATATAGGCTGGCTTGCATTAGGGATTTATGGATATAGGATCAAAGATGACATTAAGTGGGCAAAGCTAATGTTTGTTTATTCTTTGCAATATTTAACTATTATTTTTGTAGCAATGGTTATTGTGACACTAATTTAGTTTTGTAAACGATTCTTTCCGCAGGTAAGTGGGAAGAGTCATCCTACATACTTCTTTGGCCAAACAAAATTTTTAAAATTTATTAGTGAAAGAGGGGTTTGATTAAGCTATGAAAAGGCTTGCGAAATGGCGCCTAATTTCGTTGTTCTCGTTATTAGCGCTTGTACTTTCCGGATGCCGCGGTGAAAACTTTGTTTCAGCGCTAAGACCAGCTGGTGAAGTGGCAGACATGCAATATGATTTAATGAAGTTAAGCACCTATGTCATGGTGGGAGTAATCATTGTAGTAATGCTGATTTTTGTCATTATTTTTGTGCGTTTTAGAAGAAAAGACGACAAAATTCCAAAGCAAGTTGAGGGAAGTCATACGTTAGAAATAATTTGGACTGCGATCCCTATTTTATTACTTCTCATTTTGGCAGTACCAACTGTATCTGCAACATTTAAACTTGCGGATGTAAAAGAAATGGATAAGAAAAACTCTGACGCGTTAGTTATTAACGTAAGATCACATTTATACTGGTGGGATTTTGAATATCCTGGTCAAAAGATTGTGACGAGTCAGGATTTAGTCGTTCCTACAGATGAAAAGGTTTATTTTAACCTGAAATCAATGGATGTTAAACACTCATTCTGGATTCCAGCTGTGGGCGGAAAATTAGATACTAATACGGATAACATTAACAAATTCTGGTTGGAATTTGATGATAAACGCGCTAATGAAGCCGGAAATCTTTTTTATGGAAAATGTGCTGAGCTTTGCGGACCGTCACATGCTTTGATGGACTTTAAAGTAAAAGCTATCAGCCGTGATAAATTTGATGCGTGGGTAGCTGCAATGCAGGATGTAACAGAACCACAAAAGGCTCAAACTGATTTAGCAGCTAAAGGACAGGATATTTTCAATCAAAGCTGTATTGGCTGTCATGCTGTAACACCAGCTAATAAAATGCCTGAGACAGCTCGCCTGGCACCTAACTTAACAAACTTTGGTGAAAGATCACGTGTTGCTGGTATTTTAGAACACAATAAAGAAGAATTAAAAAATTGGATTAAAGATCCTGAATCCTATAAACCAGGTAATACAATGACTGGAAAGTATGGAGAACTGTCTGATGATGAACTTGATGCTTTGGCAGAGTATTTAATGGGCTTAAAGGTTCAGGAATAAGGGGAATTGGTTGAAAGGGAGGTAAAATTGTGAGTACCATTGCTCAAAAAAAGGGATTTAGCGCAACATTATGGGACTTTTTAACAACAGTTGACCATAAAAAAATCGCAATCCTATATCTAATCGCCGGTGGATTTTTCTTTGTAGTTGGCGGACTTGAAGCCGTATTTATCCGCATCCAGCTGGCAGTACCGAATAATGATTTTGTTAGTGCTGGTGCATTTAATGAAATCATCACCATGCACGGAACAACGATGATTTTCTTAGCTGCCATGCCGATTTTGCTTGGTTTTATGAATGCGGTTATGCCATTGCAAATTGGAGCACGTGACGTTGCATTTCCATTTTTGAATGCATTAGGATTCTGGCTGTTCTTTTTTGGTGGAGTATTTTTAAATCTTTCATGGTTTTTGGGAGGCGCACCTGATGCAGGTTGGACTTCTTATGCATCACTTGCCATTCATTCAAAAGGACATGGAATTGATTTCTACGTATTAGGATTGCAGATTTCAGGTTTTGGAACATTAATAGGTGGGATTAACTTCCTTGTTACTATTATTAATATGCGTGCACCGGGAATGACCTATATGAGGATGCCGTTGTTTACTTGGACAACGTTCGTTGCCTCAGCGATGATCTTATTCGCATTCCCGCCGTTAACTGTCGGAATTACACTTATGATGTTTGACCGTATGTTTGGTGCAAATTTCTTTGATGTAACAATGGGTGGTAATACAGTTATTTGGGAACATCTTTTCTGGATTTTCGGACATCCTGAAGTTTACATCCTGATCCTTCCTGCCTTTGGTATTTTCTCGGAAATCTTTTCAATTTTCTCGAGAAAACGTCTTTTCGGTTATTCTTCAATGGTCTTTGCAACCGTGTTAATCGGTTTCTTAGGCTTCATGGTATGGGCACACCATATGTTCACAACTGGGTTGGGTCCTGTTGCCAATGCTATTTTCGCTGTGGCAACAATGGCCATTGGTGTACCTACTGGGATTAAGATTTTTAACTGGTTGTTTACGATGTGGGGCGGAAGTGTGAAGTTTACTACCCCTATGTATTATGCCTTTGGTTTTATTCCATCGTTTGTCTGTGGTGGGGTAACCGGTGTCATGGTTGCTACAGCGGCAGCTGACTATCAGTATCATGATACGTACTTTGTCGTAGCACACTTCCACTATGTAATTGTCGGCGGTGTTGTTTTGGCAATTTTAGCTGCTACACATCTATGGTGGCCTAAAATGTTTGGTACGATGTTAAATGAAACATTAGGAAAAATCACTTTCTGGTTCTTCTTTATCGGTTTCCACTTAACATTCTTTATCCAGCATTTCTTAGGTCTGTGGGGAATGCCGCGCCGCGTTTTCACTTACCTTCCAGGGCAAGGGTTTGACGCTTCGAATATGGTTAGTTCGATTGGTGCAGCATTTATGTCCATTGGTGTAATTGTATTGCTTTATAACATTGTCATTACTTCTGTAAAGAATGAAAAAGTAGGCAATGACCCATGGGGCGATGGCAGAACGCTTGAATGGGCGATTCCATCACCACCGCCATTCTATAACTTTAAACAGCTGCCGCTTGTTCGTGGCTTAGATGCTCTATGGATTGAAAAAATGGAAGGTAAAAAAGGTATGACACCTGCAGAACCGCTTGGTGACATTCACATGCCGAATTCATCTTTCATTCCATTCATGATTTCACTTGGTTTGTTCATTGCTGCTTTTGGCGCGATGTATCATGCTGACAAGGCAGCATGGGCATTGCCGCTTATGATTTTCGGATTGCTTGTAACATTTGGTTCTATGTTTGTTCGCTCAATTAAGGATGATCACGGATTCCATATCCATAAAGAAGAATTACAAGAAGAAAAGGGGGCTGAGGCATAATGCACGTTGAAGAGAAAATGACGTATGAAACTTGGCCTGCGGCACCGGAGAAATCCACCCTTGAAGCAAAAAATAAATTTTTAGGTTTTTGGTTATTCTTAGGGGGAGAGACTGTTTTATTCGCCTCTCTCTTTGCCACCTATCTTGCATTGAAAGACAAGGTGCCAGATACAAGTCACCATCTGGCGAAAGATTTATATGATTTGCCGCTTACATTTGTGGCAACAATGTTGTTATTAACAAGCTCGTTGACAAGTGTATATGCGATGTATCATATGAAAAACTTTGCCTTTAAGAAAATGATGGTTTGGCTTGGACTTACAGTGTTATTAGGTTTTGGATTCTTAGGTCTTGAGGTTTATGAGTTTAGTCATTATGTTCATGAATATAAACATACCTTTACAAGTAGTGCATTTGGTTCAGCCTTCTATACATTAGTTGGGTTCCACGGTGCTCACGTTGCGTTCGGATTATGCTGGATTCTGACATTGATGATTCGTAACTCAAAACGCGGTTTAAACCTGTACAATGCGCCGAAGTTTTATGTTGCCAGCCTCTATTGGCACTTTATCGACGTTGTCTGGGTATTTATCTTTACAGTAGTATATTTGATGGGGATGGTGGGATAAAATGACAAATCAGCCATTAAGTTCAAACAACCCAAGTGTAGATCTTGAATATCGCCGCAGGAAAAGTGCAGAGGAGATGCGTTATCAAGTCATATCTTTTTCCTTGATGATTTTCTTAACATTAATCGCATTTGCCGCTGTAGCTATTAAAGGATTCACAGCATGGTTTACAGTACCATTTATCCTTCTATTAGCGGCAGTTCAAGTTGTATTCCAATTGTATTACTTTATGCACATGAGCCATAAAGGTCATGAAGCTCCACAAATGTTTCTGTTTTCAGGAGTGTTTGTTGCTGTACTAACAATATTGACATTTGTCACCATTATTTGGTGGTAAAAGAAAAAGAAAATCGGCGTGAAGCCGATTTTCTTTTTAGGTAGTGAAAAGGTATTTAAATTGCAATTCAATTTTTTGCACAGAGAATTTTCTATGGGTATAATAAAGACAAGATTCGTTTACTAAATATTGAGGTGAAATCAAGGTGCTTACATTAGATATATTTGGTTTTAAAGCCCTTTGGAGCCCGGACTTTTTGTTCATCCTAGTTGTACTGACTGCTGCATATTTTCTTATTACTATTACTTTTAGAACAAAGTTCCATGAGAGTGAGCCCTTAACAGGCAAACAAGCTTCATTATTTTTGACTTCCATGATTTTATTGTATGCGATTAAAGGTTCACCGCTTGATTTAATGGGACACCTAATGTTCTACATCCACGGGATTACAATGGTGATTTTAGTATTACTGATTCCACCGTTATTTATTTTATCAATCCCACCGTGGCTGTGGCAAAGTATTTTACGAGTTAAAATCATTCACTCTTTGTTTAGGCTTTTTACAAAACCTGTTATTGCCTTGCTTTTATTTAACGGCTTCTTTTCCTTTTACCATATTCCAATCATTTTTGATCATATGATGCAGAATCGATTTTACCATGGCGGTTATTCAATGCTTTTATTTGTTTTAGCCGTCTTTATGTGGTGGTCATTAATCAGCCCTGTGTCAGAATTTCAACCATTGAGTGGAATTAAAAAAGTAGCTTATTTATTTGCTAACAGTATGCTAATCACACCAGCTTGTGCATTGATTATTTTTTCAGATTCCTCCATTTATGCAACCTATCATGACCCTGATGTATGGGCAAATGTTATGAGTTTATGTGTAGGGCCATCAGTATTTTCAAATTTAAACTTAAGCGGCCCAGAGTTATTTAGCTCGATGTCATTAGTAGACGACCAACGCCTTGGTGGTGTTGTAATGAAAATCATTCAAGAAATCATTTATGCGGTTGTCTTATCTCAAGTCTTTTTTGAATGGTATCGTAAAGATCAAGAAGAATCAGAACGTGAAATGAAGAAACATATCTTAAATCCTAATATTATTGAATGAACTCCCATTCTTATTGGGAGTTTTCTTTATATTAATTGAAATGGATAGAGAACTGCCTTAAAATGAGGATAGAATATGTAAAAAGAGAGGATCTATGGATGAATTCATTACCGATTTTACCAACAATCAGTACTTCCTTTATTGTTTTAAGTGCTATTACCGTTGCCATTGGCTGGTGGCAAATAAAACAAAGGAAAATTGAATCCCACAAAAAAACAATGTTTCTTGCTGGGGTGTTTGCACTTATCTTTTTTATTATCTATGCTTCGCGTACCATTTTTATTGGAAATACCTCCTTTGGCGGGCCGGATGAGATTAAAATTTATTACACACTATTTTTGATTTTCCATATTACCTTAGCGACAATTGGAGCGGTATTTGGGATTGTCTCCATCCTGACTGGATTTAAGAATAAACTGACAATCCATCGGAAGCTTGGGCCGGTTACTAGTATCATATGGTTCTTTACAGCAATTACAGGTGTTGCTGTTTACCTTTTGTTATATGTTTTTTACCAGGGCGGAGAAACGACATCCATGATTAAGGCCATTCTTGGCTTCTAATCTATTATCCCTATGGAAAAAGTTTTACTAGAATAGAAATTTTATTAATATTATTATTTTACTTTGTACCAATTAATGTAAAAGAAGAGCGCATGGCTAGACACCATACGCTTTTCTTTATTATAATGCGAATTTACTTACTTCTGCATTTACTGCTTCGAGAATCTTTTTGCATTGATTGACAAGCGAAGTCGGGAAGTTCTCGGCTTCACCATACTCAACACCGTGTGGATAATAATGTTTTCCCAAATGAGGTGTCATCAATTGTATTGTTGCTTTAAATGTATCGACGTCACCTTCAATTGAATAACCCTGGACGCGAAGGTAATATACACCTTCTTTTAATTCAAACTTGCGGTCGTATGTAACACGTTCGTAATCCCATTGCCCGGCACGAACCAAACCGTGGTCATGCATTACTTCGTCTAAACGGTTTAATTCCGCCTTTAAATTCTCAATTCCCGTATTCTCAAATTTCATTTTTATACCCTCCTAAAAACGCTTTTCTTACCCCTATGTTCCCAAGTTTGGTTTAATAGCAAGTATAATTCATTTTAATAATAGTTGAAAATGTTTCAACTTGCAATGGATAGTTCATCGAATAAAACTATAACGGTTTGATAACTATAATATTGTTTAGCGTAATTAATAACCTTGGAGGAAAATATGATGGAAAAAATTCGTGAAATTATGACAGACGATGTGGATTGCTGTACATTGTTGGATAACATGTTTGAGGTTGCGGTGAAAATGAAGGAACTAAATGTTGGAGCTATACCAATCGTTGACCAGGAAAGGCTGGTTGGTATGATAACCGACAGAGATATCGTTATCAGGGGTGTAGCGGAAAAACACCCTGGTTCAACGAAGGTAGAAGATATAATGAGTAGGACCTTGGTAACAGTATCTCCTGATACAACGAGTAAAGAAGCGGCAATGTTAATGGCGGAGCATCAAGTTCGACGTTTACCTGTTGTCGAGAATGGAGAGTTAGTGGGTATTGTTTCACTTGGTGATTTTGCGATCCGTGAATTAACGGATGATCAGGCAAAGGAAGCATTGACTGAAATCTCTGAGCAAAACTATAATGGTGTTCAACACTAAAAATTAAAAATTAGCATTTTTCGAGAAAACAGGTACAAGGCGTACCTGTTTTCTTTAGATTTATCAGACATTTTCGATATTGTCTGTTACTAATCTGGACATAGGTGATATAATTAGTTTATCTATACATATAATGAAGGAACTAGTAATAGAGAGGGTGAATGCCTCTGCGTACTCTTAGTAGAATTCTGATACTCTCAGTTGTTTTTTTAACGATTGGTTTTTATGTAAGCATAAATGAAAAAAATAACAGCAATGAGATGATTAAAGAAGATCACAATTTAGAAATGAAACAATCTTTGCCTCATGGCCCTGACACTCAAGAAGGTAATAAAACAGTCTTTGATAAGCCAAATGAAGGCATTGCTTTATTGATAGGACAAGATGTTACTATGTTAGAAAAGGAATTTGGCCCGCCTGACAGAATTGATCAATCGATGTATGGCTATCAATGGTATATTTATAAGCAGAATTATAATCGGTATTTCCAGGCAGGGGTTGAAAATAATCAAGTCGTAACCATTTTTGCTATCGGTGAAACTTTGGATGTTGCTCCATTTGAAATTGGTCAGCCAGTAGAAGAAATCTTTAATACGCAATTTTTTGATACAAATATTAATCTTGAAGTGAACGGAAATTCCTACCGTTTTGAACTTAATGATACAGATTTAAATCTTCGGCCAATGGTTAAATTAGGGGATATTTATGTGCAGCTCTACATAGATAAATTTACGGGAAATCTCTCAAGTGTACGTTTTTTGAATGCTGAAACACTCATTAAACAGCGACCTTACGAATTAGTTTATAGTGGAGAATTAATTAAAGCGGAAGAGCCTGATGAGGATACCTGGAAGCTGATAGAAACGGGTATGGCTCAGGAGATTTTTGACATTACTAACGTCTTACGTCTCAGAAATAAAATAAAACCGCTGATATGGGATGATATGACAGCTGAGGCTGCCTATGGGCATAGTAAGGATATGGCTGAAAATGATGATTTCTCACATACTTCAAAGAAATTTGGAGACCTATCAAATCGATTAAAAACGGCAAAAGTCGCGTACCTTAATGCCGGAGAAAATATTGCAGCGAATTATTCAGACGGCCCGGCCGTGGTCGAAGGATGGCTAAATAGTAAGGGACATAGGGAATCCCTATTAAATAAAGATTTTACTCATATTGGTGTCGGAGTATTTCAAAAATATTATACGCAAAACTTTATCCAAAAAAAAGAAGAATAAAAAGGTGACGTGATGTCACCTTTTTTTTAGTTCATACTCACTAAACAAAAATTGGCTGCCTTCCCAAGTGCCGTACGTTAGAATCACTTCACCCACTGTAAACGAATCATTTTTTACGTTTTTTGTCATAGGTGTCACCTTTTTCGCGGTGATGAGTTTTGTAGCAGTCTGAAGCCTTAGTGTTTGGACAAATATGTATCGGTGATAATAAAAGCGCTGTCTTTCTTCGGTAATACTAATAATCTCCCCTATTATGACAGATTCCTTTCGAACATTACTGACGTCAAGCCACCTCTCATCCTGTTCTTTCATTTCTTTCTTTGTCAGCCAATAAAAGTACAAGCAAAGGATTGGGATGACAATAGCAGTAACCATTTGAAGACGCCCCCATTTTATTCTTTAGGAATGATAAAAAAAGTTCCCGTCGCGTAGGCGATTTTTCGTCCGTCATCACGAAAAGCCTCACCGGAAATAACCAGCGTTTTACTGCCTTTATGGATTATTTCTGCTTTACAGCGGAGTGTATCGCCTTTTCCCGGCAGAATATAATGAATATTGAGCTGATTTGTTACAGCTCCATAGCCTTCCGGCAGCTGATGATTGGCGAGGACACCCATGGCCGTGTCAAGTACTGTTGCAGTGATTCCCCCGTGAACAATGCTCAAGTTATTATGAATGATCGGATTTATCGGAATGGTAATTTCGCAGGAACCTTGCCCAAAACTTCTTTCCATATGAAGAAGTCCATCTATAAAAGTGCTTCTATTTCGACTGATCTTTTTTTGTACACCTTTTAAAAGGCTGGCGAGTGCCCGCAGGTCTGTATCTGATCCAGTTTCGATACATATTTCAAGTAATTTGCGCAGTTCGTCTTTCATCATATAACCTCTTTCTTAACGTGTTCTGTTGCCATCTTACCACTTAGAAGCATAATAATAAATCATTTGATTTCGATTGATTTTTCACCTTTCAACTATTCCTACATATTGTATTATTGGCGATCAATATGGGCTGAGGTGAAAAATATGACGCAAAAGAAATTGCATCCTTCCGTGCTCAAATTCAAGGAATTTGTAAAAAATAATCCAAACATTATCAAAGAGGTCCGAAATGGAAAGGCTACTTGGCAAGAGTTATATGAGGACTGGTACTTATTGGGCGAAGAGGATAAGCGATGGGAAGACATGGGTAATGACGCGGATTCAACACAAGAAACAAGTAATGGGGAGACCAAAGGAGATTGGATGTCTAATATTGTAGGCATGGTCAAAAAGATGGATCCTAATCAGATGCAAACTCATATTAATAACTTAAGTCAAGCATTAGGAGCAATCCAAGGAGTTATTTCACAATTCCAGGGGGGGAATCCGGCCTCTGGCTCAATAAAGCCACAAGAGGGGCCACAACATCCATTTTCATTTCGAAAAGACTAGAGAAGGGAACAGTAACCAATGAGAAGAGAGGTAGTAGATTATTTAGACCGCCAGAAGGATTTAAAGCAATTTGTTCGTGAGCAGCCGCAATGGTATCGGAAATTGTCAAGAAACCCCTATGATTTACAGTCGCTTGAGATTGCATCGTTACATCATTATAAAAAAACGATACCAGACCAGGTAGAAAAGTTTTCTAATAGCGTCCAAATGGCCTCGATGATGTATCATATGTTCCAGGCAATGAAAACGCAAAGTTAATCTGAGGTCCACATTTATTATAATGTGGCCTTTTTTCTATTGACTAAAAATGAAAAAGGAGGCGAACAATATCTACAAAAGGGAGTGATAGGGTGAAGAAGTTCAAACTATGTTCTATTCTTCTATTCTTGTTGACAGGGATCGTCAGTGGCTGTCAGAAGGATGTGCCAAAACCTGAAACGAAGCCGAAATTAATCCTAATTGAGGAGTCAAGTCGTAACCCGGCAGAGATTGCCACAGTTTTTAATCAAAGTACAAAAGAATTTCCTTCATTATTTGTACAGCATAAGACAATAGGAAATCAAGTTCTAGTAGAGTGTATTGTTAATGGAATCAGCTTCCGGGAAGCAGACCGTGCCAAGAAAAAAGTTGGAAAAATGATTATTTGGGTGGATGGAAAACAGACATCCGAGGTGACTTCAGCTGCCTTTATTATTAAAGGTCTTACACCTGGCAGCCATCAACTAAAATTAGAGGTCGTTACGTTAAATAATGAGCCATACGGCTTAGCCAAAGAATTTATGGTAAATATCCCTAAGTAAGAGGAATTTTTCGCTTTCTCCAAGCATTCATGATAAAATTGCATTGGAGGTGAGCGGCTTTGCTTGCTACTAGTGAGAGAATAGCTTTATTGGAAAATGCAGAGCAATTAGCTAAAATGGTATTAGAGTCTGATGTTGCGGAACAATACCAAATTTGTTTATATAAAATGCAGAATAACGGGGAAACACAGCGGAAAATAAACCAATTTGTCAGCCTAAAAGAACTTTATGAAGAAGTACAGCGCTTTGGAAAATATCATCCGGATTATAAGCGGGTCATGATGCAAATTCGTGAATATAAACGGGAGATGGATTTGGATCCGCTCGTGTCAGAGTTTAAACTAGCTGAAAATGATTTGCAAAGCCTCTTGGATCAAATCAGCATGTTAATCGGTGGTTCAGTTTCCCAACATATTAAAGTTCCAACCGGCAATCCATTTTTTGATAATGGACATGGAAGCGGATGCGGCGGCGGGGGCAGCTGCGGATGCGGTTAAATAAAGATCAGCGTTAAGCTGATTTTTTTGTATTCTAAAATTAAAAAATTTTAAATTGAAATAAAACGTTTTAATATGCTAGACTTATGTAAAATGCTGGTTTTGTTGAAGGGGAAAAATGTATGTTTGTACAAAGACAAGGATTAGTTGTTTGGCTGTACTCGTTAAAGCAAGCAAAAATGTTAAGACGCTTTGGAAATGTTCATTATGTTTCAAAAAAGCTGAAATATGTCGTCTTGTATTGTAATCAAGAAGATGTTGAGGGAATCATGGAAAAGTTAAATTCTTTTTCATTTGTTAAGAAGGTAGAGCCTTCATATAAACCATTCTTACGGATGGAATATGAAAATTCTGCTCCGGATAAAGCAAAGGAATATGATTATAAAATGGGAATTTAAAGGGTGAGGGAATGGATCCTCACCTTTTATGTTTTTAAAAAAAGGCTTTGTTAAAGGTGAATGTTGATTTTACACACCTGTTGATTGGAGCGTAAGGTGCGAGACTCCTGCGGGCAGCGGGACAGGAGAGACCCACAGGCGCTTTTGCGCCAAGGAGGCTTACCGCCCGCCCCGCGGAAAGCGAGCATCCTGAAGCGCAAATCAACAGCCAAGTTTAACACAGCCTAAAAAAAACCCTGCAGAAAATTCTGCAGGGTCCTTCTACATCCTCATAAAGGATAGAAGGCAAAGGGAGAGGAGAAACCGGAGGAAGAACTTATGGGGAAACGTAAGTCTTCTCCGCGGTTGGCAACAACATCCTCGAATTGATGTTGTTACTTACATTATTTCCACAACTCAAAAGCTTATACGTCTTTTTAATAATTTTTAGAACAGATTGTCTACAATTTATTAATTATGGTAGGATGGATAAAGAAAATTGATTTTGAAAAATGTGGTGATATGTCCATGAGAGTGGTCTCAGGTATATGTAAGGGAAGACCTCTTAAAGCTGTTCCGGGAAATTCGACACGTCCGACGACAGATAAAGTTAAGGAAGCTTTATTTAATATGATTGGTCCTTATTTTGATGGCGGAATTGGTTTGGATCTTTTTGCAGGCAGTGGCGGGTTGGGCCTGGAGGCGCTAAGCAGAGGTTTTGAGAAGGTTATTTTTATTGATCGTGATGCTAAGGCCATCCAAGTGATTCATGAAAATATTAAAGCTTGTAAATTTGAGGAGAAAACGGAAGTGTATCGTAATGATGCAGACCGGGCAGTAAAAGCACTCATCAAAAGGGCAATCCGTTTTGATTATATATTTTTAGATCCGCCCTACAAGAAACAACAGCTTGTTAGTTTAATGGAAAAAATGGATCAGCAAGATTTAGTAAAAACAAATGGCATTGTTGTGTGTGAGCATGGCCATGATGTGGATTTACCAAAAACGGTGGGACGGTTTACAGAAATTAAACACGAACAATATGGGATAATTGCGGTAACAATTTATGTGAGGAACAGAGAATTAGGGGGAGTAAAACGTGGCAAGTATAGCCGTTTGTCCAGGGAGCTTTGATCCAATTACATATGGCCATTTAGATATTATTAGAAGAGGGGCTAAGGTATTTGACCGGGTGTATGTAAGTGTGATGAATAATTCAGCAAAAAACCCGTTATTTAGTGTCGAGGAGCGAATACATCTTATTGAGGCAGTCACAAAAGATCTGCCAAATGTAAAGGTGGATGAACATTCGGGTTTACTTGTTGATTATGCGAAAGCTGTTAATGCCAATGCCATCATCCGCGGCTTGCGGGCGGTTTCAGATTTTGAATATGAAATGCAAATTACCTCGATGAACAGGGTGCTGAATGAAAATATCGAAACTTTTTTTATCATGACAAACAATCAATATTCTTTTCTAAGCTCAAGCATCGTGAAAGAAGTAGCGAAGTATAATGGAGATATTTCATCACTTGTCCCACCTATAGTTGAAAAAGAATTACATAAAAAATTTAAACGATAAAAGAGCTGGGCTATTGCCTAGCTCTTTTTGAGCCGTGAAAATAAGAGCAAAACATACACAAAAAGCGAGACAATCGTTATGAGGGGTCCTAACTCAATCAGTTGATGATAGAACTGATTTGCCCAGGAACCATCTTCAAAAAAACCGACCGGCATGGCGTTTGAGGGCTGCTCTTTACTATTAAAATGTAGATAGATGGGTTTCCATAGAATAAGTACAAAAATACTTGCAAAAATACCATGGATGATTCTTGCAATAAAAAAAGGCTGAAATCTAATATCCGTTTGCGCTAAGATACTGGCTACCTGTGCTTGGACACTGAAACCGCTAAAACCCAGGATAAAGCTTGTAATCATTGCTTTTTGCAAAAGGGTAGCATCTTGGACTTGGCTGGTTAATTGGCTGCCCAAAGTGATTTCAAATAATCCTGAAATAAATGGAATACTTAACATGTCAGGGAATGTCAGGGCTTTAAGGAGCACCTCAACTAATTTGGCCAGAGTTGCAGTAATATGTAAATGATAGAGCAATTTATTAATTACCGAGAATACAATAATGAAGCCTCCAACCATTAACAGGGTTTGGATTGATGAATTAACTGCATCACCTAATAGTTTGCCGATTGGCCGATTATCCTTTAGTCTTGTTTGATGCAGGGCAGATAAGGCGGATCTGATTTTGAATTTTTTCTTTTTTTCACTACCCTCATCGGGGGAGTCCTTTCCATAGAAGCGCATGATGATACCAACACAGATATTTCCTAAATAATGGGCAAGCGCAAGGAGAATCCCTAAATCGGCATTATAAAAGAAGCCCACCGATACAGCGCCAAAGATAAACAAGGGATTTGAGGAATTTGTAAATGAAACCAGCCTTTCCGCTTCAGTTCGTGTTAATTGACCTTCCTGGCGTAGTCGTGCAGTGAATTTCGCGCCTGCGGGGAAACCTGAGGCCATTCCCATTGCCCATACAAAGCCGCCTACACCAGGGACTTTAAATAGCGGTCTCATGAAGGGTTCTAACAAAACGCCAATAAACTTGACGACGCCAAAGCCAATTAACATTTCTGAGACAATAAAAAAGGGTAACAGGGAAGGAAAAACGATTTCCCACCACATATTCAGGCCGCGGATAGACGCTTCAAATGACTCTTGTGGATAAGAAATTAGCGAGGCTGCTAAAATCGTAACAGAAACGGATAAAAAAATCGTTTTTAGTCTTGACCGAAACACTGAAGGGTCCTCCTTCCAAACAGATTACTCAAGCTGTTCAAAACAATATTATCAATGCTAAAATAGAGAATATTCATACGTAAATGTGTGATTACTTGTCCTCATATATCTCAAATATACTCATATAACGTTAAATTAGACCATAAGATTGAACGAGATTTGTATTCGGTGAAAAATAGGAGGTCAACTTTTATGGAGCACCCTAAAATAGGCTTGGCACTTGGTTCTGGCGGTGCACGCGGGTTTGCTCATTTAGGGGTCATTATGGCATTAACAGAAGCCGGAATTCCGATTCATTTAATCGCTGGCAGCAGTATGGGGGCACTCGTAGCCAGTTTTTATGGAGCTGGCATTGACTTGGACCGATTATATAAATTATCGACTGCCTTTAAAAGAAAATACTTTCTCGATTTTACCGTTCCCAAAATGGGCTTTATTGCAGGTAAGAAAATTAAAGAGTTTATAAAGGTTTTTACCCATGGAAAAAACATAGAGGAGCTATCCCTGCCAATTAGTATCGTGGCAACGGATTTATTGACAGGTGAAAAAGTCATTTTTCAAAAAGGGCCGGTTGCTGAGGCTGTTAGAGCAAGCATCTCGATTCCCGGGATTTTTGTCCCTGAGAGATATAATGGAAGAATTTTAGTAGATGGCGGGGTTGCAGATCGTGTTCCGATATCGGTAGCAAAAGATATGGGTGCAGATATTGTCATTGCAGTGGATGTGTCAAGGGTAAAACGGAACGCAGAAATAACCACCATTTATGATGTCATTATGCAGAGTATTGATATCATGCAATCAGAAATCATTAACAGCAGAGAAATTGCAGCTGATGTTATGATCCGTCCCCCAGTTGAAATGTATAGCTCAAGAGCCTTCACCCATCATGAAGAGATTATCAATATCGGAAAGGAAGAAACAAAGAAACAATTACAGCAAATTGAAACCGTTATTGAACAGTGGAAGGGGAAACATTAAAGATGCGAAAAAAAATATATATAGGATCCATATTATTGACAGCCTTGATCTTGATTGGCGGAATGTACTATTCCTTGCCCTTCTATGTTTCAAAACCGGGAATGGCCAAAGAGCTCGGGCCCATCATAACGGTTGAAGGCGGATATAAGGATGAGGGAAACTTCATGCTGACTACTGTTAGAATGGGTAGAGCGAATATCTATTCCTATTTGGAGGCAAAGCTGCTGAAGTATGAAGAGATTTATCCGTTGGAAATGATTTTATACAAAAAGGAAACAGAGGAGGAGTATAATGCAAGACAGCTTCACTTGATGGCGGGCTCAAAACTAAATGCGATAGATGTTGCCTATCGGAAAGCAGGCTTGTCTGTTGATTACAAATATAAGGGCATCTATGTCGTCCAGGTAGTTCCAGGAATGCCGGCAGAAGGAAAGCTTCGGGCAGGTGACCGCATTTTTAAGGTAGATGGACATCAATTCCCTTCCTCGGAGAAATTTATTGAATATGTTGGCAAAAAACAAGTAGGGGAAAAAGTCACATTAACGTATGCAAGAAATAAAAAAACGGACGATGTTACCTTAAGTCTGCAGCCATTTAAAAGTGATCCCGGCAAAATTGGGATTGGAATTTCACTAGTGGACGATAAAGAGATTATCGTGGATCCAAAGGTAAAGGTCAAGACCGACGAAATTGGCGGTCCATCAGCCGGACTAATGTTTTCTTTGGAGATTTATAACCAATTAACACATGAAGATTTAACTAGAGGCTACCAAATTGCTGGAACGGGAACGATCGATGAAAAGGGGCTTGTCGGTCCAATTGGCGGGATTGAACAAAAAATTGTCGCTGCAGATAAGGCAGGTGCGGACATCTTCTTGGCACCTAATGAAAATGGGGCGAAAAATTCAAACTTCCGTGCTGCTGTAAAAACTGCCCATGATATTCATACAAACATGAAAATCGTACCGATTGATACATTTGATGAAGCGGTGGACTATTTAGAAAAATTAAATGAAAAATAAAAAGATGGTGCGGATGCATCATCTTTTTATTCTGCAAAAATAGGAACCTGCTTGTATTCCTGTTTGATCATTTCATTTTTCATACGATTAGGGATACCAAGAGAGTAGATACGAGCTGCTTTAACATCAAGCATTATTTCATCATTCTTAAAAGAAGAAAGTTTAGCAATCAGAGGAAGGCCAAAGTCTTTTTTTCTCTTATTCAAGTATTCCTTTCCGTTGGCACTCATGCCTAAAAGCCTTAGGTAGGAGGCTGTTTCTGAAAAGCTTTGGATTTCTGCTTTTTTTGTATTCGTTAATATATGAACACACAATCGTTGAAGTCTCGTCCAAGTATAACGTTTTGTTTTTATCTTTTGCATAAATTCTTGAAAGCTGGTGGACTCTATTGCTGAAGCCAGTATTCTATTTTCAAGTCCTTCTTCTACCTCATAGATCTCCCTTAGCTCACCAGGCGAGCAATGGAGAAGACGAAATTGCAAATAGCCCCAATAATTTTCCCATTGATGAAAAACATGATAATAATGGAGGTATTCGTGTAATAATTGTTTCGTATGTTCAGGGACAAATTGGTCAATTTTCGTTTTTTCGTCCTCGCTAGTGAAAATGGCCTTTCGGATACTCGTGGCACTCGCGATGGTTTCTGAGGAAAAATGTTCATCATGATAGCCGGCACTTTTTCGTGCCACGGTTATAGGTTTAATCCCGCTTTTTTGCCGGCTGATTGCTTTTATGTATTCAATGCCAAGAATATTATTTGGTTTTGCTAAATCTAAATATTTATCTGAATCTTCCAATTGCTGAAATGCGAGGGACACTGCTTTCGGATAGCTTACACCTGTATGGATAAATTGATGAATAAGTTTCTCATATGCTTCTTGCTCCCCGTTTAAGAAATCAATTGTCTGTGTAAAATCAGATATATCTCCGCTCTCACTTCCGAAGCAAAGTGATTCACAGCAAGCAGCATCCAGTATGGACACAGCTCCGGCTGCAAAGATTTCTGCCTTTTGAACAGCGAAGCGGTAGGGCAGTTCAAAGACGAGATCGACTCCATTAAGCAAAGCCATTTTCGTCCGGTACCATTTAGATACAAGGGCAGGTTCCCCTCTTTGCAAAAAATTCCCGCTCATGACGGCAATGACAACATCGGCATCTGCCGCTTCTATTGCAGCTTGTAAATGATAGGCATGCCCGTTGTGAAAAGGGTTGTATTCAACAATTACGCCAACTGCTTTCATGTTCAATCTCCTTTTAAAAGGTTTATTTTTAACAAGTATAGCAAAAATGTAAGGAAACCAATCAAATATTATGATAAGATGTTGTAGATGTTTGTAAAGAACGTATCTGGATACACTAGTATGGAAAAACACTTTTTAGCGGAATTCTATTAAGTGAAACAACACAAATATGGTGTAAAGAAAAAACATTGACAAAAATATTTTCGAAGGCTATAATTACCTTTGTTGCCTTGGGGTGATTCAATTGAAATGGACATTAAGCCAGTTACAAAAATATCGAAACAAGGATTTTTTGATTGATGAGACGGTTCGTGTGGACGAGATCAAACAAGACGATCCCACCATTCGTGAAGTTTCTCCGATGCATATTACCGGTCGGGGAGATATCGATTCAACGAAAGTGACATTCCATTTAAAAATCGAAGGTCATTTAATCCTTCCTTGTTCTCGTACTTTAGTGGATGTAAAACTTCCAATTAATGTCGAAACAACTGAAACTTTCCTCTTGCATGGGTCAGTTTATGAAACTGATGAGGAAGCACATCAGGTAAAAGGCGATGTGATTGATTGTTTCCCAATCATTCGCGAAATTCTTTTACTTGAAGTTCCAATGCAAGTGTTTTGTGAAGATGTCGAGTCCGATGGAGCTGCACCGCAATCCGGCAAGGACTGGGAAGTTCTTCATGAAGAAGAACAATCGAAAAAGATTGATCCGCGACTCGCAGGGCTTGCAAAGTTTTTTGACGAAAACAATTCTTCCGATTCATAATCGGCAAATCTAAGAAGCAAAGTGAAGAACCAGTTCTCCTGGCCTTCATTACTTTCTTAATACTCTTTAAGGAGGTGGGAAGAATGGCTGTACCTTTTAGAAGGACTTCTAAAACTGCAAAAAGAAAGCGTCGTACTCATTTTAAATTAAACGTACCTGGTATGGTAAGTTGCCCAAACTGTGGTGAAATGAAACTTGCTCACCGCGTATGTAAAGCTTGCGGAACATACAAAGGAAAAGACGTTGTTAACGACTAATTTCCATTAGGATAGAAAGCACAAGGAGCTATTTAGCCCTTGTGCTTTTGTCGTTTCTATACATACTAGCAATCCCGGCATTGAAAACTAGCCAAAGAAAGGGCGAGGAAAATTGTCATACCGCATTGTTAAACAGGAAAAAGGGTACTTATTATTTACCATTTCTAGGATTGATAAAAGGAATGCCATTAATTATGAGATAATGGAGGGATTAAAAGAAGCAGTAAGAATAGCTTCTGAATCAGATATAAAGGCATTGATTATTACTGGAGAAGGAAGCCAAGCTTTTTGTTCTGGAGGCGATTTATCCACTTTTCATCTTCTTCATACGAAGGAGGAAGCCTATCCTATGCTTTCTATGATGGCTAATATTCTATATACGCTCTTAACTTTACCTATTCCGACAATTGCTCTTATAAACGGAACAGCAGTTGGGGGCGGCTGTGAGCTGGCAGCTGCCTGCGATTTTCGACTTGCACGAAAAGGAATTAAGGCAGGTTTTGTTCAGGGGAAGCAGGCCATTACCACAGGCTGGGGGGGAGGCTCTATCCTAGCGGAAAAACTTCCAGCTGCAAGTGCAATGAAAATGTTAATGGAAGCAGAACTGCAAACTGCCGATGAATTAAAAAATACTGGATTTATTCATACTCTTTTTGAAAATGACCCTCTGGACGCCTGTGAAGCTTTTATTGAAAAAATATTAATAAAGGATATAAACGTACTCCAATCCTATAAAAAAATTTGGATTAGGAAATGGGAAGCAACCTTACTGCGTGAAAGAATAGAGGAAGAGGTCAAAAATTGCGCATGGCTTTGGGAAAGCGATGCACACCATGAATATGTCAGGTCCTTTATAAATAAAAAACTTTGAATAAAAATAAAAAGACAACTCTTTCACAGTCTATCTTTTCTAGTAGATGCATATGTATTATAAAAACACTAGGAGGGGGATGGACTGATGTCACCAACCAGACAAGATGCATGGTCCCAAGATGAGGATTTATTGCTTGCTGAAGTTGTACTTAGGCATATCCGTGAAGGCGGAACACAACTGCAGGCATTTGAGGAGGTTGGCAAACAGCTCTCGAGAACGTCAGCAGCCTGTGGTTTCCGCTGGAACTCATATGTGCGAAAGCAATATAAATCAGGCATAGAACTTGCTAAGAAACAGCGTAAGGAGTTAAAGAAACATGATGCTCCTGCTGAGAGAGAGCCAAGTCAAGAGCCTGCTAAAGTAGACTTTGTACAATCACCGCCCGGTTGTGAACAGGGAACCACAATCACCTTTCCTGCCGTTATGCACTATTTAGAAGGACTCCATCAACAAGCTGAAGCTTCATCTAGTTTTGAAGAGGACAGAAAGCAATCCTCTGAAAAAATTAAAGAATTGGAGAAGAAAACATACTATTTAGCCGCAGAAAATGAAAGACTGTCAAAAAATTTAAAAGCCATTGAAGAAGACTACCGTTCGTTAATTGAAATTATGGAAAGAGCCAGAAAAATGGTTGTCCTTCAAGACGAGGATCGGCAGCAAAAGGTCAAATTTCAAATGGATAAGAACGGCAATCTTGAAAGAGTGGAAAAATAGAAAAAGCGGACATTTTGTCCGCTTTTTCTTATATGTGTTGTGCTTCGACGCCTTCTGGATACCAGACAAGTGGATTTTCTCCACGGTCACGCTCCATATCATAATCAACATTGCTAAACCCTAATTTTTCCCAAAAACCACTTGATTGGACTCTAGGGTTTGTTTTAATTGGCAGCCCGAAACTTTTAGCAAACGAGACAAGGGCTTTACCGAAGCCTTTCCCTTGATAATCAGGGAGTACTTCCAGTTTCCATAATTCTAAATAGTTTTGTGGCGGAAAGAAATAACGGTCGAATTTCGCATCAATCTGATATAAACTCATGCGTGCTACTAATTTGTCCCCAAAATAAATGCCGTAGAAAGGTGATTCACTATCATTATCAATCATATTTGCTTCAAGGTCTTCAAACATCGATAACTCTTGAATTCCATATTCCTTAAATTTTTTAAATTCTTCTAGTGTTTTAAAATTTACTTTTAGTTTTTCCACTTTTATCGCCATAGTTAAACCTCCTAAAAAGTTACCATCTTAATTTTGCAAATATTCATTTGGTTTTTGAAAACACACAATGAAATTTTTTTATTATTCAAATGAATTACGTTCATTATATAACAAATTCACAAAAAATTCTTCAAATAACTTTAGGAAGCGTTTTCAAAAATTGCAGGAAATTCAGAGAATGATGTAGAAAAATAAAAGGGATGGAACAAAAGGGATACGAAAGGGGAAAAAATGTGCAAAAAATATTAATCGCCAATCGGGGAGAAATTGCCCTTCGGATTATTAAAACCTGTCAGGAGATGGGGATTGAAACAGTTGCTATCTATTCCAAAGCCGATCAGGAAATGCCTTTTGTTAAAGCTGCCACAAAGGCTGTTTGTGTTGGAGAACCGCCTGTAAACAAATCCTATTTACAAAGTGATAAAATTCTGGAAATCGCAAAAAGTGAAAAAGTGGATGCCATTCATCCCGGCTATGGCTTTTTATCCGAAAATGCAGCATTTGCTAAAGAGGCAATCAATGAAGGAATTATATTTATTGGACCGAAGCCAGAAACGATTGAATTAATGGGAGACAAAATCGTGTCTCGCCGGACCATGGAGAAGGCTGGTGTCCCAGTTGTGCCCGGAAGTGTGAATGGTGTAAAGACGATTGCAGAAGCGTGCAGTCTTGCAGAGGCGATCGGATATCCCATCATGCTTAAGGCAAGCGGCGGGGGCGGGGGAATAGGCATGGTGCTAGTAGAAAATGAGCAAGCGCTCGTTAAGTTTTATGATTCAACTAAGTCGAGAGCGATGGCCTATTTCGGTTCAGATGAGGTTTTTATTGAAAAATATATTGCGGATGCCAGACATATTGAGGTTCAGGTGTTTGGGGACAGCGCTGGAAACATCGTCCATCTATTTGAACGGGATTGTTCCATACAAAGAAGGCACCAAAAGGTTGTCGAGGAATCACCATCCCCTTTTCTATCCGAGACAGTCCGGCATAAAATGTATGAAACAGCTGTGAAAGCAGCACATGCTGTGGAATATACAAATGCTGGAACGATTGAATTCATTGTCGATGAAAATGAGAATTTTTACTTTCTCGAAATGAATACCCGGCTTCAAGTCGAACACCCTGTGACAGAAATGATTACCGGCCTGGATTTAGTTAAATGGCAAATTCTTGTGGCACGAGGTGAGAAATTACCTTTATTGCAACCTGAGATTGCCTCATCAGGGAACGCAATCGAATTTAGGCTTTATGCGGAAGACCCTGTTCGCTTTTTGCCATCCCCGGGAAAAATCACGAAGCTCAAATGGAATCAAAAAGAAGAAGTGAGAATTGACTCCGGATATGAAGAAGGCGGAACGGTGACACCATTTTACGATCCGATGATTGCCAAATGTATTTTTCATGGTGACACACGGAAGCAAGCATTAGCCGCCGCAGAAAATTTCTTTAATGAGATAGAAATTGAGGGGATTAAAACGAATGCCCCAATATTCTTAACGATACTTGCAAACGAAGACTTCCAAAAGGGATTGTACACAACAAGCTTTTTAATAAAAAATTTGGTGAAATAAGGAGTGTAATAATCATGAAAGAAATTACAGCATCGATGGCAGGGACAGTATTAAATATTTTTGCAGCTTCAGGTGATCAAGTAAATCCAGGCCAAGAAGTATTAATGCTGGAATCGATGAAAATGGAGATACCAATCGAAAGTGGAATCGAAGGAGTAGTCCAAAAAGTAAATGTCAATATCGGGGATTTCGTCAATGAAGGCGATGTTTTAATCGTTCTGGAATAGCATTTCTTAAAGGGGGAGCATGATGGCAGCGACTAATACGTTAAATGAGCAATTAAATGAAAATAGGAAAAAAATTGAAGCTGGCGGTCAGCCAAAATACCATGAAAAATTGAAAGAACAAAGAAAATTGTTTGTGCGTGACCGGTTAGCATTATTATTCGATGAGGGAAAATATGAAGAGGATGGGAAATTTGCCAACTTTCAGGCTGGTAATCTACCCGCCGATGGTGTCATAACGGCAATCGGTAAAATTAATGGGCAGACTGTATGTGTCATGGCCAATGATTCGACGATTAAAGCAGGTTCCTGGGGGGCACGAACCGTTGAAAAAATAATCCGGATTCAAGAAACAGCGGAAAAGTTAAAGGTTCCATTATTTTATCTTGTCGATTCTGCAGGTGCGAGAATCACCGACCAATTAGAGATGTTTCCAAATCGACGCGGGGCAGGGAAAATCTTTCATAATCAAGTAAAGCTCTCCGGAATGATTCCGCAAGTTTGTATTCTGTTTGGCCCTTCTGCAGCCGGAGGAGCGTACATCCCGGCATTTTGTGATATTGTCATCATGGTTGATCAAAACGCTTCGATGTATTTGGGTTCACCACGCATGGCGGAAAAGGTGATTGGGGAAAAGGTAACACTCGAAGAAATGGGTGGTGCCCGTATGCACTGTACCATTAGTGGCTGCGGCGATGTTCTAGCCGCTAGTGAGGAAGAGGCAATTGCATCAGCCAAAACATACATTAGCTATTTTCCCGCCAGCTTTAAGGACAAATCAAAAATAACTGAGGGCGAGGCTGCAAAGGAGGGCCGTGAACTGGAAGCCATTATTCCGGAAAACCAAAATGCCCCTTTTGATATGAAAGAATGTATCGACCGACTAGTAGACAATGCTAGCTTTTATGAAATAAAAAAATTATTTGCACCAGAATTAATAACAGGATTAGCTAGAATAAATGGAAGAGCTATTGGGATCATTGCTAATCAGCCAAAGGTTAAAGGCGGGGTTTTATTTGTCGATTCAGCTGATAAAGCAGCAAAATTCATCCAGCTCTGCGATGCTTTCCATATTCCATTATTATTCCTGGCAGATGTCCCCGGATTTATGATTGGTACAAAAGTAGAACGGGCCGGTATTATCCGTCACGGTGCAAAATTGATAGCAGCCATGAGTTCGGCAACAGTACCGAAAATCTCGGTAATTGTTAGAAAAGCGTATGGTGCAGGACTATATGCGATGGCTGGTCCCGCGTTTGAACCTGATTGCTGTATCGCTCTTCCTACTGCTCAAATCGCTGTGATGGGTCCGGAAGCAGCAGTAAATGCTGTATATTCGAATAAAATTAATGAAATTGATGATCCAAAAGAAAGAATTGCCTATGTTCAAGAAAAACATAAAGAATATAAAGAACATATCGACATATACAAACTGGCATCAGAGCTAATCGTCGATGAAATTGTGGCACCATCTGAATTAAGAGATGTGCTTATACAGCGATTTGCTTATTATGAAACAAAAGAATTAACCTTTAGTGTCAGAAAGCATCCCGTTTATCCAGTATAAAAAAACATGCCCTTTTCGATTTTTATCGAAAAGGGTTATTTTTTTAAGAAAACCTACTAACCAATTACCAATTGCATCTGATAAAATAACGTATAATAGATGACTAAAATGAGGGATTACCATGAAGGTTGGAATAATTGGTGCTGGTTCAATTGGATTATTATTTGCATCCTACATTAGTAAAGTATTTGAGGTAACGATTTACACGAGGACAACGGAGCAGGCAGACGAGATTAATCAAAATGGCATCTTGCTGCGTAAAGGAGGAGAGGAACGAATCGCTTTGGTCAGAGCTATGCCAATGACAACTTGGGAAGGATCTGAAGAGTTAACCATTATTGCTGTCAAACAATATCAACTTCCAGCGATTATCGAGAAGCTGGGCCAAGTAACTGTCGTTCTTGAAAATATGTTATTTCTACAAAATGGAATGGGTCATTTAAAGCTGCTTGAAGATATCAGGGTAAATAATTTAATTCTTGGATCGGTTGAACATGGAGCCTTAAGAGAAAATTCGTATACCGTAAGCCATAATGGTGAAGGGGTAACAAATGCAGCCGTTTTCCGAGGGGAAACTGCACCGTTCCAGCAATTTATTGCAGTTATGCCTTCCGAGTTTCCATTTGTTTTTCAAGAGAATTATCATGAGATGCTTGTAAAAAAACTAATTGTCAACGCAGTCATAAATCCATTGACTGCCATCCTTCAAGTGAAAAATGGGAAATTAATTGAAAATCAGTTTTATTTTCATGCAGTAAAAAAGCTGTTTACGGAAATTTCCTTCATTTTGGACTTAAAACGCCCGGAGGATGAGCTAATGCTAGTTGTTGATATTTGTAAAAAGACGGCCGACAACCGCTCTTCGATGCTAAAAGATCTTGAAGCAAATAGGTTGACAGAAGTAGATGCCATTTTAGGATTTTTAATAGAAAAAGCAAAGAAACAGGATAAGAAGGCTCCTCAAATCGAAAGCCTGTATTACTTAATCAAAGGAAAAGAACAGGTAGGGGGGGAAGATAGATGAGTACAATCCTCTCCGCCATTTTAACTGTTTTTTTTACCTTACCGCTTCTGGGTTCATTGCTAGTTTTTATTGTAATAAAATTCTTTACTAAAAAATCCCGTAAATCGCTGCATGCGGCAGTGGATTATACGACACTTTTATACATCATATCTGTTCATTTTTTAATTGTTACGATATGGGGAAAATCATTATTTTGGTTAATAATATTACTGATGATCTTGATTGCCATGGTTTTTGTTATTGTTCATTGGAAAGTCAAGGAAGAGATTGTTTTGAAAAAGGTCGTTAAAGGGTTTTGGCGTTTTAATTTTCTTGTTTTTTTTCTAGCTTACCTGACCATATCCCTATATGGAATCATACGTGGTGCTTTGACATTTACTTTTTCTACATAAATTTTGAAGCAAAGATTTTTTCATTAAGGGGATGGTAGTGGTATACTCGAAAAGAATGAATCTGAGTAATTAGAAAGGAAGTACTTGAATGGAGATTGTAAATCTCTCGCTACCAGCAACCAATCGGTTTGCATCGAATTATTTGGAACAATCTGCTGCTATCCAGCCTTTTTTTCATTATCGTTATAATGATTTGCATGAAGATGCAAAAAGAATAGCTGAATTAAACAACAGACCGTTTCCCCGTATGGAGGTTGCTGCACATATTGAGGGCTTTATGGAGCGCTTTCCATCTTCAGAAGCTGTAAAAAAGTCAATTGAAAAATTGAAATTAAAAAATAGTACTGTAGTCATTGGCGGGCAGCAGGCAGGAATTCTGACAGGTCCGCTTTATTCCATACATAAAGTCATTTCTATCATTAAATTAGCTGAAGAAAAAGAAAAGCAGCTTGGTATTCCCGTTATTCCTGTCTTTTGGATTGCGGGAGAAGACCATGATTTTCAAGAAGTGAACCATGTATTTGTACCTGTTGCAGAAAAGATCGATAAATGGACCTACCCGGAAAAAGTTCATCAAAAGAAAATGGTGTCTGATATTCAGTTAAACCAGAACATTTGTCTTACATGGGTTGAGAATGTAATTAAGAATTTTGGTGAAACGGAATTTACGAATGAACTTTTAGAATTTGCCAAAGGACAAATAGAAAAGTCAACAACCTTTGTTGATTTCTTTGCCCACATTATTATGGAACTTTTCAAAGATTATGGGTTATTAATTGTTGATTCCGGGAACAGTGACTTCCGGCAGTTACAAAAGGAATTTTTTACGGAGCAGATTATTCACCATGACGCCATAACCTTCTCGTTATTGGAGCAGCAAAAGCAAATAGAAAAAAAGGGATTTCCTATTACGATTGACGCAAGTGAAAAAGCGGCTAACATCTTCTATTATGATCAAAAGGTGAATGATCGCATTTTGCTTGAATTTGATCGGGAGACCGATCGATTCGTGGGGAAAAGTGGTGTCATAACGTTCTCGAAAGAGGAATTAGTGGGATTAGCAACTGGAGATCCCGCAAAATTAAGTAATAATGTGGTGACGCGTCCGCTCATGCAGGAATGGCTGTTTCCAACCATCGCCTTTATTGCAGGACCGGGTGAAATTTCCTACTGGGCAGAGCTTAAACTAGTCTTTGAGCATTTTAACATTAAAATGCCGCCAATTGTTCCCCGTTTGAATATTACGTTCTTGGATCGTTCAGTTGAAACGGATATTTCAGAATTAAATTTGAAGCTGACGGAAGTTTTAAGTAATGGAACGGCGAAGGAAAGGGAACAGTTTTTAGCTGCTATTAAAGATAAAGAATTAGTAGAATTATTTTCAAGGACAATCGAAATGGTAGAGAAGCAATATGCGCTGATTGAGGCCAAAACGGAACAGCTTGACCGTGCGCTTTTACCAATGCTTGCGAAAAATGAAAGTTATGTACGAAAAGAAATTGACTTTATGCTGTTAAAACTCGAAGAAGCGGTAAAGCGGAAGCACGATGTTCAGTTGAAAAAATATGCTCGTGTAGATCTAGCATTACGGCCTGACGGCTTTCCGCAAGAGCGGGTGTGGAACATATTTTATTATTTAAATCAATATGGTCTAACCTTTATGAATAAATTAATGGCGGGGTCATTTGAATTTGATGGCCGCCATAAGGTAATGAAAATATAGGAAAAACTCCACCTGAATCGGGTGGAGTTTTATTTTTTTTATGAAAAATCTTCAGGTTAAAAAAGGATTTTAAGGAATTTGGGGCGAATAGTTTAAAAATAGGTGGTGAAAAGTGGGGGAATGTGGTACATTTTTTATAGAAAGTGGGGGTAATGGGTATGTTCATGGGTGAATACCATCACAGCATTGATAATAAAGGCCGCTTGATCGTGCCCTCCAAATTCCGTGATGGACTTGGCGATATGTTTATCATCACCCGTGGATTGGATCAATGTTTGTTTGGTTACCCAGTTTCGGAGTGGGGGCTGATTGAAGAAAAGTTAAAAGGCCTGCCGCTGACGAAAAAAGATGCCCGTGCTTTTACAAGATTCTTCTTTTCAGGAGCAACAGAAAGTGAATTGGATAAACAAGGAAGAATTAATATCCCTGCACCACTATTGCAATATGCAAAGTTGGAAAAAGAATGCGTGATCTTAGGTGTTTCCAATCGAATTGAAATCTGGAGTAAACAGATTTGGGAAGACTATTTTGCACAGTCAGAAGAATCTTTTGCAGAAATTGCAGAAAATATGATTGGCTTTGATATATAATGGATAAGTTATATTAATATATTTTCTGTAATCATGTAATTATGTTCGATTGGAAAAGGTGGTACGAAAATGTTTGAACATACAACTGTGTTGTTAAACGAAGCTGTTGACGGCTTAAATATTAAGTCAGATGGGATTTACGTAGATTGTACTTTAGGCGGTGCCGGTCATAGTTCCCTCATCCTTTCAAGGCTTGGTGCGGGAGGTAAACTGTATGCGTTTGACCAGGACGAAACAGCCATTGCAAATGCAAAAGAAAAGTTAGCCGAATATGGAGACCGATTAGTTATTATTAAAAGCAATTTCTTATATTTAAAAGAAGAACTTGCGCTTCTTGGAATTAATCATGTTGACGGAGTCCTATATGACTTGGGGGTATCTTCACCGCAGTTGGATACACCTGAGAGAGGTTTTAGCTACCATCATGATGCACCACTCGATATGAGGATGGACAACGATGCAGACATTTCAGCTTACGATGTCATCAATCATTGGTCATATGAAGACTTGGTCCGGATCTTTTTCCGATATGGAGAAGAGAAATTCTCGAAACAAATTGCTCGTAAAATCGAAGCAGCGAGAACCGTAAAACCAATCGAAACGACCTTCGAGTTGGTAGAATTGATAAAGGATGGAATTCCCGCACCTGCAAGAAGAAAGGGCGGACATCCGGCGAAGAGAATCTTTCAAGCAGTCAGAATAGCTGTGAATGATGAACTGGCAGTTTTTGAAAAGTCTTTAAACCAGGCGATTGACTTATTAAATCCAGAGGGAAGAATAAGTGTTATTACTTTTCATTCATTAGAGGACAGAATTTGTAAGGCAACCTTTAAAAAGGCGAGTGAGATACCGCCTTTACCTCCAGGATTACCCATTATACCTGATGAGTATAAACCGATTCTAAAGCTAGTTTCTCGTAAACCGATACTTCCATCTGAAGAAGAATTAGAACAAAATAATCGGGCGCGCTCTGCAAAGCTTCGAATTGCTGAAAAATTATAGATAATAAAATCTGGAGGGGAAACGATTGAGTAATCTTGCGAGAAAATTTTTAGAACAGCAACAAACAGAACAGACAATTCAAACAAAAAGACAAGTAAAAATTAAAAAATCGTGGCTCACTCCGGGCGAAAAAATTATTGGAGTCGTATTTGCCGGAATGGTTTGTTTTGGGGCAATCCATCTTATTTCTACCCAATCAGAAATTTATGAAGTAAACAAGGACATTCAATCAGTTGAAGGAAAGATTAACGAGCAGGAAAAGGTAAATAGGGACTTAAAGGTTCAAGTAAGCGAATTAAGTTCATACGAACGGATTTTTGAAAAGGCTAAGCAAATGGGCCTGTTAATAAACGAAAATGACGTCAAGGTTGTGCAGGAAAGATGAACAAGAAACAGCCAAATATGAATGTAGGAGCAGCCATATTATTCGGATTATTCGGCCTGCTCTTTTTTGTATTGATTTTCAGGTATTTTTCGATTCAAATAACAGGTGAAGTCAGTGGACAGCCCCTCGCTGCGAAGGCGCAGCAAAAATATGGCAGGGAGGGAACCCTGCAGGCATCAAGGGGGATGATCTTTGACCGGAATGGCGTGGTGGTAGCGGAGGATACAGCTGCCTATAAACTGGTCGCCATTTTGAATAAAAAGATGACTACAAATCCTAAAAAGCCGCAGCACGTTAAGGACCCACGTAAAACGGCACAGGAACTTGCCAAATACATTAAAATGGATGAATCAGAGATTTATAGCATTCTAACGAATGGAATCGAAAAGAACAGGTTCCAGGTTGAATTTGGCAAGGCGGGCAAAGACATAACGTACGATATAAAGAAAAAAATTGAGGGCTTAGAACTTCCGGGGATTACTTTTTCCCGTGACTCCAAACGGTTCTATCCAAATGGCATTTTTGCATCCCATTTAGTTGGTTATGCAGACCGAATTGAACAAAAGAATGAGACCTATAAATCTGTAGGAAAAATGGGGATAGAAAAAGCCCTGAACGATGAGTTAACAGGGAAAAATGGCCAAATTAATTATGAAAGTGATTTATGGGGATATATCCTTCCGGATGGAAAGGAAAAGATTACTCCGGCACAAAATGGAAATGATATATACTTGACAATTGACCAAAAAATTCAAACGTTTTTAGAAGATGCGATGGATACTGTGGTAAAAGAGTATAAACCGAAAAAGATAATCGCAATTGTCGCCGACCCGAAAACAGGTGAAATTCTGGCGATGGGTCAACGGCCATCCTTCCACCCGAAAACAAAAGAGGGAATCGAAAACAGCTGGCATAATGAAGCAATTGAAACATCCTTTGAACCAGGCTCAACGATGAAGATTTTCACACTTGCTGCAGCTGTCCAAGAAAATAAATTTAACCCAAATGAAATCTATCAATCCGGTTCTTATCGGGTGACTGAAAAATCTCAGGCGATCCATGATCATAATGGTTCTGGCTGGGGACCGATTAGCTATCTCGAAGGTGTTCAGCGCTCATCGAATACAGCTTTTGCTAAAATTGCCAATGAAAAGTTGGGATTTGAAAAATTTCGAGAATATTTAACGAAATTTGGCTTTGATAAACCGACTGGGATTGCACTTCCGGATGAAACTTCAGGGAAGATTCAATTTACCTATCCGATTGAAAAAATCACTACCGCTTATGGGCAGGGTACGGCCATTACCCCGATTCAACAAATTCAAGCAGCTACCGCGATTGCTAATGACGGGAAAATGATGAAGCCTCAGGTGGTTAAAGAAATTGTCAACCATGATACCGGTGAAACAATAAAGGAGGTTGCACCGGAAGTTGTATCAACACCGATATCGGCTGAAACAGCGAAAGAAGTGCGTGATATTCTGGAAACGGTTGTAACCTCTCCTAAAGGGACGGGAGGACGTTACAAAATTGATGGCTATAGTGTAGCGGGTAAGACTGGAACGGCAAATATCCCGGGCCCGAATGGAAAGTATTTATCCGGAGTTAATAATTATATATTTTCATTTCTAGGTATGGCACCGAAAGAAAATCCGAAATTAATTGTTTATGTAGCCGTTCAACAGCCTGAAGGATTAGAAAATTATGGTCAAGGGGCGATTCCTGTTTCCATGATTTTTAACCCTGTAATGAAAAATAGTCTGCATTATTTAAATATCCAGCCTTCCACGCTTGAAAAGGCTGTGGTAAACAAACTATCAAATCTTAAGGGAAAATCAGTCGAGGAAGCTGTCAAAAAGCTAAAAGAAACTGGCTTTGAAACGGTTGTCCTTGGAAATGGAACATCCGTGGTTGGACAGCAGCCACAGGCGGGGACAGTCGTTTTAGAGGGTGAGAAGGTCATCCTCCAAACAGATGGTGAACTCACGGCTCCGGACATGACAGGCTGGTCATTAAGAGATGTGATGAAAGTTGCTAATCTGGCCGGATTAAAGTTAAGTTCAAAGGGCATGGGCTATGTCACCGGGCAAAATATTACCCAAGGAGCACTTTTACGCAAAGGAGATTTCCTTATTGTTGATTTGAAAACCCCTGAAGAATTATGGAATCAAGAATTAAATGCCAAAAATGGTGAAACTGGAAATACTGATAATGAAGAAGAGGAAAAGGTGCAAGATTAACGAAAAAATCCCGCTTTTTAAGCGGGATTTTTGCTGTTTACGGGGAGTTGGCACTGGTCTAAACGAAAAGGTACAAGCATATTAATGAACGATAAAGGAATTTGAATGCTTGATAAGGGAGGATCATTCATTGTATGCGTGTTTCTAATGTTACTGTCCGTAAACGGCTAATGATTGCACTATTCGTTGGAATTCTAACCTTCTTGATTATTGATGTTCGGCTGGGGTATGTCCAGTTTGTCCTCGGTGATATGCTGACTGATCGAGCGAAAGGCTTATGGAGCAGGAATATCCCTTTTGAACCGGAGCGCGGAAAAATTGTTGACCGGAATGGGGTGGCATTAGCAACGAATATTAGCGCACCTACCGTTTATGTCATTCCGAGGCAAGTGAAAGATCCGGCAGCTACTGCTGAAAAGCTGGCGGCCGTGCTAGGTATGCCAAAGGATAAGGCATACCGTGATATTACAAAAGGTGCTTCCTCCGTTCGAATAAAGGAAGGAAGGAAAATATCGCACGAAAAAGCAAAAGAAATCAGAGCACTTAACCTTGAAGGGGTTTATATAGGCGAGGACTCAAAGCGGCATTATCCAAATGGAAGTTACCTTTCTCATGTTCTTGGGTTTACCGGAGTGGACAACCAAGGTTTAATGGGTCTTGAGCAGTACTATGATAAAGAGTTAAATGGTGAACGCGGCGCCGTTAAATTTTACGCCAATGCCAAAGGCGAAAGAATGAACGACATGGCCGATGATTACGAGCATCCGGTAAATGGCCTTGATTTGAAATTAACGATTGATTCTAAAATCCAAACAATTATCGAACGAGAACTCGATATTGCTGAGGCAAAATATAATCCAGATGGCATTGTAGCCATTGCCATGAATCCCAACAATGGCGAAATATTAGGGATGTCAAGCCGGCCGACGTTTGACCCGGCTAATTTCCGAAATGTTCCGCAAGAGGTTTATAATCGAAACCTACCGGTATGGTCTACCTATGAACCTGGATCCACCTTTAAAATTATTACCCTCGCAGCGGCACTGAATGAAGGAAAAGTGGATTTGGAAGAAGATCATTTTCATGATTCAGGTTCTGTCCAAGTGGCAGGAGCAAGATTAAAATGCTGGAAAAGAGGCGGTCATGGCAGCCAGACCATGTTGGAAGTGGTTCAAAATTCCTGTAACCCCGGATTTGTGGAAATGGGAGATCGTTTAGGGAAAGAAAAGCTCTTTAAATATATTAAGGATTTTGGTTTTGGCCAAAAAACAGGAATAGACTTACAAGGGGAAGGTACGGGAATTTTATTTAATATGAACCGGGTTGGTCCTGTTGAACAAGCAACAACCGCTTTTGGACAGGGGGTATCGGTTACACCCATTCAGCAGGTAACGGCGGTTTCCGCTGCCATTAATGGTGGAATACTTTACAAACCGTTTATTGCCAAGGAGTTAATTGATCCAGTTACGAAGGAAATAGTAATGAGAAATACTCCCGTAGAAAAAAGACGAGTGATTACGGAGGAAACATCGAAGGAAATTCGCCATGCCCTTGAAAGTGTTGTGGCCCAGGGGACAGGAGGCAGAGCATTTATTGAAGGCTATCGTGTTGGTGGAAAAACTGGAACGGCGCAAAAAGCACAGGGTGGGAGATATTTAGAAAATAACTTTATCGTTTCCTTTATCGGCTTTGCTCCAGCTGATGACCCTCAGATCGTTGTTTATGTTGCAGTTGATAATCCAAAAGGAGTGACGGCTTTTGGAGGTACTGTCAGTGCGCCAATCGTCGGAAGTATTATGAAGGATGGTTTAAGTGCAATTGGAGTAGAACCGCGAAAGGATCAAATTGAAAAAGAAATTAAATGGCCAGATACACCACTTTTAACATTACCTGATTTTGTTGGCTTAACGAAAAGCGAACTTCAAGAGCAGATGATTAATTTAAGGATAGATGCCAGCGGGGAAGGCGATGTTGTTGTTAGACAATCTCCAAAACCTGGCACAAAGGTAAAGGATGGATCAAAAATTAGACTTTACTTTGGTAAAGGCGATTAATAAAAAAAATAAGGAAAATGAAAGGGCGCCGGAATTTATTCCGCCGCCTAAAATTTTATTAAGCTTTGATTACTAAATGGTAAAATAAAATGATTTAATGTAAAATAAGATGGAACTTTCTTCAGAAGGTCTTTAGGTAAATACTGGTAAACAATTGATTTGTACGGTAATGAGAGGATTTGAGAGAAAATGAAGCTACAAAAGCTGCTTAAGTATTTGCATCCCATTCATCCTTTTAAGGTGGACGACCCGGAAATTACTTCGATTGAAAATGATAACCGGAAGGTGCAAAAGGGGAGCTTGTTTATTTGTATTAAAGGATACACAGTTGACGGCCATGATTTTGCCGCATCCGCTGTAAAAAATGGGGCAGCGGCAATACTTGCTGAGCGTCCGTTAGACCTTGAAGTTCCTGTTATCATTGTAAAAGATACCACACGAGCAATGGCGGTGCTCGCGAATGCCTTCTACGGCCAGCCTACAAAAAAGCTGCATTTAATTGGCATTACAGGAACGAACGGAAAAACAACAACAAGTCATTTGATTGAAAAAATATTTACCGATGCAAGCAAAAAAACAGGCTTGATTGGTACAATGTACACAAAAATAGCTGACCGGATTATAGAAACGAAAAACACAACACCAGAAAGCTTAACACTTCAAAAAACATTTCAACAAATGGTTGATTCCGGTGTCAGTCATGCGGTAATGGAGGTTTCATCACATGCCCTTGATTTAGGAAGGGTTCATGGTTGTGATTTTGATGTTGCAGTATTCACAAACCTAACACAAGATCACCTGGATTATCATAAATCAATGGAGGAATATAAACGCGCGAAAAGCTTATTGTTTGCCCAGCTTGGCAATACTTTTGACGATAATAAACCAAAATTCGCTGTCTTAAATGCAGATGATCCTGCATCAGAAATGTATAGCAGGTCGACGGCGGCACATGTGGTTACATACGGAATCGATCAGAAGGCAGATGTTCAGGCAGAGCATATACATATGACTCCTAAAGGGACTAATTTCGATCTTATAATGGGGGGTACCGTCTATCCCATCAACATGCAGTTAATTGGAAAATTTAGTGTCTATAATGTTTTAGCAAGTATCACTGCTGCATTAGTCTCAGGGATTGCGATCCAGGACATTATCGATTCAATCGAAGGTGTCGAAGGAGTAGCCGGAAGGTTTGAACTTGTAAATGCCGGTCAGGATTTTACAGTGATTGTTGATTATGCACATACACCGGATAGCCTCGAAAATGTATTAAAAACGATTCAGCATTTCGCGAACAAAAAGATTTTTGTCATTGTCGGCTGCGGCGGAGACCGTGACCGCACAAAACGGCCATTGATGGCGAAGATTGCCTGCCATCTAGCTACTAACCCTATTTTTACATCGGATAATCCAAGAAGTGAAGATCCGCTGGCAATATTGAAGGAAATGGAAGAAGGTGTGCCGGATGAAACATACCAAGTCATACCGGATCGCAAGGAAGCTATTTATACTGCTGTTAATCAGGCAGAAGCAGGAGATGTCATTTTAATCGCCGGAAAGGGACATGAAACCTATCAAACCATTGGCAGTGTAGTCCATGACTTTGATGACCGTCTTGTTGCTAAGGAAGCAATTGAGGAGAGATAGCTATGTTTTTAGCTTTAAATGACTTGGCAAGTTTGTTTCCGGATAAACAAGGAATCCAGGATGAGATGTTGTTTTACACGGTTACGGACGAGGCAAATATTGATCAGCCAAAAGGATTGTTTATTCCGTTCAATGAAAGCTCAGGGGAACTTTTAGACGCAATTGCCCATGGAGCAATTGCAGCGATTTGGGATCGTGAACATAAATTGCCAAGATATACACCAACTTATTTTCCGGTTTTTTATACGGACGATTTGGCTGATGCCATAAGAAAAATCATTACACTATATTGTGAAAAATTAGATGGAGAAACGAAAAAGCACATGGAAATCACTAACTTTAAATTTTCAAATAAAAAACTTCTTAATAAAAATAAACAAACATATGATATAGCTGGGATATTAGAAATGCTGACTGCAAAGTTAGCAAATGATTCAGAGGGGAGGGGATAAAATGAAGGAGCAAGTTATTTTTTTCACAATTATCATGGGCTTTCTGATCTCAGTTTTACTTTCTCCCATTTTTATTCCCTTCTTAAGAAGGTTGAAATTTGGACAAAGCATTCGGGAAGAAGGTCCTAAATCCCATCAAAAAAAATCGGGAACACCTACAATGGGCGGTGTAATGATTTTATTTTCAATTATCATTACCACATTGGTGATGATAGGGAAATATTCAGAACAAACACCGGTCACAGCATTTTTACTTTTGTTTGTAACATTTGGGTTCGGTTTACTCGGGTTTTTGGATGATTTCATCAAAGTCGTATTAAAAAGAAATCTGGGATTAACTTCAAAACAAAAGCTTCTTGGTCAAATTATCATTTCCGTTATATTTTATCTGATTTATAAACATTCAGGACAATCGACAGAAATTAAACTGCCATTTGGGGATTACTCCATAGATTTAGGCTGGTCATATGTCCTATTCATCATTTTCTGGCTGGTAGGATTCTCTAATGCTGTGAACCTGACAGACGGACTTGATGGTCTTGTTTCAGGTACGGCCGCGATCGCATTTGGGGCGTTTGCTGTGTTAGCATGGAACCAGAATAACTTTGAAGTTGCAGTATTCTCTGTTGCAGTGGTTGGAGCGGTCTTAGGGTTTTTAGTTTTTAATGCTCATCCTGCTAAGGTGTTTATGGGGGACACAGGCTCGCTGGCACTGGGTGGTGCAATCGCTGCTATTGCGATTTTAACAAAGCTTGAGATCCTCCTGATTATCATTGGCGGTGTTTTTGTTATCGAAACATTATCGGTTATTCTTCAGGTTGCCTCCTTTAAAACAACGGGGAAACGAATCTTTCGAATGAGCCCTTTGCATCATCATTACGAATTAGTAGGCTGGTCGGAATGGCGCGTAGTTGTTACCTTTTGGAGTGTTGGCCTAATATTTGCGATCCTAGGAATCTATATCGAGGTGTGGTTGTAATTGAAGCAGATAGAGTCATATCAACATAAAAAAATTCTTGTTCTTGGTTTGGCCAAAAGTGGTGTAACGGCGGCGGCCCTCTTACATAAGCTTGGTGCATTTGTGACAGTGAATGATAAAAAGCCATTATCGGAAAACCCAGAGGCTCAAGGATTATTAGAGCAAGGGATTAAAGTGATTTGCGGTGAACATCCAACAGAGCTTCTTGATGAGGGGTTTGAACTAATTGTAAAAAATCCGGGTATTCCGTATTTCAATCCAATGATTGAAGGCGCCATCGAAAAGGGAATACCTGTGATAACAGAAGTGGAACTTGCTTTTGAAATTTCTGAAGCACCTTTTATCGGCATAACAGGAACAAACGGTAAAACGACAACGACAACACTTGTATATGAAATGCTTAACCAAGGGAAGAAGCAGCCATTAATTGCGGGTAATATTGGAACGGTTGCCTCGGGAGTCGCCCAAACAGCAACAAAGGAAAATACCATTGTTATTGAATTATCTTCTTTTCAGTTAATGGGAATCAATAGCTTTAATCCAAAAATCGCTATTATTACCAATCTTTATGATGCCCATTTGGATTATCACGGTACACGTAGGGAATACATTGATGCTAAGGCGAATATTACTAAAAACCAGACAGAGCTGGAATATTTAATCATTAATGCTGATCAGGAAGAAACATGGGACATTGCACGGCACTCAAAAGCAACGATAATCCCATTTTCTACAAAGAGGGAATTAGCAGAAGGTGCTTATATTCAAGATGGCTGGATCATGTTTAATCATGAAAGGGTAATGGCTATTAAAGAGATTGCCCTGCCGGGAGTCCATAATCTTGAAAATATACTTTCAGCCGTGGCAGCAGCAAAACTTTCCGGGGTAGAAAATAGTTCAATCCAAGAGGTACTCCGCACCTTTACTGGTGTCAGGCACCGTTTACAATATGTAACAGATGTTAATGGGAGAAGATTTTATAATGATTCAAAGGCAACAAATAGTTTAGCTACGATAAACGCGCTCGCCGCTTTTGATACCCCAACGATCCTGCTGGCCGGAGGCCTGGATCGCGGGAATGAATTTGATGAGTTAATCCCGTATTTAAAAAATGTAAAGGCGTTAATAACATTTGGCGAAACTGCGCCAAAGATTGAACGTATTGGTGCCTTAGCCGGAATAAAAATAATAAACCGTGTCGATAATGTTGAAAAGGCAGTGCCTGAGGCTTATCGATACTCCGAATCAGGTGACATCATTCTGTTGTCTCCTGCCTGCGCCAGCTGGGATCAATATAAAAGTTTTGAAGTCAGGGGAGACATTTTTATCGAAGCGGTGCATATGCTTAAGTAAGGGCTTGGCCAACTTAGTATCACCAGCCAGAGTGGTTCTCTAAGCCCTAAAACTCGCGGTTGAGGTGTATAGTGGTGCCGACAAAGAGAACAACTCCTGATTTTATTTTAATGATTGTAACTTTTACGCTGCTGGCAATAGGGTTAATTATGGTTTATAGCGCAAGTGCGATTTGGGCTGAATATAAATTTCATGATTCCTTTTTCTTTGCCAAAAGGCAAACCCTATTCGCCGGGGTCGGAATCGCTGCCATGTTTTTTATTATGAACATCAATTACTGGACATGGAGAACGTGGGCTAAAACCATTTTAATTGTTTGTTTTGTCTTATTAGTCCTCGTGTTAATTCCCGGAATAGGGAATGTTCGCAATGGGTCAAGAAGTTGGATAGGTGTAGGGGCTTTTTCTATTCAGCCTTCAGAATTTATGAAGCTGGCGATGATTGCCTTTTTGGCAAAATATCTGTCTGAACGTCAAAAGCTGATTACTTCTTTTAAAAAAGGGCTGATCCCTTCTTTGGGACTTGCATTTTTAGCCTTTGCCATGATTATGCTCCAGCCGGATTTAGGAACTGGAACCGTCATGATGGGAACGTGCGTAGTGATGATCTTTATTGCCGGTGCACGGATTAGCCATTTTGCTTTCCTTGGCCTGATGGGTGTAGCAGGGTTTGTCGGCTTAATTGTTTCTGCTCCCTATCGAATCAAACGGATTACCTCGTTTTTAGATCCTTGGTCAGATCCTTTAGGTAGTGGATTTCAAATTATTCAATCGCTGTATGCCATTGGTCCGGGAGGGTTGTTCGGACTTGGTCTCGGTGAAAGCAGGCAAAAGTTTTTTTACTTGCCCGAACCGCAAACAGACTTTATTTTTGCGATACTTTCTGAGGAATTAGGATTTATTGGAGGTTCGTTTATCCTATTATTATTTGCGCTATTATTATGGCGCGGGATCCGGATTGCACTTGGTGCTCCTGATTTATACGGCAGCTTTCTTGCGGTAGGTATTATTGCCATGGTTGCGATTCAAGTTATGATTAATATCGGTGTTGTAACCGGACTTATGCCAGTAACGGGTATTACGCTGCCATTTCTAAGCTATGGGGGCTCCTCGTTAACCTTGATGTTAATGGCCATTGGTGTTCTCCTGAATATTAGCCGTTATGCAAGATATTAAACATGATGCCCTGTTTTTAATGCAGGGTTCTTTTTATTTGTCATGGTGAGTGTGTAATAATTGCCCTTACCGGATTAGTTTTCATTAAAATTAGGTAACATTCTTTTTTCATTCGCTTTTTTCATTCGTTTTTATAGTAAAATGTGTTTAGCAACTTTTCTGAGGTGAGAAAATGAAAATAGCAGTTAGCGGCGGAGGGACAGGCGGTCATATATATCCTGCGCTTGCACTAATAAGGGAAATTCAAAAAGAAAACAAAGATGCCGAATTTCTATACATAGGTACGAAGAATGGATTGGAAAGTAAAATAGTTCCGAGGGAGAAGATTCCCTTTAAATCCATTCATATTACTGGTTTTAAAAGAAAGCTCTCATTTGAAAATGTCAAAACGGTCTTTCGATTTTTAAAAGGTGTGAAAGACAGTAAAAGAATATTAAAGGAGTTTAAGCCGGACATTGTCATTGGAACAGGCGGGTATGTGTGCGGGCCAGTTGTTTATGCAGCCCATAAGCTCAAGGTCCCAACGATTATTCACGAACAGAATAGTGTCCCGGGCCTGACAAATAAGTTTTTAAGCCGGTATGTGAACAAAATTGCGATTTGTTTCGAAGAGGCAAGAGGATACTTTCCGAGTGAGAAGGTTGTTTTCACGGGGAATCCACGGGCTTCAGAGGTCATTGGCAACGATGGAATTAAAGGCCGTCTTTCAGCAGGGCTTAGTATAACCAAACCAGCCGTTCTCATTTTTGGCGGAAGCCGCGGGGCAAGACCTATCAACGAAGCGGTAGTTAAAGCCTTGTCAGAATTGGCGCAAAAGCCATATCAAGTCCTTTATATTACGGGTGATGTTCATTATGCGGATGTCAATAAGGAAGTGGAGCTTGTTGGCAGTCCCAATAATGTAATTATCAAACCATTTATTCACAATATGCCAGAGGTTCTCGCAGGGATTGATTTAGTCGTGTCTAGGGCGGGAGCAACGACACTGGCGGAAATTACTTCGCTTGGTATTCCGAGCATTCTCGTTCCAAGCCCGTATGTTACAAATAATCATCAAGAGAAAAATGCCAGGTCTTTAAGTGATCATGGCGCGGCAGAATTGCTTATGGAGAAGGATCTAAATAATAAAAGTCTTGTGAACAATATTGATCGAATTCTCTTAGATAAGGACAATTTAAATGAAATGAAAATAAAGGCTAAAAAACTGGGTGTTCCTGATTCAGCTTCCAGGCTTTATTCGGAAATGAAACAGCTTGTATTGAACAAATCATAGGTAGCCCAAATTAATTTTTAGCATAAACTGAATAAAACGCTTCTGGGAAAGTTAGGGTGGTAAATATGGACGCGATTTTAACGGAATTTCAAAATTTAAATATTGGGAAGGTATTAAAAAACGAACCTCTTCTACATCATACGACTATCAAAATTGGTGGACCTGCTGACCTTTTTATCGAGCCATCATCAGCGGAAAATCTAAAAAAGGCGATGGATGTAATAGAAAAACACAAGATAAAGTGGCGTGCGATTGGCAGGGGATCCAATTTATTAGTATCTGATAAAGGAATTGAGGGGGCAGTGATCAAGCTCGGTTCCGGGTTAAGCCATCTCAATATTAATGAAACAGAAATAACAGTCGGCGGCGGTCATTCACTTGTCAGTCTCTCTACATTAATCAGTAAAAAGGGACTGACCGGACTTGAATTTGCCAGTGGTATTCCCGGTTCAGTAGGTGGAGCTGTTTATATGAACGCAGGTGCACATGGCTCGGATATCAGTAAAATATTAACGAAAGCACATATTTTATTTGATGACGGAAAGATGGAATGGCTTACGAATGAAGAAATGGAATTCTCCTACAGAACATCTGTCCTGCAAAAAAAACGCTCTGGTATTGTGGTCGAGGCAGTCTTTCAGCTAGCCGCAGGAGATCGAGCAGCCATCGTTTCACAAATGCAAAAAAATAAAGATTATCGGAAAGAAACGCAACCGTGGAATTTTCCTTGTGCCGGCAGTATTTTTCGCAACCCGCTTCCAAATTATGCTGGAAATCTAATTGAAGTTGCCGGCTTAAAAGGCTTCAGTATTGGCGGGGCGAAGATTTCCGAAATGCATGGGAATTTCATTGTCAATGCCGGAAATGCTACTGCCGGTGATGTGCTCGCATTAATTCAGCATGTAAAGGATACCATTTACAGTTTATATGAAGTGAAAATGGAAACCGAAGTGGAAATAATCGGGAAAAAATAGGGTTGACCTGAGAGTTGAAAACGAAAATTTTCACCTTACTTTTCTTGTAAGATCCCTTACGAATGACAAATATTGTGTTATAATTACTGATAATATTATAGATGTACAAACAAATGGAACGAATGACGGCATGATTTTTCGTGCCGTTGTTTCTCTTTTTAGGTATTAATTCGAGTTTATTGGGCAAGTATTTGTTGATATTTTAGGGCAACTGCTTTTTATTTGGAGGAATAGTGAATGGAGAAAGGTAAAATCGTTGCTCTTGAGGACCGAATTCCAAAACTTAAGGAGCAAAGACGGCGAAAAGCCAACAGGCGGCTTGTACTTCTTCTTATTTTGTTTTTTTCGATGATTGTCGTGATTGCCTACTCTCAATCACCCCTAAGTCATGTTAAGCACATCACCGTTATAGGGAACGATGTGTATACGGATGCTGAATTAATTAAAATAAGCGGTATAACGACGGATACGAATATATGGAATGTAAAAAAAAGTGATATTTCATCAAAGCTGCAGGATTTATCCGAAATCAAACAGGCAAAGCTTCAGGTTAAATGGCCGAACACAATTGAAATTCAAGTAAAAGAACATAAAAGGGTGGCTTATCTTAAGCAAGATACAGATTACTTGCCCGTCATGGAAAACGGTAAAATTTTAAATGATAGAAATACGGAAATAATTCCAATTAATTCTCCGATTCTTTTCAAATTCAAAGAAGGCAAAGTCCTTGACCAAATGATAAAAGAGTTAGAAATTCTTCCAAGTGAAATTTTAAACTCCATTTCTGAAATTCATTATTCTCCGAAAAAAACTGATCGATATCATATTTCCTTATTTATGAATGATGGCTTTGAGGTAAGTGCCACACTTAGAAGTTTTTCGGAAAAAATGGTCCATTACCCTTCAATTATAAGCCAGCTCGATCCTCATAAAAAGGGAATTATTGATTTAGAAGTAGGCTCGTATTTTAAAGCTTTTGAACCTGAAGTGGAGGAAAAAGAAGTTGAAGAGGATAAAAGTGAAGGTGAGAGGTAAACATTTTATCTTGTCACTTGTATGCCTTGTTTTAGGGTTTATGATTGCCTTCTCTTATCATCTGACGCAAAAGGAAAATCAAACCGAAAACCGGGACATGTCAGGCAAACAGTACGAAAAGACTCTTGCACTTAGAAATCAATTAATTGCTCAGGAGGAGACTAATCGCAAACTGCAAAAGGAATTAAATCAAAAGCAGGAGAAGGTTTTGAAGAATGAAAAAGACCTTGCAAAGGAAGCGCAGGTATTCCTTAATCTGGCCGAAGACACTGAGAAATATCGGATGTTCCTTGGGAAGATGAAGGTCAAAGGAAAAGGTGTGAAAATTACCCTTTCTGATGGTGCATATGACCCAAAGGAAGTTAATGTTAATAATTATCTTGTCCATGAACACCATGTTTTTAAAGTGGTGAATGAACTATATATTTCCGGTGCCGCAGCAGTGGCGATTAATGGACAAAGGCTGACAAGTCATTCATATATTGTTTGTAACGGCCCAGTCATTACGGTTGACGGGGTGGAGTACCCTGCACCTTTTGTCATAACTGCAATTGGTGAACCAGATGTGTTATCATCAGCGCTAAACCTCTCGGGAGGAGTAAAGGATCAACTAGTTAATGATAATCTTGTTTTCACACTGGAAAAACTAAATGAAATTGTCCTAAACCCAATATTGGGCAGTTAAGTAGGTGAAAAAAGTGGACAAGCCGAAAATAAACATAAGTTTTACTTTGATTGCAACAGTTGTCGGCTTCATGATTGCGATCCAATTCCAAACCGTGAAAAAACCTGCTGAACGTGACACACGTGATGTTTGGCAGCTTCGCGAGGCATTGTTAAAAGAAAAAGAACTCCAGTCACATTTACTAAGTGAAATTCGTTCGAATGAAGAGAAACTATCAGCTTATGAATCTAAACGAAAACAGAGTAAGGAACAAGTGTTAAAGGACACATTAGATGAATTAAAAATAGAAGCAGGGCTTACCGAGGTAACTGGTCCCGGCATAATATTGCAAATAGAACCTGTGATTGAGGATGTTCAACTGGGAAGTCCCGTTGCGAAGGATATATCACCCGAGCTATTAAAAAGACTGCTAAACGAAATAAATATGTATGATGCTAAATACGTAGCAATTGACGGTCAAAGGATTATAAATACGACGGTTATCAGGGATATTAATGGTGATACAAAAATTGATGGGCACACAATCAGGGGTTTACCTATCGAGATTAAAGTAGGTGTGAGTGAAATGAATGCGGCTGAAAAATTATCAAATCGGATGAAAGTCTCGAAAGCAAGGGATGAGTTTTTTACTGAAAGCTTGAGGCTAAACATTTCAGCACCGAGCCCATCTATTAAAATTCCAGCCTATGATAATTCTATTCGTATAAAATACATGGAGCCGATTAAGGAAGGGGGCAGTTCTTAATGTGGCTTCCAATTATGGGACTTGTGATTGGAGTTATACTCGGGTTATTAACAGAAATCCGAATTCCTGAAGAATACTCCAATTATTTGTCGATTGCGATTTTGGCAGCTTTCGACACGCTTTTTGGCGGAATCAGGGCATACATGCAAAATATTTATGATGAAAAGGTGTTTGTTTCAGGATTCTTTTTTAATATAATTCTTGCTGCAAGTTTAGCTTTTCTCGGTGTTCATCTTGGTGTAGACTTGTATTTAGCAGCAGTTTTTGCGTTTGGTGTCAGGTTATTTCAAAATATTGCTGTCATTAGACGAATCTTATTGACAAAATGGTCAACTAACAAAGAAAAAATAGAAAAAAATGATATTTTTTAAAGGGAAATATGTAGTTGTGACGAATAATTTTATTAGATATTGCTATGAAACTAGTATTGAACAAATTCAGTTGTTGTTCGACCTAAGGAGATTAAAAGGAGGTGCCAAAGAATGAACAGCAATGAAATATATGTTAGTCTTGACATCGGTACATCCAGTGTGAAAGTAATCATTGGTGAAATGGTCAATGACTCGGGTAAAGACTCGTTAAATATAATTGGTGTTGGCAATGTGAAATCTGAAGGCTTACGAAAAGGGTCGATTGTCGATATGGACGATACCGTTCATTCTATTAAGCGGGCGATTGAGCAGGCGGAAAGAATGATAGGGATGGATATCCGGGAAGTTGTCGTTGGTATTTCGGGGAACAACATCATGCTTCAACAATGTCACGGAATTGTTGCTGTCTCGAGTCAAAACCGTGAAATTACGAATGAAGATGTCATTCGTGTCATTGAGGCATCTCATGTGGGATCTATCCCGCCAGAAAGAGAAAATATTGGTGTCATTCGAAAACAATTTATCTTAGATGGCAAAGATGAAATCAATGATCCACGAGGGATGATTGGTGTCCGTTTAGAAATGGATGGTACGTTAATTACCGGCTCTAAATCAACAATCATTAACACGCTTCGCTGTGTAGAGCGTGCTGGCCTTGAAATTTTAGATATAATCCTGCAGCCATTGGCAGCAGGGGATTTCGCATTATCAAAGGATGAAAAGAATCTTGGCGTTGCCCTAATTGACATTGGCGGCGGCTCCACTACAATTGCCGTGTTTGAAGAAGGATTTTTAAAGGCAACTAGTGTGATTCCGGTTGGCGGTGATCTTCTCACGAATGATCTTTCCAAAGTCTTGCATACTTCTACCGAGGATGCAGAAAAGATAAAGGTTAAATATGGACATGCCTTTTATGATAATGCTTCAGAAGATGAGTTCTTCAGTGTACCAATCATCGGAAGCGATCAGCACCAACAATTTAACCAGCTCTATGTATCTGAAATAATTGAAGCAAGAATGGAAGAAGTTTTTGAATTAATCGCACATGAACTAAAGCGTTTAGGTGTAAATGATTTACCGGGCGGATTTGTATTAACAGGTGGAACTGCAAAAATGCAAGGTGTGCTGGAACTTGCCCAGGATATGTTTCAAAATCCAGTCCGCATCGCATCGCCTGACTATATTGGTGTAAGAGAACCTCAATATACAACAGCGGTTGGCTTGATTAAATATGCTTACAAGAATGGCAGATTACCAGGAGGAACTATTGGCAATACCTCAGCGGTTTCAGAGCCAGTCGAAAAACGAGTGCCAAAACAACATCAACCTAAAGCAAAAGTAGAAAAACATCCGGAAGAAAAGATGTCATCAAAAGTAAAAAAATTCCTTGGTTACTTTTTCGAATAAACGGAAAAGAAAATCGACGAATTAGGAGGATTTGTCATGTTAGAATTTGATACAAATTTAGATTCTCTTGCAACAATAAAAGTTATCGGAGTAGGCGGCGGCGGTAATAACGCGGTAAACCGAATGATTGAACATGGTGTTCAAGGAGTTGAATTTATCGCAGTTAATACTGATGCACAAGCGCTCAATCTATCAAAAGCAGAAGTAAAAATGCAGATCGGTGCCAAATTAACTCGTGGACTTGGGGCCGGGGCTAATCCAGAAGTGGGAAAAAAAGCTGCTGAAGAGAGTAAGGAGCAAATTGAAGAAGCACTGCGTGGTGCTGATATGGTATTTGTAACAGCAGGAATGGGCGGCGGAACAGGTACTGGCGCCGCGCCGGTAATTGCTCAAATTGCCCGGGATTTGGGTGCCTTAACAGTTGGTGTAGTGACTCGTCCGTTCACCTTCGAAGGTAAAAAGCGTTCAAATCAAGCTTCTGGCGGAATCGGTTCGATGAAAGAAGCAGTTGATACACTTATTGTCATCCCAAATGATCGATTGCTGGAAATTGTTGATAAAAGCACCCCGATGCTTGAGGCATTCCGTGAGGCAGATAATGTCCTTCGTCAAGGTGTACAGGGTATTTCTGATTTAATTGCGACACCTGGGTTAATTAACTTAGATTTCGCCGATGTAAAGACGATTATGTCTAATAAAGGTTCTGCGTTAATGGGGATCGGGGTGGCAGCAGGTGAAAACCGTGCGACAGAAGCTGCTAAAAAGGCGATTAATTCTCCACTGTTAGAGACATCAATTGATGGGGCACAGGGTGTATTAATGAACATTACCGGTGGAGCCAACTTGAGTCTTTATGAGGTCCAAGAGGCCGCAGATATTGTTGCTACAGCGACTGACCAAGAAGTAAATATGATTTTTGGTTCTGTGATCAATGAAACATTGAAGGATGAAATTATCGTAACTGTTATTGCAACAGGCTTTAATGAGGAGGTTGTTCAACCAAAGGTATCACGCCCATCTTTCGGACAGGCCAAACCGTCAGTCGGCACCGTAAAGAGGGAGCACAAGCGTGAAGAGCCTCAGGCACCGCAGGAACCAGTTCGTAACACCAATGCTTCCCAAGAAGATGCGCTGGACATACCGACCTTCTTGCGTAATCGAAATCGCAGACGTTAATAGAGTAAATAAAGAAATGCATGGTCCGAAAGCGGCCATGCATTTTTTTATATTCTAATCTGACAAAATCCGTATAGAATAGTGAAAATTTCTGTTTTTTTGATTACAGAAAGTGACACACTTCAGCCCCCCAACTAGGTTATACTTTTTCCTAAACAGATTAATAGTACTTTCCAAAAGGAGGCAGCTGTTTGACTGTTTATTTAGATGTAATCTGGGCTCTTAATTTCTTATTTGATAGCCTTCTCCTGTATTTAACAGCTATTTTTCTAAAAAGAAGGATTAGGTTATGGAGATTATTTGCCGGGGGATTTATTGGCTCATTGATAATTTTATTATCGTTTACACCATTAAATGTCTATTCAAGCCATCCAATAGCAAAACTTTTTTGTTCCATCGTGATGGTTTTAATAACCTTTGGATATAAGCGATTAGCTTTTTTTCTGAAAGCATTAATGACGCTGTATGTTTCTACTTTTTTAATCGGCGGGGCATTAATGGGCGCCCATTATTTTATCCAATACGATCCAGAGTTGACGGCAAAGGTTTTGATGTCCAGTGTAAAAGGTTTTGGTGATCCAATTAGCTGGCTCTTTGTCCTAATTGGCTTTCCTGTTGCTTGGCATTTTGCAAGGAAAAATGTTGAAGGCATGGAGATGACAAAAATTCAATTTGAACAAATCGTCACCGTAAGGCTGAATATTGACACGGAAAGCCTGGTTTTTAAGGGTTTGGTAGATAGTGGAAATCAATTATATGACCCATTGTCTAAGCTGCCGGTCATGTTTGTCTCTATTAAAAATCAATTGGATGCCATCCCCGAATCTATCAGAAAGCTTGCTGAAGGTCCAGATCCACTTATAATGGGAAGTCAAGATCTCCCAGCTGAATGGCAAAATCGAATGAGAATTGTACCTTTTCGTGTGGTTGGTAAAGACCATCAGCTCATTGTTGCCATAAAACCGGATCTTATTATAATCGAACAGGGCGGTGTTCAATACTTATGCGATAAGGGACTTGTATCCTTTACACTGCAGCAGCTTTCGGCTGATGATGCTTTCGAATGCATTGTTCATCCGAAAATGCTGACCGGGCCAAAACAGCAAGGAGGGTCTGTGAAGGTAAGTTAATAATACTATACTCATAAAAAAGATCTTTTAGAAGGAGGAACATACATGAAAAAATGGAGACTTCGCTTATCCTATTATTGGTATAAGTTATTAATAAAATTGGGCATTAAAACGGATGAAGTTTATTATATTGGCGGAAGCGAAGCCCTGCCGCCTCCTTTAAGTAAAGACGAGGAAGAGATGCTATTAAAAAAGCTGCCTGTTGGCGATAAGGCTGCCAGATCCATCCTCATTGAACGAAATCTCCGTCTTGTTGTTTATATTGCCAGAAAGTTTGAAAATACAGGGATAAATATTGAAGATCTAATCAGTATCGGGACGATTGGATTAATCAAAGCAGTTAATACGTTTAACCCCGAAAAGAAAATAAAACTTGCTACATATGCGTCAAGATGTATTGAAAATGAGATTCTCATGTACTTACGACGTAATAATAAGATTCGATCGGAGGTATCCTTTGATGAACCGTTAAACATTGATTGGGATGGGAATGAGCTGTTATTATCCGATGTATTGGGTACGGATGATGATATTATCACAAAGGACCTCGAAGCAAATGTAGATAGGAAATTGTTGACAAAAGCGTTGCACCAGTTAACCGACCGGGAAAAGCAGATCATGGAGCTTAGATTTGGTTTGACAAATGGAGAAGAGAAAACTCAAAAAGACGTGGCTGATATGCTTGGGATTTCTCAGTCCTACATTTCACGATTGGAAAAGAGGATCATAAAAAGATTACGAAAGGAATTTAACAAAATGGTCTAAAAAAGAAATTTTTTTCCACCAAAAAATCCTTTGCTATTCGTGATTAAATGGCATTTTTCGACAAATATGCACCTGTCCCTTCCAGAGGACAGGTGCATATTTTTCCTTCTCAAGGAGATACTGTTTTTTGTACAGCAACTCCTGTGAGGAGGGAAAAGGATTTGACTCGAAATAAAGTTGAAATTTGCGGTGTGGACACATCAAAACTTCCTGTTTTAAAGAACGAAGAAATGAGAATACTCTTCAAGCAAATGCAAGAGGGCGATATAACTGCCCGTGAAAAGCTCGTCAACGGGAATTTACGCCTCGTTTTAAGTGTTATTCAGCGGTTTAACAACCGGGGTGAGTTTGTTGATGATCTGTTTCAGGTCGGCTGTATTGGACTTATGAAATCAATTGATAACTTCGATTTAGGTCAAAATGTAAAGTTTTCCACTTATGCCGTACCAATGATTATTGGAGAAATTCGAAGGTACTTACGTGATAATAATCCAATTCGTGTATCTCGTTCGTTAAGGGATATCGCCTACAAGGCCCTTCAGGTTAGGGAACGATTAATGAGCGAGACTTCGCGAGAACCTACTGCTGAAGAAATTGCAAAAGTCTTAGAAGTACCCCATGAAGAAATCGTATTTGCTCTTGATGCAATACAAGATCCAGTATCTTTATTTGAGCCAATTTATAATGATGGCGGTGATCCGATTTATGTGATGGATCAATTAAGCGATGAAAAAAATAAGGATATTCATTGGATTGAGGAAATTGCCCTTAAAGAAGGAATGCGGAGACTGAACGAACGTGAAAAATTAATTTTACGGAAGCGCTTTTTCCAAGGGAAAACTCAAATGGAAGTGGCTGACGAAATTGGTATCTCCCAAGCCCAGGTTTCTCGGCTTGAGAAAGCAGCCATCAGACAAATGAATAAAAACATTCAAAGCTAAAGCTGTCCACATCGGACAGCTTTATTTTTGGTTATCTAAGATAAATTTACAACTGCCAACATATAGTTATTATAGTATTGTAATTGGGAGTGGTGCAGGTGGTTAAAATTTCAGAATTCCAAATTAAAGATGTCGTGAATGTATCAGACGGTAAAAGACTTGGAAATATTGGGGATATTGAAATAAACTTAACGACAGGGAAAATTGAAGCAGTCGTTATCTCCGGCAGCGGCAGGGTCCTTGGTTTTTTTGGAAAAGATGAAGATATTGTCATTCCTTGGAAAAATATCATTAAAATTGGCCAGGATGTTATTTTGGTAAGATATAAAGGCAGTATGGAACGAATACCCGAAGAAACAGAAGTGTAACATGATGAATTGCGGTGACCAAATTTTCTTTTCATGGTAAACTATAGAAAAACATAAGAGGTATTGAAATGGAACCCTTTGTTTTAACGAATCAGTCCTATTTAACAATTGAAATCTGGAGCAGACAATTTCCGGAATTAATCGCCGGTTTTACAACTAAAAGCGGTGGGGCAAGTAAAGGAGACTTTGAATCCCTTAATCTTGGCTTTCATGTTGGCGATGATTGTGCAAATGTTTGCTTAAATAGAGAAAACGTAGCTGGATTGCTTAAGTTCCCTCTTCAACAATGGGTTGGGGCAGAACAAACTCATGATATTGTTTTGCAGAAAATAACAAAAGCAGATCGTGGAAAAGGGTCCAATTCCTATGAACATTCCTTTAAAGGTACGGATGGTTTTTATACGAATGAAGAGGGCATCCTTTTAACACTTTGCTTTGCCGATTGTGTCCCTCTTTTTTTTATTGCTCCCGAACAAAAGATGATTGGTACGGCACACGCCGGCTGGAAGGGGACAGTTGGGAAAATCGCAAAGGAAATGATAGTAGCATGGGGCAGGGAAGGAATTTCACCTGATCAAATTTTAGTCGCGATTGGACCATCAATTTGTGAAAAGTGTTATATTGTGAATGAACATGTAATTAACTTAGTAGATAAATCACTAGAAGAAGGCGGAGTATTGCCATATAATTTAGTAAAAGAAGGGCAATATTCTTTAGATTTACGTGAGTTAAACAGGCAAATTCTTCTTGCATCGGGTGTACCGGATCAGAATATCCTCAATTCCGGATGGTGCTCTAGCTGCCATAATGAGGAGTTTTTTTCCCACCGCCGCGATAAGGGTAAAACTGGAAGAATGCTGAGCTTTATTGGCTGGAAGGAGACTGCGAAACGTTTATGAGAGTAATTGAAAAACTGAAACAAATTAATCAACAAATAAATGAGGCATGTCAAAGCTCACATCGGAATACCGATGAAGTGAAATTGATTGCCGTTACAAAATACGTTAGCACGGAAAGAGCTGTAGAGGCACTAGATGCCGGAATTCGCCATCTCGGAGAAAACCGTGATGACGGGCTGCTTAAAAAGTGGGAAGTATTGAAGGACAAGCCATCTTGGCATTATATCGGCTCATTGCAAACACGAAAGGTGAAAAATATTATTGATAAGGTTGAATATATTCATTCTTTAGATCGCCTTTCACTTGCAGAGGAAATCAATAAACGGGCCAAACATAAAGTGAAATGTCTTGTACAGGTCAATGTGTCTGGTGAAGAATCGAAGCACGGCATATCACATGAAGAGGCCATTTCTTTTATTGAATCGCTTATACCCTTTAAAAATATCAGTGTGGAGGGTTTAATGACAATGGCCCCTCTCACAGATGATGTCCAGCTAATCCGAGACTGCTTTCGAAAACTAAAGGAACTTCGCGATCAAGTTCAAGCCTTACACTTACCATTTGCACCCTGCACGGAGCTCTCTATGGGGATGTCTAATGATTTTACAATAGCGATTGAAGAAGGAGCAACAATGGTTAGGATTGGTACAGCGCTTGTCGGTGAAGATGGTTAGGAGAGGAAAAAATGACGATTAAATCAAAATTAAAAACATTTTTCTTTTTAGATGATGAATATGATGATAATAATGAAGGTTATACAGAGACAGTAGAACCGGTAAAACCAAAACAACCGCCTGTAAAAAGTCAAAATGTTGTCAGTTTACAAAGCGTACAAAAGTCTTCAAGTTCTTCTAGCGGATCGAAGTCATCAAAGGTTATCTTAGTGGAGCCGCGAGACTACTCAGAGTCAACGGAAATTGCCGATCATTTAAAAAATCGCCGGGCGGTTGTCGTCAATCTGCAGCGGATTGATCATGAGCAAGGCCGGCAAATTATCGACTTTTTAAGCGGAGCCGTCTATGCTATTGGAGGAGACATTCAAAAAATCGGTTTAAGTATATTTTTATGTACTCCAGATAATGTTGAAGTGTCCGGTAATATCTCAGATTTAATCATTGACCCTGATAATCAAAATACAAGGTGGTAATGTAAATGGCTTTTGTGTTTAGTCTATTGCAGCAGGTAATCGAGATTTATTCGTGGGCGTTAATTATTTATATTTTAATGTCGTGGTTTCCAAATGCCAGGGAGTCTGCTATTGGTCAATTTTTGGGACGAATATGTGAACCGTATTTAGAGCCATTTAGAAAAATCATTCCACCGATTGGCATGATGGATCTTTCACCAATTGTCGCTTTTTTGGTGCTAAACTTCGCAGGCATGGGGCTGCATAGAGTATATCTTTGGCTCGCATAAGAATTTTTCAATAGGTTGTGTTATTCAAACATGAACATTTATCAGCATTTCCGTCCAGAAGAACGGGACTATATTGACAAGGTATTACAATGGAAAAATAATGTTGAAACACAGTATACCCCCAAGCTAACGGATTTTCTTGACCCTAGGGAGCAGCATATCCTTAAACTGTTAATTGGCGAAAATGGTGATGTAAACTGCAAACTTTTTGGCGGCAGCCAAGATAACGAACGAAAAAGGGGATTGATCTTTCCTGATTATCTGACTGCTAATGAGGAAGATTTTCAAATTAGTCTATTTGAAATCCAGTATCCTGCAAAATTTGTCACAATTGAGCATCGGCAAGTATTAGGGACGCTCATGTCCTTAGGGCTAAAGCGCGGGAAATTTGGTGATATTCTCGTGAAGGAAGGTCAAATCCAATTTTTCGCGGCCATGGAAGTCAGTGAATATATAAAAAGCAATGTCGAATCTATTGGCAGGGCAGGGGTAAAGTTGATTGAAGCGGATATTGCAAAAGCTCTTGCTGTAAAAGAACGCTGGGAAGAAATGGAGCTAACGGTATCTTCCATGCGTCTCGATACTGTTATTTCAGGTATATATCATGTATCACGGCAAAAATCGCAATTAATGATTCAGCAGGGGCTTATTAAAGTAAACTGGACAATAATTGAAAATCCCTCTTTTTTGTGTGACGATCAGGATATGATTTCCGTCAGAGGGTATGGAAGGGCAAAAATTATCCGTATCGATGGTAAAACGAAAAAAGAAAAATGGCGGATTAGTGTCGGAAAGCAAAAATAATTCATAGATAAGCAGGATATTCGAAAAACTTGTCGAATATTTGCTAATACATAATAGAAGTTCAGATTTGTATGGAGGTGGCATCAATGCCGTTAACGCCGTTAGATATTCATAATAAAGAATTCAATAAAGGTTTTCGCGGGTACGATGAAGATGAAGTAAATGAATTTCTTGATCAAGTCATCAAGGATTATGAATTAGTGCTTAGGGAAAAAAAGGAAATGGAAGAGCGTTTAAAAGATATGAATGAGCGACTTGGACATTTTGTAAATATTGAAGAAACACTCAACAAATCCATTATCATTGCTCAAGAAGCTGGTGAAGATGTTAAACGTAATGCCCAAAAGGAAGCAAAGTTGATTATCAAGGAAGCTGAAAAAAATGCGGATCGAATTGTCAATGATTCTCTGTCAAAAGCAAGAAAAATCGCGCTCGAAATTGAGGATTTAAAGAAACAATCAAAAGTGTTCCGTACACGTTTTAAAATGCTAATCGAGGCACAGCTTGATATGTTAAATACAGATGATTGGGATCATTTATTAGAATATGAAGTGGATGCAACAGAATTAAAAATCCACCAAGAAGAAGATTCATTAGCTTGACGAATTACATTTTTTTAGCATATAATTTTTAAACATAGTGAAATAGAATGGAAATTGACGATGAAAGGGACAGTACAATTTTTCTAATGCTTTTTGATAGCGAACCGGGGAAGGTGAAAGCCCGGTAAAGCTGAAAAATTGGAAGATCACCCTCGAGTTCCAGACCGAAACCCAAGAGAGGGCTGTAGGCTCAGGCGTGTTATTCACGTTACGAATGGAAAAGCGGATAGCCCAAGTGTAAACCGGCTATCTATCAGGGTGGTACCGCGGGAGTCAAACCTTCTCGTCCCTTTTTGGGATGAGAGGGTTTTTTTATTTGTCAAATGGCTATTCTGATATGTATGAAGATGAAGAGGATTACAGGAGGAATTAGAAATGGAATATAAAGATACGTTGTTAATGCCGCAGACTGAATTTCCAATGCGTGGCAATCTTCCACAAAGAGAACCTGATATTCAGGCAAAATGGGAAGAAATGAATATTTATAAAAAGGTACAAGAACGGACTGCGGGACGGCCAATGTTTGTCCTGCATGATGGTCCTCCATACGCCAATGGGGACATTCATATGGGTCACGCCCTTAATAAAATTTTAAAGGACATGATTGTCCGCTATAAATCAATGAGTGGCTTCCATGCCCCATATGTTCCCGGCTGGGATACACACGGACTGCCAATTGAACAGGCATTAACGAATAAAGGTGTGAAACGCAAAGAAATGACAGTTGCGGAATTCCGCGAGCTTTGCACAAAATATGCACTTGAACAGATTGATAATCAGCGCACCCAATTTAAGCGCCTTGGTGTTCGCGGTGACTGGGAAAATCCATACATTACGTTGAAGCCCGAATATGAGGCACAGCAAATTAAAGTATTCGGTGAAATGGCGAAAAAGGGCTATATTTATAAAGGCCTTAAGCCGGTTTATTGGTCTCCATCAAGTGAATCAGCATTAGCAGAGGCAGAAATAGAATATCAAGATAAACGGTCACCATCGATCTATGTTGGCTTTAAAGTGAAAGATGGCAAGGGTGTCCTTGATACCGATACGCAAATTGTCATCTGGACAACAACTCCATGGACCATCCCGGCAAACCTTGGCATATCTGTTCATCCTGACTTAACATATGTAGTAACAGTGGTGAACGGCAATAAGTATTTAGTGGCAGAAGCATTACTTGAAGCAGTTACCAATGAAATTGGCTGGGAAGCTCCGGAAGTTGTCCAAAAGGTTAAAGGTTCGGAATTAGAAAATATCGTAGCAGTTCATCCATTATATGACCGTGATTCTCTAGTCATGTTAGGTGAACACGTTACTACAGACGCTGGAACTGGATGCGTTCATACTGCACCTGGTCACGGGGAAGATGATTTCTATGTTGGTCAAAAATATGGCTTAGACGTTCTTTGCCCGGTAGATGATAAGGGTGTAATGACAAGCGAAGCACCTGGGTTTGAAGGATTATTTTACGATACAGCTAACAAGCCGATTGCTCAGGCTTTAGAAGAAGCTGGTGCCCTATTAAATCTTTCATTTATTACTCACTCCTATCCGCACGATTGGAGAACAAAGAAACCGGTGATCTACCGTGCAACGGCCCAATGGTTTGCATCCATTAAAGACTTCCGTGATGAATTGCTTGAAGCAGTTAAGGAAACAAAGTGGGTACCTGCATGGGGGGAAACAAGACTATTTAATATGGTTCGCGATCGCGGCGATTGGTGTATTTCCCGTCAGCGGGTATGGGGTGTACCGATTCCTGTTTTCTATGCAGAAAATGGGGAAGAAATTATTACCGATGAGACCATCAATCATGTATCTGACCTCTTCCGTGAACATGGTTCAAATGTTTGGTTTGAACGTGAAACGAAGGAATTGCTTCCAGAAGGTTTTACACATCCGGGAAGTCCAAATGGTACATTTACCAAAGAAACAGATATCATGGATGTTTGGTTTGACTCAGGCTCATCGCATCAGGCAGTTCTGCTAGAAAGAGAAGATTTAGTCCGCCCTGCAGACCTGTATCTTGAAGGTTCAGACCAATATCGCGGCTGGTTTAACTCTTCCTTGTCAACAGCGGTAGCTGTGACAGGCAAAGCACCGTACAAAGGTGTTTTAAGTCACGGCTTTGCACTTGATGGCGAAGGACGAAAAATGAGTAAATCACTTGGTAATGTTGTTGTACCGGCAAAAGTAATGAATCAATTAGGTGCAGATATTTTACGCCTTTGGGTTGCATCCGTTGATTATCAGTCAGATGTACGTGTTTCTGATGCTATCTTGAAACAAGTGGCCGAGGTATACCGCAAAATCCGTAATACTTTCCGATTCTTGCTTGGCAACTTAGCGGATTTTGATCCTGCTGTTAATAGGCTTGCGTATGAAGACTTGCGCGAAGTGGATCAATTTATGCTTGTTAAGTTAAATAAACTGATTAAGAATGTCCGCAATTCCTATGAAAATTATGAGTTTGCCAACATCTATCATGTAGTTAATAATTTCTGTACCCTTGATTTAAGTGCTTTCTATCTTGATTTTGCAAAGGATGTTCTATATATTGAGGCAGCAAATCACCACGATCGCCGGGCCATTCAAACCGTGTTATACGAGTCATTGCTTGCTTTAACTAAATTAGTATCGCCAATTCTTTCTCATACAGCAGATGAAGTGTGGAAATTCATCCCGAATGTTCAAGAGGAAAGTGTGCAATTGACGGATCTTCCAGAGTATCAGGATCTTCCAGGTTCACAAGGCTTAGAAGAAAAATGGACGGCATTCATGAAACTGCGTGATGATGTATTAAAAGCACTTGAAGAAGCCCGTAATCACAAAGTAATTGGAAAATCGTTAACAGCAAAGGTTACTCTTTATGTGAATGAAAAATCAAAGACTCTGTTAGATTCCATTGAAGAAAATCTGAATCAGCTATTCATCGTTTCAGGATTTGAAGTGGCAGGAGTGTATGAAGATGCTCCTGAAAATGCGCTTAAATTAGAATCAGCAGCAATTGTCGTCACCAAAGCTGAAGGTGAAACATGTGAACGCTGCTGGATTGTGACCCCGGAAGTAGGTCAAGATCCAGAGCATAAAACACTTTGCCCTCGCTGTGCGGAAGTTGTCAAAGAAAACTATACCCATTTGGCGTAGCAGAATGCCCCGAGTAAAATACTCGGGGTTTTTTGAATCCAGCTCTTTTTGTATTTATTATCCTTTACCGTTAATTGTTGTTGTTGATGTCAAAAGTTTTCCCGTGTCACAAAGTCGATGCCGGAGATAATAAGACAAATAACTAATAACGGAGGTAACAACTATGAATGCCATGCAGGAAAAGCTGTTTTTGGAACTCCGTCAAACGAAAGAAGAGATTGAGAATTCATTAAAATCGAAACAAAAGGAAGATTGGCTCACATGCCTTTTAGAAGAGGAGCTTGCAGATATTAATGCAGCTATGGAGAAGTTTGCCTGTGGGAATTTTGGACAGTGTGAAATTTCTGGAGAATTTTTACCTGAGGAATTATTACGATCCATTCCTACCCTAAAATCCTTACGTGATTCAGAATACTTAGAAATGTACTACAAAAAACCGATTTACTAGGCAATTTTTAGAATGTTGCATTGTCGTTTCGCGAAAAAGTATGCTAAAATGCTAAGAGTAACTTTAGGTGATGCGGAGGTATTTCTTAGTGTATTATTACTTAATCGCTATTTTTGTTATTTTATTGGATCAGATTACAAAATGGTTAATTGTAAAGAACATGAATTTAGGGGAAAGTATACCCATCATTGATAATGTTTTATATATTACTTCTCACCGCAATCGTGGAGCTGCATGGGGAATTCTTCAAGGCCAGATGTGGCTCTTTTATGTTATTACCGTTGTGGTAATTATTGGAATCATGTATTATTTGCACAAAGCAGCGAAGGGCAAATGGTTACTAGGAGTATCATTAGCTTTCATGCTGGGAGGCGCGATCGGTAATTTTATTGACCGAGTCCTTCGTAAAGAAGTGGTTGACTTTATTCATACGTATATTTTCAGCTATAATTTTCCGGTCTTTAACATTGCAGATTCTGCACTTGTGATCGGTGTAATTTTACTAATGATTCAAATGCTGCGTGATGAGAGAGAGACAAAGGAGAAAACGTATGGAGAAAATGGAACACACCATTCTTGAGGAGCAAAAAGGAGATCGAATCGATAAGGTTATTTCCGGACTCAACGAGGAATGGTCCCGGACGCAGGTCCAGCAATGGATTAAAGAAGGGAATATCCTGGTAAACGGGCAAACCGTCAAAACCAATTATAAATGCAGTTTGAATGATGTAATTGAAATTTCCATTCCGGATCCTGAAGAGCTGGATGTAATCGCGGAAGAACTTGACTTAGCTATTTATTATGAAGATCAAGATGTCCTTGTCGTTAATAAACCGCGGGGAATGGTCGTTCACCCAGCTCCGGGGCATATGACAGGAACTCTCGTAAATGGCTTAATGGCACATTGTAAGGATTTATCGGGTATTAATGGTGTACTGCGTCCAGGTATCGTCCACCGGATTGATAAGGACACATCAGGACTATTGATGGTTGCTAAAAATGATAGGGCCCACGAAAGCCTTGTGAATCAATTAGTAGCAAAAACAGTTACCCGGAAATATAAAGCGATTGTGCACGGGGTCATTCCACATGACTTTGGAACAATTGATGCCCCGCTTGGCCGCGATACTAAGGACAGGCAGAGCATGGCGGTGGTTGATAATGGAAAACACGCTGTTACCCATTTTCATGTAATTGAACGGTTTAAAGACTTTACTCTTGTGGAGTGCCAATTAGAAACAGGCAGAACCCATCAAATCCGTGTTCATATGAAATATATCGGCTACCCGCTCGCCGGCGATCCAAAGTATGGACCGAAAAAGACATTGGATATTAATGGACAGGCATTGCATGCAGGTGTACTTGGCTTCACCCACCCGCGGACAACCGAATATATGGAATTTGAAGCACCGCTTCCCGATGAATTCGAACGGCTGCTCGATTATCTGCGAATTAATCGTTGACATGAGCCTAATTTTAAAGTAAGCTAACTATAGTTTAATAAGCCTTTAATTCGGTCCCGTGAGGCTGAGAAGGAAACGGTTATAAGATATAGGACTAACTATATCTGATGAATTTTAACTTGTCTGCCTCTCGCCCATTCGGTGAGAGGTTTTTATTTTAAAAAAAGAAGGTGTACTATGAACCAAAAAGCACTTGTCCTTGATGATCAGGCAATCGGGAGGGCGTTAACCAGGATTGCCCATCAAATTATTGAGAAAAATAAAGGTATTGATGATTGCATACTCGTGGGAATTCGTACAAGAGGCATTTATATCGCCGAACGTCTTGCCGCAAAAATTGCTGACATTGAGGGGAAATCCATTCCGGTTGGTGAAATAGATATTACCCTTTATCGTGATGATTTATCGAAGAAAACGGATAACCAGGAGCCTCTCGTAAAAGGTTCTGATATACCAGTTGAGATAAATGATAAAAAAGTCATTCTTGTTGACGACGTTTTATATACAGGAAGAACTGTAAGAGCAGGACTTGATGCATTAATGGATATCGGTCGTCCATCAGCGATCCAGCTTGCTGTTTTAGTAGACCGCGGTCATCGCGAACTGCCGATCAGAGCAGACTACGTGGGAAAAAACATTCCGACATCTAGTGAAGAGAAAATTGTGGTCGAGTTAGCTGAGGTTGATCAACTTGATCAAGTAAGTATCTTTGATAAATAAATAGCATCCCTTTTAAATGCAGTCCCGTGAGGCTGACAAAGGGGAAAGAGCCGTAAGTGTTTTTAAGCGCGGCAATTTCTTACCCTCTTTGTCCCTGTACGGACAAAGAGGGTTTTTTTATGAAAAAGAGAGAAAGATAAAAAAATAAACCAGTAAACAGGGGAGATCAGAATGAACAACAAACCCATCCTAGATGTTAACGAGATTCCGAAACCTGGTCAATGGCTGACATTAAGCATTCAGCATTTGTTCTCCATGTTTGGAGCAACCATCCTTGTGCCGTACCTTGTCGGCTTAAGTCCGGCAATTGCACTCATTTCGAGCGGACTAGGTACATTGGCGTTTATATTAATAACGAAAGGGCAGGTACCAGCCTATCTTGGCTCTTCATTTGCTTATATTATCCCCATAACACTCCTAAATGAAGCAGGCGGGCCAGGAGCTGCGATGGTAGGAACCTTTTTAGCAGGTCTTGTATACGGAATGATTGCCTTAATCATCAGTAAAGCAGGGTATCGGTGGATTATGAATCTGCTTCCGCCAATTGTTGTGGGTCCGGTTATCATTGTCATCGGCTTGTCAGTAGCACCAACAGCATTGGGAATGGCAATGAATAATCCTGCGGGAAAATATAGTATGGTCCATTTCTCAGCAGCACTTGTCACACTCGCAGCAACGATCATTTTCTCCATGTTTGCCAAAAAAATTCTAAGTATCATCCCGATATTGGCAGGAATTATTGTTGGGTATATTTACGCTTTGATCGTAGGAATCGTTGATTTCGCACCGGTAATGAAAGCAGATTGGTTTGAAATGCCGGAATTTGTCATCCCATTTGTCAGTTATAATGTGAAATTCACCTGGGATATTTTCTGGTTAATGGTGCCTGTGGCTGTTGTGACCATATCAGAACATATTGGTCACCAGTTAATCCTTAGTAAGGTGGTTGGCCGGGATTATATTAAAGAGCCGGGCTTACATCGTTCAATCCTTGGAGATGGGACGGCAACCATTATATCAGCATTGGTTGGCGGGCCGCCAAAAACAACTTACGGTGAAAATATCGGTGTTCTCGCTATTACTCGAGTTTACAGTGTGTATGTGCTGGCAGGTGCAGCAGTTTTAGCGATCATCTTCGGATTTATTGGGAAAATTACCGCTTTAATTGGAACCATCCCAACACCTGTCATGGGTGGTGTTTCTATCCTTCTGTTTGGAATAATCGCTTCATCAGGATTAAGAATGTTAGTCGATAGTAAAATTGATTTTGATGACAAACGGAACCTCGTGATAGCATCAGTCATCCTCATCATCGGAATTGGCGGAGCTGTTCTAAAGCTGCCATTTAAAGATATCCAGATCCAGGGAATGGCGTTAGCAGCCATTTTAGGTGTAGTGTTAAACCTCATTCTTCCTGGCAGACAGCCCGTGGGTGACATGTTTGGTGAAGAAGAAACTAAAAAACAAAAATCAGCATAATAGAGAAACCTTTTAACTAAGTCCAGAGAGGCTTGAAAGGGTGTTATGCTTGAACCATTCTAATGCAGCTGGTTTAAGCTAGGATTCCATGCACCCTAAAGGAGATTTAGGGTGCATTTTTTTATAGGTGAGAAGAAAGGCGGGAAAAAGGGATGCTCCAACATTTACTAACCACGAACGAATTGAAGGTAGAGGAAATCTATCAAATACTTGAGGATGCAAAAAGATTTTCGGATGGCATGGTCTGGAGACCTGATCAGCAAATGTTTACGGCAAATCTTTTTTTTGAAGCCAGTACTAGAACCAAATGCAGTTTCGAAGTAGCGGAAAGAAGGTTAGGCTTAGGGGTGATTCCATTTGAAGTTGAAACCTCTAGTGTTCAAAAAGGAGAGACACTTTACGATACAGTAAAGACATTAGAATCCATTGGAGTGAATGCCATTGTCATACGTCACGGGCAGGATCGCTACTTTGATGAACTGGTCGGCAAGGTGAATATCCCCATTCTTAACGGTGGGGATGGCTGCGGGCATCATCCAACACAGTCGCTTCTCGATTTGTTAACCATCCAACAGGAATTCGGCGGTTTTGAGGGGTTAAAAATTGCGATTGTTGGGGACATCAGTCACAGCAGGGTGGCACGGTCCAATGCAGATGCCTTAACAAGGCTTGGAGCAGATGTTATGTTCTCCGGACCAGAGGAATGGTTTGACCACCATAGTTTAAATTCAGCAAGATTTAGACCGATTGATGAAGCCGTCAGAACAGCGGATGTGTTTATGCTCTTAAGGGTCCAGCATGAACGGCATCAAAAGAAGGGAAGCTTTACTGCTTCAGAGTATCATCGCCAGTATGGTCTCACGCTTGAGAGGGAACAGCAAATGAAGCCCGATAGTATTATTATGCATCCCGCTCCAGTCAATCGGAATGTGGAAATTGCTGATAGTCTAGTAGAGTGCAAACGTTCAAGAATCTTCAAGCAGATGGAAAACGGTGTTTATGTCAGAATGGCTGCATTAAAACGGTCAATTGAAAGTTTAATAGGAGGGAATCAATATGAAATTACTTATTCAGAACGCAAACTACATAGCATCTAACGGACAATGGATCGAGGCAGATATCTTAATAGAAAATGGGATTATTACAAAAATTGAAAAGAAGATTGAAGCGGCAGCAGACCATAAAGTGGATGCAGCGGGAATGACAGTCTCCCCGGGATTTATCGACTTACATGTCCACCTCCGCGAACCAGGCGGGGAGAAAAAAGAAACCATCGCAACCGGAACAATGGCCGCGGCAAAAGGCGGATTTACCACTGTTGCCACTATGCCAAATACCCGACCGGTGCCTGACACCAAAAACCATATGGAGAACTTGCAAAGTCGGATTAGAGAAACGGCTAATGTGCGGGTGCTGCCATATGCCTCCATCACGACGAGGCTGCTTGGTCAGGAATTAACAGATTTTGAGGCATTGAAAGATGCTGGGGCATTTGCCTTTACCGATGACGGAGTAGGGGTGCAAACAGCGAGCATGATGCTTGAGGCGATGCAAAAAGCTGCCGCACTTAATATGACAATTGTTGCTCATTGTGAAGAAAACAGCCTTATTAATAAGGGCTGTGTCCATCAAGGATCTTTTGCAGAACAAAACAAGTTAAATGGCATTCCTTCTATTTGTGAATCAGTCCAAATAGCGCGGGATGTATTGCTGGCTGAGGCAGCAGGCTGTCATTATCATGTTTGTCATGTCAGTACGAAAGAGTCTGTCCGTGTAATCAGGGATGCCAAGCAGGCAGGCATTCATGTTACGGCGGAAGTTACCCCGCACCACCTATTATTAACGCAAGACGATATTCCGGGTCTTGATGCCAATTATAAAATGAATCCGCCGCTAAGGGATGCAGCTGATCATGCTGCACTAATCGAAGGTCTGCTTGATGGAACTATTGATTTCATTGCCACGGACCATGCACCACACACACTTGAAGAAAAAAGTGAAGGAATGGAATTGGCACCGTTCGGAATTGTCGGATTAGAGACGGCATTCCCGCTCCTTTATACACATTTAGTGTTAAAAAATATTATCTCGCTTGAAGAGTTAATCGGCTATCTAACAAAGAAACCAGCCGAAAGCTTTGCCCTACCATTTGGGGAAATTGAAGTAGGGGCGCCAGCCGACCTTGTCCTCTTAAATCTAGCTGAAGAAAGAGAAATTGATCCAAGCGAATTTCTTTCCAAGGGAAAAAATACCCCATTTACAGGTTGGAAATGTAAAGGCTGGCCGGAGATGACAATCGCACACGGGAAGATAGTTTGGGAAAAGGGATGTGAAACAGCATGAAAGCACAACTAATTTTAGAAGATGGGACAGTATTTATCGGAGACGGATTTGGCAGTCATATGGATACAATTGGCGAAGTCGTCTTTAATACCGGGATGACTGGTTATCAGGAAATTCTCTCTGATCCTTCCTATTGCGGGCAGATTGTTATGCTTACCTATCCGCTAATCGGAAATTACGGCATCAACCGTGATGATTTTGAATCAATCATCCCTGCTGTCAAAGGCTTTATTGTGAAAGAAGTGACTGATTTTCCTTCCAATTGGCGCAGTGAGTTTACGCTTGATGAATATTTTAAAATGAAAAAAATCCCCGGAATTTCCGGGATTGATACAAGAAAATTAACAAGGATTATCCGTCAATATGGAACATTAAAAGGGGCGATTTGCAGTATTGACCGGGACCCATACGAGGTTGTCACAAGGTTAAAGCAGACAAGACTGCCGATTGACCAAGTCAGAACCGTTTCGACAAAAAATTCGTATCCAAGCCCAGGCCGTGGGAAACGAATTGTCCTCGTTGATTTTGGTATGAAGCATGGTATTTTACGAGAACTAAATAAGCGCGGCTGTGATGTTGTTGTTGTCCCATACCACACAACGGCTGATGAAATCCTGCAATTGCGGCCAGATGGAATCATGCTTTCAAATGGACCTGGGGACCCAAAGGATGTCCCAGAAGCGATTCATATGATCAAACAAGTACTGGGGCTGATCCCGATATTTGGAATCTGTCTTGGACATCAATTATTTGCCCTCGCTTGCGGTGCCAATACGGTAAGAATGAAATTTGGTCATCGCGGTTCCAATCATCCTGTCAAGGAGCTGGCATCAGGTAAAATTGCGATTACTTCGCAAAACCATGGATACACAGTAGAAACAGAATCTTTACATCAAACCAGATTAGCGGTAACTCATACAGCATTGAACGATGGAACAATCGAAGGCCTAAAACATTTAGATTATTCGGCTTTTACTGTTCAATATCACCCAGAGGCTTCCCCGGGGCCAGAAGATGCAAACGGATTATTTGAACAATTCCTAGCCATGATTGAAGCTGAAAAACAGGAGGGAACAGCAACATGCCAAAACGTACAGATATAAACTCCATTTTAGTGATTGGATCAGGACCAATTGTGATTGGTCAGGCCGCGGAATTTGATTATGCGGGCACACAGGCGTGTATCGCCCTGAAGGAGGAGGGCTACCGTGTCATCCTCGTAAACTCTAATCCGGCAACAATTATGACCGATACTGAGATGGCAGATGCTGTCTATATTGAGCCATTAACAGTCGAGTTTGTCAGCCGAATCATTCGTAAGGAACGTCCTGATGCAATGGTTGCAACACTTGGCGGCCAAACTGGTTTGAACCTTGCTGTAGAGCTTGCAAAGTCAGGAGTGCTAGAGGAGTGCGAAGTTGAAATATTAGGCACAAAGCTAGCAGCAATTAATCAAGCAGAAGACCGAGAGCTTTTCCGCAGCTTAATGAATGAATTAAATGAGCCAGTTCCTGATAGTGAAATCATCCATGAATTGTCGGAAGCAATCGCTTTTGTTAGTAAAATTGGCTTCCCGGTCATTGTCCGTCCGGCTTTTACTCTTGGCGGAACAGGCGGAGGCATTTGCCGAAATGAAGAGGAATTAGAGGAAATTGTAACGAGTGGATTGAAAAATAGCCCCGTACATCAATGCTTACTTGAAAAAAGTATCGCAGGCTTCAAGGAAATTGAATATGAAGTGATGCGTGATGGTGCCGATAATGCGATTGTGGTATGTAACATGGAAAATATCGATCCGGTTGGCGTCCATACTGGCGATTCCATTGTTGTTGCTCCAAGTCAAACCTTAAGTGACCGGGAATACCAACTGCTAAGAAATGTATCGCTCAAAATTATTCGTGCTCTCGGAATTGAAGGAGGCTGTAATGTTCAGCTCGCCTTAGACCCAGATAGCTTTAACTACTATATTATCGAGGTAAACCCACGGGTAAGCCGCTCATCCGCCCTTGCGTCGAAGGCGACAGGTTATCCAATCGCAAAACTGGCTGCAAAAATTGCTGTTGGTTTAACACTCGATGAAATGCTTAATCCCGTAACAGGAAAAACGTATGCTTGCTTCGAACCGGCGCTCGACTACATCGTTACCAAAATCCCACGCTGGCCATTTGATAAATTTGAATCCGGAAATCGTTCGCTTGGAACGCAAATGAAGGCAACAGGGGAAGTTATGGCCATCGGCCGGACGTTTGAAGAGTCACTGTTAAAAGCAATTCGTTCCCTTGAGGCAGGGGTTCATCATTTCGAATTAAATGGTGCGGAAAGCATTGACGATGAATTACTGGAAAAACGAATTCAAAAAGCAGGTGATGAGCGACTCTTTTATATTGCCGAAAGCTTAAAGCGGGGTACAACAATTGAAACCATTCACGAATGGAGTAAAATTGATTTGTTCTTTTTGAAGAAAATGGAGGGGATTGTTGAGCTTGAGGCAAAGCTGACAGCCCGCCCATTTGACAGCGAACTGCTAAAAGAGGCAAAGCAAAAGGGATTTTCTGATAAAAAAATTGCTGTGCTATGGGATCGGTTAGAGACGGACATCTATCAGTTACGCAAAGAAATGGGAATCATGCCAGTTTACAAAATGGTTGATACATGTGCCGCTGAATTTGAAAGTGAAACGCCTTATTACTATGGCACCTATGAAGAGGAAAATGAATCAGTCGTGACCAGCAAAAGTAGTGTGATTGTACTGGGCTCAGGTCCGATCCGAATCGGTCAGGGGATTGAATTTGATTACGCCACTGTCCATTCTGTAAAAGCGATAAAAGAAGCGGGCTATGAGGCTATTATCATCAACAACAACCCCGAAACTGTCTCAACTGACTTCAGTATTTCTGATAAGCTCTATTTTGAGCCGCTGACTGTTGAGGACGTAATGGCTATTATCGAATTAGAAAAGCCTATCGGTGTGGTTGTTCAATTTGGCGGACAGACAGCTATCAATCTTGCTGCAGATCTGGTTGACCATGGAGTGAAAATACTTGGAACTAGTTTAGCAGATTTAGACCGTGCGGAAGATCGGGATAAATTTGAACAGGCTTTGGGGCAGATTAATATTCCAATGCCGCTTGGAAAAACAGCATTATCTGTTGAAGAAGCCATTGTTATTGCCAATGAAATTGGTTATCCGGTTCTAGTCCGTCCTTCATATGTTCTTGGCGGCCGGGCGATGGAGATTGTCTACTATCAGGAAGAATTACTGCATTATATGGAAAATGCCGTTAAAATTAATCCCGAACATCCGGTCTTGATTGACAGATACTTAACAGGGAAGGAAATCGAGGTAGATGCCATTTGTGATGGTGAAAATGTTTTGATTCCTGGGATCATGGAGCATATTGAACGAGCCGGCGTCCACTCCGGTGATTCAATCGCCGTCTATCCGCCGCAGACGCTCTCAGAGAATGTGAAACAAACTCTTGTAGAGTATACAGAAAAATTGGCAAGAGGGTTAAACATTATCGGACTATTAAATATTCAGTATGTATTATCAGACAATCAAGTATTCGTTCTGGAGGTTAATCCACGATCCAGTCGAACAGTTCCTTTTTTGAGTAAAATCACCAATGTACCGATGGCGAAAATTGCGACAAAGGCGATTCTCGGGATATCAATTGTTAAGCAAGGGTATCAGCCTGGACTTGTTCCAGAAAAAAATGGTGTGTATGTCAAGGTCCCAGTATTTTCATTTGCTAAGTTGAAAAGTGTGGACATCACATTAGGACCGGAGATGAAATCAACTGGTGAGGTAATGGGCAAGGATCACACCCTAGAAAAGGCACTTTATAAAGGTTTAATTGCCTCTGGGATGAATATACAAAAGTTTGGCACAGTGTTGTTTACTGTTGCAGACAAAGAGAAGGAAGAAGCATTAAAACTGGCGGTAAGGTTTGCCGCAAATGGCTACCGTTTAATGGCAACAAGCGGCACAGCATCTGTGTTGGAATCTGCCGGTTTGAAAGTGAAGGTCGTAGGAAAAATTGGTTCGGAAGGCCAAACACTATTGGATGTCATTCAGCACGGTGAAGTCCAACTCATCATTAATACGCTGACAAAAGGAAAACAGCCTGAGAGAGATGGATTTAGAATCCGTCGGGAAGCGGTTGAGAATGGGGTTCCATGTTTAACATCATTAGACACAGCAGATGCTATATTAAAAGTGGTTGAGTCGATGAATTTTTCCGCAGAAGCGATGGGTGCAGCAATTAAGGAGGCGGTCATTGTATGATTCAAAAAGAATTTTGCTCCATTATCAGCCAAACAGAAATTGATGAAGATATTTTTGAATTAACGGTGAAAGCAGAATTTGTAAGTCAAATCAAAGCTCCGGGGCAATTTGTCCATATTCGGGTTGCGAGTGCTTTGGACCCGCTGCTTAGGAGACCGATCAGCATTTCATCGTTTAATTCCGAGAAACAGCAATTTACCATGATTTATCGCAGGGAAGGCAAAGGGACTACCAAACTTGCGGAAATGGTACCAGGAATAGAACTTGATATTCTTGGTCCATTAGGAAACGGCTTTCCAGTTGAAGAAATGGAATTTGGGGAAACCGCACTGTTAGTGGGTGGAGGAATTGGTGTACCGCCTCTTTATGAACTATCCAAGCAGTTAATTGCTAAAGGGGTAAAAGTTATACACGTTCTCGGGTTTCAAACGGAATCAGCTGTTTTCTACGAACGGGAATTTTTACAAAATGGTGAAACATACGTGGCCACGGTTGACGGAACCTATGGAACAAAAGGGTTTGTAACAGATGTAATGAAAAATTTACAGTTTGATTGTATTTATGCATGCGGCCCGACTCCGATGTTAAGGGCACTTGAACAACAATACTCAGCTAAAAAGATGTTTTTATCATTAGAAGAACGAATGGGCTGCGGCATTGGCGCCTGCTTTGCCTGCGTCTGTCACAAGGCAGATGATCCAACAGGATTATCCTATAAAAAAGTTTGCAGTGACGGCCCTGTTTTCCGTGCCGGGGAGGTAGTAATATGAATCGACTAAATGTTGCATTACCTGGATTAAACCTAAAAAATCCGATTATGCCGGCATCGGGTTGTTTTGGATTTGGCCGTGAATATAGTCAATTTTATGATTTGAGCAGGCTTGGTGCTATCATGATAAAAGCGACAACCGTTGAACCGAGATTTGGAAATCCTACCCCTAGGGTGGCGGAAACGGATGCTGGAATGCTTAATGCCATTGGTCTGCAAAATCCCGGATTAAAAAAGGTTGTATCCGAGGAATTGCCATGGCTTGCGCAATATGATGTCCCGATCATTGCGAATGTTGCCGGTTCCACAGAAGAAGACTATATTGAGGTAGCACGTGAAATATCGAAGGCAGCGAATGTTCAGGCCTTAGAATTAAATATTTCCTGTCCGAATGTAAAAACAGGCGGAATCGCATTTGGAACGATTCCTGAGGTGGCCAAGCAATTGACCAAAAGTGTAAAAGAGGTGTCCGAAGTTCCGGTTTATGTTAAGCTTTCCCCGAATGTCACAAATATTGTCGAGATGGCAAAGGCTGTGGAAGAGGGCGGTGCAGATGGACTGACGATGATCAATACATTGGTCGGAATGAAATTAGATTTAAAAACAGGAAGGCCGATTTTAGCCAACAGAACTGGCGGCCTTTCCGGTCCGGCAATTAAGCCAGTGGCCATTCGGATGATTTATGAGGTTAGCCAAGCCGTTTCTCTCCCAATTATTGGGATGGGCGGTGTGCAATCAGCGAAGGATGTCATTGAGTATTTTTATGCGGGGGCAAGTGCCGTCGCAGTGGGAACAGCAAACTTCGTCGATCCATTTGTCTGCCCAACCATTATTGAAGAACTGCCGGAGCTTTTAGAAAAATTAGGGTTTGAACATATCAGTGAATGCAAGGGAAGGAGTGGGAAGGAGCATGGACAACTCACTTATCATCGCGCTTGATTTTGCGAACAAAAGTGAAATTGAACGTTTCTTGACACCGTTTGACGATCGAAAACTTTTTTTGAAGGTAGGCATGGAGCTTTTTTACCAGGAAGGCCCTTCTATTATTCATCAATTAAAAGAAAAGGGACATCAGATTTTTCTCGATTTAAAGCTGCATGATATTCCGAACACCGTGAAAAGTGCTATGAAGGGACTGGCACGACTTGAGTGCGACTTAGTCAATGTTCATGCGGCCGGCGGTAAAGAAATGATGGAAGCAGCGGTAGAGGGATTAGATGCAGGAACGGCGGCAGGACAAAAACGTCCATATTGCATCGCCGTTACACAATTGACGAGCACTTCTCAGGAGCAAATGAATAAAGAGCAGCTTATATCTGTCTCGTTGAATGAATCAGTCCTGCATTATGCCGCGCTTTCAAAAGATGCAGGTTTAGACGGGGTTGTATGCTCTGCATGGGAATCTGCAGCCATACATGCTCAAACTGGCAGCGAATTTTTAACGGTATGCCCGGGAATCAGAATGGAGTCTGACCAGGTTGGAGACCAAAAACGCGTGGCTACACCTCAATTTGCAAGAGATGCAGGTGTCAGTTCGATTGTAGTTGGACGTTCGATTACTCGGTCAACGGACCCAGTGAAAAGCTATGAACAATGGATAAATGCATGGAGGGGTTAACATCAATGAAACAGAAAATAGCTGAAAAATTATTAGACATCAATGCAGTGGCATTAAGTCCAAGAGAACCATTTACTTGGACATCGGGTCTTAGATCACCAATTTATTGTGATAATCGCCTAACTTTATCGTTCCCTGCAGTAAGAAAAGAAATTGCAGCAGGATTGCAAACTCTTATCGAAGAAAACTTTCCGGAAACAGAAGTCATTGCTGGAACGGCTACAGCAGGGATTCCGCATGCTGCCTGGGTCAGCGAACTTATGGATCTGCCAATGTGCTATGTCCGATCGAAAGCAAAAGGCCATGGCAAGGGAAACCAGATTGAAGGCAAAGTGGAACAGGGTCAAAAGGTTGTTGTTGTGGAAGACCTTATTTCAACAGGGGGCAGTGTCATCACAGCGGTACAAGCTTTAAGGGAAGCTGGCTGTGAAGTGCTTGGAGTAGTATCTATTTTTACATATGGGTTAGAGAAGGGAAAAGAATTGCTGCAGGGTGAAGAAATTAAGAGTTTTTCACTTACTGATTTTCCAACCTTAATAGAAGTGGCCATCTCAAAGGGGTATGTGGGCGCAGGTGATCAGGAAAGTCTATTATTGTGGCGGAAAGATCCTTCTGAATGGAGCAAACAGTTCTAAGAAACGGATTCGTTGATAAATTTCAAAATTCGCTGATAAATTGAAAAAGAGGGTGTCCAAAATAAATCGGACATCCTCTTTTCGCATTATTTCTTCAATTTCAACACTAATTCTTCATCGGGTGTGACATAAACTGTCTGCTGGTTGTCATAAATGACAAAGCCCGGCTTCGCACCACTAGGTTTTTTCACATGGCGAACCTTTGTAAAATCAACTGGAACTGAGCTTGAATTTCGCGCTTTGCTGTAATAAGCCGCTAATATAGCTGCCTCATTGATTGTTTCATCGGAAGGATCTTTACTGCGAATGACTACATGTGAGCCGGGAATATCTTTCGTATGGAGCCAAATTTCATCCCTTGCCGCCAACTTATTAGTTAAATAATCATTTTGTTTATTATTTTTTCCAACGATGATTTCCGTGCCATTGGAAGATAAAAAGTGATCCAGCACCGGCTTCGTATTCTGTGCTTTCTTACTTTTCCGTTTCTGCCGCTCTCTGACATAGCCTTCCTCTACAAGCTCCTCGCGAATTTCCTGTATATCCTTCGGAGAGGCAGACTGTACTTGCTGTATTAAATTTTCAAAATAAATTACTTCCTCACGAGCCTTTTCAATTTGTTCAACCACAACGGCAACCGCATTCTTCGCTTTTTGGTATTTGGAGAAATACTTTTGCGCATTTTCAGATGGTGTTTTCCTTGGGTCAAGCGGAATGATCAGTGAGCCGCCCATTTCATCATAATAATTAAGGACCTCGATTTCCTTCATGCCCTTTTTTGCCGCGTAAAGATTGGCTGTTAACAGTTCCCCAAAACGCTGGTACTGCTCTGCTCGTTCTGCTTCTTTCAGTGTATCCTCAAGCTTAACAATCTTTTTTTCATTTTTTTCCTTTTCATTACTGATAAACCGTTCAATATCATTTCCCTGCTGTTTGACCCGGTCGCGTTCGGCTTTGCCAAAATAATAACGGTCAAGCAGCTCACTTAGGGAAGGGAAGGTCTTGCTTTCTCCCGCTACATGCTCAAGCGGAAAAAGATAGAACGATTCTTTCCCATTTGCAGACATGATAGCTGGGGATATCGTGCCTGCTGCTATTTTTTTAATCAAGTGCACAAATGCCCCAGGCACAGTGGTTCGATTGGCCAGGCCGCTTTGGAAAATAACTTCCTTAGCAAAAAGCGGTGATATCCCGGCAAAATGCTCAACTAGCTGCCTGTCCAGATTACCGCCAATAAAATCAACCGACCGTAATACATCCTCTTCAGTAGCATCAAAAGGATTTAGCTTATTTTGTGCCGGTGGGAAGATATAAGGCTGCCCCGGTAAAATGGCTCTGTGGCTGTTCAGCGCAAATGAAACATGCTTGATGCTATCAAGAATAATATTCCGTGTTTTATCTACTAAAACGATATTGCTGTGCCGGCCCATAATTTCAATGATTAATTGCTTATAACTGATATCCCCAATCTCGTTACGGCCTTTAATTTCTAAAATAATCATCCGGTCGTTGTCAACCTGATATAAATCCTCCAAAATATAACCCTCAATATGCTTTCTCAGCAGCATACAAAACATTGGAGGTTCACTCGGATTGTCATAGGCTTCGTTTGTGAGCTGCACCCGGGCATAACTGGGATGAGCAGATAAAAGAAGTTTTTGATTCACTCCATTGGCACGGATAGTAAGAATCACTTCATTTTTATAAGGCTGATGAACCTTGTTTATTCTTCCACCCCTCAGGGCAGAAATTAGTTCATCGACCATTGCTTTTGTAAATAAACCATCAAATGACATCGAAAACATCCTTTTCTTCAAACGTATGTAAACTTCATTATATCCTACTATTTTATCATCTGTCTTATTTTACTCTGCAATGACATTTTCAACTAGCATTTTTTTGGACGACCCTGAATAAGCTTTCTTTAGAGCTAGTCTGAATGATTAAAGGGGGAAGTGAGATGGTCGGATGAAATTCCATGAAATGAAGATAGATCAAGTAGAAAAGGCCTTAGAAACCGACTTTTCTTCTGGATTGTCACAGGAAGAAGTAAAAAAAAGGATCAAACAGCACGGACTAAATGAATTAGAAGAGGGAGAAAAGCAATCTGCTTTACTCTTATTTTTTAGTCAATTTAAAGATTTTATGGTCCTGGTGCTTCTTGCTGCAACTTTGATTTCCGGGTTGCTTGGAGAATATATTGATGCCATCGCAATCATCGCAATCGTCATTATTAACGGCTGTCTTGGCTATTACCAGGAGAGGCGGGCTGAGAAATCACTGCAGGCCTTGAAAGAATTATCTGCACCACAGGTATCCGTACTAAGGGATGGAATATGGTTGAAGATTCCATCAAAAGAAATTGTGATAGGCGATATTTTAAAGTTTACCAGCGGCGACCGGATTGGCGCCGATGTTCGTGTCATTGAATCAACAAGCCTAGAAATTGAAGAATCCGCCTTAACAGGGGAGTCTGTCCCGGTTTCTAAACATATTGACAGTTTAACCAACCCTAACCCAGGAATAGGGGATATGGAGAATATCGCTTTCATGGGCACGATGATAACTAGGGGAAGCGGTATTGGCGTAGTTATCGCAACCGGAATGAAAACGGCAATGGGGCAAATTGCTGATCTGCTTCAAAATGCCGAGTCGCAAGAAACTCCCTTGCAGCGCCGTTTAGAGCAGTTGGGAAAAATTTTAATCACAGTTGCTTTGCTGTTAACCATCCTCGTAGTTGTTGTTGGAGTGTTGCGCGGTCACGAATTATATGAAATGTTTTTAGCGGGAGTTTCACTTGCGGTGGCTGCGATACCTGAAGGGCTGCCTGCGATTGTGACCGTGGCCTTATCCCTTGGTGTTCAGAAAATGATCAGGCAAAATGCAATTGTCAGGAAACTGCCTGCCGTCGAAACGCTTGGTTGTGCCTCGGTTATTTGTTCTGACAAAACAGGGACGATGACACAAAACAAAATGACGGTTACCCACCTTTGGAGCGGCGGTCTTACGTGGACCGTCGAGGGGGTTGGATACCAGCCGAAAGGAAGTTTTTTTCAGGGCGAGCGAATAGTTCTTCCAAGAGATGAAAAAGCATTGCAGCAAATGCTGATTTTTGGGATGCTTTGTAACCACTCGGATTTAGTTTTAAAAGATGATGATTTTATTCTTGACGGTGATCCGACAGAGGGTGCATTACTAGTAAGTGCAATGAAGGCAGGCTTTAATCGCCAAAAATTATTGGATGAGTTTACTATTATAAATGAATTCCCATTTGACTCTGCCAGAAAAATGATGAGTGTGCATGTAAAAGACAAGCAAGGCAAGCATTTCATTGTAACCAAAGGGGCACCTGACGTTATTTTAGGAATTTGTGAATCGATTCTTTGGGATGAACGGACACAATATATGAATAAGGAAACACATGTAAAGGTTCAGGACGCCGTAAATGGTCTTGCCTCACAGGCGCTCAGAACGATTGCGATTGCCTTTAAGCCAATCCCAGCTAATACCGTTATTTTGAGTGAGCAGGAGGCCGAGAAAAAACTAACCTTTATTGGTGTCCAGGGCATGATTGATCCGCCAAGGCCGGAAGTAAAAGCCGCTGTTAAGGAATGTAAAGATGCAGGAATAAAGACCGTAATGATTACCGGTGACCATGTCATTACTGCAAAAGCCATTGCCACACAGCTTGGAATTTTGACGAAAAAAAGCAAGGTGCTCGATGGTAAAGCATTAGCAGATATGTCGGTGGATGAGCTTGAGGAAGTCGTTGAGGATGTTTCTGTTTTTGCCAGGGTTTCACCGGAACATAAGCTGAAAATCGTGAAGGCCTTGCAGAATAGAGGTCATATCGTTGCCATGACGGGTGATGGGGTAAATGATGCCCCTGCCATCAAAGCGGCAGATATTGGTGTAGCGATGGGGATCACCGGCACGGATGTCGCGAAAGAAGCATCGGCCCTTGTCTTGTTAGATGACAATTTTGCCACGATTAAGGCAGCAATTAAAGAGGGCAGGAACATCTATGAAAATATCCGTAAATTCGTCCGCTACCTATTAGCATCCAATGTGGGTGAAATATTAGTTATGTTATTTGCCATGCTGCTCGCCTTGCCGCTGCCGCTAGTTCCAATCCAAATTCTTTGGGTCAATTTAGTAACAGATGGGCTGCCGGCAATGGCGCTTGGCCTTGATCGTCCGGAGGAGAACGTAATGAAACGGGGACCGCGCAGTCCAAACGAAGGGATCTTTTCCCGCGGTCTCGGCTGGAAAGTTGTATCACGTGGATTCCTGATTGGAATTGTCACATTATTAGCCTTCATTATTGTCTACCATAACGATCAATCGCAGCTGACATATGCGCAGACTGTTGCCTTTGCAACCCTTGTCATGGCCCAGCTGATTCATGTGTTTGATTGCCGCAGTGAAAAATCGGTCCTTTCTAGAAACCCGTTTGGGAATCCGTATCTTGTATGGGCAGTGATTTCTTCTCTTGCGTTAATGTTTGTGGTTATTTATTATCCGCCATTACAGCCGATTTTCCATACCATGCCGATTGCTGCAAAAGACTGGCTTCTAATTGTCGGACTTTCCTCAATACCAACTTTTTTACTAGCAGGAACATTTTTGTTAAGAAAAACAAAATAAAGTGTGTTATAATCCAAAAGGTAATAGAAACCATTCTATTACCTTTTGTCTTTTTTACATACATTGAAAGCCGATCATTTTTAAAAGATTGGATGTGCACGATATGGTTATTAGTATGACAGGCTTTGGCAGAGGAAAGGCCGTTTCCGGGTTATCCACAGTAAATGTAGAAATAAAAACAGTCAATCATCGATTTTCCGAAATAAATATACGGATGCCGAGAACTCTGTTAAAAATAGAAGATAAAATGAAAAAGAAACTAAACAAGCATATTCGCCGCGGCAGGGTAGAGGTTTATGTAAGTGTTGAGGGAGAAGGTACTGTCACCCGCAATGTTCAAGTAGATTGGAAACTGATTGAAGAATATTATCAATTCATCGAACAGGTACGGAGCAAATATGGGATAGAAGATACCATCACGTTAAAGGATTTGTTGAATCGGACAGACCTCTTACATATTGAAGAAAGTGAATCAGGGAATGAAGAGATTGAGAATCTAGTTCTTACCGCTGTTGAAGAAGCAGTGATCTTATTAAAACAAATGCGGACGGCTGAAGGTGAAGAAATGAAAAAAGATTTGCTGGCTATTTCTTCGCAATTAGAAGCAAATGTTTTTGACCTTCAGAAATATGCACCACTTGTTGTCCAATCCTTTAAAGAGCGCCTAACGAAAAGGATGCAGGAGTTCGTCAATGGACAATTAGATGAAACGCGAATTTTAACAGAAGTAGCTGTTTTTGCAGATAAAGCAGATATTAATGAAGAAATTACCCGATTAAAGAGTCATATACAGCAATTCTTGCAAACTTTAAATGACTATGAGCCAATTGGAAGGAAGCTTGATTTTATCGTTCAAGAAATGAATAGGGAAGCGAATACGATCGGATCCAAAGCAAATGATTCAAACATCGCTAAAAAGGTTGTTGAAATAAAAAGTTTACTTGAAAAGCTGAAGGAACAGGTTCAGAATATCGAGTAGGACTTGTTTAGAAACTGTTTAACACGGTCAAAATATATTATTAATGATTGGATGAGTGACCATGTCGATTAAATTAATTAATATTGGATTTGGAAATATTGTTTCTGCCAATCGAATTATTTCCATTGTCTCCCCGGAATCAGCACCAATTAAAAGAATTATTCAGGATGCCCGGGATCGGGGCTCGTTAATAGATGCTACATACGGACGACGTACCCGTGCAGTGATTGTTATGGATAGCGACCATGTGATTCTATCAGCTGTACAGCCTGAGACCGTCGCCCATCGCTTGACGGACCGTGATGAAACTATTGATGAAGGGTAGGATTTTTGAATGCAGGAAAAAGGATTGCTGATTGTACTATCTGGGCCATCCGGGGTTGGAAAAGGAACGGTGCGAAAAGAAATATTTTCTCATCCCGATACCGCTTTTGAATACTCGATTTCAATGACAACCCGCGCTCCGCGCGCTGGAGAAGTGGATGGGGTCGATTACTTTTTTAAGTCAAGAGGAGAATTTGAACAGTTAATCGAGCAAGGCAAGCTCCTGGAGTACGCCGAATTTGTCGGCAACTACTACGGAACCCCTGTAGATTATGTCCGCGAAACCCTTGATGACGGGAAAGATGTCTTCTTAGAAATAGAAGTAAAAGGCGCCCGTCAAGTTCGAGAAAAATTCCCTGAAGGATTATTTATTTTCCTGATGCCGCCAAGTCTTACCGAATTAAAGAATCGGATTGTGACTAGAGGTACGGAAACGGATGATATTATCCATAATCGGATGTTATCTGCCCGCGAAGAAATAGAAATGATGGAATTATATGATTACGTCGTTGAAAATGACCAAGTAGAGCTGGCCTGCGAGCGTGTCAAGGCAATTGTAACAGCTGAACATTGCCGTAGAGAACGAATAGAACATCGTTATAAAAAATTGCTGGAGGTTGAATAATATGTTATATCCGTCAATTGACTCATTGTTAGAAAAAATTGATTCAAAATATTCACTTGTGTCCGTAGCTGCAAAACGTGCCCGTGTCATGTCACAGGTGCACGATGAAAGATTGCCTAAATATGTTTCCTATAAACATGTTGGGAAAGCATTAGAGGAAATTTATAGCGGTGAGCTAACCTACCGGATTTCACAAAAAGCTGAAATGCAAGAATAATTAAGGGTAATAAACAAAAAAATGAAAGAAGGTCTGACAATTGGAAATCATCCTGCATGTCAGCCTTTTTTATTTGGTTTAACAAAATTCGTTGAAAATTGTCGATTCTAGATAGGAAAAAGATGAAAAAATGGTTTTTTTCTAGCATAATAAGAAGATAAGAGTGGTCGAGAAGTGAGGGATAGCAGGTAATGGTGGAGAATAAAAAAATATTATTATGTGTTACTGGAGGAATTGCCGTTTATAAGGCTGCAGCATTAACAAGTAAACTAGTTCAAGCTGGAGCACATGTGAAGGTTATATTAAGTGAATCTGCTGGAAAATTTGTTACCCCTTTAACCTTTCAGGCATTATCCCGCAATGAAGTATATACTGATACATTTGATGAAAAGAAACCCCAAGTCATTGCCCATATAGATTTGGCCGATTGGGCTGATTTAATTTTGGTTGCGCCTGCAACGGCGAATACAATTGCCAAGATCGCCGGTGGAATGGCTGATAATATGATTACAACCACCATGCTGGCTGCAACTGCACCTGTTTGGATTGCACCTGCGATGAATGTACATATGTATGACCATCCTGCGGTGAAAAAAAACATTGCCATATTGGCTGAATATGGGTATCAATTCATTGAACCAAGCGAAGGTTATTTAGCCTGCGGGTATGTTGGCAAGGGACGCTTGGAGGAGCCTGAAAAAATGGTCGAATTGATCAAAAGGTTTTTTGCAGGCAGTGACCGAAAACAGCTTGCAGGAAAAACAGTGTTGGTTACTGCAGGACCTACCAGGGAAAAAATTGATCCGGTCCGATTTATCTCCAATCACTCAACCGGAAAAATGGGATATGCCCTGGCAGAAGAAGCGAGGAGACAGGGGGCGGATGTGATTTTAGTTTCCGGCCCAGTCCAACTGCCTGTACCTGCTGGTGTAGAGCTAGTAAAGGTTGAGAGTGCGGAGGAAATGTATCATGCCGTGCTAAATCGGTATGAAGCAGCGGATGTGGTCATTAAAACAGCAGCAGTCGCTGACTATCGTCCAAAGGTCACCTTTGAACAGAAGGTGAAGAAACAGCCAGGGGATGCAACAATTGAACTCGAAAGGACAAACGATATTTTATTCGAGCTGGGCCAGCGAAAAAAGAACCAAGTCCTGGTAGGGTTTGCTGCTGAGACGGAGAATCTAGAAGAATATGCAAGAAATAAACTAACAAAGAAAAATGCCGATATGATTGTTGCAAACAATGTAAAAACAGAGGGTGCAGGTTTTGGATCAAATACAAATATTGTCACCCTTATTAAGCGATCAGGCACGGTGACGGAAATGCCGATTATGTCAAAAGCCGATGTTGCCAAAAGAATTATCGAAGAAATTACTTCACTATTGAAGGATATGGGCAAAGATGGAAATAGCTAGTGTGATTGTGGATGTTCCGACGAAACAAACGGATCGGTCTTTCGATTATCTGATTCCGGAACAATGGCGGGGAGTTATTCAGCCGGGAATGAGGGTCATTGTTCCGTTTGGACCTAGAAATATCCAGGGATTTGTCTGCGAGTTAAAGGCAGAGTCAGAATTTAAGAAGTTAAGAGAGATCATAGAGCCTATGGATTTAGAGCCCGTTTTAAACCCTGAATTATTGGAGCTTGGCTCCTGGCTTACTGAAAATACACTCTGTTTTAAAATTTTTTCTTATCAAGTGATGCTCCCCGCCGCGTTAAAAGCTAAATACGAAAAAAAGGTGAAGCTTGCCTCCAAATTCACAGCGGCCGATTTGCCATTGCAGCTGCAACCATATTTTAAACACGCTGATTCCCTTAATTGGGAAGACGCTTTAAAAAATAATATAGTCCCACAGCTACAAAGAGAAGCGGCCAAAGGACATCTTGAAGCGCTTTATTATGTCAAGGAACGTGTCAAGAAAAGACAGAGAAAATATGTCCGCCCCGCTGTAACACGAGATAAATTAATAGAGGAAATGGAGCGCATGCCGGTAAATGCGGAAAAGCAAAGGCAAATATTACAGTATTTTTCCGATAACTACCAGAAAATTGAAGTAAGGAAGCTGGTTTCAGACGTACAAACATCCACTTCAACCGTTAAATCCCTTATTGGAAAAAAGCTGTTGACAGAATTCAATATGGAGGTTTATCGGGATCCGTTCGAACATCGAACATTCGAACGGACGAAGCCATTACCTTTAACGGAGGCACAGCAATCAGCAATCGGACCTATCCTTAATGCAATTGAACAGGATCAGCATGAGGTGTTTTTACTTTATGGTGTCACGGGAAGCGGTAAAACGGAAATCTATTTACAATCAATCCAAGAGGTAATTGAAAAAGGTCAGGAAGCCATCGTTCTGGTGCCGGAAATTTCGCTTACGCCGCAGATGGTCAGTCGTTTTAAAGGAAGATTTGGAGACTTAGTGGCTGTACTGCACAGCGGCTTGTCGGCGGGGGAAAAATATGATGAATGGCGGAAAATTCAGCGCAAGGAAGTAAAAGTCGCGGTAGGTGCCAGGTCGGCGATTTTTGCTCCCTTCGAGAATATAGGCATCATTATTATCGATGAGGAACATGAAACAAGTTATAAGCAAGAAGAAATGCCCCGCTATCATGCAAAAGATGTGGCGGTTGAACGGGCGATTACCTATAACTGTCCCGTAGTACTTGGCAGTGCCACCCCATCACTCGAGTCATTTGCCAGAGCACAGAAAAAGGTGTACCATCTATTATCACTGCCGAACCGGATGAATAATCAGGCACTGCCTTCCGTGGAGATTATTGATATGCGAGAGGAGCTCCGTGAAGGAAATCGCTCCATGTTTTCGCGGAAGCTGTTTGAATTGTTAAAAGATCGAATTGAGAAAAAGCAACAGTCGGTTTTATTCCTGAATAAGCGCGGCCACTCCTCCTTTGTGATGTGCAGAGATTGTGGTTACGTAGTGAATTGCCCGAACTGTGACATCTCACTTACCTATCACCGTGTAAATGAACAGATGAAATGCCATTATTGCGGTTATGAAAACATTGTCCCGAAGCATTGCCCTGAGTGTAACAGCGAATATATCCGCTATTTTGGAACAGGGACGCAAAAGGTGGAGGAAGAGCTGGGGAAAATTCTCCCGGAGGCCAGAGTGATTCGAATGGATGTTGATACAACAGGACGAAAGGGCTCGCACGAAAGACTATTAACTGATTTTAAGGATGGAAAAGCAGATATATTATTGGGGACGCAAATGATCGCCAAGGGACTGGATTTCCCAAACATTACGTTAGTGGGAGTGCTTTCGGCTGACACGATGCTTCATTTACCTGATTTCCGGGCATCTGAGAAAACCTTTCAATTATTGACACAAGTCTCAGGCAGAGCAGGGCGTCACCAACTGCCGGGAGAGGTTATCATTCAAACGTACACACCGGAGCATTATAGCATTGAACTTGCCGGTCATCATGATTATGATCAATTTTATCAGCGGGAAATGATGATGCGAAAAACGCATCATTATCCACCATTCTATTATCTATCTTTAATTACGGTTAGTCATGAGGAGCTTATTAAAGTCGTGTCGGCTACCGAGAAAATTGTCAGTTATGTCCGCACACAGGTTTCAAATATGGCAGTAGTATTAGGACCCGCTGCCTCACCAATCCCTAGGATTAATAATAGATATCGCTACCAATGTCTGATAAAATACAAACGGGAACCGAACCTGACAAAGACATTAAAGACAATCCTTGATCAATATCAAAAGGATACGAAAAGTGGTTTGCAGGTTTCGATCGACGTAAATCCATTTATTTTAATGTAATTTCATACGGATCAAGCTGTATAAAAGGTTATGATTACAATTTTTGGGTGAAAATAATAGGATAAAAATAAAAAATTACGCAGCTAACTAGTATTGGCATAATGGAGGAACAGATTTGGCGATTAGAAAGATAGTCATATACCCTGCTGAGATTCTCGAACAGACTTGTCAGCCAGTGGTGAAATTTGATAGAAAACTTGCAAAAATTCTCGATGATATGTACGACACAATGATTGAGTATGATGGGGTCGGGCTTGCTGCCCCGCAAATCGGACTGGATGCACGTATTGCCATCGTGGATATAGATGATGAACACGGAACAATTGAAATGATAAATCCCCGTATCTTAGAGTCATCAGGGGAACAAACTGGACCGGAAGGCTGTTTAAGTTTTCCTGATCTTTTTGGTGAGGTAACACGCCCTGATTTTGTGAAATTAGAAGCTTTTGATCGGAAGGGGAGAAAATATACGCTCGAAGCGGAAGGATTTTTGGCCAGAGCGATTCAGCATGAAATTGATCATCTTGATGGGGTTTTATTTACTGCCAAAGTATCAAGATACCTAGAGGAAGATGAGTTAAAAGGAGTAGAAAGTGAATGACGAAAATTGTTTTTATGGGAACCCCTGATTTTTCCGTACCTGTGTTACGGCAAATTATTGATGATGGCTATGAGGTCATTGGCGTCGTAACCCAGCCTGACAGACCGGTAGGAAGAAAAAGAGTGTTGACACCGCCGCCGGTGAAGGTGGAGGCCATGAAACATGGGATCCCCGTCTTTCAACCTGAAAAAATCCGCCAAGAAGATGAGCTTGCGAAAATCCTTTCATTACAGCCGGATTTAATTATTACAGCCGCATTCGGGCAAATTTTGCCAAAAAAGCTGTTGGATGCACCTAAATTTGGCTGCATAAATGTTCACGCTTCTCTTTTGCCGGAGCTGCGCGGGGGTGCCCCAATCCATTACGCTATCATGCAAGGAAAAGAGAAAACCGGTGTCACCATCATGTATATGGTAGAAAAATTAGATGCAGGTGATATGTTAACAAATGTGGAAGTACCCATTACCGAAGATGATAATGTCGGTTCACTTCATGAAAAGTTAAGTGCAGCCGGGTCAAAATTATTATCAGAAACCTTACCGCAGTTACTGGCTGGCCGTCTGACACCAATACCGCAAGATGAAGCTAAAGCAACATTTGCAGCCAATATTAAGCGTGAGCAGGAAAGGATTATCTGGGAGAAAACCGGGGAAGAAATCTATAACCAGATTCGCGGGTTAAACCCATGGCCCGTTGCGTTTACGACGATGGAGGGTCAGGTCATCAAAATATGGCAGGCTGAAAAGAACGCTGGATCAAAGGGGCAGGAGCCGGGAACCATTTTAAAGATAGAATCAGATGGGTTTACGGTGAACACCGGTAATGAAACGGCCATTAAAATCATCGAGCTCCAGCCGTCCGGGAAAACTAAAATGCTGAGTGAACAATATTTACGTGGTGCAGGTTCAAAAATTGTAGCTGGCAGCAGGCTGGGAGAATAACATGACTTCAACAAAAAAAAACGTACGTGCCATTGCTATGGATCTGCTCGTACAGATTGAGAAAAACCAATCGTACAGCAATTTGCTTTTAAACAACGTAATAGAAAAAAATGAATTGTCCCCAATTGATGTAGGCTTACTGACAGAATTAACATATGGAACACTGCAAAGACGAATGGCCTTGGACTTCTATTTAAAGCCATTTCTTAAAGATAATAAGAAACTAGCGAATTGGATACACCATTTACTAAGGCTCACACTATATCAAATGGTATATCTTGACCGAATTCCAGATCGTGCAGCCATTTACGAAGCGGTGGAAATTGCCAAAATCCGTGGACATAAGGGTATTGCAAGTTTGGTAAACGGTGTATTACGAAGCATTCAAAGAGAAGGACTTCCTTCGATGAGTGAGGTATCGGATCCGAACGAGAGATTATCCCTTGAAACGAGTCACCCTTTATGGCTAGTGACCAGATGGGTGAATCAATTCGGATTTGAGAAGACGAAAGAAATGTGTGAAGTAAACTTAACAGCACCAATGCAAACTGCCAGGGTGAATCTTACAAAGATTTCAAGAGATGAATGTGTGGCGATTTTAGAAGAAGATGGTTATCAAATTGAAAAAAGTCCCATCATTCCTGAGGCAATTAGGTCATTAAAGGGGAACCTAGCTTCAACGATTGCCTTTAAATATGGAATGTTTACGATACAAGATGAAAGTTCGATGCTTGCCGCCTATGCATTAGGTGCAACGGAAGGCGAATTTGTTTTGGATGCTTGTGCAGCCCCTGGAGGTAAAAGCACGCATATTGCTGAAAAAATGCAAAATACGGGTGAAGTGATTTCCGTAGACCTTCATCAGCACAAAGTGAAATTAATCAACGATAATGCCCGGCGTTTAGGGTTATCGAATATAAAAACAAATGTATCTGATTCAAGACGTATACAGGAAAAGTTCAAAGATGAATCATTCAATCGAATTCTGCTCGACGCCCCTTGTTCAGGTCTTGGTGTAATGAGAAGAAAACCTGACATGAAATACACAAAAACAGAGCAGGATGTAGAGCGGCTAAGCGTCATTCAACAAGACCTGTTGAATTCTGTTGCCCCATTATTAAAAAAGGACGGTATTCTTGTCTATAGTACGTGTACAGTTGATAAACAAGAAAATGAACAGACAGTAAAGAAATTTTTGGAAAATCATCCTGAGTTCGAAGGGGATGTATCCTTCAAGCAGCGAATGCCAGAATCAATTCAACCATTGGTAACAGGTTATGACCTGCAAATATTCCCGCAGGATTTAGGCTCGGACGGATTTTATATAGCAGCAATAAGAAAGAAGGTGTGACAGTTGGAACAAACAAATACAACTGAGAAGAACACAACAATAGAGAAAAAACTACGTTCAATTTATTCCCTGGAGTTACACGAACTTAAGGAATGGCTGGCGGAGAATGGTGAAAAACCATTCCGTGCAGAGCAAATTTACGATTGGTTGTACAAAAAAAGAATTACTTCATTTGAAGACATGAGCAACCTATCTAAAGGTTTGAGGGAAAAGCTCGAATTACATTTTCAAATTACTACATTAAATACGATTATCCAACAAACATCTGCTGATGGTACAATTAAATTTTTATTCGAGCTGCAGGATGGGTATTCGATTGAAACAGTGCTGATGCGGCATGATTATGGAAATTCCATTTGTGTAACAACCCAGGTTGGCTGCCGGATTGGCTGTACCTTCTGTGCTTCCACTTTAGGGGGGCTGAAAAGACATCTGGAAGCAGGCGAAATTGTTGCACAAGTAGTTAAGGTTCAACAAGCGCTTGATGTAACAGATGAGCGGGTTGACTCGGTAGTAATCATGGGTATTGGTGAGCCATTTGATAACTATGAAAACATGCTGGCATTTTTAAAAATCATCAATCACGACAAAGCGTTAAATATTGGAGCACGCCATATTACGGTTTCTACAAGCGGTATTGTTCCGAAAATTTATCAATTTGCTGATGAAAATACGCAAATCAATTTTGCCATATCACTTCACGCACCAAACACGGAACTGCGATCAAGATTAATGCCAATTAATAAAGCCTATAAACTAGATGACTTAATGAAGGCAGTGCGATATTATATCGATAAGACAGGTCGCAGAATCAGCTTTGAATATGGTCTGTTTGGAAATGTGAATGATTCAATCGAGCATGCGGAAGAGTTGGCAGAACTGCTGAAGGGCCTCAAATGTCATGTGAATTTGATCCCGGTTAATTATGTTCCAGAACGGGATTACGTGCGTACACCAAAAGACAAAATTTTTGCCTTCGAAAAAACATTGAAAAAACGTGGAATTAATGTGACCATTCGCCGAGAACAGGGTCATGATATTGATGCAGCATGTGGACAACTTCGTGCGAAGGAGCGAAAAGAAGAGACGAGGTGAAGGGATGAAAGCGGTATTTCAAACAGACCGAGGGAAAGTCCGTCTTCATAATGAAGATGCCGGCGGTGTATTTCCCAATCAGGACGGTAACCGCCTAGCCATTGTTGCTGATGGCATGGGCGGTCACCGTGCAGGTGATGTAGCAAGTGATATGACATTGACTCATTTAAAAAATCAATGGGAAGCTTCTACGGGAGTTGTTACGGCGGAAGAGGTGGAGGAGTGGCTTAAACACCAAATAACAAAGGTGAATCAATTATTATTGGAGCATGCCACAACCCATTCAGAATGTGATGGCATGGGGACGACAGTTGTCGCCGCCATTACGACGGACCGGTTTGCAACGATTGCGAATATCGGTGATAGCCGCGGATATTTATTAAATGAATCAGGCTTCAAACAAATTACTGAAGACCATTCACTTGTCAATGAACTGGTAAGGTCAGGACAGATTTCAAAAGAAGATGCCGAGCATCACCCAAGGAAAAACGTTTTACTGAGGGCCTTAGGAACAGAAAAAACAGTGGAAGTGGATATTAAAACCATTATTTTTGAAGAAGGCGATATCCTATTATTGTGTTCTGATGGGCTTTCTAACAAAGTTACTGAAAAAGAAATGATGGAGATTCTCTTAAATGAAGATAACTTAGAGCAAAAGGCAGGTTCCCTTATCTCATTAGCAAATGAAAATGGCGGAGAGGACAACATTACACTGGCGATTGTAGAGTTTTCTGATGTCAGCGAGGGTGATGTATAGATGATGATTGGGAAAAGATTAAGCGGCCGCTATAAAATACTAGATATGATTGGCGGAGGCGGCATGGCCAATGTCTACCTTGCACATGACATGATTCTTGACCGCGATGTAGCAGTAAAAATGCTTCGCCTGGATTTTGCAAATGATGAAGAGTTCATCCGTAGATTCCATAGGGAAGCACAATCAGCAACAAGTCTCGCACATCCCAATATCGTTAATATATTTGATGTTGGGGAGGAAAATGATCTTTATTATATTGTCATGGAATTTGTCGATGGCCAGACCCTAAAACAGTACATACAGCAGAATTCCCCATTAAAAGTGGAAGATTCAATTGGTATTATGAGGCAGCTAACTTCAGCTATTTCACATGCCCATCAAAACCAAATTATCCATCGCGACATAAAGCCGCATAATATCTTGGTCGACCATGATGGTAATGTGAAAATTACTGACTTTGGAATTGCTATGGCTTTAAGTGCTACAAGTATTACCCAAACCAATTCTGTCCTGGGCTCTGTGCATTATTTATCACCAGAGCAAGCTAGGGGCGGTATGGCAAATAGGAAGTCTGATATTTATTCTTTAGGAATTGTAATGTTCGAGTTATTGACCGGAAGGCTGCCTTTTTCAGGGGAGTCAGCAGTGTCTATAGCCTTGAAACATCTCCAATCAGAAACTCCTTCTCTAAGAAGATGGAACCCTGCTATTCCTCAAAGTGTTGAAAATATTGTTCTTAAGGCTACCGCCAAAGACCCATTTCATCGTTATAATAGTGTGGAGGAAATGGAAGAAGATTTACGAACAGCTCTAGATCCGGAACGATTGGATGAACCTAAGTTTGTCCTCCCAATTGATAATGAGGCGACCAAGGCAATCCCTGTTATTACCGATAACCAGCAATTTAAAAATCTGGATGAAACATTAGTTCATAGTAATGAAAAGCCTTCAGCTAACGCGAAAGAAAAAGGTAAAAAGGGGAAAACGAAGAAAAAAAGAAAAAAATGGCCAATAGTCTTACTATCTACCTTCCTAGTACTTGTTATTCTTGGAATGTTATCTTTTGCCTTCTTACCCGGATTGTTGTCTGCCAAAGAAGTAAGAATCCCTGATATTAGCGGAATGAATGAAGATGATGCTATTTCCAAGCTGAAGCTAAAAGGAATAGCGGTCGGCAAAAAAGTTAAGATGACGGATGAGAAAGTAAAAAAGGGTAGTGTAATTAAGACGATCCCGGAAATTGGCACACCCGTAAAAGAGAATTCCAAAATTACCCTCTATATTAGTACAGGAAAAGAAAAATATGAACTTTCTGACTATGTAGGCCGGCAGTATGAAGATGTACTAAGACTGCTTGATAATCAGAATTTTAAAGATATAAAAAAATCCGAAATAACTGATGACAGTGACCCGGGAACTATCATTGAACAAACTCCAGCTGGGGGAAAAAAGGTTGTACCGGAAGAAACCGTGTTAGAGTTTAAAGTCAGTAAAGGACCGGAAAAAATTGTTTTAAAGGACTTAACCCAATATACTTTAAAAAGTGCGCAGGATTATGCGTCATTAGTCGGGCTTAATTTAGATGCTTCACAAGAACAATATCATGATACAATTCCGGCTGGAATGGTCATCTCCCAGTCACCTGAGAAAGACACAGTCATGAAAAAGGGCGATAAGGTTACGGTAATCATTTCAAAAGGGATAGAGAAAAAACCACCTAGAGAGTTAATTATAGAACTGAACATTCCATATGAACCAGCTGTTCCAGGAGAACCAGGCCAAAAACAATCGGTTGCAATCCTGATTGAGGATATGGAACACAGTATGACAGAACCAGCTGAAACCTTTTATATTACAGAAAACACGAAGAAAGAAATTAAATTATTAATCCCCTATGATGGAAAAGCGGGGTACAAGGTTATACGTGATGACAAGGTGATTATTGATGAGACGAAATACTATTCCGAATCTCGATAATAAAAAGGCTGGAATTCGTTCAGACTTTAAAGGGGTAAATTGTTGAGTTGGTAAGTAAATGGGCAAGGAGTGTGGCTATGCCTGAAGGGAAAATTGTCAAAGCATTAAGCGGTTTTTATTATGTTTTACATGATGAAAGCATAATCCAATGTCGCGGAAGAGGCGTTTTTCGAAAGAACAAAATAACCCCGCTTGTCGGGGATGAAGTGGTTTTTCAGGCTGAAAATGATTTGGAAGGTTACATTCTCGAAGTGAAAAAGCGTAAAAATGAATTAATTCGGCCGCCGATTGCGAACGTCGATCAGGCTATCCTTGTATTTTCAGCAGTGGAGCCAGACTTCAGCACGGTTTTATTGGATCGTTTTCTGGTGTTGGTCGAATTTAATCATATAGAACCATTAATCTGTATTACCAAGATGGACCTGACAAATCATGTACAAACCCAGAAAATTTCAGAGTATGCAGAGCAATACAAAAGAGCGGGTTATGAAGTGATTCTCACTTCTTCAGAAACAGAAGTTGGTATAGAGCGTTTAAGTCCGCATATTGAAAATAAGATTTCTGTCTTTGCCGGGCAATCAGGTGTAGGAAAGTCCTCCCTGCTAAATGTTTTAAGGCCGGATCTCGAATTAAAAACAAATGATATTTCGTCCCATCTTGGAAGAGGAAAGCACACGACCAGACATGTAGAACTTATTAAGATTGGGAATGGACTTATTGCCGATACACCAGGCTTCAGTTCATTAGAATTCACAAACATTGAAACGGAAGACTTAACATTTTGTTTTCCGGAATTACAAGAGGCGAGTAAGAACTGTAAATTTCGTGGCTGCTTACATGTAACTGAGCCAAAATGCGGTGTGAAAGAGGCAGTTGATGCTGGTGAAATTCCAGCATATCGGTATGAACATTATGCAGATTTTCTGCAGGAAATTAAAGATAGAAAGCCGAGGTATTAAAAATGGTGAAAATTGCACCTTCAATACTTTCAGCCGATTTTTCAAAATTGGGGGAAGAGATTTTAGCTGTTGAAAAAGGGGGAGCTGACTACATCCATATTGATGTCATGGACGGTCATTTTGTTCCTAATATTACAATTGGACCACTTATTGTTGAGGCGATTCGTCCGTTGACAAAGCTTCCGCTGGATGTGCACTTAATGATCGAAAACCCTGATCAATATATTGAGGCCTTTGTTAAAGCAGGGGCCGATTATATTACTGTACACGTGGAGGCATGCCGGCATCTTCACCGCACAATTCAAAATATCAAATCTTACGGTATTAAAGCTGGTGTGGTTTTAAATCCGGCTACTCCAGTTGAAACAATTCAACATATAATCGGGGATATTGATATGGTGTTATTAATGTCAGTCAATCCTGGTTTTGGAGGACAAGCATTCATTCCCGAGATCCTTCCAAAAATAAGAAAAGTAAAAGAAATGGCTGAACAAAAAGGAATAAATCTAGAGATTGAAATTGATGGCGGTGTGAATCCAGAAACGGCAAAACAGTGTAAGGAAGCAGGTGCAAATGTACTTGTTGCAGGCTCCGCAATTTATAACCAACCAGATTATGCGAAGGCCATTTCGCTAATTAGAGGGTAAGGCCGGCTATTTCAGCTGGCTTTTTCTTATTTCGCTCAAAAGGAGAGTGTCTAATGATAATAAATATACTTGCCGGGGGTCCTGAAGAACTGCTGCCAAATTTGATAGACTATACAGAGGAAAATGCCATCTGGGTTGGGGTTGACCGTGGCGTATTTCATCTGTTAACAAGAAATATCATTCCTGAAATTGCCTTTGGAGATTTCGATTCAGTCTCCCCAGAGGAGTTACTGTTCATTGAAAGCCAAGTATCAGAATTAAAGCGATATAATCCGGAAAAGGATGAAACGGATATGGAGCTTGCCCTTAATTGGGCATTGGCGCAAAAACCATCGATTGTTCGATTGTTCGGGGCGACTGGAGGAAGGCTTGATCATTTATTTGCAAATGTGCATCTTTTGTTGAATCCACTCAAAGAAAAACACCCGGCTGATGTCTATTTAATTGATCGTCATAACATCGTCTTTTTGAAAGAACCAGGCAGTTATTTCATTGAAAAAATGAAATCAAAAAAATATGTATCCTTTGTGCCCTTAACGCTTGATGTGAGTGGAATCACCTTAAACGGCTTTAAATTTCCACTTAAAAATCAGCATATTTCACTCGGATCTACACTATGTATTAGTAATGAACTTATTAATGATTATGGTACTTTTTCATTTTCAGAAGGCATATTAATAGTGATAAGAAGTCACGATTAATAGGCGTCACTAATTGGTACTGATTTCGTTCGCCTGAATAAAATGGATAGCGTACGAAAAAGGTAAGTGGAATAAGCTGGGGAGATTTGTGAGGAGGGACAGTATGAAATTTTATACGATTAAACTGCCAAAGTTTTTAGGCGGACTTGTCCGGGCAATGATTGGTGCATTTAAGAAAAACGAATAGAGGAAGAAATCGTATGGCACCCGTTACCATTTGGGTGCTTTTTATTTTTGGTTGGTTGGGGGATAATAAAAAAGAAAGAGCACCCCAACAAGGGTGCCCTGGTCTTTATTATACGCGCTCTACTTTACCGGCTCTTAACGCTCTTGCAGAAACCCAAACACGCTTAGGCTTTCCATCAACAAGAATTCGTACTTTTTGTAGGTTAGCACCCCATGTACGCTTATTAGCGTTCATAGCGTGAGAACGTGCGTTACCAGTAGTGGTTTTCTTTCCAGTTACTACACATTTACGTGGCATAATGATTTCCCTCCTTAACTACCAAAAGCTTATACAGCAATCCTAAATTTCATCTGCTTGAGATACCTTAATAATTTACCATACAACGTTTATGAATGCAATACTTGTCTATAAACCTTTCAAGAAAAAAACCTTGACATGCAAGTATGACTTTCAATATTGGATTGACTATAGTAAAATGACAATAGTCAAGGAGCAATTTTCCAAAGGGGGAACGATTCATGTCCATTGAATTAAAAACAAAGTACGGACAAATTGATATTTCAAATGAAGTAATTGCGACGATTGCTGGTGGAGCGGCAATCGAATGTTACGGAATCGTCGGTATGGCCTCTAAGAATCAAATTAAAGATGGTATTACGGAAATACTACGAAAAGAAAACTTCACTCGCGGCGTGATCGTGCGCCAGGAAAATGAAGCATTACATATTGATATGTATATTATTGTCAGCTATGGAACGAAAATTTCCGAAATTGCCCACAACGTGCAATCAAAGGTTAAATACACCCTCGATAAGACAGTTGGACTTGCCGTTGACTCGGTCAATATTTACGTTCAGGGAGTTCGTGTGACGAACCCGTAGTGAGGAGGAAAGTTTGTGTCAATAACAGCATTAGATGGAAAACGTTTTGCCGAGATGGTAATTCAAGGTGCAAATCATTTGGCTGCAAATGCAAAAATGGTTGATGCGTTAAACGTTTTTCCTGTGCCCGACGGTGATACTGGAACAAATATGAATTTATCAATGACCTCTGGGGCGAAGGAAGTAAAGAATAATATTCAAGAAAATATAGGTAAAGTGGGAGTAGCTCTTTCAAAAGGCTTGCTTATGGGAGCACGAGGAAATTCAGGGGTTATTCTCTCCCAGTTATTCCGTGGTTTTTCAAAGGCTGTAGAATCGAAGGCGAAAATTTCAGGAAAAGACTTTGCCGGGGCCTTAGAAGCAGGGGTTGAAACCGCTTATAAAGCTGTCATGAAACCTGTTGAAGGAACGATTTTAACTGTAGCAAAAGATTCTGCCAAGAAGGGTGTTCAGGCTGCTGAACTATCAGACGATATTATTGTCATTATGGAAGAAGTCCTAAAGGAAGCGAAGGCATCCCTTAAGCGTACGCCCGATCTGCTGCCTGTTTTAAAGGAAGTTGGCGTAGTTGACAGTGGCGGTCAAGGACTTGTATTTGTCTATGAAGGCTTTCTTGCTGTATTAAAAGGAGAGGAGCTTCCTGAATCATCAGACCTGCTTCCTTCCATGTCTGAATTGGTAAGCGCTGAACACCATAAAAGTGTTCAAAGTCATATCAATACAGAAGATATAGAGTTTGGCTATTGCACAGAATTTATGGTTAGATTTGAAAAGGAAAAGACAGCGGAACATCCATTCGATGAAGGCGTATTTCGGAATGACCTCAGTCAATTTGGCGACTCATTATTGGTTATTGCGGATGAAGATGTGGTCAAAGTTCATATTCACTCCGAACAGCCAGGTGAAGTTTTAACATACGGTCAACGTTATGGCAATTTAATTAATATGAAGATTGAAAATATGCGCCAGCAACATTCCAATATCGTCGGTGAATCACAATCAGTACTTATCGCCGACCGTTATGAGGCACCAAAGGAACTCCAAGAATATGGAATCGTTACGGTTTCTATGGGGTCTGGAATTGCGGAATTATTTAAAAGCATTGGCGCCCATGCCGTCATTGAAGGCGGACAAACGATGAATCCTAGTACGGAAGATATCGTGAAAGCGGTAAAAGAGGTCCATGCCAAAAAGGTCTTTATTTTACCAAATAATAAAAACATCATTATGGCAGCAGAACAGGCAAAAGATGTTTCAGAAGAAGAAATTTACGTAATTCCATCTAAAACGGTTCCACAAGGACTTTCGGCCCTGCTTGCATTCAATCCGTCAGCAGCGGTGGAAGCAAATGAAGCAGCGATGAAGGAAGCATTACAGCATGTGAAAACAGGACAAATTACCTTTGCTGTCCGTGATACCTCCATTGATGGCTTAGAAATTGAGAAAGACGATTTCATGGGCATTTCTGAAGGGAAAATCGTTGTAAAAAACAAAGATAAAGGTCAAGTAGCTAAGGACCTTTTAACCGGTATGCTTGATGAGGATTCCGAAATTTTAACGATTCTCTATGGTGAGGACGTGAATGAAACAGAGGTAAACAATCTAGTACAATTTATCGAAGAAACTTATCCTGATATAGAAATTGAAATTCATAATGGCGGCCAGCCATTGTATTCATTTATCTTTTCAATTGAATAAAGAACGGCTAAAATAGAAGGGGGGCAGAAGGGCCATACCCTTCTATTTTTGTTTTTAATATAAAAATGTATAAGTTACGACTTTGAGAAATGTCCAGCTCCAGCACCCTAGCGGCTAGTGTCCTTCGCTCTCCGCCCTACGATAAGTCAACATCGGCTCGCTAAGCTCACCGTGTTTCCTTTATCTCAGTTGGAGCGCTCCACAAGGAACGCTTCTGCAGCATAGGCATCGCACGAAGGAAAAGCGTTAGCTTTTCCGAGGAGGCCATACGCCGCTGACCAGGGCGCTTGCGCTTTTCTTATAATTCGCAAAGGGAGAGAGTAGTGTGTTCGATAATCTAAACCAATCAGTAATGGTATTAAAAGGAATTGGGGACGAAACGGCTGAAGCCTTTGCGGAAATGAAAATTTTTACGATTCAAGATTTATTGGAATATTTTCCTTACCGCTATGAAGACTATTCGCTTAAGGACTTAACGCAAGTGCAGCATGAAGAGAAAGTGACGGTAGAGGGGAAGGTTCATAGTGAGCCTTCTCTAAGCTATTATGGCAGGAAGAAATCAAAGCTTACGATTAGGCTTTTCGTCGGAAATTATTTGATTAAAGTAGTGTTTTTTAACCAACCCTATTTGAAAAATAAAATCAATATGAATGAAACCATCACAGTAACCGGCAAATGGGATGCCCATCGCCAAACCATTACAGCGAATGAAATGCAGGCAGGTCCCAACACAAAAGCTAACGATTTTGAACCAGTTTACTCGGTCAAAGGCAAAATTACGACTAGAGGAATGCGAAAATTTATTCATCTTGCTTTTGGGCAGTATGGTCATTTCCTCGAAGAAACACTTCCAGTATCTTTTTTGCAAAAATACCGTCTGCTTGGCAGGAAAAATGCCATTCAAATCATGCATTTTCCCGGCCATCCTGAAGAGGTAAAACAAGCAAGACGACGCTTTGTCTATGAGGAATTCCTATTGTTTCAATTAAAAATGCAGGCTTTAAGGAAGTTTGAACGGGAGCATTCTCCCGGAATCAAGCAATCGTATCATTTGACGAAAGTAAAGGGATTTATCAACAGCCTTCCGTTTCCGCTAACAAATGCCCAAAAAAGGGTTGTTAATGAGGTATTAGCAGAACTAAAATCACCATACCGCATGAATCGTTTATTACAAGGAGATGTAGGTTCAGGGAAAACAGTTGTCGCGGCGATTGGATTGTACGCCAGTGTGACGGCAGGCTACCAAGGGGCGCTTATGGTCCCAACGGAAATTTTGGCTGAGCAGCATGCGGATTCATTAAAAAGGTTATTAGAACCATTTAACGTGAGATGTGAGCTATTAACAAGTTCGATAAAAGGAAAACGCAGACGGGAAATCCTTCAAGAGCTTGCCGATGGAAAAGTAGATATTTTAATTGGTACACATGCCCTTATTCAGGATGAGGTTACGTTTAAAAAATGCGGTTTTGTAATAACCGATGAGCAGCATCGCTTCGGTGTAGAGCAGAGGAGAGTGCTGCGGGAAAAGGGAGAAAATCCTGATGTCCTGTTTATGACTGCAACTCCTATTCCAAGAACTCTTGCGATTACTGTTTTCGGTGAAATGGATGTCTCAATCATCGATGAGATGCCTGCAGGCAGGAAATCGATTGAAACCTATTGGGCAAAACCAGAAATGCTTGAGCGCGTTCTAGCCTTTGTCGAAAAAGAATTAAATAAGGGGCATCAGGCATATGTCATTTGCCCGTTAATAGAGGAGTCAGAAAAGCTCGATGTCCAAAATGCGATTGATGTGCATACAACACTTAGCCACTTTTTCCAAAATCGCTATCATATAGGACTCATGCACGGCCGTTTACCGACTGAGGAAAAGGATTCGGTTATGAAGGCATTTAGTGCAAATGAAATTCAAGTTCTTGTTTCTACGACTGTTGTGGAAGTAGGGGTGAACGTACCGAATGCAACGATGATGGTGATTTATGATGCCGAGCGGTTTGGGCTTTCACAGCTGCACCAGCTGCGTGGACGAGTTGGCCGCGGAAGTGATCAATCGTATTGTATTTTACTGGCAAGTCCCAAATCAGAGGTAGGTCAGGAAAGAATGAGAATCATGACAGAAACAAATGATGGTTTTGTTTTAAGTGAAAAGGATTTGGAACTTAGAGGACCGGGTGACTTTTTTGGAAAAAAACAAAGCGGGGTTCCGGAATTTAAGGTTGCAGATATGGTTCATGATTATCGTGCACTTGAAACAGCAAGAAGTGATGCGGCTATGCTAATTGGGTCGAGGAACTTTTGGACAGACCCTGAATATCAATACTTACGATCCAAGCTCGACGAATCAGGTGTTTTAGAAGGAGAAAAGCTGGATTAACAAGAAGCAGATAGCGGATAGGGAAATTTATCTTGCAATCTGCTTTTTTAAATTTTATACTACTCTTAGTACCTAGTCATAAGAAACGCGGACGGTGTGTAAAAACATGAGAAGAAGTAAAAAGGAACGTCAACATTTATTAACCACTACAATAAAAGAGAATCCCTTTATAACCGATGAGGAGCTGGCGGAAAAATTTCAGGTTAGTGTCCAAACCATTCGTCTAGACCGCTTGGAATTGTCGATTCCGGAACTGCGTGAACGGATTAAAACGGTAGCAGAGAAACGGTTCGAAGATGAAGTCCGCTCATTACCGCTCGAAGAAGTCATTGGAGAAATTATCGATATTGAACTAGACAAAAGCGCGATTTCGATTTTTGACGTGAAGGCCGAGCATGTCTTTAAACGCAATAATATTGCCCGCGGACACCATGTTTTTGCCCAGGCAAATTCTCTGGCTGTTGCTGTTATTAATGATGAATTGGCACTAACGGCAAAAGCGAATATTCAATTTAAACGTTCGGTAAAATTGCATGAGCGGGTAATTGCTAAAGCGCGTGTGACAAAAATGGATGAGAATACCGGCAGAACGTTTGTCGAAGTGAAAAGTTATGTGAATAATGAGCTTGTTTTTATCGGAGAATTGGAAATGTATCACCGTTCGAAAAACGTTAAAGGATGAGGTAAATGAAACTAGCAATCGATGCTATGGGCGGAGACAATGCCCCAAAAGAAATTGTGTCAGGCGCGATGAAAGCTGTTCAAGCATTTTCTGATATACATATTACCCTTGTCGGCGATGAACATAAAATAAAGGAAACGCTGACGAGCCATGAGAGGATTTCTATTTTACATACGACGGAAGTTATACTGGGGACAGATGAGCCTGTTAGGGCGGTTCGCAGAAAAAAGTCTGCCTCAATGGTATTAGCTGCCCAACAAGTAGCAGATGGTACAGCAGATGCCTGTATTTCTGCAGGAAATACAGGGGCATTGATGGCAGCGGGGCTGTTTGTTATCGGCAGAATTGATGGGATTGATCGGCCTGCATTAGCACCTACCCTGCCTACCATTGGCGGTGAAGGATTCCTGCTCCTGGATGTTGGGGCAAATGCCGATGCCAAACCAGAACACCTTGTGCAAAATGCCCTTATGGGTTCCATCTACAGTGAAAAGGTAAGAGGGATTGCGAAGCCTAGAGTAGGACTATTGAACATTGGCACAGAGGAAAAGAAAGGCAATGAATTGACAAAGCATGCCTTTGACCTATTAAAAAATGCCGATATTCATTTTGTAGGCAACGTAGAGGCCAGGGATTTACTAGAGGGTGTTGCCGATGTGGTTGTTACCGATGGGTTTACGGGTAATATGGTATTAAAAACGATTGAAGGAACTGCCCTAGCGATGTTTAAAATGTTAAAAACAACGTTAATGAGCAGTTTTACAAGTAAATTGGCCGCTGCTGTGTTAAAACCGAATTTAAAAACCTTAAAAAATACCTTGGATTACTCAGAATATGGCGGTGCCGCCCTTTTCGGCTTAAAAGCACCGGTGATTAAGGCCCATGGTTCGTCTGATGCACAAGCCATATACAGTGCGATAAAACAAACAAGGGAAATGGTCAGGTATGATGTCGCTGACTTGATTAAACAAGCAGCAGGAGAGTCTACTATTGCTAAAATAGAACAATAAAAGGGGTGTAAGCATGGGGAAAATAGCATTTGTTTTTCCAGGACAGGGGTCACAAACTGTTGGAATGAGTAAGGAACTTGCAGAAAAACACTCCGAGGTAATGGACTACTTTACGAAGGCAGACAGTAGGTTAAATGTGCCTCTGAGCAAGTTAATATTTGAAGGACCTAAAGAAGAATTAACAATAACTTATAATACCCAGCCTGCCCTGTTAACGACAAGTATGGCTATTTTGGAATACTTCAGCAAATCGGGAGTAAAAGCGGATTTTGCGGCAGGGCACAGCCTTGGTGAATATTCGGCTCTTGTTGCTGCTGGCGTATTTTCTTTTGAAGATGGTGTGTACGCTGTCAGAAAGCGTGGAGAGTTTATGGAAAACGCCGTACCAAATGGCGAAGGTTCCATGGCAGCAGTACTAGGCCTTGACCGTGAACCGCTTGCGGCGGTTACGATTGAAGTAAGTGAATCAGGTCATACCGTTTCTTTGGCAAATTTAAACTGTCCAGGTCAAATTGTGATTTCAGGATCACGCGAAGGGGTAGAGCTTGCAGGCGTAAAAGCAAAAGAAGCTGGAGCAAAAAGGGTACTGCCACTGGATGTAAGTGGACCTTTTCATTCAGCACTAATGAAACCGGCGGCAGATCAACTTCGTGAGGTTTTAGATGGGGTTGAAATGAAGGATGCAGCCATCCCGGTTGTTGTGAATGTCAGCGCTGAACCAATTCAATCCGCTTCAGACATAAAGGATAAACTTATCGAACAATTATATTCCCCTGTTTTATGGGAAGATTCTGTTGCGAAAATGATTGAATTGGGTGTTGACACCTTTATAGAAATTGGTCCAGGGAAAGTTCTTTCAGGTTTAATTAAAAAAATTGATAAAACAGTAAAAATATATTCCGTTTCCGATGAAGAGAGTGCCAATGCTGTCATCGAGGCGTTAAAGGAGGAAAACCTATGAGTTTAGCTGGGAAGTCTGTTCTTGTGACAGGAGCATCTCGAGGAATCGGCAGAGAAATTGCCCTGGAACTAGCAAAACAAGGTGCGAATGTAGCCGTTAATTTCGCAGGCAGTGAAGCGAAAGCAAATGAAGTGGTTGATGAAATTAAAGCGCTTGGACGGGATGCAATTGCTATAAAATGTAATGTTGCAAATGCCGAGGAAGTCGCTGAAATGGTGAAGGGGACGATTGACCGTTTCGGTAAGCTTGACATCCTCGTCAATAATGCGGGAATTACGAAGGATAATTTATTGATGAGAATGAAGGAAGAGGAATGGGATGATGTCATCAACATCAACTTGAAAGGTGTTTTCCTTTGTACAAAAGCAGTCACCCGGCAAATGATGAAGCAGCGCGTGGGCCGAATCATTAATATTGCCTCCATCGTCGGGGTGAGCGGCAACCCAGGCCAAGCGAACTATGTAGCAGCTAAAGCAGGTGTGATTGGACTAACCAAAACGACTGCCAAAGAATTGGCCTCTAGAAATATTACAGTCAACGCCATTGCACCGGGCTTCATTACGACAGATATGACTGATAAATTATCTGAAGACGTAAAGGCGGAAATGTTAAAACAGATTCCATTGGCAAGATTAGGGGAGCCTAAAGATATTGCGAAAATAACTGCATTTTTAGCTTCAGATGACTCATCCTATATAACAGGCCAAACTTTCCACGTCGACGGCGGAATGGTAATGTAAAATCGAAATGCGGAAGCGCCTTGATCAGGGGTGACAGGCATAAGCCAATCCGGCGAGAAGGCTGTTCTTTAGCCTTCTTGACGGATTGGCTTATGACCCCGAGCCCCTAGGCGCTGAAGCTGGACAGTTATCAAAGTTCAATGCAGTTTTTATTAAAAGTGGTGTATTATTTTAATAAAATACTCTATAATAGCTTGAGGGGAGGTGAACAAGCATGGCAGAGGTATTAGAACGTGTTACAAAAATCATCGTTGACCGCTTAGGCGTTGATGAGTCTCAAGTTACGCTTGAAGCTTCATTTAAAGATGATCTTGGTGCTGATTCCCTTGACGTAGTTGAACTAGTAATGGAATTAGAAGATGAGTTCGATATGGAGATTTCTGACGATGATGCTGAAAAAATCGGCACTGTTGGTGATGCTGTTAATTACATAAATAGCAGTAAGTAATCACGTTAGATTTATTCAAAAAGCTCCGTTTTCAAACGGAGCTTTATTCTGTATGATAGAACTTGGCAGAGTAACTATCTGCCAAGTTTCTTTGCGTTTTGTATGAAACTTTTTTAAACTAGTAGCAGAGTATTTTGTAAATTTGATGCAAGGTGGAGACTTTATGCGCAAGAATAGTAAGGGAAAAGAGTTAAACAATCGCGCAAAAGAAAATCAATTTAAAGATTTTCGGGATATGATCGGTATTAAAATTGAAAATGAGAAATTATTAAAACAAGCTTTTACCCATTCATCCTATGTGAATGAGCATCGCAGAAAGCCTTTCGAAGATAATGAAAGACTTGAATTTTTAGGAGATGCTGTCCTTGAGCTGACAGTCTCACAATTCCTTTTTAAAAAATATCCAACGATGACTGAAGGAGAACTGACGAAACTGCGGGCAGCCATTGTTTGTGAGCCGTCACTTGTCGCTTTTGCCAATGAGCTAGAATTTGGTAAATTCATTTTGCTCGGCAAAGGAGAAGAAATGACTGGCGGACGCGAGCGTCCCGCCCTGCTTGCTGACGTTTTTGAAGCATTCATTGGAGCTCTTTATTTGGACCAAGGAATTGAAACAGTTACTGGATTTCTTGAAAAAATTGTTTTTCCTAAAATAAATGCCGGTGCTTTTTCTCATGTGATGGATTTTAAAAGCCAGCTGCAGGAACTTATTCAACGGGATGGTACAGGAACGATTGAATATCGTGTCCTTCAGGAAAAAGGACCTGCCCATAATAAGGAGTTTGTTTCCAGAGTGTCCTTAAATGGGGAAGAACTTGGATGTGGAACAGGAAAATCTAAGAAGGAAGCGGAACAGCATGCTGCGCAAATGGCATTAAGCATACTAAAAGCAAAGACAACCTAGAAATAACAAAATGTTTGCAGGAGAAATCCTCGCGCAACATAGGGAGGATAAAGAAATGTTTTTAAAACGGTTGGACATTATCGGCTTTAAATCTTTCGCTGAACGTATTGAAGTTGATTTTGTTCCTGGAGTAACGGCTGTCGTAGGTCCGAATGGCAGTGGCAAAAGTAATATTACTGATGCCATTCGCTGGGTTTTGGGTGAACAGTCTGCAAAGTCTCTAAGAGGCAGTAAGATGGAAGATATCATTTTTGCCGGAAGCGATTCAAGAAGGGCCCTTAATTTTGCTGAAGTAACGCTTTCATTGGACAATACTGACCAAGGATTAGGAATTGATTTTAATGAGGTAAGTGTGACGAGAAGAGTTTCACGCTCGGGTGAAAGTGAATTTTTCATCAATAAACAGCCATGCCGGCTTAAGGACATTATCGATTTATTTATGGATTCAGGACTTGGCAGGGAAGCATTTTCGATTATTAGCCAAGGAAAGGTCGAAGAAATATTAAATAGCAAAGCAGAGGACCGCCGAACCATCTTTGAAGAGGCTGCCGGGGTGCTAAAATATAAAAACCGCAAGAAAAAAGCCGAGAGTAAACTATTTGAAACACAGGATAATTTAAACCGTGTGAATGATATTATACATGAGCTGGAAAGTCAAGTGGAGCCGCTGAAAATACAAGCATCCATGGCCAAGGACTTTTTGGAGAAGAAAGAGGAGCTAGAAAAAATAGAGGTTGCCCTAACGGTTTTTGAAATTGAAGACCTCCATCAGAAATGGGAACAACTTTCAAATCAGTTAGAGGAGCATCAACAGGAAGAGCTGAAGCTATCTTCAGAGCTTCAAGTGAAAGAAGCAAAAATTGTGGAAACAAGAGACAAGATTTCCGCATTAGATGAATCGATTACCGATTTGCAAAATGTCTTGCTGCATGCAAGTGAGGAACTTGAAAAGCTTGCAGGAAGAAAAGAAGTTTTAAAGGAACGGAAGAAAAATGCCGCCCAGAATAAAGATCAGTTAAAAGCGAATATTTCAGAACTGACAGAACGGATCAGCCAGCTGAAGAAAAATCGTGACTTGGCTGCTGAATCATTTAAAGCCCTGGGTGACCAAGTAAAAAAATTGCAATCAGGACTCAAAGAAAAACAGGAGAAACTGCAATTATTTACTGAAAATATCGAGGAAAAAATTGAAGGCTTGAAAGGTGAATATATTGAGCTGCTGAATGATCAGGCTGGAGCGAAAAATGAAATAAAATATATTGACCAGCAATTGGAGCAGCAGGAGCGCAAGAGTTCCCGCCTTGATGCAGAAAATGAAAAATATATCGATGAACGGCAAATTGCCCAATCGAAGAAGCAAGAAATTCTAGAAGCGTTAGGAGAAATAGGGCAGCAGTTAGCGGGTCAGGTCGTGGCCTTTCGTGAACAGCAGCGGAAGCTTGAATCCGTTAAAGACAACTACCAAAAACAAGAAAAGACTTTATATCAAGCATATCAAATTCTTCAGCAAGCGAAATCGAGAAAAGAATTGCTTGAGGAGATGGATGAAGACTATGCTGGTTTTTTCCAAGGGGTAAAAGAAGTTCTTAAGGCCCGAGGGAATAAGCTAGAGGGAATCGAAGGTGCCGTTGCTGAGCTTGTCACCGTGCCAAAAGAGTATGAAACGGCACTGGAAACAGCATTTGGCGGTGCGCTGCAGCATATTGTCGTTGATACTGAACAAAATGCCCGAACAGCGATTCAATATTTAAAACAGAATTCATATGGACGAGCGACCTTTTTACCATTAAGTGTTATCAAAGGAAGACCGTTAACCTCGGCACAGTTGTCAGCCATTCAAAATCATCCATCGTTAATTGGCCCGGCCGTCAATCTGGTTACGTTTGAGCAAAAGTATACTGAGGTCATGACAAACCTGCTAGGGAATGTTGTTGTAACAAAAGACCTTAAAGGGGCTAATGAATTAGCAAAAATTCTTCAGTACCGTGCAAGACTGGTGACATTAGATGGTGATCTTGTTAATCCGGGCGGTTCGATGACGGGCGGTGCGCTGAAACAGAAATCATCCTCCTTGCTAACGAGAAAAGGGGAGCTTGAAAATTTAAAGGAAAAGCTTGTGATGATGGAAGAAAAAACAGCGGGCTTGGAAAGTGCTGTTAAAACCGGAAAACATGAAGTGCAAAAGTCAGAGCAGAGACTTGATGAGATTCGGCAGGCAGGTGAGGAACTTAGACTCCGGGAGCAAACGGTGAAGGGAGATCTTCGCGAGGCAGAACTGCGTGAAAAGAATATTAATGACCGATTGGCAATTTATGATCTTGAAAAAGGCCAATTCTCGGAAGAAAAAGAAATGTTAATGAAGCGAAAGCTGGAATTATCAAAGGGAATCGAAACCTATGGGGTTACGATTGCTGAACTTGATGCGCAAATTATCAAATTAACTGAACAAAAGACAAATGATATGACCTCTAAAGAGACCCTTTTAAATGAAATAAATGAGTTAAAGGTTGAGTTTGCTTCTAAAAATGAACAATTTGCAAATGCAAACGATCGATTAGCCCTTATTAGCGAAGATCTCACGGAAAGCGAACAAAAGCTGACTATCTTTTCGGAAGACCTTGACTTGTTAACATCGGAAATGACAAACAGCTCATCAGGTGAAGAGCAAATTGAAGCAGCGGCTATAAAAAAACAACAGGACAAGGAAGCAACTTTACAGCTAATAACAACGAGAAGGCAAGAACGTTTATCCTTGCAAGATTTCTTGGAAAACCTGGAGCTGGAAACAAAAGAGTTAAAAAGGCTCCATAAAGGTATGGTTGTGGTCTTAAAGGATGAGGAAGTCAAAATTAACCGCTTAGATGTTGAACTAGAAAACCGACTTGGCCACTTAAGAGAAGAGTACCTTTTGTCGTTTGAAGGGGCTAAGGAACAGTATCCATTGACGGTTCCGGTAGAGGAAGCAGCGAAAAAGGTCAAATTAATCAAGCTTGCTATCGAGGAGCTTGGAAATGTCAACATTGGTGCAATTGAAGAATATGAACGTGTCTCTGAGCGCTATGAGTTTTTAAATGAACAAAAGACAGACCTCCAGCAAGCAAAAGATACCCTTTTCCAGGTGATAGAGGAAATGGACATAGAAATGAAGCGGCGCTTTGAACATACGTTTGAGGGAATTCGTGAATATTTTGAACCTACCTTTCGAACCCTTTTTGGCGGCGGAAGAGCTGATCTGGTTCTGACGGTCCCAGAGGATTTATTGAATACCGGTGTGGAAATTGTAGCCCAGCCGCCGGGTAAAAAGCTGCAAAACCTTGGTTTATTATCAGGCGGAGAGCGTGCATTAACAGCCATTGCTCTGTTATTTTCCATTTTAAAAGTACGTCCAGTCCCTTTCTGTATTCTTGATGAGGTCGAAGCGGCATTGGATGAAGCTAACGTCTACCGTTTCAGTCAATATTTAAAGCGCTATAGTGCGGAGACGCAATTTATTGTCATTACCCACCGTAAAGGGACAATGGAGGAAGCAGATGTTCTATACGGGATTACCATGCAGGAATCTGGTGTATCAAAACTTGTATCCGTCCGCTTAGAGGATACAAAGGAACTTGTTGAATCATAATCGATGAGGAAGTGAAATCATGAGTTTTTTTAAAAAATTGAAAGAAAAAATTACAAAACAGACGGATACTGTCACAGAGAAATTTAAGGAAGGTCTTACAAAAACAAGAGACAACTTTTCCGGAAAAGTAAACGACCTTGTTGCCAGGTATCGTAAAGTCGATGAAGATTTCTTCGAAGAATTAGAGGAAATTTTAATTCAGGCAGATGTGGGCTTTGATACGGTTATGCAGCTGATTGAAGAGCTTAAGATGGAGGTTAAACGCCGAAACATCCAAGACCCTGGGGAGGTCCAAAGTGTTATTTCTGAGAAGCTGGTTGAAATTTACAATGCAGGTGAGGGGCAATCCTCAAACTTGAACATACAGGAGGATGGCCTGACAGTCATATTATTTGTTGGGGTAAACGGTGTTGGAAAGACAACTACCATTGGGAAACTTGGACATAAGTTTAAGAGTGAAGGGAAGAAGGTTTTAATGGCCGCAGGTGATACCTTCCGTGCAGGGGCCATCGAACAACTGGAAGTCTGGGGCGATCGAGTGGGTGTCGAGGTAATTAAGCAGGCAGAAGGCTCAGACCCTGCAGCAGTCATGTATGATGCCATCCAAGCAGCTAAATCACGTCAAGCTGATATTCTACTGTGTGATACAGCGGGCCGTTTGCAAAATAAAGTGAACTTGATGAAAGAGCTTGAGAAGGTAAAGCGTGTGATTGAAAGGGAAATTCCGGATGCTCCTCATGAAGTCATCCTTGTCCTAGATGCAACAACTGGGCAAAATGCACTGATTCAGGCAAAGACCTTTAAAGAGGCGACCAACGTAAGCGGTATCGTATTATCTAAATTAGACGGAACGGCAAAAGGCGGTATCGTTCTTGCCATCCGTAACGAACTGAAAATCCCGGTCAAATTCGTCGGTCTTGGTGAAAAGATGGATGACCTGCAAGAATTTGATGCTGAAAAATACGTATACGGATTGTTTGCTGACCAAGTAGAGAAAAGTGAATAATACAGAGATAGAATCATTCAAACAGCAGCGATGTAGCTGCTGTTTTTTTCGCATATCTAAAAAAATATTGCATTTATTTGCCAAAAGTGTAAAATTACACAAAAGGATATATGGAAAGGATGGGTAGGATAATTTGATGTTTTTTTTGAATATTGTAGTGTAATAGACAAGCTTTTACGTCTATTAAATAGACAGATCTGAGAGGTTTTTAGGGGGAATCTTTTTGTTAAAGAAAAGGCTGTGTTTTATTTTACTCATGTGTGTGTTTTTCTTGTGTCAAGCAGCAGTTCCAGCTGAAGCAGAAGCTGGTTTTATTAAAATTTCTGTCAAAGAAGGATTCGATGGAAAAGTGAAAAGCGACCGCGGCTTTCCTGTTCAAGTAATGGTTGAAAATAGCGGAGCAGATTTCACCGGTGATCTTCTTTTCAATTTTGCTTCAACATATAATTCCAGCGGGGCAAAGATATTGTCCATTGATGTACCAAAGGGAAGCAAAAAAACTTATACGATGTCATTACCAGGTTTTTCAGAAGAATATTTCAATAATTGGCAAATAAAGCAGACGATCTTTTTATATAAAGGCAGCTGGAAAGATGGGAATGAGCAAGCCTTCGCCGGAGATAAAATCCTAAAGCCCAAATATCTGGATCCGGATGGCAGAACATTAGGGATGTTAAGTGAGAATGCCGACCGTTTAAAAGAATTAAAGGTGATGGCAACAACAAATCATCTTGAATCAATCGTATTAACTGAAGAGATGATTCCTGAAGACGAACTAGGCTTAGCATTGTTTGATTACATATTAATTGATGAGTTTAGCGTTTCTAAACTGAAAAAATCACAACAGCAAGCAATCCTCAAGTGGATTCAAAATGGCGGGATATTGATTGCCGGTGCTGCGCCTGATGCAGCGGGTTCTTATGGCAGCCTTTACGAGGAATTGCCAATGAAATCTAATAAAGAGGAACTCGCAGATACAAAAATGTTCCAAGTGGCGTCGGCACAACCGGCATTTCCGAACATTCCAGTATTTATTGGCGAGTTGGATCGGGGAGCGGAAGTCGCACTCAAAAGCGGCGAGATACCAATGGTTGTTCATAAAGGATACGGTGCCGGAGAAATATGGCAGACGGCCTTTTCGTTAGGTGATGAACCACTCTCTTCCTGGAACGAATATGGTCAATGGTTTGCTTTAAGTCCGATTCTAAATACGGTCACCCCGGTTCAATTTCAAAAAGGCGGCCCAAATCGCTATGACATGTTGTTTAATGAATTTGCCGAAATGAATGAATACTTTGCGGGATCACAATTTTCCGTTGGGCAAATCAGCCTGTTCCTGTTCATTTATCTCATGGTACTCGCACCGTTATTGTATTTCATGTTAAAAAGACTGGATAAACGGGAGCATGCTTGGTGGATTATTGCCGCTGTTGCCCTTGTTTCCTCAGTAGGAATCTTTGCAATTGGGGCAAAAGACAGAATCGCTAACCCGCAGATGAACCAAACCGGCATCTATAGGGCAGATCATGGTCAGTTAAATGGTTATGAGGCTTTTAGCTTTCTTTCGAATACAAGCGGCGATTATGACCTGAATTTTTCGCAAGGAACCTTCAACGGTGTGCCGGGGTCATCTTCCATTGCAGTGGAGGATGGAAAGCGATATGCCGTATTGGAAAATAGCAGAAACGCTAATCGTGTCACTTTTCCAAATGTCGAATATTGGTCTTTAAGAACCTTTTATGGCCAGGCTTCAAAGAAAGATGCCGGCCAATTTGAGATAAAACTAACCAATGAAAATAAGAAGTTAACAGGGAATATTATCAATCATTTTCCCTATGACTTTGAAGAGTTGACTATATGGTCGGGCAGCAAAAAGATTGAGCTTGGCCCGTTGAAAAGCGGGGAGAGTCTTACGGTAAATAAAACATTGGAGCAGGATTATCTAGCCGGACCGTATAGTCAGGGGAATTCCTACCAGATGCCAAGTTCTCCGCAAGATGTGGATAAAATAAAAAGGGAAAGAATGGAATCCGGTGCAGTGGAATTTTTATATGACGATTCCCAAACAGAAAATCAGCCTATTCTTTATGGCTATACAAAGGATTCTGTTATTAAAGCTGATTTAAAAGGAAAGAACGCGGTTAAGAATGGATTAACGCTAATCTATCAATCCTTAGATATCCAAACAAACATTAGCGGCTCTTTCACCATTAAGGATGATATGTTTCGAAACTATATCAACACCATCCGCGGCGGTGTGTTCAATGAAATGACAGGAACCCGCAACGAAAAGGAACTTGATGACGGCGAATATGACTATGTTTTGGAGCTTCCGAAGCAGCTGATGAACGGAAAAGCGAGTTTTCAAGAACTTGATATTACTTGGTATGGCGGGAATGTTACGTATTCACTCCTAAATCATACAACGGGAACCTTTTTGCCTTTACCTGATTCCCATACAACCATCAAGGAACAACTCGATCAATATATATCGGAGGACGGGACAATTACTATCAAATTGATAAAAACCGGACAAGGTGACCCTCTCGTCAGGATGCCGGCGCTTGCGATAAAGGGGGGAATCAGCTCATGATTGAAATTATTAACTTAACGAAAAGGTATGGAAAATTTACCGCGCTTGATTCTTTAAATCTTACTATTGACAAAGGCTCCGTGTTTGGTTTTGTCGGTCAAAATGGTGCCGGGAAATCGACGACCTTTTCGATATTAGCAACATTGCTTTCCCCAAGCTCCGGAACGGCTTATATTAATGGCTATAATATTTCGAAAGAGCCGAAAGCTGTCCGTAGTCAAATTGGCTATATGCCTGATTTCTTCGGTGTTTACGATCAATTAAAGGCCGTTGAGTATTTGGATTTTTACGGTGCAAGTTATGGAATCAGCCAGAGCGAAAGAAAGAAATTAATCCCTCAGCTTCTTGAATTAGTTAATTTGACACATAAACAGGATTCGTATGTTGACGTCCTTTCGAGAGGAATGAAGCAAAGACTTTGCCTGGCAAGATCATTGATTCATGATCCCGAGGTCCTGATACTAGATGAGCCTGCCTCTGGCCTTGATCCGAGGGCACGGGTTGAAATGAGAGAAATCCTGAAAGAATTAAAGAATATGGGCAAAACGATTTTAATATCTTCACATATCCTGCCAGAACTTGCAGAAATGTGTGATGTAATTGGGATTATTGACCAAGGACGATTGGTGGCAGAGGGCTCTGTCACTGAAATTCAACAACGCCTTCAAGGGGAGAAGTTAATTATTGTCAGGCTGTATCGTGAGTGGGAAAAAGCGGTGCTTTTCTTCGAGGATCAACCGCATGTGAGTCAAGTAGCAAGAAGGGATGACGGGGAATCGCTCCAATTCATGTTTGGCGGAAATGTGGAAGAGCAGGTACTGCTGTTGAAAGCAGCCCTGTCACACGATATCCCTATTATCAGTTTTTCAGAAACTGAAACAAACCTTGAGGATGTATTTATGGAGATTACGAAAGGAGTGGAACTATCGTGAGAAATCTTTTCCTCAATCCTGTTTTAAATAAGGAATTTAAGCTGAGGTTCCGCTCTTTTAAAAGTTTTCTCGGTTTAGCTTTTTATTTATTGGCACTCTCCATCCTAATCATTGGGTTTATCTATTTACAAACTCAAAACTCACCGATGGGGCTGTTCCGTCCGGATCAAAGCAGGGAGATGTTTATGCTGCTGACTTTTATCCAAATGGGGTTAATTCTATTTATTACACCCGGTTTAACCGCAGGGGTCATTAGCGGGGAAAGGGAGAAGCAAACATTAAATATTTTATTAACCACAAATCAGAGTTCCACCAGTATTATTCTTGGGAAGTTAATTTCATCAGTTTCATTTTTATTATTGATGATTGTCGCTAGCATGCCGATATACAGCATAGTCTTCTTGTTTGGCGGAATTTCACCCGGACAAGTCGTAACGATTCTTGGCTTTTATATTTTTACGATCCTTGTCTATGGCAGCATCGGCATCTTTCTCTCCACACTGGTTCGAAAGACGATTATTGCGATGGTAAGTACGTATGGTGTTACTTTATTCTTAACAGCCGGAACGGCTTTCCTGTTCACGGTTACGATGTCTGTCAATCAAATGGGGATCACGGCTAATAACCCGATCCCATACTTCTTTGTTATGCTGAATCCGCTCATGATTCTGTTTGGTATTCTGGAACCGACTGCTTTCATCGAATTGTCCAGTCAAGCAGGGATGGGAATCCATTTCCCATTATGGGCAGCCTATTTGATTTCGTATACCATCATCTTTCTTATTATGATTTTTGTTAGTATTCGAAAACTCCGTCCAAATATGAAAGTTAAATCAAATGGATAAGGATTGAGGCAGATGGAGGATAAACAGCTTTATTTTCAGCTGCTAAAGCCAATACGAAGGCAGTTGTTACGAAATAGAATCATTACCGAGCTTCATTACTGGCTGCTAACTGTTTTGGCTTTCTCGGTTCTCATTTTATCCGCGGCACGAATAGTTGTCATCCCTTACTATCATGAAATGATTTGGTATGGCGGTTTCTTCATGCTTCTTGTATTTGTCTTTCGTTGTTGGCGGTCCCAGCCGGGATATAGGGAGGCGGCAAGTCTTTTTAATGACTATATACCGGATGACCGTGTAATCACAGCCTTTTCGTTTATAGACGATGATGGCATGCTGCAGAAATTGCAGCTTGCCGAAGCACTCACTTTTATGAAGAAAGAACAGCATCATGTTTTATCAAGGAAAAAACATGAGGTTAGGCCCAAATGGCTTTTGATGGCTGTACTGCTGTTAGGTCTGGCAATCCTTCTTCAGTATTTTCCAAATCAAAACCTGCAATTGGCTGTGGTCAAAGAAACGGAATCGAAAATAGTAAAGAAGGCCGTAAAGAAACTGGGAGAAAAGATTGATAAAGAAAAGAACGAGGAAAAGAAAAAAGCTCTCCAACAGGCGCAGGAGATCATTGCCAAGAGTCCTGAACTCAAGAAAGCAGTTGAGGAATTGGAAAAGCAAAAAAAGGAACTTGAATTAAAAGCACTGAAGCAAAAAGAACAACTGGAAAAGCTTCATTCATTGCAGCAAGAATTAAAAAATATGGATGTAAGTCAATTGGCAGCTGCACTTAATGAGGAGGATATGAAAAAAATTAAAAAGGAACTTGAACGGTTTAACCAAAAATTTGATTCCTTGTCTGAAAGCGAGAAGCAGGCATTCAGCAAGCTCTCGGGTTTGAACCGCCAGCTTTCTGAAAAAGAATTAGCTGAATTGACAAAGAAGATATCTGAAGCTTTAAACTCGGAAAATGTAATGAATCAGCTTGCTGATGCACAAGCGGCCCTTGGAGAAGCAGCAGAAAGTCTGCAAACTGAAATGCTTAGAAACGGATTGCAGCCCCAACAAGTAGCCCTTAATTCCCCCACCCAGTCTAATGGAGGTCAGACAAACAAGCAAAATGGCAAAAACGGCAGCTCTAAAACAGGCTCACAAGGTGGAGGTCAAGGAAAGCAATCAGCCGGAAATGGCTCACAAGGAATTGGCAATGCCACAGGAAGTGGAAATGGATCAGGCCAGGGCACTGGCAGTGGGAATGGCAATGGATCAGGTCAGGGTACAGGAAGCGGAAAGGGAACAGGGTCCGGAAGTGGTGCCGGACTCGGGCAGGGTTCGCGCCAGCTTCTTACGATTCCGGAGAAAGCAGCCGGTAAAGACAATCTTGAGACAGATACAGGTGCCATTGGCAATGGCAGCCCCTCGGAACAGTATGAGGGAAATGGGCCTATTTTAAAAGGCCAGCTTCGCTCCTATCAAGAAGTATACGGAACCTATGCAGAAGCCTATCGAAATAGTACCGATCGGGTAAAGCTGCCTTCTGATTTAGAAGAAATCGTTAAAAACTATTTTTTATTGCTTGATCCGAATAAGGAGTGACAGACAATTGTCCCAATTAAAAGAGAAAGAAAATCAATTTATTTCGGCAGCACAACAGCTAAAAATGGTAAAAGAAGAGTTACAGAATTTTATCGTTGGTCAAGAGGAAGTGATTGATCAAGTACTGTGGAGTATTTTTTCGGGCGGACATGCGTTATTAGAGGGGCTGCCGGGCCTTGGAAAAACCATGCTGGTCCGCTCAATTTCAGCCTGCCTGGATTTATCATTTAATCGGATTCAATTCACGCCGGATTTAATGCCGTCAGATATTACCGGCACGATGATTCTGCAGCCGGGATTAGACGGCAGGCAGGAGTTTGTTTTTCATGAGGGGCCATTGTTTGGCCATATTATTTTGGCCGATGAAATTAATCGGGCCACGCCAAAGACCCAAAGTTCCCTGTTAGAGGCGATGGCGGAGCAGACGGTAACGGTGATGGGCACTACTAAACAGCTTTCCAAGCCATTTTTTGTGCTGGCTACCCAGAACCCGATTGATATGGAAGGCACCTATCCGCTCCCTGAGGCGCAAATGGACCGTTTTATTTGTAAAATACAAGTGGATTATCCAACAAAAGCGGAACTAAAAGAGATTGCTTTACGAACAACAGGTATTGCGGTGCCGCAATTAAAGAAAATTTTAAGCGCCTCCGACGTATTAGCCTTGCAGCAGCTTTCAAAGGAAATATTAGTCTCAGATGATTTGTTAAATATTGCGGTCTCCATCATAGATGCGACTAACCCTGCTTCGGGAGATGCCCCTGAAAGGGTTAAACAATACGTTCAATTCGGCAGCGGGCCGAGAGGATTACAGGGTCTGATTCAAATGGCAAAAACGAGAGCATTATTTGCCGGAAGATTCCATATTTCTATGGGAGACTTAAAACAGACAGCCATCCCGGTTTTAAGACACCGTTTATTATTGAATTTTGAGGGAGAAGCAAACGGTGTGACAGCAGACGACTTGATTAAAGATGTATTGGAACAAGCAGGAAAGGCAGAACGTCAAGTATGACAGCTCATATGCACTCCATGCTTGCAAGACTGGCGAAACTGAGATTGATGGCAAAGACACGAAGGCTTGGCGCTCATAAAGGAAGAAGACAGGCGAATAAGTTTGGAACTTCACTTGAATTTTCGGATTATCGACTTTATCAGCCTGGGGATGATGTCCGGCAAATTGACTGGAATATTTATGGCAGGACGCACAAGCATTATATCAAAAGGTTTTTAGATGAACAGGAATTAGCGATAACGGTCTTTTTAGATGTCTCTGGTTCAATGCAGGCAATAGAAACAAAGTGGGCTCGGGCAAAAGAACTTGCAGCCTCCTTTAGCTTTATTGCCCTATCAGGTGAAGACCGCTTGTCGTTTGTCCCGGTTTCTTCGGAGCCATTTGTAAAGGTTAGCAGAAAAGGGTCCGTGTACGCAAAGAAAGTGTTTTTTGATATTCTTCAGTTCCCATTGCATGAGGGTTCCGGAACATTTACCGAAAACCTTCACAAAAATTCGTTAAAGAATAACCAGCTGGCCATTCTCATTACGGACGGCCTTGAGCCGCTTGAGTCCTTTGAGTCATTATTCCGTTCCATCGCCGCTAGAAAACAAGAAGTTACATTGATCCAATTATTAAGCAGGGACGAATTAAATCCGATTTATACAGGGGATGTAAAGCTGATTGATAGTGAATCAAAAGAAAGTGTACAGGTATCAATGAATGAATTTATCTTAGGAAACTATCAAAGGCAATTGAACATGCATAATCACAAACTTGAACTTTTATGCCGCCGGTTCGGCTTCAGTTATCTAATGACAACAGATCATGCTGACCTCCCAGCGTTTTTATTTCATGAGTGTTCCGCGAAAAGGATGCTTTATTAACAGAGGTGATTGAAATGTATTTTGCTAACCCATTGTTTTTTCTACTCGTCATTTTCGTCGCCTTTGTTGTGTTATTATATTTTTTTCGGAAACAGTATAAGGAAATTATTAATCCTTCAAATCTCCTATGGCAGCAGGCAATGAATGAGTGGAAAGCATCACCGTGGATTCAAAAATTACAGCAAAATCTCATCTTTTGGCTGCAAATCGCGGCCCTTATATTGTTAATGCTTGCTTTAACAAAGCCGATCTGGCACTCGAAGGGGGTTAGGGGAGATCAGCTTATTTGGATTGTTGATACATCAGCAACTATGTCAGCACAAAAAGGTGACAAGCCGCTCTTTGAACAGTCAAAGCAAGAGATGAAACAGATGGCTAAACGGTTAAATAATCAGGAAGTGACCATCATTATTGCTGGAACTAAACCCAAAATAGTATTGAACCGGGAAACAAATCCAAATGTCATTCTTAAGATGATTGATGAGCTGCAAGTAACCTATGAACATGAAAATATCAAAAAGAGTGTGAAGCTCTCGGAATCACTTATTTCACAGCAGAATACGGTCATCCATCTATTTTCAGATGCGATAAAGAAGGAGGACCTTGCTGAAGTAAAAGAACATGGTTCATATGAAATCCATAATGCAAAGGGGGTTCAAGATAATATCGCGATTCTTTCATTTGGGGTCGCGGGAAAGGACAATCGAATTTCCGGCCTCGCAGTAGTAGAAAATCAAATGGAAGAGTCGAAAACAATCCCATTTGTCATCACAAGTGAAAATCAAACAATCTTTCAGCAAGAGGTAACCATTCCTCCCGGTAAACAAGTGGTAATTAATATGCCTGACCTGCCGCTGCACAGGTTTTATCAAGCGGAGATCAAATCCGGGGACCATTATATCGCTGATAACGAACTAACCGCAGTGTACAGTAACTTAAATCCAAACGTTTATGCACTGGGGGAAATAAATCCTTTTTTCATAAAAGCACTGGAAACGTTGGGCATCCATGCGATGCAGCGAGATCAAAACAATGCTGCGGGATTAATAGAAGGCGGGATTATTCTTGCGGAAGGGCTTCCGGTTGATGAGTTGCCGAAATTGCCGGTGATATATGTCAATAAATCAGGCGAACCAATTGAGCTAAAGGAGCCGATTCAAAGCACTAATTCAAGTCTCACTGAATTCGTAGATATGGAAAAAACATACATAAAATATGCTGTTATGCCAATAAAGGGGGAATGGGAAACGATTGTAACCAGCGGCAATCACCCGTTAATTCAAACAGGAACAAGACAAGGACAGCCGATCATTATTTTTAACTTCGCACTTGAGAATACGGATTGGCCGCTGCATCCTGGTTTTCCGATCTTTCTTTATAACAGCTATCAGTGGTTATCAACCCAATCAGGATTTCTAGGCTACTTTCAGCCAGGGGAGGAAAAGTGGCTCCAGCTTGAAAATCATCAAGCGGGGATGGAAATTTTTAATGCTTCGGGAAAAAGTTTATCCACCCTGGACCTAGCTAGTGAGAATTTTAAAGCCCCATATAAACCGGGAATCTATCAAGCTATATCAGGAGGTCAAGTCTATTATTTTTCTGTTCTTCTTGATGATCGTGAAAAAAGACCGCATTCGGAAGCTTCATTTATTTTGAAGGATCCGAAGGAGAATAAAAAAGAGCTTACATTGAAATCGAATGAATCGTTGTGGATTTGGCTGACGGCAGTGGTTCTGCTCTTGCTCATTGCAGAATGGGAGGTATTTAGACGTGGGTTTAGAGCTTAAGTACCCAATTCTTCTCATTTTATTGCTCCCGGTTTTTTTCTTAATGACTCTTTATTTTAGACAAATGAGAAAATCATTCACTCCGGAAAAGCTGTGGATTGGCTGTCTGAGGACCCTGTTATTTTTCTTACTTGTTTTTGCTCTTACAATTCCGCAACTATTGCTGCCTATCAAGGAGGAATCGATCATTTTTCTCGTTGACCGATCGGCAAGTTTCGAAAATGTAGAAGATGATGCGCTCGGGTGGCTTGATGACAGCCTTCTTGCGAAAAAGGAAAACCAATCCTTCGCCATTGCCTCGTTTGCAGATGGAGCGATGGTCGAACAATCGCTTACAACAAAAAAAACAACAGCAGTACCTTTTAGTGGGAAGATGAAAACGGGAGAAACAAATCTGGAAGAAGGAATTGGATTTGCTGCCTCGATGTTCAAAAAGGGACGAGGCGGAAGAATTGTGTTATTAACTGATGGTAATGAGACAACGGGTACCAGTAAAGATGCGGCAAGGCTGATAAAAAATCAAAACCTTGAGGTGGATTATGTCCATTTTAAGCAAAAGTTTCGCGAGGATATGGCTCTTACAAAGCTGGAAGTTCCCCCTGCAATCTACGAAGGTGAAAAAGCAAACATCACATTATCGATTGTAAGTAATAGTGAAAAAAAAGCCAATGTAAGGATTTCGTTAAATGATAAAGATATTCTTCACGAGCAGGTAACCGTAAAAGAAGGTCAAAATGAATTTTCATTTACAAATATTGCATCTGAGACAGGCATGGCGATTTATAAGGCTGAAATTGCGGCTGACAAGGATACTTTTATCGAAAATAATTCTCTTTATGCGGTAACAAATGTAAAAGGAACACCAAGAGTGTTAGTTGTTCAGGGCAATCAGGAAGATCCAGTGGCAGATATTCTGCAATCCTCTGGGTTAAGGGTTGATAGGCTGAACCCTGAGAAGCTTCCAACAACCTTAGCTGGTTTTTTACAGTATCAGTCCATTATTTTTAATAATGTTCCGGGCATAAAGGTCAGTGAACAGCAAATGAATTTGATTGAAAAAGCAGTCAAGGAATTTGGAACTGGTTTTGTCATGCTGGGCGGTGAGGATAGCTTTGGCCTCGGTGGTTATTTTAAGACACCAATTGAGAAATTACTGCCCGTTGATATGGATATAAAGGGAAAGAATGAGATGCCATCACTTGGATTAATGATAGTCATTGACCGTTCCGGCAGTATGAGCGGGAATAAACTGACCTTGGCGAAGGAGGCTGCGGCCCGTTCCGTCGATTTATTGCGAGAAAAAGATACCCTCGGCTTTATTGCTTTTGATGACCGCCCATGGGTGATTGTCGAAACCGCCCCGCTCAAAAACAAAAAAAAGGTAATGGAACAAATCCGTTCTGTTTCTGTCGGCGGTGGAACAAACATTTATCCTTCACTAGAAAAGGCTTATCAAGAGTTAAAAGATTTAAAGCTGCAACGAAAGCACATAATTTTGTTAACGGATGGGCAGTCAGCTGCAGGCGGAGACTATCAAGCTCTGATTGAAGAAGGAAAAAAGAATAACGTTACATTGTCAACCGTCGCTCTCGGAAGTGACGCCGACCGAAACCTTTTAGAAGGGCTTGCAGGACAAGGAAGCGGACGGTTTTATGATGTCACGGATGCATCTGTCATTCCCAGCATCCTCTCGAGGGAAACGGTCATGACAACAAGAACCTATATTGAGGACAAACCGTTTTACCCTGCCGTACAGCCATATCCAAAGTGGACACCCATGTTTGAAAAGGGTATCCCAAAAATGAATGCCTATATCGCGGTAACAGCGAAAAACAGAGCGAAATTGCCATTGATAAGTGAGAAAAAGGATCCTATTTTGGCTGAATGGCAATATGGTTTGGGTACCACACTTGCCTTTACCTCCGATATGACAGGAAAATGGTCAGGAGATTGGTCAAAATGGGACAACTGGCCGCAATTTATTAATATGCTTGCCGCCGAATCACTGCCGCAATATGACAGTGAACCGTTCCGATTAACCGTGGAAAAAGAGAATGGCAATACGATAGTCCGCTTAAAAGCGGCAGACGGTCAATTTTTACCCCTTGATGTATCAGTTGTCTCGCAAAATGGTTCGGTAATGGATACAAATGCTAAGCCGGTTGCACCAGGAGAATTTGAAGTGACTTTCCCCAATAATCCCGGGATGTATTTTTTACGGGTGAAACAAACAGCTGGGGATGGGCGTGACCAATTGTTCCAAACGGGGTTCACTGTCCCTTATTCGGAAGAATTTTTGTTAAAGGGGACGAATAAGGAGCTGCTAAAAGAACTGGCCGCAATCACCGGAGGTAAAGAATTAAAAACGGCGAAAGAAGCATTCAGGCCTTTAAAGGATAGGCAAAAAAAGAAAGAGTCCATCAGCCAGCAGCTATTATTAGCAGCCTTCCTGCTGCTTGTGCTTGAAATTATGATTAGAAGATTAGGTTTTCAGCCATTTTATTTCTTCGTCCGGCTTTTCCGGAAACCACTAAAGAATGTTGAGGAAGGGCGGACAACAGCTCTTCACCAGCTTACTAAAGCTAAAGAAAAAAATAAGTCAAGTACGGAGAAACCAAGGAAAATAATTAAGGATCAATGGAACGAAGAAACAACAAATGGAGACCAGCCAAAACAAGAACAAAACCTTTTAAATCATAGAAAGAGAAACATACAAAAAGTCAGCCAATTAGAAAAAGAAGACAGGATGAAACGGCTGCTCGAAGCGAAGAAAAGAAAAAATCTCTGAGAAATCCGCTTTTCGTTATTGTAAAGATATTTTCTTGACAGAAAGGGTAAGATTGTATAAACTTACTTTCGTAAAGGCTTTTCACTTAACAATGGCATTGGAGGGAATCTGGGCATGATGCTTGAAAAGACAACGCGAATGAACTTTCTTTATGATTTCTATTATTCGTTGTTAACGCCAAAGCAGCAAAGCTATATGTCTCTCTATTACTTAGATGATTACTCATTGGGTGAAATTGCCGAAGAGTATGATGTAAGCCGTCAGGCCGTTTATGATAATATAAAGCGGACGGAAGCGATGCTCGAGGAATATGAGGAAAAGCTGTTATTATTTCAGAAATTTCAAGAGCGTTCAAAACTAATAAGGCAAGTGAAGGAATTACTTCAAGAGGAGAACCCTTCAAAACAGGCAATGTTAGATATGGTTACTGAGCTTGAGAAATTAGATTAGGAGGCGGCATGAATGGCGTTTGAAGGATTAGCCGACCGACTGCAGAATACAATCCAAAAAATCCGCGGAAAAGGAAAGGTCTCGGAAGCGGATGTAAAAGAAATGATGCGTGAGGTGCGTCTTGCCTTACTAGAAGCAGACGTTAACTTTAAAGTCGTCAAAGATTTTGTGAAAAAAGTCAGTGAACGCGCCGTAGGGCAGGAAGTTCTGAAAAGCTTAACTCCAGGTCAGCAGATCATCAAAATCGTTAATGAGGAATTGACTGCGCTAATGGGGGGAGAGCAAAGTAAGATTGCTGCCTCGAATCGTCCGCCAACCGTTATCATGATGGTTGGGCTGCAGGGTGCCGGTAAAACAACAACAACAGGTAAGCTTTCGCTTTTACTTCGAAAGAAGTATAACCGCAAACCGCTGCTGGTTGCTGCGGACATTTATCGTCCAGCTGCCATTAAGCAGCTTCAAACTCTTGGTAAGCAATTAGATATGCCTGTTTTCTCTCTTGGTGATCAAGTGAGCCCGGTTGAAATCGCCAAGCAGGCAATCGCGAAAGCGAAAGAAGACCATAATGACTATGTCCTGATTGATACGGCTGGTCGACTACACGTTGATGAGACCTTAATGGACGAATTAAAGGATATTAAAGAGCTTACAAAACCAGATGAAATCTTCCTTGTTGTCGATGCGATGACAGGACAAGATGCCGTCAATGTGGCCCAAAGTTTTAATGAACAGCTCGGTTTAACCGGAGTTGTTCTTACAAAGCTTGATGGTGACACAAGGGGCGGGGCCGCATTGTCTATCCGTGCCGTCACCCAAACTCCGATTAAATTTGTCGGTTTGGGCGAGAAAATGGATGCTTTGGAACCATTCCATCCTGAACGAATGGCCTCAAGGATCTTAGGTATGGGTGATGTGTTGACACTGATTGAAAAAGCCCAAGCAAATGTCGACGAACAAAAGGCAAAAGAGTTAGAACAGAAGATGCGGACAGCATCATTTACATTGGAAGACTTTTTGGATCAGCTAGGCCAAGTGCGAAATTTAGGCCCGCTTGATGAATTATTAAAAATGATGCCAGGGGCAAACAAAATCAAAGGTTTGAATAATCTTCAAATTGATGAGAAACAAATTGCCCATGTGGAAGCGATTATTCAATCCATGACAAAGGCAGAAAAAAACAATCCCGAGATCCTGAATGCGAACCGCAAACGTAGAATTGCCAAAGGAAGCGGGCGTCCTGTCACCGAAATTAACCGCTTATTAAAGCAATTTGAAGATATGAAAAAAATGATGAAGCAAATGACGGGAATGCAGCAAAAGGGAAAGAAAAAGGGCGGCTTCAAATTTCCATTTAAACCGTTCTAGGATGTTTCGGTTTGGCTGAAATTGGTAATACTGCTTGTAAAGAAAAAACACTTTACAAACAATAAAAGAATTGATATTATACTATCTTGTGTGAAACTATTCGGAGGTGCTTATTTAAAATGGCAGTAAAAATTCGCTTAAAACGTATGGGAGCTAAGAAAACTCCTTTCTATCGTATCGTAGTTGCAGATTCTCGTTCACCACGTGATGGACGTTACATTGAAATCGTAGGAACTTACAATCCTGTTACGCAACCAGCTAAAGTAGAAATTAACGAAGAGTTAGTTCTTAAATGGTTAAAAGACGGTGCGAAACCATCTGATACCGTTCGTAACCTTTTCTCAAACCAAGGCATCATGGAAAAATTCCATAACGCTAAATTAGGCAAGTAATAGCAGTCAGCTATGAAAGATCTAATTGAAACGATTGTTAAGCCCCTTGTTGATTTTCCGGAAGACGTTTACGTCCGTGCCGATGAAGAGGATAACCGCATTACCTATCACCTTACTGTGAATAAGACAGATATGGGAAAAGTGATCGGGAAACAAGGGCGTGTTGCAAAGGCCATTAGAACTGTTGTTTATGCAGCAGGATCTTCACAACAGAAGAAAATTTTTCTAGAAATTGGTGAATAGCTTTTTGCATCTAGATAAAAGGGAGGGATTATTTCCTCTCTTTTTTGCTATATAAATGCAAAAGGAGGTCCCTACATGCAAATAATCCAAACAGTTGTGGTAAAGCAATTACTAACAGAAAATAGTAAACAACTGCTATTTAACAAGTATCAGTCCGAAAAATTACAGCTGCAGAAAGAATGTGATCAGCTGCAATTTGAACAGAAACGGCTGGAGAAAACAAAAAACTTTTCACCAGGACCATTAAAACAGCAGTTTGAAAAAGAAATTCAAATGCGTAAAGAAAAAATAAAGCTTATTGAGTTTCAAGTGGAACAATTACATATCCTACCATTAGGCAGTGAGTTAAAAGAAAAGGAAGTTCAGGCTCTCGTTGAGGTGAATGTTGGCGATGTTTGGGACGAGAGACAAGGGCAGCGTACAATCATCATTAAAGATGGAATTATTGAAGAAATTAGGTGAAAATGGACAATGGATAAATGGTTCAACGTTGGGAAAATCGTCAATACACAAGGAATTAAGGGTGAAGTCCGTGTGATCTCGAAAACGGATTTCCCTGAAAAACGCTATAAACCAGGAAATGTTTTATATTTATTTATGCCAAAATCAAATCAGTCTATTGAACTAACCGTGAAGAGCCATCGCACACATAAAAATTTTGAATTACTTACTTTTGAAGGATTCACAAACATCAACGAAGTGGAAAAGTTTAAAGAGGGGATTCTGAAAGTTCCGGAATCACAGCTGGATGAATTAGAAGAAGATGAATTTTATTACCATGAAATCATCGGCTGCCTTGTTGCTACTGTAGATGGCGAAGAAATCGGCAAGGTTACCGAAATTCTCTCACCTGGTGCTAATGACGTTTGGGTTGTGAAAGGAAAAGGCGGCAAAGAAGTACTAATCCCTTATATTCATGATGTCGTAAAAAAAGTGGATGTCAAAGAGAAAGTGGTTTTAATTAAACCAATGGAAGGATTACTTTCATGATGCAGATTGATATCCTTACATTGTTTCCGGAAATGTTTACCGGAGTACTGGGACAATCGATCCTACAAAAAGCAGCAGAAAAAGCGGCAGTTAATTATAATGTAGTCAATTTTCGTGAGTTTGCTGACAATAAGCATTCTACTGTTGATGATTATCCTTATGGCGGCGGTGCTGGGATGGTATTAAAGCCCCAGCCCATTTTTGATGCTGTAGCCGCTCTGAAGAAAAATGGTCATGGTAAACAGCCAAGAGTGATTCTGCTATGCCCGCAGGGTGAGCGATATGAACAGCGGAAAGCTGAAGAATTAGCAAAAGAAGATCATTTGATCTTCATCTGCGGTCATTATGAAGGCTATGACGAACGAATTCGCGAGCATGTGGTAACAGATGAAATATCGATTGGTGATTATGTCTTGACCGGCGGCGAGCTTGGAGCAATGGTAGTGGTTGACAGCGTTGTCCGCCTCTTGCCGGAGGTGCTAGGCAATCAAGAATCCCACATGAAGGATTCATTTAGTACCGGTCTCTTAGAACATCCGCACTATACAAGACCGGCAGATTTCAGAGGACTGAAAGTACCCGATGTCCTTCTGTCAGGAAATCATAAATTAATCGAGGAGTGGCGTAATAAAGAAGCATTAAGACGGACCCTCCATAGACGGCCGGATTTATTTGATAAAATTGAACTAACTCCGGAACAGGAAAAATGGTTACAAGAAGTAAAAAAAGATGCCGAGTAATATTGCGAGCCCACAATAAATATGGTATGATACTTCTTGTGACTTGAACTGATCCGTTTCAGTTGTGGTCTTATAACGATGTTCCGCTGCAAGATAAAGGTATGTTAGTGTGCATGAGCATCTGTTGGAAGGAGTTGAAAACGATGCATAAATTAATCGAAGAAATCACAAAAGAACAACTTCGTTCTGATCTGCCTGCGTTCCGTCCTGGTGACACTGTACGTGTTCACGTTAAAGTTGTCGAGGGTACTCGCGAGCGTATTCAGTTATTTGAAGGTGTTGTGATTAAGCGTCGTGGTGGTGGAATTAGCGAAACTTTTACAGTTCGTAAAATTTCTTACGGAGTAGGCGTTGAGCGTACTTTCCCTGTTCATACACCAAAAATTGCGAAGCTTGAAGTAATTCGCCGCGGTAAAGTTCGCCGTGCTAAGCTTTACTACTTGCGCAGCCTTCGCGGTAAAAAAGCAAGAATTAAAGAGATCCGCTAATATGAAAAGAAAAGAGCTTGCCCGGGAGCAGGCTCTTTTTTTATACTCATATTTGATTTTTCTTGTACTGCTTCCATTTATTGCGAATTTATAAAGGAAATATTAAAGTTTGATTAAAAAGTTTTATCCCATCGTGTTAAATAGGTGCAAGTTATGTAAAATAGTCTTTATAAGACATTTTTTTAAAGTGATTGGTGGGGATTGTATGACAAAAAAGAAGAATGAACTATGGGAATGGACGAAAGCCCTATTGATTGCGGTAGCACTGGCAGCAGTTATCCGTTATTTTCTATTTGCACCGATAGTGGTGGATGGCTTATCGATGATGCCGACATTAAAGGATCAGGATCGCATGATCGTCAATAAATTCAGTTATGAAATTGGTGAGCCAAAGCGATTTGATATTATCGTCTTTCATGCCCCGGAGAAAAAGGATTACATAAAGCGCGTGATTGGTCTCCCAGGTGACACGATTGAATATAAGGATGATACGTTATACGTAAATGGTAAAGCGTATAAAGAGCCTTATTTAGATGAATATAAGAAGCAAGTAGAGGATGGGCCATTAACCGGTGCATTTACATTAGAAGAAAAAATTGGCCGTCAGACCGTTCCTAAGGGTGAGCTGTTTGTCATGGGGGATAACCGCCGCTTCAGTAAAGACAGCCGGCATATTGGAACCGTCCCTATGAGTAAAGTAATCGGTAAAACAAGCGTCGTTTACTGGCCGATAAAAGATGCACATATTGTAACAGTGAAATAGAGCACCATGGCGCTTACGCTTTTAGAAGGAGGTGACTTATTTGACGATCCAATGGTTTCCAGGCCATATGGCTAAGGCTCGCAGAGAGGTCACGGAAAAATTAAAACTTGTTGATATTATTTTTGAATTAGTGGATGCGCGAATACCGTATTCCTCCAGAAATCCGATGATTGATGAAATTATTCAGCATAAACCACGGCTAGTCTTATTAAATAAAGCGGATATGGCAGACCAGACTGTGACGAAAGAATGGATTGCCTTTTTTGCGGAAAAAGGAATCAAGGCACTGGCAATCAATTCACAGGCTGGAGAAGGAATGAAACAAATTGTCCAAGCCTCAAACGAAATTCTTAAAGAGAAATTTGACCGTTTAAGAGCAAGAGGTGTAAAACCAAGAGCTATCCGCGCCATGATCGTTGGGATCCCAAATGCGGGTAAATCGACTCTTATCAATCGACTGGCCAAAAAAAACATCGCTAAGACAGGAAATACACCTGGAGTCACAAAAGCACAACAGTGGATTAAAGTAGGCAAAGAAATGGAATTACTGGATACCCCGGGAATTTTATGGCCGAAATTTGAGGATCAAGAGGTAGGCATGAAACTGGCCATTACAGGGGCGATTAAAGACACTTTATTAAACCTGCAGGACTTAACGGTCTACACGTTAAGATTTTTAGAACGCGCCTATCCAGAACGGTTGAAGGAACGCTATCAGTTAGACGCGCTACCCGAAAACGTTGTCGAAATGTTTGATCATATTGGAGAATTGCGCGGGTGTCTGATGTCGGGCGGTATCGTCGATTATGATAAAGTGTCAGAATTGGTGATCAGAGAAATACGGTCAGAAAAATTTGGCAGGATTACCTTTGAACGACCTTCAGATTTAATGGTTGAAAAAGAATAATAATTGCTCAGGGGCTCTCCAAACGGGGAGCTTCTTATGTTCATCCGAATGTACAAATGATAAAATAGTTTGCTGCTAGTAAAATGTTATTTTAAATCTAGTAAATCTTTGATATTATTTTTAATGGCTGTATATTGTAATCGTTTTCATTGTTATTGGCGAGAAAGCGCAGAATAAGGACTTTTACCAGCAATTATTACTGGTTACTTTGAAGCAATTCTCGTAAAATGAATGGAGAAGATATCGGCGGTAAAAAATAACAGGTTAAATAAATGGGGGTACATCAATGAAATATCGCTCAGCTTTTGATATTATCGGGCCGGTCATGATCGGACCGTCCAGCTCACATACAGCAGGAGCAGCAAGGATTGGAAGGGTTGCCAGGACCCTGTTTGGGAAACTGCCCAAGAAAGCGATTATCTCCCTATATGGTTCCTTTGCTAAAACCTATAAAGGTCATGGAACAGATTTTGCTATTGTTGCAGGCCTTCTCGATTTAGATACATTTGATGAAAGAATGCCTAAAGCCCTGTCTATTGCAAAAGAGATGGGATTAGAGGTAGTTTTTCAAACGGAAGAGGCAGTAACGGATCACCCAAATACTGTAAAAATAAATTTATATGATGAGAAAGACGAGCTTGAAATGGTGGGAATTTCAATTGGAGGGGGAACAATTGAAATTACGGAATTAAATTCATTTCCGTTAAAGCTTTCTGGCGAGCATCCGGCCATATTAGTTGTACACCAAGACCGCTTTGGTATTATTTCTGCGGTAACAAGTATTTTATCAAAATATGAAATTAACATCGGCCATATGGAAGTTTCACGGTTAGAAAAAGGTGAAATGGCGTTAATGGTGATAGAGGTCGACCAGAAAATTGAGGGGACCGTAATAGAGGAATTGGAACAACTTGCGAATGTAAAGCAAGTCATTCGCATGGTTGAATAGATCGATGAAAAAACATCAGGGGGTGTGGTCATGTTTCGAAATGTAGCAGAGCTTGTTCAGCTTGCAGAAAGCAATCATGTTAAAATAGCTGAAATTATGATTCGGCAGGAAATAGAAGTATCTGGGCTTAAAAGGGATGAAGTAATCGCAAAAATGGACACGAATTTAACTGTTATGGAACAAGCGGTTGAAAGAGGCCTTAACGGTGTTCACTCCCATACCGGACTAACCGGTGGAGACGCAGTCCTGTTGCAAAACTATATTAAAAGCGGCAAAGCCTTAGGCGGTACGATTTTACTGGATGCTGTTAGTAAAGCAGTCGCTACGAATGAAGTAAATGCTGCAATGGGCGTAATTTGCGCCACGCCGACAGCAGGGTCAGCAGGTGTTGTACCTGGTACTTTATTTGCTGTAAAAGAAAAATTGAATCCAACTCGTTCGGAGATGATTGAATTTTTGTTTACGGCAGCAGCATTTGGCTTTGTTATCGCAAATAACGCCTCCATTTCCGGCGCTGCAGGCGGATGTCAAGCGGAAGTAGGCTCTGCAAGCGGCATGGCGGCGGCAGCCATTGTAGAAATGGCAGGCGGCACGCCACAGCAGGCTGCAGAGGCAATGGCGATCACATTAAAGAATATGCTAGGCTTAGTATGTGACCCTGTTGCAGGTTTAGTTGAAGTTCCGTGTGTGAAACGAAACGCCATGGGTGCCTCAAATGCCATAACAGCAGCAGACATGGCGCTTGCCGGAATTACAAGCAGAATCCCTTGTGATGAAGTCATACACGCCATGTTCTTGATTGGCCAATCGATGCCATCTGCTCTCCGGGAAACTGCTGAAGGCGGTCTTGCGGCAACACCAACTGGAAAAAGGCTGGAGCAAGAAATCTTTGGTACCGGCAGTACAGTTAAACTTAAAGACTTAGTAATCTCGTAAAAAAAAGCACACGAATTCTTTTTGAAACTCGTGTGCTTTTTTGAATTGAAATGAATGCCGAAACAATATATCATGACAACAGGTGAAAAAAATGAAGTTACAAACAATTGCGGAAATTGAACGACAACTAGAAAGTATTCTAGTAGACAATGATCCATTTTTGGTAGAGGTCCTTCAGGATGAGCGTAAAGGTGTACAGCAGCTGATACATAAATGGCGAAAGAAAAGGTCAGAGGAAAGAAGATTAAAGGAAAAGTTCAATGAGATGAATGTCTATGAAAAAAAATGGCGCTCTCAGGGATTTGAATTCATTGCCGGTGTGGATGAAGTTGGAAGAGGCCCGCTTGCCGGTCCTGTTGTAACAGCAGCTGTTATATTACCGGCAGATTTTTTCTTAGCAGGTCTTGATGATTCGAAAAAGCTTTCAGAAAAAAAACGTCTGGAATTTGATACGATCATCAAAAGGGAAGCGCTGGCGTATAGCGTTTCGATGATTCATGCAAATGAAATCGATGAGATCAATATTTATGAAGCCACTAAAAAGGCGATGAAAGCAGTAATCACCTCGCTCAATCCAAAACCAGATTTTTTGTTAATTGATGCAATGAAACTTGAAACCCCTTATCCTGCCGAATCCATTATCAAAGGGGATGGAAAAAGTATCTCGATTGCTGCGGCTTCGATTGTTGCAAAGGTAGCAAGAGATGAGTGGATGAAGGAACTTTCAATCCTGTATCCTGACTATGGCTTTCAGCAGCACATGGGATACGGGACGAAGGAACATATCCAAGCAATTAAACTACATGGGATTACTCCATATCATCGGAAGAGCTTCGCGCCAATTAAAAACTCCCTTGAATAAAAAACAGGTTTCCGCCTGTTTTTTATTATTGTAAAAAATATATTGACGGTTAATAAATTGGAAAAATACCTTTGTAATGGGAATTATAGTAATTTATTATTCTGAATTTTTTTAACTTGAATATAATTTTTTAGCTTAATGGTGGACAAGGTATGTGTCATTATATAAAATGAAAACGGAGTCAATTTTTTGAAGAGTTTGATAGGAGGATGGGAAATGAATATCCATGAGTATCAAGGGAAAGAGATCCTCAGAAGTTATGGGGTAGCGGTTCCTAACGGAAAAGTGGCATTCACTGTTGAAGAAGCAGTTGAAGCGGCGAAAGAACTAGGCACACAGGTTTGTGTTGTAAAGGCACAAATTCATGCTGGCGGACGGGGGAAAGCCGGTGGTGTTAAAGTTGCGAAAAACCTTGAAGAGGTTCGTACATATGCAAATGAAATTCTTGGCAAGACTTTGGTTACACACCAAACGGGTCCGGAAGGTAAAGAAGTTAAACGTCTATTAATTGAAGAAGGCTGCGACATCAAGAAAGAATACTATGTGGGCTTAGTATTGGATCGTGCGACTTCACATGTTGTACTAATGGCATCCGAAGAAGGCGGAACGGAAATTGAAGAAGTAGCTGAAAAAACCCCTGAGAAAATTTTTAAAGAAGAAATAGATCCTGCGATTGGCTTGCAGCCGTTCCAAGCGCGCCGTATTGCTTTCAATATCAATATTCCAAACGAGCTTGTGAACCAGGCAGTAAAATTTATGATGGGATTATATAATGCCTATATCGAAAAGGATTGCTCGATTGCTGAAATTAACCCGCTTGTTGTTACCGGTGACGGTAAAGTAATGGCACTAGATGCGAAATTAAACTTTGACTCTAATGCCCTATATCGTCAAAAGGATGTATTAGCATACCGTGATCTTGAAGAAGAAGATGTAAAAGAAATTGAAGCATCTAAATATGATTTAAGCTATGTTGCTTTAGATGGAAATATTGGCTGTATGGTAAATGGAGCCGGACTTGCGATGTCTACAATGGATATTATTAAACATTACGGCGGAGACCCGGCTAACTTCCTTGATGTTGGGGGCGGTGCCACAGCTGAGAAGGTAACAGAAGCATTTAAAATTATCCTTTCTGATCCAAACGTAAAAGGTATTTTTGTTAATATCTTTGGTGGAATCATGAAGTGTGATGTCATTGCTGAGGGTGTTGTCGAAGCAGCTAAGCAAGTTGGACTAAGTGTTCCGCTTGTTGTTCGTTTAGAAGGAACCAACGTTGACTTAGGTAAGAAAATCCTTGCTGAGTCAAGTGTGGAAATTATTGCTGCTGAATCTATGGCTGACGGCGCACAAAAAATCGTTTCATTAGTGAAATAGGATCGAGAAGAAAGGGGAATTATCGTGAGCGTTTTTATTAATAAGGATACAAAAGTTTTAGTTCAAGGGATAACAGGCGGAACTGCCCGTTTTCATACAAAACAAATGCTTGAATATGGCACTAAAATTGTTGGCGGGACCTCACCAGGGAAAAAGGGCCAAGAAGTTGAGGGTGTGCCAGTATTCAATACAGTGAAGGAAGCGGTTGAAGCAACAGGTGCAAATGCTTCTGTTATCTATGTTCCTGCACCATTTGCTGCTGACTCAATTATCGAAGCAGTTGATGCAGAATTGGATCTTGTTATTTGTATTACTGAGCATATTCCTGTATTGGATATGGTGAAAGTGAAGCGCTACATGGAAGGCAAAAAGACACGCCTAGTCGGACCAAACTGTCCAGGTGTTATTACTGCTGATGAATGTAAAATTGGGATTATGCCCGGCTATATCCATACGAAAGGCCATGTTGGCGTTGTTTCCCGCTCTGGCACATTAACGTATGAAGCAGTGCACCAACTAACGCAAGCAGGACTTGGTCAAACAACCGCTGTCGGTATTGGCGGAGACCCTGTTAATGGAACGAACTTCATCGATGTCCTTAAGGCCTTTAATGAAGATCCTGAAACATATGCTGTAATCATGATTGGTGAAATCGGCGGTACTGCTGAAGAAGAAGCAGCTGAATGGGTAAAAGCAAACATGACAAAACCTGTTGTTGGCTTTATCGGCGGCCGTACAGCACCTCCAGGAAAACGCATGGGGCACGCTGGTGCGATTATTTCCGGCGGAAAAGGTACTGCTGACGAAAAAATTCGCATTATGAATGAATGCGGCATCAAGGTTGCAGATACACCTTCTGTCATGGGGGAAACATTAATTGAAGTGTTGAAAGAACAAGGTCTTTACGAAAAATGTAAAACACATTAATTTTTCATCAAGTTGGCTGCAGATAGTCCCTCATAGTTTGAGGGGCTATTTATCGTATTTTAAAAAAAGGAGAAAAAAGCATGGATGACTTTAAAGAAAGACTGGTTCATTTGCTACATTACCCGAATATCACTTGGAACATGGTCTATCAACTATTAAAGAAGGACCCCGCTCTAGAGTCTTTATACCTGCACCAGACCAAATCATCACACCAGATGTCCTTATTTCCACCCATTAACCACGAACACTCCTTGGTCCAATCTTCTATCATTTCTCTTCACCCTGATATGATTCATGAACAAATCCGCCAATACGAAACCAACGATATTACCGTAATAACAATTTTGGATAAAGAATACCCTAGCTATTTAAAAGAAATCTACCAGCCGCCATGGGCTTTATTTATGAAAGGAGATCTGTCTCTTCTTGAAAGGGATCCAAAACTTGCAGTGGTGGGTTCTCGTCAAGCCTCACAATACGGCAGAAATGCGATTAGGTTAATGTTTCCTGAATTAATTCATAATGGAGTTCTGATTGTCAGCGGTTTAGCAAAGGGAATAGATGCCTTAGCACACGAATACGCGATAAAAAATGGCGGGAATACCATTGCTGTTATTGCCGGCGGTTTATATCACATTTATCCAAAAGAGAACATGAGTCTTGCGTTAGAAATGATGAAAACGCAGCTTATTATGTCCGAATATCCTCCGGACACAAAACCGCTTAGATGGCATTTTCCGGCTCGCAATCGAATTATTAGCGGTTTAGCGGCAGGAACATTTATTATAGAAGCAAAGCGAAAAAGCGGATCGCTCATTACGGCCAATTACGCTGTCCATGAAGGCAGGGATGTTTTTTCACTTCCCGGAAGTATTTTTAATCCTTATTCAATCGGCACGAATGAATTAATCCAGCAAGGGGCAAAACTTGTCACAAGGGCCGAGGATATTTTAGAAGAAATAAGATTAAACTCTAGGAAATAACAAATCTTAGTAATAAAAATGGATATTTTTGCAGGTTTTTTCGTTAAAATGGAGAAATAAGCTTAAAAAGGTTGCAAAAATTTCTAATATGTTATACATTTTCCAACAGATGTTCGAAAAAATTGAATATAATATTGAAATTAACATATAATTGAAAAAAATTTGGGATAAGGCAGTTTTGTAAAGTATTTTCGCCGGTTCAAGTTGTTAAAACTGGAGTGTAGGAAATCTTCTCAAATGGTAAGCATCTTAGAAACAGGCAATTGCCGTATTCGAGGCGCTTTCACACTTTCCCTCTTAAGGAGGATATTTGAATGGCTGCAGAATTTCTAGTCATCGTTGAATCGCCAGCCAAGGCGAAAACGATTGAACGCTATTTAGGAAATAAATATAAAGTAAAAGCTTCAATGGGACATGTTCGTGATTTACCTAGGAGTCAAACAGGGGTAAATGTAGAAAATAATTTTGAGCCCAAATATATCACAATTCGCGGGAAAGGTCCTGTTTTAAAAGAGTTAAAAACAGCGGCCAAAAAAGCAAAAAAAGTGTATCTCGCGGCTGACCCGGATCGTGAAGGGGAAGCAATCGCTTGGCATTTGGCACATAGTTTAGATGTTGATATTAACTCAGATTGCCGTGTGGTCTTTAATGAAATTACAAAGGATGCGATAAAAGAATCATTTAAGCATCCGCGTCCAATTAATATGGATCTCGTTGATTCTCAGCAGGCACGGAGAATATTAGACCGGCTTGTCGGCTACAATATCAGCCCGCTTCTTTGGAAAAAGGTGAAAAAAGGGTTGAGTGCAGGACGTGTTCAATCCGTAGCAGTCCGATTGATTATTGATCGGGAGAAAGAAATAAAAGCGTTTATACCTGAAGAATATTGGACGATTGAAGGAGACTTTTTAAAGGGGAATGATCACTTTAGTGCCAATTTTTATTCCTTAGTTGGTCAAGATAAAACGGAGTTAAAATCGGAACAAGAGGTTCAAGCGATCTTAAAGCAATTGAATGACAATAAGTTCAAGGTAATTTCTGTGACAAAGAAAGAACGCAGAAGAAACCCGGCGCCGCCTTTTATCACCTCCTCCTTGCAGCAGGAAGCGGCACGAAAGCTCAACTTCCGTGCAAAGAAAACAATGATGCTTGCTCAGCAGTTGTACGAAGGGATTGAACTTGGTAAAGAAGGTACAGTTGGTCTCATTACCTATATGAGAACGGATTCCACCCGAATTTCAGAAGTTGCTCAGGCAGAGGCAGCAGGTTATATAAAAGCGGAATTTGGCGACAACTTTTTAAAGGATGTCCAAAGGAAAGAAAAAAAGCAAACCAATGCCCAAGATGCGCATGAAGCGATTCGTCCAACCAGTACTTTGAGAAATCCAAACAGCTTGAAGGAATTTCTTTCGCGTGATCAGCTTCGTTTATATAAATTGATTTGGGAACGGTTTTTAGCAAGTCAAATGGCACAGGCCGTCATGGATACAATGAGTGTTGATTTGCAGAATGGAAATGTCGTATTCCGTGCTACTGGCTCAAAAATAAAGTTTCCTGGCTTTATGAAGCTATATGTAGAGGGTTCAGATGACCAGGAGGATGGACCTGACAAGATGCTTCCGGATTTGAAAGAAGGAGATGAAGTGTTTAAAAAGGATATTGATCCGAAACAGCACTTTACTCAGCCTCCACCGCGATACACGGAAGCAAGACTTGTTAAAACGCTTGAAGAATTGGGAATTGGAAGGCCGTCTACATACGCGCCTACATTGGATACCATTCAAAAACGAGGTTATGTTGCACTTGATAATAAACGCTTTATTCCTACAGAATTAGGAGAAATTGTCCATGAGCTGATCCTTGAATTCTTCCCTGAAATACTAAATGTTGAATTCACTGCAAAAATGGAGCACGATTTGGATAATGTTGAAGAGGGTACAGTAAAGTGGGTGCAAGTCATTGATGAATTTTACCGGGACTTCGAAATCCGTTTAAAGAAGGCGGAAAAGGAGATGCAGTCAGTAGAAATTAAAGATGAGCCGGCAGGCGAGGACTGCGAAAACTGTGGAAATCCGATGGTGTTTAAAATGGGTAGATACGGTAAGTTCATGGCCTGCAGTAATTTCCCTGATTGCCGGAATACAAAACCGATTGTGAAAGAAATCGGTGTTACTTGCCCTACTTGTAAAGAAGGACAGATTATCGAGCGTAAAAGTAAAAAGAAAAGGTTGTTTTACGGTTGTACGCGCTATCCTGAGTGTGAATTTATTTCCTGGGATAAACCGCTGCAACGGCCTTGTCCAAAATGTGAAGGCCTGCTTGTAGAAAAGAAATTAAAAAAGGGCGTCCAAGTTCAATGCGTTAACTGTGATTATAAGGAAGAACCGCAAAGTTAAGAGTGGGTATACCCGCTCTTTTATTTATTTTTCGATAGTTAAAACTTTTTTCTTTTTCATTCGTATAGTAAAATGCAAGATGGACTTTAAAAGAGGGAAAGGTATTGAGTAAGAAAAGCGGAAGCGCCCTGGTCAGCGGCGTATGGCCTGGAGCGCTCCAACTGAGATAAAGGAAACACGAAGAGCCGGAGGCGAATCGATGTTGACTTATCGTAGGGCGGAGAGCGAAGGACACTAGCCGTTAGGGTGCTGGAGCTGGACAATTATCAAATATACATTCCCATATGTACATATTTCAACAAGTTGGGTATTAGGGAGGTTTCTAGATGAAGGATGTAACGATAAATGTAATTGGTGCCGGATTGGCCGGGAGTGAAGCAGCTTGGCAAATTGCTAAACGGGGCATAAAAGTGCGTCTCTACGAGATGCGCCCGGTAAAACAAACTCCGGCACACCATACGGATAAATTTGCGGAATTAGTATGCAGTAATTCATTGCGCGCAAATACATTAACAAATGCAGTCGGTGTTTTGAAAGAGGAAATGAGAAAGCTTGATTCTGTGATTATCACTTCAGCAGATGCTTGTTCGGTTCCGGCTGGAGGTGCCTTGGCAGTTGATCGTCATGAATTTGCCGCTAAGGTAACGGAGATGGTCAAAAACCATGAAAATGTTACGGTAATTAATGAAGAGGTAACCCAAATTCCTGAAGGTCCAACGATTATTGCAACTGGCCCGTTAACGAGTCCTGATCTTTCTGCACAGCTTAAAAGCTTAACCGGTGAAGATTACCTGTATTTTTATGATGCGGCGGCACCAATTCTCGAAAGAGAAAGCATCAATATGGATAAAGTTTATTTAAAGTCTCGCTATGATAAAGGAGAAGCTGCCTATTTAAATTGTCCAATGACAGAGGAAGAATTTAATCGTTTTTATGAAGCGCTTGTTTCTGCTGAGACTGTTCCTTTGAAGGAATTCGAAAAGGAGATCTTTTTTGAAGGTTGCATGCCAATTGAAGTCATGGCAGCAAGAGGTAAGAAAACAATGCTTTTTGGCCCATTAAAACCAGTTGGTTTAGAGGACCCGAAAACAGGGAAAAGACCATTTGCGGTAGTACAGCTTCGTCAAGATGATGCGGCAGGGACACTGTTTAATATTGTCGGTTTTCAGACACATTTAAAGTGGGGAGCGCAAAAAGAAGTCATTCAGTTGATTCCGGGACTTGAAAATGCAGAAATCATTCGCTATGGTGTGATGCACCGCAATACCTTTATTAATTCACCGAAGGTATTAAAAGCCACTTATCAATTCCGAAATCGCGAAAATTTATTCTTTGCCGGCCAAATGACCGGAGTTGAAGGATATGTGGAATCAGCTGCAAGCGGCTTAATTGCTGGCATCAATGCTGCACGGTTAGTTAACGGGATAGATCCTGTGGAGTTTCCTGCTGAAACAGCAATTGGCAGTATGGCTCGTTATATTACGACCGCCAATCCGGATAATTTTCAGCCGATGAATGCTAATTTTGGCTTATTTCCTGAACTGCCTGTCCGTATTAAAGGAAAGCAGGAAAGAAATTTACAGCATGCAAATCGAGCGCTGGAAACAATTCAGAACTTTGTGAAATTTTTGTAAAATTTATTGCAAGGGCTATGGAAGTATGTTACTATTTAATAGCCCTTGCCGTGTATAAATGTGAATGTTTTATTAAACTTATTTATCTGATGTTTACAAACAATTAGAAATTACGCAAAATAAACAATTGAACCTACTCCATAAGGAGGAGATTTGGATGAATCAATTTCATGCTACAACGATATTTGCAATCCACCATAATGGTGAATGTTCTATGTCTGGTGATGGCCAGGTGACATTTGGTAATGCAGTTGTGATGAAGCACACAGCAAAAAAGGTAAGAAAGATTTTTAATGGTAAAGTACTGGCTGGTTTCGCTGGTTCTGTTGCTGATGCATTTACTCTATTTGAACTGTTTGAAGGGAAATTAGAGGAATATAATGGGAATCTCCAAAGGGCGGCTGTCGAGCTTGCAAAAGAATGGAGAAACGATAAAATGCTGCGCAAGCTGGAAGCGATGTTAATTGTTATGAACCGTGAAAGTTTGCTTCTTGTTTCCGGCACTGGAGAAGTTATCGAACCTGACGACGGGATTCTTGCGATTGGCTCTGGTGGAAATTACGCATTGGCTGCAGGTCGTTCACTGAAAAAATATTCCGGTGAGCACTTATCTGCAAAAGAAATTGCAAAGGCTTCTTTAGAAATAGCCGCAGAAATATGTGTATATACGAACCACAACATTATTGTTGAAGAGCTATAACGGGAAGGAGACTGAAAAATATGGGAAGAACAACCAATTTAACCCCCCGCCAAATTGTCGAAAGACTTGATCAATACATTATTGGACAGAAGGATGCCAAGAAAGCGGTCGCAGTTGCGTTAAGAAACCGTTACAGAAGAGGTTTGTTGAATGACAAGCTCAGAGAAGAAATCATTCCGAAGAACATTTTAATGATTGGCCCTACCGGGGTTGGGAAGACGGAAATTGCCAGAAGAATTGCGAAGCTTGTTGGCGCGCCGTTTATTAAGGTTGAGGCGACTAAATTTACAGAGGTAGGCTATGTCGGCCGTGATGTGGAATCAATGGTTAGGGATTTAGCTGAAACTTCCGTTCGATTAGTGAAAGAGGACCGGATGCAAAGTGTAAAGGAACGGGCTGAGGAAAATGCAAACGGCAGGCTTGTAGATTTACTAGTTCCATCTGCTAAAAAATCAACGAATTATAAAAACCCGCTTGAAATGTTATTTGGCGGCGGTAATCCGAACGCTGAGCAAGAGACGCAACAAGAAGATTACTCTGTTTTCGAAAAGCGGAAAATTGTTAAAGAGAAACTTGCTCTTGGCCAGTTAGAAGATGAAATCGTAACCGTTGAAGTAGAGGAACAAGCCCCATCCATGTTTGATATGCTGCAAGGGTCCGGAATTGAACAAATGGGTATGAATATGCAGGATGCGTTAAGCAGCTTTATGCCGAAGAAGCGGAAGAAGAGAAAATTAACCGTCCGTGAAGCAAGGACAGTGTTAACAAACGAAGAAGCGGCAAAGCTGATTGATATGGATGAAGTAACATCAGAAGCCATTTATCGTGCGGAGCAGACAGGGATCATTTTTATTGATGAAATCGATAAAATTGCCAGCAAGAATTCCGGCGGATCATCAGCTGATGTTTCCAGAGAAGGTGTTCAAAGGGATATTTTACCGGTTGTTGAGGGTTCAACAGTGGTAACGAAGTATGGTTCAATCAAAACGGATCATATTCTGTTTATCGCTGCCGGGGCATTTCATATGGCGAAACCATCGGATTTAATACCGGAACTCCAAGGCCGATTCCCAATCCGGGTCGAACTGACAAAACTGACAGTAGAAGATTTCTTCAGGATCTTAATCGAGCCTGATAATGCATTAATTAAGCAATATCAAGCATTATTGGAAACAGAAGGTATACAAATTGAATTTTCTGACGATGCTATTCGTAGAATTGCTGAAGTAGCATTCGAAGTGAATCAAAATACAGACAATATTGGTGCCAGACGACTCCATACGATATTAGAAAAGCTTTTAGAAGACTTATCGTTCGAAGCGCCGGATATTTCAATGGAGAAAATTACGATCACACCACAGTATGTAAATGATAAATTGGGTGCTATCTCGAAAAACAAGGATTTGTCACAATTTATTCTATAGGTGCGGTTGCTGATACAATGACCTAATCAGTCATAAAAATGTTAACTTATAAAATTTAATAATGGTTGTAGTCAATTTAGGAGGAAGAAACACAATGGATTTACTTACAAAAACGAGAAAAATTAATGTTTTATTGCAAAAAGCTGCTGGAAAACCAGTGAATTTCAAGGAAATGTCAGAGACATTAAGTGAAACAATTGAATCGAATGTTTACATTGTCAGCCGCCGCGGGAAACTTTTAGGATTTTCAATTTATCAGCAAATTGAAAACGAACGAATGAAGAAAATGTTTGAAGACAGACAATTTCCTGAAGAATACACAAATGGTTTGTTTAATATTCAAGAAACTTCATCAAATCTTGGTATTGAAAGCCAATATACTGCTTTCCCTGTGGAAAACAGAGAATTATTCCATGAAGGCTTGACAACAATTGTCCCAATTATCGGAGGCGGGGAACGATTAGGCACATTAATCCTTGCCAGATTACAAGAAAAATTCCAGGATGATGAATTGATTCTTGCGGAATATGGTGCAACTGTAGTAGGTATGGAGATTTTACGTGAAAAAGCAGAAGAGATTGAGGAAGAAGCTCGCAGCAAGGCCGTTGTGCAAATGGCTATCAGTTCATTGTCTTATAGTGAACTAGAAGCCATTGAGCATATTTTTGAAGAGTTAAATGGTCATGAAGGCCTATTAGTTGCTTCAAAAATTGCTGACCGTGTTGGTATTACACGTTCCGTAATTGTCAATGCATTAAGAAAACTTGAAAGTGCAGGGGTTATCGAATCCCGTTCTCTTGGTATGAAAGGAACGTACATCAAAGTATTAAATGATAAGTTTTTAGTTGAACTTGATAAATTAAGATCGAATTAAGATTAAAATCTCCAGTTCACCTGGAGATTTTTTTTGAATATATAACTTGATTGTTAAGATTACATGTGCTATATTATTTCATGGTGTTAATACACACGCTTATTGATTTAAACAGACGGTGCTGTAGAAACAGTTTCTGTTTAAAAATGAAATAAGCGGAGGAAAACAAACCACTAGGAGGAAAAACACATGTCAGTAATTTCAATGAAACAATTGCTTGAAGCTGGTGTACATTTCGGACACCAAACTCGCCGTTGGAACCCTAAGATGAAGAAATATATCTTCACTGAGCGTAACGGTATCTACATTATCGATCTTCAAAAAACAGTTAAAAAAGTGGAAGAAGCTTATAACTGGGTTAAGGAACTTGCTGGTAACGGCGGAACCGTTCTTTTTGTTGGTACAAAGAAACAAGCTCAAGATTCTGTTAAAGAAGAAGCTGGCCGTTCTGGAATGTACTATGTTAACCAACGCTGGTTAGGTGGTACACTAACAAACTTTGAAACCATTCAAAAGCGTATTGGCCGCTTAAAAGATATCGAAAGAATGTCAGAAGACGGTACTTTCGAAGTACTACCAAAGAAAGAAGTAGTACAATTAAAGAAAGAACAAGAGCGTCTTGAAAAATTCCTAGGCGGAATTAAAGACATGAAACAGCTTCCAGATGCACTTTTCATCATTGACCCTCGTAAAGAGCGTATCGCGGTTGCAGAAGCGAAGAAATTAAATATTCCTATCGTTGGTATCGTTGATACAAACTGTGATCCAGATGAAATCGATGTAGTGATTCCAGCGAATGACGATGCGATTCGTGCAGTTAAGCTTTTAACTGGTAAAATGGCTGATGCAATCCTTGAAGCAAAACAAGGCGAAGAAGTACAAGTAGAAGCATAATACTAATTCAATTTAGTGATCTGATAAAAAGGTGATAAGAGGGAGACCCTTTATCACCTTTTTTTAAAGAAAACTTGCCGATTGGCGAGCCGTCAGGCGAAGACAGAGGCTTAGTTGCACTTATGCCTAATAGGAAAGTTTTACTTTCCTATCGGCGAAAGAAAACTTGCCGACTGGCAAGCTAAAGACTGTTTATCTTCGGCATAGATGGCTAAGATATGAGTACAGTACATAGAATTTAAGGAGGAAGAAAATTATGGCAGTTACTGCTCAAATGGTTAAAGAACTACGTGAAAAAACTGGCGCAGGAATGATGGATTGTAAAAAAGCTTTAACAGAAACAAATGGTGATATGGAAAAAGCAATTGATTTCCTTCGTGAAAAAGGAATCGCGAAAGCTGCTAATAAAGCTGATCGTATTGCAGCTGAAGGGTTAACTTCTATTGTAACTGAAGGAAACAATGCTGTTATTCTTGAAGTAAACTCTGAGACTGACTTCGTAGCGAAAAACGAAGGATTCCAAACACTTGTTAAAGAACTTGCACAGCATCTACTTAAAAACAACCCGGCATCTGTTGAAGAAGCTGTTGCTCAAACAATGGAAAACGGTGTATCTGTTGGTGAACACATTAATGCAGCAATTGCGAAAATTGGTGAAAAATTATCACTTCGTCGTTTTGCAGTATTATCAAAAACGGATAATGATGCATTTGGCGCATACCTCCACATGGGCGGACGTATTAGCGTATTAACCGTTCTTGAAGGTACAACTGACGCTGATGCGGCTAAAGATATTTCCATGCACATCGCTGCATTAAGACCAAAATATGTTTCTCGTGATCAAGTATCACAAGAAGAGGTGGAGCGCGAGCGTCAAGTATTAACACAACAAGCTCTAAACGAAGGCAAGCCTGAAAATATCGTGGCTAAAATGGTAGAAGGCCGTCTTGGAAAATACTTTGAAGATGTTTGTGTTCTAGACCAAACTTTCGTTAAAAACCCTGATCAAAAGGTACGTCAATTCGTTGAATCAAAAGGTGCAACTTTACGTGAATTCGTTCGCTACGAAGTAGGCGAAGGCATTGAAAAACGTGAAGATAACTTCGCAGAAGAAGTTATGAACCAAGTTAATAAACAATAGTCAATAATTCTCTAATTTAAAGCGAACACGTTTTAAGGGAATGTTGCTGTAATAGGTTTTTGAATAGGGAACACGGTGTGTTCCCTATTTTTCAAGATTAATTTACATACACGGAGGTTTATATGAGCGGTCCTAAGTACAAACGCGTAGTTTTAAAATTAAGCGGGGAAGCACTTGCTGGTGAATCGAGCTTCGGAATTAAACCTTCCGTTATTAAATCGATTGCCATTCAAGTCAAAGAAATTGCAGAACTTGGTGTTGAGGTAGCTGTTGTTGTAGGCGGTGGAAACATTTGGCGTGGAAAAATCGGCAGTGAAATGGGAATGGACAGAGCAACAGCTGATTATATGGGAATGCTCGCGACCGTTATGAATTCTTTAGCACTTCAAGATAGTTTAGAACACCTAGGAATTGAATCACGCGTGCAAACATCAATAGAAATGCGCCAGGTGGCTGAACCATATATTAGACGCCGTGCAATTAGACATCTCGAGAAGCAGCGGGTTGTAATTTTTGCTGCCGGCACAGGTAATCCTTATTTCTCAACGGATACCACAGCTGCACTTCGGGCAGCAGAAATTGATGCCGAAGTCATATTAATGGCGAAAAATAATGTGGATGGAGTTTATTCAGCAGACCCTCGTGTTGACGCAAATGCTACTAAATATGAAGATTTATCATTCCTGGATGTGATCAAGGAAGGGTTAGCCGTAATGGACTCAACCGCTTCTTCCTTATGTATGGATAATGATATTCCACTAATTGTCTTCTCTATTATGGAACAAGGCAATATTAAAAGAGCCGTTATGGGTGAAAAAATCGGAACAATCGTTAGGGGGAAAAATTAATGCCAAAGCAGGTTATCTCTACTACTAAAGACCGAATGACAAAAGCTATTCAGTCATATTCTCGTGAACTTGCCAGTATCCGTGCCGGCAGGGCTAGTGCGTCATTGCTGGACCGTATCACGGTTGATTATTATGGTGCACCTACGCCCGTCAATCAAATGGCAGGAATCTCAGTTCCTGAAGCCAGGCTTCTAGTGATTCAGCCATATGATAAATCGATCCTTGGTGATATTGAAAAGGCAATTTTAAAGTCTGATTTAGGCTTAAATCCTACGAACGATGGCCAGGTTATTCGCCTTGCCATTCCACAGCTGACTGAGGAACGCCGGAAAGAACTTGTGAAATTAGTCAAAAAAGAATCAGAAGAAGCAAAAGTTGCCCTTCGGAATATTCGCCGTGATTCCAATGATTCGTTGAAAAAGCTTGAGAAGAATGGGGAAATAACAGAAGACGCACTTCGAGGCTATTCTGATGATGTACAAAAGCTTACGGATGAGTACATTCAAAAAATCGATCAAATTACGAAAGATAAAGAAAAAGAAATATTAGAAGTGTAATTGAGTATCAGACCCTCTATTTAGGGGGTTTTTTTCACTATATGTAGGATTTTTTAAACGATACCGATGGCAAGCGAATGTTTTCTGAACATTATTCTTAATTCCTTTTATTTTACATAAGTTATTATTAGAGATATCTTCTAGATTTTTTGGTATGATAAAACCACCTAACCAAAAATATCCTTTACATATCGACATTTGATTCAATTTGAAAGTGATCTATTTTCGGAGGAAATGATTAACTAATTGAGGTGCAATGTTATGTTAAATAAATTTAAACTTAGGAAGAAGCAGCAAACGTCTTCCACACTCCGAGATAAAATAGAAGAAATAAAAAAACTGCCTGTTCCCGGGCACGTTGCCATTATTATGGATGGCAATGGCCGCTGGGCTAAAAAAAGAGCACTGCCGAGGATTGCCGGTCATCATGAAGGGATGAAGGTTGTTCGTAAAACAACGATGTTGGCAAATGATCTTGGAATAAAGGCATTGACTTTATATGCTTTTTCAACCGAAAACTGGAAACGTCCTAAAAATGAAGTAGAATACATTATGAGGCTGCCGGAAGAATTTCTTGGGACCTTTCTTCCTGATTTAGTTAAAAATAATGTACAAGTGAAAATGATGGGCTATAAAGATCAACTTCCGGTACATACCTTACGAGCCATTGAAAAAGCCATGGAGGAAACAAAAAATAATACCGGATTAATTTTAAACTTTGCCTTAAATTACGGAAGCAGAGCGGAGATACTAGATGCGGTCAAGCAAGTCTTAACTGATAGTAAAAATGGTATACTAAATGAAACGGAACTCAACGAACAGGTATTTTCCTCATACTTGATGACCTCAGCATTTGAAGATCCTGACCTTTTAATCCGGACTAGCGGAGAAATCCGTTTAAGTAACTTTATGCTTTGGCAATTAGCATACTCGGAGTTTTGGTTTACGGATGTCCTATGGCCGGACTTTAATGAGGAACATTTGCTTGAAGCGGTTGAGGTCTTCCAAAAGCGCCAGCGCAGGTATGGCGGCTTATAGAAATAACAAAGGTGTTGAACTACTAGATGAAGCAAAGAATTATTACAGGAGTCGTTGCAGCGGCATTGTTTTTGCCAATTGTTTACTACGCGGGAATTCCGCTCGTGTTACTAACGTATTTTTTAGCGACTGTTGGTCTGTATGAATTACTGAAAATGAAAAATCTTACTATTTTCTCGATCCATGGTATACTTTCCATTTTATTTCTCTGGGTGCTGATTTTTCCCGAGAAGTATCGTCATGTTTTGGATAGCTTTTATTATTCAAAAACCGAATTGTGTATTGTGTTAATCCTTTTATTATTAACCTATACAGTGATTACCAAGAATCGCTTTACCTTTGAAGATGTCTCATTTTCAATTTTATCCGCTCTTTATGTCGGGATGGGTTTTTACTTTTTCTTCGAAACAAGGGTGGATGGGGGATTAGTCTTCATTTTATACTCCCTATTTATGATATGGGCAACAGATTCAGGGGCGTATTTTATTGGGAAAGCTCTTGGAAAGAGAAAGCTTTGGCCTGAAATCAGCCCGAATAAGACGATTGAAGGATCACTGGGCGGTGTTGTTTGTGCCGTGATTGTAGCCATCCTCTTTGTTTTATTCACTGATATAAAAGGGTCCATTATTGCCATTACAGTGGTATTGTCTGTTTTTGGACAAATTGGTGACCTTGTTCAGTCAGCATTTAAACGTCATTTTAATGTGAAAGATTCAGGGAAAATCTTACCTGGTCATGGAGGAATCCTTGACCGGTTTGACAGTTTAATATTTGTTTGGCCAATATTAAGCCTATTCCACCTTTGGGGATAAAACGAAATTGTTTTTTGTTTTTTATAGGAGATGAAACGTTTGAAAATAATTAGTTTATTGGGTGCAACGGGATCGGTTGGAACACAGACCATCGATGTCATTCGGGAACATCCGACAGAATTTAAGCTGGCTGCCTTTTCAGTTGGCAAAAATATCAATTTGGCCAGAAAATTAATTGCCGAATTTAATCCAGAGCTTGTTTCTGTACAAGACTATCAAGATTGTCATACATTAAAAGCAGAATTTCCGCAAACGAAGTTTACTTATGGGAATGAGGGACTGATTGAAGCGGCTGTTTTTGAAAAAGCTGATATCCTTGTCAATGCAGTTCTTGGCAGTGTGGGGCTGCATCCTACTTTACAGGCTATTGAGTGTGGGAAAGTAATTGCAATTGCGAATAAAGAAACACTTGTAACAGCAGGACACTTAGTAATGGAGGCAGCGCGAAAAAATAATGTTCAACTGCTTCCTGTCGACAGTGAGCACTCTGCTATTTTCCAAGCCTTGCAAGGTGAAAAGGAAAAAAATATAGAAAAGTTAATTTTAACAGCGTCAGGAGGCAGTTTTCGGGACCGCACCCGGGATGAGTTGGTAAATGTCACAGTAAAAGAAGCTTTAAATCATCCGAATTGGTCGATGGGGGCGAAAATTACGATTGATTCCGCGACCATGATGAACAAAGGGTTAGAGGTCATTGAAGCACATTGGCTGTTTCAAATGCCTTATGAAAAAATTGATGTATTGCTCCATCATGAAAGCATCATACATTCAATGATTGAATTCCATGACAGCAGTATTATCGCTCAACTAGGAACACCGGATATGAGAGTGCCAATCCAATATGCACTCACATACCCTGATCGTCTTCCGCTGCCCACTAAAAACCGATTAAATTTAGCGAGTATTGGAAAACTACACTTTCAGGAAATGGATGTTGAGAGGTTCCGCTGCCTGCAGTTTGCCTTTATGGCTGGAAAAGAAGGCGGAACAATGCCTACTGTTTTGAATGCAGCCAACGAAACGGCCGTAGCTGCGTTTTTAGAAGGTAAAATTCGTTTCTTGCAGATTGAAGATTTGATTGAGAAGGCGTTAAGCAGCCATCAATCCATGAACCATCCAAGTTTAACGATGATTGAAGAGGTCGATCAAGAAACGAGACAGTATGTGCAGTCACTTTTATAAGCGAAACGGAAGTGCCCGTTAATGGCGTCGAAGGTACGGTTAACGTGGTTATAAGCTTCACTCTTATCCTGAAGGAAAGGTGGTTTTTTCATTGAGTACAGTTATTGCCTTTATTGTGATTTTTGGCGCACTCGTCTTCTTTCATGAATTAGGACATTTTATTTTTGCTAAAAGAGCAGGGATTCTTTGCCGTGAGTTTGCTATTGGTATGGGACCAAAAGTGTTCACACATAAGAAAGGTGAAACTACCTACACCATTCGATTATTGCCAATTGGAGGATTTGTCCGCATGGCGGGAGAAGATCCAGAGATGGTGGAAATTAAACCGGGCTATCGAATCGGTCTTTTATTTAATCATGAAAATCAAGTAAGCAAAATTATTCTAAACAATAAAGAAAAATTCCCTAATTGCCGGATTGTTGAAGTGGAGTATGCTGATATCGAAAAGGATTTAGTCATAAAGGGATTTCCGGAAGATGACGATGAAAATTTACAGACGTTTAAAATAAATCCAAAAGCGGTTCTGGTTGAAAATGGGATTGAATCTCAACTTGCTCCGCTTGACCGTCAATTTGGTTCAAAAACATTACCGCAACGATTTTTAGCGATTTTTGCAGGGCCAGCAATGAACTTTGTCCTTGCTTTCGTCCTATTTATCTTAATTGCATTATTACAGGGTGTCCCTTCAAATGAACCGAAATTGGGCGTTATAACTCCGGACGGAGCTGCCAAATCTGCCGGTCTGCAAGAAGGAGATATCGTCCAGAGTATAAATGGTTCAGAAATTTCCAGCTGGTCTGATGTGGTTGAAATCATTCGAGAAAATCCAAATAAAAAACTTGATTTCTCGGTTATACGAGATGGAGAAGAGAATGAAATACAAGTAACACCGCTTGAAAAGACAGTCGAGGGTACGAAAATGGGTATTATCGGTGTTTATAGCCCGGTTGAAAAGTCACCACTCCAAGCAGTTAAGTCTGGTTTCACAGAAACCTATTTCTGGACAAAACAAATTTTTGTGATGCTTGGAAAATTGGTTACCGGTCAATTTTCAATTGATGCCCTGTCCGGTCCGGTTGGCATTTACAATTCCACTGCTGAAGTAGCAAAATCGGGTATTTATTATTTAATGAAATGGGCCGGAATCTTAAGTATCAATCTGGGGATTATGAATTTGCTGCCGATCCCTGCACTTGATGGCGGCAGATTAATGTTCTTTGCTGTCGAAGCAGTTAGAGGGAAACCAATTGACCGCCAGAAGGAAGGGATGGTCCATTTTATCGGATTTGCCCTTCTCATGCTCTTGATGCTTGTCGTTACATGGAATGATATTCAGAGGTTCTTCCTCTAATAAGTAAATAAACTACATCATTGGGATCGCAGCCGCGGTCCCAATTTAATTTTTTCCAGCAGAGGTTTCTGTCGAATTTCGCCGAATGATTATTGAACATATGCTATAATTAAGTTTTGAAATAGATAAAGATAATTGATTTTGAATAGATGGGAGAGAGACGATGAGCGAACATGCCTTAGGCAATAAAGAGCGATTCCAACTCTTGCTCCAGCAGCTGCAACTGATCGAGGATGCTGTGGTAGTGCATTTTAATAATGCGCAAATAGAAAGACTGCTGGTTGAAAAAAAAGCGCGGAAGTGGCGGTTTCAATTTTTATTTGAAAAAATCCTTCCATTCAATGTCTATCTTAGGTTTACTACACAGTTAGAAAGAACCTTCTCGAACATTGCAGCCATTTCCTATGATATCAATGTGATCAATCAAGTCATCACACCGGAAATAGTTAAAGAATATTGGAGCTTTTGTATCCAGCAAATTGATGGTATTTCGCCGCCGCTTTTGAAATTGCTTTATGAACAATTGCCAGATGTAAGTGGGAATAAGCTGACGATTACAGTTAGAAATCAGGCGGAAGGTCTAGCGTTAAAACGAAAATACGGTCCAGTAATTAGCGATATTTATCATTCATTTGGATTTCCGCTCTTAGCAATCGAAACTGACATAAAAATGGAAAAAAATGATGAATATGAACAATTTGAACTTGCCAAACAAAAGGAAGATCAAGAACGCGCCTTAATGGCAATGGTCGAGATGCAAAAGAAAGAAGCGGAAAAGGATCAGTCTGGCGGTGAACTGCCTACAGGTCCTCTAATGATTGGGTTAACGATAAAGGATGACAGCGACTACCGCAGTTTGATTGATATCGTTGATGAAGAAAGAAGAGTGGCGGTTGAAGGGTATATTTTTAATGCCGAAATTCGCGAGTTAAGAAGCGGCCGTTCACTCCTAACCTTTAAAATTACCGATTACACTAGCTCGATCATGGTGAAAATGTTTTCACGTGATAAAGAGGATGCTGCCCTGTTCCAGCTTGTAAAAAAGGGAATGTGGGTTAAGGTCCGCGGTAGTATCCAAAACGATACCTTCGTTCGTGACCTTGTTATGATTGGGAACGATATTAATGAAATAAAACCGATGGGACGGAAGGATACAGCACCAGATGATGAAAAGCGGGTTGAATTGCATCTTCACACCCCGATGAGCCAAATGGATGCGGTAACTCCCGTCAGTAGCCTAATTGCTCAAGCTGCAAAATGGGGCCATAAGGCCATCGCCGTAACGGACCACGCTGTCGCCCAGTCATTCCCTGAAGCATATGGGGCCGGTAAGAAAAATAATATAAAAATTCTTTATGGGGTCGAAGTGAATCTTGTCGATGATGGTGTGCCAATCGCTTATAATGATGCCCATCGTTTGCTTGCAGAAGATACGTTCGTCATTTTTGACGTAGAAACAACAGGTCTTTCTGCCGTATATGATACAATCATCGAGCTTGCAGCCGTGAAGATTAGAGACGGCGAGATCATTGACCGTTTTGAGTCATTTGCAAATCCCCATCACCGGCTTTCCGCAACCACCATCAACCTTACCGGAATAACCGATGATATGGTTCAGAATGCACCGGAAGTAGATGAGGTTATTAGAGATTTTCATGAATGGGTTGGGGATGGAGTCCTTGTTGCCCATAATGCTTCATTTGATATGGGCTTTCTTAACGTCGGATATAAAAAAATCGGCTTGGAAAAGGCGAAAAATCCTGTCATTGATACACTTGAGTTGGGCCGATTCTTATATCCGGAAATGAAGAACCATCGATTAAATACATTGACGAAAAAGTTTGATATTGAATTAACCCAGCACCACCGTGCGATTTATGATGCGGAGGCCACAGGTTATTTACTCTTGAAAATGCTGAAGGATGCCCTTGAAAAAGGAATCGAATACCATGATGAATTGAACGATAATATGGGGAAAGGAAATGCCTATCAACGTGCCCGCCCCTACCATTGCACACTATTAGCACAAAACGAACACGGTTTGAAGAACCTGTTTAAACTTGTGTCGATCGCACATATTGAGTATTTTTACAGAGTTCCCCGAATCCCAAGGTCAGTCCTGCAAAAATATAGGGATGGCATTCTTGTAGGCTCAGCCTGTAATAAAGGTGAAGTGTTTGAAGGGATGATGCAAAAGTCCCCGGAAGAGGTAGAAGCACACGCCCGTTTTTATGACTATCTTGAGGTAATGCCGAAAGAAGTAAATGCTCCTTTAATAGAAATGGAACTAGTCCGCGATGAAAAAGCGATGGAGGATATTATTGGTAAAATTGTCACACTTGGCGATAAATTAGGCCTGCCTGTAGTGGCTACAGGGAATGTTCATTATTTAAATGAAAATGATAAAATCTATCGAAAAATCTTAATCAACTCACAAGGCGGCGCAAACCCATTAAATCGCCATGAACTTCCGGACGTTCATTTTAGGACAACCAATGAAATGCTTGATGCTTTTTCGTTTTTAGGGGCAGAAAAAGCGAAAGAAATAGTGGTGACCAACACCAATAAAATTGCAGATATGATTGACGTCATTAAACCAATTAAAGACGATTTATACACACCTAAAATTGAAGGCGCAGAAGATGAGATGCGTCAAATGAGTTATGATATGGCTCATAAAATCTATGGAGAGCCTCTCCCTGAAATTGTGGAAGCCCGCCTGGAAAAAGAACTTAAAAGTATCATAGGGCATGGATTTGCCGTTATTTATTTAATTTCGCATAAGCTCGTGAAAAAATCCCTTGATGACGGCTATCTCGTTGGTTCCCGGGGGTCCGTTGGATCTTCTCTTGTAGCGACAATGACAGAAATTACAGAGGTGAATCCGTTACCGCCGCATTACGTGTGTCCAACATGTAAGCATTCCGAGTTCTTTAATGATGGATCGGTCGGCTCCGGATTTGATTTACCTGATAAAGACTGTCCAAATTGCGGTGGAAAATACCGCAAAGACGGCCACGATATTCCGTTTGAAACGTTCTTAGGCTTTAAAGGAGATAAGGTCCCTGATATCGATTTGAACTTCTCAGGTGAATATCAGCCGCGTGCCCACAACTATACAAAAGTCTTGTTTGGTGAAGAATATGTATACCGTGCAGGGACTATCGGTACTGTTGCAGATAAAACGGCCTTTGGATATGTAAAAGCCTATCAGCAGGATAACAATCTCCAAATACGGAATGCGGAAGTGGAACGGTTAGCTTCCGGCTGTACGGGAGTAAAAAGAACGACCGGTCAGCACCCCGGTGGGATTATCGTTATTCCGGATTATATGGATGTGTATGATTTCACACCGATTCAATTTCCGGCAGATGATCGGAACTCGGAATGGAAGACGACACATTTTGATTTCCATTCCATCCATGATAATGTGCTGAAGCTTGATATTCTCGGTCACGACGATCCGACTGTTATCCGGATGCTTCAAGATTTAAGTGGAATCGATCCAAAAACGATACCGACAGACGATCCCGAAGTCATGAAGATCTTTAGCAATACGGAATCTCTTGGGGTAACAGAACAGCAGATTATGTGTAAAACCGGAACATTAGGTATTCCAGAGTTTGGGACGAGATTTGTCCGACAAATGCTAGAGGATACAAAACCGACCACCTTCTCTGAACTTGTCCAAATATCCGGTTTATCCCACGGAACAGACGTTTGGTTAGGGAATGCTCAGGAATTAATTCATAACCAAATTTGTAACTTAAGCGAAGTAATCGGCTGTCGTGATGATATCATGGTTTATTTGATTTATCAGGGTCTCGAGCCATCTTTTGCCTTTAAAATTATGGAATCCGTCCGTAAAGGGAAAGGCTTAAGCGAAGAAATGGAAGCGGAAATGCGGAAAAACGAGGTGCCGGAATGGTATATTGATTCTTGCAAAAAGATCAAATATATGTTCCCTAAAGCCCACGCCGCTGCCTATGTATTAATGGCTGTACGGATAGCTTATTTTAAAGTCCATCTTCCGCTTTTATATTATGCTGCTTACTTTACAGTTCGGGCCGAGGACTTTGATATCGAAACGATGTCCAGAGGATCAGAGGCGATTCGTGCAAAAATCGAGGAAATTAATGCAAAAGGTCTTGAGGCATCCAATAAAGAAAAAAACCTGTTAACAGTTATGGAACTTGCACTAGAAATGTCAGAAAGAGGGTACAGCTTCCAAAATTATGATTTGTATCATTCGGATGCATCTGAATTTATTATTGATGGCAATTCATTAATTCCTCCATTTAATTCGATTCCTGGGTTAGGCACAAACGCTGCCTATAATATCGTAAAGGCCAGGGGAGACGGAGAATTTTTATCAAAAGAAGACCTGCAGCAGCGTGGAAAAGTATCCAAGACAATTCTTGAGTATTTGGATAAACAAGGCTGTTTAAAATCTCTTCCAGAGCAGAATCAGCTTTCCTTTTTCTAACCGTGAAAAACCTTATTTTATAGATTAAGAAAGTATAAAATTTCGACTTGGAGAAATGTCCAGCTTCAGCCCCTAACGGCTAGTGTCCTTCGCACGCCGCCCTACGATAAGTCAACATCGGTTCGCTTGCGCTCACCGTGTTTCCTTTATCTCAGTTGGAGTGCTCCAGGCCATACGCCGCTGACCAGGGCGCTTGCGCTTTTCTTAAGGGTAGCAGTTTGCATATAAATCATGGTTATGGTATAGTTTTATTGGAAATACTAAGAAATACTCTCGTGTTCAAGAGTGGGGAAACCCACTCTTTCGTCTTGTTTACAAATGTTTTTTTTGATAAAACTTTCCGTGAACTACATAGAATATGGGTGAAAGTCTATAGAAAAGGAGGTAAAGCATGAGCAAAGTAACGGAAGTTGTAGAAGCACTGGCTGCCCCAATTTTTCAAGAGTTAGATATGGAATTAGTGGACATTGAGTATGTGAAGGAAGGAAAAAACTGGTTCCTTCGCGTATATATTGATAAAGATACTGGTGTTGATATCGAGGATTGCGGCCTGGTTAGTGAGCGACTAAGTGAAAAACTCGATGAGATGGATCCGATTCCCCATAACTACTTTCTTGAAGTATCATCTCCAGGTGCAGAGCGTCCATTAAAAAAAGAGAAGGATTTCGAAAAGGCAATTGGCAAAAATGTTTTTATTAAAACGTATGAACCAATTGATGGGGAAAAAAGCTTCGAAGGCACATTACTCGAATTTACCGGTAATCACTTAATAGTTGAGATTAAGATTAAAACTCGCAAAAAGTCCATTGAGATTCCATATGAAAAAGTAGCGAATGCCCGTTTAGCTGTTATTTTTTCATAATGAAACGAAGAATAAAATTGAATAGGATTAGGGGGATATAAGCTAATGAGCAGCGAATTATTAGATGCTCTTACAATACTGGAAAGAGAGAAAGGTATTTCCAGGGATATTTTAATTGAAGCGATTGAAGCGGCGCTTGTATCAGCATACCGCCGTAATTTTAATCAGGCCCAAAATGTCCGCATCGACTTAAATTTACAATCTGGCTCCATGCGTGTCTTTGCTAGAAAAGAAGTAGTTGATCAAGTATTTGACCCGCGGCTTGAAATTTCATTAGAAGATGCCGTAAGGATTAATCCAAATTATCAGGTTGAAGATGTAGTCGAGATGGAAGTAACGCCAAAAGATTTCGGAAGAATTGCTGCGCAAACGGCTAAACAAGTTGTAACCCAGCGTGTAAGAGAAGCGGAAAGAGGCATTATTTATTCTGAATTTATCGACCGTGAAGAAGATATTATGACAGGGATTGTTCAAAGGCTGGATTCTAAATTTATTTATGTCAGCCTTGGAAAAATTGAGGCATTATTGCCGGTAAATGAACAAATGCCGAATGAACGATATAAGCCGCATGATCGTATTAAGGTATTTATTACAAAAGTTGAAAAAACGACAAAAGGTCCGCAAATATTTGTATCCAGGACTCATCCTGGACTACTGAAACGATTATTTGAAATAGAAGTGCCCGAAATATATGATGGTACAGTTGAAATTAAATCAGTTGCCAGAGAAGCGGGTGACCGCTCGAAGATTTCCGTTCATTCAGATAATCACGAGGTTGACCCAGTCGGCTCATGTGTGGGACCAAAGGGAACGCGGGTCCAGGCAGTCGTAAACGAATTGAAGGGTGAAAAAATTGATATCGTGAAATGGTCAGACGATCCTGTTGTATTTGTCGCAAATTCACTAAGTCCTTCTAAAGTACTTGATGTAATGGTGAATGAAAATGAAAAGGCAACAACCGTTGTTGTCCCGGATTATCAGCTTTCTTTGGCTATCGGGAAACGGGGACAAAACGCCCGTTTAGCTGCGAAGCTAACAGGCTGGAAAATCGATATCAAATCAGAGACCGAAGCACGTGAACTGGGGATTTATCCTCGTGAAGAGACAATCAGACTTTTTGATGATCATGTTGATACAGACTTTGATTTTGAAGACGAAATCGACGATTAGGTGAGGTGAGACGTGTGAACACTAGAAAAAAAGTTCCAATGCGCAAATGCGTGGCAACCGGTGAAATGAGGCCGAAAAAAGAACTAGTTCGCATCGTTCGCTCTAAAGAAGGAGAGGTAACCGTTGATTTGACCGGAAAAAAATCCGGCCGGGGTGCCTATCTTTCCAAGGACAAAGAGGCAGTACTACTAGCCAAGAAAAAAAACACCTTATCAAACCATTTAGAGGTTACGGTTAATGATTCAATTTATGAAGAATTACTTGAGTTAATAGAGAAGGAGAACCGACAATCCAAATGAAGCAAAATCAATGGATGTCATTACTTGGCTTAGCCAATCGGGCGCGTAAAATCATATCAGGTGAGGAGCTTGCCGTTAAGGAAATTCGAAACGGGAAGGCAAAGCTCGTTTTATTAGCCGCGGATGCGTCTATCAATACGACAAAAAAAATTACAGATAAATGTAATTCCTATCAAGTTCCATTAAAAATGGTGGAAAATCGTCATCTTCTTGGTCAAGCAATTGGCAAAGAAGCCCGCGTTATTGTAGCTGTTATGGATGATGGATTTGCTAAAAAACTGGTAACGTTGCTCGATTAAATCTTGCGGGGGTGAAACATATGAGTAAAATCCGTGTTTATGAATACGCGAAGAAACACAATATATCAAGTAAAGAAATTATCAATAAATTAAAAGAAATGAATATAGAGGTCTCTAATCATATGGCAACAATTGAAGATGCAGATGTTAAAAAGCTGGATGCAGCCTATAACAAAAAAGAAAACAATGCTCCACAGCAAAAAAAGAATAATGGACAGCAAAATCGCACAAACACACGTCCGGGCCAGCAGCAAAATCGTCCAAATCAAAGACCGGCACAATCAGGGCAGAAACCACCAGTACAGGCAAAAACTGCTAAAGCATTTGAGGAGGCTGCAGATAAAAATGCTACTCCTAGCAAGGTAAAAGTAGTCTCGCCTCCAAAAAAGGTTGAAGGCAAAAAGCAAAACCAAGAATCTCAGTCAAAAGAAAACAAAGTGTTTAGCAGCGCTGATAAAGCGAAGTCTCGCCCTTATAATAATAACCAAAACCGTAACAACCATAATAATAAAAAGAAAAAGGCACATACTCCAGTACAACATACACAGCCAGTAAAGAAAAAAGAGAAGGAACTTCCGGCTAAAATTACTTTTAGTGAATCTTTAACGGTTGGAGAGCTTGCGAAAAAGATTTATCGCGAACCTTCGGAAATCATTAAAAAGCTCTTTTTACTCGGCGTTATGGCAACAATCAATCAAGTTTTAGATAAAGATGCGATTGAATTAATTGCTGGTGAATACGGAGTCGAAGTGGAAGAGGAAATTAAAATAGATACAACTGACCTTGAAGTGTATTTTACTGAAGACGAGGCAGAGGTTTTAGTGGAAAGACCGTCGGTTGTTACGATTATGGGTCACGTTGACCATGGGAAAACCACTCTCCTTGATTCCATTCGTAACACAAAGGTAACCGAAGGAGAGGCTGGAGGAATTACCCAGCATATCGGTGCGTATCAAGTGGTTGAAAATGGCAAGAAGATTACCTTCCTTGATACACCAGGACATGCTGCATTTACGACTATGCGCGCCCGCGGTGCCAAAATTACTGATATCACCATCCTTGTTGTTGCTGCCGATGACGGGGTTATGCCACAAACGGTTGAAGCGATTAACCATGCAAAAGCAGCAGAGGTTCCAATTATTGTCGCTGTTAATAAAATGGATAAAGAAGCAGCAAATGCCGATCGTGTTATGCAGGAATTGACAGAGCATGGATTAGTAGCGGAAGCATGGGGCGGGGATACTATTTTTGTACCGCTTTCCGCAAAAACGGGTGAAGGAATTGATAACTTGCTTGAAATGATTCTTCTTGTAAGTGAAGTAGAAGAATACAAAGCAAATCCAAAACGCAAGGCCGTTGGAACAGTTATCGAAGCACAATTAGACAAGGGACGCGGTTCGGTTGCAACCTTGCTTGTTCAAAACGGGACATTAAAAATTGGCGATCCAATCGTGGTTGGTAATACCTTTGGCCGTGTCCGTGCAATGGTAAACGACAAAGGCCGCCGTGTAAAAGAGGCGGATCCATCAACTCCTGTTGAGATTACCGGCTTAAATGATGTTCCACAGGCTGGAGATCGTTTCGTTGTCTTTGAGGATGAGAAAACAGCTCGACAAGTTGGGGAAGCTCGTGCACAGCAGGCATTAGCTGCTCAGCGCGGTGAAAAATCAATCGTCAGCCTGGAAAATCTGTTTGATCAATTGAAGCAAGGAGAAATGAAGGATTTAAATATTATACTTAAAGCAGATGTTCAAGGTACTGCAGAGGCAGTAGCAGCTTCCTTGCAAAAGATAGATGTCGAAGGTGTCAATATCCGAATCATTCATAGTGGTGCCGGTGCGATTAATGAATCCGATATTACTCTAGCCGCTGCTTCCAATGCTATTGTAATCGGCTTTAACGTACGTCCGGATGTGAATGCGAAGCGGGCGGCAGAAGCTGAAAAAGTTGACGTTCGCCTTCATAGAATTATTTATAAGGTAATTGAAGAGATCGAAGCCGCGATGAAAGGGATGCTTGATCCAGAATTTCAAGAAAAAATCATTGGTCAGGCAGAGGTTCGTCAAACTTTCAAAGTATCTAAGGTTGGAACGATTGCAGGTTCTTATGTGACGGATGGAAAAATCACTCGCGATAGCGGAATTCGTTTAATTCGTGATGGAATTGTCATTTTTGAAGGACACATAGATGCCTTAAAACGATTCAAAGACGATGCTAAAGAAGTAGCACAAGGCTACGAGTGCGGAATTACCATTAAAAACTTTAATGATGTTAAAGAAGGAGATATCGTTGAAGCTTATATAATGGAAGAAATAGAGCGGAAATGATTGTCGGCGTTGCCGTGTGTGAATGTATAATCTATGATGCGCATTCATTAAAAGAGAAACGTGCGGTTTTGCAGCGGATCCTTACACGTTTAAAACAGAAGTTTAATGTATCCGTGGCAGAGGTGGATTTTCAGGATGTTTGGCAACGAACGAAAATCGCGATTGCTGTTGTTACCTCTGCACGGGTATCGACCGAGCAGGAATTGCAAAATGCACTAAAATTAATCGACTCCTTTCCAGAAATAGAAAGAACGATCACCGAGATTGATTGGCTTTAAGTTAAGAGGTGAATGTGATGAGCCATAGAGCAAATCGTGTTGGAGAACAAATGAAGAAAGAACTTGGTGACATCATCGGTCGTAAAATTAAAGATCCCCGGATCGGTTTTGTGACAGTTACTGATGTTCAGGTAACAGGTGATTTGCAGCAAGCAAAAGTTTATATATCGGTATTAGGTGATGAAGAGCAAAGGGAAAATACATTAAAAGGCCTGGCAAAAGCAAAAGGCTTCATCCGAACCGAAATCGGTCACCGTATTCGACTTCGAAAAACACCGGAAATCATCTTTGAATGGGATGAATCCATCGACTATGGAAATCGGATTGAAACCCTTCTACATCAATTGCATACCGATGACAAACCAATGGAAAAAAATGAAGAAGAATAGTGGATAGACATTTTGTCTATCCCTTTTTTAATTGAAAGGAGAATATTGAATGGAAGGAATTCTGCCATTATTTAAGCCTGCAGGACTAACATCACATGATTGCGTCTTTAAATTAAGAAAGATATTAAAGACAAAGAAGGTCGGTCATACTGGTACACTTGACCCCGACGTGACAGGGGTTTTACCTATATGCATTGGAAAAGCAACAAAAGTAGCAGAATACATAACAGATGCCGGCAAAGCCTACGTTGGTGAAGTAACAATTGGTTTTTCAACAACTACTGAAGATGCTTCAGGTGAAGTAGTAGAAAGCCAAAACGTAGATCGGATTTTCACCAGAGAAGAAATTATCAAGGTGCTGGAATCGCTCACAGGGGAAATTGAACAAACGCCCCCGATGTATTCAGCTGTGAAGGTGGGAGGTGTAAGACTATATGAATATGCTCGTAAGGGAATCGAAGTAGAACGTCCCACGAGGAAAGTAACGATCTATTCCATCGACCTGCTTGATGACAAGGAGGAATTTCAAGGGGAGACTATCTCATTTCGGTTCAGGGTAGGCTGCAGCAAGGGCACATATATCCGAACTTTGGCTGTCATGATTGGTGAACTTTTAGGGTATCCTGCCCATATGTCCAATTTGCAAAGAGTTCAATCGGCTGCTTTTACGTTAGAGGATTGTTTAACCTTTGAAGAAATTGAAGAACATATGGAAGCTGGAACCATCTCTAGTGTGTTAAGACCATTAGAAACGGCACTTTCTCATTTGCCGAAATTACTGATTAATGATAAAGTAGCAGAGAAAGTGAAAAATGGTGCACAATTACCTGTACCTGACCACTTTAAAAATTGTGACGGACCTATTATCGCTGAAACGAATGAAGGGCTTGTCCTTGCTATCTATGCAAAGCATCCAAATAAGCTTGGACTTTTAAAACCAGTTAAAGTATTGAGGAATGATCAGGAATAAAGAAATTCGGAAGCTCCTCGGCGCTGGAGCCGGACAATTCTCGAAGTCGAAAATGATTAACTTTTAAAATAAGGGTACAGTCTAGAAAAGGTGAGTTTCAATTGGAAGTAATAAAACTTAATTTCCCATTAAATATAGACAAAGATAAAATACCGCAATTAGCAATGGCACTAGGCTATTTTGACGGTGTTCACCGCGGCCATCAGCAAGTCATTCTTGAGGCAAAGAGACAAGCTGAGTTGAAGGGGTTAGCGAGCGCAGTCATGACATTTGACCCTCATCCATCTGTTGTATTAGGAAAAAATAAAAAGCATGTTCAATATATAACCCCCTTAGCAGAAAAAATGGCAATCATTGAAGAGCTCGGGATCGATTATTTATTTATTGTCCATTTTACAGCAGAATTTGCCCATCTTCTGCCACAGGAGTTTATTGATCAATATGTTATTGGGCTAAATGTTCATCATGCAGTGGCGGGATTTGATTTTACGTATGGACGAATGGGAAAAGGGACGATGGAAACCTTACCATTTCATTCACGTGAAAAATTTACTTTTTCAGTCGTTCCTAAGTTTGTCCAGGATAATGAAAAGGTAAGCTCAACAAGAATTCGCCAGAATCTTAAAGAAGGTAGAACAATTGAGCTGCCAACACTTCTAGGAAGGTTTTATAGAACAACAGGAGTGGTCATTCATGGAGATAAACGCGGCAGAACAATTGGCTTTCCGACCGCAAATATTGAGATGTCAGCTGAGTATATTATCCCGCCCGTCGGCGTTTACGCAGTAAGAATGAAGGTTCAGCATGATTGGTATAACGGAGTTTGTAACGTTGGATATAAACCAACATTTAACAAGGAATCATTAAAATTGTCTGTTGAGGTTCATTTATTTGACTTTAATCAAGAGATTTATGGAGATGAAGTGGTAATCGAATGGCATCTTTACATTCGTAATGAACAAAAGTTTTCAGGGATCGAGCAGCTTGTTACACAAATAGAAAAAGATAAACAACAAACAATCGATTACTTTGAAAAAAATCGACAATCTTCCTGACATTGCCGCTAAAAAGTAGTTTTTCTTACAATATCATAAGGTTTTAACTTGCTTTTTGGCGTGAAAACATGTATTCTTAATTACGTATTAAAACAACCTTTGCTTGGCAAGTCGAGTCACCGACGCTTGCTCGGTAACAGGGGATATTAAAATTTGGAGGTGAACCTGGATGGCAATCACTCAAGAACGTAAAAATGAACTTATTAATGAGTACAAAACTCATGAGAACGACACAGGATCTGCAGAAGTTCAAATCGCTGTCCTTACTGAATCAATCAATAATTTGAACGAGCACTTACGCACACACAAGAAAGATCACCACTCACGCCGTGGTCTTTTGAAAATGGTTGGTAAACGTCGTAATCTTTTAACATTCCTTCGTAATAAGGATGTTCAACGTTACCGTGTGTTAATCAATAAGCTTGGTCTACGTCGTTAGTTTTCAGAAGCGGGATTTTTCCCGCTTTTTTGTTAGGTTTAAAACAATTAAAGAAATTTTTATACATATTTTTAAGACAGGACTAATTTGTGCATACTATAATTAATTTGATTGATAATATAAGCTTTTTTAGGCTTTTTTTATATGAATATAGATGAAAAACGATGATTACAGCGAATTATTTCGCATCATCCTCTAAGTGATTGGATAGAGAGGGGTAAAAATATGGAACAAACGAAACATGAATATTCGATGGATTGGGCTGGTCGTAAATTAACAGTTGAAATCGGCCAATTAGCAAAACAAGCAAACGGTGCGGTTCTAGTTCGCTATGGCGATACAGCTGTATTAAGTACAGCAACAGCTTCGAAAGAGCCGAAGAACCTGGACTTTTTCCCATTAACCGTAAACTATGAGGAGCGCTTATATGCTGTAGGGAAAATCCCTGGAGGGTTTATTAAACGTGAAGGGCGTCCAAGTGAAAAGGCAATTTTGGCGAGCCGCCTGATTGACCGTCCGATTCGTCCGTTGTTTGCGGATGGATTCCGTAATGATGTACAAGTCATTAGTATTGTAATGAGTGTTGATCAAGATTGTTCAACAGAAATGGCAGCAATGTTTGGATCTTCCTTGGCACTTAGTACTTCAGATATTCCATTTGAGGGTCCAATTGCCGGTGTTGTTGTTGGCCGGGTAAATAATGAATTTATCATCAATCCAACAGTTGACCAGGCTGAAAAAAGTGATATTCATTTAACAGTTGCCGGAACAAAAGATGCGATTAACATGGTTGAAGCAGGAGCGCTGGAAGTCCCTGAGGAAATCATGCTTGAAGCGATTATGTTTGGTCATAATGAAATCAAACGTTTAATTGAGTTCCAAGAGAAAATTGTCGCGGAGATTGGTAAAGAAAAAAGGGAAATCACCCTTTATGAAATTGACAAAGACCTTGAAACAGAAGTAAGAAATTTATGTGAAGCTGACATGGTAACGGCGATTCAGGTTCAAGAAAAGCATGCTCGTGAAGATGCAATTAAAGAAGTTAAGAATGTTGTTATTGCCAAATTTGAAGAACAAGAAGCAACAGACGAAGATATGAAGCAAGTGAAACAAATTTTGGACAAGATTGTTAAAGGGGAAGTACGCCGTTTAATTACTGTGGAAAAGGTTCGTCCGGATGGCCGAAAGATTGATGAAATCCGTCCATTATCTTCACAGGTTGGTATTTTGCCTCGTACACATGGCTCAGGATTATTTACCCGCGGGCAAACGCAGGCCTTAAGTATTTGTACTCTTGGGGCAATGGGTGACGTTCAGATTCTTGATGGATTAGGAATTGAGGAAGAAAAACGCTTTATGCATCATTATAACTTCCCATCCTTTAGTGTTGGTGAAACTGGACCAATCCGTGGACCAGGCCGACGCGAAATTGGGCACGGGGCACTTGGAGAAAGAGCGCTTGAGCCAGTTATTCCGTCTGAAAAGGATTTCCCATATACCGTCCGACTTGTTTCAGAAGTGCTTGAATCGAATGGTTCTACCTCACAAGCAAGTATTTGTGCAAGTACATTAGCGATGATGGATGCAGGTGTACCGATTAAGGCACCTGTTGCCGGTATTGCCATGGGACTTGTAAAATCAGGTGAACATTATACAGTTTTATCTGATATTCAAGGGATGGAAGACCATTTAGGAGACATGGATTTTAAAGTTGCAGGAACAGCAAAAGGCGTTACCGCATTGCAAATGGATATTAAAATTGCAGGTCTTTCCCGTGAAATATTAGAAGAAGCTCTGCAGCAGGCAAAAGTGGGAAGAATGCACATTTTGGATTCCATGCTTGCTACTCTTACAGAACCAAGAACAGAGCTATCCCAGTTTGCTCCGAAAATCTTAACAATGACAATCAATCCGGATAAAATTCGTGATGTCATTGGACCAAGCGGTAAGCAAATTAATAAAATTATTGAAGAAACTGGTGTTAAGATCGATATCGAGCAAGATGGTACCATTTTTATTGCTTCAACTAATCAAGAAATGAATCAAAAAGCGAAAAAGATTATTGAAGATCTTGTTCGTGAAGTTGAAGTGGGACAAATGTATCTTGGTAAGGTGAAACGAATCGAAAAGTTTGGTGCCTTTGTTGAAATCTTTGCCGGTAAAGACGGTCTTGTTCATATTTCTGAACTTGCTGAAGAGCGGGTAGGGAAAGTGGAAGATGTTGTGAAGATTGGCGACGAACTCTTAGTAAAGGTTACCGAAATTGATAAACAAGGCCGAGTTAACTTATCCCGTAAAGCTGTATTAAAAGAGACACGGGAAAAGGCAGAAGAAAAGCAATAATTAGAAATACAGAAATATGAAAATCTGAGTGAATGAAAAAGTCAGGGATTGCCCCTGACTTTTTCCATATAAGAAGTTAACTTTCCATCAGGAGCAAGCCGTTTTTTCTCTGTTCTACCTTGTCCCTTTTATACATAATCTGTATGGAAGGGGGAAAGGTAGATGAAAAAGGCTATTATTTTAATTGTTATTTGTTTGGCTGCGGTGATTACAGTGAACATCCCCATAGTGGATAAGTACGTTTCCGCGTTAAAAGAATCGGCCCTGCCGGCAGCAAAGCAGTCAGATCCTTTATATCAAAGTATAGTTAAAAATGCTTCTACATATGAACGTCCATTTTCCGATGCGAAGGTTGACACTGTCTGGAAGGCCATTCCCGGTTACAATGGACTCAAAGTTGATATTGCAGCTTCGTATAAAAAAATGAAGAGCAAAGGCGTATTTGATGAAAAGAAACTAGTATTTATCCAGACAAAACCAAAAGTTCATTTGCAAGATTTACCGCCTTCTCCGATTTATAAAGGTCACCCGGAAAAACCGATGGTGTCCTTCATTATTAATGTTGCATGGGGTAACGAATATTTATCGGATATGCTTGCAACCCTAAAAAATCATAATGTATCAGCAAGTTTTTTTCTTGAAGGGAATTGGGTCAAAAAGAATCCAGACCTTGCAAAAATGATTGTGAGCGCGGGCCATGAAGTAGGAAATCATTCCTACTCCCATCCAGATATGAAGCAGCTGACTGCCTCAAGGGCAAGGGAAGAAATGATCAAAACAAACGAAATTATCGAAGCAGCCACAGGGAAGAAATGTACATGGTTTGCCCCGCCCAGCGGAAGCTATCGGGATGAGACAATTACTATTGCAGCCGAACTAAATATGAAAACAGTAATGTGGACAGTAGATACGGTAGATTGGCGCAAGCCTGCTCCTGATGTCCTTATTAACCGTGTCATGTCTAAAATTGATAAGGGTTCAATGGTACTTATGCATCCAACTGAATCAACGGCAAAGTCACTTGACCGGTTGATCACCCTAATTGAGAAAAAAAATTTACAAATCGGTACGGTTACCGAATTAATGGATGAGGAAAGAATTATTAAATAATTTAAGTAAAATTCATCCGAAAAATTGGAGAAAATATCTATTAGAAATTATAATTAATAATTGGAGTAGTAGCGTCTGCGACAGGAGGAAGTCAATGATTAATAAATACACTTGCCAAAACGGAGTAAGAATTGTATTAGAAAATATCCCAACCGTACGATCAGTTGCTATTGGAGTATGGATTGGAACAGGTTCTAGAAATGAGGACCCACAAACAAACGGGATTTCCCATTTCTTAGAGCATATGTTTTTTAAGGGAACGGCTACACGTTCCGCAAAGGATATTGCTGAATCTTTTGACAGCATTGGCGGGCAGGTAAATGCTTTTACATCAAAAGAATATACATGCTACTATGCAAAGGTTCTAGATACTCATTCTAAATTTGCCTTAGACGTATTAGCTGATATGTTCTTTAATTCAACATTTGTGGAAGAGGAATTAAACAAAGAAAGAAATGTTGTTTTGGAAGAAATCAAAATGTACGAAGATACACCGGATGATATTGTCCATGATTTATTGAGCAGGGCAGTTTTCGAAGATCATCCGCTTGGTTACCCAATCCTGGGTACAGAGGAAACCTTAAAGACATTCACAGGGGAATCACTTAAGGAATATATTCATGAGCGTTATACCCCCGAAAATGTGGTTATATCGATCGCTGGAAATGTTTCCGAAAGTTTTATCCAAGAAGTTGAAAATTACTTTGGGTCCTATCAAGGCGGTTCAAAAGAAACACCTGAAAATGTTCCATCCTTTCATTCAAATAGAATATCAAGGAAGAAGGATACCGAGCAGGCCCATTTATGTATCGGTTTTGAAGGATTAAAGGTTGGTCATGAAGATATTTACAGTTTAATTACACTCAATAATATTTTGGGCGGAAGCATGAGCTCAAGACTATTCCAAGAGGTACGTGAACAAAGGGGCTTAGCTTATTCAGTTTTCTCCTACCACTCTGCCTATCAGGATAGCGGAATTGTGACTGTCTACGGTGGAACCGGTGCGAAGCAGCTGGATGTTTTATTTGATACCATCCAGGAGACACTTGAAAAATTAAAGCATGATGGAATCACCGAAAAGGAACTAACTAACAGTAAAGAGCAGCTGAAAGGCAGCCTAATGTTAAGTTTAGAAAGTACAAATAGCCGAATGAGCCGTAATGGTAAAAATGAACTCTTATTGAAACGTCATCGCTCACTTGATGAAATTATCGAACAAATCGATGCAGTTTCTAAAAACAGTGTCGATGAAATGGCAAAAGCCATTTTTACTGACCAATATTCTGTAACGCTTATTAGTCCTGATGGGGAATTCCCAAATAAATAATGGTACGTATTAAGAGGCATTCCATTGGGATGCCTCTTTTCATATTTGATAAGAAATTATATATTCCACTTTGAGAATTGTCCAGCTCCAGTGCCCTAGCGGCTAGTGTCCTTCGCTCTCCGCCCTACGATAAGTCAACATCGAATCGCCACCGGCTCTTCGTGTTTCCTTTATCTCAGTTGGAGCGCTCCAGGCCATACGCCGCTGATCAGGGCGCTTCCGCTTTTCTTATTCTAAAATTGGACGTCCCTTTATAAACTAATAGAAAAGGGGATGAGGGGGCTTTTACAGTGAGGTTAAGTGAATTAAGTGGAAAAGAAATTGTGGATGTAAAAAAGGCGGAACGTCTAGGAGTCCTTGGGCAAACCGATTTAGAAATTAATGAAGGAACCGGTCAAATTCAGGCACTCCTGATTCCTTCATTAAAATGGTTTGGGTTTCGGAAACAAGCAGGAGAAATTAGGGTGCCATGGCAGCATATAAAAAAAATCGGAACGGACATGATCATCATTGATGTTCCGGATGAAGATCAGTGAAAAGATAAGAAAAAAGCCCAAGCAAACTAACTGTTGCTTGGGCTTTTTTCATTTCTCAAGATGGAAAACTCACCGAATGAAGTAATCTTACATAAGATGTTGGAGTGAGTAGAAGAAAAGGATTTTATTATCAATTTTTAAAGGACTTTTAAAAAAAAGAAGGTGAATGTTTTCATGCTGACAGGGATGCAGATAGCCGTGATTGGCGGGGATGCCAGACAGCTGGAAATCATCCGCAAGTTAACCGAATTAGATGCGAGATTATCGCTTATAGGTTTTGAACAGCTCGATCACGCCTTCACAGGTGCGGTCAAAGAAAAGTTGGATGAGGTTGATTTCTCGACGATAGACGCTCTTATTTTGCCTGTAGCCGGTACAAATCCGGAAGGTCAGGTAGAAACGATTTTTTCGAATGAAAAAGTGATTTTAACAGAGGATATCCTTTCAAAAACTCCTGAACATTGCACGATTTATTCAGGAATCAGTAATTCATATTTAAATGGAATGATAAAGCAGTCGAAAAGAACGTTAGTACAGCTATTTTCGCGAGACGATGTAGCTATATACAATTCGATTCCTACTGTGGAAGGAACCATTATGATGGCCATACAGCATACTGATTTTACCATTCATGGTTCTAATATCACCATTTTGGGGTTAGGAAGATGTGGGATGAGTACTGCAAGGGCCTTTCATGCGCTTGGTGCAAAAGTAAAGGTTGGAGCACGAAAAAGCGAGCATCTTGCCAGAATTACTGAAATGGGTGTAACCCCATTCCATTTAAGCGATATCAACAAAGAAGTTTCGGGAACGGATATTTTAATCAATACCATTCCCTATCCAATTGTAAGTGCAGCCGTTATAGCAAAGTTACCAGCCCATACATTGGTTATTGATATTGCATCAAAACCAGGCGGTACAGATTTCCGATATGCTGAAAAACGTGGAATTAAGGCATTGCTCGCTCCGAGTTTGCCTGGTATTGTTGCTCCAAAAACGGCCGGTATCATTCTTGCTGATGTTCTAGTACAACTGCTCCAGGATGATCTGATAAACCGAAAGGGGAAAGTGAAATGAGTTTAAAAGGGAAAAGAATCGGCTTTGGTCTCACTGGCTCACATTGTACCTATGATGCAGTTTTTCCGGAAATCGAAAAGTTGGTTCTGGCCGGCGCAGAGGTTATGCCAGTGGTAACTTTTACAGTAAAAAATACGGAAACCCGATTTGGAAGAGGAGAGGATTGGGTTCAAAGGATTGAAGATTTAACTGGCCATAAAGTTATTGATTCGATTGTGAAAGCAGAGCCTTTAGGTCCGAAAATTCCGCTTGATTGTATGGTTATTGCGCCATTAACAGGCGTTTCCATGAGTAAATTTGCGAATGCTATGAACGATAGTCCTGTATTAATGGCTGCAAAAGCAACATTAAGAAATTTAAAACCTGTCGTTCTGGGGATTTCAACGAATGATGCACTAGGATTAAACGGAGTAAACTTAATGAGATTAATGGCAACGAAAAATATTTATTTTATTCCATACGGGCAGGATGATCCAGTTAAAAAACCAAACTCGATGGTAGCCAGAATGACATTGTTGTCTGAAACGGTGGAGGCAGCTATCGAAGGGAGACAGCTCCAGCCCGTCCTCGTAGAAAGATATAAAGATTCTGACTAATTTCCCCCTTCTGCATCAAAAAAGGTTATTTCTTTATAAGAATATGTTAAAATAAATTAATCTTTCAACAGGGGGGGACTTTCCCCCTTCTGATATGATTTAATTAATGAAATAACCAGGAAAATATTGTGGAAAGATTGAAAGGGGAAACTTAGAAATGAATCAGCAAAATGGATATCATGTTGCCGTAGTAGGAGCAACAGGAGCGGTTGGACAGCAAATGATCCAAACATTGATCAAAGAGAACTTTCCAATCGGAAAACTTACCCTCTTATCCTCAGCTAGATCAGCGGGGAAAGTAATAAATGTAAATGGTCAGGAAATTACGATACAAGAAGCAAAGCCGGAGAGCTTTGAAGGTGTAGATATTGCCTTATTCAGTGCTGGCGGCAGTGTTTCTAAGGAACTTGCCCCAGAAGCAGTAAAACGCGGCGCCATCGTCGTGGACAACACTAGCGCATTTAGAATGGATGAAAATACACCATTGATCGTTCCTGAAGTGAACGAATCGGACTTGCATCATCAAAACGGGATTATTGCAAACCCAAATTGTTCAACAATCCAAATGGTGGTTGCTCTTGAACCAATTCGTCAAAAGTATGGATTGAAAAAAGTCATTGTCTCCACATATCAAGCCGTTTCAGGTGCAGGTGCTGCGGCGGTGGAAGAATTAAAGGCACAAACAAAGTCGATTTTGACTGAAGAACCATTTGAACCAAAAATTTTACCAGTCTCATCAGATACAAATCATTATCAAATTGCGTTTAATGTGATTCCGCAAATTGATAAATTCCAAGATAATGGCTATACGTTTGAAGAAATGAAAATGATTAATGAAACCAAAAAAATTATGCATTTACCAGAGTTACAGGTATCAGCAACTTGCGTCCGTCTTCCGGTTGCAGTCGGCCATTCTGAATCCGTCTATTTCGAAATAGAATCAGAGAACGTAAGCGCAAATGAAATTAAAGCATTATTACAAGATGCACCGGGTATTGTCTTGCAAGATGATCCGGATAATCAAGTATATCCAATGCCTGCTCATTGTGTAGGGAAAAACGATGTTTTTGTAGGACGTATTAGAAAAGACATCGATGAAGACCGTGGTTTCCACATGTGGGTTGTTTCGGATAATCTGCTAAAAGGTGCTGCTTGGAATTCAGTACAGATTGCAGAAAGTTTAGTAAAACTAGGTATCGTAAAATAAGTTACCTTTCCAAAAAAGGCAGGTTTTGGTGTCACCATGAAAATTATTGTACAAAAGTTTGGCGGTACATCCGTTAAAGATGAAGAGAGCAGGAAACACGCGCAAAGTCATATCGAAAAAGCACTTGCCGACGGCTACAAAGTAGTCGTTGTCGTCTCGGCAATGGGAAGAAAGGGTGACCCTTATGCAACCGATACACTTTTATCGTTAATTGGGGGCAACCTAAGCAAAATCTCAAAACGGGAGCAAGATTTATTATTGTCCTGCGGCGAGGTTATTTCTAGTGTTGTTTTTTCAAATATGCTATTGGAAAGTGGAATGAATGCAATCGCATTAACAGGAGCTCAAGCAGGTTTCCGTACGAACAATGACCATACAAATGCAAAGATTAACGAAATGAAATGTGATAGGCTGCTTAGGGAACTTGAGAACCATGATGTTGTAGTGGTTGCCGGGTTCCAGGGAGCTGCTAAGAATGGCGATATCACCACCATAGGGCGGGGGGGGAGTGATACGTCCGCTGCCGCGCTGGGAGCGGCTCTAAATGCCGAATGGATAGATATTTTTACCGATGTGGAAGGAATTATGACGGCCGATCCGCGGATTGCAGAAAATGCCCGGCCGCTTTCCATAGTTACCTATACCGAGGTGTGCAATATGGCCTATCAGGGGGCGAAGGTGATTCATCCCCGAGCGGTGGAAATTGCCATGCAGGCAAAAGTGCCGATTCGCATCCGTTCCACTTATTCCGACAATCTAGGAACATTGGTTACCACCTTAAATAAAGATAAGCGTGGAAGTGATATTAGAGAACGCACCGTTACGGGGATTGCTCATGTTTCAAATGTCACGCAAATAAAAGTCTTTGCTAAAAAGGATCAATACAACCTCCAGGCAGAAGTTTTTAAAGCAATGGCAAATGAAAAAATCAGTGTAGATTTTATCAATATCTCGCCAAATGGTGTAGTCTATACGGTCACAGAGGAAATGACGGATCGGGCAATCAGGGTCTTAAACGACTTAGGACATGAACCTGTAATTGAACGCTATTGTGCCAAAGTGTCTGTTGTTGGTGCAGGAATAGCAGGGGTACCGGGGATTACCTCCAAAATCGTTACAGCGTTGTCTGACCATAGCATTCGTATTTTGCAATCAGCAGATAGTCATACCACCATTTGGGTATTAGTTAAGCAGGATGACTTAGCCAAATCTGTTAATGCCTTGCATGATGCCTTTCAATTAGAAGATGAATCGATTGAGTTTAATCTTGCCGATTTGTAAATAAGGAAATAGGTAAATGATGGAGTAGTTAAGTGAATGAATGCGATACAACAAATTATTGGTATTCTGTTGTATTGAAAGGAGTAGGAAAATGGTTCATTTTGGGCGAGTTTCCACGGCAATGGTAACCCCTTTTGATAAAAATGGGCATATAGACTTTGCTAAGACCACTCAGTTAATTAATTACTTGATAGAGAATGGAACAGATTCCCTTGTGATTTCAGGTACTACGGGAGAATCACCAACGTTATCCAAAGAAGAAAAGCTGGCACTCTTTAATCATGTTGTTAAAGTGGTGAAGAAAAGGATCCCAGTCATTGCCGGCACTGGAAGTAATAATACGTATGCATCAATTGAATTGACGAAAAAAGCAGAGCAGCTTGGTGTGGATGCGATCATGGCTGTAGCACCATATTATAATAAACCAAATCAAGAAGGTCTGTACCAGCATTTCAAAGCGGTTGCGGAAGCAACAACACTTCCGGTCATGGTATACAATATTCCTGGCAGGTCTGCTGTAAATATTCGTCCGGAGACGATTATTCGACTATCTGAGATACCTAATATTGTGGCTGTGAAGGAAGCAAGCGGTGATTTAAACGCCATGACACGTATTATTGCCGATACGGATGAGGATTTTGTTTTATACAGCGGGGATGACAGCTTGACAATCCCGGTTCTTTCTATTGGCGGAGCAGGAGTTGTTTCAGTTGCTTCTCATGTAATTGGAAACGATTTGCAAGCAATGATTAAAGCTTATTTTGATGGAGAAAATGCCAAGGCTGCAGCATACCATCAGCAATTGCTGCCAATCATGCAGGGCCTATTTGCCGCACCAAGCCCTGCCCCAGTTAAAACAGCATTACAAGTATCGGGATTGGATGTTGGGTCTGTCAGGCTGCCACTTGTCGGTTTAACGGAACAGGAACGAACGACATTGATTTCTTTATTGAAAAATAAATAAAAAATATCCATGGGCATACCGAAATATAGTGCGGTATGCCCTTTTTTCATCCGTTTGATCGTTGTGATGAATGAATATAGCAATTATTGGTTGTAAAGGTTTTCAACTTTCAAGTATAATATTCATAACTGATCTTCGGTCGGATTACACATCATGTAGGAGGAAACGGAAATTGATACAGAAAAAAAATACTTCCATCAAGATTATTGCACTTGGTGGTATCGGAGAAATCGGAAAGAATATGTACCTTGTTGAAGTGGACAAGGACATATTTATTGTTGATGCCGGCTTAATGTTCCCCGAGGAAGAAATGCTTGGTATCGATATGGTCATTCCAGATCTAACATATTTAAATGACAATAAGGAACGAGTCAAAGCGATTTTTTTAACACATGGACATGAAGACCATATTGGTGCTCTTTCCTACGTGCTTCGAAAGGTTAATGTACCCGTATATGGAACGAAACTAACACTTGCTCTTGCAAAAGCCAAGCTTAAGGAACAGGAATTTATCGGAAATGCAGAATTTATTGAGATTGATTCGGATACAAAAGTGGAATTAGATGCTGTACATGTAAGTTTTTTTAGAACTAATCATAGCATCCCGGATTCAGTTGGCGTTTGTATCCATACATCTGAAGGGATTATTGTTTATACGGGAGACTTTAAATTTGATCAGGCTGCAACGAAACTTTATAAGCCTGAAATTGGAAAAATGGCTGAGATAGGGGAACAGGGGGTTTTGTGCTTACTGTCTGACAGTACTGAAGCCGAAAAACCTGGGTACACAACATCTGAAGCGATTGTTGAACGTGAAATGTCCCATGCGTTTTATAATGCACCGGGGAGGATTATTGCCGCTTGCTTTGCATCGGACATCAATCGAATCCAGCATATTTTTAATGCTGCGAAAGAAAATGGCCGTAAAGTCGCTGTAGTAGGAAAAAGCCTTGAAAGAATCTATCATATTGCCCTCGACTTAGGATATTTAGAAGTGGACGAAGATGTCATGATTCAGGTAAATCAGATTAATGAATATCCTGACCAAGAAATAGCGGTATTAATGACCGGTGGCCAGGGAGAACCAATTGAAGCCTTGCAGAAAATGGCAAAACAGACACATAAGCTATTGAATATCCAGCCTGGTGATACTGTTTTAATTGCTGCTTCACCATTAAGAGGAAGTGAAGTATTTTTAGGGAAAACGGTCGATCTGTTATTCAAAGCAGGAGCAAATGTTGTATATGGAAAAAGGACAATCCATGTATCAAGCCATGGAAGTCAAGAAGAATTAAAGTTTATGATTAATTTAATGAAGCCGAAATTTTTGATTCCGGTTCACGGTGAGTATCGGATGCTGAAGGCACACAGAAAAGTGGCCATTGAATGCGGTCTTGCCGATGAACAAATTTACATTCCCGACCGCGGTGATATTGTGGAATGGAAGGAAGGGACATTAACAGTTACCGGGAAGGTTCCGTCTGGCAATGTGCTAATCGATGGAATCGGTGTAGGCGATGTCGGAAATATCGTCCTTCGGGATCGAAGGCTTTTGTCACAAGATGGCATTTTAATTGTTGTTGTCACGTTAACGAAACAAGAAAAGAAAATTGCGGCAGGGCCGGAAATCATTTCACGAGGGTTTGTCTATGTTCGCGAATCGGAGAAATTAATGGATGATTCAACGAAATTAGTTCATGATATTGTGGAAAGAAACACAGCTAAAACCTCATTTGAATGGTCCACTCTTAAGCAGGAAATAAGAGATGAATTAAATCGATCTTTATTTGAAAAAACAAAAAGAAGGCCAATGATACTGCCGATTATTATGGAAGTGTGAATGTAAAGGTACCGGAATTCCTCCGGTACCTCTTTTTGTATTGTTTTGGCATGAAATCAATGTAAAGGTAAACACTAACAAATATCATGCTTGAAGGGAGTATTAGGATGGATAACGATATTCAAAAAAATACCGATAACCAAGAAGAGCAGCAACCACAAAAAGAGGAGAAGTCTACTTCTGGTTTAATAGAGAAAATTCAACAGCTTGGCCAAACCAATGTGCCGCAGCTCTCAGCAGATTCTCGAATTCATTGTTTAACCATAATTGGCCAAATTGAAGGACATATGGCATTACCTCCGCAAAATAAAACAACAAAGTACGAGCATTTATTGCCGCAACTTGTTGCAATCGAACAAAATCCGAAAATTGAAGGTGTATTAATTGTATTAAATACGGTCGGCGGGGATGTCGAAGCAGGGCTGGCCATTTCTGAAATGATTGCATCTATTTCAAAACCAACTGTTTCCATCGTCCTGGGAGGGGGTCATTCGATTGGTGTTCCGATTGCAGTTTCATGTGACTACAGCTTTATTGCAGAAACTGCTACGATGACCATCCATCCAATTCGCTTGACAGGGCTTGTCATAGGAGTACCGGCCACCTTTGAATATTTGGATAAAATGCAGGAACGTGTGGTCAACTTTGTGACAAAACATTCCAAAATTACGGAGGAAACATTTAAAGACTTAATGTTTGCAAAAGGAAATTTAACGCGGGATATTGGAACGAATGTAATCGGTGTTGATGCCGTTAAGTCGGGATTAATTGATGAGGTAGGCGGTTTAGGTCCCGCAATGAAAAAGCTCAATGAAATGATTGATCTTCAAAAAGAAGAAAATGAGGGGCTGATTCAATGATTTTATATACAATGATGCCAAATGAACTAATTTTTCCCTATGAAGCGGAAGCGGCAAGCAATCAGCAAATGATAAACTATCAGGGGATTCCACTTTTGGTAGAGCTTGCTGATCAGCAAAATGTTCAGGTTATTCGTATAGTAAGCAGTGACCCCCAGCATTATTTGAATGAACATATATACCCTGGTGCAAAAATTTCTTTCGGTTACCTTGATGGATTGTCCGCATTGCAATAGTAGATTATGGTATAATTAGATAACAATTATTTGAGCAGCCTTGCAGGCTGCTTTCCTTTTTATTAATTGGCTGTGTTAAAGGTCATTGTTGATTTTTTCAAACTGTTGATTGGAGCGGAAGGCACGAAGACTCCTGCGGGATTACGGGGCAGGGGAGACCCCGCAGGAGCGAAGCGACGAGGAGGCTTCCCGTCACGCCCGCGGAAAGCGAAGTGCCTGGAGCGGAAATCAACAGCCAAGTTAACACAGCCTATTAATTAATACTATGAAAAATAGACCAAACTGAACGATACAAGGTGATTAGATGGCAAAAAGAAAGAGAAGAAAACCCAAAAAAAGAGATAATCATTTAAAACGAACCGTTCAATACGAGCTATCCGCCTTGGCTTTATTGGCATTAGCGATCATTTCAATCGCAAAGCTTGGAGCAGTCGGGAATGCCACTGTCCTTTTCTTCCGTTTTTGGATGGGAGAATGGTACATGCTGAGCTTAATTGGACTAGTAATATTAAGTGTTTATTTAATGTGGAAACGTAGTATTCCTTTTTTCTTCCATATTAAATTAGTTGGCAGCTATTTTATTATATCGGCAATCTTACTATTGAGTCATGTCACTCTTTTTCATTTGCTCACAAATGATGGGAAATTTAAAGATCCTAGTGTGATTGGGAACACTTGGGAATTATTTATGATGGAAGTAAGAGGGGAAACAAGTACGACCCATGATTTGGGCGGCGGGATTTTAGGAGCGATTTTATTTGCTATGTTTCATTACCTGTTCGCAGAAACAGGTACAAAAATTATTGCTTTTGTTTTTATAATCGTTGGGATTGTCCTATTAACTGGAAAATCGTTTGGAGATTTCATTGGGAAGATTGTGATTACTCTATTTGACTTTTCAAAAAATCAATGGGACGCCTTTAAAACGGATATGTCAGAATGGAAACAAAAACAAGAAGAGAGAAAGAACGAGAAAAAATCTCAAAGGCAAAAAGAGCGGGAAAATCGCCAAAGAGAAAGTGTCCCCGTTATAAACAATCAGCAGCAGGCTGAAGTGAACGAACCTGTTATCCCTGAACCGATTATTTCAAGCTTCGCAGACCGTGCGTATGTTGAAGAGGCTCCTAAGGAAAAAAATCCAAAAGAACATGCGAAGGAAAAAAGGCATAAATCGAATGATGCCGAAGAGGATCATACTCCGCCAATTAAATTTACAGAAGTAGAAAATGTGGCGTATGAGTTACCGCCGCTTAGACTGCTAAACCTTCCAAGGAAAACAGATCAAAGCGGTGAATATGAGCTAATCCATGCAAACGCAGCAAAGCTTGAGAGGACATTTCAAAGCTTCGGTGTTAAAGCGCGAGTTACCCAAGTGCATTTAGGACCAGCAGTCACTAAATATGAGGTACACCCTGATGTTGGTGTAAAGGTTAGTAAAATTGTCAGCTTAAGTGATGATATCGCATTAGCACTTGCTGCTAAAGGAATTCGGATTGAAGCGCCTATTCCAGGAAAATCAGCGATTGGCATTGAAGTTCCAAATTCCGATGTGGCGATGGTGTCATTAAGGGAAGTATTAGAAGGTACCCAAAATGACAAGCCGGATGCCAAGCTGTTAATCGGCCTTGGCAGGGACATAACGGGTGAAGCGGTTCTCGCAGAATTAAATAAGATGCCCCATTTACTTGTAGCCGGTGCAACAGGAAGCGGAAAAAGTGTTTGTATTAATGGTATTATTACAAGCGTATTAATGAGGGCAAAACCCCATGAAGTAAAATTAATGATGATCGACCCAAAAATGGTCGAACTCAATGTGTATAATGGAATTCCCCATTTACTGGCACCAGTTGTAACAGATCCTAAAAAAGCTTCACAAGCATTAAAAAAAGTAGTCAGTGAAATGGAACGGCGCTATGAATTGTTTTCTCATACAGGAACCCGTAATATTGAAGGCTATAATGAACACGTAAGGAAACATAATCTGGAAGAAAACGATAAGCAGCCGTTATTACCTTATATTGTCGTGATTGTAGATGAGTTAGCGGATTTAATGATGGTTGCTTCATCTGATGTAGAAGATTCAATCACGAGGCTTGCACAAATGGCACGTGCTGCGGGCATTCATTTAATTATTGCCACCCAACGCCCATCTGTTGATGTTATCACAGGTGTGATTAAAGCAAATATTCCTTCACGAATTGCTTTTGCGGTATCAAGTGCAACTGATTCAAGAACCATCCTGGATATGGGCGGAGCAGAAAAATTGCTAGGGCGCGGAGACATGCTATTCTTGCCGGTAGGAGCATCCAAACCTGTTCGAGTGCAAGGAGCATTTCTTTCCGATCAAGAGGTAGAAGATACAGTTGAATTTGTCATTTCACAGCAAAAGGCACAATACCAAGAAGAGATGATTCCGGATGATATTCCGGAGATAACAGGTGCAGTTGAGGACGATTTATATGAAGATGCAGTGGATTTAATTATTGAGATGCAAACTGCTTCGGTTTCTATGCTGCAGCGCCGCTTTCGAATCGGCTATACTAGGGCGGCCCGTCTAATAGATGAAATGGAGGCCCGCGGTGTCGTTGGCCCGTACGAAGGAAGTAAACCGCGAGCAGTCTTACAGACGAAACCCAATGAAGAGCAAAGTTCGTAGAAAAGCGGAAGCCACAAGCGCTGGAGCTGGACATTTCTCAAAGTCAAAATTTATTAATCGTTATTCGATAAAAAAGAGCCATTTGGCTCTTTTTTTAATACTAATTTGCGCGAAATCTGATACTATAGTTATAGGAGGTGAATACTTGTATCAGGAAAAAATCCTACTAATTTCCCGTCACATCTATTCGCTATTAAAAAAGGTATTCAATTATAGCAGATTTTTTGAGCAAAAATCAGCAAGTTAATAACAAATTTCTAGTTCGGACCTTTTTTCGACAAAATTTTGAATTCCTATTTATTTATCACAAAAAAGATGGTAATATAATCTCGATTAGTAGGAATGATATCAGATGTCTGATGTCTCAGGAAAAGGGCTGGAGGAAACAGCATGTCAATTAAGTCAGATAACCGGCATTTATATTTACAGGTAATCGATCGGTTGAAGCAGGATATTGAAAAAGGAATTTATAAAGAAAAAGAAAAATTACCTTCTGAATTCGATCTTGCCAAACAACTGGGGGTCAGCAGGGCAACACTTCGGGAAGCATTGCGCATACTCGAGGAAGAAAACGTTATCATTAGGCGCCATGGTGTTGGGACCTTTGTTAACTCAAAGCCGATGTTTACTTCAGGGATTGAACAACTTAATAGTGTTACTGACATGATTAAACAAGCTGGAATGAAACCCGGTACGATTTTCCTAAGTTCATCAACACAAGGTCCTACCGAAGAGGATATTCGTCGTTTCTCATGTTCTGCTAGTGAGGAGATTTTCGTCATGGAAAGGGTAAGAACCGCAAACGGAGAACCAGTCGTTTATTGTGTTGACAAGGTCCTCGAACGCATTTTGCCAGAAACATTTTCCCATGAGGAAGAATCTATTTTTCAGATTTTAGATGAAGAGGCAAATCGCAGAATTACATACGCGGTTGCTCAAATCGAGCCAGTAGGCTATCATGAAAAAATTTCCCCAATACTAGAATGTGATCCTGAAACTGCTTTGTTGGTGTTAAAACAAATGCATTTCGATGAAATGGATGAACCTGTCCTATTTTCGGTAAACTATTTTAAGGCAGACAAATTTAGTTTTCACGTATTAAGAAAGAGAATATAATTTTTTTTATTACATTTTGGAAACGTAACCAAGTCTGGCTTTGAAATTTCTACTATATCAAACAAACATTCATAGGGGGAAAATACCTTGAAAATGCGTAAAATTGGAATGGCGCTATCACTAGTTCTTGCTGCTGGAACACTTTTAGGTGCTTGTGGAAAAAGTGATGACAACAAGGGTAATGAAACATCCAAGGGCGGAGATAAAGAAAAAGATACTTTCTCTGTAGCAATGGTAACTGACGTTGGTGGCGTTGATGACAAATCATTTAACCAATCAGCATGGGAAGGACTTCAAGCTTTTGGTAAAGAAAATGGATTGAAAAAAGGTAAAGGCGGATATGATTACCTTCAATCAAAATCTGATGCCGATTATTCTACAAACTTAAATAAACTTGCTCGTGAAGACTTTGATTTAGTATATGGTATTGGCTTCTTAATGCAAGCTGCAATCGAAGAAATTGCTCAACAACAAAAAGATTCACATTTTGCTATTATTGATGCAGAGGTTAAACAGCCAAACGTTGCAAGCGTTCTATTTAAAGAGCAAGAAGCTGCGTTCCTTGCGGGTGTTGCAGCTGCCCTTCAAACTAAATCCAACCATATTGGTTTCATCGGCGGGATGGAAATTCCAGTAATTGAGCGTTTTGAGTCTGGATTCTTAGCTGGTGTGAAAGCTGCAAAACCAGTAGTAAAAGTCGATGTTCAATATTCCGGCGCATTTGATAAAGCTGAACTTGGTCAATCTATTGCATCGAAAATGTATTCTTCTGGAGCAGATGTAATTTTCCACGCTGCAGGCGGTACTGGTAATGGTCTATTTAAAGAAGCTACAGACCGTAAATCAAAAGACCCAAGCAAAGAAATTTGGGCAATCGGTGTTGACCGTGACCAAAACGATATGGGTCCAGATGTAGTTCTTACTTCTGCTCTTAAGCGTGTTGATGTTGCAGTACAAGACCTTTCTAAGAAAGCGATGGATGGTAACTTCCCTGGCGGAGAAGTAGCGCTTTATGGATTACATGAAGATGGTGTCGGCGTAGCTCCAATTAATGCTAAAGCTGATCAGAAAGATGCCATTGACAAAGCTGTTAAGGAATGGATTGAAAAAATCAAATCTGGTGCGGTAAAAGTCCCAGGAACTCGTGATGAGTTAAGTAAGTTTAGTGCAAAATAATTTAAATGAGGAATAAGCAGTATTTGTAACCTGCCTGCTTATTCCTTTCTAATGAAATCTTAACTGAAGTGTAGAATGCAAATTCTGCTTTTCATTTAAGATTTTAGTGGGGAGTAATTCCCTGTTTTTTTAAAACTTAAAAAGGTCTGACCTCTTACTACTTCTGGTCAAAATTTCCTTTTATCTTATCACAGGGAGTGAGAAAAGATGGAATACGTAATTGAGATGCTCAACATTCGTAAGGAGTTTGGCGGCTTCGTAGCGAATGATAACATTACCCTTCAACTTAAGAAGGGAGAAATTCATGCTTTACTCGGTGAAAATGGAGCAGGTAAATCTACACTTATGAACGTCCTATTTGGATTATATCAGCCAGAACAAGGCGAGATCCGCGTGAAAGGGCAGTCTGTAAATATTACAAACCCAAATATTGCTAATGATCTGGGAATTGGTATGGTGCACCAGCACTTTATGTTAGTTGATACTTTTACGGTTACAGAAAATATTATTTTAGGCCGTGAAATGACATCCGGCGGGCGAATTGATATTAAAAAGGCAGAAAAAGAAGTTCGCGACATTTCTGAACGCTATGGTTTAGCCGTAGACCCGCAGGCGAAAATTTCTGATATCACTGTAGGAATGCAGCAAAGGGTAGAAATATTAAAAACGCTTTATCGCGGTGCAGAAATTCTGATTTTTGACGAACCAACAGCTGTTTTAACGCCGCAGGAAATTAAAGAACTTATTCAGATTATGAAAACACTTATTAAAGAAGGAAAATCCATAATCCTGATCACCCATAAGTTAAAAGAAATTATGGAAGTAGCTGATCGGTGTACCGTTATTCGAAAAGGAAAGGGGATTGGAACAGTCAATGTAAGTGAAACCAATCCAAATGAATTGGCAAGTTTAATGGTAGGACGTGAAGTTGTTTTCAAAACAGAAAAAACTGAGGCAAACCCTAAGCAGGAAGTCCTTGAAATCCATGATTTGGTTGTAAAGGATGCACGTGGAGTGACCGTTGTTAATGGGCTTAATCTTTCTGTAAAAGCCGGAGAAATTGTTGGAATTGCCGGTATAGATGGAAACGGACAATCTGAATTTATTGAAGCCATTACAGGCTTACGGAAATCCGAAAGTGGAAGCGTAAAATTGAATGGAAAAGAATTAATTCATCTTACGCCAAGAAAAATTACTGAATCTGGTGTCGGTCATATTCCTCAGGACCGCCATAAACATGGTTTAGTGTTGAATTTCCCAATTGGTGAAAATATGGTTTTACAAAACTATTATAAAAAACCATATTCAAGCGGTGGGGTCTTGAACTTTAAAGAAATATATAAACAGGCTAAGAAACTGATTGCAGAGTTTGATGTTCGAACTCCAAGTGAATTTACATTGGCAAGGGCTCTTTCAGGGGGGAATCAGCAAAAAGCGATTATTGGACGTGAGGTTGATCGTAATCCAGATCTACTCATTGCGGCACAGCCTACCCGTGGTCTGGATGTTGGTGCAATTGAATTTATTCATAAACGCCTAATTGAACAGCGTGATAATGGAAAAGCTGTCTTGCTCGTGTCATTTGAGTTAGATGAAATTATGAATGTCAGCGACCGGATTGCTGTTATTTATGAGGGGAAAATCGTAGCTATAGTTAATCCAAAAGAAACAACTGAGCAGGAGCTTGGATTGCTTATGGCTGGTTCGAATAGAAAGGAAGCGGGTGAAGAAACGCATGTCTAAACGCTTAAAGGGCTTATTAACTCCAGTTATTGCCGTTTTATTAGGTATTTTGGTTGGAACAATTATCATGTTAGTGAGCGGGTATGACCCGGTGTCTGCCTTTTCTGCATTGTGGAACGGGGTATTTGGGGATATCTATTCATTTGGTGAAGCAGTCAGGCAGATTACACCCTATATTTTAGCCGGTTTAGCGGTAGCTTTTGCATTCCGTGTCGGGTTATTTAATATTGGGGTTGAAGGACAATTTATCGTTGGCTGGCTTGCAGCAGTATGGGTAGGTGTAGCATTCGATCTGCCGCGTGCTATACATCTGCCGTTAGCTGTCATTGCAGCGATGATTGCCGGTGCAATTTGGGGGTTTATCCCAGGTCTATTAAAAGCACGTTTTCGTGTTCACGAAGTAATTGTGACAATCATGATGAACTATGTGGCACTACATGTTACGAACTATATAATTAGAAATATTTTAGCAGCTAAAAGTGGCGATAAAACGGAAATGATTCATGCATCAGCATCATTGCGTTCAGAATGGCTGCAAAGTCTTACAGATTATTCACGTCTTCACTGGGGAATCGTAATTGCCATTATTTGTTGTTTTATAATGTGGTTCCTGCTTGAAAGAACAACAAGAGGATTTGAATTGCGTGCCGTTGGTTTTAACCAGCATGCAGCACATTACTCAGGGATGAGTGTAAATAAGAACATTATCCTATCAATGCTGATTTCCGGGGCTTTTGCAGGTCTTGCAGGATCGATGGAAGGTTTAGGTACATTTGGGTATGCCGCTGTTAAAGGTGGATTTACCGGAGTTGGTTTCGACGGGATTGCGGTTGCCTTGTTAGGTGGGAATACAGCTTTAGGTGTATTTTTATCCGCTATTCTATTCGGTGTATTAAAGGTAGGGGCCTTAAACATGCCGCTTGAGTCTGGGGTACCTAACGAATTAGTTGATATCATCATTGCGTTAATCGTTTTCTTTGTTGCATCAAGCTATATGATTAGAGTGTTACTTGATCGACTAAGTAAGAAGAAGGAGGTGAAGTAAGTTGAGCTTAATGGATATTTTAATGATTGTTGTTCCATCGACATTGTTATGGGCTGCTCCACTTGTCTTCACTGCATTAGGCGGTATATTCTCAGAACGTTCCGGTGTAGTAAATATTGGTCTAGAAGGTTTAATGGTAATTGGGGCATTTACAGCTATCGTCTTTAACATCACTTTTGTAGAAACATTCGGAAGTTTAACGCCATGGATTTCTATTTTGGTTGCAATGGTTGCAGGAGCAATTTTCTCCCTTTTACACGCAGTTGCTGCGATTACATTCCGTGCAGACCATACTGTTTCAGGTGTTGCAATCAACTTGCTGGCTACAGGATTAACTTTATTCCTAGTAAAGCTTATTTATGGTAAAGGTGAAACAGGCATTATCAGTAAAGGTTTTAGTAAAATTGATATACCTATTTTAAAGGACATTCCCGTTATTGGAAAAATATTTTTCCAAAATACGTATTGGACCTCATTTCTAGCTATTTTCGTCGCCATTATCGTGTGGTACATCGTATTTAAAACACCATTTGGTCTTCGCCTGCGATCAGTCGGTGAACATCCAATGGCAGCTGATACAATGGGGATTAACGTTACTAGAATGCGCTATCTTGGGGTCATTCTTTCAGGTGCACTTGGAGGGATTGGCGGTGGAGTATATGCTCAATCCATTACTTCCAACTTCAGCCACTCAACCATTAGCGGTCAAGGTTTCATGGCACTAGCTGCAATGATTTTCGGAAAATGGCATCCGCTTGGTGCGTTAGGAGCCGCCATATTCTTCGGTTTTGCTCAAAGTATTAGTATCATCGGTTCAAGCTTACCTTTCTTAAAGGGAATTCCAAATGTGTACTTGTTAATTGCACCGTATGTGCTGACAATTTTAGCACTAACAGGATTTATTGGCCGTGCCGATGCACCAAAAGCAAGTGGTACACACTATATCAAGGGAAATCGTTAATGTGGAAACTCTCAGCACTTGCTGAGAGTTTTTTATTGTATTGAACAGGCATGTCAAATTATAGTTATAAGTATAGGTTTTATCCCGATGGAAAAGATATAAAGAAAAATGTTTACATATGTTTAAGTAAGGCCCAAATCATATGAGGAGGAATGTAAATGGACGCTAATGCTGAAAAAATATCAGAAATGCAAGGCTTTAACCTTCATGTCATCGAAACAGAAAAATATAAGACGAATACATTAGTTTGGAGAATGAAAGCTCCATTAACAAAAGAAGATGTAACGAAACGGGCACTACTCCCCCATGTATTGCAAAGCAGCTCCGGCAGCTATCCAACCACTACGGCGTTACGATCATATTTAGATGAATTGTATGGTGCGACTCTTTTTGTCGATCTGGCGAAAAAAGGTGAATACCATATTATGAGCTTCTCTTTAGAAATCGCCAATGAAAAATTTTTAAGCGATTCCAATCCATTATTAAAAAAGGGTTTTGAATTACTTGCGGAAATATTGACGAACCCAAATATTTCAGATAACGCCTTTGACAGGGAGACAATTGATAAAGAAAAAAGGACACTTAAGTCCCGAATTCAATCAGTCTTTGATGATAAAATGCGCTATTCTAATGTCCGATTGTTAGAAGAAATGTGTAAAGGTGAGGCCTACGCCCTTCAGGTAAATGGGGAAGCCGCAGATGTGGATGCTATTACCCCGGAAAATTTATATGAATATTTCAAAAAGGCCTTTTTAGAGGATGAGATGGATCTATATGTCATTGGTGACGTTAAAGAAGAGGAAGTCAAAAAATATGCGGAAGAACTGCTTCAATTTGAAAGCCGCACACCGAAAGAAGTAAATCCGAAAACGATCAACAAAAGAGCAGAGGTTAATATTGTCAAAGAAGAGCAGGATGTAAAACAAGGCAAATTAAACATTGGCTATCGTACCAATATCGTATATGGCGATTCCGATTATTTTGCCCTACAGGTTTTTAATGGCATCTTGGGCGGTTTTTCGCATTCCAAGTTATTTATCAATGTGCGCGAGAAAGCGAGCCTTGCTTATTATGCGGCGAGCCGCTTAGAAAGTCATAAAGGCTTAATGATGGTGATGTCAGGCATCGATTTAAAGAATTATGATCAGGCTGTTGGAATCATAAATGAGCAAATGGAAGCAATGAAGAAAGGTGATTTCACCGACCAAGAGCTGGAGCAAACAAAGGCAGTCATTCAAAACCAAATCATGGAAACGGTTGATACAGCAAGAGGACTAACCGAACTCCTCTATCATAATGTAGTGGCTAAATCGGATATTCACCTTGATTCATGGATAGCAGAAATGCAAAAAACAACGAAAGAAGAAATAGTCGCGGTGGCGAAAAAGATTGATCTGGATACCATTTATTTCTTAACGGGATCGGAGGAAGGCAAATAATGGAGAAAATTACGTTTGATCAGATCCAGGAGGAGCTTTTTCATGAAAAAATGGACAATGGACTAAACGTTTATATTTTGCCAAAGAAAGGCTTTAATAAAACATTTGCAACCTTTACAACGAAGTACGGTTCAGTAGATAATACCTTTATCCCAATTGGGAAAGACGAGTATGTCAAAGTGCCCGATGGGATTGCTCACTTTTTAGAACATAAGCTGTTTGAAAAAGAAGATGGGGACGTGTTTCAGCAGTTTAGCCGTCAAGGGGCATCCGCAAATGCTTTTACATCTTTCACCCGTACCGCTTATTTATTTTCGAGTACATCAGACGTGGAAAAGAATCTTGAGACGCTGATTGATTTTGTTCAGGAGCCTTATTTCTCCGAGAAAACAGTTGAAAAGGAAAAAGGAATCATCGGCCAGGAAATTACAATGTACGATGATAATCCAGATTGGCGGCTATATTTCGGCTTAATCCAAAACTTATATCAGAATCATCCGGTGAAGATAGATATTGCCGGCACTATTGAGTCCATTTCTCATATTACAAAAGATTGGCTGTATGAGTGTTACAATACTTTCTATCACCCGAGCAACATGCTGTTGTTTATTGTTGGACCGGTAGATCCTGAAAAGATTATGACCCAGGTAAGAGATAACCAGTCCAAAAAAGACTATAAGGAAATGCCCGAGATCAAACGTAAATTTGAATCAGAACCCCCTCAAGCTGCTGAAAAGAAGCAGGTGCTTGAGATGAATGTGCAAACATCTAAATCCTTGGTAGGCATCAAAGCACTCCATGTCGATCAAACCGGGGATGAGCTGCTGAAAAATGAATTAACTATGAATGTCCTCCTCGATCTGCTGTTTGGCAAAAGCTCGGAAAATTACAATCAGCTGTATAGTGAAGGTCTAATCGATGAAACTTTCTCATATGACTACACCCAAGAGCAAGGTTTTGGATTTGCTATGGTTGGTGGAGACACAGGTGAACCGGACAAATTAGCTGACAGGCTCGAAAAAATGCTTCTCGAGGCTAAGAAGGGGAGCTCATTTAGTGAACAGCAGTTGGATCGAGCAATAAAGAAGAAAATTGGTGCTTTTTTACGTGCTGTGAATTCACCGGAGTATATTGCCAATCAATTTACTCGTTATGCTTTTAATGAAATGAATTTATTTGATGTTGTGCCAACATTAGAAAAAATAACATTACAAGATGTTCAATCATTGGCGGCAGAAGTCATCTCAGAAGAGCGCTTCTCCGTTTGCCAAGTAGTCCCTAAGAAAAAATAGCCAAAGAAGCGTCGGATACACGACGCTTCTTAGCTGTTTATTCGTTTGACTTTAAGGCTGTGTTAAAGGTGATTGTTGATTATATTACCCCTGTTGATTGTAGCGTAAGGTGCGAGACTCCTGCAGGAGCAGCGGGACAGGTGAGACCCCACAGGCGCTTTAGCGCCGAGGAGGCTCACCGCCCGCCCTGCGGAAAGCGAGCATCCTGAAGCGGAAATCAACAGCCAAGTTTAACACAGCCTAGTATAAAGAGAGAGTGATTTTAATGAAAAAATATGCACTCATAACGGGAGCAAGCGGTGGAATTGGACAAGCGGTTGCGTATCATTTAGCCTCCAAGGGTTATTCATTGTATTTACATTACAATAAAAATGAACAAGCCATACTTGAATTATTGAACAGGCTGCGGTCATTTAGCGGAGAATATATTCCCATCCAGGCAGATTTGGCGGCAGCTGACGGATATAAAACCATAGCTGCGCAAATCTTTTCTTTAGATGCCATCATCCATTGCAGCGGAAATAGTCAATACGGGTTGTTGGTCGATTTGCAACAAGAAGAAGCCGAGGCATTAATGAATATTCATGTCTTAAATCCATTACTGGTTACGAAAGAACTGCTCCCTAAATTTCTAGGCAAGAGCTCCGGAAATATTATTGTCATCACGTCTATTTGGGGCCAGACAGGTGCTGCATGTGAAGTGGCTTACTCAGCAGCAAAAGGAGCCCAAATTGCGTTTGTAAAGGCTCTTAGTAAGGAAGTGGCTTTAAATGGCATCCGCGTTAATGCGATAGCCCCAGGTGCAGTTGCGACGCCAATGATGGATGACTTCACTCCTGAAGAGGTACAGCAGATTTCCTATGAGATTCCAATGGGAAGGCTTGGACTGCCTGAAGAAATTGCGAACAGCGTTGCTTTCTTGTTATCGGATGAATCCTCCTATATTACAGGACAGGTTCTTGCAATAAATGGAGGGTGGTACACGTAAAAATTCATAAATTCTTCATGTATAGTTTAAGGCTCCTCCTCACAAAATAACCTTGTACTATTCTAAAGGAGGTAATATTATGTCTGTTTTAGATAACTGGAAACAGTGGGAGGACTTTTTAGCAGATCGTCTTCATCATGCTCAAAATGAGGGAATGAGTGAAGGGGCAATCAGCAATCTTGCGTTTCAAATTGGTGATTATTTAGCTAATCAAGTGGAGCCGAAGAATGAGCAAGAAAGAATTCTTTCAGATCTTTGGTCCGTTGCTGACAAACAAGAGCAGCAGGCCATTGCGAATATCATGGTAAAATTAATTTCGAATAATGGAACTCGATAAAAGGAGATGGGACCTTAATGGTCTCCTCTCTTTTTTTATACTGTCAAGCAAATATCTTAGATAAATGTGTCAATCTCTTTGTTTTTTCTTTCATCTTCAATCAAAATCATTTATTATAAGGGTTAGACGATGAAAGGCGAAAAAAATGTCGAAACTTCTGTTTGGGGGTTTTTTATTAATGAAAAAAGAATGGTACTTAGAATATGAGATTCAAAAAAACCGACCTGGATTATTGGGCGACATCTCATCCCTGTTAGGAATGCTTGCCATAAATATTGTTACCATTAATGGTGTTGATGAAGGCAGACGCGGATTGCTTATTTTAGCAAAAGATGATGATCAAATAAAACGACTTGAGTCAATTTTACATACGATGGACACAATAAAATTAATTAAACTGAGAGAGCCGAAATTGCGGGATCGGCTGGCTGTTCGACATGGACGCTATATTCAGAGGGATGCAGATGACAAAAAAACATTCCGCTTTGTGAGGAATGAGCTTGGATTATTAGTTGATTTTATGGCAGAATTATTTAAGCAGGAGGGACACAAGCTCATTGGGATTCGAGGGATGCCGCGTGTTGGGAAAACAGAATCACTGGTGGCAGCAAGTGTGTGTGCTAATAAACGATGGTTATTCGTGTCGTCCACTCTATTAAAACAAACCATTCGCAATCAACTGATTGAAGATGAATATAATCAAGACAATCTGTTTATTCTAGATGGCATTGTTTCAACAAGACGTGCAAATGAACGTCACTGGCAGCTGGTCCGTGAAATTATGCGTCTACCTGCGGTGAAAGTGATCGAGCACCCTGATATTTTCGTTCAAAATTCTGAGTACACGCTTGATGATTTTGATTACATTATTGAACTTAGAAATGATGCTGAAGAAGAGATTACATACGAGGTAGTTGATCAGCACAATATGTTCTCCGGATCAGATTTTGGAGATTTTGATTTTTAATAAATTGGAAGGTGTTACAGGTGACTGAATTAGGGAATCGACTAAAAGAAGCCCGATTAGCCAAAGAATTAAGCTTAGATGATTTACAAACCATGACAAAAATTCAAAAGCGGTATTTAGTAGGAATTGAGGAAGGCAATTATTCCAGCATGCCCGGGAATTTTTATGTACGCGCCTTTATTAAGCAATATGCAGAGGCGTTGGATCTCAATCCGGATGAAATTTTTGACACGTATAAGAGTGAAATCCCTGCTTCCTATAATGATGATTTGCCAGAGCAATTATCAAGGGTCAAGACACATAAATCCATCTCAGAAGGAAATTCAAAAATCTTTGATATCCTTCCCAAAGTATTAATCGTTGTGTTTGTCATTGGGGTGGCTAGTCTTTTATATTATTTTTTACAAAACCATGCCGGCGGCGGAACAAATGAATCGATTAAGAATGATAGTGATCAGGTTACAATTGAAAAATCTGAAAGCTTGGAAAAAGTAAAAGTGGATGAAGCAGAAAAAGATAAAAAACAGGATAGCCAAAAAAAGGAAACGGCCAAACAGGAAGAGAAAAAACAACCTGTTGTAGAAACACCTAAGCAGGAGCTGACAGCCGTTCAAAGCAATGGGAATAATTCCACATATGACTTAAAAAATGCTGATAAATTTGTCGTGAAATTAGTTTCTAAAGGACAAACCTGGGTAAGTATTAAAAACGGAAAAGGGAAGACCTTTTTTCAAGGGACACTTAGAACCGGGGAAACCGAGAGCCAGACAGAAGATTTATCAGCAGAAAGTACAGCTGTCATTAGAGTTGGGAACGCAGCAGATACTGATATTTATGTGAATGACCAAAAGCTTGAATACGCAGTACCAGCGACAGCGAATGTTCAGAACATCACGATTCAATATGTTCTGAAGACCGAATAGTCATCTGTTGATGACTATTTTTCACTTTCAATAATTACACGGAGGGAAATTATGAATATTCCAAATCGAATAACCGTATCAAGAATATTATTAATTCCAATATTCATGATTATTATGTTAGTTCCATTTGATTGGGGCAGCATGCATCTTCTTGGGGCGGACATGCCTGTTACCCATTTTGTCGGGGCGCTCATTTTCATTTTAGCCTCCACAACAGACTGGGTTGACGGCTATTATGCCCGCAAATATAACCTTGTAACCAATATGGGGAAATTCCTTGACCCGCTGGCAGACAAATTACTTGTCTCTGCGGCGCTAATTGTCCTAGTTGAACTGAATGATATCTATGCACCTTCTTGGATTGTGATAATCATCATCAGCCGGGAATTTGCGGTCACAGGTCTGCGCCTCTTACTTGCTGGCGAAGGTGAGGTTGTCGCCGCTAATATGCTTGGTAAAATAAAGACCTGGGCACAAATCGTCGCAATCTCGTCCTTATTGTTACATAATATTATTTTTGCTATGGTTTCATTCCGCTTTGATATTGTAGCATTGTGGGTGGCCATGATTTTTACCATTTGGTCGGGCTGGGATTATTTTGCAAAAAACAGCCATGTATTAAAGAACTCAAAATAGGATGAAATAGGGGGCGGCTTCGAAATGAATGCTGAGATTATTGCGGTTGGTTCAGAATTATTACTTGGGCAAATTGTTAATACGAATGCTCGTTTTATATCCCGGCAATTAGCTGCTCTGGGGATCGATGTATATTTTCATACAGTTGTTGGTGATAACCCTGACCGATTAAAATCAGCGATTGAAGCGGCGGAAAAACGTGCGGCCATGATTATCTTTACGGGCGGACTTGGGCCCACAAAGGATGATTTGACGAAGGAAACCATTGCTCGCCATATTGGAAAAGAACTTGTGATGGATTCGGCCGCATTAGAATCCATAGAGCTTTATTTCAAGCGGACAAACCGTGTGATGACAGAAAATAACCGTAAGCAGGCACTTGTATTAGAAGGGTCTTATATTCTCCCGAATGATCACGGAATGGCTCCGGGAATGGTCGTGGAAACCGGCAGTCATACCTATATGCTTTTACCGGGGCCGCCTAAGGAAATGGAGCCGATGTTTCTCCAATATGGGTGTCAGGCACTTTCTTCAAAAAATGGGTCGAACGATAAAATTGTTTCGAGGGTATTACGATTTTTTGGAATTGGCGAAGCCGCTTTGGAAACGGAGATTATTGATTTAATTGATGCGCAGACCAATCCCACCATTGCTCCACTGGCAGGTGACGGTGAGGTTACACTAAGGCTGACAGCGAAGCATGTGGATGAAACAACTGCTGAGTCCATGCTTGATGAACTGGAAAGTGTGATTCGGCAGCGTGTGGGTCAATTTTTATATGGGTATGACAATACCTCCTTATTGCATGAGCTGATGGAAGCATTACATAATAAGAAACTAACGATTACGGCTGCTGAGAGTTTAACAGGCGGGTTGTTCCAACAGGCGTTAACATCAGCTGCCGGAGCGAGTTCTGTGTTTAAGGGCGGAGTGGTTTGCTACTCTAATGAAGTAAAACAACAAGTATTAGGGGTAAAACCAGATACGCTTGAAATATACGGCGCCGTTAGTGAAGAGTGTGCGAAAGAGCTCGCCGAAAATGCCGCAAGGCTGGTCAACAGTGATATTGGAATCAGCTTCACAGGTGTGGCCGGCCCAGATGAGCTGGAAGGCAAGCCTGTCGGTACGGTTTATATCGGAATCGCGCTGAAGGGAAGGCCGACAGTGGTTGAGAAGCTTCTCCTTGGTGGTACAAGAGAAGCAAATCGCAACCGGGCGGTCAAATACGGCTGTTATTTTATATTGCGGAATTTAGAAGAATCACAGAATGCTAAATAGCGTTCTGTGATTTTTTTATTGGTGGAATGGTGGTTTGGTGGGCAGGAGGTGTTCATTGACCGAATAGAAGAAAAGAGAGGTTCTGCGGTAAATGAAAGCCCGTTACATTGACCGAAAAGAAGAAAGAGAGGCTTTGCGGTAAATGAAAGCCCATTACATTGACCGAAAAGAAGAAAAGAGAGGCTTTGCGGTAAATGAAAGCCCGTTACATTGACCGAAAAGAAGAAAAGAGAGGGCAGACGGTAAATGAAAGCCCGTTACATTGACCGAAAAGAAGAAAAGAGAGGTTCTGCGGTAAATGAAAGTCCGTTACATGACCAAAAAGAAGAAAAGAGGGGTTTTACGGTAAATGAAAGCCCGTTACATTGACCAAAAAGAAGAAAAGAACGACGCATAATTGGCAATAAAAAATTAAAATTAAATTTATAGAGAAAATCAGATAAATTGGTTATCTAAGGTATTTTGAATGTGAGAATACCAAAAAAGGGGGTCATATGTCAGTTATTGAGGTATAAATTGTATAAACATAAACAGAATGAATGTTCGACTTTTTCCTCGACAAATAACTAAAAAGAGGTTATATTAATAATAGGATTTATTTAATAGATTAGGGCAATACGTGAGTGTTTATATATAAGGGAGGAAATAGAACGTGAGTGATCGTAAAGCGGCATTAGAAATGGCGTTAAAGCAAATAGAAAAACAATTTGGTAAAGGCTCCATCATGAAAATGGGTGAACAAACGGAGACTAGAATTTCTACCGTTCCGAGTGGATCTCTTGCGCTTGATGCAGCACTTGGAGTAGGCGGATATCCTAGAGGCCGTATTATCGAGATTTATGGCCCAGAAAGTTCAGGTAAAACAACTGTAGCACTTCACGCAATTGCCGAAGTGCAAGCAAAAGGGGGACAAGCAGCGTTTATTGATGCTGAACATGCCCTGGACCCGACATATGCACAAAAATTAGGTGTTAACATCGATGAGTTATTGTTATCACAGCCTGACACAGGTGAACAAGCACTTGAAATCGCTGAAGCATTAGTGCGAAGCGGTGCCGTTGATATTCTTGTTATTGACTCAGTTGCTGCATTAGTTCCAAAAGCAGAAATTGAAGGCGAAATGGGTGACGCTCACGTAGGTCTTCAAGCGCGGTTGATGTCCCAAGCACTGCGTAAACTATCAGGCGCCATCAACAAGTCGAAGACAATTGCTGTCTTCATTAACCAAATTCGTGAAAAAGTTGGAATCATGTTTGGAAACCCCGAAACAACCCCTGGGGGCCGTGCGCTGAAGTTCTATTCGACAATCCGTCTAGAAGTACGCCGTGCTGAAGCGTTAAAACAAGGAACTGACATAGTCGGAAATAAAACGAAAATTAAAGTAGTAAAGAACAAAGTTGCACCACCATTCCGTACCGCTGAAGTAGATATTATGTACGGTGAAGGTATTTCCAAAGAGGGTGAAATCATCGATATAGGTTCAGAATTAGATATCGTTCAAAAGAGCGGTTCATGGTATTCCTATAACGATGAAAGAGTAGGTCAGGGCCGCGAAAATGCGAAGCTATTCTTAAAGGAAAACCCTGAGCTCCGCCAGGAAATTCAACAAAAAATCCGTGAACACTATGGTTTAGACGGTGATAAAGTAGTAACAGAAGCAGAAGAAGATGATGAGCAGTTTAAATTGCTAGATTAATCCAGCAAAGCAAAGCCCGGTATTGGGTTTTGCTTTTTCTTTTCAAAGTGAATAAATATGCAATTATATTAATAAATATTCATACAAAAACTCAATAAATTTACGGAATTTTCAAGTTGGCTCCTAAATAATTCAAAATGCCAATCAGACTAAGCCTTGACAATGAATATTCCCACCTTTACAATTAACATGTATATTTTACATTTTTGGAAATATTACGACGCGAAAAGCCATGGTGCTTGCTGTATGTTGAGTCTAAACAATGTACATGCCGACACTTGAAAAATGTAACAAAAGTTCATAGCAAGAGGAGGTGTAACGATGGACCCTATTACAATCATCTCCATTTTGCTTGGCCTTATCGTCGGTGCCGTTGTTGGCTATTTTGTTCATAAATCCATTGCTGAAGCAAAAGTAGCAGGCGCAAAGAATGCTGCTGATCAGATTCTTGAAGATGCGAAACGTGATGCTGATTCATTGAAAAAGGAAGCTTTGCTTGAAGCAAAGGATGAAATTCACAAGCTTCGAACAGAAGCAGAACGTGAGGTTCGTGAACGAAGAAATGAAATGCAAAAACAAGAAAACCGTTTACTGCAAAGAGAAGAGAATTTAGATCGAAAAGAGGAAACGTTAAACAAGCGTGAAAATCTTTTAGAAAAGAAGGATGATTCTCTAACCCAAAGACAACAGCATATTGAAGAGATGGAAAGCAAAGTGGACGAGTTGGTAAGAAAACAACAGACTGAACTCGAACGAATTTCAAGCTTAACCCGTGAGGAAGCGAAAGCCATCATTATTGACAGAATGGAGCAGGAATTGACCCATGATACTGCGATAATGATTAAGGAAAGCGAGAATCGTGCAAAAGAGGAATCCGACAAGAAAGCGAAGGAAATCCTTTCGCTCGCAATCCAGCGTTGCGCTGCTGACCATGTTGCGGAAACGACTGTCTCTGTCGTCAACCTGCCAAATGACGAAATGAAGGGCCGGATTATTGGCCGTGAAGGACGAAATATCCGTACATTAGAAACGTTAACGGGCATTGATTTGATTATTGATGATACTCCTGAAGCTGTTATTCTATCGGGATTTGATCCGATTCGTCGGGAAACAGCCCGCTTAGCGCTTGAGAAGTTAGTCCAAGACGGAAGAATTCATCCAGCACGTATTGAGGAAATGGTTGAAAAGTCTCGACGTGAAGTAGATGAATATATCCGTGAGGTCGGCGAGCAAACCACTTTTGAAGTGGGCGTTCATGGATTACATCCAGATCTTATCAAAATTCTTGGCCGATTAAAGTTCCGTACAAGTTACGGGCAAAATGTCTTAAAGCATTCAATGGAAGTGGCACAGCTTTCAGGGCTGCTTGCAGCTGAACTTGGTCAAGATGAAACGTTGGCACGTCGTGCAGGGTTGCTCCATGATATTGGGAAAGCAATTGACCATGAAGTGGAAGGAAGCCATGTCGAAATCGGGGTAGAACTTGCGACCAAATACAAGGAACACCCGGTAGTAATCAACAGTATTGCCTCACACCATGGGGATACAGAGCCAACGTCTATTATTGCTGTCCTTGTTGCTGCTGCTGACGCCTTATCAGCTGCCAGACCAGGTGCACGTAGTGAAACACTTGAAAACTACATCCGCCGTCTTGAAAAGCTAGAGGAGATTTCTGAGTCCTATGAAGGTGTTGAGAAATCCTTTGCGATTCAAGCAGGTCGTGAAGTGAGGATTATTGTAAGACCTGATGCCGTTGATGATCTTGCTGCACATCGATTAGCGCGCGATATTCGCAAACGGATCGAAGAAGAGCTAGATTATCCTGGACACATTAAAGTGACAGTTATCCGTGAAACACGGGCTGTTGAATATGCAAAATAAAGCGGTGCGAATGCACCGCTTTTATTTATGGACATTACCAATAAGTTAATACAGGAAAAAAATAAACAAGGACGAGAGGGAAAAAATGAATCTACTTTTTATCGGCGATGTCGTAGGATCACCTGGCAGAGACATGGTAAAGGAATACCTGCCAAAATTAAAAGAAAAATATCGTCCCCACTTCACAATCATTAATGGTGAAAATGCAGCCGGGGGCAGGGGGATAACAGAAAAAATCTACCGAGAATTTTTAAATTATGGTGCACAGGCTATTACCCTTGGAAATCATGCGTGGGATAATCGTGAGATATTTGAGTTTATCGATTCGGCAAAAAATATGGTAAGGCCGGCGAATTTTCCAGAGGGAACACCCGGAAAAGGACTAGCGTTCTTTAAAGTGAATGAATTAGAGGTAGCTGTAATCAATCTCCAAGGACGCACATTTATGGCCCCATTAGATTGTCCTTTCAAAAAAGCTGAGGAATTAGTTGAAATTGCACGGGAAAGAACACCATTTATTTTTGTTGATTTTCATGCGGAGGTAACCAGTGAAAAACAGGCTATGGGCTGGTTCCTGGATGGCAAAGTATCAGCGGTCGTTGGCACCCATACACATGTGCAAACAGCAGACAGCCGTGTACTGCCTGCCGGAACAGGTTATTTAACCGATGTAGGGATGACAGGGCCATATGATGGGATTTTAGGAATGGAACGAGAGGCTGTACTTAAGAAATTCCTGACCAGTCTGCCTGTACGATTTGAAGTTCCCAAATCTGGCCGCAATCAGCTGAGTGCAGTTTATATCGAGTTGGATAGAAAAAGCGGGCTGTGCAAAAATATGGACCGAATAATAATCAATGACGACCATCCTTTTTATAGTTAAGGTAAAAACCCCCGTTTTGGGGGTTTTTTGGGTTAATTCCTTGACAAATTTTGTCCAAGCCGGAATATGTCTTTTGACAGCTGAATATAGTAGCAGTGGAATGTTATATACCTGATTTGTTCATGAAACTGCTCATGCGGGATCGGGATTTTCTAAGGAGGAGCTAGGAATGGAAATATTAAAAGTTTCAGCAAAATCTAATCCTAATTCTGTAGCTGGTGCACTCGCCGGAGTTCTGCGTGAAAGAGGTGCAGCGGAAATACAGGCTATTGGTGCGGGTGCATTGAATCAAGCCGTTAAGGCAGTAGCGATTGCAAGAGGATTTGTAGCACCTAGCGGAGTTGATTTGATCTGTATCCCAGCGTTTACCGATATTTTAATTGACGGAGAAGAACGCACAGCTATTAAGCTAATTGTAGAACCGCGTTGAAAGAGATAGACTCTTTCCAGGGGGCGGCAAAAATTTATCTTCTTACCTGCTTGTTTTCACAACAAGCGGTTTTTTTTTGCCAATTATAAAGGCAGGAGCTGAATATATAATTATAAAAATATTATTCTGATATACATGAAAGTGATTAAAAATAGAAAACTGGGTTATCAATAAAAAGGCTGTGAAAGCGTAGAAAGCTGTACTTAGGATCACGATTTGGATATATTTCCCTATAGGGTAAAAGGGGAATTTTAAATAATAAAAAAATATTCATATTTTAGACAATATTTCAGGCCAAAGGGTTGCATTTTTTGGTGCATAGGTCTAGAATTGTAAGCGTTTAGTACGTATCCATGATTCTATCTTTTTAGTCTTTAAAGCATTAAAAGGCTAATCTCTAGTGAATTACTCGGAAAAGTGCTACACTAATACATGATTTAATCTACTGATTTTTTACATATCCAAAGGGGTGTAAGGAAATGATCAATCAACTTTCGTGGAAAGTTGGCGGACAACAAGGGGAAGGTATTGAAAGTACTGGGGAAATCTTTGCTATCGCACTGAATCGCCTGGGATATTACTTGTATGGTTATCGTCACTTTTCATCTCGAATTAAAGGCGGGCATACCAATAATAAAATCAGAGTAAGTACAACTGAAGTTCGTTCTATTTCTGATGACCTTGATATCCTTGTCGCATTTGACCAAGAAACAATCGATGTGAACTACAAAGAGCTTCATAGTAAAGGGGTAATTCTTGCGGATGCAAAGTTCACTCCAAAGAAACCGGAAGATACTGAAGCAGCAATGTATGCGGTTCCTTTTACAGAAATCGCCACTGAATTAGGGACGTCCTTAATGAAAAACATGGTGGCAATCGGTGCGACCTCAGCTGTCTTAGATTTGGATATTCAAGTTTTTGAAGAAGTAGTCCGTGAGATTTTCGGTAAAAAAGGCGACAAGGTTGTTGCTAAAAATATGGATGCAATCAAAGCTGGCTTTGATTACATGAAAGAAAAAATGGATGCTACTGTTCCGACGATGGTGCTTGAAAAAGCAGATGGCAAACACCGGATGTATATGATTGGAAATGATGCGATTGCACTAGGTGCCCTTGCAGCAGGATGCCGGTTTATGGCTGCCTATCCAATCACACCAGCTTCGGATATCATGGAGTATTTAATTAAGAAACTGCCTGCCGTTGGTGGTACAGTAATTCAAACTGAGGATGAAATCGCTGCTTGTACAATGACAATTGGAGCAAGCTATGGCGGTGTTCGTGCAATCACTGCTTCTTCAGGTCCTGGATTATCATTAAAAATGGAAGCAATTGGACTAGCCGGTATTACTGAAACTCCGCTTGTTATTGTAGATACTCAACGTGGAGGCCCGTCAACAGGACTTCCAACCAAACAAGAGCAATCAGACTTGATGGCGATGATTTACGGTACACATGGTGAAATTCCAAAAATCGTCATGGCACCAAGTACTGTACAAGAGGCTTTCTATGATACAGCTGAAGCGTTTAACCTTGCTGAAGAGTATCAATGCCCAGTAATCGTTTTATCTGACCTTCAATTATCTTTAGGAAAACAAACAGTTGAACCGCTTGATGTTTCTAAAGTTGAAATTAGACGTGGTAAGCTTGTTACGGAAGAACTTCCTGAGATTGAAAATAAGGGTTATTTCAAGCGTTATGAAGTGACTGAAGACGGCATTTCACCTCGTACAATTCCGGGGATGAAAAATGGTATTCACCATGTTACCGGTGTTGAGCACGCCGAAACTGGTAAACCATCAGAATCAGCAGCAAATCGGATTGCCCAAATGGATAAGCGTTTCCGCAAGGTTGAAAATATTCGATTTGATACACCTGTTTATAAAAATGCACCACATGAAGAAGCAGATTTGCTAATTGTTGGTTTTAACTCAACTCGTGGCGCTATTGAAGAGGCAATGGCTCGTTTGGAAAAAGACGGATTAAAAGTAAATCATGCACAAATTCGCTTGATCCATCCATTCCCATCAGACGAGGTTCTTCCACTTGTTCGTTCTGCTAAGAAAGTAATTGTTGTGGAAAACAATGCGACTGGTCAATTGGCAAATATCATGAAAATGAATATTGGGCATGCTGAAAAAATTACAAAGTTTGTTAAATATGATGGGAATCCATTCCTGCCACACGAAGTACATTCAAAATGTAAGGAGTTGTTCTAAATGGCCACTTTTAAAGACTTTCGAAATGATGTTAAACCGAACTGGTGCCCTGGCTGTGGTGACTTCTCTGTGCAAGCAGCAATGCAGCGTGCGGCAGCAAATGTAGGTTTAGTACCAGAAAATTTAGCAGTTATTTCAGGGATCGGCTGTTCAGGACGGATTTCCGGTTATATCAATTCTTACGGTTTCCATGGAATCCATGGCCGTTCACTTCCAATTGCACAAGGTGTCAAAATGGCAAATCGCGATTTAACGGTTATTGCTTCAGGCGGTGACGGTGACGGATATGCGATAGGAATGGGACATACTGTTCATGCCATCCGTCGTAATCTTGATATTACTTATATCGTTATGGATAACCAAATCTATGGTTTAACAAAAGGACAAACATCACCTCGTTCAGCAGTAGGTTTTAAAACAAAATCTACACCAATGGGGTCAATCGAACAATCCATTTCTCCAATGGAATTAGCGTTAACAGTTGGAGCAACATTCGTTGCGCAAAGCTTTTCAACAGATTTAAAAGACTTGACTGCATTAATTGAAGCGGGTATTAAACACAAAGGTTTCTCTTTAATCAATGTCTTCAGTCCATGTGTAACCTATAATAAAGTCAACACATACGATTGGTTTAAAGAAAATCTGACAAAGCTTCATGATGTGGAAGGGTATGATCCATCTAATCGTGAATTGGCTATGCAGACACTAATGAAGCATAATGGCTTAGTAACCGGCCTTATTTACCAAAACACAGAGCGTCCTTCCTACCAGGAATTATTGACTGGTTACTCTGAAGAACCGTTAGTAGATGCAGATTTAAACCTTGATCAAGCACACTTTGATAAATTAGTTGCAGAGTTTATGTAATCATATAAATCTAAAATCCCGCGGAATTTATTCCACGGGATTTTTTAGCTAATAGGAAAGTATAAATTTAGGAATTTTATACTTTCCTAACGCATAAGTGCAACTACTCCTCTGTCTTCGCCTAAAGGCGAGTTTTTTTACGTATTAGTGAATTATGTCACATCTAGAGTGAGAGAAATCGATTAAACTTATTAATTGGACTGCTTAAATGATTTTGCTAATCGCTAAAATGCCCGCAAACATGCGTGTTTACAGGGATTTCTATTGTTTTCATTTACGTAAACCTTTATACTATAATAATGTGCAGATCATGCTCATCGATCTATATTTATATGCACAGGTAAAAATTATCATTTAGAAATCTAATAGACGAGTAAGCGAACTTTTTACGAAAGGGGATTTTGGATAAATGAACGAAAAACAACGATTAGAAGGTCAGCAAGTCGAAACTGCTAATTCTTCGGACAAAAAATCCGCCAAGGATTACAGCAAATACTTTGAACAAGTTATTACTGCACCTTCTTTAAAAGAAGCCAAAAAACGTGGAAAAGAAGAAGTTAAGTATCATAATGACTTTGCCATTCCGGAAGAATTCCGTGGAATGGGTGAGGGCCGTAAGTTTTATATCCGGACCTATGGCTGTCAAATGAACGAACATGATACAGAAGTAATGGCTGGAATCTTTTTAGCATTGGGATACGAACCAACTGACAACACCGAGGACGCTAACGTGATCCTTTTAAATACATGTGCGATTCGCGAAAATGCTGAAAATAAAGTATTTGGTGAACTTGGGCACCTAAAAGCACTTAAACTGGAAAAGCCTGACTTACTTTTAGGTGTCTGCGGCTGTATGTCTCAGGAAGAGTCAGTCGTCAATAAAATTTTAAAGACATACCAGCAGGTCGATGTGATTTTTGGAACCCATAATATTCACCGCTTGCCAAATATTTTGCATGAAGCATACATGTCAAAAGAAATGGTTGTCGAAGTATGGTCAAAGGAAGGTGATGTCATTGAAAACCTTCCAAAAGTTCGCCGTGGAAAAATTAAGGCGTGGGTAAACATTATGTACGGCTGTGATAAATTCTGCACGTATTGTATCGTTCCGTTCACTCGCGGTAAGGAGCGAAGCCGACGCCCTGAAGAGATTATTCAGGAAGTGCGTCATTTAGCGGCACAGGGCTATCAAGAAGTGACACTGCTTGGACAAAATGTAAATGCCTATGGGAAAGATTTAGAAGGCATGAACTATGGTCTTGGAGAATTGATGGATGAACTGCGTAAAATTGATATCCCAAGGATACGGTTTACAACAAGCCATCCGCGTGATTTTGATGATCGTTTGATCGAAGTTCTCGCTAAAGGCGGGAATTTAATGGATCATATCCATTTACCTGTTCAATCTGGGTCAACAGATGTGTTAAAAATCATGGCGCGTAAATATACACGTGAACAATATTTAGAGCTAGTCAGAAAAATAAAAGCTGCGATTCCGAATGTGGCGTTAACAACGGATATTATCGTCGGTTATCCAAACGAGACGGACGAACAATTTGAAGAAACCATGTCTCTCTATCGGGAAGTCGGTTATGAATTAGCCTATACCTTTATTTATTCCCCTCGTGAGGGAACTCCAGCAGCTAAAATGGAGGATAATGTTCCGATGGAAGTAAAGAAAGAACGTTTACAGCGCTTAAACGCCCTTGTTAATGAGCTTTCTTTAGAAGCAATGAAGAAGCACGAAGGTCAAATCGTTGATGTTCTTGTCGAAGGGGAAAGCAAGAACAATCCAGATGTCCTTGCAGGGTATACAACTAGAAATAAGCTTGTGAATTTTGCAGCGCCGAAGTCAGCGATTGGAAAAATTGTTAAAGTAAAGATAACTGAAGCAAGAACATGGTCATTAAACGGAGAAATGGTAGAAGAATTAGAACCAGCAGAGGTGAAATAAAGTGACGAAGTATACAAAAGATGATATCGTCGCTCGTGCAGCAGAATTAGCACGTATGATTGCAGACACAGAAGAAGTTGACTTCTTCAAGCGGGCAGAAGCCCATATCCATGAAAATCAAAAGGTTAAGGCATTAATTTCAGACATTAAGGGTTTGCAAAAGCAGGCAGTTAACCTGCAGCATTACGGAAAGCCGGAAGCGTTAAAAAAGGTGGAAGATAAAATTGCTTCCATTGAACAAGAATTAGATGAAATTCCGGTTGTCCAAGATTTCAAACAATCACAATTGGAAGTGAATGAGTTGCTGCAACTAATTGCTTCGACCATTTCTAATACAGTTACTGATGAAATCATTATTTCAACAGGCGGCAATGTGTTAATGGGCGAAACAGGTGCGAGCGTGAAAAATGGCGGTGGTGATTGTGCAGGCCACGATGATTGTGATCACGATCATTAATGATAAAGGACCGGGCTTCTTATTGAGGCCTGGTTTTCTTTTTCTATAAATTTCCCCAACAAATCCCTATCCCTGAAAAAATCTTTGCAGCCAAACCTTCACTTTAAAGTACAGGCATGAAAGGCACACACCTATAAATCCCGCATAAAATGAATCATGACTAAACTTTTAACCAGTATTCACAAAATTATATATCACACTAGTCTATAAATCAGCATACGATGAAATGAAAATGAATGAGGAGGGTTCGCGCGAAATGGGAGAATATAGAGAGATAATTACCAAGGCGGTAGTAGCGAAAGGACGTAAATTTACCCAGTCCAATCATACGATTAGCCCGGCACATAGTCCGACAAGTATTCTTGGCTGTTGGATCATCAACCATAAATATAACGCGAAAAAAGTCGGTAAGACTGTAGAGATACATGGCTCATATGACATCAACGTTTGGTACTCATTTAATGATAATACCAAAACAGAAGTAGTAACTGAACGTGTTCAATATACCGATGTCATCAAGTTAAAGTATCGTGACCATGACTGCCTCGATGACAATGAAATTTGTGCTCGAGTGCTGCAGCAGCCTAATTGCTGTGAAGCTGTTATTTCCCCTAACGGTAACCGAATCATCGTCCATGTCGAAAGGGAATTCCTTGTAGAAGTAATTGGCGAGACAAAGGTTTGTGTCCGTGTCAGCTCTGAAGGATGCAAGGATAACGATGAGGATTGGGGCCTAGACGTAGACGACGAAGAATTCGAAGAACTAAATCCGGATTTCTTAGTCGGCTCTGAAGAGGAATAAAGACACTAGGAAGGTAAAACTTCCTAGTTTTTTTCTTGTTTATGAGAATGTTTAACTTGTAAAATCAGCATGCTAAATCCGAGGAGGTGTATGTATGGAGCCTAGACAGCCTGGGAATAAAAAGCTGCCTGATTTTAATGAATTGAACGACCGTATTATTGCTGAGAGTTCACCATCCCCCATGTTAGTCATCAAAACCAATCTTGACCCGAAGGAACCTATGGAGAATAATCCGTATTATCAAGAAGGAGAGCTCAAAAGCCCAAAAGCGTTTCGGGATTATTTTGAAGATTGAAAAAGCCAGGAGCTTATTCCTGGTCTTTTTCCCATTCATGCTTTAACAGTGATAATATGTATGTATCATGAAATTGTTCATTTTGATGAATGTAGCCGCGAAGTAATCCTTCCTTAGAAAAGCCCAGCTTCAGAAGCAAATTTACTGAGGCCTCATTTTCGGGGTATACCACGGCGCCGATTCGATTTAATTCTAATTGATTAAAACTAAACTGCAGCACCTCTTTAATTGCCTCTGAGGCATAGCCCATTCTCCAAAAAGAAGGATGGAGTTCATACCCAATCTCCGCACGTTTATTTTTCAGATGTAATACATTAAGACCGACTGTACCGATAATTCTTTGATTCTCCTTTAACTTGATTCCCCAGCGAATCCCCCGTTTTTCATGGAAGTTTTTGTGAAACATGTCTATTAATCTAGATGCCTCTACCTGCAAAGTAAAGCGATTCGTACCGTAAAACTGTGTCACATCTTCACATGATAAAATCTCATATAGTGGATCTACATGTTGATGTGTGATTTCAATTAAATTCAATCTTTTCGTTGCTAAAATAGGAAAAGCCATGGCAGCTCCTTTCAAAAAATGACCTAGAACGGATGTACATTAAGGTGGCATTATATTTTGGATAACTGAATATTTCCTTTATCATAAGTGTATATTGGCAGAAAAGAAATTTCCATTATAATATGTAATAAAAACCAGAAAAATCCTTTCGTCAGTTTGAAACTTGGAAGATAATTTGGAAATCTTTTGATGAGAAGGTGTAGGATGAAATCTGATGCGTATATTGATTTAATAGAAAAAGAATTATTGCCACAAATACGACTAACGATTGACAGCCCATTTGATCCGATTATCGTAAACAATCGCTCAAAATCTTGGAGAACGATCGGAAGTGGCAATTATGCAGGTGTCTTTTCACATGATTCCCGTCCGGAAAGAGTAGTTAAAGTGTACGGGAGAAGTCCAGAGGATCTTAAAAAGGAAATCGAAGTATATAAAAGGTTAGGGAACCATGAAGCTTTTTCCACTCTTTATGGATACGGGGAAACGTATTTAGTATTAAAAAAACTTGAAGGGATCACGTTGTTTGACGCGGTTGTTAGGGGTGTTCCCATTCCTGAATCTGTTATTGACGATATTGATCGAGGTTTAGAATTTGCCAGGTCTGTCGGATTAAACCCATTTGATGTTCACGGGAAAAATGTAGTCATGCATGATGGCAGGGGATATATCGTTGATGTCTCTGATTTTTATAAAGAAGGGCATTGCCGTAAGTGGGATGATTTAAAAAAGGCCTATTACAAGATTTATAGACCCTATCTTTACAAGTATCATCCGAAGATTCCGTTTTTTATTGTGGATGGAGTACGAAAAGGCTATCGGATCTACCGCAAGTTGAAAAAAATGGGGAAAAAGAGAATTCAATTTGCAAAGACGAATAATATGAATAATCCCAGAAGATAAGGTATATATAAAAACGAAAGCCGATTAAAAAAATTGTTGTTTACCACTCGTTGTGGAATCCTCATTTCCGGTCGAGGTGATAAAGGGGAGGGAATAGAATGGATGATCGTCAATTTAGGAATGCAATGGGCAAATTCGCGACAGGAATCACGGTGGTGGCTGTAGAAGTGGACGGAAACATTCATGGGATGACAGCGAATGCATTTATGTCGGTTTCACTTAATCCCAAGCTTGTCGTCGTATCAATTGCTGAAAAAGCACATATGCTTGAAAAAATTAGACAGAGCAGAACATTCTCCGTCAATATTTTATCAGGAGACCAACAAGATATGTCTATGATTTTCGCTGGTCAGGTGAAAGATCATCAAGAAGTGGTATTCGAACGTTTAAACGGGGTTCCGGTTTTACCGAATGCTTTGGCACAAATTTCATGTGAAGTCACGAATGCATACGTTGAGGGAGATCATACACTTTTTATTGGCAAGGTAACTGACATTCAAATGAAAGATTCTGATCCGCTAATTTATTATAGTGGAAACTATAGGAGGCTGGCGGAGGAGTAATTATTCATATATAAAACTAGCTAAAAGTGAAGGAACCCAGATTATTATTATCGGGGTTCTTTTTATATTAGAAAATTATACGCGTATTCTTCTGAAAATTTTGATATTATTAAATTAATAATATATCGAAAGGGGTTATCTTATTTTGGTAGTGCAGCTTGAAAATATCTCTTTGAAGCGTGACGGAAAGTCGATTTTACAGGATATCCAGTGGGATATAAAAAAAGGAGAAAACTGGGTTTTGTTTGGCTTAAATGGCTCGGGGAAGACTGCGATATTAAATTTATTAAATGCGTACAACTTTCCGACAGAAGGGAAAATAACCGTTTTAGGAATGGAATTTGGGAAAACCTACCTTGGGGAGAAACTACGGAAGCAGATTGGGTTTATCTCATCCTCGCTGCAAGAGAAATTTCATCCCGGCGATAATGGCTTTGAGGTCGTCTTAAGCGGTGCATTTGCCACCATTGGCCTTTACGAAATGCCGACAGATGAAATGAGACGGAAAGCCAGCAAGCTGCTAGAGGATCTAGGCTGTATTGAGTATGCTAACCGCAATTATGAAACGTTGTCACAAGGGGAAAAACAACGGGTCCTAATAGGCCGGGCATTGATGGCTGATCCGGCACTGCTCATTTTTGATGAGCCGACAAACGGACTGGATTTTATTGCCCGTGAGCATCTCCTCGACTCGATCGAAAGAATCTCCGGCAGTCCTGACGCTCCAACGATGATTTATGTCACCCACCATGCAGAAGAAATCCTGCCAGTTTTCAATAAATCCTTGTTGTTGAAAGAGGGACAAGTCTTTGCCAAGGGAAACACAAAAGATATGATCTCAAGCGAGCAGCTAAGTCAATTCTTCCAAATGCCAGTTACAGTAACCTGGGAGGATTACCGGCCACTGATAACAAAACAATATTCCAAAGTACAATAAGAAAACGGCACCAAACAAAAAGGACCTGAGAAGGTCCTTTTTGTTTGGTGCCTTGTTTGGTGCCTGACACCCTTTCTACTTATGCCACGATTCAAATGGTGATATCCGACCAGCTATGATTGGGCCTTTTCAAATGCTAGTTTAAGTCCGAAGCCAAGCAGGGTAATCCCGGTTAATCCTTGAACAACTTTTTGAGTGGATGGTTTTTTCATAAATGTGCTGATTTGATTGATTAAATAAATAAACAGAATGAACCAAATTACAGTAAGCGCCGTATAGGTGATGCCCATAACGAGAAACGGAACAAAGGTGTCACTTCCGCGATCCACGAATTGCGGCAAAAAGGTTAGAAAGAAAACCGCTACCTTGGGGTTAAGGAGATTGGTTAGAAAACCTTGACGGAAGCATGATTTTTGTCCATATTTACTTTCCGTGCCTGCCTCTGCACCTGCGTCCGCTCCAGTGTTCTTTAAGGACCATAATGTTTTAAAGCCAATATACGTTAAATAAATCGCGCCAGCATATTTGAACACTGAAAATAATAAGGCTGATTTCACGATAATGGCAGAAAGTCCAATGACAGCGGCAAAAGTATGGATCATGAGGGCACAGCATGTTCCAAAAAGGGTTTTCATTCCGCCAGATCTGCCTACTGATAGCGTATTCTTTGTCGTCATCGCGGTATCTGGGCCAGGTAAAATAATTAAGAGTATACACATCAGGATAAATAGATAATAGTGCTGCAAATCAACATCCCCTTTCAGATTATTCATAAAACTTAGCTGATATAAATTTACCATAATCGGAAGCGGTCGTGTAAAGAAAAATCATAAAAAAGGAGTTAATTAACAAAAGGAATATGATAATAGGTATAATAAGGAGATGTTAACAAGGGAGTGGAAAAAGGATTGTGAAAGCAGTAAAAGGAATATTGATCGGACTTGCAATAATTTTCATGTTATTTTTAGGAATTGTCGCCCCTGTATCACTTATTGGGATGATTATTTTTATCGTTGGTTTAGTTTTAAAAAATCGGAGCCGAAATAGAAAAAATAGATTTGGGTGGGTAATTGCTGCTGGATTACTTTCTTCTTTTGTGCTAGCCATGATGTTCTCAACACCTCCTGAAGAAACAAACGAAGCAGGCCAACAGAAGACAGCTTCCGTTAAACAGGAAAAAGAGGAAGCGGCTGCAAAGAAGGCAAAGGAAAAAGCCGAGGCCGAAGCAAAAGCAGAGGAAGCTCGTAAAGCTGAAGAAAAAGCAAGAGCAGAAGAGCAAGCAAAAATAGAAGAGCAAGCAAGAGCGGAACAGGAAGATAAGGAAAAACAAGAAGCAGCTAAGACCTCACAAAAAGAGTTGGCAAAGAGTATGGGGTTAGAACTCATTACTGTCGGGCGAGTTGTTGACGGTGATACCTTTGTCACCTCTGATGGAAGAAAAGTCCGTTTAGTTGGGGTAAATACACCGGAATCAACAACAAGACATGAAGAATATGGCAAAGAGGCGAGCAATTATACGACCTCAAAGCTAAATGGAAAACAGGTGTGGATCCAAAAAGATGTATCGGAAACGGACCGGTATAGCCGTTTGCTTCGAATTGTTTGGTTAAGTGTACCGGCAAATGATATGGACGAAAATGAAATTCGTTCGAAAATGTTCAATGCTGATTTAGTGTTAAATGGCTACGCGGAACCATCTACTTATCCGCCCGATGTAAAATACAGCGAGTACTTTGTCAAGTTTGCCAGAGAGGCACGTGAGGCGAATAAGGGTCTTTGGGCCTTCGGCGAACAAGGAACAACAAAGGGTGACTTGGATTCTAGTTCCGGATCAACTTCAGGAGGAAATACATCTGGCGGTTCGACACCAGACAGCGGATCGTCAAATGCTGGTAAAGAATCATTTAAGAATTGTACAGAAATGAGAAAAGTGTATCCAGACGGTGTACCATCGACACATCCGGCATATGAATCACGGCATGACCGGGATAAAGATAACTGGGCGTGCGAATAAGCGATAAAAAATAATCCATGACGTGTGCATGGATTATTTTTTTTGCTCTTTTCTAAGGGAATGTTGCTTTTGGGATTCGCTCATTAAATGGCGAAATTCGCCTATTGAACATCTAAATTCGCTCATTAAATGGCGAAATTCGCTCATAGAGGGGTTAGGTCGTTAAATAAATTATGAAATGTAAATATGAAAGTGGAAAATTACATAAAAAATGAAACGTTGAAGAAATTGACCTAGATTTTTTACAACAAAATATTTGAAACAGCCTTAAAAAATAGTAAAAGTGCACTACTTCACAGATAAATCGATAATCAGGGGGTATAGTGAAAGTAGATTGATTAAGTCCGTATAATTGTGTAAAAAGAAAAGGGTCATTTTTATCCTACTTGGCTACAATGTTTAACAACCACGATAAACATAGAAAAGAGGAATAAAAATGACCCAATTACAGTTTAGCCTAGATTTGGAACTTTTAAAAGACTCAGTAATGAATTCAAATATAGATAACGTTGTTAAATCAGCTGTTGTTCTGGTTTTGAATGAGTACATGGAGAAAGAAAGAAATGATTACTTACACGCCGCTGCATATGAACGCTCTGTTGAGCGTCGTGATTACCGAAATGGCTACTACGAACGTGAGTTAACGATGAGTATCGGTAAGATAAAACTTAAGGTTCCTAGGACTCGAAATGGTGAGTTTTCACCTACGGTTTTTGAGAAATATGCACGTTGTGACCAGGCGTTAGTACTCTCTATGCTAGAGATGGTTATCAATGGCGTTTCTACACGTAAAGTTACACATATTGTGGAACAACTTTGTGGTGAAAGTAAGTCAAAATCGTTTGTTTCTTCACTTACTCAAAAGCTTGATCCTATTATTAATGACTGGGCCAAACGGCCCTTAAATTTAAGGTATTATCCTTTTGTTTTTGTAGATGCCATGTATATAAAAGTTCGTGAACATCATCGTGTCGTCTCTAAGGCTGTTTATATAGCCACTGCAATCACTGAAAGCAAAACACGTGAAATTCTTGGGTTAAGTGTGGATCACGCTGAGAGTTATGAAAGTTGGAGTCGCTTTCTCCAACAACTAAAATCACGTGGTCTTCAATCCCCAAAGCTAGTCATTTCAGATGCTCACCAGGGGCTTCAAAAAGCGATTCAACGTGAATTTATTGGGACTAGCTGGCAAAGGTGTAACGTCCATTTTAAACGTAATATCATAGAAAGGCTTCCAAAAAAGGACTCAGCGGAAATACGTATGATGATTAAGCGTATTTTTGATGCAGTCACAATTGAGGATATGCGGAATTTTAAAGGTGAACTGATGAGTCAGTTTGGGGACAATCTTAAATACGAACAAGCTCTGAAAATATTAGATGATGGTTTCGAAGATACCATACAATATATGGAATTCCAAGAAGATATCCGTTGTCATATCCGTAGTACAAATTCTCTTGAGCGATTAAATCAGGAAGTCCGAAGAAGAGAAAAGGTAATTCGAATTTACCCTAATACACAATCTGCTTTTCGTTTAGTAGGAGCTGTTTTAATGCACTATCAAGAAACCAATTATTCGAAGCAGAAATCTATTAAAAGGTAGATGTTTAATTTTCAACGTACTTCCAATTATGGATTATTCCATATCCAGTCAAGGGTATCAAAGGAAAAACCGCCTTTGACACCCTTGACTGGATATGGAGATTGAAACCCATGGAAGTAACGCTCGAAAAATGTTAAGGGGATAAGTGGCTGATCATATATATTTGACATAACAAAATTTGGTTAAAAACATTGTTTAGCAAATTTACACAAAATCAAGGACTTGACTAGTAGATTTTGATAAATTATGCAAAATGACTGAAAGGTTGGTCTTTAGATGAAAAAAATACCTGTTATCATGATGAGCCTGATCCTCGTTTTAATTGCTGGATGTGGGACAGCAAAAAACATAAATGTAAAACTTTCGACACCCAAAACGTTTACACCGGGAAAACCAATTGTGATGCAATTTACCATTAAAGATGGGGAAGGAAATCCAGTCGAAGATGCTAACATAACAGCTAATTTGAATATGAAAAATATGGATCATGGAACTATTCCGGTTTCTGCTGAAGACATTGGCGAAGGGAAATATGTTGGAACGGCTGATTTGCCAATGAATGGCGACTGGATTGCAGCAATCAGTGTCGAGCATGATGGTAAAAAATTTGAGGAGGAGAAACAGTTTTCAGTAGAAGTAAAAACAGCCGAAAATGCTCATAAAGTGACAAAGGATGTTAGCCTTCCAGATTTCAACCTAGTGGATGAAAATGGCGGTCCAGTGACGAAACAAGATCTGTTTGGAAAAACAGTGGTCATGACTTTTACTTACGTAAACTGCATCGACCCGAATGCCTGCCCGATTTTATTAGGCAATTTTAGTAACCTGCAGCATGATATCAAAGCGAAGGGGAATAATCCAAGGAATCTATTACTTGTTTCTGTTTCGCTTGACCCGGAAAAGGATACCCCTGAAGCAATGAAAGAACATGCAGAGAAAATGAATTTTGATCTGTCTTATTTAAAAATGCTGACGGGAGAGATGGGGGAAATTCAAAAGTTGACCGCTACGCTCGGTGTATATTTTGAAAAAAAAGGCACAGAAGTATTACATGACAACAAAACCTTTATATTTAATCAGGACGGAAAGCTAACCCATGAATTCACAGGCAGCTATATGGATAGGGATGAATTGCTGCAGGTTGTTACAAGTGAAAAATAAGAAAAAGACCGCCTAAATAAAATGCGGTCTTTTTACAATGGAAAAAATTGTACCAGAAACCCTGTGTTTGATATACTTTTATCATAAATAAAAGAATAAGAGGTATATACTTTGAGAAAGTCAAAATTACAATTCTGGCTCATACAAATTTTACTGATCTTTACCATCATTTTTGTTTCAACAAAAATATCCTTTTTGTTCGCACCAATTGGCGTCTTTTTCTCAACTATTTTCTTCCCGATTTTAATTACCGGCTTTTTATTTTTTATGTTGAATCCAATTGTGAATTTTCTCGAACGGCAAAAAGTCCCAAGAATCGTGGCCATCCTGATTATATACGTTGTTTTTGCCGGAATCCTCGTACTTGCCATTGGGAATTTGGTACCGGTCATTACTAAGCAGGTAACGGCACTTGCAAATGAAATCCCAGTCTATGCTGACAAGACAATGAAATTTGTTGATAATTTGGCGCATTCGTCGGAATTCAAACGATTCATGACCCAGCAAAGCGACTTAATTGAATCAATCCAAAAAAGGCTGATGGAGTTTGGCAACACACTACCCAACAGGATTACAGGGGCGATTGGCAATATAGTTGGCATTATCGCTAATATTGCGATTATCCTGGTCACGGTCCCGTTTTTATTATTTTACATGTTCAAGGACGGGCACAAATTCCCGTTAGCAGTAGGGAAGTTTATTCCACATGAGTACCGGGAGGAAGGACACTCAATCTTAAAAGAAACAGGCGAGACCCTTTCCGCCTATATTCAAGGACAGGTAACCGTGGCTTTGGCTGTGGGAACACTGGCATTCATTGGCTACTTAATTATTGATATGCCATTTGCGCTCGTGTTAGCTCTGACTGTGGCCTTCACTAACATCATTCCCTACGTCGGCCCAATCATAGGCGGTGCGCCCGCGGTCTTGATCGCACTCTTCGATTCCCCGACGAAAGCGTTGCTGGTTGTACTTGTCATTGCCATTGCCCAGCAAATTGAAGGAAATGTTTTATCACCGATGATACTAGGCAAGTCCTTGGATACACATCCGGCAACCATTATCATCATTTTGCTGGCAGCTGGAAACCTTGCCGGCGTTCTCGGAATGATCTTAGCCGTCCCGACCTATGCCGTAACGAAAACCATTGTTTTAAATGTGGTGAAGTTCTTACGTGCTAGGAAAAGGGCGGGTAGTACAGTGGAGGAAACATAGTAGAAAAAGTAATACGTATCCTAGGGTGAGGATAATGATAGGTGGAGGAGATACAGGTGGATACGAATCAAAATGTCAGGGTTGCCGTAATTCAAGCTGCATCCGTTATTATGGAACGCGATGCGTCGATTGAAAAAGCTGTTAGCCTAATAAAACAAGCAGGTGAAAAGGGCGCCAAAATCGTTGTTTTTCCGGAAGCTTTTATCCCCGCCTATCCAAGAGGATTATCCTTTGGAACCATAATCGGTAGCCGTACGGAAAATGGGAGGAAGGATTGGTACCGATATTGGGAGAACTCGATCCCTGTACCTGGTGAAGCGACGGAACAACTTGGAGCGGCCGCACGTGAAGCAGGCGTTTACCTTATCATGGGTGTTATCGAGCGTGATAGTGAATTTAGTGGTGGTACACTTTATTGTTCTGTGATTTTTATCGGACCTGATGGAACTCTTTTAGGAAAACATCGAAAGTTAAAACCAACAGCAGCAGAACGGATTGTTTGGGGTGAGGGAGATGGCAGTACGCTGCCTGTGTTTGATACCCCCTATGGAAAAATTGGAGCATTGATTTGCTGGGAAAACTATATGCCTTTAGCCAGGGCAGCCATGTATGCGCAAGGGGTTCAGCTTTATATTGCACCTACTGCAGATGCGAGAGAGTCATGGCAGTCGACCATTCGTCACATTGCCATGGAAGGAAGATGCTTTGTGTTGTCCTCCAATCAATATGTAACGAAGGACATGTATCCAATGGATTTAGCTTGTTATAATGACCTTGACTCCGCTCCCGATGTGATGTGTAACGGTGGCAGTGCGATCGTTGGACCACTTGGTGAGTATGTTGCGGAGCCTGTTTGGGGAAAAGAAGAAATCATCATTGCCGACCTTGATATGAAACAGATAGCTTATAGCCAATTTGACTTTGATCCAGTCGGTCACTATTCAAGGCCGGATGTTTTTAAATTGTTGGTAAACAAGGAAAAGCAGGAGAGCGCCATCCAGATGAAATAATAATATAAAGCCGTGTTCTTTTTATAGGATTCCGGCTTTTGATTGACCTTAATAGAGGGAAGGGCATAGATGTTTTGCGAAATATTTAGCGGGTATTGATAATCTCGACCACCCGACCGAACAGAAGAAATTTTGGCGTAGGTTGCTACAAAATTCCCAAATCTGGAACCGAAATTCTGGTGAAATACACCGATGATTTCCGATCATGGCACCTTTTCATCGGCTTTTCCACAGCGAAGCAGCATTTGAACAAACCTGCTCCCAACCAAATCAGTCTAAAAAAAGCCACCACGGTCCCAGCTCGCGGCTAATTAAAGAAACAAAAGGATGAAATCGCAAAAGCGACTCCACTCCAAAAACCTATTTTGAATAAGAAGGTTTAAGCTGTAACGCCTTCACTTTCAATTTTGACAACTTATTATCAAGGTCCGGCAACTCACCACCAAGCCCTTGCAATTCACCGCCAACAAAATTCCCCAGTTCATTGCCGATCTCTTGCAGAAGCTCGCCCCAAATGATCATAAAACCCCCGGATTCCGTATCATAGTAGATGTACCAGTTTTCCGTGGATACGTCCTGTTTTTCGCTGAGTGCCTTGTCCACATCAGCTCTTAACTCGTCGGCCGTTCCCTGGAGGCCAAGCGCAATGACTACGTCAACAGCCAAATCCTTTTGAGGCTTCTGGAAAGTGGCTAACCCCTTTGGTGTTGCAACGGATGTGATGGTCTCCTCGTCGTTGCCGAAAAAGTACATGTAGAAATTGTTCAGATAATCGTATAGAGGGATGCAGTAGACCCCGTACTGGCTGGCAATCTCATTCAATTTTTCAATATAAGGGTCATTGAAAATTAAACCGCCGTCCGGGCCAAGCTCTTTCCCATCGATTGTTGTGTTAACCGCCATCGCACCACTCGGGTAGAAGTAATACACTTGATAGCCAATGAATTGCCAGCCCGTCAACATCGCTCCGGAATCCTCATTCAAGTAATATGTGGTGTTCCCTAGATGCAGCCAGCCTTTATGCATTGCACCTGACGTGCTCAAGTAATACCAGGTGCTGCCCGAAGTAAGCCAGCCCGTCTTCATGACGCCTTTTGAATCAAGGTAATACCAATTCCCCCTGTTCAATAGCCAGCCTTTCTTAGGACCGTTTGTGTCATAGTAGTACCACTTGCCTTCATGCTTGATCCAGCCAGTTTTCATCGCCCCAGTTGATTCAAAAAAATAAGTGACACCGCTAACGGTCCATGGCGCCGACCGCATCGCGCCGCTTGCTTCAAGGTAGTACCATTTGCCCTTATCCTTTAGCCAGCCGGTTTTCATCGCGCCGCTCATGTCAAGGAAATACCAGGTGCCCTTGTCCAAAGCCCAGCCTGTCTTCATCTCACCGCTCGGCGATAGGAGGTACCAGCGGCCGTTCCATTTCAGCCAGCCGGTTTGCATAACACCCTTCCCGTCAAGGTAATACCAGTCTTTCAAATAATGCAGCCAGCCCTTGTGAGGCGTTTTGAAGCCTGGTTGATAGTAATACCATTTGCCACCGCTTGCCTTCCAACCCTTGACCGTTTTCAGGAACGAATCATAGTATTGCTTCGAAATACCGCACGGCACACCATTCTTGTCGGGATCAAGGTTGTACGGGTCATTCGTCGCACTGAAGCCATTTGTGTACCAGAACACCAGCGGATCAGTTGGATGGGAAAATCTGTCACAGGGATGCATGCCGCCGTTAGCGGCCGAAGCCTGCGAGTGAACTCCCCAGATAAAAAATAACGCAAAAAACGCAGAAATTAGGTACTTTTTCATAGTGGCCCCTTAAATTTTTGTCTATTATTATCTAAATATACAATATTTTCAAATAGAAAGATAGAGAAGGCTGGATCTTATTTGTGGAGGAATTAAAAAGGTTCACAAAATTTTCTTTAAATCGAATTGGAAATCAATTTAAAATGTTACGGCCATCTAGAAATTTCAAAACAGTCCTCGAATCTTGACAAAAGCTATAATAGACCAACTTATGAGCAAAACATAGCAGATGTTTTAACTTTTTCAAACAATTTCTATGGTTATTTGGTCTTTGGTTGATTTCACTTAAATGCTATTTCTAAAAGCCAACAGTGTTACAAAATTCTTCGTAAAGTGCATCATAATACCGCCGGGTAAATGATTGATCTAGGATTCCATAAAGGTATGCGATGGGATTTTTTACGGCAAGGGTCAATTTCATCTTCCGAATCAGCTGTTTAAAGGATGCAATGGCTACTTCAAGTATCCGATCTGTTTCGTTTTCGCTATTATTGCGATAGGCAGCAATTTGTGTCCTATGCCAGTACTCTTCAATCGTCTTTGCCTCTGGGAAGAAATATTTAACTAATTGGACAAACGCCTGTGGAACACGGCTGCTCACATAGGTATGATCCAATTCAAACGGTTCTTCTTTACGTTTTTTATTCTTTTGATCTTTTTCAGTTTTAAAAAGATTACTAGTTTCTTTTGGCTGGTCCATTATTTCCTGTTTAGGTAGTTCATTGGAAGGAAAACGATTAAATACATACAAATTACTAGACTGCGAGCCATTCCTTCTTTCGGTTTCATAGACCGTAATGAATCCCAGGTCTTTGGCTTTTAAGACCATTCGTTTAAACGTTGAGCGAGAAATGCTATTGTCATGGAATTCATCGTGAATGGCCTTAAGAATCGTTCCGATTTTGGCATTGGCAACGCCAGGGAACTTTGCTGCAAATCGAATCAGCCGCTTTAATCCAATCAATTCACCTTTTGAAAAATCGTCCTTATGTTTCAGCATCCACCTTTCGATATGGTGGTTAAATTCTGTCAGATTAGCAAATTGTGAAAACTCCTCAAACCGTTCAATGCACCCAGATTTTAACCTCATAATCATGCGCCACGTTTATTATTTTCATTTTGGCCGTTTACTCTTTTCCGGCACTTCTAAGATATCGGGTTTGGCCACAGGAATCGAATCACTAATATTCAAATTTGAAGCCAATTTTGATGCGAAAATGCAATTTTTCGCTCCAAAATTGATTTTTGATGGCGATTTTAACGATTTTCGTCATTTTTTATATCATTTTCGGAAGGGGGCTTTTTGGTGTATATAACTAAAAAATGGGATTTTTGAATAGGAGTCGAAAATACTCAGGGTTTAGAAAAGATCAATATATCGCTCAACCCCTAAATGGGCGAATTTCTATGTTCAATGAGCGAATTCTGCCATTCAATGGGCGAATTTCTATGTTCAATGGGCGAATTTCGCCATTTAATGAGCGAATCCAAAATAAGTAACAATTCTTTTGAATAAAGCCAAAAGTAAAAAACAAAATAGAAAATCCTGAGTCTTTGCAGAATTAAAAGTAAAAATAAATTTGCAATCGTTTATTTCCATTTTCGAAACCAGTAAAACCACTAAAAATTTCCTATTATTTATACTATAAGTTACTAAAAGTAGGACTTTTGGTTGATTTTTCTGAATTTACATTAAATTTACGGAATATCCATAAAGCCCTAATAAAACTAGATTAATATTTTAACTGTTAGAACAAGTTTATTAGGGGGAGAAGGAAAAATGAAAACTCGTTTTAAGAAGGCAATACCTTTAATCGCAACGACTGTTCTTGCTACAACTGCTCTTACCACCCAAACATTATTTAATGAGGGGGGGAATCCAAAAGCAGGTGCACAATCATTGTCAAAAGAAGAAGTGAAAAAGAATGGTGCATCTTGGCTTGCAGGTGATCATCACGTACATAGTGAATGGAGTGTTGGTTGGGACAATTCTACAAATCCTCCAACTCCTATTAGGGGTGGAGATGCGATCTATCCAATCACCAAAAATGCTGAAAATGGTAAAAAGTATGGACTTGATTGGATGATGACAACCGACCATGGGGGTCCTAACCATTCTAAAGTCAACTTAGAACAGGCCTATCCTGAATTATTAAAATCCCGTGCAGCTGTTCCTGACGTTCTTCAATTCTATGGAATGGAGTTTGATACACCAGGAGCTGACCATAGCACGCTCATGATCCCAAAAAGCGAAGATGAATCACAAATGCTCTATGACATTGAAAGCAAGTTCAATTCTCGTGATGCGTATCCAAATGACCCAAGCCGTAACACGGAATCAAAAATGATTGAAGCACTTAACTATATGAAACAAATGGATAAGCTTCCTATTCATATTGCTCACCATGCTTCCCGTTCAGCAAAAGGTATTGGGGAATTTGGATCAACTACACCGCAAGAAATTCGTAATTGGAATGAAACTGCACCCAATATCTCGATTGGTATGGAAGGAGCTCCTGGTCACCAAGCTGCTGCAATCAAACGCGATGGCACACTAAATCCTAATGGGTCACGTGGGTCATACGGAAACGTAAATGCACCAACTATGGGTGGTTTTGACCAAATGACTGCTATCGTTGGCGGTTTCTGGGATTCGATGTTAGGGGAAGGAAGACACTTCTGGATTACCGCTACATCTGACTCACATGTTAACTGGCGTGACGGTGGAAGCGACTTCTGGCCTGGTGAATATTCTAAAACATATGTAAAAGCAGAGAAAAATTATGAAAATGTAATGGAAAACCTTCGCAAAGGAAATGTATTTGTAACAACAGGTGACCTGATCTCAGAACTTGATGTGAAAGTACAAGCTGGAGGGAAATCACCATTGCATGCTAAGGCAAAGGGAAATAGTGCAACCATCGGTGAAACACTTACACTTCCAGGTAAGAAATCTGATGTAACGGTAACAGTTCGCATCAAAGATCCAAAAGCTGCGAACGCTAATGGGGATAAGCCAAATGTTAAACGTGTGGACTTAATCATGGGAGAAGTGAATGGAAAAGTCGAAGACGTCTCTACTGCTTCTAATCCTACAACAAAAGTTGTGAAGCGTTTCACTGAAAACGATTGGAAACAAGACGGTGAATACATCACGATTACTTATACTTTAAAAGATGTGGATAAAGATAGCTACATTCGTTTACGTGGTACAAACACAGACCAATTAGAACCGGCAGCAGATCCTAAGGGTGAGAACCCATGGAATGATCTTTGGTTCTATTCCAACCCAATTTTCATGAATTCAAATAAATAATTCAGGGAAAACAGAAGTCTTGACGAGGGGCATTAAAAACTCCTCGTCTTTCCGTTATCTTTAGTCAACACATCTCTTGAAAGTAAACATAAGAAATGGACGTGGATTTTAATGAAAAAATTATGGTTCTGTATCTTGCTCATCTTCCTTCCACTGGGTTCTTTCCTTTCATCCCCAGCCTCTGCCCATACCAATAACAGTGAAGGTTTTTCTACCATAGAAGTCAATGAGAAAACATTAGATTATAAATTAAAGCTAGATTTAGAGGAACTGGGTCATGCTCTTAATAAGGAAACAGATCAAAAACAAGTAATTGATAACCAAGTTGTACAAGGATATATCAATTCCCATATAAAACTTTATGCGGACAGCCAACTTATTGAAGGCCGAGTAGAAAAAAATGATATAGAAATGATTGAGGAAAGACCATTTGCGGTTATTAACTTAGCGTATAGTATAGAACATAAACCAGAAAAATTAGTGGTCGAGTATAATATGTTTTTGGATGATTCTGACCCAAGCCATGCGAATTATGCAACGGTTAAATTGAATGGGAAACAACAAGAAAAGGTTTTAACCTTCGAATCAAGAGAATTAGAAATTGGAGAAATAAGTTTTCTACAGAACGTAAAACAGTTCGCAGTTCTAGGATTAGAGCATATTTTTACTGGTTATGATCATATCTTGTTTGTCATTAGTTTGCTTTTTGGAGCCAGGACGATTCGTCACATTCTTTCTTTAGTGACAGCCTTTACGATTGCACATAGTATCACTTTGGCTCTGGCCACCTTCAATATTGTTCAGCTGCCAAGTAGATTTGTAGAGTCAGCAATTGCATTAAGCATCATTTATGTTGCACTTATAAACATATTTAATAAGGACTCGAAACACCAACCGTGGCTTACCTTTGGTTTTGGACTCATTCATGGATTCGGTTTTGCAGGAATCTTATCGGAAATGAGATTGGATCCTAGTCATATGGCAATGTCTCTTCTATCCTTTAATATCGGAATAGAAATTGGTCAGCTATTGATCGTATCCTTAGCTTTTCCATTCATTATGTGGATAAGAAAATTAAGATATAAACCTATCAAATGGGTCATCCCTAGTACATCAGCTGCGATATTAGCTTTTGGGCTAGTATGGTTTATTCAAAGAGCTTTTTGAATAACCTAAAGATACACCCAGTTGTTTAGTAAATTCCGCAAACGGGCGCCAGATTGTGGAGTAACACTAAAAGGAATTTAATTATTTATAGGTGGAGAAGAATTTTAAACAATGAACTTTGGCCAAAGTATACAACTTTGTTTAAAAAGAAAAATGAACCCCTCTACCGATGATATGATCCCCTTATAGTAGACAGAAAAAAGAAAGAATACTAATCTGACTACTATAGGGGGGTACCGAAAAAGAATTCAGTAATTGAAGCACTTTTGGGTTTCCGCATTGTGCCTCATTTAATGGAAGTAAGCCTCTTTTACCATGGGTTAAGTTCAACTTGACAGAATGTTACCTTAATAGTAAAATTCATTTCATAAATAAAATGAATAAATGATTTCTTCAATTGAATAGATTACTTTAGCATAAGATTAATAACTATATTGATTCAATGAAAAAGTAAATCTATAACAAAAAGGTAATCTGTAAATTTACTTTACTAGGAATGAATACATATTACATAATTAGGTAGACAATTAAATGGCCTGAATGGCCCGTTAAAAGTAAACCGACGATTTTCAAAGTGTAATGGTTTTGACCATTATGCTTAAAAATTGTCGGTTTTTTTGTTGTTTTTAATAAAACAGAAAGGAGTACAGGGTAATGAAGGAAATCAATCAAAGTCATATTTTCATAATGTCGGATGATTCTATCCACAGAAAGAGGGAAGCAAAATGTTAAATTCCCTTCCAGAAATATTTTTAGTATTGCTTGCGGTATCGGTACTTAGTGCACTATTCCTGTTATATCCAAGGGTTCCACTGTCCTATGTTCGGATTCACGTCGGTATTACATTGTTGCCGCCACTAGCTGCTCTAATGGCTCTTTTTACCACCAAAGAGACGATAATTTATGGCCCATGGTGGCTTGATTCGTTATCATGGCTGCTGGTATCGTTTGTTCTTATCATCGGTTTTATCGTGCAGCGCTATTCTGTTCGTTACTTCCTTGGTGATCGTTCTTATAGAAAATATTTTGCCTTGCTGACAATTACAACTAGTGCTGATTCAGTTGTCTGGCTTTGTAATGATCTTCCCCTGTTGCTGATTTGCTGGGGAACGACACTCTTTGGGCTGATACTGCTGATAAGATTAAAAAAAGAGTGGAGTGTTGCTAGAAACGCAGCTAAACAAACAGGACAATTGTTTGCAATAAGCTGGCTTATACTGTTTGGGGCTGTCATCTGGGTAACCCAGTCCACGGGGCATTGGCAGTTGTCGCTTGTCCTCGCCAAAAGCAGTCTTACACAGCTTGATTTATGGGAAAAGACGTGTATTAGCCTGATGCTAATCTTGGCTGTCGTCATTCCGGCAGCACAATGGCCTTTCCACCGCTGGTTATTAAATACAGTAGTAGCTCCTACTCCTGTATCCGCGGTAATGCATGCGGGATTAGTGAACGCAGGTGGAATGATCTTGACACGGTTCTCTCCACTTTTTAGTGGAAATATGGCCCAAATCATTTTACTTATATTGTCTAGTGTTTCAGTCATGATAGGTACAGGAATTATGCTGGTCCAGGTAGATTATAAACGGCAGCTGGTAGGGTCTACGATTGCACAGATGGGGTTCATGTTCATCCAATGTGCGTTAGGTGCTTTTTTGGCAGCCATTATCCACGCAGTCTTACATGGTCTATTTAAGTCAACTCTTTTCTTACAGTCTGGTTCCGCGCTTGACCAACACAAGAAGCAAACTCCCGGGGCAAACCAGCCACGGTCATTATTATGGACAATCACAGGAGGGATTTTAGGACTCCTGGTGGCAATTGGTCTTTGGCTATCTTCTTCTGGGGAGAATTATCAATTCATAAGCGCCCTTACCTTAGGGTGGTCAGTTTCATTAGCCTGGACCCAGCTCGTGGCTTTTGGAAATGGACATATTGCGCGAATTGCAGGCTTTTCTTTAGTTGCAGTAGCGGCAATTGTATATAATTTCGTACAGGATGCTTTTTATGGTGTGTTACAACATTCAATCCCAAAGGGAATTCAACCACCGGAACCAGCGGCAATTTTACTTTTGATTATTTTATTGGCCGGAAGTGCTGCAGGTGTATGGCTTGCTCGTCATCGTTCATCAGCTGCCTATACTGTTATTTATCTTTGGCTTGTACGATTGGGTGAACCTCAAAATAATTTGATAGAAAGTCATCCTAAGTATTTGACAAAATCATTCTTTAAGGGAGGTCATTTACAATGAATTCAACATCAGCAAGAGCCTTACATTGGGAAAAGATTCCTGATAGCCTTGATTTTGATCTAATTGACTTGGTGAACTCCGCCAGCAGCGTTATTGTACCACTCGGGCCAATTAACACCTTTGCAGCACGTAGCCCCTGGGTAGGTTTTGAGGGACAAACGTTTGAAAAAACGGCCTATTGGCTCAAAGATACTTGTGATATAGATATCTACCCCAATGACCCTTTACTTCAATCTGCATGGGAACGCGGTGAGATCCATCAAGATTTTTTAAAAAATGGACTTCACCATTGGCTAAACACACAATCTTTGGAGTTGCCGCGTAAGGTCGCAGAGCAGTTCTGCCTAGCTGCGCTCATGCAAAAGCAACTACCTTCCAATACTTTGGATGAATCTGAGTTAAAAAGTCTGGTAACAGAACTAAACCGTTTTACACCCGAAATGACCGAAAAACATTCGGTTAAAACCTATAGCCAACGCTTGGAACAGCTAGGAAGGGTAAATGCAGCTCACGATCTTAACAGTAACATGATCAAGTGGTGTAAATTATTTCTTGATGAGTCCCAAGCAGTTTGGTCGATGCCAAATCGTGAAGAAGGTTTCTATCGTGCGTGGCGGAAACTAGTCCAGCATGACCCGGCACTTAGCCGTATTCAGCGTAAACAATTAAGTAATTTGCCGGAAGAAGCTGATGCGGCATTAAGGGAAGTATTGTCCGCCCTAGAAATTCAATTTTCAGAAATTCAAGCCTATTTTGAAGCACATTTCCTTGTTTTACCGGGCTGGAGCGGCATGATGCTATGGCGTTCGCAGCAATCAGCCGAAGAAAGTTCGCTGCTGCTAGAGTATTTAGCTGTTAGAATATCGATGGAATGGGCATTAGTTAAACCCTTTCTTCCCTTGCCTGAAAAAAGAAATAATAAAGTACATGTAGAACCATTAATTGCAGCCTGGGCCAAATGGGGTAACCTGCCAATCAATGCTTGGTCTCAGTTATCCTCTACAGAAATAAAGGCATGTTTGACCCTTGCCCATCGTTTTGATAAGATTCAACGCAATCGACTATGGCTTGAAGCATGGGAGAAAACATATGAAGACCAATTAAAGAAAATGCTTATATCCCAACATAAGGCAGAAACATCGGAAAACATAAATCCGGCACTAGCTCAGTTTGTATTTTGTATCGATGTTCGTTCAGAGCCTTTTCGCCGCAAACTTGAAAAAAGAGGGGAATTTCAGACTTTTGGCACAGCAGGATTTTTCGGATTACCGATAGCAACCTGCGAGCTTGGCAGTAACCATGCGCATAACTCTTTGCCTGTCATGTTTAAACCGCAATATAAAATAAAAGAGTTTTCACCTGAGTCTGAATCCTATCAACAAAGGCATCATGCAGTCAAATCAATAGGTTATACATTTGCTGCTATGAAGCATAATCTGATTTCCAGTATGGTATTGCCGGAAATTAGCGGTCCTTGGCTCAGCATGCAAACACTCGCTCGCAGCTTTGTTCCAAGAATTGCAGGCCAGACATTAAGGAAATTGCACCAAAGCTGGCTGCATAAACCATCCACGGAACTCTCGCTAAACCATACGCAAATATCTGAAACAGCTTTGCCAACTGGTTTTTCGGTGAAAGAAAAAGTACACTACGTAAGGCAGGCTCTAATAATGATGGGGCTCACCGATCAATTTGCACCACTAGTGGTTATTTGCGGACATGGAAGTCACAGCACGAATAATCCATATAGTTCTGCACTCGACTGTGGTGCGTGTGGAGGAGCATCAGGCGGATTCAATGCAAGAGTGCTGGCGGAATTGTGCAATCTTCCAACCGTAAGGATGAGCCTCGAAAAAGAGGGAATAATCATTCCGAAAGATACCGTTTTTGCAGCTGCTGAGCATATTACCACACTTGATGAGTTGCGTTGGCTTTACGTTCCTGAACTATCAGATGAAGCTAAGAAAGCATTTAATCGTGTCCAATCTGAGTTGCCAAAGGTAAGTGAGGAAGCAAATTCCGAGCGGCTTTCGCAATTGCCAAATCTCGGTACCCATCTTAAAAATCCGAAGGCTGAGGCCCAGCGGCTTTCAGAAGATTGGAGTGAGGTGCGTCCGGAATGGGGTTTGGCGCGCAATGCTGCGTTTATCATCGGCGAACGGCAACTTACCATAGGCTGTAATCTGGGAGGGAGGGTTTTCCTTAATAATTATAACTGGAAGAAGGATAAAAACGGCGGTATTCTCGCAAACATAATTTCCGGGCCGGCAACGGTAGCTCAATGGATTAACCTGCAATATTATGCCTCTACTGTTGTCCCTCATTATTATGGAAGCGGGAATAAAACAACCCAAACCGTCACAGCTGGGCTCGGGGTTATGCAGGGAAACGCCAGTGACTTACTATCGGGACTTCCCTGGCAGTCTGTGATGAAATCAGATGGAGAGGCTTATCATGAACCACTACGTTTGCTGGTGGTCATCCAGGCGCCGAGGGAATATGTAAAACGGATGCTGAACCACGATCATGCCTTTCAGCAAAAAGTGAAAAATGGATGGATTCGGCTAGCGTCGATTGACCCGGTAGGACACTGGGAGAGCTGGTCTTAAACTTTGAATAAAGGAAAAGGAATCGATATGGAAAAATCAAAAGGAATGCTTGAAGCTGAAATAAGCAAAGCTTTAACACATTGGGAGAAAAATTATCTTGGGCGAGGCTCCGTATCAGTTAAATCAGATATATTACGAGATATGGTGATTGTGAATCTTGGCGCTATTTTAACTCCAGCAGAATATGAAGTATGTAGGGATAAAGAAGGCTTGTTATCGGTAAAAGAATATCGCCATAGTTTAGTGGAATCCGGACTGAATGATTTAAAGGAAATTATCTTAACGTTAACAGGGGAAGAAGTAATTAGCTTTCACACCGATCTTAGTACACAAACTGGAGAACGAGCAATGATCTTTAAGCTTGCCAGCAATCTGCAAAGTAAATTATGTTAAAGCATCAGAATCTGTATAGAGTACGATATAAATGAAGAATGAGGTGATTTGATGTCTAGAGATGAAAAGAAAAAAGTACTATATGTGATTGGTATGGATCATAAATTAGAACGTTTTATTAAAGAAGAAACCAATGTCAATCCGGAAAATTTGATGATCTTGCAAAGATATCAACCGCTCATTTCACACCCCCTCGACGAATTAATGAGGGACATCATCATTGCGGTCTTTCAGGAAAATGTTGAAGAAATCGTTGTTGCCTTCACAGATGATTATCAAAAAAACACTGATGATATACTGATCCATATTAATAAAAACAAAGAATTAAAGGATAAGATTCAAACACTGGAGTACCTATTTAATAATACCAAGCCTGAATTTCCTGTGGGTACGGTAAGTGAATGGTTACAGGGAGACAAAACACTCAGGGATGATATCCAAAAAACGATCCATATTATTCGCCATCATCCATTGATGCCATCGCATGTAAAGGTGAAGGGATTATTTGTTAAAAAGGACAATGAAAAGCTATCTGGAATTGTCTAAGAAACTAAACGATGAAAAAATATAAAATAGCAGAGCTAATTCAAAAAGATTACTCTGCTATTAGTTAACTTATCGAATTTAAAAACTGCTCTTTATCTTGAATACCCACCACAAGAAAGTCAGTCTTCCCACTCCCTCCGCTCTTAATAAACCCACCTGCATTAACAACCATTTGCGTAGCATCTTTACGGTCGAGAGTATTCAATTCTCCAGTAAATACCACGTTTTTACCGAAAAGGGGATGATTTGTGTTAATTGTTTCAACAGTTACTGCAATTTCAGAGATTACTACCCCTGCAGACTTAAATTTCTTTCTCTTTTTAAATTCTGTTCACGTTATTTCATGTAACCCTTTATTCTGCCTTTGGGTGTGTTCTGATCACCAAAATATGGTATGGCTTTAATGCTTAATAAACAAGTTAAGATTTTCTTCAATTGAATATTTTCAATAAAAAAAGCCTTGAAATATCAAGGCTTTTTGACGTCCCGAAGAGGATTCGAACCTCCGACCTACAGTTTAGGAAACTGTTGCTCTATCCTGCTGAGCTATCGGGACAAGTGAAGAACTATGCAATTGGGACACATATCCAATTGAATGGAACGATATTTATTATAATCAGTTAATCGAAAAAGGTCAATAAAAAGTTCCCATTATCGAATCGGCAGATCCCTGGACACTTCTGTTTTTACCGATGCCTTCTCGCGGAAAATGACCCAAACGATTAGACTTAATGATAGTAACAATCCTTCCAGCGATACAATATACCAGGGGTAGGGGCCAAGAACATCTAATAAACTGGCACTGTCCGGTTTGTGGCTTAAGAACATATAATTACCGCCTACTAGCTTATTGATCATCATAATAATCGGCATCAACACATTTAAAAAAACAAATAATTTCAGGACGGACCAGATGGTAGGGCGGTATCCTTTTGCCCAGGTGAAATAGAGCGGCACCCAGATGATCAATAAATGTGTATAAAAGAAGTGGAAAAATCGAAAATGCGGAAAATCATAATTTAGTAATGGTGTAATCAATGCCTGAGATGCACCTAGTAAGGCAGTGAATAATAAAATCTCATAAATTATCTTTTTCCTTGTCAGTAATAAAATCACCGTTAATATCAGGCTGATACTGCATAATTCCAGAGGGATGGCATGGCTGACATGCCAGCTGCCATTTAGGATCATCCACGAATGATAGGTCGTTTCCATGATGATTAACGAAATCGCAACACCAATTTCTGCAACCCGCCATTTTTCATCTTTCAATTTTTCTCGATAGAAAAATAGTAAGACCGCAACCGCTATACAGATGGAAATAATAGCAAAGTGACTGATGGAGAACATCTCAAAATCATAGTTTTTGTAACTGCGGCCAAACCAGCCCATACATTCACCATCCTTTGTTAAATCTTAACATGCTTTGATAGTTCAATAAATCAGATTATTTCGCGGAAGATTGGCAAAAACATGAGGAAGTCCACAAAAGTCGACATTCTGATGTTTTACTTACCAATGAAGTCTTTTCCCTTTAAATCAAGAGGAATCCCTTTTAATTGGCAGATATTCAACAAGTGCCTGGTACTTAATTTATGATATAATAGTTTGTCGAAGATACTCGAATGAATAGAAATATAAATGAAGTCCATTAGCGGCTTTTTGAAAAAAAGATTTAACACTGGAGGTCATTATGGCTGGGTATACGCCGATGATACAGCAATATTTAACCGTGAAGGCAGATTATCAGGATGCCTTTTTATTTTTTCGCCTGGGCGATTTTTATGAAATGTTTTTTGACGATGCCGTTAAAGCATCACAAGAATTAGAGATTACGTTAACAAGCCGAGACGGAGGTTCCGAGGACCGGATTCCGATGTGCGGGGTGCCGTACCATGCGGCGGCTAACTATATTGAACAGCTTATTTCAAAGGGATACAAAGTAGCGATTTGCGAGCAAATGGAAGATGCCAAACTAACTAAAGGCATGGTAAAACGGGAAGTTGTCCAGCTGATTACGCCGGGAACTGTGATGGATGGAAAAGGCTTAACCGACAAAGAGAACAATTATATTGCCTCGATTACTGCCTTTGATGACCAAACCTACGGATTTGCCTATACCGATATCTCAACAGGTGAAAGCAGGGTAACGTTGCTTTCAAGTATTTTTGATGATGTATTAAATGAACTGTCGGTTTTAAGTGCGAAAGAAGTAGTAGTCGCCAGTAACTTTGATGGAGATTTGCAAAAGAAAATGCGGGAACGTGATGTCCTGGCGATTTCGTTTGAGGATCATAGTTCAATAGAGATGAATTTCTCCCATCTTCTTGAAGAGCTGAATCAAGAAAAATTAAAACAAACCGCTGCAAGGCTGTTTCATTATTTATATCGCTCGCAGAAAAGAAGTCTTGACCATCTGCAGCCTGTTTCTACCTATCAAATCCAGCAATATATGAAAATAGATTATTATTCGAAGCGCAATCTAGAATTAACAGAAACGATTCGTTCCAAAGGGAAAAAGGGATCGTTATTATGGCTGCTGGATGAGACGATGACGGCCATGGGCGGAAGGATGCTAAAAACTTGGATTGACCGGCCGCTCATTCAGCAGGCTGAAATTGAGCATCGCCAAACGATTGTGGAGGTCATACTGAATCATTATTTCGAGCGGCAGGAGCTTCGTGAAAAATTAAAGGAAGTTTACGATTTAGAGCGTTTAGCAGGACGGGTAGCCTTTGGGAATGTCAATGCCCGTGATTTAGTCCAATTAAAGCGCTCGTTAATGCAGGTACCATTTTTAAAAGAGATCCTGCAGAGAATGCCAAATGAAGAAGTGGAAAATATCGCGGCAAAGCTTGATCCATGTGAAGAGATTACCGACTTGTTGGAGCAGGCGATTGTTGAAAATCCTCCGTTGTCCTTAAAAGAGGGGAATATGATTCGCGATGGATACAACACACAGCTTGACCAATACCGGGATGCCAGCCGGAACGGAAAAACGTGGATCGCTCAGCTGGAACGGGAAGAACGTGAAAAGACCGGGATTAAATCATTAAAGGTTGGCTACAATCGTGTCTTTGGCTATTATATTGAAATCACACGGGCAAACCTTCACCTTTTGCAGGAAGGCCAGTATGAACGGAAGCAAACTTTAACAAATGCGGAACGTTTTATTACGCCTGCATTAAAGGAAAAAGAGGCGTTAATTTTACAAGCGGAAGAAAAATGCGGAGAGCTTGAATACGATTTGTTCAGCGAAATCCGCGAAATCGTCAAGGAACAGATTCCGCGTCTGCAGGCACTGGCGAAAGTGGTCAGCGAGCTAGATGTCCTTCAATGTTTTGCCCAAGTTAGTGAGGAACGCCGCTATGTGAAGCCGCAATTTTCACCGGAACGCCGTGTCGCCATTAAGGACGGCCGTCATCCGGTTGTTGAAAAAGTGTTAAACTCCCAAGAATATGTTCCGAATGACTGCCAGATGGACAGCGACCGTGAAGTCTTATTGATCACGGGGCCGAATATGTCAGGGAAAAGCACCTACATGCGTCAAGTGGCCTTGACTGCAATTTTGGCGCAAATCGGCTGTTATGTCCCGGCTTCAGAGGCCGTATTGCCGATTTTCGATCAGGTATTTACCCGAATCGGAGCTGCGGACGATTTGATTTCTGGCCAGAGTACGTTTATGGTCGAAATGTTAGAAGCGAAAAATGCGATTACCAACGCCACACAAAACAGTTTAATTTTGTTTGACGAAATTGGCCGCGGAACCTCCACCTATGATGGTATGGCTCTAGCCCAGGCTATTATTGAGTATATTCATGAGCGGATCGGAGCGAAAACATTATTTTCGACCCACTATCATGAATTGACTGTATTAGAGGAAGAGCTTTCGAAGTTGAAAAATATTCACGTCAGTGCGATTGAACATAACGGCAAGGTTGTGTTTCTTCATAAAATTAAAGTAGGACCAGCCGATAAAAGCTACGGGATCCATGTCGCCCAGCTTGCGGAGCTCCCAGCGGAATTAATCAGCCGGGCGAATGAAATTTTAACAGCCTTGGAACAAACTGAAGAACAGACAGTTCCTGTAAAGACGGCACCAGTCATTGAGGAACAGCCTGCCCAGCTATCCTTCTTTGACGAACCGAAAGAACCGAAAAAACACGAACACAATTCGAAAGAAAAACGAGTGCTAGAGAAAATAAAAGATTTAGATTTATTGGATGTGACTCCGCTCCAGGCAATAAATGTGTTATTTGAACTTCAGAAAAAGTTAAAGTAGGGGGTGGAGACAATGGGTAAGATTATCCAATTAGATGATGCCCTATCAAACAAAATTGCGGCGGGAGAAGTTGTCGAACGCCCTGCCTCTGTTGTGAAAGAGCTGGTGGAAAATGCAATTGATGCCGGCAGTACGGTGATTGAAATTGAGGTGGAGGAAGCAGGGCTCGCCAAAATCCGGATTACCGATAACGGCAATGGAATTGAGGAAGAGGACGTGTTAATCGCCTTCCAACGCCATGCCACTAGTAAAATCAAAAATGAAAATGATTTGTTCCGGATCCGGACGCTCGGATTCCGCGGTGAAGCCCTGCCGAGTATTGCTTCAGTTTCCAGGCTTGAAATGAAGACCTCGACTGGAGAAGGCGCCGGAAATCGAGTGTTGATCGAAGGCGGGAAAATAGAAGTATTTGAAAAAGCGTCGGCACGGCGGGGCACGGATATTACGATTACCGATTTATTTTTCAATACGCCTGCCCGGTTAAAATACATGAAGACGATTCATACAGAGCTTGGGAATATTACTGATGTCGTCAACCGGCTGGCCCTCTCACACCCTGAGGTTGCCTTCCGGCTAATCCATAATGAGCGGAAGCTGCTGCAAACGACCGGAAACGGGGATGTCCGTCAAGTACTGGCAGCGATTTATGGGCTGGCGATTGCGAAGCAGCTTGTCCCGATCAGCGGTCAGTCGCTGGATTATAAAATCAGCGGATTCGCCTCGATGCCAGAGGTGACAAGAGCTTCAAGGAATTATATTTCGACGATGATTAATGGCCGATTTATCAAAAATTATCCATTAGCGAAAGCGATTCAGGAGGGCTACCATACCTTGCTGCCAATAGGCAGGTTTCCGATTGTTCTCCTGAATATTGAAATGGATCCTTTGCTGGTGGATGTCAATGTGCATCCATCGAAAATGGAAGTCCGTATCAGTAAAGAAACAGAACTGGATGAGCTTGTGACGTCAATTATTAAAGATGCCTTTAAATCAAAGATTCTCATTCCGACGGCCTATACGCCTGTGAAAAAAGAAGAAGCGAAGTCGGAGCAAACATCCCTTATTCTTGATGAAGGAACACCGATACCTTCTAATGAAATTCAGAGGGAATGGCCAGTGTTTGCGAACACCGTTCAGGAAACGGTGTCGCCTCAGGTTTCACCATTTGTTAATATCCCAGTTCGAACGGAAAGGCAAGATGAAACAGATGCTTGGGAATCCCCTCAGCCATTTTCCGGAGCTGATGACCAAGTGCTCAAGTCAAATGAAACACCGATTGCGGTTGATGTCGACCCAACTGACAGCAGGATCCCGCGTTTATATCCGATCGGGCAAATGCACGGGACGTATATTTTTGCCCAAAATGAAAATGGCTTATATATTATCGACCAGCACGCGGCACAGGAACGGCTGAAATATGAATACTTCCGCGAAAAGGTAGGACAGGTCCAATCTGAACTGCAGGATATGCTTGTTCCGATTACCTTTGAATATTCAACAGATGAATCTGTAAAAATAACGGAGAATTTGAGTGAACTGGAAAAGGTAGGCGTGTTTCTGGAGGAGTTCGGTTTAAATAGTTTTATTGTCCGTTCTCATCCGCAGTGGTTTCCAAAAGGGGACGAAAAGCAAATCATAGAGGATATGATTGAACAGCTGTTATCGATGAAGAAGGTCGATATTAAAAAGCTTCGTGAAGAAGCAGCCATTATGATGAGCTGCAAGGCATCGATTAAAGCGAATCGCCATTTGCGAAATGATGAAATCCAAGCGTTGCTGGATGATTTGCGAAAAGCATCCGACCCATTTACCTGTCCGCACGGCAGGCCGATCATCGTTCATTATAGTGTATATGAAATGGAAAAGATGTTTAAGCGGGTTATGTGAATTATTGTGACCGAGAGCGGTGAAAATCGGTGGAACGGTCACAAAAACATACAACAACAAAGAGGCAGCCTACCCAGGCTGCCTCTTTGTCATATAATAACTCTTATTTCACTGCAGCTTGCAGCTTACTCATGTATTGAAGTGCCATTCCTGTGCCTACTGCCACGGATTCAAGTGGATTTGAGGCAAGCTGAACGGGAACAACGATTTCATCACTCAGCCATGCTTCCATACCATTCAATAAAGAACCGCCGCCGGTTAAAATAACACCACGGTCCACAATATCACCGCTGAGTTCAGCAGGGCAGTCTTCGAGTGTGGCTCTAATGGCTTCTAATATTTGCAGAAGTGCTTCCTTCATGGCATTGCGAATTTCGTAAGATGATATGTTAATAGTTTTTGGCAAACCAGTTACAAGATCACGGCCGCGGACCTCCCTGGTAAGCTCCTCATGGTCTGTTAGCGCATAGCCAATTTCCATTTTGATGTTTTCTGCTGTTCGCTCACCAATTAATACATTGTATTCTTTACGAACATATTGAATAATGTCATCATCAAGGCGGTCACCGCCAACCTTGATGGAATGGCAGGCAACGACACCGCCGAAGGAAATAATCGCAACCTCTGTATTTCCACCGCCGATATCGACTACCACATTCGCTACAGGCTCGTCCACGGGCATTCCTGCTCCAATAGCTGCTGCTACTGGTTCCTCGATTAAAGAGATTTTTTTAGCACCGGCGTTTCTTACAGCATCATGAATCGCCCTTCTGTCTACACTCGTTGAGCCGGAAGGAATGCAAACGACCACATTCGGTTTCCTCATCGCAAAGCCTACTTTTTTGGATGCTTTTCGCATCACGTGTTTCAGCATGTCGGTTGTTACATCAAAATCAGCAATGACCCCGTCTTTTAAAGGGCGGATCACCACAATTTTTTCTGGGGTTTTTCCAATCATTTCTTTTGCTTCATGCCCAACGGCTACTACATTTTTTGTTTCTGTATCGATGGCCACTACGGATGGCTCGTTAAGTGCGATTCCTTTACTTTTACTGTACACCAATATATTAGCTGTACCTAAATCAATGCCAATATCAAAAGTTGAAAGCATGTTTTCACCTTATTCCTCATTTTTTATTCAACATACACTACGGATAAGCCTACCATGAATCTGGGGGTGAAAACCTGTTTGTAAATGAACCGTTATGGATTTGTAAACTAACATGAAATATTTCTCATCTTTGTTACAGAAATGGATATACTAAATTCATTCGTCCAAACGCATAGAAAACTATTTTTTTGTATATACTTATTTGATGTTCAACTGCTTTTCAAATTTGTGTTACGATGGAGGGGTGAGGAAGGCAACATCAAGCCGGCTTCACTGAAATTGGGTATAAGGCAGTGTGAAAATATTGGATTCAAAACAAAACCTATTGGTGATCATTGGCCCGACCGCAGTTGGGAAAACAAAATTAAGTATTGAAATGGCTAAACGGTATAATGGTGAAATTATCAGCGGGGATTCGATGCAAATTTATCGTGGGATGGATATCGGAACAGCAAAAATCACGGAGCAAGAGATGGAAGGGATTCCCCACCATTTAATCGATATCAAAGAGCCTTCTGAAAATTTTTCTGTTGCTGAATTTCAACTTCTCGTTAGGGATAGAATAGATGCGATTGCCCAAAAGGGGAAACTTCCCATTATTGCCGGTGGTACCGGGCTGTATATACAGTCTGTCATTTATGATTACCAATTTTCCGATGTTCCGGGAGATGAGCATTTCCGTCAACAGCTTGAGAAAAAGGTAAAGGAAATAGGAAACGATGCGCTTTATCAAGAATTGGTAAAGGTTGATCCTGAAAGTGCGGCACAGATTCATCCGAATAATGTAAGAAGGGTGATTCGCGCGCTTGAAATATTCCATTTGACAGGAAAGACAATGCGGGACTACCAACGTACTCAAAAGCCGGATCTTTTGTACAATACTGCACTGATCGGTTTAACAATGGATCGCGAGAATCTATATAAGCGGATCAATACTCGTGTAGATTTGATGATAAAGGATGGCCTTTTAGCGGAAGTAAGGAATTTATTTAATCAAGGCTTACGTGAGTGTCAATCCATTCAAGCCATTGGCTACAAAGAAATCTATGAATTTTTGGATGGGAAGGTGACATTGGAGGAGGCCATTGAAAATTTAAAACAGAATTCCAGGAGATATGCAAAAAGGCAATTAACTTGGTTTCGCAACAAAATGGAGGTAGAATGGTTTGATATGACAGATGTGAACAATTTCGCAAAAAAAATAGCAGAAATTTCACATTATGTTGAAGGAAAGCTACAAGTAAAATCGAATACATATTAGTAGAGATAATAGAGGAGGATATACAAATGAAAACAACGATTAATATTCAAGACCAATTTTTAAACCAGTGCCGGAAAGATAATACCCATGTAACGGTGTTCCTTCTTAACGGTTTTCAATTACGAGGCCAAATTAAGGGGTTTGATAACTTTACTGTCCTTTTTGAATCAGAGGGGAAACAGCAATTGGTCTATAAACACGCCATTTCGACTTTTGCACCACAAAGAAATGTGCAGCTTGAATTGGATCCCCAATAATATAAGCGATGTAAATGGAGCCCATAAACCATGGGTTCTTTTTTTTTGCTTATAAATCTTTTTTTAATGATTTTCAAGGGTTGTGAATACACATAGAATGAAGGATTATGTCTAACCTAATACACTTCTGAGTAGCCTATCTTGCTACCTTACGTATACTGTCTGCAGAATGAGAGGTGATAGCTTTGGATCAACCATTCAAAATGAAAAGTAATGGTCAAATAAGGGTTGTACTCAATTCGCAAAAAAAGAAAACTGTTACGAAAGAATTACCTGACTTTCAAGTTGCTCCAAAGGACATTCCCCCCGAACACGCTGCTCTTAAGGAAATTGAAGAGGATCTCGGGGCTTTGGTTGGCATGGAAGAAATGAAACGCATGATAAAGGAAATTTATGCTTGGATTTACGTAAACAAGAAGCGTGAGGACATGGGGCTAAAGGCTAGAAAACAAGCGCTTCATATGATGTTTAAAGGAAATCCGGGAACAGGGAAAACAACCGTAGCGAGACTGATTGGAAAGCTATTTCAAAAAATGAGCGTCTTATCAAAAGGCCATCTTATTGAGGCGGAGCGAGCAGACCTTGTCGGCGAGTATATTGGCCATACCGCGCAAAAAACAAGGGACCTGGTAAAAAAAGCGCAAGGCGGGATTTTGTTTATTGATGAAGCCTACTCATTAGGCCGCGGCGGTGAAAAGGATTTTGGCAAGGAAGCGATTGATACCCTTGTGAAGCATATGGAGGATAAGCAGCATGAATTTATCCTAATCTTGGCGGGGTATTCCCGTGAAATGGATCACTTTTTAACGTTAAATCCCGGTCTTCATTCCCGTTTTCCGTTAGTAGTCGATTTTCCCGACTATAATATTGATCAGCTGATGGATATTGCCGGCAGAATGTTAAATGAGCGTGAGTACACGTTAAGTCATGAGGCTGAAAAGAAACTAAGAGATCATTTAATTTGGGTGAAGGCTGTACTAAATCCCAATAGTTTTTCAAATGGCCGATATGTCCGCAATGTCATTGAGAAATCAGTCCGGGCACAAGCGATGAGACTGTTAATGCTAAATAGCTATGACAGGCATGAACTGATGACCCTGAGAAGTAATGATTTAATATTTGAAGAAGATTAAACAAAAATCGGCGGATGATGAGTCCCCCGATTTTTTCAATGTACTCTAAGCCTTCGTGTTGGCAGTTTCCAATCAAAGGTGTAAGAAAGCACCTGTAATCCGGTTACAAGAACGAATAATGTATACAATTCCCAAGGATGGTCGGCAATTTTTAGTCCGATCATAAGGCCGGCAAGGATGGCCCAAACAGCATAGATTTCAGCTCTTAAGACAATTGGTTTTCTTCCGGCTAATAGGTCGCGGATGATTCCGCCGCCGATGCCTGTTAACACGGCTGCAACAATCACAGCACTAAGTGGATGGTTCATTTTCACAGCGTACATGGCACCTTGAATCGCGAACGCTGACAAACCAATCGCATCGAATAAGTTCCCCCATTTTTGCCAGTGCCTTAGAAGGTTCTTTGGAAATAAGAAAACGGCTGTGATCGCTAACAAGGCAACTTGAAAAAATAAACCTTGTGCCCATAAGGTAGAGATCGGCACGCCAATTAACAGGTTTCGTATGGCCCCGCCGCCAAATGCGGTAACAATCCCTAAGATATATACTCCTAAAATATCATATTCCTCTTCCATGGCCACAATCGCGCCGCTGACAGCAAAGGCGATGGTGCCAATCATACTTAAAACTTCCCATGTCATTTTATCCGATTTCTCCTTGATGTCTATTATAATAAAAACTATGTTCATAGTAAAAAATACTCAAATAACAATAAAATTTTATCACGATACCGGAAAATTACAACAACTATTTTCTTATCTTGCAGCGCATGGGAAAATTAGAGTATGGATTCATTTTTTGGTATGATGAGTGGTAGAGCTTTTTAAGGAAGGAAGAGTGCTTAGTGGAACAAAAGGAAACGAGAGAGAAAGCAATCCTGGTTGGTTGTCAAACCAACGATAATGATGATCGGCGTTTTCACTATTCGATGGAAGAGTTAGGTTCATTAACGGAAACCGCTCAAGGTGACGTATTGATGTCCGTCGTCCAAAAACGGGACCGGGTACATTCGGCAACCTATATCGGGAAAGGGAAAGTGGTTGAGCTAAATGCGCTTGTCGAGGAGCTTGAGGCGGATTTGGTTATTTTTAATGATGAACTTTCTCCAAGCCAAAAGAGGAATCTTGCATCCGAGGTGAATGCAAGGATTATTGATCGAACCCAACTTATACTTGATATTTTCGCGCAAAGGGCACGCTCGAAAGAAGGGAAACTTCAAGTGGAACTTGCGCAGCTGCAATACATACTGCCGCGATTGGCTGGTCAAGGTATCTCTTTATCCCGTCTTGGCGGGGGAATTGGTACAAGGGGCCCAGGGGAAACGAAGTTAGAATCGGACCGCCGCCACATCCGCCGTCGGATCGATGATATAAAAACCCAGCTTTCAGTCGTCGTTCAACACCGCGAACGCTACAGGGAAAGAAGAAAGAAAAACAAGACGTTTCAGGTTGCCATTGTCGGCTACACAAATGCCGGGAAGTCCACCCTTTTTAATCGTTTATCGGAAGCGGAATCTTATGAAGAAAATCAATTGTTTGCTACCCTTGATCCGATGACACGCAAATTAATATTACCTAGCGGTTTTTTATCTCTAATTACTGACACGGTTGGCTTTATTCAAGACCTTCCAACGACGCTCATCGCAGCATTTCGCTCAACGCTTGAGGAAGTGAAGGAAGCAGACCTGCTTCTTCATGTAGTCGATATGTCGAATCCCGATTATTTTCAACACGAAAAAACAGTCAACAAACTGCTTGATGATTTAGATATAAAAGATATCCCGCAGTTAACGGTTTATAATAAAAAAGATATTAAGCACCAGGACTTCGTTCCAACTGCCAATACACCAACCGTCTTTATCAGTGCCTTTGACGAAAATGACCGCCAGGCATTAAAGGAGAAATTGGAGAAGGCTGTGATGGAAAAAATGGTTCCATATGATGTGAAGGTGCCATCTGAAGAAGGAAAGCTCCTTTCTCAATTAAAAAATGAAACCATCTTAAGAGAGCTTAAATTTGATGAAGAGCAAGAAGTTTATCGCTGTAAAGGATATACCCTTGAAGATCATCAAATTACAGGGCAATTACAGAAATTTAAACTATAGAATGGAGTAACAACATGTTTCAACAGTTAAAAAATGGGGAAATGCTTCAGCCGATCGTAAGAATGGTGGAGGATAAAATTGCAGCAATACATAAAGAAATCGATGAAAAAATTGAAAGCAATCAATTCCGGGTGTTGCGGAGTTTTCAAACCAATCGGGTGAGCGATACTCATTTTATCCCCTCAACAGGTTATGGCTACGATGATAGCGGCCGCGATACATTGGAATTAATTTATGCGGATGTCTTTGGCGGAGAAGCCGGCCTAGTCCGCCCGCAGATTATTTCCGGAACACATGCCATTTCCATTGCCTTGTTTGGTGTTCTCCGGCCAGGTGATGAACTTCTTTATATGACGGGTAAACCGTATGATACCCTTGAAGAAATCGTGGGAATCCGTGGGAACGGGGTTGGTTCATTAAAAGAATTTGGCATTTCTTATGATAGCGTGGCGCTTTCGGCTGAGGGCGGAATTGATTGGAAGTCAGTAGCAGAAAAAATAAAACCGAATACGAAAATGATCGGAATTCAGCGCTCAAAAGGCTATGCCACACGGCCATCGTTTACCGTTGCTGAAATCGGCGAGATGATAAGGTTTGTCAAAGAAATAAAAGAAGATGTTGTCGTGTTTGTTGACAACTGTTATGGAGAATTTGTTGAGGAACAAGAGCCTTGTCATGTTGGAGCCGATTTAATGGCAGGTTCACTCATTAAAAATCCGGGCGGCGGGATTGCCAAGACAGGCGGCTACATTGTTGGTAAACGACAATGGGTGGAGGCATGTTCTTATCGAATGACTTCACCGGGAATTGGGGCAGAAGCCGGTGCTTCCCTCTACAGTCTGCAGGAAATGTACCAGGGATTCTTTCTGGCGCCGCACGTGGTGGGCCAAGCGTTAAAAGGCGCTGTATTTACTGCAGCAATGCTGGAAGAATTGGGCATGAATTCATCTCCGCGATGGGATGCCAAGCGGACGGATTTAATTCAATCGGTCCAATTTGATGACCGTGATAAAATGGTCGCTTTTTGCCAAGCCATCCAATTTGCTTCACCGGTCAATTCCTACGTGACACCGTACCCAAGCTATATGCCGGGCTATGAAGACGATGTCATTATGGCGGCAGGCACATTTATTCAAGGTGCCAGCATTGAATTAACGGCGGATGGCCCCATTAGACCGCCCTATGTCGCCTATGTACAAGGCGGCCTCACCTATGCCCATGTAAAAATGGCAGTTTGCCTCGCAATTGACCATTTAGCGGAGAAAGGGTTAATCGAACTAAATTAGGGTTATTACGTTTACTTTGGACAGCTTTGATAAGTTGTCTTTTTTTTGTTACGTACTTCTCTGAAGGGGCGTTGCATTTGGATTCGCTCAATGAATGGCAAAATTCGCTCAACGAACCTCGAAATTCGCTCGATGAACTCGGTGAAGGACTTTTCGCGTGCAGATTTCTAATAAAAAGTACTTCATCAAGAAAATGAAGACTATTTGCCTGTTTTTCCGGTGAAAAGGGCACCTATGAGATTCCGGAAGGGCAAATTATGTGGCATAATTATCGTCCATAACACCCAATTACATAATAAATTAACAAAAATATACAAAAAACCACTAATAAAAAACCATGTTAGAAAACCTAACATAGGATTGACATCTTTTTTAACACAAAATATAATACAAATATGATTTAACTAAAGGAGGAGAAATTTGGTGAGTGGAAAGGAAATTCGTCGTTCCATGCCACTGTTTCCCATCGGAACCGTCATGCAGCTAACAGAATTAACAGCAAGGCAAATCCGCTACTATGAAGAACACCAATTGATTTCTCCAGCACGAACCGATGGAAACAGGCGACTATTTAGTTTAATTGATATTGATAGACTTTTAGAAATTAAAGATTTAATTGACCAAGGTGTAAATATGGCTGGAATCAAACAGCTCTTCTTGGTCAAAGAACAACAGGCAACCGTTTTAGAACAGCAAGTGGAAAAAGCAAAGCCTGATATTTCAGATGATCAGCTTAGAAAACTGCTTAGAAACGAATTGTTGCACTCGGGCAGATTAAATCGGTCATCCCTAAGACAAGGCGATATCTCACGTTTTTTTCATTAAGAAATTAAAGGTTTTCAAAATCGGGAGGGTTTTCAAATGGCAAAGTATTCGAGGGAAGACATTAAACGACTGGCATCAGAAGAAAACGTAAAATTTATTCGTTTACAGTTTACAGATATTCTCGGCACGATTAAAAATGTTGAGATTCCAATTAGCCAATTAGAGAAGGCATTAGATAACAAAATGATGTTCGATGGTTCCTCAATTGAAGGATTTGTTCGAATTGAAGAATCTGATATGTATTTGTTCCCGGATTTAGATACATGGGTGGTCTTCCCGTGGACAGCTGAAAAAGGGAAAGTAGCCCGCCTTATTTGTGATATTCACAATTCTGATGGTACACCGTTTGGCGGTGATCCTCGTAATAACTTAAAGCGTGTTTTAAAAGAAATGAACGAACTCGGCTTTACAGATTTTAATCTAGGACCAGAACCGGAATTTTTCTTATTTAAATTAGATGAAAAAGGACAGCCAACATTAGAGTTGAATGACCATGGAGGATATTTTGATTTTGCGCCAACAGATCTTGGTGAAAACTGCCGCCGTGATATTGTACTTGAATTGGAAGAAATGGGCTTTGAAATCGAAGCATCCCATCATGAAGTAGCGCCGGGTCAACATGAAATTGACTTTAAATATGCAGATGCATTAACAGCGTGTGACCAAATTCAAACCTTTAAGCTTGTGGTGAAAACCATTGCTCGTAAACATGGCTTGCATGCTACATTTATGCCAAAACCATTATTCGGTGTCAATGGATCTGGAATGCATATGAACTTGTCTTTATTTACGAATGGCAAGAATGCCTTCTTTGAGCCAACTGGTGACTTACAAATGAGTGACAATGCCCGTCACTTCATCGCAGGCATTCTAAAGCATGCACCAAGCTTTACAGCAGTAACCAACCCGACAGTTAACTCTTATAAGCGTCTAGTACCGGGATATGAGGCACCATGTTATGTGGCATGGTCTGCGCAAAACCGTTCACCATTAGTTCGTATTCCTGCATCACGTGGTTTAAGCACTCGTGTTGAAGTGCGCAGCGTGGACCCTGCAGCTAATCCTTACTTAGCAATGGCCGTGCTATTAAAAGCAGGATTAGAAGGAATTAAAAATAAATTAACACCTCCAGAACCAGTTGACCGAAACATTTATGTGATGAGCAAAGAAGAAAGAATAGAAGAGGGAATCATTGACCTTCCACCAACATTAGCGGAAGCCTTAGAGCTATTAAAGGCAGATGAAATCATTGTTTCAGGTCTTGGGGAACACATCTTCGAACACTTTGTTGAGGCAAAGGAAATTGAATGGGATATGTTCCGTACGGTTGTACATCAGTGGGAACGCGACCAATATATGAGCATGTACTAAAAATCATCAGTAAAAAGGAAACACCCAGTATCGAAATACTGGGTGTTTTCCTTTTATTTTTCGTCGTTGTTCTCCTGCAGCAATTTGAATTTGGAAAGGACAGCCTCACCACTGACTCCGGCAATAATAGAGAAAATTGTAATTTCAACCAATGAATTTGGAGATGTATAAAGGACGAGGAGAAGGGAAGCGATCGCGCCTAGAAGCAATTCTTCTAGAAAACCGAGATAAATGAACCTTTTTGTTTTCCGTGGCATGACAATTTTTCCATACTTTCGAACATGTCCAATAATCCCTACCGACCCACCAATCACTAACGAGAAAATAATGTCCATTAACACTGTTTCTCACACTCCTTAAGCCTATTATTTTTTGGACCTAAGGTAAATCATGGTGTACTACCATTATATTAAATATTTCCAATATGAGAATGAGTAAAAATACTGAATTTTCCATATATTCGTACAAGTTATGTAGCAAAAATGAAAATTTTCCCAATAAAAATGCACAGAAAAAGAGCCGGCATTACTGCCGGCTCTTTTCATTTTAATGAATATGACGATAAACACCAATTACTTTTCCTAGAATAGAGACATTCCTTAATATAATAGGATCCATGGTAGAATTTTCAGGCTGCAGGCGAATGTAATCCTTTTCCTTGAAGAATCTCTTACATGTTGCCTCGTCTTCTTCGGTCATAGCTACTACTATATCACCGTTATTAGCAGTTTGCTGCTGCTTAACAATGACATAGTCCCCGTCAAGAATCCCGGCTTCTATCATACTTTCACCCATGATTTCAAGCATGAAAACCTGTTCATCGGATGGTGCAAGACTTTCCGGCAGTGGAAAGTACTCTTCCACATTTTCAATCGCAGTGATCGGAATACCTGCTGTAACTTTCCCAACTATTGGAACATTTACTACTTTGTTTCTTGGGATATTTGCTGCCTCATCCGCTTCTAATATTTCAATTGCTCTTGGTTTGGTAGGATCGCGTCTGATAAGACCCTTACTTTCTAATCTTGCTAAATGTCCGTGAACCGTAGAGCTGGATGCAAGTCCAACCGCTTCGCCAATTTCCCGTACAGAAGGGGGGTATCCTTTACTTCTAACCTCATCTTTTATGAAATCCAGGATATCCTGCTGCCGTTGTGATATTTTTACCATGATAAAATGCACCTCACCTGGTTAATGTTGTCTTTATTATAGCATGTTCCCTATTTTTATACAAACATAAGTTCGAAAAAGTAGTTGACAACAAACAAACGTTCGGATTATAATAAAAACAAATAAAAGGGAACGTACATTCCTATTAGAGGTGCGAACACATGAAAAAATTATGGAACCAATACTCTTATGCTATTACTCTTATTATCTTGAGCTGCTCCTTAGCTTTCATATTATCATTTCAGCACCATCCCAAGAACCAGGATGACTATGTTAAAGTAACCATTTCTGAAGGAGATACGCTCTGGGAGATTTCCAGCCAATATACTGGACAGCATTCATTATCTCCCGATGAGTTTGTAAGCTGGGTCAAGAAGCATAATGAAAACATCAGTGATCAAATTTTCCCCGGCGAAGAAATCATTATTCCCGTTAGTAAGAAGACATCTTCTTCTACAACAGAACTTGCAAGTGCCCCAAAAGAATAGAAAGGATGTTCTTTCGTGAAAGCAATCATATACTGCCGTGTCAGCACGAATAAAGAAACACAAGAAACATCACTAAATCGTCAGGAAGAGGAGCTAATCCAGCTGGCGAAACAGTGTCAATTTGAAGTAACGGCCATTATTAAAGAACAAGCGAGCGGTTATGATTTTGAAAGAGAAGGAATACTAGATGTATTAGAACGAATTAAAGATTCACAAATACAGGCTTTATTAATCCAGGACGAAACACGGCTTGGTCGAGGAAATGCGAAGATTGCCCTCCTGCATTGCATTTTAAAAGAAGGTGTTAAGCTGTATAGTATTTCCCATAATGGTGAATTGGAGCTGTCAGAATCAGATTCAATGGTATTGAAAATTGTCAGTATGGTGGAAGAGTATCAGCGGAAGCTTCATAATGTCAAAATAAAACGAGGCATGAAGCGGGCAGTACACCAAGGGTATAAACCAGAGAAAAATTTAAAAAACCTTGGCAAATCGTCAGGCAGAGAGAAAATTGAAGTTCCGGTTGAACAAATTGTAAAATTACGCAATAATGATTTAACCTTTGCGGAAATTGCCGCCATGCTCAGGGGCTTTGGTTACAACATATCGAAAGCGACCGTACATAGAAGATACCAGGAATATATCGATTCATTGGAAGAGTAGACCTTTTGCCTTGTCAGAAGGTCTTTTATTTAGTAAAATCAGATATCTTAATTAGTTTGAAAGGAAGGTTCTTGAATGCTGTCAAAAGAAAAAATGGCTAGAATTAATGAACTGGCAAGAAAAGCAAAAGCAGCTGGACTAACAGAAATTGAAGCGAAAGAACAATCGAAATTACGCAGTGAATATTTGGCAACTTTCCGTTCCAATATGCTTGATACATTAACGAATACAAAGTTTATCGATCCGGAAGGCAAAGATGTGACCCCCGAAAAACTAAAAGCAAGGAAGAAGAATAAACTTCACTAAAAGTAAGGAATACATTTTTGGTATTCCTTTTTACATACAGAAATCAAATAAGTGACAAAATAAGAAATAATCAAGACTTTTATGTTTTATTTATGTTTATTGGTTGAATTAATAGCAAGAGCAATATAATATTAATGATGTATTTCGTATTAGTTATAATGAAAGGATGTAATTCATGTTTAATACTATTGATGATTTATCCGTTACTTCTATACGCACGCTCGCAATTGATGCAATTGAAAAGGCAAATTCGGGACATCCTGGGATGCCAATGGGTGCTGCACCAATGACTTATGCATTATGGACCCAGATTATGAACCATAACCCAAAGAATCCTCATTGGTTTAACCGTGATCGCTTTGTCTTATCAGCAGGACATGGTTCAGCGCTATTATATAGCATGCTTCATTTATCGGGTTACAATTTATCAATGGATGACCTGAAACAATTCCGTCAATGGGGAAGTAAAACTCCTGGTCACCCTGAGTATGGCCATACTGAAGGTGTAGAGGCTACAACAGGACCACTTGGTCAGGGTATTGCAATGGCAGTGGGAATGGCGATGGCAGAACGCCATGTCGCAAGCGTTTATAATAAAGACAATTATGAACTTGTGAACCATTTTACATACAGCATTTGCGGTGACGGAGACTTAATGGAAGGTGTATCTGCAGAAGCAGCTTCGCTTGCGGGACATTTAAAATTAGGCCGTCTTGTCGTCCTTTATGATTCAAATGATATCTCCCTTGATGGAGACTTAAATAAATCTTTCTCTGAAAGTGTGAAAGAACGTTTCCAAGCATATGGCTGGCAATATCTTCGTGTAGAAGATGGCAATAATCTTGAGGAAATCACAAAAGCACTAGAAGAAGCGAAAAGTGATTTAGATCGTCCTACGATGATTGAAGTTAGAACAGTAATCGGTTATGGCTCGCCAAATCGTGCCGGAACATCAGGTGTTCACGGTTCACCACTTGGTGCAGATGAGTTGAAATTGACAAAAGAAGCCTATAAATGGACATTCGAAGAAGATTTCCATGTTCCGCAGGAAGTATATGACAACTTCCAAAAGCTCATCGTTGAAAATGGTGAGAAGAAGGAAAAAGAATGGAATGATCTTTTCGCTCAATATAAAAATGAATACCCTGCACTTGCAGCACAGCTAGAGCAAGCGTTAAGTAATGAACTTCCTGAAGGCTGGGATAAAGATGTACCTGTATATCCTGAAGGAAAAAGCCTTGCAAGCCGTGCATCATCTGGTGAAGTATTAAATAGTATTGCGCAAAATCTTCCAACTTTTATCGGTGGATCGGCTGACCTTGCAGGTTCAAATAAAACCATGATTAAAGGTTCAAAAGACTATATGCCAGGTGCCTACGAAGGCCGTAACTTCTGGTTTGGTGTCCGTGAATTTGCAATGGGCGCAGCGATGAACGGAATTGCCCTTCATGGCGGAGTAAAAGTATTTGGCGGAACCTTCTTTGTATTCTCTGACTATCTGCGTCCTGCGATTCGCTTAGCTTCGTTAATGGGATTACCTGTTACGTATGTATTTACCCATGACAGTATTGCTGTTGGGGAAGATGGTCCAACACACGAACCAATCGAACAACTTGCAGCATTACGCGCTATGCCAGGATTATCTATTATTCGTCCTGCAGATGGCAACGAAACAGCAGCTGCTTGGAAGCTTGCAGTTGAGTCAACAAACAAGCCAACTGCACTCGTATTGACTCGTCAAGATTTACCGACATTAAAAGGAACCGATACAAGTGCATATGAAGGAGTTTCAAAAGGTGCATATGTTGTTTCTCCAGCAGAAAAAGAAACTCCAGATGCATTGCTTCTAGCGACTGGCTCAGAAGTGAGTCTTGCTGTTGAAGCCCAAAATGCCCTTGCTGGCGAAGGGATTCACGTTTCCGTCGTGAGCATGCCTTCATGGGATCGCTTTGAACAGCAATCTCAAGAATATAAAAATTCTGTACTGCCTAAGAATGTTAAAAAACGTCTTGGAATTGAAGTCGGTGCATCATTCGGCTGGCACAAATATACCGGTGACGAAGGCGATGTATTGGCCATTGATAAATTCGGAGCCTCAGCACCTGGTGAAAAAATTATGGAAGAATACGGCTTTACTGTTAGCAATGTAGTTGCACGTGTCAAAGCCCTATTACAAAAATAATATAATGAATTAGGAGAGAACGGAAAAATTCCGTTCTCTCTTTTTGTGCAAAAATATGTGGCCGGATTGGAAGAGGTACCCCCAAAGAATCAAAAATATTAACAGAATTACCTGAAAAGTGTATAAAAGACATTTACATATTTTATAGAGATGAATTATTACAATCATGTGAACATTCCGCGATTTTGAAAGGAATTTTCGCTTATTCTAACGAATTCATTATTGATTTGGTTAGAAACCTGTTAATCGACAAAAATAGTGAAAGTTTTTGCCGCCGAAAGACAAAAGTTTTGCTTGTGTTTTTTTATAATAGGTAAAAGGGTTTCAACGAAGGAGAGAACAGTGGTGAGAAAATATCAGCTATATTTAATAGAAGATGAATTTGCCGCCCATTACTTCGGAAGAGAGCGATTATTTTTTCAGCTTTTTCGGGAACATCAAACAGCTGCCGGCGAGCTTAAATTTATAACACAAAAACAAATTTCTTATATAACGAAAAGGGTAGAGGTTTTAAAAATCCATCAGTTAATTCAAAAACAGCTTGGGAAAATTAAGGGATTCAGAGCGGATCATGGTGCATATACGATTAGTTTAAGCGGAAAGCTAAGTACGGCTAAGTTAGAGGTATTCCAAGACGTAATTACAGTAGAGGCAGAGGGCAGCTATGAAGCAGAGACGGCTTTTTTTGAAGTCCTTCGAAAATGCGAATCTTCCTTTTTAGCACTGGACCTTGAACACGAGCGCTATGGCTGGTTAAAACCGATTAAAGAAAGAAAATATATCTAAAGAAAACTCGCCGATTGGAGAGCCCGTTAGGGGCGGTTTTTGAGGCGTAGTTGCACTCATACGCAGTAAGAAAGTATAAACTTGGTAAAGCTTATATTTTCTTACTAGCTAAATAAAACGAGATATTGTCTTATTTCGTTTTATTTAGTACACTGTATGATAGACAACATGAAGGAGGAAGTTGAATGGGTACTACTGGTCTTGTGATTCTAGTTGGTATACTGGCATTAGCAGCTGGTGTAGCGCTAGGATTTTTCATTGCTCGTAAATATATGATGAGCTACTTAAAGAAAAATCCGCCAATCAATGAACAAATGTTAAAAATGATGATGATGCAAATGGGTATGAAGCCTTCACAAAAGAAGATCAACCAAATGATGTCAGCCATGAACAAGCAGCAATCTAAATAAAACGGACAAGCACTCATGTATATGGGTGCTTTTTTCATATGCCAAAAGTCGGACTTTCTTAATCTTTATTATTTTAGCAATATTTGATAAAATATAACTTCGGTAACCTAAGTAATTTTTTGGTAAACGGATGAAGGGAAACTATTTCTGTGTGTTTTTGGGGGGGTTTTATGAAGGTTTTTTTAGAATTAGGCTGGTTTTTTAAACAGGAGAAAAAAGCGTACATATCAGGGGTTCTTATTTTATTGCTTGTTGCACTTTTACAATTAGTTCCTCCAAAAGTAATCGGGATCATTGCTGACCATATTAACAATGGCACGGTTACAAAAGGGATGCTGATCGAATGGGTATTGGTCCTGATTGCTGTTGGACTGGCGATGTATGGACTCCGATATTATTGGAGAATTATGATTTTTGGTTCAGCCGTTAAACTGAGCAGGATTTTAAGAAATCGTTTGTACCAGCATTTTACGAAAATGTCCCCTTCGTTTTATCAGAAAAGCAGGATTGGCGATTTAATGGCCCATGCGACGAATGACCTGTCCGCCATCCAGCAAACAGCAGGAGCAGGGGTTTTAACACTTGTGGATTCCCTATCGACCGGGGGATTTGTCATCCTTGCCATGGCCTTCACCATCAGCTGGAAGTTAACCTTGATTTGTTTGATCCCGATGCCGTTCATGGCATTGCTGACCAACTGGTTTGGATCCATGCTGCATAAAAGCTTTTACAAGGCCCAAGAGGCATTCTCTTCATTAAATGACAAAACCCAAGAAAGCATTACGGGGATAAAAGTCATTAAGACGTTTGGACAGGAGCAAGAAGATATTGAAGATTTCCGCAAGCAGTCAGAGGATGTCGTCCAGAAGAATATTGTCGTAGCGAAAATAGATTCCCTCTATGACCCTACCATTTCGATTATCACCGGTATTTCCTTTTTCCTATCGATTGTCTTTGGTGCAAAATACGTCCACAATGGTGAGTTAACAATCGGTGAATTAATCTCTTTTACAACTTATTTAGGCTTATTGATTTGGCCCATGCTGGCGTTTGGCTGGCTGTTTAACATTGTCGAACGAGGGCGTGCATCCTATGACCGTGTGGCCAAATTGCTTAGAGAAAAAGTAGAAATAATGGATGATGATCAAGCCTTAGATGTTGTGCCGTGTGGGGATATCTACTATAGGATTGCTGAATTTACCTATCCGGGTGAAACAAGGCCGATTTTAACAAATATTTCGTTTCCGCTTGCCCAAGGTGAAACTCTCGGCATCGTCGGCAAAACGGGTTCAGGAAAAACAACACTGTTGAAGCTGCTGATTCGGGAATTCGAGGGGTATCAAGGAGATATTCTGTTTGGCGGGAAAACACTCCAAGACTATAAACTGGAAAAGTTACGGAAGGCGATTGGTTATGTCCCGCAAGATCATTTCCTCTTCTCGGCGACGGTCGCTGAAAATATTGCCTTTACAGACCCAACAGCCTCGATGAAGGAAATTGAAACTGCTGCAAAATTAGCCTATATCCACGATGATATTCTTCAATTTACCGATGGATATGAAACAGTTGTAGGGGAACGGGGAGTGTCCTTATCAGGAGGACAAAAACAACGAATTTCGATTGCACGGGCCTTGATAATGAACCCGGAAGTGCTCGTTCTTGATGACTCATTGTCAGCGGTCGATGCCAAAACGGAGGAATCGATCCTTTCATCCTTAAGACAAAATCGCGAAGGTAAGACAACCATCATCACATCACACCGATTAAGTGCCATTCAGCACGCCAATCTCATACTCGTCTTAGAAGATGGAAAGGTCATCGAGAGAGGCACCCATGAGGAACTGATGGAATTAGACGGATGGTATAAGGAAATGTATGTACACCAGCAGTTAGAAGAGCTGGTCGAGCATGGAGGGCGTTAATATGGACGAGAAAATTCAGTTGTCAGAACGTGAACAAAGAAAGGTCTTATTCCGCCTGCTATCCTATACAAAGCCGCATAAAAAAATCATTAGCTTTGCCTTTATCTTGTTGCTGTTAACAACGGTTGGGGACATTGTCCTGCCACTTTTAGTCAAAATCTTTATTGATGATTATTTGAAACCCGGAAAGCTAGAGTTTCAACCGCTGCTGATTCTTGGTTCCATTTACATGGGAATACAAGTGGTAAAAGCGATTTTGATGTTTTTTCAATTTGTAAAGTTTCAAGAGATTGCCTTATATATTATCCAACAGCTGCGGATTGATGTTTTTTCAAAAGTTCAAGCTCTTGGGTTGAAGTATTTTGATAAAACACCTGCCGGCAGTATCGTGTCACGTGTAACGAATGATACAGAGGCAATCAAGGATATGTTTGTGACCGTAATTGCGACGTTTATTCAAAGCGGGTTTTTATTGACGGGTATATTTATTGCGATGTTTATCCTGGATGTTAAGCTGGCACTATTATGTGTGGTTATTATCCCAATTTTATTATTTGTTATGAATTTATACAGAAAATTAAGTTCGCGATTCTATTTGGATATGCGTGAACGACTAAGCCAGTTGAATGCGAAACTAGCCGAGTCATTGTCAGGCATGGCGATTATTCAAGTGTTTCGTCAGGAAAAACGTCTGCGAAACGAGTTTGGAGACATAAATGAGAAACACTTCAATGCAGGGATGAAAAATATTAAAATTGATGGGCTTTTATTAAGACCGGCGATTGACTTGATTTATATTTTTGCCCTGATTATGGTTCTCAGTTATTTCGGGGTTAACTCGTTCCAACATAGTATAGAAATCGGGGTCATCTATGCGTTTATCAATTATTTGGATCGTTTCTTTGAACCGGTAAACCAAATGATGATGCGGCTGTCCTTGTATCAGCAGGCGATTGTTGCCGGCTCAAGGGTATTTAAATTGCTTGATGAGGAGGATTTGGCTCCGGCTCAAAGGGAACAGAAGAACATTTCCATTGATGAGGGAAAAATTGAGTTCAGAAATTTAACTTTTTCCTATGATGGAAAGCGGGATGTACTAAAGAATATTTCCTTCACGGCCAATCCGGGTGAAACAGTCGCACTTGTCGGGCATACCGGCAGCGGCAAAAGTTCGATTATTAATCTGATGATGCGCTTTTACGAATTCGAACGTGGTGAGATTTTAGTAGATGGAGAGTCTATTCGCAACTATACCAAGCCTGAGCTTAGAGAGAAAATGGGACTTGTCCTCCAGGATCCGTTTTTATTTTACGGGACGGTAAAGGATAATATTCGGCTTCATAATGAAGAGATGACAGATGAACAAGTCGAAGAAGCAGCAAGATTTGTTCAAGCACATTTGTTTATTAACCGCCTGGAAGATGGCTTTGACCACAAAGTAGTGGAAAGAGGGGCGACCTTCTCAAGCGGGCAGCGGCAGTTAATTGCTTTCGCCAGAACGATTGCGGCAAATCCGAAAATATTGGTCTTGGATGAAGCGACAGCTAATATTGATACGGAGACAGAAGAAGCGATTCAAACGGCATTAGCTAAAATGCGAAAAGGCCGAACGACAATCGCGATCGCCCACCGTTTATCAACGATTCAGGATGCGGATCTCATTCTTGTGCTCCATCAAGGGGAAATTGTCGAACGGGGAACCCATCAGGAACTACTGGCACAAGAAGGCTTATATCATAAAATGTTCCTCTTGCAAAACGGAGCAATGGAGCACTTAAATGGAGTTGTCCATTAAATAGAAGAAAGCCCGGTGCATGCCGGGCTTTCGCATTGGATTATAATGAATGTTCTGATCTATTAGCAAGCTGATGATGAAACTTTTTTTATATAGTTTCTATTATATTCATTTAAAAGGTTATCGAGTTCCTGGCTATAGCGAATTGCAACGGAGGAAGTGAAGCCGTTGGTTGTGGCGACTTGAATTAATTCAGCTCGTTTTTTTTCAATTAATGCAACTAATTCTTGTTTGATCACGGCCGATTTCCTTTCCGGAGTAACTCCTAATTTTAGGGAAATATAGATTAATAGACTACCAAAATGGGCATTGTTTTACTAGTATAACCTATGATGTAAATAATTTCAAAGATATTTGTAAAATAATATCCAATATTTTAGGCTTGAAAATGGAAAATTTGAATTTTTTTTGAATTGTTATCCTTTGGGTCACAAAATATTCATGTTAACCATTATCATTTGGGCAAAAGTTTTGTTAGAATGGAGAGGTATCGACTATATTGGGAGTGTTAATATGTCTGATGTAAATATATTTTTGGCATTAGGGGCAGGATTTTTAAGCTTTATTTCGCCATGCTGCCTGCCGCTGTATCCTGCGTTTCTATCCTATATTACCGGGATGTCTGTCGGCGAATTAAAAAGTGAAAATGCGATGCTACAGAAGCGCAGCCTGTTACATACGTTATTTTTCTTACTAGGATTTTCCATCATTTTTATCGTCATTGGATTTGGAACGTCCTTCTTTATCGGCCGCTTTTTTGTTGAATACAAGGATTTAATCCGTCAGCTCGGCGGGATCTTCATTGTTTTATTCGGATTAATCATTGTGGGCGTCCTAAATCCGCAGTTTTTGATGAAGGACCGTCGTGTCGAATTTAAAAATCGGCCATCCGGATATATTGGTTCCATTTTAATCGGCATGGCCTTTGCAGCAGGCTGGACACCTTGTACAGGGCCCATTCTGTCAGCAGTCATTCTGCTCGCGGCGTCAAACCCAGGCTCAGGTGTTTTATACATGACTGCCTACTCATTGGGCTTTGCGATTCCATTTTTAATTTTATCGTTCTTTGTGGGCCGCATGAAATGGATCAAAACACACAGTGGCAAGATCATGAAATTCGGCGGCTATCTGATGATTATTATGGGGATTGTCCTGTTCTTTGACTGGATGACGAAAATCATTACGATCTTTTCCGGCCTTTTTGGCGGCTTTACAGGTTTCTAAATAATTATTGCGGGTTTGCAAAAGGTTGCCATTCTTGTAGTTTTTAAGTTTTCCTTCATTTGGATAGGTTACCTGTGCATTTCAATATTGGGAACATAAATACAGTGAAAAACTTATAGCAAAATGGATCATTTGAGATATAATGGGGTAGTAAATAATTAAATAAGGGAAGTATGGTCGAATGAATTACGTTCTTATTTCTTCAATCGGAGCAGTTTTGATGGGCTTCTTTGCGTTGTTTGTCCGCATGAAGGCAGCAAAGAAACCGGCAAATGTGAAAAAAATCATCATGCCGCCAATCTTTATGTCGACAGGGGCCTTGATGTATATCGTTCCGGAATTTAGACTTACCCCAATGGAAATTTTAGAGGCTGTCATCGTCGGAATGGTATTTTCGATCTTACTTATCAAAACCTCTAAATTCGAAGTTCGCGACAATGATATTTATTTAAAGCGCTCAAAGGCGTTTATCTTTATTCTAATTGGCTTGTTAGTCCTACGACTTGCTTTAAAAACCATTTTAAGCAGCACCATCGACATCGGTCAGCTAAGCGGCATGTTCTTCCTATTGGCATTCAGTATGATTGTGCCATGGCGCGTGGCGATGTATCGATCTTACATGAAACTTTATAATGAGCTCCATGGAATAAAAATGATTTAATCTAACAAACACTGACTCTTTCTTGGGTCAGTGTTTTTTATTTTCTTTGGTGTAGGGGAGTTCTACATGTGTGTTTTGATGAAGGACTTTTTGAAGGAAAATGAGAGAGGAAAAGTCCGTCATAAGCGAGATGAAGGACTTTTTAGAGGAAAACGTGAGAGGAAAAGTCCGTCATAAGCGAGATGAAGGACTTTTTAGAGGTAATTGTAAGAGGAAAAGTCCGTCACAAATCATGATGAAGGACTGTTTTAGAAGAAATCATGAGAGGAAAAAGGAGGATTAACATCAAAGAAGAGCAGTACTATTTATATATTTTGTTGTGCTGGTCATAATTAGCAAAAATAAAAACCGTTCGTTGTGAACGGTTTAGAACAAGTGCTCATATGGGGCAACATCAATTTGATTTTGAAACAGCTTCTTCCGTAAAAATTTATGATCTCGTTTCGGCGTCGCCTGAATATACCCACGAATCACCAGCTCTTGCGTGATGATGGGGGCATTTTCTTGAATCGCCAATTCACCAATTTTTCCTGCTATTTTATGCCGAGCAACATCACGGAACAGCTCGGGAACAGGGCTGACCAAATCCTCAAGAAGAGCTTTTTCCTCGTCCTTCCACAGGTGACGCGACTCATTGACATAATGCTCTTCCCAATCCATGACCGATTTGCCATCTTCCTTCGGCATTTTCTTCAAAAACTTGCGGAACATAAAAAATCCGCCGATGGAAAACGCACCGATTAAAAATACAACCCAAAAAAGGATAAACCATAAAAACCAACCTTGCAGCTGTGCCATTTCATTCACCTACAAAAAACAATATTATGTCTTATTATAGTCTGTTTAGAGGAAAATTGACAAGTTATCGCCATGATATTGAAGTGGAAGGGTAATTAATAAGGCTTAAAGAGCAAATTAAGCCATATGAAAACCTTGTCGAAAAAGTGACAAATCCCCCGATTCTATTGATAAATACTATATTCCATTGTAATATGGTTACAAATGATAGCAACATAAAATGATAGTTATGATCAATTAAATACTCATCCTACGGGGCTGATTGGGGTGCTGGTGCCCTCCACAGTCTTCAAAACTGCTTGAGACCTGCGTGCCAGGTCTGGTGGGTTCGATTCCCACGCAGTCCCGCCAACCTTGATATAAAAGGGTTTATAAGGGTTTTTGAGAAGTTAACTTAAATGAAAGTTTTTTTCCAACAACATACAATTTTATCTTTGGTCACATTTTGGTACATTGAGTTTTTAATAATTTACATAGGTTTATTTATTCAGCTGCTCGAATTGATGGGCAGCTTCTTTTTGTTGTTTTTGGTAACACATACAGTGTATGTGTCCATCTTGATCCAAATTGTCGAGTGTCCTTATCGTTCCGAAACTACTTTTGGATGTTACCTTGTTGTAGCAATAAAGCAGAGTAAGTATACTATAAATCATGAAAACAGATATAGGGTGGAAAAAGAAATATGTTATTTCTTTTTTTATAATTCCACTGCAGTTGAGGTTTTCTTTTTAGAATTATTAATGCCCATTTTTGTACTCCTTTCTCCATTATTATGAGAAAAGAAAGGTAAAAACATGAAAAGTTTAAATTAAATCAATTTGGAAAAACAAAAAAATATATGTGAAGTAGAAGGGATAAAATGAATGGATAGTGAAACCAAAAATCCAACTTATTCAGCCCACTTTATCTATGTTTGCAATGGTTCAGAACTAACCGACCAAGAACAAAGGTACATGTGCATCGGTCAAAAATGATCCAGGTAGAATCTAGTAAATAAATGAAATAAGCCGTATATTTGATTAATAAAATCAGGATATACGGCTATTTGTAATGCACACTGGAAAGGTTGTGCTTATTTTTATAATTCGGGCTTATCTTGTATTAAATAAACTAATAAACCTAATTGCTCTGCACAAAATCGTCACATGTTTTTGAAAAAACATATGACCGTTTTCCACATTAAACACTATATTTTCTATAGGAGGGACTTTATTAGAAGAAGGGCAGTGGTCAAGATGGCAAAATATAGAATGGTGCGTACTGATTTTTGGAATAATCCGATTGTTTCAGAAGAGATGACCCCGGAGGATAAGTATTTTTACCTCTATCTTCTTACCAATCCTAATACGACTCAAATTGGAATTTATCGAATTACGAAAAAACAAATGGCTTTTGATTTGGGTTATTCGATTGAGAGTGTTCATTCGTTAATGGAACGATTCATCCTGCGCCACAAGGTGATTCGTTATAATCCTGAAACGAGAGAACTCGCGATTAAAAATTGGGGGAAATATAACCTTCATAAAGGCGGGAAACCGGTTATGGATTGTATCTATTCTGAATTAAAAGATGTCGAGGATCTCTCGCTTATTCAATATGTTTCGGAATCTATTCATAAGGAGGAAATTCGCAGCCTATTTGAATCTTTTGGTGGACAAGTAGAGATGCTTTACTGCAATGATGTCAGTGAAGAAGATGAAAATGATACATATGTCGATATTGAATGCAAAGAGTTAGACGATACGTTCAAGCCTCGTTATACGATACGGGGACAAAAAGAAAAAGAAAAACAAAAAGAAAAAGAAAAACAAAAAGAAAAACAACAACAACAAGCTTTATGCCCCATTCTAGTGAACAATCCTAAACTCGAGAATTCAGTACAGAATAATCAAAAAGATGTGAAAGAAATTGTTGAATTTTGGCACAACAATAGTTTTGGTTTTACGAACGTAAATGCGAAACAGCAGCTGTTATCTTGGTTAGGTGGCTCTAGTTATTTACAGCCGAATCGAATCCTAATGGAAGAGCTATTCCAAGTGGATTTGAACTCAACATAGCGGCAGGTGAAGATTCATGATTATGGTTAAAATAAAGTTAATCTAACAGCACTATTCTTTGTTGCGTTATTATTTTTCGGCGGTCTAATCGTGTCAATCTGTACTGATTCAATAAGTTTGTGTTATTTTAACATTGTGTGTATTTGATTGATAACTAAGTTCTTTAAACTGAAAGTTTGAATCATTCTTGTTATAGGTAAATTATCAGAAAATGAAGGAGGAATACCCATGGCAAATACTAATCAAAAAATCGTTCCGCATTTATGGTATGACAAGGAGGCAAAAGAAGCAGCCGAGTTTTATGCTGCCATATTCCCGGATTCCAAAATTACAGATGTAACCACAATCCATAACACACCCTCAGGCGACTCTGATATCGTTTCTTTTGAGCTATGGGGGCAGAAGTTCATGGCAATCAGCGCGGGACCTTTTTTCAAGATCAATCCGTCGGTATCTTTCTTCGTTAATTTTGACCCATCCCGAGAAATAGACGCAAGCGATAAAATAAATGAGGTTTGGAACAAATTGTCCGAAGGTGGCACAGTGTTAATGCCGATTGATCAGTATCCGTTCAGTGAGAGGTATGGCTGGATTCAGGATAAGTATGGTTTGTCCTGGCAGTTAATCCTGACCAATCCAGAAGGAGAAGAGCGACCTGCAATAGTGCCATCATTTATGTTTGTAGGTGATCAATGCGGTAACGCGGAAGAGGCGATTCGTTTTTATTTATCCGTATTTAAGAACGCAAAGCAGGGTCTTATCGCCCGCTACCCTAAAGGCATGGAACCTGACAAAGAAGGAACAATTATGTTCTCTGATTTCAGCTTAGAAAATCAATGGTTTGCCGCAATGGATAGCGCGCACGAGCATAAATTCAGTTTTAACGAGGCAATCTCATTTATGGTGTACTGCGACACACAAGAAGAGATCGATTATTATTGGGAAAAGCTCTCAGCGGTTCCTGAGGCCGAGCAATGTGGCTGGCTAAAAGATAATTTTGGTATATCCTGGCAGATTGTGCCAAGTGAGATGGACGTTATGATGAGCAAGGGCACACCTGAGCAACTTGCGCGTGTTACGAAAGCATTTCTTAAAATGAAGAAGTTTGATCTTGTGGAATTACAGAAAGCATACAAGGGAGAATGAAAGTTGGAGGATATAGTTATACGAGAAATAAAGGAACAGGACATAAAGTTCGTACAAGAAATTTACAATCAAGGAATTGAGGATCGCATTGCAACATTGGAGACGGAAACAAAAGATAGTTCTTACATGAATGATTGGTTTGAAAAGCATAACGGCCGTTTTAAGGCAATTATAGCGGAACATGAAGGTCAAGTGATTGGCTGGGCTTCCTTAAACCAATACAATAGTCGAAGTGCTTATGATGGAGTTGCCGACCTTTCTGTATATATTTCAAGGGAATTTAGGGGAAAGGGAATAGGGAAGAAGATTTTGGTTAATCTTGAATCCTTGGCCAAAGAAAATGGTTTTCATAAAATAGTGCTCTTTACGTTCCCTTTTAATCGGTTAGGACAGGGTTTATATAATAAAATGGGTTTTCGTGAAGTAGGTGTATTTAAAAATCAGGGCATTCTAGATGGTAAATATGTGGATGTGAGGGCAATGGAAAAATTATTATAACCTGTTTTTGGCGACACACATAATGCCAAAAAGTAGTTGGTAATAGAGGTCTAAAATCGGCTTTGTAATTTGAGATAATAAGAATTAGAAAAAAAGCCAGAACATATAAGTCGTGAATAAACTTGCATATTTTGGCTTTTAATTTCTCCTCAATTCAAATGAACCGGTTCTCCTCGCCCAAAATGATAAAATCAATTGAAATAACGATCATCGGGCGAACTACCTAACTTGAGCTTGCATGAGTTCATATATTTTACGAGCGGTGTTTACATTTCTTACGGTAACTTGTTTGTAAAACTTTGATCCTATGATCTTTGACATTCCGCTTTTTGTTACATTTTTCTTGTCAATGGACCATAGAATCGCGCCGGGGACATATTTCACCGTGTCAATATTTGGTTTGATCACCAAATTCATAAGTACAGATTCATCATCAATTTCATCCCATAAAAACATGACATCACTTTTCATGTCATTGTCATTTTTCCACTTGTCAGGAATAGCGTTAATGATTCCTCTGATATCATCGATACTACGAACTACTACTTTAATTTGTAATCCGAAATCATTATGGATCGCGACTTCCAAAATACGTGATAGTTCAGTTTTTGATGTGTCTTTGTATGAAAAAATAATGTTACCTGTATTGATGTAGGTCACCACATTAGTCATCCCGGCTTGTTCAAACGTATGTTTAAGCAGCTTCATGTCAATTTTATTTTTTCCACCCACATTAATCCCCCGAAGAAGAGCGATATAAACCATATCCATCCTCCTTTCGACTTTTTATTTATTCATCTATTATATAAGCAATACTAACAAGAGCAAATTAAAAAACAATGGTTACATAAAAAATGAATCTCCGGATTAACTGAAAGGGGCAAATGGCCTTGAATGAAAAAAAAGAAGTTGGAGAAAAAGCTGTCGATTTTGTGAAAGAAGGAATGGTTGTTGGACTTGGAACCGGCTCCACTGTATTTTATACGATTTCGAAGCTTGGGCAATTAGTTCAACAAGGATTGTCTATTAAAGGAATCCCTACGTCCAAACAAACGGAAAAATTAGCAATAGATGTAGGAATCCCACTTGTTTCATTAAATGAAATTGATCATATTGACCTGGCCATTGATGGGGCTGATGAAGTGAATCTCGATTTAGACCTTATTAAAGGTGGGGGAGGAGCCCTTTTAAGAGAGAAAATAATCGCGAACGCTGCTAAAACTTTTATTCTTGTTACAGACTCCCATAAAAATGTAGCTAGATTAGGGACTTTTCCACTGCCGATAGAAGTGGTCCCATTTGGATATGAGACGACTATGAAACATATTCGCGACCTAGGCGGCAGTCCGGAGTTACGAAAAAATCAGGGAAATCCATTTCTAACAGATAACGGTAACTATATTATTGACAGCAGTTTTCAAGAAATCAGGGAGCCAAAAGAATTAGAGAAAAATCTAAACCTCATCCCTGGTGTAGTTGATAATGGGCTATTTGTAGGAATGGCAGACGCTGTAATTACGATTATCGATAAAAAACTTGTAACGAAAGTCAGAAAAAAGAAATAAAAGAAAAAAGATTACGAACACGGGAAAGCATGATGGAATTAATGACCTTTCCCTTTATGAAAAATTCCATAAAGGGCTTTTTATTAATATTTTAATGTTTGCTGTTGACAAATGTAGAAGATGATATATAATAAAAATATCTCAACTTCGAGATACTATATTTCGAGATAAATTAAATTGTCTAAAAAATAAAAGGGAGTGTTAATAATGGTAACTTTATATATTTTACCTTGTTGTATATCATGCCGAAAAGCAAAAGCTTAAAGATTAATGGAAGAAGTACAATAAATTCTGTGTTCTTCAAACCTTTAAAGAAAGTGTAATAGTATATTTTTTACCCAATATCTCGAAATCGAGATAATTAGAAAACAGGAGGATCATTATAATGATGAGTATTGGATTATTAATTATTAGGTTAGTGATTGGTTTGTCATTCATGGCACACGGTGCACAGAAATTATTTGGCTGGTTCGGTGGCTACGGCTTAAAGGGTACAGGTGGCTGGATGGAATCCCTCGGATTGAAACCCGGTGTGATGATGGCACTCATGGCAGGATTAGCAGAATTAATAGGGGGATTATTATTTACATTAGGACTTCTTACTCCCCTTGCAGGAATCATGATTGCAGGAACAATGGTTATGGCAATTGTAAAGGTTCATGCCCCTAATGGATATTGGGCAACACAAAATGGATACGAATATAATTTGACATTGATAGCAGTGGTAATTGGTTTAGCATTCATTGGACCTGGACAATATGCATTGGATGCTTATTTATTCTAAAATGTCTCGAATTGGAGAATCTTGGTTTAGGATTATTATTTTTATAATTAATTGACATCATAATATAAAAAGGAGTGTTTTCTAGATGAGTAAGAAAACAATGGGTATTCATCATATTACTGCCATTGTAGGTAATCCACAGGAAAATGTTGATTTTTATGCAGGTGTATTAGGATTGCGCCTAGTAAAACAAACGGTAAACTTTGATGACCCTGGCACATATCACCTCTATTTCGGAGACGAAGGAGGAAATCCTGGAACTATCATTACATTCTTCCCTTGGGCTGGAGCTCGTCAAGGTACTATCGGTGACGGTCAAGTAGGAGTTACCTCATATGTTGTTCCTAAAGGTGCCATGAGATTTTGGGAAACTAGATTAGAAAAGTTCAAAGTACCTTTTACAAAAATGGAACGATTCGGTGAGCAATATGTAGAATTCGATGATCCACACGGACTTCATTTAGAGATAGTTGAAAGAGAAGAAGGTGAAGTTAATAAATGGAGCTTTAGCGGGGTGACATCAGAGTTTGCCATCAAAGGGTTTGGCGGAGCCACTCTATTATCAGCACAGCCTAATAAAACAGCGGATTTGTTAGAAAAAGTAATGGGACTTGAATTCGTAGGAAAAGAAGGCGATTTCGCCCGTTACCGTTCCTCAGCTGATATCGGAAATATCATTGACCTAAAATTAACCCCAATTGGACGCGGGCGAATGGGTGTGGGAACTGTACATCACATCGCTTGGCGGGCTAGTGATGACCAGGATCAATTGGAATGGCAAAAATATGTTGCAGCCAATGGTTATGGTGTCACTCCAGTTCAAGATCGAAACTATTTCAATGCCATCTATTTTAGAGAACATGGGGAAATCTTATTTGAAATTGCAACAGATCCTCCAGGCTTTGCACATGATGAATCCCAAGAAACGATGGGAGAGAAATTAATGCTTCCTGCACAGTATGAACCGCACAGAGACCAAATTGAACGTGGGTTGATTCCATTTAAAGTAAGAGAATTAAACTGATTTTACGAACAGAAATTATTTCTTTGCTTTCAATTGCCCCAGCCTCATTGTCTGAAAAAGAAAATTATAAATTTCTAATCGGAAAAATTCCGATTAGTTTTTTTGTCGGAACAAAGCAATTCATGTAGTGATTTTTAATCACATATAACCGTTACAATTAAAGAATTTTCACCATTAGTAACTGTTGAAGGTGCTTCGGTAACAGTTTTTCGAATCACTTAGTGTTAAAAAGGTAAGAAATAGTCACAGATAAAGCCGATCCTTGGTTTGGATACTTTTAATTGACAGGTGATTTAGCTATTCCCTATACTAAAAATGACCACATCACAATACTGATGTATCGTAATGTGGTTAAAATGAACCGTTAAAAATGTTATCAAGTATCGTTTCCGGCAATTCCATACGTGACAAAAGAAGGAGAATACTGCCATGAAATTTGAGAAAGTTCGTTGGGGAATTATTGGATGCGGTGATGTGACGGAAGTAAAGAGTGGACCGGCATTTCAGAAAACAAAAAATTCAGAGTTGGTTGCCGTTATGAGGAGAACAGGCGAACTAGCGAAAGACTATGCGGAAAGACATAATGTGCCGAAATGGTACGACGATGCTGACGCACTTATTAACGATCCAGATGTCGACGCTGTCTATATTGCGACACCGCCGAGTTCACATAAGAAATATACCATTAAAGCTGTAAATGCAGGAAAACCTGTTTATGTAGAAAAGCCAATGGCACTCAATTTTTCGGAATGCGAAGAAATGATTGCCGCTTGCAAGGCGGCTCGCGTCCCTTTATATGTTGCATACTATCGCAGAGCACTTCCTCGATTTAAAAAAATAAAAGAATTGCTGGAAAATAAAGCGATCGGTGATGTTCGTTTCGTATCAACAACACAGTATCAAAAAGCTTCGGAAGATATAAAGGACTCACAAAATCTCCCCTGGAGAGTTCAGCCTGAATTGTCCGGAGGTGGGCTGTTTTATGATTTAGCCAGTCATACACTCGATTTATTAGATTTTTTACTGGGACCAATTAAAGTTGTTCAAGGTTTTACTTCAAATCAAGCAGGTTATTATCATGCGGAAGATATCGTTACTGGTACCTATCAATTTGAATCTGGAATTCACGGCGTAGGAAATTGGTGTTTTTCTGCTTTTGAAGATGTGGATGTTAATGAAATCGTCGGCAGTAACGGAAAAATTACCTTTTCCACTTTTGGAAATGAGCCCATCGTTTTGACGACCATTAGTGGCACAGAGCAATGGAGTTATGAACCGCCGCAGCACGTTCATCAACCCCTTGTAGAAACGATTGTGGCTGATTTAACAGGAGATACCGGCCATTGTCCAAGTACTGGAGTGACTGGTGCGAGAACAAACTGGGTTATGGGTGAAATAAGATAGGTGACAACAGAAAACATGAGTGAAGGAGCAAAAAATGATTAGAGTTGTTTGCAAGGGAAAACTTAAACCGGGTGTAAAGGTTGAAGAATATTTAAGTTTGGCTAGAGAAGTTGTTGTAGAAACCAGAAAAGAAAAAGGATGTATCATGTACACTTATCATCAAGATATCAATGACCCATCCATCCTTACAACAATGGAGGAATGGGAAGATGAAGGTGCTATCCAGAAACACAATAAAAGCGAACATGTTTTGAAAATTGTCCCAGAGCTTAGGAAACTGAGAGAAAGTACGGAAATCAACTATTATAGGGAAGTAAAATAATTAAGAAATCCAAAAAGAGTCTGTTTAAGGCACTTCAACAGCGGTTTCAAATTAGGGGTATTATATTAGCTAAAGAACGAGAAATCAACTCAAATTTTATGGTTAAGAACAGAGGAAAAAATTCAGTTAGGGAGTGACAAAATTGATTGAACGTTATCCTGCAGGTACACGATACACAGTTAAAAATGAATGGTTGGAAAGTAATTTAAGTTTTTCATTTGGTGAGTATTATGACACTTCTAATATACGATTTGGTCCACTGCGTGTCTTTAACGACGATACCGTACAAGCAGGACGCGGTTTTGGGATTCATCCGCATCGCGAAGCAGAAATTGTTTCTATTGTATTAAAGGGACAGCTTAAACATGAAGACAACTTGGGAAACTCTGGAATCATTAGCTATGGAAATATACAGCGTATAAGTGCAGGAACGGGAGTGCTTCATTCTGAATTTAACGCTTCCAATCATGAAGAAGTCCGATTTTTGCAGCTATGGTTTTCACCAGATGAAAAAAAGTTAACTCCATCCTATGAAGATATTTCATATGATGTTGAACAATTAGAAAATAACCTATTACCTGTAATCTCCCAAACAGGCTCTGAGAGGATGGCGGGCATCCATCAAGATTTAACCCTGTATTTGTCAAAACTAGATGAAAAGAAAACACTAAACTTTCAACAGGAAGAAGGCAGGAAGATTTACATATTTACAATAGAAGGGGAAATTTCAATTAATCAGGATTCCATTTTAAAATCCCAGGATGCTGCTCGGATCACGGACATCCATGAAATTACGATTCGGGGAAATCAAGATAGTTTCTTTTTATTAATTGATTTACCTGGAGGTGAATTTTAATGTTAATGATTCGTCATTCGGTTGGCAGCCGATTGCTATGCCAAACTAATAATTACAGTATTGAAAAGCAAGACGATCGTTGGCTAATCTCCTTATCTGTTGATGAAGAAACGGCTTCGGAAATTTTAGATTTTCAAGATGAGATAAATATATTTGAAGTACAGGAAAACGAGAAGACTTGGTACTACTCCTCTGATGCAAAGATAAATTTTCAACCAGAGGAAAAACTTTTGGCAATACATGCAGATCATAAAACGGTCTATCCGACTCAATGAAAGATAATAAAAAGTCTGTTGGGATTATCATTCCATCAGACTTTTTTATATTGATCAACTTTTTACATTTTATCTTTTACTTAAAGTGCCGATTAATCGTTTGACATGTTTTGAGAAGGGCACTAACTAGCTTTTCTTCATTCCCATAAAAACGTGTAGAGGGGAGCGGAATGGAAATGGCACTCCGATTTCCTAATCGGTCATATACAACAGCCCCTATTGCACAAATTCCATCAATATGCTCTTCTCTAGAAAAAGCAACCCCCTCTCTACGGACAGTTTCTAACTCCTTTATCAGATCATCCCGAGTAGTAATGGTGTTATTCGTGTACCGTGTAAGCTGTTCCGGCAGCAGGTTTTCAACCTCAGATATGGGCAGAGAAGCAAGAATGACTTTTCCGTTTGCTGTGCAATGCAAAGGGAAAGAGGCACCAGGCTGAGAGGTTGCTTGTAATGGATGTGCCGCAATTATTTGATCAACAAACAGGACCTTACCATTATCTAATATAGATAGGTCTACGGTTTCATTGACCATATTAGAAAGCTGGATTAAAAAGGGTCTCAATTCTTCTCTTAAATCACTATGTACAGCGCCTGCAAGCCTCGCAATCTCAGACCCAAGGCGAAATCCGCTGTTAGTAGAAGCTGCAGTAACCAGTTTTTCTTGTTCTAGTGCAGCTACAATTCTTTGGACGGTTGACCTAGCCAGCTCTACTTCTTTTGCAATCTGTGAAAGGCTTAATCCTTTTGGATGCTCTCTAAGCGTGCGCAGTATTTTTGCTGCACGCGAAATCACTTGGATACTAGTTGTTTTATTTTGGTCTTGGTTATTGTTCAAGATCATACTCCTTCCCCTTATACCTGTTCATTTATACAATTTTAATAATTATACTTAATTCTGTACAATTTTCCAAAGTAATAAAGTGTAATAAGCAATATTCGATTTTTAGATCACAAACATAACATACATACAAATTTTTCAATACTAGCAGATTGTCAGGAAAGATTAATTGACAGTGCTATTATGAGTCATTATACTTAAATTAACCGTTATATGATACAGATGTATCACTATGTGGTTAATTTTATTAGAATTATTAAATCACTTCGAATATAAATAAGGTAAATAGTGTGGTGATTTTTACCCTAATGGAGGGAGAACGGATGGGGATGAAAAGAGAATTTGGGTTTGCTATTGTCGGAACAGGGCTAATAAGCACTACACATTATGAGCAAATTTCATCGATTGAAGGGGCAAAAGTGCTGGCGATCTACTCCCGTAAGGAAGAAAAAGCAAAATCACTTGCGGAAAAGGCCGGTGCAGATTGGTATACAGATTATCAAGAAATGCTGAAGAGAAAAGATATCGATATTGTATCGATTATTACACCAAGCGGCACTCATGCTGACATGGCGATCAAGGCTGCACGGGCGGGAAAACATGTGATTGTTGAAAAACCAATGGATATTTCCCTTGAGAAAGCACAGCAAATGATTGATGTATGCCGTGAGCATCATGTTAAATTAAGTGTTATTTCTCAACATCGCTTTGATTCATCAGCTGTGAAGATTAAAGCTGATATTAATTCAGGCCGATTCGGAAAGATGGTGCTTGGGCAATCCGCTGTGAATTGGTATCGTCCTCAAAGCTACTATGATACAAGTAAGTGGCGGGGATTATGGGAAATGAATGGAGGCGGCGTATTAATCAATCAGGCCATTCATTCGATCGATTTATTTCAGTACTTCATGGGAGAAGTCGAAAGTGTATACGCACATACAGCCGTATTAGCACATGAAAGAATTGAAGTGGAAGATGTGGCTGTTGCCACGGTAAAATTTAAAAATGGCGGGTTAGGAACCATTGTTGGTACTACAGCTGCATATCCCGGTCTGTCAGCCCGCTTGGAGATAATCGGTACAAATGGTACAGCCGTGATCGAGAATGATCAATTAATTAAGCATTATCTACGAAATCCAACTAATGAAACGGAAGCCGTCAATTTAGCTGGTGTAAACAATGAGGATGGAGGGGAGCCTGCCCATGCATCCGTTAATCCGGCAGCACTTGATGGTGCTTCCCATCGTTTACAGTTTATTGATATGATGAATGCCATTCAGGAGGATAGAGAACCGCTTGTGAATGGTGAAGAAGGATTAAAACCACTTAAGATTATATTAGCAATTTATGAATCTGCACGGACAGGTCAGCCTAAACAAATAGAGTCATTTTAGTAATCCCCGGCCATAACAAACAGATAATATGAAATAAAAGGTACAAAGAAAGGAGCTTGGATTTAAGCTCCTTTCTGTTGTATCTATTAGTTCTTTATATTATGTGATAGCACGATTCAACTTTGCTGCATAATTTATTTTCTTACGTTGACTATACTTAATTTCAATAATATACTTACTTACATAAAGTAACTAACTGAAGATACATTTTCACAGCGATTTGGTTAGGAAAATAAATTAGTGTTAATGATAATGTCAATAAATTTTGTTACATCAAAAAAATTCTTTTTTATCTTTAGATAACGTGCTGTTTCCAATCAAAACAAGGTAATAATAAAAGGAGGTAACTAAAATGAATTTTCATAGTGAACCTATTACATTCGTAGGCCAAGTAAACATTAAGGTACAAAATTTAGAACGTTCAATAGCCTTTTATGAAGAAGTAATCGGCTTTAAAGTATTGGAACAAACTGAAAGATCCGCTAATCTGACTGCGGATGGAAAGACAGTATTATTATCAATTGAACAACCGTATAATGTTATTCCCAAGCAAGGGAAAACTACGGGTTTATATCACTTCGCACTTCTTTTACCAAAACGCTCGGATTTAGCGAAAATAGTGCAACATTTTATGGAAATTAGTTTACGGATTGGTTCTTCGGATCATCTTGTAAGCGAAGCTCTTTATTTATCAGACCCAGATGGAAATGGAATTGAAATCTATATTGACCGTGACCCTTCTGAATGGAATTGGGAAAACGGTGAAGTGGCAATGGCAGTTGATCCATTAAATTTTGCGGACCTCCTTGCTGGCGGTAAACAGCAATCATGGAAAGGTCTACCTGCCGGCACCGTAATGGGACACATCCATTTGCATGTTTCCGAATTAAAAAAGACTGAAGAATTTTATATCGAGGGACTCGGATTTCAAGTAGTTAACCGATTTGGCACTCAGGCCCTTTTCATTTCGGATGGGAAGTACCATCACCATATTGGCTTAAATACTTGGAATGGTGTAGGTGCACCTACACCTTCTCCTAATAGTGTTGGTCTTCAATCATTTACTTTGATGCTGCCAAATGTGGAAAGGAGAAATAAAATTATTGCTCAATTGAAGAATATTGGTGCACGGGTCACTGAAGAAAACGGGTCTTTCATTACCTCAGATCCTTCTGGAAATCGCATTTTCTTACAAGTTTAATTCTATACTTTGTAATTTTACATCTTATCTGGGGATACTACTGGCATACGAAAAGAAGAGGGAAAAAATACAGGAATAGAAATCGGTCTTTATCCACTTGGAGATATGCGTTCTGATCCTCATACTGGCGAGAATGTATAGATTGAGCTATTAGCTACAGAAATGCCTCCAATTGTTCGGAAAGAAACAAGTAAGTAAAAAAATAAGTTTAGAGGTGTGAATAATGGGTTTTTTAGACAAAATATTTGGGAAACCAGACAAGGAGGAAGAATCTATGACAACTGAAAAATTAAACATTGGAATCATTTTAGGAAGCACACGCCAAGGACGTGTAAGTCCACAAGTAGGAGAATGGGTAAAAGGAATTGCTGACAAAAGTGGAAATGCCAATTATGAAATTGTAGACATCGCTGATTTCAATCTTCCGTTCTTAGGAACAACCGATGGATCAGAACCAGGAATAGCAGCTTGGAATGAGAAACTTGCTAGCTTAGATGGATTTGTATTCATTGTCCAAGAATACAATCACAGCATAACTGGTGCATTGAAAAACGCAATAGATTTCGCCCGTGAAGCCTGGTACAACAAAGCAGCTGGAATCGTAAGCTATGGATCAACTGGTGGGGCTCGTGCAGCTGAACATTTACGTGGAATTCTTGCAGAACAAAAGGTAGCGGATGTTCGTACACATCCAACCTTGAGTTTATTTACAGACTTTGTCAATGGGACAGAATTCAAACCACAAGAATTGCACCTTGATAATGTTAATGCCATGCTTGGAGAAGTTGTAGCTTGGAGCGGAGCTTTAAAAACTTTAAGATAAAAAACGTACCTGCAAAGTTGAAAAAATTTCTATAATACATTTAAAAAGAAAACGCTGAGACTCAGCGTTTTCTTTTTGCTTCATTCAAATAAACATTTGACCATTATAACTGACTTTCATATAATAATACTCAAATATATATTTGAATAATGGGTGATGAAAAAATGAAACATGATGACGTATGTGAAGTAACCTGTGTGGATGAAGAGAAAGTGAAACGTGTAAAAGGAGCCGTATCTAAGGAAAATACAATGGCTGTTTCACAAATATTTAAAGCATTGTCCGATGATACTAGAATTAAGATTGCCTATGCACTAAGTGAAGAAGATGAATTATGTGTCTGTGACGTTGCAAATATCGTAGGAAGCACAACGGCAACTGCATCCCATCATTTACGACTCCTTCGTAATTTAGGTTTAGCGAAATACCGTAAAGAAGGTAAATTAGTCTTTTATTCATTGGATGATGATCATGTGAGGCAATTGATTCAAATTGCTTTTGAACATCAGAAGGAGTTGGAACAAAATGAGTGACGCCTTAGAAAAATCGAGTGAAAAGACCGTTTACCGTGTACAGGGATTCACCTGAGCAGGCTGTGCGACAAAGTTCGAAAAGAACGTACAACACCTGGATGGTGTTGCTAATGCAAGTGTAAACTTCGGTGCTGCAAAACTTACGGTTTATGGGGAAACAACTATCGAAGAGATAGAAAAAGCCGGTGCTTTTGAAAATATAAAAGTCATTCCTGAAAAGCAAAAATTTGAAAAGATAAAAGAACCGTTTTTGAAAAAACATTCGACTGTCATTGCCTCATTTGTTTTCTTACTGATAGGATGGTTTTCAGCGCAAATGAATGGTGAAGAGAACGTATCATCGATTGTAGCGTATGGTATTTCTATTTTAGTTGGCGGTCATCGACTTTTCAAAACAGGATTGAAGAACTTTTTCCGGTTAGAATTTGATATGAGAACTCTGATGACAATTGCAGTGATTGGTGCAGCCATGATCGGTGAGTGGGGAGAGGGAGCAACGGTTGTCATTTTGTTTGCCATCAGTGAAGTTTTGGAATCCTACTCGATGGATAAGGCAAGGCAATCGATTCGTTCCTTAATGGATATTTCTCCAAAAGAAGCCTTCATCCGAAGAGGCAATCAAGAAATGACAGTAGAAGTGGACGATATTCGGATTGGCGATATTTTAATTGTTAAACCCGGACAAAAAATTGCTATGGACGGAATCGTTGTTAAAGGAATATCAGCTGTAAATCAAGCTGCCATTACAGGGGAATCTGTCCCGGTTTCCAAAATAGTGGACGATGAAGTATTCGCTGGCACTCTTAATGAAGAGGGACTTCTCGAGGTTAAAGTGACGAAACATGTGGATGATACCACCATAGCTAAAATCATTCATCTAGTAGAGGAAGCACAAGCAGAAAGGGCTCCATCTCAAGCATTTGTTGATCGCTTTGCTAAGTATTATACACCTGTCATCATGTTGGTTTCATTGTTAGTGGCTGTAATCCCACCACTTCTATTTGATGGTGATTGGAGTAAATGGATTTACCAAGGCCTAGCAGTGTTAGTGGTTGGTTGTCCATGTGCCCTTGTTATTTCCACTCCTGTATCGATTGTGACGGCAATTGGAAATGCTGCACGTAATGGTGTCTTAATAAAAGGTGGCATTCATTTAGAGGAAATGGGAGCCATTAAAGCTATTGCATTTGATAAAACAGGAACGTTAACAGAAGGAATTCCCGTTGTAACGGATTATCTTCCTCAAGGTAATACAAATGCGAATGAACTTCTTACCATTATTGCTGCATTAGAAAAAGGATCCCAACATCCATTGGCTTCAGCTATTTTGAAAAAAGCAGAGCGGGGAAACTTACCTTACAAAGACGTTTCAATAGAGGATTTCTCCTCGATTACGGGTAAAGGAATCAAAGGAAGAATCATAGATAAGGTATATTATGTAGGAAGTCCTCATTTATTTGATGAAATTTTAGCAGATGGAATTCCATCCAATTTAAAAGGAACGGTAAGTGAACTGCAAAATAAAGGGAAAACCGTTATGGTGGCTGGTACCGCAACAGAAATATTGGCATTACTTGGAGTTGCGGACGAAGTGCGAAGAAACAGCAAATCTGTTATTCAGAAACTTCACTCGTTAGGTATCCAAAAGACCATCATGTTAACAGGTGATAATAAAGGGACAGCCGGTGCTATCGGTCAGCAGGTAGGTGTATCCGAAATACAAGCTGAACTTTTGCCTCAAGATAAATTAACCTTCATAAAAGAATTAAAAAATAAATATGACCATGTGGCAATGGTAGGAGACGGTGTAAATGATGCGCCAGCTTTAGCTGCATCAACTGTCGGTATAGCCATGGGCGGAGCTGGAACGGATACAGCTCTTGAAACGGCAGATATTGCTTTAATGGCAGATGATTTAGGTAAACTTCCATTCACATTAAAACTTAGCAAGATAGCCTTATTTATCATCAAACAAAATATCACCTTCTCTTTAGGGATTAAGCTCTTAGCTTTGCTCCTAGTCATTCCTGGTTGGCTTACTTTATGGATTGCGATCTTTGCTGATATGGGAGCAACTCTTATCGTGACGTTTAATGGTTTACGTCTTCTCCGAGTAAAAGATAAATAATATTAGGCTTCCCATTTTGGGAAGCCTTTTAATGGGAAGGGATATAGGCGATGTAGCAAGCCTAATTCTTAGTGTTGTTCCCGATCCTGAAAAAACAATGAACGATATACAAAATAGTTGAAAATAAATGCATTTTAATACAAGATAAAAATGTTATGTTGAGTGGATTGTATAAATTATTGGTATACGAGGGGAAACAAAATGAAAAAATTACTATTTATATTAATTAGCCTATTGGTGATGATCCCGACGATCGCAAGTGCACATACGGAATTAACTTCTTCTAACCCTGCTGCAAACCAAGTGGTGAAAGAAGACATAAAAGATATCGTCCTAACATATGGAGGAAAGATTGAATCCTTAAGTACAATGACATTAATTAAAGATGGACAAGAAGGACCAGTAGTAAGTGTTACACCTAAAGAAAATCAATTAATAGGTACATTGTCTACCCCTTTAGAAAATGGCTCCTATACACTTAAATGGAATATTGCTGGCGAAGACGGTCATCCGATATCGGGTGAAATTCCTTTTACTGTACAAAAAGAAGAAGTGAAGTCGTCGGATCAAAAGACGGAAACGAAAGAGCCTTTGATAGTTAAAAAAGAAGAAACTAAAAAAGAGAATACAAAGCAAGATCAAACTAATGAGCAAGATAAGAATTCCACATCAAACATGAAAAACATTATTATTGTGGCAGTTGTTCTAATTTTGGTTTTCGGGTTGTTCCTCTTATTTAGAAGGAAACGTTAATTATGGGATTCATAATTCCCTTTGCTGAATTTGGAACCTATCTTGTGTTTTCGATTTTAATAGGACACGTTGCCTTACAATTTGTACCTGAAACCAATAAACCAAAAATCACAATTGCAAAACCTGTTATATTGCTTTCTACACTAGGGATCATTATCTTTACGTTAGGACCAATTGTTCAAACCATTTCCTATTTTCAAGATGGAATAGGCTTCGCTCTTGCAACTAAATCTGTTTTATTAGATTTCCAAGTGGGAAAAGCCTGGATTTTTATTGGATTTATGGCAACGTTCTTATGGATTGCCATCAACCTAAATGGCTCTAAATATCTTCAAGCACTATTGCTATTTTTAATGATACTAGGTGTCGGTTATTCCAGTCATGTGGCATCATTGTCATTTTGGGCAGGTTTATGGTCTCACAGTACTCATTTTTTATTAGTAACATTATGGACAGGGATTTTAATTCATATTGCCTGGTTCTCTAAGGAGCATAGCAATTGGTCAAAGTTTTTACGGTGGTTTACTCCATTTGCTTCATTTTGTTTAAGCATCATCATCCTAAGTGGAATCTACCTGATGTTATTTGTTATTGAACCGAAAGACTATATAAAGGCATGGGCTTTGCCTTATGGGCAAATGTTGCTTTTAAAACATATTAGTATAATTCCCGTTATCGCTTTTGCCTTTATAAACGGTGTAATTTCAAGAAAATCTCTAAAGGATTTTTCGTTCAATCCTAAACCGTGGATACGGGGAGAAAGCATCATTTTATTTATCGTTTTTTATTTCACTGCGGTGATGGGGACTTTATCGCCACCACATGAAGTTGAATTTACCGTGAAGTCGGAGGGGGCTTCTAAGTGGGTGGAATGGTTATTAGGGAAAAATATCCTTTCTACCATACAAATCCATTTAGAACCGTCATTCCAATCGATATTGTTGGTCATTCTTTCAATACTATTTTTGTTAATGATATTATTTAGTTTTAAACAGAAAAGGCCCATATTAGCGGTAACGTTTGGAGTAATTTTTATCATTGTTTTATATTTGGGTTTAATGTTGTCATTATCCATTTAGGAAAAACAAAAAATAACCTATGTAGCATTTAAAATGAGTTGAACGAGTAAAGGAGAGGGGATATCATGAAACATTTTAAAATCGTCATACCCATTATGGTTTTTGTAGCAGTTTTAGCGATATGGATGTTAGGAAAGTATCATGCTGACGTACAACTTCCATTGCGTATACTGATCGCTTTAGGAGGGGCTCTCCTATCAGGCATACTGAGTTTTATCATGTTGAAGCTGGATGCTGATCGAGTGAATCCAAAAACAAATAAATGAAATAAAGAATATAAAAGAGTAGCCATAGTAAATTATTGGCTACTTTTTTGTTGCCATTACAACCATAAATAGGAATCCTTTAAGAACAAAAAGACATTGATTATTTTAACGTTATAGTTTCTCAAAATTTTTTTGTTGTACTTTCTTGATGAAAGTAATCATAAAATATTTTTCCGATAGATAAAATCAATGGAAGAGGTTTCTATTAATAATGTATCCCCTTTAAAAAATGTGTCGAAGGGTGTTGTTGTAATGAAGCTAAAAGACATAAGCACCGCAGTGCCCAAAAAGGACCATAAAGATAAAGTATCTGGACAACTGGCCTATATTAGTGACGTGAAAGTGGAAAATATGGTTTATGGTGTTTTGTATCGGTCGCCAATTGCCTATGGAAAAATCAGGTCGATTCAATTACCAAGCCTTCCGGAAGGATATGAGGCTGTTGGAGCAGAGCACATCCCCGGACCGAATTATGTCAAAATAATCAAAGAAGATCAACCCATTTTTGCCAATGAATGGGTCAATTATATTGGTGAGCCGATTCTCATGCTCGTTGGAAAAGAGCTGAATATCCTTTACCGTTTGTTAAATGATGTGAAGATTGAATTTGAAGAACATCAGGCAATTTATAAATTGGACGATGCGATCAAACAAAAATCAGCAACCGGCGTTATGATGGCAAGCTATGAATTTGGGGAAAGCGCAGAGATCATTTCAGCGGTCGAGCAGGGTGCGCACAAAATAATCGAAGAAGAATATGATACGGGTTATCAGGAGCATGTCTACCTTGAACCGCAAGGAATGCTTGCGATTTATAAGGAAGATGAAATTGTCGTCGAGGGATCGATGCAATGTCTTTATTATATAAAAAATGCGGTGCTAAGCGCTTTAGCATGTGGTGGCGACGAAGTCAGAGTGGTTCAAAGCCCTACCGGCGGAGGCTTTGGCGGCAAAGAAGAGTTTCCTTCGATGATGGCATGTCATGTTGCCGTTGCCGCAAGAGCAGTCAAAAAATCGGTGATGCTTGTATTCGACCGGTCTGAGGATATGGTGGTTACGACGAAAAGGCATCCAGCCAAATTCAACTATCGAACGGCCCTTGATAAGGAAGGAAATATTTTGAGCATGTGTGTAGATGTTTTTCTTGATGGCGGAGCAAATGAGGGATTGAGCTCTGTCGTGCTGCAGCGTGCATTACTAAACAGTGCAGGTGTTTATAAAATTCCGCATTTTCATGTAAAAGGTTATGTGTTAAAAACCAATACTGTTCCGAACGGTGCCTTCAGAGGCTTTGGTGCTCCACAAAGCTATGCCGGAATCGAAAGCCATATGGGACATCTTAGTAAACTGGCAAACATCGACCCACTTGAATATAAACGAAACTACCTCGTCCAACAAGGAGACCCCACCATCACAAAGGGGAAATTCTGCGACCCCATATTAATGGAAGAAATGATAGAGGACTTGCTAATCGTATCCGAATACAAAAAGAAAAAAGGAGAGTTACAGCGTTTCAATCAACAAAATCAGCGTTATAAAAAAGGCATAGGAACTTCGCTGTTCCTACACGGCTGTGGTTTTACAGGCAGTGGCGAAAGAGATCATATTAAAGCAACGGTGAAGCTGGTTAAATCAAAGGACGACCTTGTATCACTAAAAATCTCCAATTCTGATATGGGACAAGGAATTTATACAACGCTGAGTAAAATTGTCGCCAAGGAACTAGATCTCCCTTACGAAAGAGTTTTGTATCCCAATCCCGATACAAAGGAGGTTCCCGACTCCGGTCCGACTGTGGCCTCGAGGACGACGATGATTGTGGGAAAATTGCTTGAACGGGCGGCAAAAAAACTGAAGGCTCAGTGGCAAATTGGGGTGGAACAGGAAGTAGTGGAGAATTATGTTCACCGTGAAATGATTCCTTGGAACGAAACAACTTTCACTGGAGATGCCTACCCTGCTTATTCATGGGGCGTAAATATCGTGGAAGTAGAAGTTGATACGTTAACAGGAAATGTAAAGCTGGAAAAAGTATACGGCAATTATGAGGTTGGGAAGGTCATCGATGAACGGATTATGAAGGGCCAAATTGACGGCGGCTTGGCTCAAGGGTTGGCATACGGTTATCTAGAAAAGATGACATCAAATCAAGGCAGAATCCTGCAAAAAAGTATATCGGATTATGGACCGCCGACTTCATTGGACGTTGTGCCAATTGAAAGCAAGGTCTTTGATAATCCCTTTGCTGATGGTCCATACGGGGCGAAGGGGGCGGGTGAATTGACTTTAATCGGCGGCGCTCCGGCAGTTCAAGCTGCGATCGAGGATGCACTGCAAACTTCTTTTCAGCAAATTCCGATTACTCCTGAAGTCATTATTGAAAGTCTTTGGATGGGGGAAGGTGAAAAAGATTGATTACATTCACACTTAATGGAAGATCGGTAGAGACGGACGCCCCTGCCACCGCAAGATTACTAGATTTATTAAGAGATGAGTTTGGGCTAATCGGTACAAAGGAAGGCTGCGGTGAAGGGGAGTGCGGTGCCTGCAGCGTTTTTGTGAATAGTCTCCTGCAAAACAGCTGCCTGATTCCCATTGGTTCTATGGAGGGAGCTAAGGTTCAAACGATAGAAGGGATCATGGAAACGGAACAGTTTAAGATTTTAGATGAGAGCTATTCCGTTGCTGGAGGGGTGCAATGCGGTTACTGCATTCCTGGGATGGTCATGGCAAGTGCTGCTTTATTATCGAAAAACCCTCATCCTTCAGAGGCAGAAATTCGTGAAGGTATTTCCGGAAATCTGTGCCGGTGTACGGGCTACAATATGATAGTAGATGCGATAAACTTGGCAGCTAATAAAGGGGACGGCGTATGGTAGAGAAAATAACTGCGTATCGCTTCGATCGTTTAGACCAAACGTTAAGCCAATTGAATAATGAAAACTGTACGATCATGGCCGGGGGCACGGATGTCATGGTCCTTCAAAAAAGTCGTAGGGGGGTACCCCCGAAAATCCCTAAACCGATTATTTTTATTGATCATCTATCTGAGCTAAAGCGGGTGTATCAACATCAAAAGGATCTCCACATCGGTGCCTGCTGTACCTATAGCGAATTACTTGAGAACCCGTTAATTCCAATACCATTTAAGGCTGCTATCAAAACGATAGCAGCACCGGCCATTCGGAACAGAGGGACATTGGGAGGAAATATTTGCAATGCTTCTCCGGCTGGTGACACACTGCCATTGTTATATGTATATAACGCAAAACTTTTGCTGCGCTCCGTCAATGGTGATCGTGTAGTAGCGATTAGAGATTTTATTCAAGGTCCACGAAGGGTCGGGCGGTTTCACAATGAAATGTTGACTGAAATTATATTGCCGTCCATATTTGAAGGAGGTTCACTTGTTGTTTTTGAGAAAGTAGGTAACCGCAATGCGGATGCCATTGCCAAAGTATCATTTGCAGGATATATCCGGATGAATGGTGATCGAATCGATGATGTTCGTTTTGCATTCGGGGCAGTAGGACCTACTATCGTTCGTTCCATTAATATTGAGAAAAAATTGCTTGGGCATACCATACCATTAGCAGCTCCAGACATCGCCAAGGTTGTAGCAGCTTTCGGTAAGATTATTAAACCAATCGACGATCAGCGCTCCACTGCTATATACAGAAAAACAGTCGCTTTAAATCTATTACGATATTTTCTTAGCATGAAACAGTATCAACCGAATTAATTTTTTAAAGAAAGGGGGAAGCTATTCATGCTATTGATGGAAAAAGTGGCCATGCTGACGCGTCAAAACGTACCCTTTGCTTTAGCCATGATTATTGAATCAAAGGGCTCGACTCCCAGGCATGTCGGAAAAATGATTGTTTACCGTGACGGTACAATTGAAGGGACTGTCGGAGGGGGCATGTCTGAACACTATGTAATTGAAGAAAGTGTAAAGGCAATCCGAAATGGCCAATCGAAAATCGTTGAATATAAATTAAACACACATGCAAAAGACGGAATTGACATGATTTGCGGCGGTACGTTACGGGTGTTTATTGAAGTCTATACAAGCAGGCCTGAACTCGTTCTGGTTGGAGCCGGTCATTTAGGCTCTGCGCTGGCAAAGCTCGCTGATTACCTTCAATATCCTTATTGCATTGTCGATGATCGCGTTGGTTATTGTACGAGGGAACGCTTTCCAAATGCAACCAACCTTTTCGTGAATGAGGATATTGGAGTGGCTTTACTCGCAGTTAACCTAAATGAAAGGTCAAATGTGGTGATTGTTACAAAAGATTGTGATGATATTGCCTTAAAAACGGTACTCCAATATCCGTGTGCCTATGTTGGAATGGTCGCCAGTAAACGAAAGATCATAAACGTATTTGAAAAATTAAAAAGTGAAGGGGTCACGCAAGAACAGTTGGAGCAGATTCATTCTCCAATTGGATTGGATATTGGCTCAGAAACAACAGAAGAAATTGCCATCAGTATTATCGGGGAAATCATCAAAGTAAGCAGTGAAAATAAGACCTTAAAAGTAAAACAAGTTAATAGATAAGTGAATTATGAACAATACAAATCAATTTATGCTGAGAATATCAGAACTTTTCTAGTGAGAATAGGATGAATCAGAAAAAAAAATCAACCCCTCTGAAAGATTTAATGATCTAGTAGGAGGGGTTTTTCATTGAGATAAAAGATGTGGTTATACAAGTTAACATTATCTTTACATTTCTCTTATTGAAATATACATATAAGTGATTTATTATATAAGCGGATGGTTATATGCGAAGGCAAATACATTATTATTTACTTTTGAATTAAGTAGTTAGGAGGTTTAAACCTTGTCAAAAACAAACATTGATTTAGAAAGCGCAGCTAACATCTTAAAATTGTTGGGCGATAAAACCCGTTTAACCATGGTCAAAATTCTTAATTCTCACGATGCTTGTGTATGTGAATTCGTTGAAATTTTTAAAACAAGTCAGCCTGCCATTAGCCAACATGTTCGTAAGTTAAAAGATGCCGGGTTGGTCAGGGAAACAAGAAGAGGGCAGTGGATTATTTACTCTTTAAGTAAAGACAGTCCATATTACCCATTGGTTCAAGATTTACTTCTACACCTTCCAGACCAAGACTTTAGATTGAAGGAATTGGAAGAACATGGGCTGCGTATTTCATGTGAATAATTGGAGGTTTCAACATTGGTTACAACGATACTCGCATCATTGATTTTTATAATTACACTTATTTTGGTTATATGGCAGCCAAGAAATTTATCGATAGGCTGGTCCGCTTGTGGTGGTGCAATTCTCGCACTATTAGTTGGGGTAGTTGACTTCCACGATGTAATAGAAGTCACCAAAATTGTTTGGAATGCTACTTTTTCTTTCGTTGCTATCATTATTATTTCGTTAATTTTAGATGAAATTGGTTTCTTTGAATGGGCTGCGTTGCACATGGCACGTGCAGCCAAAGGGAACGGAATAAAAATGTTTGTTTATGTAAGTATTCTAGGTGCACTCGTCGCAGCATTTTTCGCCAATGATGGGGCAGCACTTATCCTTACACCTATCGTATTAGCCATGGTTCGGAATTTAAAGTTGGAAGACAAAATGATTTTCCCATTTATCATTGCCAGCGGTTTTATTGCGGATACCACTTCCTTGCCGCTTGTGGTGAGTAACTTAGTAAATATCGTTTCTGCTGACTTTTTTGGCATTGGGTTTGTTCATTTTGCATCAAGAATGATTATTCCTAACTTCTTTTCTTTAGTGTCAAGTATATTGGTTCTATTTCTGTACTTCAGAAAAAGTATTCCAAAACAATATGATTTATCAAAATTAAAGAAACCTGCTGAAGCGATTCGGGATGAAAAAATGTTTCGTTTATCCTGGGTTGTATTAGGTATTTTATTAGCGGGTTACTTTATTAGTCAATCCCTTCACGTTCCTGTTTCGATCATTGCAGGTGTCGTTGCCGTCTTCTTCTTATTTATGGGTAGAAGAAGCCATGCGATCGAAACAAAAAAGGTCATAAAAGGGGCACCTTGGGCAATCGTATTTTTCTCGATTGGAATGTATGTGGTGGTTTATGGCTTACGAAACGCTGGATTAACTGGCGTACTTGCAGATGTGATTCAAGCATGTGCGAATCATGGATTATTTATCGGAACCATCTCCATGGGCTTTATTGCAGCGATACTTTCTTCCATTATGAATAATATGCCAACGGTGATGATCGATGCACTTGCCATTGCAGATACGCATACAACGGGAGTTATTAGAGAGGGACTGATTTATGCAAATGTCATTGGTTCGGATTTAGGTCCGAAAATCACACCAATTGGGTCACTAGCCACCTTATTATGGCTGCATGTGTTGAAAACAAAAGGAGTTAAAATTTCGTGGGGAACCTATTTTAAAACGGGTATTGTCTTAACCATCCCAGTTTTGTTTATCACACTAGTTGGTTTATATCTATGGTTATTAATCGTCTAACAAAAAACTCATCAAAAAAAGGAGACAAACTATTATGTCTAAAAAAATGATCTATTTTCTTTGTACAGGAAATTCTTGTCGAAGCCAAATGGCGGAAGGTTGGGCTAAAAAACATTTAGGTGATGAGTGGGAAGTGAAAAGTGCGGGAATTGAAGCACATGGACTTAATCCGAATGCTGTAAAAGCGATGAATGAAACTGGAGTTGATATTTCCAACCAAACATCCGATATAATCGACCCAAAAATTTTAAACAATGCTGATTTAGTTGTTACATTATGTGGTGATGCTGCTGACAAATGCCCTGTTACTCCACCAAATGTAAAGCGAGTTCACTGGGGATTTGATGATCCAGCGAAAGCAGAAGGTACAGAAGAAGAAAAATGGGCATTCTTCCAACGTGTCCGTGATGAAATTGGAAACCGCATTAAGCGTTTTGCTGAAACGGCCGAGTATGAAAGAATTTAATATCTATTTATTTTGATATATTTCCGGTTTTCCAATAATCAATCAAGTACTTGACTTGTTGTTCATCCACTATGTTTACAGCAAAATAAACAATATCCTTATATTTCATTTTTCTAATTGGATTTTTTACAACATTATGCATTTTCCTGAAGATCATTATATCGGGTATTGTAAAAGCAACTAGGATAATAGCCCTCTTACCATTAATTCCCCAAGTACCTCTTGTGCCTAAAATTAGGGGTAAGGGGCTATTCTTGCCTTGTAGATAATTGTAAACCCACTCTTGTTCGCTTAAGGTTTTTTCACTCATAAGGATAGTCTCACTCTTATTTTAACTGTTTTCGTGATAGTAGGGTTCCCGTTGGCTTAGGAGACTATGCTACATAAGGTTTTAAGACATATTAGAGCCTCCAATCCGGAAAGTCTGTGTCTTTTCTTTTTTCATAATCCTTCATTCTTGAGAATGAGTTTCCAAGTTTTCCTACAATGAATCCTTGAGGGCTTGATGTTTGTATATTACCGTTCAACTCTTCTAATTTAATTTTTGCAAACATGGTTGCTACTGTAGCTAAACTTTCAATAGTATCCATTAATTCAGGGTTGTCACTGTTGTATCTTTTTGCAATGGAGTAAATATAATCAAGTCTATTTCTAATAAGCTTCAGCGTTTCGATACTAAACTGTTCCTGTGCCTTTGTCATAACATTCCACTCCTTATTAATAAGCCTATGCAAAAAAAGCTAAATGTGAATGTAATAAAATAAATAAATAATTACGCATACTTTTTCTATGACTTGTTCCACCAGTTCGTAAATACTGAAATTTTCTTTAAATTGAATTTCTTAGAAATCCATTACGACAATTTTTGATTTTGTGTTATGGGACTTTTTGATTAAAATGCGAGGAAAATGTTGGTTTTTAGAAGAAAAAGCAGGATTTTAATTTTTAATAAGGAATATATAATACAAAACAATTTACCTATCAGAAAGTAGAGGATCGGAACCATTTCATTCATCCATCCCAATCCATGTATGAAAGAAGGTATGCGGTATGAACGAAAGTTTTTTTGCGGACTATAAAAAGTTTATTGTTGCACCGGTCGATGAAAAGTCAAATGGGAAAGAAGTATTTGATCCGAAAAATTATGCCTCACATTATATTCTGACGCTATCTATTTACAATTCTCGATTGTCGAATTGGAAGGATGCTAGTAAATATTATATTGATGTTGAAAAAAGTATCAAAACGGTTCTGGCGGAATTCAATCAAAAGCAGTATGAAGGGTACCATCTTCAATTACTTGAATTAGATCAGTTTAAAAATTATTTTGTTTTGGCTCTTTCGTCAAAAACGAAATTTGAAACAAAGGACGAAAATGACCGTGTATCATTTGTTGTTGATAGAATGCTAACGAATCCTTTTTATGTGGGACAAGGATGGTTCAATTTAATTGGAGAAAAGGGGAGAGTGGAACGTAAGCTATTTTGCTGCTCTTTTATGAAATATGAAGACGAAAACCCGGGTTTTTCAAAAATAGACAAAATATTTGAAAACGTCAGTGAATTAATTCCTAAAAATAGTGAGATTAAGCTAGTTAAAACTCTTTAAATTAATTTGTGGGAAAATAAATTTTTAATGTAATAAGGACTTAACACGCCGGTTAAGTCCTTTTAAGTGTATAGAGAAAGATTCTGTCAGCAAATTCCTTTCCATATTATTTTTAAAATGTTTTAATCGAATAGGATGATCCATTTCATCCTTTTATTTCGATTAGTTAGTATGAAGTTGTTTAGCCCATTATGGACAAATCTCCTCAACACCCCCTCATAATTAAAATGGTTTGGTTCTTATCACCTGGACCGATAAAGTCTAATGCGGCAGGAGAGAATACTGTACCTTTTCTTTTAGTACCCTCCAAAAGTATTCGGATTGGCTCAAGGACTCCATGATCTTGAAAGGCATTGCCTCCCAAGAATATCTTCTTTTTTGCCCTTTTTCTGAAAACAGCCCTATGTTTCTCACTAACTGTGCTAGCTGCGGCGGGCTCCTTCACATCCTCTTTAAGGTACAATGATGCTTTCCCCGTTTGTTTTACCTCTTCGTCCATTACTGCGACTATTCCTATTTCTTGTTCATTTACCATCAAGACGAAGTGATAGCCTGTTTCCGTTTTCTTTTGCACAACAGCCACTTCATCTGTAATGAAAGTAGCGAACTCTTCGGATTCATTCGTGAGTGAGTCTTGAGGGAGTTCTTTTTTCTTGATGACTCGAAAAAATGCTTTTGCGCCAATTTCTTCATCAGTGAAGTCAAAAGGCTTTATACTTTGTGTTCGTACAAAGTACAAGTTTTTAACCCTTTTTTGCCCATTTAATTGGACACATAAAGCAACATCTTCATTTACCACCTCTCCCTCAACGTTTTCGAGCGTAGGGACATTCATTTTCATTCCTGGAAATTGAACGAAAATGTAGCTGAAGTTTTTCTTGGGCCGTACTTCCAGAAGTCTCATAAACTCACAACCTTTCCGATTTGTTACAAGGTAATTCTCCCTGTAAGATTATAATTCAATATTCATTCTTATCTTCCTTTCTGAGTATGAAGAGTTTTCATCGTCACTTTCTTGGGAATTGCGATAGTTTCTATCATTTGTTGAGTAATTATGAGGAATTCTACTAGCGAAAATCCATAATTGAAAAGTTCTTTGTCGTTTTAATCTTCCATGCAGCTTACCTAGGGGCAATGTTAAAAAAAACAGAACGAGATTGGAGTGTCCAATCTCGTTCTGTTTTTTTAAAGGTTTTTATTCATACTATCATGGAACAATTTCAAAAATAGTGCCTTGGTTAAAATCAGTTACTTTCATAGAGCCATAAACCCCTAAATAAAGTCTGGTTTGATCCAGATTCGTTCCCAAACTAACATAATAAGATGATTGCGACCCGAAATTATAATCGGTTTCAATTACACTAAAATCATTTAGTTTACCATCTGTTCTTAACCTGGTATAAGCTAAAACCCCTCTAACCGGAGGGCGAGATTCTTCATGTCTCGCAAGATCGGTAAACACAACGCTTCCCGTTAAATTGGGGATTCCATTCCCCATATAGGCTTGCACTCCTGTAAGTGCAGTTCCTCCAAACTTATCGGGCCTTTGATCTTTATGAAAATAACTAGTTAGGGGCTGAAGTCGCTTCACTGACGATATTACTGCTTCATCGTAATACGCAATTATTTTCTCATCCAAGGCCGGATTTTCAGAGCAGCCCCTTATAATCGAAGTAGGAAATGCACCTTCCCATCCTCGCCAGCCCAGGTTTATCAATCCTTCTTGGATTGGTTCAGTGTTTCTTAAAGATGCTTGAACAAGCTGAGTAACTGGTATTGGTTTATAATGAACAAATGAAAAAATCGACTCGACCAAATCCTGTCCGACATTTCCCACATATTTGATGTACTGATTATAAAATCTTTGAAATGAAATGCCTGGTATATTGCGGACTCCTTTGGCAATTACCGTAAGCGTTTCCTGAATAGGTGCGGGAAGTTCATTAAAGCGAGTGACTACGGGTGGATGATAGACATTAGTATTTTTATCTACATCAATTTCAATTATTTTACCAGCTAATTCCATAGGATCCTGGCTTAAATTAAAGGGATCATAACCTGCTCCACCATCTCCTGTTGTTAAAACAAGTTTCCCTGTTTCTGGTGAAAAATTTAAGTTATTTACACCATTATGATTAAAAAAAGGCCTTCTTATGTTAAGTAGGGTCCGTCGTTTTTGAGGTTGACCATTCGATTGTAAAATCCATTCCTCAACTGTATCAATGTGATCATATTTAGTTTCTCTATTTATCCATTTTAGGATTAAGGTTTTGGGATCACATGGGTCAGGCTTAAAATGTTCAGAAAGAGCACCTGGACCTTGTGTTCCAGCTACTGAATAATGAAGATAAAACAATCCAGTACTATAAAATTTTGGATGAAATGCGAGCCCCAGCAATCCCCGTTCATCATATCCACTACCAGAAACACCTTGTTCAGAAGTACCTAGTTTAATGATTTGCGGGCGAATATCTAAAAAAGTCATCAAACTTGAGTTTCCTATGTAAAAGATCTCTCCTACCTGGGTTGCAATAAATAATCTTTCAATGGAGTCTCCCGGAAGGATTGCTGTTTTCATAACAGTGGGTAAATTTAACTTAGTAACAATAGGCCGTAAACGAACCTTAACTTTTTTCACCCAACATTACACTCCTTCATTTTGTTTTCTTTTTTTAAGAATATGATTGGAAATGTTCTATTAGTACCAAGTAAGGGCGGAGGAACCGGATAAGCATCGTAATAAATTATAATATGTTGTTTTATTACCCTTTAGCAGCTGGGAATTATAGTAAAAAACTTTCATTTACCAACCATATCTCAACTAGTTTATAATAAAAGGATGTCCATATGGGACAGTAGGAGTAGATTCTTAAAGGCTAAGAAGTTTTAAGTAGGTGAGTACAATCGATGTTATTGAAACACGGGTGAGAGGTTTTATAGCTGATATTCAACACCCGAAACAAAAAAAGAAAATAAATATGAATGATTTAGAAATTCAGTTGCGAAAGCTTTTGGATGACTATTTTGAAATGGATGGTTATTCGCTGTTCTATCGTGCCATTGAAACATTACAAGGAGAGGGACAACTTATCCCGATTCAAAATAATCAATTCAATGGAAGAACACCGGCTCTGCCCTTATATTATTGGGTTAATATAAAAGTTCAGCCAGCCAAATGGGATCGTCTTGAGATGATGAATTTAGGTGATCAGTTTGATTTTTCTTTTTATGAACGGCATCCCGAATGGCAAACGAGGGACGAGTGGAATCGAATCCAGAATGTATATACTTTTCTAAAGTTCAGTCAGGAACGGGAAATCGTGTCATTCGAAGAAAGAAGTCTGGAGCTATTCGGCCATGAAAAGTTCTTACTAGACGGTAATAGTTTTCCTGATGGAAAAGGATTTTTAGCTAGAATTGGAATATCAGAAGATCGTTTAAAAATGGTGAATTACGGGGAGCCTTTTGTATTTTGGATGAAACAAGGGAAAGAAATAAAAGATATTCAAAGGGTACTGATTGTCGAGAATCTATCTTTCTTTCACACTGCCATTAAGTTATTAGAAGCAAATGAACTCGATTATGAACCTGAACTGATTATTTATGGTGAAGGGACCAAAATTGAACGGAGCCTTTCCTTTTTCTTTCGAATGTTTCCGCCGAAAGCCTACCTTTTCTATTATGCAGGTGATTTGGATGCCGCAGGGTACGCGATCCTCTTTCGGCTAATAGAAAAATACCCAGAATGCTGTATCCAGCCTGCTTTAAAAATTTATCGCAAAATGCTAGAATGTCTAGAACAAAGGAATGAACAGAAACAAGGTCAGACACAAAACACCAATTATCGGGATTTATTCTTTCATTGGTTTACTGAAGAGGAGCAAGCGCTATTAATGCAATTATGGCAGGAAAATAAGCGGATCCCTCAAGAAGTTTTAACGATAGAAACCTGGAGGAGATGGATGTGAACGAGTCATGGGAAGGATTCGCACTAAGAATGCAACGATTAAATCCACTGTTCGAGCTTGGGAGGGGGATGGAAGTAGGTGAGCTGAAACCTCATATCCAAACCATTCTCATGCAAGTGCTCCTCACCATCTTTTATCGAGAATTAAATGATGATGATAGTAGACGGAAATCGGATATCAAGTATATGGTCGAAGACTCCATTAAGCACATGAAGCTTTTAGCAGACGATAAGCAAATTGAACGGATTACTGGCGGGCTCCTGTATCAGGGGAAAGAGGAATATAGTAAACCGTTTGAAGCCTTATATTATGATGAAATCAGACAATCCTGGGAGAAACAGATCTTCCGCTATGTCACCATGGATGAATTATATACGAATTTAGAGATTGGCGGATCCATTGTATATAAACTCACAGATGTCGCTCAGGAAATGATTTTTATGAGCAGGGAAATGGCAGAGGAATTCTCAATCACCATTGAACAACTCTACAGTATGCAGCTGATTAAAAATGGTAATTTCAGAAAAGCCACAAGAAACCTCGATCACCTCATTTCACGAGTAAACCGCTTAATGGCAAATGAATTCACATTTCAAAAGGAAATGATCAACAATCCCAAAATATTATTGATGGAAGAGGAATGGCAAAGAGCTGATAATCGAGTTGAAATTGAAAAGCAATTTGAAGAAGAAAAAAATCACTTCCGTACCATAACTAGTATGATAGAAAAGACAAAACGAAGGAATGAAGAAGATGATTATATCCAAAAAGAATTGATTCTTCTCCAAGAAAAGATTGGCCATACAAGGCAATTGCATGACCGATTTGCAAAACTGGTCATTCAAAATATTTCATATGAGATGAAATTAAAGGCAGAAAATCCTTCTTTATTTTGGGAAAACAGTCTGGTTTCATTTCGAGAGCATTTTTATGAAAATTGGTTTATGAAGGAAGGCGTTCATCGCTTTTCCGTTATCGAAAAAGTCCTTTCTCCTTTATTTTCACCGAAGAATGAATTTATTTTGCCGCTTGATTGGATTTGGGGTGAACAAGAACTCAATGAAAAACAAATTAGCGAAACTGTTTTGGAAGATGAGGTTGAGGAAAGCATTACACGTAAACGCGTGACCAACTGGGATTCTGTTATTATGGCCTGGAGTTATGTGTTCCAATTTTTACAAACACACGGAGAGTTTTCGTTAACAGATGTAAAGGAGCTGCCATTGGAAGTGCAGGATTTATGGTTTGAGGAATCTGAAACGATCGATTTGTGGATGATGTTCGATAAAAAGCCGCTAAAGGTTCAAGTGCTGCATCGAAAGGAAGAAACATTAAACGATGAGAGAGAAATTCTTCTATACAAACTAATGAAGGAATATCCGCAATTTCAAGTGTTTGAAGGCTCGAAAATTTTTACGGAGTTTGATCATCGAGCGGAGCCTTTTCTCTGGTATCAAATGAAAATGACCCCTTTTAAAATATGTGTACAGGAGGAGAAAGGATGAATGCAGAAAGTGTCAAAAGGGCTTCAGCTGTCTATTTCTCGTTGTTAAAGGATAAAGTAATCGACGAAACGAGTGAGCATTTCCAAACGTATTTTGATCCGGAAGTGAGACAGACGGTTCTTCTATTAGCAGACGAATCAGGTACATATATTATTGAATCGCCTAAACGCATCCAGTTAGTTGTCCAGCCAACAGGGTCCGTCTTTGCTACGAATTTTACCCATTTGAAAGAAAAGCATCGGCAAATAGAAACGAAAAAACATTTTCATCTTATTAGCGTTGTCATTATGTCTTTTTTAGCAGCCATCGATCGCAACCAGGCTGCAAAAATCCGCACGAAACGGGAAGGAATTAGCTACTACGCATTAGAGCGGCAAGTCAACGACTTAATGGGTAAGTGGGATAGCATTCTTAAAGCTAAACCGACTTTCGGAGAAGAAGAGCGAATTGATATGAAGGAAGTGGTGACAACTTGGAAATACATGGAGGTTGATACGGACGATTTTGGGGTGAAGAAAGGCAATAGACGAACCAGAATCGGTTTAATTGCCGGCGCTATGCGTTTATTGGAGACGGAAGGGTTAATAGTCATACTTGATCGAGACGATATTCCAAAGGTGATTCCAAAACAAGAGCTTTCCGAGCGGATTGAATACCTGTATCACGATTATGATCGGTATGAAGTGTTTAAAAAATTAATGAATACAGAGGAGGATCTGCATGCCGAAAATCCATCGAATTAGAATTGTCGGCCTGAAATATGATGGCATGCAAAAACAATATAAAGACACAACGTTTAATTTCCATAATGAGGAGACATCCACAAATGGCCTTGTTGCGATGATGAATGGGGGCGGGAAAGGTGTGTTCCTTCAGACCATTTTCCAAATCCTCAAACCTGGAACCTCATGGGGAAAACAGAACAATCGTTATTATCAGCAGTTCTTCTTTAATAATAAAGAACAATTTATTCCCTATACCTTTCATGTTGTTATCCAATGGGAATTAGACGGTGCTGACCGCACCTATCTGATTACCGGAGGAATGTTCTCAGCCGAGCAGCGGATTTCGATGAGTGAAGAAAGTGGTAATGAGACTAAAACATTGGAACAGGAGGCAAAGATTCTTCCTGCTATTACATTCTATACAAGAGAATTTGAACGGAAAGAAGATGCAGCACTTGAGCATATACCACTCTATGAAAATGGTGAGGTTGCTGAAACAGAAAGTTTAAAGGACTATTTAAAATGGAATGGATATGACGTTTACAAAGATACGAAGAAGCACTATCGAATTCTTGATTCATACGGAATTAACCGTAAAGATTGGGATATTATGAAGGACATTAACAAGGATGAAGGTGGCGTCGGGAAATACTTCGAGGGAGCTGAGGATGATCATTCGCTGTTCCAAAAACGAATCATTCCTACTGTGAGTCAGGTCTTACTTCGAACTGAGCATCAAAAGAACGATCTTGTCGAGATTTTCAAGAGTCAGGCTAGTATTGCGAAGGACCTTCCTGTTCTCTTAAAAAGAGAGCAGGCCCATAAAGAGTTTTTAGAAGACATTGTCCCGTTTGGAGAGCATTTAGCTAAAGGGGTTGAACATAAGGAAATTGTTCAAGCCAGTATCCAGGCAGGAAGACAACTGCTTGGTGCGTTAGAGCATTTGAAGCAAGCGGAAGAGGAAACGCTGCTTACTTTAGCGAAAGATCTAGAGAAATTAACGATAAGACAAACAGAACTACACTATCAAAAAGACAATTTAGAGTATGCAAAAGCTCACAGAGAGGTATTGAACTGGGAAAAGAAATTAGTGGAAGAAAGGAAGTTGCATACTTCCTTACAAGATATCGTAGGGCAGAAACAGAAACAAAAAGAGCAGCTGGACTTTCAAGTTTTATTGAAAGAGTGGAGTGAAAACGAACAAAGTATTCGTACGCTTTCACAGCAAATGGCAATATTGGAGCAAAATAGCGGCTTAGATCAAGTGAACCAAAGAATGGATGAAATCAAACAAGAAGCTAGAAAGCAATGGGAGCATGCGTATCAATCCATTCAAGAAGCTGTTAAGCAGTATTTGGGGTATCAGAAGTTTTTAAAGAAAAAAGGTACGGAGCTTTCCGGGCTGGATAAACAAAAGATAAAAGACCTCGCACAGCTTAGTTCGGAAATTGATTTCCTATACACGCAAATTCATACCTATGAATCTAAGGAATCTGCACTGATCAAAGAATTTGGAGACCGCTTATCCTATGATTTTAAGGGGTTGATTGAGAGTTTTTCAAAGCAAATTGAAGATAAAAAGGCCAGATTAGGAGAGCTGCAAGCAAAGGATAAAGAGTCTCATGAAAAGCAAAATCAACTTGCCACTTCACATGGTACTCTCGTCCAATCGATTCAGTTTTCAGAAGAAAAATGTGAAGACTTAAAATTAGCAAACCAAAAACAAAAGGAAAAAGAAGCAAAACTGTCAGACAAGCTTCATGGTTTACTAGACATTGTCACGGCACCGTTTACTCACTCGCTTTTATCGAAATATAGCTTACAGATAGAAGAAATACTGCTTAATAACCGACAACAAGCTGAACAATTAAAAAAAGAACTTTGGGAAACACAACTGGACCATTCCTTAAATGATGAACCCTTCTGGATACCGAATAAAGATGTGAAGGAATTAAAGGAGTGGATCGATGAGAAGACGGGGATTGATGTATTTTATGGAACCCAGTTTCTCCAATCTTTAAGTACAGAGGAAATGGCAAACTGTCTAATAGCCTATCCGCTGCTTCCGTATGGGTTGATCGTCAGTCATCATCAATGGCAAAAGATTAATCAGCAGGTTCTTTCAGGAAGAATGTTCAAGAGTCCTGTACCGATTTTCATGCGGGAGGAAATGAATAACGAAAAGCAGCCATCATCCTTTGTGATCATTAATGGAACCGAAAAAGAGCTTTTAAGTGAGAAAAATCAATTCACCAACTGGAAAATTAAGATTTCTAAACAAATAGAAGAGAAGAAAGATGCACTCATAGAACTAGAAAAAACAGAAACCTCTTTGCGTAGAATTTTGAAAGAAATGGATCGTTTTTTATCAAGTGATCTTTCTAGTGATATTGAAAAAGCTGTCAATCAGGAACAAAACGCTCTTCTTTCTAAGAAAACACAGTTACAGGAAATCATCACACGAGAACAAAAGGAAAAAGATGCTCAGCTTGAGTTAAAAGAACAGCTAGAAAAAACAATAGGCAGAATAGAAAAGCTTACACAAAATGTAGAAAGATTAGAGGATTTTGATCAAGAAAAAACGCTTCATCAAGAAAATCTAAGGGTGAAAAGTGAGAAATTAAAAGTAAAGGAAGGTTTGATCGTTCAGCAGCAAGAAATCGAAAAAGAGCACCATACTATTGCTGACTTGCAAAACCAGTGGAGTCAAACCTATATAGAATGGAAGCTAGCAACCGAACAAAATATGAAGGAAATCAGATTGTTTATTGAAGATGCGGTTTTTCCTGCTAATGAAAAAGCGGAGATGTCTGAAGAGGTTCCGCGTTTATCACTACATTTATTAGAAGAGATCAACAATAGTATCGAAGCGCTAAAGCAGCTTCAAAAATCCAAAGAAGAACAAGCTAGAGAATTACTCGTTATTCAAGCAAAAAAAGAAACCGAACAAAAACAGCAAAAGAAATTAGAGAAAAAACTCCATACGCAAAACGAGGCGTGGAAGGACGCTGCGGCACCTGATGAACCTTTAAGTATATTAGAAAATATGCTTCAAACGGCACAGAAGGAAGCAAGGACTGCTGAAAAAGAAGAACGGGAGAAAGGAACGGCAGTAACCGTAGCAGAAACATCATTACAGCATGCGGCCGAACAGCGTGAAAAGGCAGGAAAGAAAATTGCAAAACATGAAAAACAACCGGAAGAATGGGAAGATCTCGACTTAGAAGTGAAGGCTGTAGAAATTAAAGATCAAACAAAAATAACCAAAGAGGAAGTAAAGCAGACTGAAAAACGCCAAAAAGAAACTGAAACAAAAATTGCGGGTTTTGAAGGGGATTTGTTAACCTTATCCGTTATTCTAAAAGAAGAAGCGGCAGCATTTACGAATCAGGATGTAGAAAAAATTAAAAGCCAAGGCAAAGCTTGTATCTTATCTTGGTGTGAAGAACATCAAAAGATTCAGGAAGAAGGCCAAGAGAAGCATGCGAAAATCGATCAGTCTCTACGTAATTTAAAGCTTACGATTGAAGGGAAAGAGTGGGAGATTCGTTTCAAAAATGAAGTATTAACAACACTTGACCATATGGATACTAGGCATTATTCGCATATCCAAACAATAGTTAATAATATGAAGCGTTTTTCCAAAAGTGGATTGGAACAATTAGAACGCGACAAAGAAAGGGCAGAAAAGGCGCAAAACTTCTGGGCCAGCCGTGCCAGCATGAAAGTAATGAGCATTTCAGAAGCGATTCGTTCCATGATTGCGAAAATGAAACTGAAAAATGAACGAGGATCCTTTCCGCTTGTCCAGCTCAAAGAGGATATCCTGCCAAAAATGGCTGAAGATATCGAACCGCTCTTGAAGCAGCATTTTGTGGCTGCTATTAACAAAATCACGAAACAATTTGATTTGATTGATGATCATAATCGAGCCTTAGATGAAGAAATAAAACAACTCATTAGTGATGAGCAAATTTTATTTGTATCCCTTCGAAATCGCTATCCAGAGCTTTTGGTTTATAATATGCGAACGGATAATGCCTTCATGTACGGGAAACCGCAAAGAGAGCATTATTCAACCTGGCAGACGATTAATCAAGGTTCCAAGACGAAATCTGATGGCAGCGGAGGACAAAAGCTATCGGCTCGAATGGTGATGATGATGATGTTATTATCGGTTAAGAGCGAAACAGATCAAAGCTGGGTTCCTTTGGTCTGTGATAATCCGTTTGGACAGGCAGCATCGGCACATGTCCTTGATCCGATCTTTGCCGTTGCTGAAAAACTGAAGTTTCAATTCATCGTCGTCACTCCGCCCGAACTGGTGAAAACAGAAATCAGTCAAAGATTTGCTGCCTATTATAAATTGGACTTCATACGTGAAAAAGGTAAAGAAATTGTAACGGACACAATTGTTCCGGCATTTCGGATTTACCAGGGAGAAGAAGTCGTTCAGGGAAGGTAAAACAATTTGATAACATAGTATGAAATAAGGGGTGTCCCGAAAGAAGGGGACACCCTAAAAGTTTTGTCCGATCCTATTTTACCTTTTGATTTGTTTATTAAATTTGATATAATTGTACAATATTTTCACATCATAAGGAGAAACATCATGAAGTTTTCTGGAAAGCAAGTGGTCTTTATTAGTTTTATGTTATTTTCTATGTTTTTCGGGGCTGGCAACCTGATTTTTCCACCATTCCTTGGTCAATCGGCAGGTGCGCATTTTTGGACAGCTCTAATCGGTTTTATAGTTTCTGCGGTAGGACTCCCTATTCTAGGTGTGATTTCCGTTGCGATGGCTGGAAGTTTTAATGATTTAAACCAAAGAGTTCATCCTGTTTTTGCTTTGGTTTTTCCATTTTTAATTTATATTGCAATCGGTCCGGGACTGGCCATACCTCGTGCAGGTAGTCTTGCCTTTGAAATGGGTGTAGCACCATTCTTGCCGGAAGCTTTGATGGAAAGTCCAGTTTCCTTGTTCATTTATAGCATCCTCTTTTTTGGACTTGTCACATGGTTATGTATGTATCCTTCCAAGCTAATTCACCTATTTGGAAAACTTTTGACCCCTATATTATTGGCTTTGATTGCTATCATTTTTATCAAGAGCCTAATTGATCCAATAGGTCCCCATGGAGCACCTAAAGGGAATTATCAGATAAGCCCGGTATTTCAAGGTTTTTTAGATGGTTATTTAACCATGGATGCATTGGCAGCACTCGCTTTTGGGATTGTGATTGCCAATACTTTGACCGCACAGGGTGTCCTGGATAATAAAAAAAGATCAGTTTATATGATGTACGCTGGTTTAGGTGCAGGTTTGTTACTTACGTTGATTTATCTTATTTTAGGCTATTTAGGTGCAGCAAGTTCTTCATTAGGACAAGCAGAAAATGGGGCCATCATTTTATCTAATGTTATGACATATCTTTTTGGACAAAGCGGTACGCTTCTTTTAGGGATAGTCTTTACTCTAGCCTGTTTCTGTGTATCTATAGGTTTAATTACCTCGTGCAGCCAATTTTTCTCCAATGCTCTGCCAAGAATCACATATAAAATGTGGGTCCTGATCGTAGCCGTTCTTAGTACTGCTATTGCCAATTTAGGATTAACACAAATCCTGCAAATTTCGGTACCCATCCTTGGCATGATCTACCCAATTGCCATCGTTCTTATTTTCTTAGGTCTATTCGATAATATTGTTAGGGGAAAACGATATATTTATATCAGTGTAATCGGATTTGTGGCCATTTTTAGTCTCTTGGATACAGTAAACAAGACATTTCTCGGAAATAAATGGAGCAATGCTTTTGGAATCCTTCCTTTTTATCATGAGGGAATTGGATGGATCATACCGGCGCTAATCGGTTTAATAGTTGGCTATCTTATGGGAATGTTTAAAGGAGATACTTCTTTTCCTGAAAAAACTGCATAGGGGAAGTAAAAATCTCACTAATCTTTGGGTTAGTGAGATTTTTTTGGAGAAATTTGGCCTTTGGTTATTAATTAATGGATTTGGATACTTTAATTAATGAAACGTTTTTTATGAGGACGGATTGAGGTGTGCAAAAATGAAGGCAGTTACTTATCAAGGACCTAAAAAGGTAGAAGTGAATCAAGTTGATGATGCAAAGATAGAGGACAATGAGGATATTATCGTTAGTATAACATCAACAGCCATTTGTGGGTCGGATTTACATTTATATCAAGGGAATTTCCCCTTGCCGCCAGGGTACATCATCGGCCATGAACCAATGGGGATTGTCGAAGAGGTTGGGCCGGGCGTAACGAAGGTAAAGAAAGGGGATCGTGTGGTCATTCCGTTCACTGTTTCGTGCGGACATTGCTTTTATTGCCAGCATGAAATGGAAAGCCAATGCGACAACTCTAACCCACACTATGATTCAGGTGGGTATTTTGGATACTCAGAGAAGTTTGGTAACCATCCAGGCGGGCAGGCAGAATATTTAAAAGTTCCATTTGGGAATTTTACCCCATTTGTTATTCCTGAGTCGTGTGATCTAGAGGATGAATCCCTGTTATTTTTATCCGATGTTTTGCCTACTGCTTATTGGAGCGTTGAAAATGCCGGTGTAAAAGCAGGCGATACTGTTATCGTACTCGGCTGCGGACCGATTGGCTTAATGGCTCAAAAATTCTCTTGGATGAAAGGGGCCAAACGAGTCATCGCGATTGATTATTTAGATTATCGGCTTGATCATGCAAAAAAAATGAATCAAGTTGAGATTTATGAATTTACAAAATACCCTGATATGGGTGAGCATTTGAAAGAAATTACCCATGGTGGTGCTGACGTAGTCATTGATTGTGTAGGGATGGATGGGAAAAAATCACCGCTGGAATTTTTGGAGCAAAAATTTAAACTCCAGGGCGGAACGCTAGGGCCCATTCAGATTTCAACAAAAGCCGTTAGAAAATACGGGACCGTTCAAATGACTGGCGTTTATGGCGGAAATTATAATGCTTTCCCACTAGGGGCCTTTTGGGTTCGAAATATTTCCCTAAAAATGGGTCAGGCACCAGCACGGCATTTTATGCCTGGACTATTTGAGAAAATAATGAACAACGAATTTGATCCAAAAGAGATTATTACTCATAAATTATCCCTTGAGGAAGCTGAACACGGCTATAGAATCTTTAATAATCATGAAGAAAATTGCATTAAAGTGATTCTAAAACCATAGACTCTTGAATTTGTTGTCAAAAAGGAATCCAAAAAAGCTTATAGACCTCTCGAGAATGTAGAGAATGTCTATAAGCCTTTTTTTGGATTTTATTTGTTTGGATTAAAGTTTTGTAACTCTTTGCGAGTTCCAGGAACTGTAACTGCACCTGATTTAATCTTTTCAATCCATTCATTAACCGCTGCATCAATTTCGTCTTTGTTCGCGGCTTTTGCATTGATAGGAGCTAATCCAACACCATCTTCAGCTAACCCATATAACGTAACTTCGCCGCCAGGAAAATGGCCATCTTTTGTTTTTGTTGCGAGGTCTTTAACTGCTACATCAACTCGTTTAATTGCTGATGTAAGAACTACATCTTGACCCATGTCAGCTTGGTCGCGGTCAACACCAATCGCCCAAAAGTCTTTTCCAGGGTCTTTAGACTTACGATCATTGGCTTCTTTAAAAAGGCCAACACCAGTAGCGCCAGCAGCGTGGAAGATGACGTCCGCACCGGAAGAATACATTTTAGAAGCGATGGCTTGTCCAAGTTCAGCCTTGTCAAACGCACCAGCAAATTGAACGTCAACTTGAACCTCTGGTTTAGCAGCCTTAACACCAGCTAAGAAACCAGTTTGGAACCGTTCGATAACAGGAACGTCCATGCCGCCAATAAACCCAATATGATTAGATTTTGTTGTTTTAGCCGCTGCAATTCCTGCAAGGAATCCGGCTTCCTGCTCCTTGAAAAGAATGCTTGCAACGTTTGGCAGCTTTACTTCTGCATCAACAATCGCAAATTTAGAATCTTTTTGTTGATTTGCAATTTCCTCAACCGCTGATGGCATTAAGAAGCCAATCGCGTAAACTAAGTCAAAGCCTTCACGAGCAAGTTTATTTAAGTTTGTTGTATAATCGGCATCCGATTTAGAGGCTAGGTAATCATACCCACCCTTACCTTTGGTTAATCCATTTTCTTTACCAAAATTTTGGAGACCCTCCCAAGACGATTGATTAAATGATTTGTCATCAACACCGCCAATGTCCGTAACCATTGCGACAGAGAAGTGATCTTTGTTGTCTCCACCTTTAGTTGTATCGTTGCCCTTGTTATCATTCCCTTTTCCACAAGCACCTAAAAGTGTACCTGCTGCAATTACTAGTGATAGTGCTATTCCCAGCTTACGTTTTTTCAAGATATGTGCCTCCTTAGATGTTGGTTAATAAGTATAAACTATTGTTTATAATATAAACTTTCGTTTGTATTATACTTCTAATAACTATTCAGGTCAATTTATTTTGTCCGTACCACACTCAATTATCCATAATTCTAGTTATGTTCTTAAAAACCTCCATTTCTTATGGTGAAGCGATTATCTAAATACGATATTGATTCTTGATTAGTTGGTTATGAATGGTGAAGGGTTTGGAAATAACAGTTGAAAATTCGGGGAAAGAGCTCATTTTTAGGAATGGTCATAAAGTTTTTTTCGTTGAAAAGTAGACAGAATTACCCCTCCCACAATAAATAAAGAACCAAAAATTTCTGCGCCAGTGATTGGCTTGGATAACAATATGAATCCCATGACCATCGCCACAAATGGTTCTAAATTAGATAATATGGATGCATTTGAAGCATGAACATGTCTAATGTTGTTATTCCAAATCAATGTTGCGATTCCATGGACAATTATGGCGGTTCCGATCAGTAAGGTCCAATCGGGTATTTGAGAACTGACACGTAAGGAAGTGTCTAGTGAAAAAGCAAAAGGAATCGACACGATAAAGCCAATAAAATTGGAATATAACGTAATGGTAAGTGGATCGATTCTTTGAGAGAGGAGCCTCGTCATAATAATCATAATGGCGAATGTCACCATCGTTAAGACAATCCATAATAGTCCACTTTCTAAATGGATGGAAGAAAAATTGCCTTTTGTTACAACAAAGTAAATACCAATGATGGCTACAATAGACCCCATCGCCATACGCATGGTTAATTTTTCATTCAGAAAAATAGCAGCTAAAATACTTGTGACTATGGGAGTAGTAGCTAAAATTAATGCAGATGTTGTGGGATCAGCAGTTTGTAATCCTGCAAAAAAGGACCATTGGTTTATAAAAACACCCACGACTCCCAGAAAAAAAACCATTAGAAAATCTTTTTTATTCAAAGGTTTAAAGTGTTTCTTGTATAAAGAAAAGCCAGTTAAGAAAACAACAATAAACAAAAGTCTAAGCATCGTTAATAGAGCTGGAGAAAAATCCCGAACTAATATCTTCCCAAATACAAAATTGCTCCCCCAAACGATTACACATAAAGTTAACAAAGTATATGCTTTTAACAAATTTGCTTCTTCCCTTCCTACTTAAAAAATGCCAACTGTCCTATTTTAACATAATATTTACTGAACACTATTGATTAAGTTTGAAACAATGCATTCGTTTCTTCCTTTAAATGTGAATGATTTTTGAAAGAACACATAAAAAAATTCCAAATACTGTTTAAAATACATGAATTATGGAGAATTTTATGGAAGTGTGGAAATTTTACACAGAACAATATGAATGACAAATTTAAAGGAGACTCGGGCGATGTTATTAGTACCACGTGAAATAGACAAACTGATGATTGTTGTGGCGGCTGATCTTGCTAAAAGAAGAAGAGAAAGAGGATTGAAGTTAAATTATCCTGAAGCAGTAGCGCTTATTACTTACGAAGTGTTAGAAGGGGCACGGGATGGAAAAACCGTGGCGGAATTGATGGAATATGGCGCTAATATCTTATCACGTCATGATGTAATGGAAGGTATTGGGGATATTATTGATGATATTCAGGTAGAGGCTACTTTTCCTGATGGAACAAAACTAGTAACGGTGCATGATCCAATTCGCTAGCAATGATGGGAGGGATACAAATGGAAATGGAACCAGGTCAATTGTTTTTGAAAGAGGAACCGATTATTTGTAACGAGGGTAGAGATTTATTCCGGATAAAGGTAACGAATACCGGAGATCGACCGGTTCAAATAGGTTCACACTTTCATTTCTTTGAAGTGAATGAATCCCTTAAATTTAATAGGGATGACGCATTTGGAAAACGATTGAATATCCCGGCAGGTGCGGCGGTGCGCTTTGAACCGGGTGATGAAAAGGAAGTTGAATTGGTGAGCTATGCGGGAGAACGCAAGGTTTATGGCTTTAACAATAAAACGGATGGATCTGTTGAAGGAGGGTACAACAAGTGAGCTTTAAAATGACACGGAAGCAATATGCCCAAATGTATGGACCAACTACAGGGGATTCTATCCGCTTGGCAGATACAAATTTATTCATCCAAATAGAAAAGGATTTTACCACATATGGTGAAGAAGTTGTCTTCGGGGGCGGAAAAGTCATCCGTGATGGAATGGGGCAGCATCCTCTAGTAACAAGAGGGGACGGCATCCCTGATGTTGTCATTACGAATGCAGTTATTTTAGATTATACAGGGATTGTCAAAGCAGATATCGCTATTCGTGATGGAAAAATAGCCGGCATTGGAAAAGCCGGAAATCCATTGATTATGGATGGTGTGGATATTGTCATCGGGGCCTCAACAGAAATCATTGCCGGAGAAGGCATGATTGTAACAGCGGGTGGAATCGATACACATGTCCATTTTATCAATCCCGCACAAGTAGAAGTGGCACTTACAGGAGGACTTACAACGTTAATTGGCGGCGGTACAGGTCCATCAGCAGGTTCAAGGGCTACAACCGTTACCCCGGGTGAATGGAATATTCACCGCATGCTTGAGGCAGTTGAAGGACTTCCGATTAATGTAGGGTTAACAGGAAAAGGCCAGGCAGCAACAGAAGAACCATTAGCAGAACAAATCCGTGCAGGGGTCATTGGACTGAAGGTTCATGAAGACTGGGGAGCAACTGCTTCTGCCCTAGACTATTCGCTCCGGGTTGCCGATCAATATGACGTTCAAGTAGCACTGCATGCGGATACTCTTAATGAAGGCGGTTTCGTAGAAAATACGATGGCAGCCATTAAAGACAGGGTTATTCACATGTACCATACAGAAGGGGCAGGCGGCGGACATGCGCCTGATTTAATTAAATCGGCCAGCTTTATGAATGTGCTGCCTTCCTCCACGAATCCAACGATGCCATATACTGTGAATACGGTTGATGAACATTTAGATATGCTGATGGTCTGTCATCACTTAAATCCATCCGTCCCTGAAGATATTGCCTTTGCAGATTCACGGATTAGAAAAGAAACCATCGCAGCTGAAGACATCCTTCAGGATATGGGGATTTTCAGTATGACCAGTTCAGATGCACAGGCCATGGGGCGAGTTGGGGAAGTAGTCATCAGGACATGGCAGGTCGCAGACAAAATGAAGATGCAGCGAGGTTCACTTAAAGGGGACGGAAAACTTTCCGATAATAACCGGGCAAAGCGGTATATTGCAAAATATACCATTAACCCTGCGATAACACATGGAATTGCTGATTATGTGGGTTCTATTGAGGTGGGGAAAATTGCCGATCTAGTCATTTGGTCTCCCGCGTTCTTTGGTGTGAAACCGGAATTAGTAATAAAAAGCGGGTTCATTGTACACGGAATGATGGGAGATGCAAATGCATCTATACCAACTCCTCAGCCTGTAATTAGCCGCCCGATGTATGCTGCGACCGGGAAAGCTCTGGCAAAAAGCTCGATCACGTTTATTTCACAAGCCGCGTATGAAGGGAAGGTTCATGAAAAACTCGGGTTAGAGAAACTAATTCTGCCCGTGCATGGAATCCGCAAACTAACAAAAAAAGACATGAAGTTAAACTCTGAAACCCCTGAGCTGACAGTGGATCCTCAAACCTACGAGGTAAGAGTTAACGGGGAGCATATTACCTGTGATCCAGTAGACAAGGTGCCGATGGGGCAGCGATATTTTCTATTTTGAGGTGAGATGAATGTTAATTGAAAGAATTGAAACGAATATTGAACATATGGAAAAGGAAGAAATATTCCGTCGTCATATGGAAAAAGTTTACCTTGACAGTGACCACTTGGTAAAACGGATTCAGAGAGTTACGACAGACCATGGCAGAGAAATTGGCATACGTTTAAAAGACCAACGTGATCTTGTTGCCGGCGATGTATTGTATATGGATGAGAAAAATATGATCGTGATTGATGTGGTCGCGGATGATTTATTAGTCATCAGCCCGCGCAGCATCAAAGAAATGGGAACCATTGCCCATCAATTAGGCAACAGGCACTTGCCTGCCCAATTTGAAGATGATCTAATGATGGTCCAATACGACTATCTGGTGGAGGAACTATTAAAGGAACTAGATCTTCCCTATCAGCGGGAAGATCGAAAAGTGAAGCAGGCGTTCCGTCATATTGGTCATAGTCATGGATCATAAATTACTGTCATTATTACAGTTATGTGATTCAAACTTTCCTACTGGTGCCTTCAGTCATTCATTCGGACTGGAAAGTTATATCCAGGAGAATATGGTACATAATCATGAGACCTTTTTGCAATGGCTTGAAGTGTATATTTGCGAGCAGCTTATCAATACAGATGGCCTCGCCTGCAGGCTTGTATATCAGGCATTGGATGAGAAAGATTTACAGAAGGTATGGAAGCTGGATCGATTATTGAATGTGCAAAATTTACCCCGTGAAACAAGGGAAGGTACTCAGCGAATGGGTGAACGGATGTTAAATCTTGTTCAGACTTTATATGATATACCAAATTTCTCCGTTTATCGGAAAAGGATTGCGGCAAAACAATCATTCGGTCACCCTTCAGTTGTTTTTACCATGGTTGCCCATCATCTTAGTATTTCTAATTCAACGACGCTTTTGTTTTACTTGTATTCAGTCGTTTCTAGTCTCGTTCAAAATGCTGTTCGAGGTATTCCGTTGGGACAGACATCAGGCCAGAAAATCATTCGTGATGTACAGCCTAAATTAGTTGAAGCAGTAGAAACTGCTCTCCAACTGGAGGAAGCGGATTTTGGCACTGTTTCACCAGGAATTGAATTATCACAAATGAGGCACGAACGTGTAAATATTCGTATATTTATGTCGTAATAAAAGCGGAAGCGCCCTGGTCAGTGGCGTATGGCCTGGAGCACTCCAACTGAGATAAAGGAAACACGAAGAGCCTTAAGCGATTCGATGTTGACTTATCGTAGGGCGGAGAGCGAAGGACACTAGCCGCTAGGGCGCTGGAGCCAGACAATTCTCAAAGTCGAAATTTTAATTTTTTAAAAGAGAAAGGGAAGAGTTGCTATGGAACCAATTAAAATTGGCGTGGGAGGACCTGTTGGAGCAGGAAAAACCATGTTAGTTGAAAAATTAACAAGACATTTAAATGATGAAATTAGTATGGCGGTTGTTACGAACGATATCTACACAAAAGAAGATGCTAAATTTCTTATGCAAAATGGCGTCCTTCCTGCTGATCGAATTATTGGTGTAGAAACAGGCGGCTGTCCACATACTGCCATAAGGGAAGATGCATCGATGAATTTTGCGGCAATCAATGAATTAATTGAAAAACATCCTGATGTTGAGCTGATCTTTGTGGAAAGCGGCGGGGATAATCTTGCTGCAACCTTTAGCCCGGAATTAGTTGATTTCTCAATATACATTATTGACGTGGCACAAGGTGAAAAAATTCCGCGAAAAGGCGGCCAAGGGATGATTAAATCAGATTTATTCATCATAAATAAAACGGATTTAGCTCCACATGTAGGGGCAAGTCTGGAAATCATGGAATCAGATACAAAAGTCTTTCGCGGAGACAAACCATTTGCCTTTACAAATCTAAAAGACGATACCGGGTTAGATAACGTCTTAGATTGGTTAAAACACAATGCATTATTAAAAGGATTGGCATAAGATGAATGACTGGACTGGTGTCTTACAGTTAGAAGCGGAAGAAAGAAAAGGGAAAACGGTCGCGAAAAAAGTCTATTTCCGGGGCGCATTTAAAGTAATGCGCCCTATTTACCATGATGATTCTGGTCAAGCTTGTTATTATTTATTAAATCCCGGGGGCGGCTATTTAGACGGGGATCGCTACCAAATGAAGATCACATTAGGGGAAAATGCTAAATTGACTTTAACAACACAGGGCGCCACAAAGGTTTATAAAACACCAACAGACTTTGCATACCAAGAATCAGAAATACTCCTTGGGGCAGGAAGTTACCTTGAATATATTCCCGATCCGCTAATCGCCTATCAAAATGCAAAATATAAACAAAAAAATGTCATTCGCATGGATCGGAGTGCTACTTTTCTTTATTCAGATATCCTTACCCCTGGGTGGTCACCGGGGGGAGAGCGTTTTAGCTATAAAACTGTTCATTTATTAAATGAAATTTACATGGAAGATGAATTGGTAGTGTACGATCACATTAAATTAAAGCCAACTGAACAAAATATTAATGGACTAGGATTTATGGAAGGTTATTCCCATTTAGGTTCAATGATGGTAATAAGTGAGCAGGCGGATAGTACATTCCTCGATCAGTTATATACAACCTTTGATGAGAAGTCATATGATTGTAAAGTTGGACTTTCCTTACTGCCCGTAAACGGATTTACGATTAGAGTATTAGCTAATTCAACGCAAGTCATTGAAAAAATCTTTTCGGACATTCATCAAATGATTAGTTTGGAATGGTTTCAATCAAAGCCAAGCTCACTTAGAAAATATTAAGGGGGTATACGGCCTGATTTTTCTGGAAAAACTCTAAAGGGAAAAACATAAGGAGGCGATTTTATGTTTGAAAACTTTGAAGTATTTCAACTTCAAGAAGGAACCGCACGGGAACAATCACATTTTTCATTGAATCTAGAAGGTCAAGATTATAAGGGAATGGTGCATGGTGGGAAAATTCATTGGTACAATCCACATCCAAAGCAAAAGATTGAAGAAGAACATTTAAGTGCAATCGAATCGCAGGTCCATCAATTGATGAATGAACATCTTGAATCATAAAAAGAAAGCATCTCTTAACGGGATGCTTTTTTTCCGTATTAAAATGCAGGTAATACTTTTCGGGCACCGAGGAACAGCCAGGTACAAAATACAAACGGCATGGTTAGTGGCGGAAGCCCATATGGTAAAAGCCAAGTAACAATACTTGCTGTAATCGGGACGGTAATACATGCAGCAATTGTTCCAAAAATAAGACCAGTCTTATGATTATCATTAAAAACAAGAGAAACCGCAATAATTGTTAAAATGGCATTATATCCGTAAAGTCCCATGAAAATCAAACTGTGTTCCCCGCCAAGACCATACGATGTTACTAACGCCGCAAGATTGCCCACTATGGCATAAAGTCCAATCCTCCAACCTGCCCAAAACAGTGCAATAAAAAGCAGAATTCCGGAAACAGAATGGTCGAGAAAGAAAACTTGGCCGATTCCATTGACGGCCCCATCCAGCCAATTTGCCTCACCTTTAATATTAAGAGTCCAATTGGATAATGATTGGGGCGTAAGGTCTGGGCTTAATTGGAAAGATGTCAACCTGTAAGTGGTTAATAGAAAAAACCAAGTCAGGATAATATAGGGAAAAGTAAGAATGGGTACGCCTGTCTGCCGCATGAAATGGATCATCGCTGCAGTAAAGAATGCCGTGATAGCTGCTCCAATAAGCGCAATAATCCAACGATCATCACCGCTTAAAAATAAGTACAGAGCCATTCCTGTTAGAACTGAGTTATATCCAAATATCCCTTGATTTACACTATTTGGATCCGCCTTGCCAATTTTCGCAATTAACGTTCCGATCAATGCTGAGAAAAGGGTGATTAAACCTAAGGGAACAGAGGCAACGGATACTGCTGCAAAAATAATAAACCCGGAAACAGCATTCTCAACTAAGACTACTTGTGAAATTCCTTTGAGGGCAGTTACCATTAACCAGGTCAATGTTTCCCTGTTTATTACCCTGCTAAGATTGTTATGAATGATCACCACTCCTTTTCAGGGCATTCAAAGATTTTGGAAAAAAATCAATGATCGTAAATGGTATTGCAATCAAATTTCTTTATTAAATTTCCCAATTGCATGAAAAAGTATGACTGATAGATGAGAAATTTAATGTTTTCACTGAAATCAACAATTATACATAAGATACCTCATAATGACGAAGTGAGAATGGGAGGAAAAATGTATGCCTTCTGTCATTAATTTAGGAATTATGAATATTAATTCTCCCCAGCCGAATGCGGCCATTTTTGTTGGTGAATCGATCGTGACTGGTATGGATGGTAACAGAAAATATAATTTGGGATTTGGCGGACTGTATGGTGCTTTTAATGTTGTTGGAGGGAATATCAGTAATAATATCGACAGCTTTGAAATGATTGATGGGGTAATCTTTGACCAAGATTTTAAACCAAATGTAGGCTCCAATGTTTAGAAAAAAATGCAAAAAAAAATCCTTAATTAGGACTCTGATTTTCATGTGAGTTCTCTTTTTTTTGTTTCAGTTTCATTGGACTTGCCTCGTAATTTGTTAAGGATGCATTTGTATGTGCAAAGTTGTTTCGATCCCCATGAATATTCCCTAAGCCTTGGTTATGTTTTTTACTGCTTTTAAAGTCTTCGATAAAATTGTTACCCATGCTAAAACAAGATGCTTCCGATATACTCCCAATTTTAATCGTGCCAATGTGAAAAGTGGGAGAAAGAATAGGGGATGTCATGAATTAATTCTCCTCCCCATTTTCTTTGTTTTTGATCCATTTGTTCTTGGTAAACCGATTTTCATTACCGGAAATGGTTCCAACTACTTCGTCCAATACACTTTCGTGACGAAATTTCTTATGAGTATTTTGTTTTCCAATGAAAATACCTGATGTATTATTCAATTTATTAACTGAAACATGATCAAATGTAATTTTAATCATTCCAAGAATTCTCCTTCGCCATTTTTACTAACGTATTCAATTAGTGGGCGAATGACACCATTTTTATTATTTGATTAGGCATTTATCACAATCCAGGGTCGATGCACATAAAATACATGAGGCTAAAAGTGGATGGAATAATTGTTACCAAAAATAATCAAAACGTGGTGGGCCATTTATGTTGAAAACGTCACATTTTCATTTCACAGGAGATCTAAATGTGCAAACAATGCAAAGACAATGTGGGATATTTATTGGGGAACGAAATAATGCCGTTGGCTGGAGTTCTCATGGGAAAGAAAACAGTGTTATTGGAAATATTAGCGGCACGTCCAATATCCTTTTAAACAATATCTCAATCTTGAATGATCCTGATTTTATTGACACACCAATTGATGATCGAGATATTAATATTTCTTTTGAATCAAACGGGGAAGATGGCCATATAACGAACCTGGATATGGAGAGTTTAAACGTTAATACGATGTATCAAAATAGTGCAGTATTCGTTGGAAAGGGGCATGTGACTGGAATAGATGGAAACGAAAAAGCGAACTATTCTCAGGGAGGTTTATTTGGAAACCATAACCATTTATTAAATAACCTTAATATAAATAACGATCCAGATGTGATTGATGCCATAATGGAGGATCAGGATATTAAAATAGCTAATATTCATAAAGGATTATGAAATTTTTCGCTAGAATTTATTTTTAAATCGATACCCCTTGGAGGTTTTTGTTATTTTTGCATCATGAGGGGAAGCTGTGTCGGACATGGCTTCCTTTTTGGCGTTTTCTTTATTCAGCTTCTGAATAAGTGGTTTTGCTAAGTCTTCTGCTCCGTAAATATTATTGCCAATACTAAATTTTCCACTCAAATCGTCGATTTCTATATTGTCTAATCGAAAGATAATATTTTCTAAATGTTCAATATGAACTTTGTCGATGTGAATATTATTACCTTCATTTTCTACAGATTGTTTTTCTAGTAATTCAATTATTCGATCCAATTTGATAAATAGGAGGTCATCAACAGTTGCAGCTTTATCCGTTTTAGCTTCTTGTTTCGTTCTGAATGAAAAGAATTTAAACACAGCTTCACCCCCTTAGCTTCATTTTTCTGTGGTATCTCTTAAAAAATCTTATGCAAAGAAAATGGGACTTAGTATTAAACCAATAAGTTGGTTTATTCGTCCCTGAAACTTTTCTTACTTAGTACATAAATACTGCCGCCAAGTGTAAGGACGGAAATAAATTTACTGGCAATGATAAAGTAGCTGGCAGTTTGTGAATCTAGAGAGATGTGAGGGAGTTTAATGAGGCCGATCATGACAAGCATGCTGAAAAGAAGAATGGTGTAATAATATTGATAGGCTTTGTTAACTATCCAACTTCCTTTCTCATCCTTTTTTGTGGTAAAAACAATCATCGCATAAGTCAACACTAACAAGGTCACATACGTTAAGAGCACAACCGCGACACCAATGCCCATAATATCTTTACAATCTCCTTTCTTTATTAAGCTAACAATGATGAATGTTCCTCATCATTGTTAGCCTTTTTGTTTGTCTATAAACCCGGACTACTCTCGTCTTCCTTTCGGGTTGTTGGGATAGGTTTCGTTTGTTTTCTTGTTATTTTGTTTGTTTTCGTTTCCCAGCGAAATAAATTATTTAATAATTTATAGATATTTTTTGATTCCTTTGTTAAAAAAGGACCAAGTATCGCCAATATTAATACATAAACAGCTGTAAATGGTTTTAATATCGGCATTAAGCCTCCGGCAAGGCCTAAATTAGCAACAATGATCGAAAATTCACCCCTAGAAACGATTGTTAATCCGATATTCGAAGAGGCTTTAAAAGATAAACCAGCCTTTCTTCCGGAAATCATTCCCGCTACAAAGTTGCTAATGATTGTTAGAATAACAGCGCCCAGAGCTAACCAAATGGCACCGCCCAAGCTATAAGGGTCTATACTCAAACCGAAGCTGAAGAAAAATAGTGCGCCAAAGAAATCTCTAAACGGAATCACTAACTGTTCAATTCGCTCACGGTGTTCTGTCTCAGAATAGACTAAACCCAGCAATAGAGCGCCGATGGCTTCAGCCACATGGAGCTTTTCTGAAAAACCGGCAACAAAGAATAGAGAAGAAAAGATCACGAGGATAAAAATCTCATTGGATTTAATATTCAATAGTTTATTTAGGATAGGAGTGCCTTTTCTGGCGATAACGAAAAATAGAATCATATAACCAAGTGAAATGAGAACGGAGGTCATCGTACCTAAAATCGTCGTTGAACCACCTAATAATAACCCTGACATAATAGAGAGGAATAAAGCTAGAAATATATCATCAAACAAGATAATACCTAAAATTAATTCTGTTTCTGGATTTGCGGTCCTTTTTAAATCGACTAATACTTTAGCGACGATGGCTGTTGAGGAAACACTAAGGAGACCTGCAATAATTAACGTTTCCATAATCGGAAAACCGACAGAAAAACCGTAAACTAAACCTAATGAAAAATTAAGTGCTACATAAATAGATCCGCCTACAACGATATTACGCCCTGATCGAATCAATTTTCCTACGGAGAATTCCAGGCCTAAATAAAATAGTAAAAACAAAACACCAATTCGCCCAAAAAATTCAATAATTTCTGAGCTTTCTATGAATCTAAGATCAATGATTCCAAAGTCAGGTGCGTGTGGACCAACCACCATTCCTAAAAGGATTAGAAACGGAATGATGGAGAATTTTAACCTTCCTGCCAATAATGCTATAAATGCAACTAAAATTAAGGCTGTGCCCACTTCAAAAACTAAGTGATTTGCCATAAATTATCACCCGTCCCTTCTTGAAAGAATTTCTTTTACAATGTTTTTTACTTGATTGCGTTGACCAGAAACAATAACAGTATCCCCAACTTCTAAAAGTGTTTCAGGGCCAGGAGTATGGATTTTTTTGTGATTTCGACATTTAATTATTGCGACAATATTAACTTCATAGGATTGTCGAATATTTAGATTTCCAATAGATTGATTTTCCGCTATTGCGCCAGGTTCTACTTTAGACCATTCAATCACTAAATCGTCAAAAGCCATTTCAATCGTCTCCAATGCTTTAGGAGCATAAGTCATCCCGCCAATGATGGCTGCAATCTTCCTTGCCTCCGAATCATCAAAGGTAGTACTGGCAATGGCCTCATCGTAATCCTCTTGATCAAAATAATAAATATCCCGCCTCCCGTCGTCATGAATGATCACCACTATTTTGTCCTTGCTTTTTGTGATTACTTCATACTTTTTTCCAATACCCGGAAGTTCGATTTCGCGAATATTCATTTTCCATTCCTCCTCAATAATTTATTAGTAGATTAAGAAGCTATTTAAGGGTTTTGTTGTTTAAAGGTTTACGTCAATTTCAGTCCTAATTTTTTCATCCTTGGAAATTCCCAGATATTTTAGCGTCTCTGATGGGGTTGAATGATTGAAATGCTTTTGCAGCAAAGAAATAGCAATGCCGCGTTTGTACGCATGGAATCCGAAGGTTTTACGCATAGAATTCGTGCCGATTTTTCCTTCAATACCAACTGCCTCTGCAGCCTGATGAATAATTCGATACGCTTGCTGGCGGGTGATCGGTTTTTCAGTTTTCAAAGACTTGAATAAAAAATCTTCATTCTTCAGCTGTTGATGATGAACGTAATGAAGGATAGCGTGTTTTACTTTCGAATTAAGGTAGACTTCCTTCAAAATTTCTTTATGAAAAAACAAATAAAATTTTTTATCAACAACATCACCGACTTTGATTTCCAACATTTCCGATATTTTTAACCCCGTATTAATTCCGAAGACGAAGAGAACAAAGTCACGTTCAGAATGATTTTTTAAATATTTCTTAATTGCATTGATTTGCTTGATGTCCCTTAGAGCCTCAACATATTCCATTACCATTTGCTCCTTAATCTATGTTACATAATTATATTATATCATGATATTATGTAACATTAAAGAAAATTGATTGAAGAACGAACTATGCGCACATTCCCAAAGGACGTATCTATTTAAAAAATGATAAAAAGGTCCCGATTTGAATTGTTTGCAATTTGTTCATTGATTGTTCATATTTAACAGGTATTATAGAAGTTGGAGCATTTGGGTTCAATCACATATTTAAACGGGCTTTGTAATTTGTAATAATATTGTGCTAGAAGGTGGTGCGAAAATGAATAAATTACTCGAAAAGGGTCAAGGTATTTTCAATAAATATATTGGCTTTTTCTTGTTATCTGTAGCTTTACTATGGATCAAAACATACATTGTTCAATTAACTCAATTCGATTTAGGAATAGAAAATACAATCCAAAAGTTTCTATTATTTATAAATCCTTTAGGATCTGCGTTACTATTTTTAGGAGTATCATCCTTGTTTAAGGGTCGGAAAAAGTATGTATCGCTGATTGTGATTGATTTTCTATTATCTTTCTTATTGTATGCGAATATTATTTTTTACCGATTTTTTAATGATTTTATTACGCTGCCGACGTTAACTCAAACGCAAAACTTCGGTGATGTCAGTGGTAGTGTCGTGTCTCTCTTAAAGCCTTATGATTTTTTATTCTTCACGGATATTATTCTTTTAATTGTTCTGCTCGGGTTTCGGTTTGTGAAAATTGAAGTGAAGGATATGCACCGGGGGAAAGTGGCTGCATTATTTTCCCTATCATTGGCAATCTCTTGTGCCAATCTTTCTTTAGCTGAAGTGGATCGTCCTCAATTATTAACGAGAGGATTTGACCGGAACTATATTGTAAAATATTTAGGGATGTACAATTACACTATTTATGATGCGGTGAAAAGTACTCATGCCTCTGCACAAAGGGTAATGGCTGACAGTGACGATGTGACAGAAGTGATTAACTATACAAAATCAAATTACGCTGAGCCAAACCCAGCCTATTTCGGTGCTGGTAAAGGTATGAATGTCATCTATTTACATCTCGAATCGATGCAAAACTTCCTAATCAATTACAAGTTAAATGGCGAGGAAGTCACGCCATTCTTAAATTCGTTAACGAAAGATCAAAACACCTTGTATTTTGATAATTTCTTCCATCAAACAGCACAGGGAAAAACGTCTGATGCTGAATTTATGCTGGAAAACTCATTGTTTGGACTGCCGCAAGGTTCAGCTTATACAACGAAAGGATTAAATACGTATCAAGCTGCTCCGGCTATTTTAGGTCAACAGGGTTATACATCTGCGGTGTTCCACGGGAATTCAGGAAGCTTTTGGAATCGTAATGAGATATATAAATCGTTTGGCTTTAATAAGTTTTTTGATTCTAATTACTATCAAATTGATACCGCTGAGCAAGCTGAATATGGATTAATGGATAAGCCGTTCTTTGAGCAATCCATTCCACTTCTTGAGACCTTGCCCCAGCCATTTTATACAAAATTTATAACCGTATCGAATCATTATCCATATCCAATAAATGAAGAAGATGCCACCATTGCACCGGCAACAACGGGTGATAAATCTGTTGATGGTTACTTCCAGACAGCCCGGTATGCAGATGAAGCACTGAAGCAGTTCTTCGACTATTTAAAGACATCGGGATTATACGACAATTCGATCATCGTTATGTACGGGGACCATTATGGTATTTCAGAAAATCATAATAAAGCAATGGAACAAGTTCTTGGGAAGAAAATTACCCCATTTGAAAGTGCCGGCCTGCAGCGCGTACCATTATTTATTCGCGTGCCAGGTATGCAAGGTGGCGTGAACCACGAATACGGTGGACAGGTTGACCTTTTGCCGACATTGCTTCACTTGTTGGGAACTGAGACAAAAGACTATATCCAATTTGGGACAGACCTGCTTTCTGAACAGCATGATGACCTTGTGGCTTTCCGAAATGGTGACTATGTGAGTCCGACGATTACTGCTGTTAACGGGAAATACTATGATTCCACTACAGGGTTGAAATTATCTGAGGACAAGATGGAAGAGGCCAAGAATTATAAGGAAATTGTCCAAGAAAAATTAAGCTACTCAGATAAAGTGGTCAATGGAGATTTATTGCGTTTCTATACGCCTGAAAACTTTATTCCTGTAGATCGATCAACATACAACTATAATCAGGACTCCGAAAAAATTTCAAATGGCAAATAATATACCTGAAAGACGGACAGTGACCAAACACTGTCCGTTTTTTTAAACACATAATCAAGTCAATTACATATGATGATTCAGAAATAGCTTGGAGGTGGATTTAATGAGTGGTGCAGTAGGTTTCGGAAATGGTTTTGCGTTAATTGTGGTTTTATTCATCCTGCTTATTATCATCGGAGCAAGTTTTGTCGGTGGCGGGTTTTATTAAAGGATAAAAGCATTATTGTTTAAATGAAGATGGATGGGGATTGCTGCGGCAATCCCTATTTACATTCCTTTGTTTTTGAATCTTTCCCTCCATTTGGTGTAATGATAATGGAAATAACTGTTTTACTAAGGATGGGGAAATTTGGGAAAAGTTTGGCGCATTTACAAAACCGATTGGAAAAGTATTTTTAGTGTTCCGACAGCAGCTTTATTGATAGGTGCGCTTATGGTGCTGCCTTCTGCCTATGCATGGGTAAATATCAAAGCAATGTGGGATCCGTACAGCAATACATCCGGGATTAAAGTGGCCGTAGCTAATGAAGATGATGGGGCAGAAGTTCAAGGGGAAAAAATCAATGTAGGCAATGATACTGTAAAAAATCTTAAACAAAATCATAAACTTGGCTGGGTGTTTGTTAACAGAAGGAAAGCCTTAATGGGAGTGGAGAAAGGTGATTACTATGCCTATCTGATCATTCCAAAAGATTTTTCGAAAAAACTAACAAGCATTTTAGAACTAAATCCAGAAAAACCCAAAATCCTGTTTGGTGTTAATGAAAAAATCAATGCTGTTGCACCGAAAATCACAAGCTCTGGGGCATCCAGCATTACAGCTCAAATTAGTCAGGCCTTTGTGAAGACAGTAGGAGATGCCATTTTTTCAGGATTTTATAAAGCTGGGATTGAGTTAGAGAAAGCCCTGCCGTCGATTCATAATGTAGAACAGCAAATTTTTGAACTAGAAAAGGTTTTGCCACAGATTGAGGAAATGGGGAAAAAGGCAATCGAACTGGAAGGGAAACTGCCCGAAATACGGGAAAAGGGCCAAAAAGTAATCGAGCTCGAACAACGAATACCGGAACTTCAGCTAGCGGGAAACAGTATTTTGAAGGTGGAAGCTAATTTACCTCAAATAAAAAAAGCTGGTGACAGGGTGCTTGCATTGCAAGGGAAGATTTCAGATTTACAGCATGTTAATGCAATTATCACGGATGTAATCGCCAATATGACTGAAATCGAAACGAAAATAAGACAAGGAATAACCGCCGCTGGTACTGCCCAAACGACCGAGACTGATACCGCGAATAATCAGGAGGAGTTAGCAAGGTTAAATGAGGAGCTTGTGGCAATTCATATTCAAGTAAATCAAACACGCCTTGCCCTTCAGCAAAGAGTCGGTGAAGGGGAAAAAATAATAAATACCGCAGCCGAGTTTTTCGCCAATGACCTGCCTGTCGTTGAACAAAAATTAAAAAAGGCAGCGGAATTTGTGCGCAACGATTTACCCTTACTAGAGGAGGATATTCGAAAAGCTGCAACGTTAGTTCAAACAAAGCTTCCGCAGCTTGAACAGGCAGTCCATAAAGCAGCTGATTTGGCTCGAAATGATCTGCCGGGATTTTCAGCAAAAATCAGAAGTACAGCGGATAAACTTCGCCGCTTCGAAAGCAGCGTGAACATTAACGATTTAATTCAATTGTTGAAGCACGATCCGCAGAAAGAAAGTAGTTTTTTATCAAGTCCCGTCCTTTTGGAAACGAAACGGATCTTCCCGATTCCCAATTATGGCTCAGCAATGACACCTTTTTATACAATGCTGGCGCTTTGGGTTGGAGCTACTTTTTTGATTGCATCCCTACGCGTGGATGTCGAAAATCCTGACAATGTTTACAGGGGCTATCAGCTTTATTTCGGAAGACTTCTAACGTTTCTTACAATCGGCATCTTCCAAGCTGTCATTGTCGCAATAGGCGATTTGTTTCTCATTCATACGTACGCGGTGGACAAACTATGGTTTGTTTTATTGAGCATTTTTATCAGTATGGTGTTTGTGATTATCACCTTTACCTTATGTTCCGTGTTCGGTAATATTGGAAAAGGGTTAGCGATCCTATTCTTGGTATTGCAAATCTCAAGCTCAGGCGCCACTTTTCCTGTTAGTACGACATCAGCTTTTTTCCAAACGATCTACCCATTTATGCCATTTACGTATGCGGTAAGTATGCTCCGGGAAACAGTTGGAGGAATGGTGACTGAGGTAGTAATAAAGGATGTGTTATCTTTGCTCGGCTTTGCTGCCGCCAGCTTTCTCTTGGCTATTTTCTTGAAAAAGCCATTAAGCAAAAGAATCCAACAAACAGCTGAACGGGCGAAATCCACGAAAATCATTCAGTAAGCTGTATTATTTGTACAATAGAAAAGGACAAAATTTGTTCAGAAAGATGTATAAGATACTGCAGGAAACGCTTCCGTTTTTGTTGAATTATTATCATATTGGAGGCGATGACTGTGGGTACGAAAATGACTGCATTGACAAATCATGATATTCAGATTGGTGAAAAAAACTGTATTTTGTGTAATAAGGACTTTGAATATATTGCTATTATTTGCGGTAGGCCGAATGTAGAGGAATTGTTAAAAAGAGATCATCCAATGAGTATTGCCGACCAAGTAGTGATCCTTAACAAGGTCTATGCCAATCATCATCACCTTAAAATCATTGACATTGAAATTACAGCGAGATGTCCGCATTGCCAATGCAGTAACCGTTTTACTAGTTATGTAACATTAGAAAATAATCAAAAATAATGAGCATCCGTTAGGGTGCTTTTTCAATTTTCTTGACTAGAACGGGATAGTATGATATTAAAATAATGGTTAGCACTCAAATGTATAGAGTGCTAAAATAGTGTTAGAATTCAAGCAAAAGGAGAGGTCTTAATGGAGACGAAACAGTTTAAAGCCGAATCAAAACGATTATTGGACATGATGATCAACTCCATCTATACACATCGGGAGATTTTTTTAAGAGAGCTGCTGTCAAATGCGAGTGATGCGATTGATAAAATTTATTACAAAGCATTAACTGATGATTCTTTGACCTTTGACAAAGACAGCTACTACATAAAGGTAACAGCTGATAAAGAAAATAGAATCTTGAAAATTGTTGATACGGGTATTGGAATGACCAAAGAAGAGCTTGAAACGAATCTTGGCACCATTGCCAAGAGCGGCTCATTAGCATTTAAAAGTGAAAATGAGTTAAAAGACGGTCATGACATCATCGGCCAATTCGGTGTCGGATTTTACTCTGCGTTTATGGTTGCTGATGAAGTCACCGTGGTCAGCAAGTCGTTAGGCAGTGAGGAAGCCTATAAATGGGAATCAAAGGGTGCAGATGGCTATACCATTGTCCCATGTCAAAAGGATTCAATTGGTACGGAGATCACATTGAAAATCAAAGAAAATACAGAAGATGAAAATTATGATGAATATCTGGAGGAATATCGCTTAAAGTCGATTATCAAGAAGTATTCTGACTTCATTCGCTACCCAATTAAAATGGATGTGACCGAGAGCAGACTTAAAGAAGGCACCAAGGATGAATACGAGGATGTCCAAGAAGAACAAACAATCAATACGATGATTCCGATTTGGCGGAAAAATAAAAAGGACCTGACCACTGAAGACTATGAGCAATTTTATGCTGAGAAACATTACGGTTTCGACAAGCCGATTAAACACATTCATATCAGTGTAGATGGCGCGGTAAGATATAATGCCATTCTATATATCCCTGAAAAAATCCCGTTTGACTTTTACTCACCGGAATACGAAAAAGGGTTAGAGCTTTATTCAAATGGCGTCTTAATCATGAACAAATGTGCGGATTTACTGCCTGACTATTTCAGTTTTGTGAAGGGTATGGTGGATTCAGAAGACCTCTCATTAAATATCTCAAGGGAAATGCTGCAGCATGACCGCCAATTAAAGCTAATCGCAAAAAACATAAACAAAAAAATTAAGAGTGAATTACTTACAATATTAAAAAATGAACGCGAGAAGTATGAAGAGTTTTATAACTCCTTTGGCAGACAGCTCAAATATGGTGTTTATAGTGATTATGGAATGCATAAAGAGGAATTACAGGATTTATTGATGTTCTACTCATCAAAGGAGAAGAAATTGGTAACACTTGATGAATATGTGTCAAGAATGCCTGAAGAGCAAAAATATATTTATTATGCAACAGGTGAAACAAATGAAAGAATTGACAAGCTGCCACAAACAGAACTAGTCGCTGACAAAGGATATGAAATTTTATATTTCACTGATGAAATTGACGAATTCGCCATTCGTATGGTTATGGCCTACAAAGAAAAAGAGTTCAAATCGGTGTCAAGCGGCGATTTAGGCTTTGAAACGGATGAAAATCAAAATGCGGAAACAGAAGAGAAGGATCACAAAGAACTGTTTGACTATATGAAAAACATCCTGGATGGCAAGGTAAAGGATGTAAGAGTATCGAAACGATTGAAAACCCATCCAGTATGTTTAACAACTGATGGAGCCGTATCGATTGAAATGGAAAAGATTCTAAATGCGATGCCTAACAGCCAAAATGTGAAAGCTGACAAAGTTTTAGAAATTAATGTCCACCACGGTGTATACGAATCCTTAAAAGCGGCCTTTGAGAAGGATCAAGAAAAATTAACGCTCTATACGAACCTGTTATATAGCCAAGCATTGTTAATTGAAGGCTTGCCAATTGAGGATCCAGTAGAGTTTACCAATGATATTTGCAAAATAATGGTCTAAAAAATGGGGTTGCAACTTAGGTTGCAACCCCATTTTTTATTATGAATGTGAACTCCAGTTCATCTTTAGGTCGAAAATATGATATAATACTATTAACGGATAAATAAAATTCTTTTCTTTTTAGAAAAATAATATAAAAATATACCAAATACAAAGGAGTGGTCCAATGACAGATTTAATAAAAGAAAATATTCAACATCGAAGGCTGCCCCTCAGCAGGATTATTTTTCGCGTCATTGCTATTACTATTGGCGCTGTTCTCATGGCAACAGGACTGGAAATCTTTTTAGTTCCAAACCACGTAATTGATGGAGGGATAACAGGGATTTCGATTATGCTTTCACATATAACCGGCTGGAAACTGGGGATTTTTCTATTCTTACTAAACTTGCCGTTTGTTTATATGGGGTATAAACAAATGGGAAAAACATTTGCTTTTTCTACTGTATACGGAATTATCGTTTTATCCGTCTTTACCTCCTTTTTTCATCCCGTTCCTGCTTTTACAGATGATATCCTCCTTGCCACCCTTTTTGGCGGAATGATTTTGGGTATTGGAGTAGGCTTAGTCATTCGTAATGGCGGTGCTTTAGACGGGACTGAGATACTGGCACTTGTCATTAATAAAAAAGTTCCTTTCTCAGTCGGGCAGATCATCATGTTTATGAACCTCTTTATTCTAGGAGCAGCAGGCTTTGTCTTTAGCTGGGATCGTGCAATGTATTCTCTGTTAGCTTATGTCATCGCATCTAAGGCTATTGATACGGTTGTAGCAGGCCTGGAAGAAACGAAATCTGTCTGGATTATTAGTGATGAAGCTGAGCAAATTGGGGATGCAGTTAATGCTCGCTTAGGCCGGGGCGTAACCTATCTTAAAGGTCAAGGTGCTTATACAGGGGACAGTAAAAAAGTCATTTTTAGTATCATCTCCAGATTGGAAGAATCCAAATTAACCACAATCGTAGAGGATATTGATCCAACGGCATTCTTGGCGATAGCGGACATATCTGAAGTGCGGGGTGGCCGTTTTAAGAAACGTGATATTCATTAGCTGGGTAAGTAAAGGAAAAGAATCTGCTTTTCAGGGCAGATTCTTTGAGTAGTATTAATGGCCAGATTCGATCTCATCTACATGCGATACATGTTGTTTATTTATTATGATAAATAGAACAGAGATTAGCACAAATCCGCCTCCGACGATGAAAGGGACGGAAGGGTTATAAATTTCTGCCAGTTTTCCAGCCATAAATGGGGCAATTGCACCCCCGATAAAGCGGAGGAAGCTGTAAGCAGCTGAAGCTGTTGAACGTTGAACAGGTGCTGCGTTCATGACAGCGGTTGTGATTAATGTATTGTTATTTCCGAGCAAGGCACCGGCGGCAATAACGGCAGCAATAATCACCCATTGCGTTGATGACCAAATGCCCATGGCGAATAATAGCAGGGCAAACAGAATTAACATGGCACACATGGATTTAACCGTACCAAACCATTGTTGCAGCTTCGGAGCCATGAAAACAGAGGTGACGGCCAACAATATGCCCCAGCCAAGGAATACAAATCCCAAGCCATGTTCATCCAATCCCATGACAAATGGTGCATACGCAAGCAGGGTGAAAAAGCCGATGTTGTATAAAGCGGCCGTGATGCCGAAAACAAGAAGAGAACGGTGTTTTAAGGCACGGAATGGATCTAATATAGATGTTTTGGGCTGCTCGGAATCTTGCTTCGGGGCTTTTGGCATTAGCCAGAATAACCCGATAAAGGCAATAATCATCAGTGTGGCAACGCCTAGAAATGGGCCTCTCCAGGACATGGCACCTAACCAGCCTCCAAGAAGCGGACCGACTGATATGCCAAGTCCAATAGCGGCTTCATACAAAATAATGGCTTTTGCTGTGCCGCTATTGGATAAGGAGACGATTGCGGCTAATGCTGTTGCCACAAACAAAGCGTTCCCAAATCCCCAGCCGCCCCGGAGACTGACGAGTGTCCAAATGCCGTTGGATAATCCCCCAAGGGCGGAAAAAATGGCAATAATAACAATGCCGGCAAGAAGTGTCCATTTAATCCCAAGCCTTGAGGAAATCATTCCCGTAATGAGCATGGCAACTGCCATCACTGCGTTATAGCTGGTGAAAAGCAAGGTAACTTCACTATGGGATGCATGCAATTGCTCAGCGATAGCCGGTAGAATAGGGTCCACAAGGCCAATTCCCATAAAAGCAATGATACAGGCAAAAAATACGGCCCAGATAGCCTTTGGCTGAGTGAATAAACTTCCTTTTATCTCTGGTGTTGAAGGAATTTTGGCGGGTGATGAAGGAATAATTGGTGGTATTGATGACATACGCATTTCCCCTTTTTTATTTTTTGTAAATAGTTGTATTATGAAACTATATATTTGTATTATACAACTATTTTCTACTGCGTCAATAGTGTTTTCTTGCCGTGGGGACTTTGAAGCGTTTCTCCATCCTTTGGCGATTGTGTTATCATAGTAAATAAGAAGAAAAGTTTAACAGTGAGGTATTAATGAAATGCACATGCATGAACAGTCTTTGGAAATGATTGAACTTGAACTGGCAATCCTAATACGCCGGACTACATCCGTTTCAACTAATAAAAAAAAGTGGAATCTTGACAGATCTGCCTACTTATTGCTCCGCCGCATTGCTACAAAAGGGGCAGTCGGGGTTAAGGTATTGGCTGGCGAGTTTCAGTTAGATATTTCTACTGTCAGCAGACAAGCAGCCGCATTAGAGCATAAGGGGTATTTGTATAAAATTCCTGATCCGTTAGATGGACGGGCCTATTCTTTTCAAATAACGGAGCTTGGAACAAAGGAATTGAACGATTATAAACAGGCGCGATTGGAAAGAATTGCAGAGCTAATAAATGATTGGCCGGAAGAGGAACGGAAGGTATTCGGCCAACTTTTAAAGAAGTTTAATCAAGCGTTCCTTTAAACATTGGCTAGCAGCCAGGTGATAATCAAGGATATAAAAAAGGAAGCTGTAAAAGCTTCCTATCTTTGTGCCGTTAAAGCGGCAAACTGTTTCAGTGTGGTAGAGTATGAAATTCGGACGCGGGACATCTGCACCATTTCATCCGGCCGGTTTTTTTCTATAAATTGCCCAGGTCTTGTGGTCGTAGCAAATTGATAATATTTTTTCGTTTCTTCTACAACTTGTTGATTAAAATGACCAAATGGATAGGCAATGGCAATCACTGGTTTACCCGTTAATTGTTCAAGTTTTATCTTTGATGTCTTTAGCTCTTCCTCAAAGTTCTTAATTTCCGGAAGCTCAGCATGTGACATCGTATGGGATTGGATCGAAAAAATCCCGGAATTAACCATCTCTTTTATATCATCTGCAGACAAATAATAGGGGCTGCTGTCAATATTTCCAGCAACGACATATTCTGTTGCTGCGGGCTGGAAACGTTCATCCTTTAATTCCTGAAGAATCCGAAAAGCATTCAAGTTGTTTTTCATCCCATCATCAAAGGTAACAAGGATGGGCTTGTTTACTTTATTTATTTCGTCCCACCGCTCAAACGTAAGGAGTGTATAGCCGTTTTCCTTTAAATAGCGCATTTGTGCTTCAAAATTCGCAGGAGTTACAAACAAATCTTTCATGCCCTCTCCCTTGTAATCATCTATGGCGTGATACATGAGAATAGGTACATACTGCTGAAATGTCATGGTGGATTTTGCAAGAAGCTCTTGTGCTTCCCCGTCGAATACACCATACACCTCTATCTGATATTCGCCTCGCTGTCCCGAAAATTCTTTCAAATCAAAGCCAATTAAAAAGTCAGTTTCTTCTTGTATGGACGAGAACGTTTTCGTAGTATCCCGACCGTCTGCCGTCCGCCAAATTTGGTATTGAACCTCTGGCATTTCCATTGCACGATCTTTTAATGATAATCGTACATTTGTGGAGGCAAACGTAATGTGAGAGAATGAAATGGTTGCTTGAGGTTTAAACTCAGGTATTTCTTTTATTGGTGGAGCTACCTTGCTATATCCTTTGGCACTTTCAGTATTTGTTGCCTCATCAGGATTTTTCTTTGCGCTTGCAACTTTTATGCTGCAACCGGAAAGCAGTAGAGTAGAGATCATTGCGAACAAAAGTAGTTTATGCATCTTTTCCATCCTTGTAAATTTGTAATCTCGCAGAATATCATATCATTTGCAATTGTTTATGAAAAGACTCCGTTGTGTCAGGAATCCTCAATTCTTGAAAAAATTAGTTATATATAGTTTGTGTAAAATGGAAAAAAATATCGTGGTGAAAATTTGGTTTCGTTTATAAAAAATTCCATTTTACTATTGAACGGCATAACCTGTTGTCTACCAACTGTTAACTCTCCCTGAGATTTTTAATATTTATAATGAAGTAATAGTGAAAAGGAGAGACAGAAACAGTTTTAACTGGTATTATCATTGTGTGAATCAAATCTTTATCCAAATAGATGCTTTTTACATAATAAAGACAGGAGACAGAGATAGTGGACACGAAAAGAATGGAACAAGACTTTTTAGGTAAGAAGGAAATACCGGTAGAGGCATATTATGGGATCCAAACCCTAAGAGCGGTTGAAAATTTCCCCATTACGGGTTATCAAATTAACGGTGAGTTAATTATAGCGCTGGCAATGGTAAAAAAAGCTGCGGCCATTGCTAATATGAATACAACACGCCTATATAGCGGACTTGGAAATGTCATCAGTCAAGCTGCCGATGAGATCATTGAAGGAAAATGGCATGATCAATTCATTGTAGACCCAATTCAGGGGGGAGCTGGGACTTCAATGAACATGAATGCAAATGAAGTAATTGCTAACCGTGCTCTTGAATTGCTTGGACATGAAAAAGGTGCCTATCTCCATCTAAGCCCAAATAGTCATGTAAATATGTCACAATCGACAAATGATGTATTTCCAACTGCGATTCATATTGCCACACTAAGCCTTCTTGGAAAATTGCTTGAGACGATGAAAGATATGCACAAAGTTTTCAAGAGTAAAGCGAAACAGTTTGAAAACGTTATCAAAATGGGCCGTACCCATCTGCAAGATGCAGTTCCGATTCGTCTTGGCCAAGAATTCGAAGCATATTCTCGTGTACTTGAACGGGATATGAAGCGGATTTCAAATTCTAAGGACAATTTATATGAAGTCAATATGGGGGCAACTGCAGTAGGAACAGGGTTAAACGCAGACCCTAAATACATTAAGGATGTCGTTAAACAACTAGCTGAAATTAGCGGGCTGCCACTGGTGAATGCCGACCATCTTGTTGACGCAACGCAAAACACGGATGCCTATACAGAAGTGTCTGCTGCATTAAAAGTGTGTATGATGAATATGTCTAAAATCGCTAATGACCTCCGAATGATGGCATCTGGCCCGCGCGCAGGACTGGCTGAGATTTCACTGCCGGCGCGCCAGCCGGGATCTTCTATCATGCCTGGTAAAGTGAACCCTGTGATGCCGGAACTGATCAATCAAATTGCCTTCCAGGTGATTGGAAACGATCATACCATCTGTCTTGCGTCTGAAGCAGGTCAGCTTGAATTGAATGTAATGGAACCGGTACTAGTCTTTAACCTGCTGCAATCGATCAGCATCATGAACAATGGGTTCCGTTCTTTCACCGATTTCTGTTTGGCAGGTATTGAAGCAAATGAAGCCAGACTTAAAGAATACGTAGAAAAGAGTGTCGGCATTATCACTGCCGTCAATCCGCACTTAGGCTATGAAGTAGCAGCAAGAATTGCCAGAGAAGCGACGATCAGCGGTAAATCGGTCCGTGAACTATGCCTCCAGCATGATGTTCTAACTGAAGAAGAATTAGATCTCATCTTAAATATCTATGAAATGACAGAGCCTGGGATCGCAGGAGCAGCACTATTAGATCGAGACTAGAAAATCAATATGAAGAAGCTTTTTTATCTTTATTAGAGTCCTCATTCCATAATTAATTCGGAGTGGGGCTTTTTTTAAGTAAAGATAATGCAGAAAAGAAGTAGAAATATTTTAAAAGGGAGTAATAATTCTGAAAACATAAACACCGCGTTTTTTTTATAATTTAATTAATGCGGTTAGAAATCGAGATGAGAGGAGTAAGAAGTTGAAAACAAAACTTAAGGGAAGATATGTAATTGGGTATGACGGGTTCGATCATGTCATGTTAAATCATGCCGAAGTGGTTTATGAAAATAATACAATCATTTATGTAGGAAAAAATTATTTAGGTGAAGTGGATGAGATCATCGATGCCGGTAACGCTGTAATAAGTCCTGGGTTTATCGATTTAAACGCATTAGGGGATATTGATCACGATATTTTACATTTAGAGGCAAGTACAAACCGACAGAAAAATCTGCTCTGGTCAGAGCGATATGTTGAAAACGGTCACCATGAAGTTATGACAGAGGAAGAAGAAGCGTTTAAATCTTTATATGCTTATTCACAGCTTGTTCTCCATGGAATTACTACCGCGATGCCGATCACATCTGTTTTTTATAAAAAATGGGCTGAAACGTATGAGGAATTAGCTGCTGCAGCAAAACACGCAGCAAGTCTTGGCTTAAGAATTTATCTTGGACCCAGCTACCAATCAGGGATTAGAGTGGTGCAGCCGGATGGGACAATTAAACTGTACTGGGATGAGGAAGCAGGCAGAGCTGGGCTGAAGCGTGCTGTGAACTTTGTCGAAGAATTTGATGGTGCGTATAATGGGTTAATAAAAGGGATGCTTGCACCAGAGCGAATAGAATGTCAGACAGAAGAAAGTCTTAAACATACAAAATATTATAGCGAGAAATTGGGTGTTCCCATTAAGCTTCACGCAGCCCAAGGGACTTTTGAATATCATACGATAGTCAAACAACACGGTGTAACCCCTATTCGCTATTTGTATGATCTAGGTTTTTTAGGACAAAAAACAGGCATTCCTCATGCTCACTTTATCGCCGGATACAGTGAAGCAGAATCCGGCGAGGGAGATGATTTAGCACTTCTAAAGGCTACAAATACAACAGTGATTCATTGTCCTTTAATCATCGGGAGGCATGGATCCGCTTTGGAATCGTTCGCAAGATATAAACGAGCAGGGATTAACTTAGCATTAGGGACAGATACATTTCCTCCAGACATGTTTCAAAACATTAGAACAGGCAGCATGCTTTCACGTTATATCGAAAAAACAGTAGAGGATTCTACTTATGCTGATTTATTTCGAGCAGCCACAATCGGAGGTGCGGATTTTCTAGGAAGAGAGGATCTCGGACGTTTAGCCGTCGGTGCAAAAGCGGATATCATTGCGATTGACATGGAAGGATTCCATATGGGAGTTATTGATGACCCGATTCGTACTATGATTGTAAGCGGAACTGGAAGAGATGTAAAATTATCGATTATCAATGGCCAAATTGTCATGAGGGATCAAAAAATTCCAAGTCTTGATTTAGAAAAAATTAAGACGAATGGTCAAAAATATTTTAATAAAATGAGAAAAGGATATTTTGAAAGGGATTACCAGCAAATTCCGAAAAATGAATTGTTCACCTCTTCGTTTAGAATGGTAGATTCTATCTAATTCTTAAAAGAGGTAAAGATAGTTTAAAAAAAGGTAAAAATTTTAGAAATAAAATAATCTGAATATTCCTTATAATTAAACAAACACAAGTATTATAATTAATATTCAGGGGGCTAGAGTCTATGGGTGCAAACCAAAGGTTTGGGAAGTTTTTTTTCATATTATTGATGGCCATTGTTATTACGGGGTGTTCTACAAATAAGAATGTCAGCACTAAGGGCAATAACAAGGAAACAGCATCTAAAGACGGAGGTACCTTAGTCATTGCCAGGTTGTCTGACGCGGAAAACTTAGATCACCATTTCATGTCGACGATTAATGCTGCAAGTGTTACCCATATGAAAATTTATGAAGGGCTTGTTGGTCGAGATAAAAACGCTGAAATAAAACCATTGTTGGCTGAAGAATGGAAGCAGTTAGATGATACTACTTGGGAATTCAAGTTAAGAAAGGGTGTAAAATTCCACGATGGCACAGCTTTTAATGCAGCGGCTGTAAAAGCGACATTTGATCGGCTGCTAGATCCAAATGTTGGTTCACCCAGAGCAGTTGTATTTAAAATGGTAAAAGAAGTGAAGGTTGTGGATGAATTTACAGTTCAATTTATTTTATCCGAGCCATTCGCACCATTACTTTCCATTCTAGCCAGTCACGAAGGCGGTATTATCAGTCCAAAAACGATTGAGAAGTTCGGTAAAAAGATAATCAATGAACCGAGTGGTACAGGTCCATTTGTTTTTGAATCCTGGTCTCCAGGACAAGAAATTATCTTTACTAAGAACAAGGAATACTGGGGAACGAAAGCTAAGGTAGATAAGGTTGTTTTTAAAGTAGTCCCAGAAGAAACAACAAGAATTTCCATGCTTGAAACAGGCGAAGCACATATTGCCGAACCTCTTTCAGTACCAATGATGTCCACTGTCGAATCTTCATCACAGGTTGGGGTTTACCGCAGTGAGGGATTTGGAACAGAATATATTGGCTTTAACGTCAAAAAAGAACCATTTAATGATATCCGTGTACGTAAAGCCATTGCTCATGCCGTTGAAATGGACTCGATTTTAAAAGGCGTATACAATAATGTGGGGAAAAAAGCGAATTCATTATTAGGCTCAAAGGTTTTTGGCTACCATGCTGATATGAAAGCATATGAATATAACCTGAATGAGGCAAAAAAGTTGTTAGCTGAAGCCGGTTATCCAAATGGGTTTGAAACAACTCTAAAAACAATGGATAGCAAGGAAAGAGTAAATATGGCAGAAGTACTTCAATCACAGTTAAAAGGAATTGGCATTAAACTGCATATCCAAGTTCTCGAGTATGGGACATTTGTCGACCAGGTAAACAAGGGTGATTCAGAGATGTTTATCCTAAGCTGGAGAAATGCAACCGGGGATGCGGATTACAATCAATATAACCTGTTCCATACTGACTCACAGGGTGCATCCGGAAATACTTTCTTTTATAGCAATAAAGAAGTTGATAGCTTAATAGAGTCCGCTCGGAAAGAAAAAGACCAAGAGAAACGGATAGAGTTATATGCAAAGTCACAAGAATTAGAAATGAAGGATGCGGTATATATTCCAGTGCGCGTGATTGAAAATCTAGCTGCAGTGGCAAAAGGCGTTAACGGTTTTTCGATTACACCGTCAGGCTATTTAGATATCAATGACGTTTCAATTAAATAGGAAAATGATAAGAGGGATATCCCAGTGGATACACCCTTTTATCTTGTAATAGGAATAGAAAGGATGTATTACTTTGAGCTGTAATTATTTGTTAACAAATGCCCGAATAGAAACGGGATATAGAAAAGAAAATGATAGAGTAACAGGAACAACAACAGGGCTATTTCACTTATTAATAGTAGAAGGTAAAATCGAAAAAATCATCAAAGGTTCAGTGCCTTTCGGAAATGAACTGCCTGTAAAGGATGCAAAAGGTTTGCTGCTGCTTCCATCATTTATTGAAAAGCATGTGCATTTAGATAAAACTTACATGGGTGAAGATTGGCGGGCATGTATCCCTGCTTCAGGTGTTATAGAACGATGTGAAATAGAAAAAAATATTCTAGCGTCCATTCCTTCCAGCACCCAGAAACGCGCAGAAGCTTTGCTAGATGTATTATTATCTTATGGCTCAACCCATATAAGAACCCACGTGGATATCTATCCGGAAGCAGGATTGCAAAATTTAGAGGGCGTCGGGCAAGCGTTAGAAACATATTCAAATAGACTAAGCTCAGAAATGGTAGCCTTTGCCCAGCATGGCCTTCTTCGCCCCGGAACCGTACAATTAGTTAGAGAAGCTTTGAGGAACGGTGCAGGGATTGTAGGGGCGGTTGATCCGGCAACGATTGATCATAATATTGAAGCATCTTTAGTACAGTTAATGGACTTGGCTGTAGAAGGGAATGCTGATATTGACTTGCATTTACATGACCCGGGTCATTTAGGAACTTTCACGATGAAACGCCTTGCTTTTTTAACTAAGCAAGCGGGATGGGAAGGAAGAGTAGCAGTCAGTCATGCATTTGGACTTGGGGACGTCTCGAAAGAAGAAGCAATCGAAATGGCCGCGATTTTAAAAGAAGCGGGTATCTCAATTGTGACCAGCCTTCCAATCGGCAGGAACATTCCCCCAGTCAATCTTTTATCTGAATGTGGAGTTGAAGTAGCCATAGGGAATGATAATATCTATGATTCTTGGTGGCCAACAGGAAATGGCGATGTTCTGGAGAGGGCAGGACGTCTTCTAGAACGATTCAGATGGACGGATGAAGTTTCACTTGGTCAGGCTTTGAAATATATTACGGGGGGGAAAACAGCCTTAGACAAAGAGGGCAGCCAAGTTTGGCCAAAAGCAGGTGATGTAGCCAATATGGTTTTCGTTGATGCCAGTTGTTCAGCGGAAGCTATTGCTAGACGGTCAAAACGTATGGCAGTCTTTTTTGAAGGTAACCTAGTTTCTGGATCCTTAAATGAATGAAATAGGAATGATAACAAAAAGGGATGAAAAATTCATCCCTTTTTTGCTACTCCTGAATGAGGCCGATCTGATCTAATTGCCAATCGATTGCTATAATAAAAAAATAATAGGTACAATACGACTCCTGCAAATATACCGATAAGCCAAGAAATACGATATAAAGATTCTAGAGAAGGAAAAAAAAAGCCTAATAAACTAAAGACACCTGCAATGAGCGTTGCCAGCATTGCAGGATGATTTATCCCATTGGGAATGTGATCAGTGGCCCTGAATGAATATAACTCTTGTAAATTAATTTCTCTTTTACAAATGAGGAAATAATGCGTCAGCATAACGCCAATTACCGGACTTAATAAACCGCCAACGATATTTAAAAAGGCGAAAATACTTGTTGGATTTTCCATCACCTTCCATGGCATAATGAGTAAACCGATGATGGTTGCTGCCAAAGCTCCGGTTTTAAAATTTAGTCTTTTTGGGAATAGAGCAGTTAGCTGAAAACCAGCAGGTATAATATTTCCTACTATATTTACTGATAATGTCGATAAGCAAATGGTCATTAATGAAAGGACAATAGCGAATTTACTATCAAATCTCTCAACCACATCTAAGATATTCCAGATGGGAACTCCAAAGGCAATTTCTGAGCCGACAATAATCGTAATGCTTGCAACAGCAAATAACAAGTAAGCGATAATCAAACCAGATATTTGTCCGATTGACTGATCTGCATTAGAACGTGAAAATCTTGTAATATCCGCTACGCTTACAACTTGTGCGACCCATGTTGCCATAATCGCAGACACACACGTCATGAAAACGAAAAAACTATTTCCCTCAACACCCTTTGCACTGTAACTTAATATGGGAGCTATACCTCCGGCCAGTTTGATAGACCAGATGGCCATTCCCCCAAAAACAACAAAAACTAAAGGGGAAACAATCTTTGTTACTTTCCCTAACCGTTCCATCCCAGCAAAAATAAATAAAACGTTTATCATCCAGAAAAGAAAAAAGGAAAGAAGGCCAGGGAGATTTAGACCCAAAAGGGTAAATTCCCCGCCTAATGTTAAATAAGCGGGCCAAAATTTTCCGATTAAAATCGTAATTGCCAGACTGCCAGCATAAGTCTGGAGACCAAACCACATGATGGCGGCGATAACACCTCTTAGGACGCCAGGAAATAGCGCACCCTTCATACCATAGCTGGAACGGAGCAGTATGGAAAAAGGGATTCCGTACTTACTGCCAGCATGACCATTCAGAACCATTATTACAGCCAGTATTAGGGAAGAGACCATAATAACTGAGAAAACCTGCCAAATAGAAAGTCCTATAGCAAAAAATCCACCAATCGTTACATAGGATGGGACGTTATGAACTGATCCCATCCAAATTGAGAAAAAATGACCAACCTTCCATGTTCTTGCTTCAGATTTTGTAGGTAATAAATCTGGGCTAAAGCTAGGCTGATCTCCAAGTGAGGCATGTAATTGTTCCAATGGTACCTCCCTCTAAAATTCGCGTATTCTTTTTTTTGTTAAGGATTTATACAATAAAACAATTAAACAAATAAAAGTTGAAATAGCAAAGCTTATCCAAATAGACTTCAGATCATTTGTTACTTGTAGAAATACAAACCCGCTAACCGTTCCAATAAAAGACGAAAAGGGGATGATAAAAGGTTGTACGCTTTTACTTAGAATAATAAAAAGCATTGGGCTAATCATGGCTGCGTAAATATTCCCAAAGAAAAATAATAATGTTAGCGGGGTAGGTGTAAGAATACTGACGGTTGCTAGTAAAAATACGCATATAACCCCTGAAAAAATATAAGTATATTTCCATTGTTCATCGTTAGTAAGAGGACGTAACAATTCCATAACATTTTTTACAAATAAGGTAGAGGTAGCGTGTAATTCAGAACTAATGGCTGAGGCAATTGCACTAAAACAAAATAAGACAAATAAAACAATAAGTGCGGTCGATTGAATTTTGTCGACCAGCTCAAAAAATAGTGAATAAACATTCTTAAAGCTTCTTCCAAAAATTACAATCATCAATAAAGAAGATAAAGCAAGAGGGATGGTTGCCCATACCAAGCCTGTTAAGGTAAAGGTTACTTGTACCTTATCCTTATGGAGGATAAATATTCTTTGCCAAGTGGCCCGATCAACCAAAATTTGCCCAAAAAAGACAAAGATGGCTGTGAAAATAAACCAAAAGGCGTCCGTGTTTTTTATATATAATAAATAGGGATGGTATAGCTTAATGCCGTCATAAACGGGATAAATCCCTTCCTGAATGAAAAAGAAAACAGGAATAATAATAACAGCTGCAAAAATTAGGGTGACATTTACACCAGCAAGTTGATGAAGGCGTTGTAAGCCACCCACACCTCCAATAAAATAACAAAATGTCAAAAAGAAAAATATCCCTATAAAAGCGGGAAACGGAAAAATGGTATCGATGAGAATACCAGCTCCCATTGCTTGAATAAATATAGAATGAAAGCTTGTTAGAAATAGAATGACAATCATATACCAATAACCACTTGGTGATAATTTTTGTCTTAAAACATCTCCGATGGTTTGTTGGTTGGGATACCTCTCATAGATTTTTTTTGCCAAAAAGCCAAATAAAATAAGGGATAAAGCGCCTACAAGAGAATAACCTATTCCACCGACTATTCCGTATTTGATTAATGTTTCTGGTGAGGAAAGAATCGTATTTCCAGTTACCCAGCGGGCCAATAAACTGACAACCCCAAAGCTGACCCCTAGTTTAATGGTACCGCGAATATATGATTGATAATCACTTCTTTTCAATGGAAAGTCTCCCTTAAGCGATAGTCCCTTGGTGATTGTCCTGTCATTTTGCGAAAGATTTGGCTAAAATAATGCTGGCTGTTAAATCCACATCTTTCTGAAATGGTACTAATACTTAAATCGGGAAATTCGATGAGCATTTTTTGAGCTTCCTTTAACCGATATTCATTTAAATATTCAGAAAAACCGATTCCAACTTCTTCTTGAAATTTCCTGCTAAAATAAGCGGGGTTAATATGAATTTTTGAAGCTAAATAAGTTAACGTTAATTTCTCACTATATTCCTGGTGAATAATTTTTAGCGCTTGAACAATTTGCTCTGAATACCTTCCCAATCGTTCATACTTGTTTAACACTGCCATCAGTTCATTTTCAATGATTGGTTTCGTAATGTAGTCAACAACACCAAGCCTAATCGAAGTCTGGGCATATTCAAAATTTTGAAAAGCAGTTACCATAATGATGTCTATGGAATAAGAGCGTGTTAATTCTTTTGCTAATTCCAACCCTGATTTCCCAGGAATCTGAATATCAAGAAAAGCAATAAAAATGTCTTGCTGCTTTACGATTTGGAGTGCTTTAGATGCATCTTGAGCTTTAAAGATTTTCCAATTCGGAAATTTTTTAAGAATTAAATACTCGAGCTGCTCTAATTCAAGCGGCTCATCATCTACTAGCAGGATATTCATAAGGATTGTGCACCTACCTTACATCTCTGACTTATGTACAAACGGAAATATAGCTAAAACGCTTGAACCTTCATCTGAGTTGATTAATTGTACAGACGTTTGACCAGCTGGAAATAAAAGCTCAAGCCTTTTTGTAATGTTCTCTAAACCGAGTCCTCTTTCATGAGAGTGTTCCTTATACTGATCAGGTGAGCTGTTCCACACCGTTATGTGGACTGCTTTTTCTTTTTTTACAATCGATGTTTTTAAGAAGGCTTCGCCAATATATTTTTCAAAAGAATGTTTGAAGGCATTTTCAACAAAGGTTTGAATTAAAAATGGAATCGTAACTGCTTGGTTTACATCTGGATCGATGAAAATTTCATAATGCAGTCTGTCCCTAAATCGAATCTTTTGTATTTCCAAATAATAATTGACATAGGTTAACTCTTCTTCAAAGGTAATAAATGTATTATTTGTTTGGTATTTAAATTTAAGCAGCTTTGACAGAGTTTCAATTGATTGAATTAACTCTGTTTTTCGATCGAGCCTTGCTAAACTTAATATTGAATTTAAGGTATTAAAAAAGAAATGCGGCTGAATTTCTTGATTTAATTGATTATAAAGTGCGGTTTGCAACTCTCTTTCTAAAGCAATTTCTCTCTTTTGCTTTTCTAATAAGTCAATTCTTTTTTCAAAAATAAATAAAAAAAGTAATGTAAAAGCCCCTAGCAATGGGGATAGGGCTGCGATCATTATATGAAGGGAGAAAGTTTCAACAGTTAGCATGGTCTGGGATTCTCCTAAAGATGTAGAAAAAAGGGAGGAGGGTGCTGCTCCCTTTTAATTGTGCGACGGGCAGTCGTACCTTGTGCAGATTACTTGCACTGAATGAGTTGTTAAAGGTTGGAGTACGTTATCTCGGTAAACACGACTCCCGAATTCCAGAAGACTCATTCTCTCGAAGGTGGAAGTCCTTCCATTAGAGTGCTGATACAACTAGTGAAGACTAATCTAGGGCATCACCGTGAGGTGGTGTCTGAAGGAGATGCGGACAATCGAGAGACCCGTAGTCGGATAAGCAGACCCAAATGCAAAAGTGTGAAGCACGGCGGCGGGGTAAGTTGGCGACCATGCGATTATAATGGGAAGCCCGCTACAAACAGTAATGGTTTCTGTTCAATGAATCAGCCGGGCAGAAACAGCTTACCAAGTGATGGTGCTGGGTATGTTTAAAAGGAAGGTACGATGACCCCGTGAGGTCTCCATTCTTACCGAAAGGACATTCATCTATAAGGTTAATCTGAAATGATGGCTGTGGATGGAGAAGTCAGACGTTCTCATAGTACGGAAGTAGTGTATGGACCAAACCATACATGAACGGAAGGGGAACGACCTTGTGGCTCCACATCTTTAAAGGTGTGTAATGCTAACAGAAAACGATACTTCGGTATAAACGAGCTGAATGTACACAATGAAGGGTGCGGAATATGCAATGAATCAAGCGTTAAAATTCAAATGGCATAGTATTTACGGACAAATTCTTTTCGACAGAAAACTAAAAGCTGCTTGGGAAAAAGTAGAAGCCAATAAAGGGTCTGGTGGTATTGATGGCGAAACGATTGACAGTTATAGATACCGTCTAGAAGAAAATTTAGATTCGCTTTTACAAAAGTTAAGAAAGAAAGAATACAAACCTTCCCCAGTAAGAAGGCACTACATTCCCAAGAAAAATGGCAAAAAGAGACCTCTAGGCATACCAAATATAGAAGACCGAATTGTCCAACAGGCTTTGGTAAACGTTCTTCAGCCGAAATTTGAAAAGGGTATTTTCCACAAATGGTCATGTGGGTACAGACCTAATGTAGGACCAGAGCGTGTTCTACAAATAATCCTTGCAAATATCGAACAAGGTTACAATTACATCTTCGATGCAGACATTAAAGGATTTTTCGATAATATTCCACACAAAAATCTAATAAAAGTCTTAAACAAATACATTGCAGATGGAACTGTGTTAGATATGATATGGCTGTGGTTAAAGGCGGGATATATGGAAGAAGGAAAATATCATTTAACTGATTCTGGGACTCCGCAAGGAGGAGTCATCTCGCCACTACTTGCGAACGTTTATCTAAATGAACTTGACTGGACTTGGGCAGAACATAAATTTCGATTTGTAAGATTCGCTGACGACTTCTTGATATTTGCTAAATCAGAAGAAGATATTAAAAAGGCGGCTGAGATTACGGAAGATAAATTAGCCGAACTCGGTCTGGAGCTTGCATCGGAGAAAACAAAGATTGTAAATTTTGATGACGATGACTTCGACTTTATGGGATTTACGTTTGAACACTGGAGAAAACGTAAAAAGGATGGTAAGCCATACTATATCGCCAAACCAAAAGAAGCTACTTGGAAGGATTTTCGACAGAAAATCAAAGATAAAACCAGGAAAACTCTAACCCTAAGCAAGGAAAAATGGATTGACCAAGTAAATCCTGTAATACGAGGTAAGGTTAACTATTTTCTAACCATATATAAAGCGATTAAAGCGAATGAAGAACATGGATTTGCAAGTTCATGTTTCTTTAAAGCATTCGGGAAAGAGTTACAAGCGATAGATGGCTATATTCGGCAAAGACTAAGAGTATCCATGATACATGCCCATCCAAGCCAAAGAAAAGGTCATGCCATGAAAACGAAGTGGAATAATAAATTCTTTGCGATGATAGGTCTCATCCCTTCATATTGGTATTATTATCATAAAATATACGGTTTTTCCTTAGAAAGCTACATTCTTCGAATGAAAGAGAAGCAACAAGAGAAACAGGAGAAAAGAGTTCTTAAAGCAAAAGAACAAGGTCAAGAGTATTATACTCCCGACCTTGTTCGTAAAATGAAATATGCACAAAGATTAGCAACGTACTGATTCTGTAACACATTGGTAAGCCGTATGCCTTAATAGGGCACGTACGGTTTGATGAGGGGGTAGCCTCGAAAGAGGTTACCCTACTCTATTAATATTTTATATTATTTTCATTTTTTTTAAAAAATATTTTTTACGTCATTTTTTCAGCGTAGTGGCAGCTGACAAAATGATTCGTTCCTAATTCCCTTAATTCCGGTTCTTCCGTTCTGCATTTCTCCGTCGCAACTGGGCAGCGCGTATGGAAGCGGCATCCACTCGGTGGATTAATAGGGGAGGGAACATCTCCTTTTAGAATTACACGCTCCCGTTTTAAACCCGGATTTGGTACGGGAATGGATGATAACAATGCCTGAGTATATGGGTGTAGCGCTCTGTCGAATAAATCTTTTTTATCGGATATTTCAACCACTTTACCTAGATACATGACCATTACCCGATCCGAGATATGTCTTACTACACTCAAATCGTGAGAGATGAATAGAAAGGTTAATCCGAACTGATTTTGCAGCTTTTTTAACAGATTTAAGATTTGTGCTTGGATAGATACATCCAAAGCGGAAACGGCTTCATCACAAATAATTAATTTAGGATTAACCGCCAGTGCTCTTGCAATCCCTATTCGTTGCCGCTGTCCGCCGCTAAATTCATGAGGGTAGCGGTCAAGAGCCTCTGGGGGCAGACCGACGTAACCGAGTAATTCAAGCATTCTATCCATTCTTTTTGTTTTTACTACTACATCTTGAATGGCCATCGCTTCATTTAAAATTTGCTTTACGGTTTGCCGGGGGTTAAGTGAGGCAAAAGGATCCTGAAAAATAACCTGTAAATCTCCTCTAAGCTTTCTCATTTCTCTTTTATTAAGGCCTAAAATGTCTTTCCCGGAATAATAAACCTTTCCATCTGTAGGTTCATCAAGTCTTAATATTGCACGTCCTGTTGTTGATTTACCGCAGCCCGATTCACCAACGATACTTAATGTCTCGCCTTCATAGAGTTGGAATGAGACGTCATCTACTGCTTTAACATAGGCTTTTGGTTTAAAGAGTGAGTCTGTTTTTACAGGGAAATATTGCTTTAAATGATCGACTTGTAATAACACTTTCTTATCTGCTGCAGCCTGCATTATTTTCAGCCTCCTCTTTTATAACTTTATCAGTCCATTGATCAGTATACATCCAACACCGAACCTTTACACCATCATTCTGCTCAATCAACTCTGGCTGCTTCTGATGACAAAGCGGTTGTTGATAAGGGCATCTTGTAGCAAAGCGGCAGCCTGTTGGCATATTGTATGGACTTGGAACACTGCCTTCTATTGTTTGCAGTTCTTCCTGATCTTCATGAATCTTAGGAAGTGATTCTAGTAAACCTTGGGTATATGGATGTTTTGGATCGGCAAAAATCTTCTCAGTCGGTGCATGTTCAATAATATTGCCTGCATACATAACTGCAACTGTATCACACGTTTCTGCAACAACACCTAAATCATGGGTGATCATAACGACACCCATTCCCAACTTATTTTGCAAGTCTTTAATCAAATCTAGTATCTGTGCTTGGATGGTCACATCCAAGGCTGTTGTTGGTTCGTCAGCAATTAAAACCTCTGGGGTACAAGCAAGTGCCATTGCAATCATTACACGCTGACGCATTCCGCCGCTTAACTGGAACGGTTCTTGTTTTGCTCTTTTTTCAGGTGAAGGGATTCCAACAAGCTTTAACATTTCGACTGCCTTATCCCACGCCGCTTTTCGTCCCATTTTTTGATGCAATCTTAATGCTTCGGCAATTTGCTCACCAACAGGAATGACAGGATTTAACGAGGTCATTGGCTCTTGGAAAATCATTGAGATTTCATTCCCTCTAATTTTTCGCATTTCATCCTCTGACATCGTTACCAAATCTTTTCCTTTAAATAAAACCTGTCCTCCGGCAATTTTCCCAGGAGGAGAGGGGATTAAGCGGAGGATGGAGAGAGATGTCATACTTTTCCCACAGCCGGATTCACCAACAATCCCCAAAGTTTCCCCTTTATGCAAAGTGAAATCAATGCCATCTACCGCTTTACTCACGCCACGTTTTGTAAAGAAATGTGTTTTTAATCCTTTTACCTCTAAAATTGGGTTGTTATTCTTGGTCACGGTCATTCACCACCTGTTAATTTAATTCAATCCGCTTATTGAAGAAGCGATACATTACATCGACTAATAAATTCACGATTACGAAAACTAATGAGGCTACTAATACTCCGCCTTGAACCATTGGTAAATCACGCATACGAATCGAATCCACAATCATTCTCCCTAGTCCATTAATCGCAAAGATTGATTCAACCAGAACCGTTCCGCCAAGCAAAGCACCAAATTGTAAACCAACTACTGTAATGACTGGAATTAACGCATTACGTAAGGCATGCTTATAAACAATCACCCGTTCGCGAAGACCCTTCGCACGAGCAGTCCGGATATAATCCTGACGAATGACCTCGAGCATACTTGATCTTGTCATTCTAGCAACGATTGCTGCCCCACCCGCACCCAATGTAAGGGCTGGAAGGATGATATGGAGGATGCTATCCCAACCGGCTACAGGAAGGATTTGCAGCTTAACTGAGAAGAAATACATCATCATTAAGCCGAACCAAAAGCTGGGTAACGAGATACCTAAAAGAGCTACGATCATAACGCTTGTATCAGTAAGGGAATAAGGCTTAATGGCAGATATTATTCCTGCAGCCATGCCTAAAACGACTGTTATCAGAATACTAAAAAAGGCAAGCTCGATTGTGATCGGCAATCTTACTAATATTTCATCGAGGACTGGCTGACTATTCTTAAGTGAAACCCCAAAATCACCTCTGAAAATGCTCATTAAATAATCTAAATATTGGACAAATAATGGTCGGTTTAACCCTAATTGTTCACGAATGGCTTCAATGGTTTCTTTCGAAGCTCCTTCACCAGCAAGTAATACAGCAGGGTCACCCGGAACTAGCTGCATAATAAAGAACACAACAAATGTGACCCCTATAACAACTGGGATTGTTTGCAATAAACGGCGTATGATAAACATCAACATTTTGCCAGCCTCCTCTATTTCTTCATTCTTGGATCAAACGCATCGCGTAATCCATCACCAAAAATATTAAAACCTAAAACAAGAATTGAAATCGCCAAGCCTGGGAATATCGCAATATATGGAGCAGAGAATAAGAAATCCCTTCCGCTGCTTAACATCGTTCCCCATTCTGGTGAAGGGGGCTGGGCACCAAGTCCAAGGAATGATAAACCGGCTGCTGATAGAATAACGGTCGCAAGTCTTAACGTTCCTTGTACAATGATTGGTGAAAGAATATTCGGTAATATATGTTTGAAAATAATGGTTAGATCATTTGCTCCGAGGGAACGGATTGCGTCAATGTATTCCAGCCGTTTCACTTCTAAAGTAGAACCGCGAACGATTCGGGCAAATAATGGAATAGAGTAAGCTCCAACAGCGATGGTTACATTTAGTAAGCCAGGTCCCAATGCGCTAATAATTGCCAATGCTAGTAATATCCCAGGGAATGCAAGCAGGATATCCATGATTCGCATGATAGTGGAGTCAACCCATTTTCCAAAGTAGCCTGCAACAAGTCCAAGAATAATACCAAAAAATGCACCAAAGATTACTGCGGCAAACCCAATACCCATTGATAGTCTTGAACCATAGAGAATTCTACTTAAAATATCTCTTCCTTTATCATCGGTTCCCATCCAGTGATCAGCTGACGGAGGCATCAGTTTATTTTCCAATTTAATCTCATAGGGATCATATGGAGCTAAGAGTGGTGCGAATAGCGCCACAACAATATAGAAAAGAATAATGATTGCACCGACCATTGCCGCTTTATTTAACATTAAAATAGATAAGAATTCTCTTAATTTTGATTCTTTCGGTTGAATCATTGTTTGTGTGACTACAGCTGGTTGTTCAACTTTTGCATCAAGTGACATTGTAAAACCCTCCTTAATTTACTATTTGATAGTAAGCTGTCCATTCTTGTTGCAATGGTCCTCCTTTCGAAACCATTCATTTTTTTTGTGGATTATGTACAAAATTATCAAAATTCACATGAAAGTAAATATTTTTTAAATTGTTTGTCAAAATACTTAAAATTTTAGTAAATATTCTGTAAATATTCCGGTGCATCTTCTTCTATAATGCAGATAAGCAGATGCACAAGGGTGGTGAAAAACAAATTACATCTTAGATTAAACGTTTTAGAAAATACAAAGGAGAGACTAAAAATGGAGAGAAAAAGACGCACCCTAAGAAACGGGCTACTTTTAGTATTAATTGGTTTGATGTTAGTAATTGCTCAAGCCTGTTCAACAAAATCGAATTCTTCTAATGAAGAGGCAAGCAAAAAAGAGGGAACGAAACAGGGTGGTACCTTAACTGTTGTTCGGCTTTCAGATGCGACAAAATTAGATCCACATTTCATTACAGATATTCCGTCAGCAAATATTATTTATCAAAAGGTCTATCAGGGACTGGTTGTACCTGATAAGGATTTTAAAATTCAACCGCTGTTAGCGAAAGAATGGACAGTAGTAAATGATACAACGTGGGAATTTAAATTAAGAGACGATGTCACTTTTCATGATGGAACACCATTCAACGCTGAAGCAGTAAAAGCAACCTTTGACCGTTTATTAGATCCAAATACGGGATCGCCGCAGCGTGAGAAATTTGCAATGATTACAGAAGTTAAAGTAGTAGATGAATATACCGTCCAATTAGTGCTTGCTTATCCATATGCACCACTTTTATCCATTTTGGCAAGTAATGAAGGAAGCATCATTAGCCCAAAAGCATTAGCGGAGAACCCTGAAAAATTGGCTGAGCATCCAGTTGGTACCGGTCCATTTGTGTTTGGCGAATGGAAGAGCGGTCAAGAAATTTCATTAAAGAAAAATGAAAACTATTGGGGCAAGAAGCCCAACATTGATGGGGTAGTTTTCAAAGTTGTACCGGAAGATGCAACACGTCTTGCAATGATCGAAACAGGTGAAGCTCACATCAACGACCAAGTTCCTGTTTCAGAAATTGAACGAATTGAGGCTTCTGATAAGATGGGGCTTTATCGTACAGATGGACTTGCTGTAGAATTCCTCGGATTTAATACAAAGAAAAAACCATTTGATGATATTAGAGTTCGTAAAGCAATCAGTCATGCGATTGAGAGAGAAGCCATCATTAAAGGTGTATACAATAATGTTGGAACGTTAGCAAATGTAGCAATGAGTCCTAAAGTATTCGGATATAGTGACAAGGTCAAGCCTTACGACTATGATTTGAATGAAGCTAAGCAATTATTAAAAGATGCAGGTTATGAAAATGGACTGGAGATTACATTATTGACAAGCGATCGTAAAGAACGAATTAACATGGCAGAAGTTATTCAATCTCAGTTAAAAGGGATTGGCGTAAAAGTTGATATTCAAGTAATGGAATATGGTGCCTTTATCGAAATGATTAATAAAGGTGAGCATGAATTGGTTATCAACGGCTGGGGAAATGCGACAGGTGATGGGGATTATAACCAATATAACCTTTTCCATTCAGCATCTCAAGGACCTGCAGGGAACCATTTCTACTATAGTAATCCCGATGTAGACCAGCTAATCGAAGCAGCACGTAAGGAAACAGATGAAGCAAAACGTTTAAAGCTATATGAAGATGTTATGCAATTAGAAATTGACGATGCTGTTTATATTCCAATCCGTAACTACGAGCACATGGCTGCTCATAATAAAAACGTCAGTGGTTTTTGGTTAAATGCTGCAAATTACCTAATGATTGACGATGTCGTTATAAAGTAAAGGAATCAACGTGGAAAGTACTTTTGCAAAAAAGTACTTTTCCTACTTTTTAAAATTGGAGGAATTGGAATGACTACGTTTTGGCTTACTAATGTCAAATTAGAAAAGGGCTTCAAATACGATAATCATCGTATTTCCGGTACCGAGACGGAATTTTGCCACTTGAAAATTGCAGATGGAATAATTACCGAAATCTCACCTGTATTACCGAATACTGATGAGAAGCAAATCGATGCAAAAAATCAACTTCTTCTCCCTTCTTTAAGAGATATGCATATTCATATCGATAAAACGTACTATGGAGGACCTTGGAAGGCTTGTACCCCAATCACTAAAGGGATTTTTACTAGATTAGAAGAGGAAAAAGAACTGCTGCCAAAGCTGCTGCCTACTGCCCAAGAACGTGCTGAGAAAATGATTGAATTGTATTTGAAAAACGGTCATACGCATATTCGTACCCATTGTAATGTGGATCCCGTGATAGGTCTTAAAAATCTAGAGGCAACGGTGAATGCCTTGAAAAAATACGAGGATGTTCTTACCTATGAAATTGTCGCCTTCCCACAGCATGGATTGTTAAAAAGTAATTCTATCCAATTGATTCGGGATGCGATGAAAAATGGAGCAACATTAGTTGGGGGCGTCGATCCTGCGACTGTTGATCGAAATATTGAAAAGTCTTTATATACGATATTTGAAATTGCAGTGGAAAACAATAAGGGCGTAGATATCCATTTACATGACCCTAACACATTAGGGGCATTTACGTTTGAAAGAATGGCCCATTATACGAAAGAAGCGGGTCTTAAAGGCAGAGCTACGATCAGCCATGGAATTGCATTAGGTGATCTTCAAGCTGAAGCACTCAATGAAATGGCTGCTATTTTAAAAGATCAAGAGATAGATGTAACAACTACTGTACCCGTTAACAGAGCTACTATACCGATCCCGGTACTAGATAAGTTAGGAATCTCTGTATCCGTCGGTCATGATAGTATTACCGATCACTGGTCGCCATTTGGCACAGGTAATACCATTCAGAAGCTGGGAACTCTTGCAGAGCGGTTCCGATTGTCTGATGAATATTCCCTATCAACAGCCTTAAAATATGGTACTGGCGGCGTTACCCCGCTTAATGAAAATGGCGAGCGCGTTTGGCCCAAGGTGGGCGATGAAGCAACAATGATGCTGGTGAATGCATCCTGTTCTGCGGAAGCAGTGGCAAGGAGAGCCTCAGTAGAATCATTGTTTTTCAAAGGGAAAAAGGTTGAAAGTAAGGTAATAGAATCAAACACGGTTCAAGTTTAAAGGAGGAATAAAAGAATGACCACTCCCTATTGGTTAACAAATGTACGATTAGAAACAGGATATATACAGGATGAAAAAGGGGTTTATGAAACGAATACTGAGCTTTTTCATTTGAAATTTGAGGATGGTAAAATTGTAGAGAAGAAGAGTAATACCTATGTCATTCCACAAGGTGAAAAAACGATTGATGGAAAAGGATATTTGGCTGTTCCTCCATTCAAAGAAATGCATAATCATTTAGACAAAACCTATCTCTCTCTAGATTGGAAGGCACCGATCCCAGCAAAAAATTTAGAAGACCGTTTACGTTTAGAAGCGATGGAGCTTGCTGAATTAGCTCCGACAACGAATCAGCGGGCAAGTGCGATGATTGAATTGCTGCTTTCTCATGGCTCCACACATATCCGCACACATGTAAATATTGATCCGTATATCGGATTGAAAAATCTAGAGGGGATTAAATCGGCGCTTGAGGATTACTCTGATAAGCTAACCTATGAGATAGTAGCATTCCCGCAGCACGGCCTATTGAGAGAAGATGTAATTCCACTAATGAAGGAAGCAATGAGATCGGGAGCTCAACTTGTGGGTGGGCTGGACCCGGCAGGAATTGACCGCAATATTGAAAAGTCACTCTTTGAAGTGATGAATCTAGCGACAGAATTTGATGCCGATATTGATATTCATTTACATGACAACGGACATGTCGGGTATTACACGGTTGATAAATTTGCAGAAATGGTGGAAGAAGCAAAATGGCATAATCGTGCTGCCGTCAGCCATGCCTTCTGCCTAGGTGAAGTACCAATCCAACAACAGGAAGAAATGGCTGATAAGCTGAGTAATCTCGGAATGTCAATCATGTCGACAATACCAATCACCAGGACACTTCCGCCCATCGAATTGCTGGATCGAAAAGGAATAAACGTCTATTTAGGCTGTGACGGTTTCTATGATTCCTGGGGTCCATACGGAACAGGAGATATTTTAGAAAAGGTTACTCACTTTGGGGAGTTATATCGAAAGAGTGATGAACTTTCCTTGGCACAATCGTTAAAATGGGCAACAGGAGGCCTAACCCCTTTAACAAAAGATGGTGAAATTGCCTGGCCGTTAATAGGTGATGAAGCGAGTCTTGTTTTGGTCAATGCATCTTGTTCGGCAGAAGCTGTTGCAAGAACGCCAAAGCGAGAGGCTGTTGTGTTTAAAGGAAAAGTGGTATTTGGACATATTTAGGTGATGCTCTTTTGCGAATATTAAAGCAAAGCATAGAAAAAAAATAGTCCCGTTCACATTAGTGAGAACGGGGCTTTTCCGTAATTGAATAAAGTCTTTTGTTTAACAATCTAAAGATCTTTAAGGCTAATTGAATTTGCAGCAATTCCTCTGAATTTTTTAGATCGGTATTTAAAATTTCTTTGATTTTCTCAATTCTGTAGATCAGGGTATTTCTGTGTAAAAACATCGCTTTGGCTGTTTCACTTATATTAATATTATTTAGAAAGTAGTTCTCTAACGTAATAATATAACTTGTCCCGTGCAGTTGATCATGTTCATATATTTTTCCGAGACGTTTCATGAAAAAGTCCTCTAATTCCATGTCTTTAATGTTACTGTCCAAGAAATGATAGATGGAATGATCCTCGAAATGGGAGACTCCTCCACGGTCATTAAACTTTTGCATGAGTCTGATTGATTCATTTGCTTCTGAAAAACTCTTGTGAAGTGAATGGATTGTTTCATATTGTCTGCCAATGCCAATTAAGAAACTTGTATTTTTCATTTGTTTGGTCAGTACGCTATAAAGCCCGTTTCCGTACAACTTCGCTTCATTTAATGTAATAGGAGGTTTGTTTTCATTTTGTCCCATTAAAATGATAATGTGATTGTTACGATAAAAGCATGTAATCTCCCCATTTGCTAAATTCGAATGTTCATAAACTAGATCCACACATTTTCTAGCCTTATTCTCTAACTGAACCTTCCTTGCCACTATATCCTCGTACCGTTCAAGGTCCGCTGTATCAAAATTTATTACCATACAAAAATACTTATATTGTGAATTTAAACCATGCAATTCGCTTAGTGATTGAATGGATTCACTGGAAGTGATTTTTCCTGTGAGCAAATCATCAAAGAAATCCTGTCTAATTTTTAATTTTACATCCTCAATCTCTTTTGCTTTTATCATCTCAAGTGCCATGATTGTGGAAGCCTGTTCAAGGATAATATAATCAAATTCCGATAGTTCTCGAACAGTTTGCCAAACAATTATATATCCATAAAGATAATTTGCTACCGCGACGGGTAAGATGCGGCACTTAATTTCCATGGCTTCCAAATGATAAATTCGTTTAATGGACTTCTTCATTTCACTAATATTATCCGGAATGGAGTCTATGAACGCTTGCGTGAAAATTGGTCTATTTATTATTAAATCAAAGCAGTAGGCAAGCGGCACTTTGTTATCCTTGTGCTCCGTGAAATGGAGCAATTTCCAATCCTTATCAACAAAAATGATTGGGTTATTGATGGTTTCGGATAATAAGGAAGAGATCCTTTCGATCCCGCCGCCTTCAAGCGTAATCCTAAAAAATAAATTATGCATGTCTAACGTTTTTCGGTTCAGTAAATCATATCTCCCAGATGCTTTCTCATTAATAATCGAAATAACTCTGGACAGAGTATATTCGAAGGGTAACTCAATTAGTGGTAAACCATACTTATTTGCCTGGTCAATCATATTTTGCGGGAGTTTATCAAAGTACCGCTTCATTTTGACAACGAGCCCAGCGCAATTAATTTCAGATAGCTCCTTAATAATCCTATTTTGCAGTTCTTCGTTATCTTTAAAAATAAAGCCAGTTGATAAAAGCAATTCATTAGGAGAAAGCCAATCAAATGCACCAGGGTTTTCAATAATATTTACGATTGATATTTCATTATTGATCCCTTTTTCCCCGGCGATAATTTTTATTCCGTCAATCGCTTTTATTTCAAATAAATCTTTAACTGTAAGCAAAGTCTTCTCACTCCTCTGTCAAAATATTATCACAATCCATTGTATATGTTGCACAATTGAATTCAAATCTTTTTGGATTGATTAAACGATGACGATTTTATGCAATATATCTAAAATAATCATGTAAGGTCTTAAGTTTGTCAAATAAAGGAGGCTTATTCCAGTCAAATTAGATTAGACAAAAAACAGTCTAGGTCTATGAGGTGTTTTGCGTGAGAGAAACAATATCTGGTGATGTTGAATTTATTAAGAGAATTACTCATTCCAGCTTCAGTGGTTTTGTGCATAGTACTTTTTATCGAACATTTAATATTCAATGTTTAGAAAATGGTGAGTTATTCACCATTGCCTGCAGTGAAATAGACAATGGGCCTAATACATTAATTATTGATGTAGATCATGTCAGTTTCCTAGGTATAGAAGTAAATGATAGGGTATTTGTTAAAAATCAAACCTTACACATTGAAAATAAACTCGCTTTATCAATTGAAAAAGCATCTAAATGGGAAAGTGTGATCCCGGTTTATCCACCTAATGTAGAAATCCTGATTCGTAATATTAGAAGGATGAAGGAATATATCGACATGTATGGTAAGAGCGGTGGTTTTAAAAAGCAAATGGCAGCCCAAGGTCCTTTTGAAGCTGAAATGTCTAAGATGCTTGAAAAGCGAAAGAACTTACTTTTGAACGAATTAGAAAATAATCATGTGTCATTAGCAATACCGCATGCGGTTTCGCTTATTGGTTTAGGGCCGGGTTTGACTCCGTCTGGTGATGATTTTTTAACAGGGATTTTTACTGTTTTTAATATGAAAAACAGCCCCTTCTATGCCCAGCGATCATTTTGTGAAGATGTACTAAAGCATGCAAAGACCTTAACAAATGACATTAGCTACATGGCTTTGAAAAAAGCAGCAACTGGGAAAGTGAGAGAGTCTATCATTAGTTTAATCGAGTCCTTAATCGCTGGGAACGAAGAAGACTTATTTCTCTCTTTAAATAAAGTACTATCCATCGGATCTTCATCCGGAACAGATATTTCCTTAGGTCTTGTCTGTGGGCTGGAGACCAAATTAAAAGCAGGAGGTAAATTATGACTGTACAAGCTTTGATTAAACCAAACACGTATTTTGATTCAGTGTCATTAATGTCACTGTCAACGAAAGCAAATCAAATTGATGGTGTTGAACAGGCAATTATTGCAATGGGTACTGAAATGAATAAAGAGGTAATGAAGAATGTCGGATTAATGACTCCGGAAGTGGAGGAAGCCAAAACAAGCGATCTTATTATTGTCGTAAAAGCGGCAACAGATGAGTTATGCGAAAACGCTTTCGAAGGCATTAATGAGTTGTTTACGAAAAAGAGTACTTCTAAAGGCAAAAGTGAAGTTAAATATTCTACAATCTCGTCAGCGGCTCAAAGTAATCCAGATGCAAATTTAGCTATTATTGCTGTGAATGGGGCTTATGCCGCAAGAGAGGCAAGGAAAGCACTTGAAAATGACTTAAATGTCATGATGTTCAGCGATAATGTCAGTATAGAAGATGAAATTGAATTAAAGCAAATAGCACATGAAAAAGGCTTATTGATGATGGGGCCTGACTGTGGTACAGCCATTATTGGTAATGTAGCACTCTGTTTTGCAAATGCAGTTAGAAAAGGAAACATCGGAATTGTCGCAGCTTCCGGAACTGGCAGCCAAGAAGTAAGCGTCCGCATCCACGAATTTGGCGGCGGGATTACACAGCTGATTGGAACTGGCGGAAGAGATTTAAAAGAAGCAGTAGGCGGCATCATGATGCTTGACGGTATCCAAGCACTTGAAGACGATGAAGCAACTAAAGTTATTGTCCTTGTTTCAAAGCCACCTGCACCAAGTGTCGAAGAGAAAGTGTTAGCCAAAATTAAAACATGTAAAAAGCCTGTAGTTGTTTGGTTTATTGGCGGCGATGAAGAAAAAATCACTGAGGCTGGCGGCCATTTTGCGAAAATGTCTAAAGAAGCAGCACTTAAAGCAGTATTGTTAGCTGGTGCTGATGAAAGCAAACTCAACAAACGTGCGTTAAACATTCCGCTTATTGAAGAGGTTCGTACAAAATTAACGCCGGAACAGAAATATATTCGTGGATTATTCAGCGGCGGAACTCTTTGCGATGAAGCCATGCATGCAGCGATGGAGAAATTCGATAATGTCTACAGCAACATTCAAAGAAATCCAGAGTTTCGTTTGAAAGACAGATATACAAGCCAAGAGCACACATTTATCGATTTCGGTGATGATGAATATACACAAGGCAAGCCGCATCCAATGATTGATCCTGCTACTCGTCTTGAAAGATTCATGCAAGAAGCAAAGGATCCATCTGTTGGTGTCATTGTAATGGACTTTGTATTAGGATATGGTGCACACGAAGACCCAGTCGGGGCATTTCTTCCGGCAATGATTGAAGCCAAACAACTGGCGGAAGATGAAGGACGACATTTAGAAATTATCGGATATGTTCTAGGAACAGAATTAGATCCTCAAGATCTTGATGAGCAAATTAATAAGTTATTAGCCGCAGGCGTAACACATGCTAGCAGCAGCCAAAACGCTGGACTATTAGCTAGAGAATTTGTAGTGAAGGGAGAATAGCCATGAGTAGAATTAACGATCTTTTTAAAAGTAAGCCATATGTCATTAACGTAGGAATCGAGTCCTTTAAAGATGATTTAACACAACAAGGTTCCGAAGTCATTCATTTAGAATGGACACCGCCAGGAAGAGGTAACCCTGAATTAATTGCTGCGCTTGATAAACTTGAAAATCCTGCGATTTTGGAAAAAATCGAAGAAGCGAATAAGCTTGCAGTTGAAAGAATTATTAATTCACAGCCAGTGTTAATTGGGTACGATCAAGCTATAAATTGTGTACCTGGAATGACGAAAACAACAATCCTTCACGCGGGACCTCCTATTACTTGGGATAAAATGAATGGACCAATGAAGGGTGCCGTTACTGGTGCTATTGTCTTTGAAGGGCTAGCGAAGGATATCGAAGAGGCAGCTAAACTTGCGGCATCAGGCGAAATTACTTTTTCACCTTGTCATGAACACAACTGTGTAGGTTCCATGGCCGGTGTCACATCTGCCTCGATGTTTATGCACATTGTTGAAAATAAAACATACGGAAATATTGCGTACACTAACTTAAGTGAACAATTATCAAAAATCCTTCGGATGGGTGCGAACGATCAAAGTGTTATTGATCGATTAGTATGGATGCGCGATGTATTTGGTCCAATCTTAAGAGATGCAATGAAACTAAATCCAAAAGGGATTGATTTACGTTTAATGCTTGCACAAGCGCTTCACATGGGTGATGAATGCCACAACCGAAATGTTGCAGGAACAACCCTTTTAATTCAAGCATTAACTCCATACATTTTACAAACGGATTATACAATCGAACAGAAGAAAGAAGTCTTTGACTTTGTTGCCAGCAGTGATTATTTCTCTGGTCCTACTTGGATGGCTATGGCTAAATGTGCGCTTGATGCTGCACACGGAATTGAAAATAGTACAATCGTAACCACTATGGCACGTAATGGTGTAGAATTCGGAATCCGTGTTAGTGGGATGCCTGGGAATACTTGGTTTACTGGACCGGCTCAAAAGGTCATTGGCCCAATGTTTGCAGGTTACAAGCCGGAGGATTCTGGACTTGATATCGGTGACAGTGCGATTACTGAAACATATGGTATTGGTGGGTTTGCGATGGCGACAGCTCCTGCAATCGTTGCATTAGTAGGTGGAACAGTAGAGGACGCTATCGGTTTTTCAACACAAATGAAAGAAATCACAACAACTGAAAATCCGAATGTGACGATTCCATTGCTTGATTTCATGGGTATTCCAACGGGGATCGATGTACGAAAAGTCATTCAAACAGGAATCATGCCTATTATTAATACGGCCATTGCCCATAAAGATGCTGGAATTGGAATGATTGGTGCGGGTATTACCCATCCGCCAGTTGAAGCATTTGAAAAAGCATTGTTAACTTTAACAGAAAATATTCATTAAAAAATACTAGTTTAGGGAAGAATGGAAAGCCCAATGTATCAATCAATGGTCTGCAATTCTTCCCTAAAAATTTTTTCAAAAGGCTAAAGATAGACATGAGAATAGGAGAGAATTTAGATGGAGAAGAATTCCTTAAACATGAATCTTATCTATGCAAGTGAACAAGGAGAAGTGGAAGTTGCCCAACGGCTTTTACAAGAAGGCGCGAGCATTGACTTTAAAGATGAAAATGGCCGTACAGCCCTAATGGCGGCAACACAAAAAAATCAAATCTCAGTGGTTAAATTGTTACTAGAAGCAGGCAGTGACGTCAACACAAGGGACATTACTCAACTAACGCCCTTTATTTGTTCAGGAGCAAACGGCTTTCATGAAATTCTGAGTATGATGCTGAATTTTGGTGCGGATCTAAAAAGTGTGAATCGATTTGGCGGCACTGCATTGTTACCTTCTAGTGAGAAGGGCTATCTTAAAACTGTTCAGGTATGTTTAGAAGCAGGAGTTCCTGTAAATCATGTGAACAATTTAGGGTGGTCTGCGCTGCTTGAATCAGTCATTTTGGGCAATGGAGGCCGTTTATACTCAAATATCATCGAAATGCTTGTCGAAGCTGGTGCAGACGTAAATCTGCCGGATCGGGACGGAAAATCATCATTGCAGCATGCTATAGAACTTAAACATGATAGGGTTGCGAAAATTCTCAACAGGGATTTCACAGAAGAAAACGAAGTCATTCGGTCAGTAAAAAAACTTTATGCGGAAAATAAGTATGAGGATGCAATTACGGTAATCAATCAAGCTTTTGAAAATGATCCTAGTAATCTTGACCTCTACTTTTATAAGGGATATTGCTTACAAGAATTAAAGAAATATATAGAGGCACTTGATGAGTACAACAGGGCATTGGCCTTAAATTCACATGAATTGGATTTCTATTTCTACACAGCCAATTGTTTAAGATTGATGAACAAACCTGAAGAAGCATTGGCTGAATATGATAAGGCTAGTGAGCTAAATCCTAATGAGACGTTTTATCGCTATCACAAATCCAATTATTTAAGAGAATTGGGAAGGCACGAGGAAGCAGTGAATGAAATGAATCAGCTGCTCTCACTACAGCCTCATCGATATGATTTTTCATTTCATAAGGCAAATAGTCTGAGGTCATTAGGTAAACATCAGGAAGCAATAGAGGCTATAGAGAATGCCATCGAACATGACCCTACGAATCCTTTGTATCATTTGCATAAGGAACAGTCGATAGAGTTACTTAATAAACATTTCAATTAGTGAAAAGACAGGAGAATAGTTGTGGAAAAATTGGTTATCGTCGCTATCGGGGGAAATTCATTAGTAAGAGAAGATGGAAGTGGCTCTGTTCAGGAACAATATGAAGCTGTAACTGAAACAGCCGTTAATATTGCTGATATGGTTGCAGAAGGCTTCCAAGTTGTTGTCACACATGGAAATGGACCTCAAGTAGGTTTTGGGCTTAGAAGATCTGAAATAGCAAATGAAGTAGCAGGTATGCCAGTAGTACCTCTTGTCAATTGTGGTGCGGATACTCAAGGCGGGATTGGCTACCAAATTCAGCAGGCATTGATTAATGAATTTGCTAGAAGAGGAATTAACAAAAAAGTGGCAACTGTGATTACTCAAGTTGAAGTTAGCGGTGATGATCCTAACTTTAAAAATCCAACTAAGCCAGTAGGTTCATTTTTCTCTTTCGAGCAATCGGAAGAAATGAAGAAAGAACATCCAGATTGGATTTTTATCGAAGATTCAGGCCGTGGTTATCGAAGAGTAGTACCTTCTCCAAAACCGATTAATATTGTAGAAAAGGACGCCATTAAAACGTTGATTGAAGCAGGTTTTGTTGTTATTGCAGTTGGCGGCGGTGGAATTCCTGTCGTTAAGAATGCTGATAATACGTATGAAGGTATTGATGCTGTTATTGATAAAGATTTTGCAACTAGCCTATTAGCAGAACAAGTTCAAGCGGAAACGTTAATTATTACAACTGGTGTTTCAAGAGTGTGTATCAATTTTGGAAAACCTAATCAACAAGCCCTAGAAAAAATTACCGTTGAGGAATTAAAGCAGTTTACGGCTGAAGGTCATTTCCCTCCAGGCAGTATGCTTCCAAAAGTCGAAGCAAGTTTAAGCTTTTTAGAAAAGAATGGTTCTAGGGTAATAATTACCGATCCTGAAAGTTTAAAAGATGCAATCGTTGAAAAGGCAGGTACGCATATTGTCAATTTGAAATAATTGATAACGACTACCTGTAGATTTTAGCTGTATTAATTATAATACATTTTTAAGGAGAATTTCACATGGGACATGTATCTTTTTGGAAAAAAGGAGACTTTGCTGCTTCTTTCGGTTTGTTCGTGAATGTTTTAACAGACTTTTTGGTTATGATTTCATTATTAATTGCTGTAGTTGGAATGCCAAAAGAGTTTATTTTTAATCGAATTGTACCTGGCTTTGGGTTTGCTGTACTTCTATCTGGTATTATGTTTGCTTATTTTGCCTATAAATTAGCAAAGAAAACAGGTAGAAAGGATATTACCGCACTACCATCAGGGTCTAGTTCACCTGGTATTTTTCTTATCGTCTTTGTGATTATGCTTCCTCTTTATCATCAAACAAAGGATGCTGCTTTCACAACAACAGTTGCTGTGATGTGGTGCTTCGTTGAGGCTGCTATTTTAATAATAGGTGCATTCCTCGGTGAAACGATCAGAAAGCTTGTCCCTAGAACTGTATTGCTAGCAGCCTTGGCAGGTTTGGCATTTGTATTCTTGGGTATGAACCCAATGCTACAATCTTTTGAAATGCCAGTAGTGGCATTTGTTGCAATTATAATTATCTTCATGAACTGGTTAAGTAAACATCCAATATTTAAGAAAATACCTACGGGTTTATTATTGATTGTAATTGGAACTGCAATTGCTTGGATTGCTGGGTATCAAAATCCTGCTGATGTTACTGAAGCTCTAAAATCATTTGGCTTTAATCCTCCTATGTTGCATTTAAATGGGTTTGCCGACAGTTTTAACGCTGCATTGCCATATTTATTAACTGCTGTACCGCTAGGATTATCAAACTACATTTTTAATCTGGAAAACGTTGAAGCTGCTGCTGTTTGTGGAGATGAATATAAAACTAGAGACGTTATGCTTACAAACGGTATTTGTTCAGCAATAGGCGGCCTTTGTGGTAACCCATTCCCAGTAACCGTATATGTAGGTCATGCTGGTTGGAAAGAAGTTGGTGCAGGTTTAGGCTATTCTATTGCTAGCTCTGCTGCCATATTCCTATTATCGATTTTTAGTCTTATGGGTCTGTTGCTAGCTGTTGTCCCAATTGCTGCTATTGTTCCGATGCTCGTGTTTATTGCGATTGTAACAGGGCATCAGGTTGTTAAAGAAAGTCCGAAATTTGAAGCTCCGGCAATATTTGTATGTTTCTTCCCATGGGTTGCTACTTGGGCACTTACTGCTGTAAATAATGCAATTTCAGCTACTGGTATGTCGGTAGGGACAGGTGCCGATCAGGTTTCTTCACATGCCCTGCACAATGCTGGACTTTTCTACGATGGCTTGGTTGCTCTAGGTAATGGTGCTCCTATTACAAGTGTTATTTGGGGTTGTATAGCTGTATTTACGATCCGAAACACGCCTATTGGAGGCATAATAGCTGCAGTACTTGGAGCTGTTTTAACGTTTGTTGGTGCAATTCATACAAGCACTCTCGGACTTGCACAAGAAATTGCTATGCCTTTCGTTTGGGGATATCTACTAATGGCAGCGTTTTTAGTATATAAACTTTATGTTAATAAGAAAGATAATATTGGTCCCGTTACAGAGTAAAAAATGAATGCAACTTAGATATTAGAACATTTTAATCCCATTCATGGGTTAAGGAGGATTTTTAATATGGATTTTATGAAATTAGCTGCTGATGCAACAATAGTTGGAATGGCGAACAAAGTTGGTGGACCATTTGGTGCAACGATTGTCCGAGGCGATGAAGTGGTTGCAGCAGTTAGCAACACCATGATGCGAGATACGGATCCTTCTGCACATGCAGAGATGGTAGCTGTAAGAGAAGCCTGTAAAAAATTAGGAACTATGGATTTATCAGATTGTGTTGTTTATGCTACTTGTGAACCATGTCCAATGTGTGTTTCTGTTATGATTTGGGCTGGTATCAAGGATGTATACTACTGCAGCACAAGAGATGACGCTGCAGAGAATGGTTTCTCAGACATGCACCTGCGCCAATATTTAGCAGGAGAAGACGATAGTGTCATTAACATGATAAAAGTGGAAGATAGAGAAGATTGTGATGACCTATGGGAGCATTTCCACAAACTAAACAAATAAATCAATTAATCGAAAAAGTCCAGCCTGTCGATGACAGCGCCGGACTTTTTTTAGTTATTGGCAAGATGAGTTTGAAGGAAGTCAATGACCTGTTTAAGGGCATTTTGGACAACTGGATTATAGAAATCTTTATCGAATACATGCTCACCGTTTGGAATTGTGATTAACTTTGCTTCGGCTCCTTCTTTTTTTATGGCAGCCCTCATAAAAACAGACTGTTCATAAGGAACATCAGTATCCTTTGTTCCATGTAACAGAAGCGTTGGCGGATAATCACTAGTTATATTGTGAATTGGACAATACTTCCTGAGTACTTCCGTATTACCTTCTGGACGGATGCCTGTGATTTCCTCAATCCATGTTCCATGCTGTCTTGCATACACATAGAAGAGAAATCGCTCCTCTATTGAAGCTTCTGTGATTGTCTGGTCCGTCACAAGTGATGCAGCAACCCCTTTTGGGACAATATCTTTTTGACAGTAAAAACTACTGGGGGTGGTTGCCCATGTACCTACTAAATCACCATATCCATAGAAAGAGACAATCGCACGAGGCTTATGAGTAAATGTTCCAGCAGAAAGTGCTAAGAAACCGCCTGCTGAACTTCCGATTACTGCGATTCTATTCGGATCAATAGAAAACTGCTTTGGCCCTTCTAATTCTAACCAATGAAGAGCGTCCTGTATATCCTCAAGAATGTCTGGAAGTTTTGTCCCAGGAGCCAGTCGATAGTCAATTGAAAATATAGCAATTCCATTATCCGTGTATAGTTTTAGCATGTCTTCACTGATCTCTTCTCTTGTTCCCCAAACAAGGCCGCCTCCATGAATATAAACGGCAACAGGTGCGTTATCATGGGGAATCCCATGAAAATCAGCCTTAATTTCAAAAAAATCATTTTTCTTATAAACAACTGTTTTTTTCATATCTATATTTCACGTCCTATCATGATAGTGAATACAAGATGATTTTCATTCAATTTAGTTTACCAAATGCAGGGACGCAATTCATTAATTATACAACAAAGTAACCAACCAAATTTTACTTGTCTAGGACAAAATTTGTACAAACTCCTTTGTATAACATGCCTAAATGATAGCCTTGCTTTTTGGTGGTTGTAGACAATGACGTTTGCAGTAATTATTACTAAAATTATCCTTGTAAGGGTTTTCTAATGTAATAAAGGTTTCAGTAAATTTTTTAATGTATTTGCTTTTCGAAAAATCATTCGTCAGGAATTAATAAAAGGAGGCTTGAGATCTAGGATTCATGGAATAAGAATTGAAAAAGGTTAGACCGTGTTTACCAAAATAATTAGAGGTGAAATGAAATGGAGCAAACATTAAAGTTGTGGCAAAAAGGAGATTGGGCAGCTTATTTTGGATTACTCGCGAATAATTTAACAAATCTATTGACAATGGTATCGTTATTACTTTTTGTAGTTGGCTTTCCTTCAGAAATTGTTTATGGAAGGATTGTTCCGGGATTTGGTCTGGGAATTTTCTTAGCTAGCTGCTGTTACTTTGTATTTGGCCGTATGCTCGTGAAGGAAACAGGGAGAATGGATATCACGGCGTTACCATCAGGTCCAAGTGCCCCTTCCATATTTACAGTTACTTTTTTGGTTATTCTTCCAGTTTATAAGACCACCAATGATGCCAACTTTGCTTTCTCAATCGCATTGGTGTGGTGCTTATTTGAAGCTTCAATCTTAATCATTGGTGCCTTTATAGGAGACACACTAAGAAAAATCATTCCAAAGACAGTCCTTTTATCCTGTTTATCTGGTCTTGGCTTATTATTATTAGCTATGAATCCCATGCTCCAATCGTTTGAAACTCCTTTAGTAGCGTTTGTCGTACTTATCATTATTTTTCTTAATTGGTTCGGTAAGTCACCTATATTTGCGAAAATCCCAACAGGTTTTCTATTATTAGCATCAGGAACAGCATTGGCTTGGATTTTTGGTCTGCAAGATCCCGCTGCTATTACTGCCGCACTCCATACTTTAGGCTTTAATCCACCTGAAGTACATATAACTAGTTTAATTTCTGGAATACCGCATGCTCTTCCTTATCTAGCTTCAGCGGTTCCGCTAGGTCTGGCCAATTATATTTTTGATTTAGAAAATATTGAGAGTGCTCACGCTGCAGGTGATCCATACAAAACACGCAGAGTCATGCTAGCCAATGGTATTTCCTCTTGCATCGGAGCATTTGCAGGTAACCCTTATCCAGTCACAGTTTACATTGGTCATGCCGGATGGAAAGCCATGGGTGCAGGACTGGGTTATACCATTGCAACCGGTGCTTCGATGCTGATCATTTCGCTATTTGGAATAGGCGCTCTTTTATTATCCATTATTCCAGTTGTAGCAATCGTACCAATCTTGGTATATGTAGGTATCGTTACGGCCAATCAAGTTGTCCGTGAAACTCCAAAACTTGAAGTGCCAGTTATATTCATCTGTTTATTCCCGTGGATTGCCAACTGGGCACTATCATTAGCAAATAATGTTTTATCTGCAGCTGGAACAACTGGGCAAGCAGTTGGGGCTAAGGTACTGGCTGCCAAGGGTGTGTATTATAATGGTTTAGTCCATCTTGGTAATGGTGCACCAATCAGTAGTTTAATGTGGGGCTGTCTAGCGATCTTTGCTATTAAAAATCAACCAATTCGTGCTGCGATTGCTGCGGGAATTGCATCTTTGCTTTCGCTATTCGGAATTATCCACGCTGGAACAGTTGGCTTTGCGCAGCCCGCATCCATGCAATTTGTCTATGCATACCTAATGATCAGCGGATTATTTGTAGTGAAATATTTGATGGATCGCAGTAAGCATACCCAAAATTCGGAAAAAGAAGAAGGCGGAGCTGTAGCGTAAAACAATGTAAGGGGGCGATATGTAGAAATCGTTACAAACGATGGTACAAATTGCGGTAGACTACAAAGCTGGCATTGATATTCACCTTCATGAAGGAGGCGAAACTGGCTTAAAGGCCATTCGCCGCCTGGCAGATCTGACTGAGGAAGCTGGCTTACAGGGCAAGGTAACAATTAGCCACGCATTCTCACTCGCCTCATTAACGGCAGGCGCAGATGTTGAAAGGGCAAACCGCCTTGCCACGTTAGGCATCTCAATTGCTAGCCAATTAGTATAGAAAAAATTTATTAAACGGATGTCAGTTTGTAGCTGTTGTTTTTTGATCCGGCGCTAAAAAAAGATTAGTGCCGGCTTTTTATTTCTTTTCAATCGTGGTTCGGTAGATTTGTGTATACATACTATCTTGAGCAATATTTTCGAGAAAAAAATCTCCAATTAATTTCAGGTACTCCTCATCATCAAACATTTTTTTATTTTGTAATTCCATTTCTGCTAAACCTTCGTAAGTTGATAGTAGGGCGTATGTATGATCCTTTCCAGAAACAGGTGTTAATATCTCTACCTTGTGATCATAATTTTCATTCCTGAAATTTTTAATCTCCTTTAAATTTTCAATTCCCTCCTTAAATTTCTCCTGTTTAATGACAAACGTTTGATAAACATAAATAGACATTTTCACACCTCCAATAAATGAGCAAATTTATTTATTACTATTTACTTATTCCCTATGATTATTCATAGTCCTTAACGGCTATTTTTTAGTTTCCATAAATTTATTAAAAGAAATGTGATATTTTTATCACGTCGAAGTGATAAAATAAAACAAATGTTACGAAATGATTAAAACATTTACAGAGCTTTGAAATAAAAATGGAATAGAATAGGAGAATTTATGAAACAATTTTCCATTTGCATGCGTCCAATAGTATATAAATAGGTTATGAATGTTAAAATACGAGAAAAGTTGGGGAAAAAGAGAATGTTTACAAGGTTACTAACAATTTTGCTAGCAGGAAGTTTACTCGGTTTAGTTGGATGCTCGGAACAAACCACGAAAGAAATACAAGCAAAAGCAAAAGCAGCAGAGCAACAACAGAAAGTTGAAAAAGAGAAAAAAGAAATCGAAGCAAAGAAACTGGAAGAAGAGCGGAGAAAAAAGGAAGAAGCAAGGCCTATTTACGTCAATATTATTGACCCCAATACAAAAGGCATTGTTAGAACCTTTAATACGAAGGACTTAGGTTTTGGTAAAGATGAGGAAGGATACAAAGCAGAAATAACGAAAATAACAAGGGAGCTGGCGAGAGGGACAATAGAAACACAGGGGTACGACCAAAGAATGACTCTCGATCGGCTGGATGCAAACGGTCAGGTGATAAAAGGAACACCGCAAACCATCCTTGATGAAGCGGAGTTAACTGATAAGATTATGCAGATTTCAGCTAAGGGCGGAGATGTAGAAATTCCATTGTATGTAACTGCGAGCGGCTACCAGCAAGAGGAGGCTGTGCAGCTTGGAGAAGTGGTCATTGCTTCCTACACAACGTATTTTAGTACTGGTGCAGCAGGTAGAAACAAAAATATTTCCCTATCAGCAGAAGCAATCAATAATGTTATTGTCGGAACGGGTGACTCATTTTCGTTTAATTCGACAGTTGGTCCAAGTGATGCCGAGCATGGATACCAGCCTGCAAAGGAAATTATCGATGGTAAATTGGTAGATGGGATTGGCGGAGGCATATGTCAAACATCCTCCACTTTATATAACGCGATTGATCAGGTTGCCGTCAGCTATATTGAAAAGCATAATCACTCCCTGCATGTTGGCTACGTGCCGACGGGAAGGGATGCCACTGTTTCGTATGGCGGCAAGGATTTTAGATTTAAAAATACAACCGGTGTTCCAGTTATCTTGAAAGCAATCGTCAAAAATGGTTCGTTAACGGTTGAGGTAAGAACATCCAAAAACAATCAAAGCCTGATTAAAAAGCGATAGTAATTCGATAGAAAAATCCCTTCATCTGACAGAAGGGATTTTATTTATTATTATATGAATTAATAAATTTCGACTTTGAGAAATGTCCAGCTCCAGCGCCCTAGCGGCTAGTGTCCTTCGCGCTCCGCCCTACGATAAGTCAACATCGAATCGCCTCCGGTTCTTCGTGTTTCCTTTATCTCAGTTGGAGCGCTCCAGGCCATACGCCGCTGATCAGGGCGCTTGCGCTTTTCTTATTTCATCTCTTCCCAATCGGTGTAATGACCGCTGCCTTGGCATCCCGGACATTCGAATGAATTAAAGTAAGCGAATTCATTATAGGGGTAGACGGTATAACCCCGACCCTGGCAATCAGGACATTTCCCTTGGTCTTTCATATTCGTCACATGATTTTGATATCTATTCTCTTTCCACTGATTAAATGAGTTGAGCAGTCCCATTTTCTTCACCTCATCGTTTTTTACTATTATGGGGGAAAAATGGAATATTTATGCTTGAATGTTTCACGGCAATAGAGGGGATTTTGTTGATTAACTTCCATTTGTTTTACATTCCTATTATATTTTTATGATTATTTACTGGTTTTGGTGAAGAGAAAAATACATTTTGAAAGAGAATCTTTAAGTAGAAAGGGAAAAACTATTAGAGGAAAGAGGTGAGTAAATGGCTAAATGGAATGAACAGGCTGCACCGAATAATAATTTACCGCCGAAGACCATAAAGATGGGTGAATTAGTAGGTGAGGAGGCAAAACAAGTGTTTTCCGAAGAACTATCCGACGGCGGCGAACGCGACCAGTACATCGAAAGACAAAGGAATAATTTAAAAATGAAATAATCAAGTAAGAAAAGTGGCGGTGATCTCATCGCCACATTTTTTTCCTTTCTTCTTTACAAAGCATCAAAAGAGTTGTAGAATTTCTATGTACCTAAAAATTCTAGGTAGGTGAAAACATGTTTAACCGTGAATTGGTAAAGGGCAGTACTTCGCTCATCTTACTCCAATTATTAAACGAAAGAGATATGTATGGCTATGAATTGGTCAAGGAGTTAGAAAAACGCAGTGACAATGGCTTAAGTGTAAAAGAAGGAACCCTTTATCCCGCTCTTCATAAGCTTGAGAAGCAGGAATACATCGAATGTTATTGGCAGGAGCAGGAAAAGGGTCCTGCACGAAAGTATTACCAGATTACTGGTGCTGGAAAAGAGCTATTAGGCGAAAAAACCCGTGAATGGCAGGACTTCGTTCAAGTAATGAACAAGGTGATTGGGAGATCAAAGCATGGAACGGCAGAAGAATAGGTTTCTTAAGGAATTAGCTGAAGGTCTTGGAAACCATCAAGATAAAGAAGACATTCTCCTCGAATATGAATCGCATATTAATGAAATTCTGATTGAGTCCTCGGATTGTTCGAATGAAGAGGAAGTGATGAAGCGGATAATTGGAAGACTTGGGAGCCCTGAAGAAATAGCGGAACTCTGGAGAGAAGAACTATCCGTTACACCGAGTAACATGAAATGGTTATTCATCCTATTGAATATTCTTTTTTTCGGTGGAGGAAGTTTATTAACGCTGGCGCATAATCTTTTTCAGTGGGAATGGTTAACAGCCATATGGGGTTATTTAACGGCCATCCCGACCCTGATCGCTTTTTTGTATATGTTCTTTTGGGCTTTACTGGGCTATGAAATAGGGAAGGGCTTTGGACATCGGGGACGAACACTTCTTAGAAATACGTTCTTGCTGTCGCTGATTCCCAATTTACTATTAATGTTCTTAACCGTTTTTCAGATTATCCCGCATTCATGGTTCGCACCGTTACTAACGAAAACGTTTATCATTGCTTGTATCATTTTTACGATTCTCCTATACCCGGTCAGCTGGATTGGGTACCGATGGGGGCGGAAAGCTTCGGTATGAGCAGTTTTTTTTGCCAATATACCTAGTGAAACTATATATGTAGAAAATCTATACAAAAAAGAGGGATGAAATATGGTGACGAATATTGGTAAGAAGGATTGGATCTTTTTAGTTTTATGTTTGGCACTCGGAATTCTTGCAGAAGAATCATTTTTTCATGGACAAATCGGCATCTCCTATATTGTGTTTGTCGTGGCTTTTTATTTGGTGTTTTATTGGCGCAGTCATCGTTTTTCCTTTTCCCATCAACGCTTTGGATATCTTGTTCTTTGCTGTATTTGGCTCCTGTCAGCAAGTTATTTTTTGAACGATAATATGTTGTTTTACGCACTAAATACAATGGTGATACCGGGTCTGATTATTTTTCATCTTGTGTTAATAACAAGTCCGAAAAGTTTCCGATGGAGCCAGCCTGCCTTTGTTATCTTTCTATTAACACGGCTCCTAGAGGCAATAAAATATAATGCCGCTTTTGCTGCTTATTTGGGAAAAGGAATCAATAGAGGTGTGGACGAAGAAAAATTACTTATTTGGAAAAAGGTCTTGATCGGAGTGGTCATTTCCATTCCCGTCCTGGCCGTCGTATTACGGCTTTTAATTACGGCTGATACCGAGTTTGAACGAATCGTTGGAGGCATACCGGATTGGTTCCGGGTGATTGATGGAGAAAGCATGTTTAGACTTATCATTATTCTAATCTACACAGTTGTTTTTTTTGGCTTTATTCAAGTGTTTTTCCAAAAGACGATAAAAGTTTTCAAGCAGGATTTCATCGCTGCGCAAAGTCAGAAGCTTGACTCTATAATTGCGATAACAGTCCTATTTTTAATCAATACGGTCTATGTGTTATTTGTACTCGTACAATTCAAGTATTTCTTTAGTGGAACATTACAGGGAGATTTGACATACGCAGAGTATGCCAGAAAAGGATTTTTTGAACTTTTGTTTGTTACGATGATCAATTTGTCTATTGTCATTGCCGTGGTCACGATGGGTGATCGTGGAAAAAAAGGACTTAAAATGGTATCACAAATTATGCTGACAATTCTTGTCCTTTCCAGTGCTGTGATGCTGTGTTCCGCGTTTTTACGGATGGGCTTGTACGAGGAGGCCTATGGATTTACCTTTACGCGGGTGCTAGTTCACTCCTTTATGATTTTCTTAGCAGTCATATTTACGTACACATTGGTGAAAATTTGGGTGGAAAAACTTTCACTATTTCATTTTTATTTTATCACCTCCTTACTTTATTACACAGCCATAACAGTGATTGACTTGGATCAAATTGTCGTAAAAGAAAATCTGAACCGCTACGAGCAAAGCGGAAAAATTGATATTCAGTATTTAAACAGCCTATCTGCTACAGGTGTGCTTGGCTTGATTGAACTATATGAAAGAGATCAGACGCTTACCGGATTACAAACCATATTACTAGAACGGCAAAAAGAAGCCCGGACCCAGAGCACATCATGGGAATCATTTAACCTAAAAAAAGAGCAGGCGAAGAAAAAATTACAAAGTCTTTCTATTTAAAAGCATCCATTACGATGCTTTTTTCTTTGAAACAAATTGAATGGATCTGCCGTCTAATCATTTTAGGAATATTTAAAAATTAGATGTAAGGAGGGGGAATATTGAAACGGTTTGTCCATTTACTCATCAGAATGATTTTGGTCATAGCTGGTTTTCTGTTTATTTTTAATCTACCTTTAATAGTTGGGATTGGAAAGGATTCAATTGATATTCACTTCAAGACGTTTTGGAAGGTTGTGGTTTCAGATATTAAATTTCTGCTCCAATTTAACGATGCCACGTATTTAGGGTTATTTAAGCAACTGGATATTTCTGAAAGTTATCAATATACTATGACGATTCTATTTGTCAGTCTTGTTGTCATCATCTTCGTTGCCATCATTGCGTCAATCATGATCATGTTGGCGCCGGAAAAGATTAGAAATCGGGTAAAAATCTTCGTCAATTTTTTCGAGGCAGTCCCGGATCTACTCATTATTTTTTTATTTCAGTTTTTTGTCATAACACTGTATAAAGCGACAGGTTTCAAGTTTTTACGTCTTTACGGAATATTTGATACCAAACCATATTTTATTCCCATTATTACGATTTCCTTCCTGCCGCTTTTCTTGCTTTTGCAATTCCTGATTCAACGGATTTCGGAGGAGCAAAATCAGCTTTACGTTCTCTATGTGAAGGCAAAAGGAATGGGCCGGTTAAGGACGCTTCTCGTACATATGATTCCAAATATTTTTTCGTTAATCATTCTACAGCTAAGGACAATCATTTGGGTATTGTTATCAAATATTTATCTTGTCGAATACATGTTCAATATTAGCGGCTTTACTAGGCAATTTGAAAAAATTATTTATCGTGGTGGAGATTTCGCCACACTAATAGCCTGCTTATTGATGTTATCACTTCCATTGATGGCAATGGAAGCGGCAGGATGGCTGATCTCAAAGCGTGTTAAAGGGAAGGAGGCCGTTAGTTTATGAGGCGTTATAAAAAGACGATCATTGGTTCATCCCTGCTGCTGTTTCTATTAATGATGAGTTTTTTATACCCCTATTATGGTCCTGCGGATTTCAATCAACAAATATTAGTAAAAGATGAATTAGGAAAAGTAATTGCCAGGGCTCCGTTCCCACCATCAGAAACACATTGGTTAGGGACTTCCCGCAATGGAGAGGATTTGCACTGGGTTCTCCTTTACGGGGCTAAATTTACGTTACTTACAGCATTTATTGTGGCTTTTCTTAGGGTGATGATTGGCGGTATATTTGGCCTGTTTTTGTCTCTTTGGGCACCAAATTTAAAAAGTTATTTTAAAGACTTTTTCTTAACGATGCGATATATTCCGTCCATCTTACTTGCGATTATTTTGATGATCCCAATTGTTGGGGCTCCAAATGATGCGAATATCACTTCTATTGTTACTTATCAGCTTTTCGTTTTAGTGTTTATCGGATTTCCATCGGTTGCTCTTTTTGCCTCTGATATTACTGACGAATTACTGAACACATCGTTCGTCCAAAGCTCAGTTTTAATGGGAGCGGGTAAATTTCATATTATTAAAAGGCAATTGCTGCCTTACATGCGTTCCTACGGTCTTTTATTTACCGTTCAACAGATCCTAAGCACTTTGCAGATAACTATGCAGCTTAGTATTTTTGAGCTTTTTCTTGGGGGAATGAACCGGGCCGGGATTTTTGGTTATGATGATCCAACAGGCAAAGTAAAGCATGCCTCATTATCACAGGAGTGGGCGGGATTAATTGGCCAAAATTTTACTGAGTTCGCGCTTTCCCCCTGGATCGTCTTCACCCCGGTTATGGGCTTCTTTTTAGTGATTTTGATTGTGAATATGATGAAGAAAGAGCTGGAAGAAAATATCAATGGTTCGGATATAAGGAAGATGAAAGCGAAAAAGAAGAAGTATGTACATGTGATTCCTGAAACTTCGTCGAGAGGTGATTTTGTTCTTGTTAATCAAGAAAGGGTAAAAGCATAATGTCTGCATGATAAAATTATGTCTTCCGAAATTTTTGGAAATAAAAAGCAGGGCCGAGAAAAAAATGGTCCTGCTTTAAAAGAAAATGCCTTAGTCACCGCTAAACATATCAAAAATACCCCGTGCGACACTGCCTTCATCTTTGCTGCCGCCGCGGGAAGGGGCTGCTGCAAATACCCGGCTGGCTAGACGGCTAAATGGAAGTGATTGGATCCACACTGAACCAGGGCCGCGCAATGTCGCAAAGAACAGACCTTCGCCGCCGAACAAAGCCGTTTTAACGCCTTTTACAAATTCAATATCATATTGAACATTGCTCGTCATCGCCACCAAACATCCCGTATCAACCCGTAAGGTTTGGCCAGGGAGCAGTTCCTTTTTCGTTATCGTTCCGCCGGCATGGACAAAACACATTCCGTCCCCTTCAAGCTTTTGCATGATAAAGCCTTCACCGCCAAAGAAGCCAACTCCGATTTTTCGTTGGAACTCTATGCCCACCTGCACGCCTTTTGCAGCAGCAAGGAAGGCATCCTTTTGGCAAATGATTTTTCCGCCCAGCATACTTAAATCCATCGGAATGATCTTCCCTGGATATGGTGAGGCAAACGATACGTGCTTCTTACCCATTCCAGTATTCGTAAACGTAGTCATGAATAAGCTTTCACCTGTAATAACCCGCTTACCGGCACTGAATAATTTACCCATCAATCCGCTTCCGCCGCTGCCCGACCCATCACCGAAGATGGTCTCCATTTGTATATCATCATCCATCATCATAAAGCTGCCGGCCTCGGCTACGACCGTCTCTTGCGGATCAAGCTCCACTTCTACAAACTGCATATCATCGCCATAAATTTTGAAATCAATTTCGTGGTTATTCATTCCAACCCCTCCATTTATTATGTAACAGCCTGTCTTCATTATAAAAAACTCAGGAAAAAAGTGCTAATTTTAAGAAAAGCGTAAGCGCCCTGGTCAGCGGCGTATGGCCTGGAGCACTCCAACTGAGATAAAGGAAACACGAAGAGCCGGAGGCGATTCGATGTTGACTTATCGTAGGGCGGAGTGTGAAGGACACTAGCCGCTAGGGTGCTGGAGCTGGACAATTCTCAAAGTCGAAAATTATAAATTCATAACTATAAAAAAAAGACGTCTGTTTTCACAGACGTCTTTTGCGTATTGAGGCGAAGAACCACACTCCACATAGTGTGCTCCTTAAAGGAATGTTCCTCGGCTTACACAACTCAGCTCATCGCTTAGCTATTATAACACTATCGTGCTCAAAGAAACAAGTGAAATATTTAAAACAAAACGCTTGCTAATGGTTCTCTATTATTGTATATTCAAATAATCAGATATACACAATTAAGAAGATAAGAAGGGTGATTATGTTTACTGACAAAAGGTTCCATCATTATTCCTTAAGTAGCCTGCCAAAAGATCTCCTTGCAGGCGTGATTGTTGGGGTCATCGCGATTCCACTTGGCATGGCATTCGCCATTGCTTCAGGGGTGAAGCCTGAGTATGGAATCTACACGACCGTTGTTGCAGGGATTCTCATCTCCTTTTTTGGCGGCTCAAAGTATCAAATAGGCGGCCCAACCGGGGCTTTCATCCCGATTTTGTTTGGGATTGTCATGACTTACGGCTATGAAAATTTACTCATTGCCGGATTTATGGCGGGAATTATCCTGCTGTTAATGGGAATATTTAAACTGGGATCCTTAATCAAGTATATTCCTAGACCAGTAACCATTGGATTCACAACCGGCATAGCGGTAACAATTTTCACAGGGCAGATTGATAGCTTCCTAGGTTTACAGGGAATAAAGAAGCATGAGGAATTTATAAGAAACATTCAAGAATTGGTTGTCCATATGAACACAACCAGCATTTATAGTGTGGTGACAGGGGCGATTTGTTTAGCAACGATCATCCTGACGCCAAAAATTGCCCCAAAAGTCCCGGGACCGCTTATTGGCTTAATTGTTTCCACCCTGACTGCGACACTGTTTTTTCCGGGTCAGGTCGCAACAATTGGAACGGCTTATGGTGAAATTCCAAGTTCGTTACCCAAACTCCATATCCCGGACATTAATATTGAAATAATCATAAAACTTATTAAACCGGCGTTTGTTATTGCCATGCTTGGCGGGATTGAGTCCCTGCTTTCAGCAGTCGTGGCAGATGGGATGACCAACAGTAAGCATAACAGCAACAAAGAATTAGTCGGTCAGGGGATTGCCAACATGATTACGCCTCTTTTTGGCGGAATTCCAGCGACAGGTGCAATTGCCCGGACGGCAACAAATATAAAAAATGGAGCCGTATCACCCTTCTCTGGTGTGATTCATGGAGTAGTAGTATTGCTCGTCCTAGTGTTTTTTGCACCCTATGCCTCTTATATTCCATTGGCGAGTATGGCCCCAATCCTAATGGTAGTGGCATGGAACATGAGTGAGAGAAAAGTATTTGCCCATATTTTAAAAACAAAATCAACAGACTCATTAGTACTTGTTGTTACGTTTTTATTAACTGTTTTTGTCAATTTGACCATGGCGGTCCAAGTCGGACTGATCATGTCCGCTATTCTCTTTGCCAAGAGAATGAGTGATGTAATGGTGACTGAAAAGGTATTGCCGAACCCTCGGACCAAGCATGAAAAGGTTGAGACAGGCATGGTTTCAGATACACATGATTGTCCGCAAATCAGCATTTTTAACGTGGAGGGGCCGTTGTTTTTTGGAGCAGCTCTGACGTTCGAAGAAACAATCATGAATACGATCAATTATCGTCCAAAAATACTTTTGCTAAGAATGGGCAGAGTCCCTTTTATCGATACCACTGGTGAAGCGAATTTAACGCGGATTGTTCATCACTTTTCGAAAAATGGTATAGTATTGATATCGGGATTAAATCCGCAGCCTGAAAATGTATTGAAAAAAACAGGACTCTATGAGCTAATCGGCAAGGAACATTTCTTTGAACATACAGGAGAAGCCATTCAATTTGCGCTTTCTCAAATTAATCAGAACAAGTGTCTGGGCTGTAAACATTTTGCCTTTAGGGAGTGCAAACAACTCTCGGCTCAAGAAGGAGTGGAAGGGAGCAGGAAAAAGCTTACCGCTACCTTCTAGGGATAGGAAAGGAGCTGTTGAATTGAATTTAGAAATGCAGCGATTTAAAGCAGATTTTTTTAAAGCATTAGCGCATCCGTTAAGGATACGGATTTTAGAGCTGCTGGCAGAAGGGGATAAAAATGTTAACGAAATCCAAACCCTTGTGGGCAGTGAGGGATCAGCTGTTTCGCAGCAGCTAACGATTCTTCGAGCGAAGAATATTGTTACTGGTACAAAAGAAGGAAACAAAGTCATTTACACATTAAAGGATCCGATGATTATCGAGTTACTAGCGGTGGCAAAACAAATTTTTAACAATCATCTTGTAGACACAATCACTATCCTAGATAAATTTAAAGAGGATGAGGAAGAACCAATGTTGCCGAAGAATTAAATTCTTCGGTTTTTTCTATTTGAAAGGTGAAAAAGAGATAATTGTTATATTATGGAATTTATCATTTTTTTGTAATAATTAGGCCGTTTTTTCGCAGAAAAATAGACTACTATTATGGTAGGAGTACGAGATATAGAAATTTTAGGAAGGTGATTGAATATGTATGATTTAGTATTGCTGCATCCTCCTACCGTTTACGATTTCCGCGAAGAAATGCTATTTACCGGGCCGATTAGCGACGTTGTTCCATCTTCACCTGTATTTGAAATGTACCCGATTGGGTTAACAAGCATTGGGGATTATTTAGAGCGTTTTGGTCTAAAAGTAAAGATTATCAATATTGCCAATCGTATGCTGCTAAATCCCAAATTTGATGTTGAGAAGAAAATCAAAAAAGTGAAGACCAAGGCGTTTGGGATTGACCTCCTCTGGCTCCCGCATGCACACGGCAGTGTGGAACTTGCAAAGATTGTAAAGAAGTATCATCCCAATACACCGGTTATGTTTGGCGGATTATCCAGCACCTATTTCCATAAGGAGCTCATTGAATATCCGTGTATCGATTTCGTAATGAGAGGAGATACCACCGAAAAGCTGGTCTTGATGCTGTTAAATAAATTGGAAAAGAACGAAACAGACCATTTTTTTGATATACCAAACCTAACATGGAAAACGGGAGAAAACTATCATTATAATGAAATGACGTATGTCCCTGATAGTCTGGATGACTTTAATTTACCCGGATACCGTTACATCATCCGATCGGTATTTAAGTATTTTAATCTGTTAGACCCGCTGCCATACAAAGGGTGGCTGCAGTACCCGAATACAGCCATCCTGACATCAAAGGGCTGCACGTACAATTGTTTAATTTGCGGCGGTTCCAAAGATGCATATGAACTTAACTGTAATCGAAAAAAACTGGTGATGCGCTCCCCGAAGAAAATGCTGGAGGATATCGTGCTCATTCAACGATTTACCAGGGCACCCATTTTCCTTTTAAATGATATCAGACAGGGTGGCAAAGAGTACGTAGATGAATTCCTAACTGGCTTGGAAAAAATCGATTTGAAGAACGAAATTGTTTTTGAATTATTCAATTATGCAGACGAAGAATTTTTCAAGCGGTTAAACAAAGCAATGCCCAAATATAGTATTGAGCTGACGCTGGAATCTGCAGATGAAGATATCCGGAAATATAATGGCAAACTGCCATGCACAAATGCCAAAGTAATTGAAATGCTGCAATTTGCGCTAAAACATGGCTGTGCCAAAATCGATTTATTCTTTATGACGGGTATCCCTAATCAAGACTATGACAGTGCCATACGGAATGTTGACCTTTGTGAAATTATTCACAAAGAATGTGGCGGAGATTTACGAATTTCATACTTTGTTGCCCCGCTCTCGCCATTTCTTGACCCAGGAAGCCCAGCCTTCGAAAATCCGGAAAAATACGGCTATAAAAAATTCTGCCATCGGCTGGAAGATTTCCGCGAGGCAATGAAGCAGCCATCTTGGAAAAATATGCTGAGTTACGAAACGAACAAAATGACAAGGGAGGAGATCGTTAGAGCCACTTATGATTCGGCCTTGAAACTAAACGAATTTAAATATAAGAATAAGATTGTACCAAAGGACGTTCATGATGAAGTAGCGGTGAAGATCGAAAAATCAGTCGAATTTCTTAAACGATTAGACGAATTGGCACTTTTACCGGATGATGTACGGAAGGTAGAAATGGTAAAAATTAAAGAAGAGGTAGACAAAATCAATCGACATAGTATCTGCGGTAAGAATGAACTGAAATGGGAGGTTAAAAAGCTATTTGCCGACTTCCCTTCCTTAACCTATATCGGTTTGGAATTACTGGTGAAGGACATCAAAAAGAATATAAAATGCCGTTTTGGAAAAATTGATCGAAATAGTGTAGTGAGCCCAAATACACAGAGTGGAAATATAGAAAAGTAATGGGGAAAAGAGACTTCATTTCCATTATCCAGGATTTTGACCTATATTTTTCAACAAAATGCGACAAGTGACTGATAACGTTTGCATTTAGATGCTTAAATAATGATGAATTTGCAATGGTTTTATGGCGAAAATGTAGAATTATGTAGGTCTCTGTCACCCTTGTGTTACTTGACTTTCAGGCTTAAAAATGTTAAATTTTAGACAGCCGTTGCACGAGATTATATTTATATTTCAAGCTTGTTCAAAATTTTGTTTTAACCAATGTTTGGATAAGAAAATGAAGGTAAAGCTATCACGTTGTAATTTGGTGAATTTTACACACGGCTTAGATTTTAAGCCAATAGGAGGATTTTTTTACATGAAAAACGGTAAAGTAAAATGGTTTAATTCAGAAAAAGGTTTCGGATTCATCGAAGCTGAAGACGGAAACGACGTATTCGTTCATTATTCTGCAATCCAAACTGAAGGTTTCAAAACTTTAGAAGAAGGTCAAGAAGTATCTTTCGAAGTAGTTGAAGGAGCTCGTGGACCTCAAGCTGCTAACGTAACTAAGAAGTAATTCTGACAAACTCTAATTATAACAGCCCGGCCAATGTGCCGGGCTGTTTTTTACTTCTAATATATGAATTTATTAGTTTCGACTTTGAAAAATGTCTAGCTCCAGCGCCCTAGCGGCTAGTGTCCTTCGCACACCGCCCTACGATAAGTCAACATCGGTTCGCTATGCTCACCGTGTTTCCTTTATCTCAGTTGGAGTGCTCCAGGCCATACGCCGCTGACCAGGGCGCTTACGCTTTTCTTTCTAAACATGCTGTTTTTGTTATGATTTCCCGGCTCATGATTAATCCTATTTTGGTATACTAGTAGTATTGAAAAGTGAAGAAATAAAAATAGAGGTGATGCAGATGAAATTTATCCATACAGCTGACTGGCATTTAGGGAAGCTAGTTCATGGTGTCTATATGACAGAGAATCAACGTGAAGTTCTTGAGCAATTCACTGCCATTGTCGCTGAAGAGAAGCCGGACGCAGTGATTATTGCCGGTGACCTTTATGACCGTTCTGTGCCGCCGACAGATGCCGTTGAACTGCTTGATGAAATCCTTTTTAAAATCAATGTGGAGTTGGAGACACCAATTGTGGCAATCGCCGGAAATCATGACAGTGCGGAGAGGCTTTCGTTTGGCAGCTCGTGGTACAAGCACAGCCAGTTCTATCTTTCAGGAAAACTCACAAACAGCTTCAAGCCTGTTAAAATTGGCGGCGTAAATTTTTACCTGGTTCCTTACGCTGAGCCTGGCGTCGTCCGTCAACTTCTAGAGGATGACTCCATCCATTCCCATCAAGACGCAATGAAGGCCCTGATCGGCAAAATGGAAGATTCTATGAATGTAAATGAACCAAACGTTTTGGTTGGCCATGCCTTTGTATTAGGAGGTCAAACCTCTGATTCTGAACGAGTATTATCGGTTGGCGGTTCTGGGTGTGTAGGGGCCGAATTGTTCGCACCATTTTCCTATACCGCACTTGGCCATTTGCACAGTCCCGATGCCATTAACCACGAAAAGGTAAAATATTCAGGCTCACTCTTAAAGTATTCTTTTTCGGAAGCGAAACATAGAAAGTCCATCTCCATTATTGAAATGGATGAGAAAGGGAACTTTACTCACCGCTATCGCTCGTTGACACCAAAGCATGACATGCGTGAGCTTGAAGGCTATTTGGATCAGCTGCTTGACCCCCAATTTTATGAAAAAGAACGGCTGCATGATTATTTAAAAATTACCTTGCTGGACGAAGGAGCGTTAATCGATCCAATCAATAAATTACGCCAGGTTTACCCCCATGTCCTCCACCTAGAACGAAAAATGGATTTGACCGATTTGAAGAAAAAACAGTCTTTTCATGCCCTTCGGAGTGAGAAAAAGTCAGAGATTGAACTGTTTGAACAATTTTACGGGGAAATGACCACTTCTGATTTTACATTAGATAAAAAAGAGGTCATGGCAGAAATAATAGACAAAGTGCTGCGGGAGGGGAACGCACGATGAAACCGTTAAAACTGACGATGCAGGCGTTCGGTCCTTATGCCGGTACAGAGGAGGTTGATTTTACCCAGCTCGGCAATCGAACAATGTTTGTGATTTCGGGGAAAACTGGCTCAGGTAAGACGACAATCTTCGATGCAATTAGTTATGCGATATATGGAAAGGCGAGCGGGGAAGATCGAAATGGTCCCGAACTTCGCAGTCAATTTGCCTCCGATGACTTGTTAACAGAGGTCTCGCTTGATTTTTCGCTGCGAAATAAGGTTTATTCCATCACCAGATTGCCCCAGCAACTGAAGAAGAAAGAAAAAGGCGATGGCTATACTCAGCTTGGTGCGAAAGCTGAGTTATATATATGGGATGAAGACGGAAAGAAAAAACTGCTCGCTTCAAAAATAAGTGATGTAGAGGAAAAAATAAAGGAAATCATGTTGATTGATGCGAATCAATTCCGTCAAATCTTAATGATTCCTCAGGGTGAATTCCGCAAATTGTTAACATCTGACAGTAAGGATAAAGAATTGATTTTACAGCGCCTGTTCCATACCCAGCTGTATAAAATGGTCGAGGATAAGTTGAAGGATGAAGCGACAGAGCTAAAAAAGTCTGTTGAAGACCAAGTACAGTCGCGTAATGAAGCGATTCGACGTATTCAAGCTGAAACGAATCAGGAACTTCAGGAATACCTGAATGCGGGCAGTGAAAATGACACCATCATCATGCCGCTTTTACAAGCCGAAATTATTGTGATGGGTGAAATGCTCGAACAATTGAATAGCAATTATAAGGACAAGCTTCATGAGCAGGACCGGTTAAAGGGGCAGCTGTTTGAAGCGGAAGCAATTGTAAAACAACTGCAAATGAAAGAAGATTTGAAGAGTCAAAAAGAGCGGCTTGAAACTCAAAAGGATGTTTTTGTTGAAAAAGTGCAGCAAGTGCAAATGGCACAGAAGGCTGTGTTGTTGGCGAAACAGGAAGAGCTTTGCCATCGCTTAAAGCGGGATGCTGATAAGCTGACAGCAGATGTTCAAACAATAAAGATGAAAATAGCCGAACTGGAGGACCTCGCCAAACAGCAGGAACTGCAGCTGCAAAAAGAGCTGGAACGCGAAGACAAAAGACAAGCTGCTCTTGCTGAAGTGAATGATCTGGCTAAAATCAAAGATGATGTTTATTCGTATACTTCTCTGGTAAAGGAAACGGCAGTGAAGGGCGCACTTTTGAAAACGGCTAAGGAGAGACTGCAAAAGGCTGAAGGAAAAGCGGGGCAAAATGATGAAATGCTGAAATCCCTGCAGCTGCAAAAGGCCGAGATTGAAAAAGGGCAGTTAACCTATTTAGAAAATGAAAGACATGTTGAAAGACTGCAAGCGGAACTTGAACGTTTTGAAAAATATGAGACTTTACTTATCCGCCATCAAACGGCGCAGGAAAATCTTAAACTAGTTTCTGCCCGGTTTGATAATACAGCAGCTAGATTTATGGATGCAAAAGCACTTGTAGAGGACTTGGAGAATAAATGGCTTCATGGGCAGGCCTCACTTTTAGCATCCAAACTGAAATCGGGGGAAGCATGCCCGGTTTGCGGTTCCGAGCACCATCCAACACCGGCATTACAGCTGGATGAAAGCATACCAAGTGAACAGGATATGAAGGCGGCAAAAGAGCAGGCTGCCAAATGGGAGAAGGAAAAATCCGCGGATGAAGCAAAGCTATACCAATGCCAATCAGCAGAAAAGATGCAAGGGGAAGCTCTTGCTGAAATAGAGCGGGAAATTCGCGCTGTTCGGGCTGATTTTACTGAAAATGACTTACAAGATGTTAAAACTGAGACCGTTGCTGCCAAAAACGGGCTATTGCGAATTCAAGCTGACCTGGATCAGAAAATCAAGCTCCTTGGTCAAGTAAAACTAGAAATAGAGAAAAGGGATGCTGAAAAGGTTTCATTACAAAACGCGATTCGTCAATTTTCCACTGAAGTGACAGACTTGACGGTGCAATACACAGAGCAGAAAACAAATTTAACAAGAATGATGAACGTGATTCCCGAGAATTTGCGTTCAGAAACAGAATACGAGAAAGCTATTTTTGCTGCGAAAAATCAGTATGATCAGTTGCTGAAACAGTTGGAAGCAGCACAGAGGAACTTCCAGGCTGTGAAAGAAAAACTGTCTAATGAATCAGCCAGATTGCGGGATGCCGAGAAGCACTTATTCGAAAAAAATCAAGAACTGGATTTAGAACGAGAAATCTTTATTCAAAAATTATCGGAACAGGGCTTTGAAAAATATGGAGCCTATGCAGCTGCAAAACGAACAGATGGAGAAATTCGCAGTCTTGAATCTGAAATCCGCAGTTATCGTGAAGAATTGCGCTCGGTTTCAGACCGTTTGAAAGAATTAACTGAATTGTTAATAGACGTAAAAACACCTGATGTCGATGGGCTAAAACAGGAGCTTGCAAAAATGGGCAGCGAGATTGAAGCCCTTAATCAAAAACGAAATGATCTTTTTGTTAAAAAACGTGATAACGAAGAAATTTATAGCCGTGTTCAGCAATTAAATGAAAGTATGAAAGTGCTTGAGGAACGGTATAAGCTTATTGGCCATCTTTATGAAATAACCAAAGGTCAAAATAATTTCCGAATCACGTTTGAGCGATATGTGCTCGCGGCCTTCTTAGATGATATTTTACGAGAGGCAAATGTCCGTCTGCGAAAAATGACTTCAGGACGCTTTCAATTGCTTAGAAAAACGGATCGCTCAAAAGGAAACGCCCAGAGCGGATTAGAATTGCTTGTCTTTGACCAATACACAGGACAGGAACGCCATGTAAAAACCTTATCTGGCGGGGAAAGCTTCAAAGCGTCCTTATCTTTAGCGTTGGGGCTGGCAGATGTGGTGCAAAACTATGCTGGCGGTGTTTCGTTGGAAACGATGTTTATCGATGAAGGATTTGGTACGCTAGACCCTGAGTCGCTTGACCAAGCCATTGAAGCATTGATGGACATCCAAAGCAGCGGCCGTTTGGTCGGTATTATTTCGCATGTCCCGGAATTAAAAGAGAGAATTGATGTCAGACTCGAAGTTATTTCTGACCAGACCGGCAGTAGAACGGAATTTATGTTTACGAATTAACTCCTTAATCAAAGAGGCAGCGAAATTCATCGAGATGTAATTTCACTGCCTTTTTGTATTTTTTATCTCCTGTATTATTTTAATTCTTTAGCTAGCGCGCGTCCTGCCTGCCGTCCAGTAAACAAGCAGCCGCCGACGAAGGTTCCTTCCAGTGAACGATACCCGTGAATGCCGCCGCCGCCAAACCCGGAAACCTCACCGGCCGCATATAAACCCGGAACGGGGTTTCCAGATGAATCAAGAACTCTCCCAGATAAATCCGTTTGCAGCCCGCCCAGTGTTTTGCGGCTGACGATGTTTAAACGCACTGCGATTAATGGACCCATTTTTGGATCGAGAATTTTATGAGGCGGAGCTACTCTTATCAGCTTGTCACCCAAATAGTTCCGTGCACCGCGCATGGCGGTTATTTGCAGATCTTTCGTAAATTTATTTTCAATCTCTCTGTCTCTTGCAAGAATCAGTCGTTCAATATCGGAGAGGTTTAACAAACTTTCTCCAGTCAGCTTGTTCATTCCTGCAACGAGTTCCGGCAGAGTATTGGCGATAACGAAATCTTCACCCTTTTCCATAAATGCCTTGACGGGTGCTGTTGGACCTGGCAGAACGCGAGCTAATACTTTTTTAATACTCTTTCCGGTTAAGTCGGGATTCTGCTCGGAACCTGATAAAGCAAACTCTTTTTCAATTATTTTTTGCGTTAAAATAAACCACGAATAATCATAGCCAGTCTTCATGATGGCTTCCAGTGTTCCGAGTGTATCGAAACCAGGGAAGTTCGGAGCGGAGAAGCGCTTTCCTGTTGCATCGAGCCATAAGGAAGACGGGCCGGGAAGGATGCGGATACCATGCATGGGCCAAACTGGATTCCAGTTATTAATGCCTTCGGTATAATGCCACATCCGGTCCCGATTGACGATACGGCCGCCAGCCCTCTCCGTAATCGCCAGCATTCGCCCATCCACATGTTCAGGCACACCGGAAATCATATTTTTCGGAGCCGCCCCAAGTCTTGTAGGCCAATTTCTCCGTATGAGTTCGTGGTTGCCGCCGATTCCGCCACTTGTCACTATCACAGCTTGTGCTTGGAATTCAAAGTCGCTGACAACTTCACGAGAACTTGCTTCGCCGCGTGCAGCGGAACTTGGTACAAGAACATCTCCGCGGACACCGACAATCGCGCCATTTTCCTTACGCAACTCATTTACCCGATGGCGGGGGCGATAATCAATCAGGCCATTTGCTATCGCTTTTCGAACCCTGTCTTCGAATGGCTTACAAGACCTGGACCTGTTCCCCAGACAATGTGAAATCTTGGAACAGAGTTGCCGTGCCCTTCAGCCAGATAGCCGCCGCGCTCTGCCCAGCCAACCACTGGGAAAAATCGAACCCCCATGTCATATAGCCATTTGCGTTTTTCACCAGAAGCGAAATCAACGTAGGCCTCTGCCCACTTTTTCCCCCAATAATCTTCGTCGTTCTCACGGTCCCAGCCAGCCGCACCTAACCAATCCTGCCAGGCAAGTTCCCGGGAATCCTTAATACCTATCCTTCGCTGTTCCGGTGAATCGACGAGAAATAATCCGCCAAATGACCACCAAGCCTGTCCACCAAGCGATGCTTCTGGTTCTTGGTCTAAAAGGAGAACGTTCTTTCCGGTATCTGCAAGTTCAGCGGCAGCCACTAAACCTGCGAGGCCGGCACCCACAACAATGACATCATAGTTCAAGCAACTTCCTCCTTTATGTTTTGAAAATTCGGAAAAATAAATATCACTTATTATAGCACGGTTCTTGCTCAATATACGATTTCCTTGTTCTTTAAAAGAATTTTTTGGAAAAAGTGTGATTGATTTATATGTCACATCGTGATATAGTCATAGCAAGACATATTTACTTACGACGTAGTTTTAAACGATGAGGTGAGGTTTTGGACACTGAGAAGGTCTTGAAAAAATATGTACCTATGACAGAAACGGCTTTTTACATTTTGCTTTCGCTTTCGGTACCTCGGCATGGATATGGAATTGTTAAACATGTTGAAGACATAACGAACTCGCGAATTATATTAGGCTCCGGAACTGTTTACGGAACACTGACGAAAATGCAAAAGGATGGAATCATTACGGTATTTGCTGACGAAGAAAGAAAAACAGTGTACGAGGTAACGGAAATCGGAAAAACACTGATTACTGCTGAGATCAAGCGGCTGAAGGAGCTGCATCAGAATGCATTGAAATACGAGGGGGAGTTTTTATGATCAAAAAAGTAATAAGGCCCTTCTGGAGCTATGATGTCCAAAAAACTGAAAAGTGGCTCTCGCATATGGCGGAAAATGGCTTTTTTTTAGAGAAAATCAATCGGATTGCTCGTTGTTTTTATTTTCGGAAAGGGGAGCCAAAAACGTTAACATACCGAATTGGCTTCGATAAAATGCAAGGGGAATCACTAGCAAGTGTGTTAATGAATGAAGGGTGGACCAAGGTTTTGCGTGCAGGCAGCTGGTTTGTCACATCGAATGAAAGGCCGATGGCGCAGATTAAAACCTCGACTGTCCGTGATGGAATCATCAAACACAATCGCATTATTTCCAATATTTTTGGGATTATTCTGTTTTGGTTTTCGATGATACTCATATTTTTTCTTAGTAGTTTCGGGCTCAGTTTACTATCACCAGATTCTCAGGTGGAGGTTGTTGAGAGTCCATACTGGATTTTCACCTATTTATATTTTGCGGTCTTAGTAATTGCATTCGTACTCGCAGTTTATACGGTAATAAAAATTCATCAAACAAATAAAAATCTATTGAATGAAAAAGCAACTACACAAAATACTCTAGGAAAAACTTATTTGAGCAAATCGGAGGAAAAGGAATACAAGCAATCGGGCAGGCTGATTAGAAAGCGAAAGCTAGGTTGGATGTATGCCCCGGATAAGCTGGAACAGTGGCTCGAGAAAATGGAGGATGAGGGATTTAACCTCTATCGTGTGAGTAAAACAGGAACAATATTTTTTTTCCTGAAGGGACATTCGCGGAAAATCAGTTATTGTGCTGATTATCAAAACATTTCCGATGAAAGCTATTTTGACATCCATCAAGATGCCGGCTGGAAGAAGATGTTTGTGTCACTTGGATCATTACAAAAATGGACCATCTGGAGCAGGGAATATCTCAAAGGTGAAATGAAGCCGGTCATTTATAGCGATAAAACGAATCAATTAAAACAAGCAAGAAAAGTCGCAATCGTCTACACTTGCCTCTTCCTGCCACTAATTTTGGTCTATATGGTTAATTTGGGATTGGGTATCGAATTAATTGATGATTATAAACTAGACTCACAACACATTTTTACAATTATTGTGATGGTTTTAGCCATATTGACTTTTGGCAGCTTTTCGGTCAGGACATGGATGTACTATAACCGTTTAAAAAAGCGGATTGGTTGAAATTTTCGTCAAAATGTATAGCTCTGTATGAATCATCCTTAAATGCAGAATAATATGTTCATACATTATTAGGGGTGTTTGAGATGAAAAAAACCACCATTATTTTTTCGGGAATAGTTCTCTTATTGTGCTTTAATTCCCTGAAAAGCCAGGCAGATGAACTGCCAAGATTATCTCCCGATTGTTTAGAAAATATGAAAAATCGAGATATGCAATATAATAAGGCAATCATGAAGGATATTAGTGCCAGCCATGATCTGGACATTTATGATCAAAGCTATATAGAGGTTACGGATCGAGGATTAGATGCTGCTAATATGATTTATGGCGGAAAAGAAATCGATGAATATTATCAATCGCTCCATCAACAATTTATCGTCGCATCCCGAGGTAAACCGACATTGTTTGTAAAACCCGGTGTGGCCTATTTACTTTATAAACAACCGGACAACACGAATGTTGCTGTCCATTTAAAACTTAATGATCTTAAGTGGGAAGTCATAGAAAAGAAAAAGAAAAAAGGGGATGCTATTAAATATAAGTTGTTAAAATGTGAACAAGATTACATGAAGGAAAAGAAAGAATATAACAGCAAAGGTTAATTGAGCTACAATAAGCAATCTGGAGGTAACTTGCATGCCGGAATTTTGTCCAGTTCTTTGGCCGGAAGAACCAACACCGGAAGATCAAATAAATTGCTGTAAATGTGGTCTGGACCAGCATGGTTCACGAATGGTTTGGGGGGAAGGGAATCCAAGCGCCCCCATCATGATTATTTTAGATAATCCGGGAGCCCGCGAAGAACGCGAAGGGAATTCTTTTGTCTGTGGGACAAGACAAACACTGCAGCAGGCTGCTGACGAGGTTGGTTTAACCATGCAAGATTTGTACGTGACTTTTATTTTGAAAAGAAAGCCTGTGCGTGCATATGATAAAGAACGGGTTCGGCAAACGTGCATGATTCACCTTGATCATCAGCTTAAAGAAAAAGATCCAAAGTTAATTTTGTGCCTAGGGAATGTTGCGGTCCAGTCTTTTTTTCAAGATTCTGAAGCAGAGGTAAAGTCACTTCGTGGTGCTATTCATCACGTGAAAGGATATCCAACAGCCGTTGGTTATCATCCATTAGCCGTTCGGCGCCGGCCAAATCTTTGGTCAACATTTGTGGAAGATTGGAAATTAGTTGCAAAACATTACCAAAATCAACTAACATAGAAACATAATTAACTGCGATACTGAGATCGACTAAAGTATCGCTTTTCTATTTTATAGAAACGGAAAGGGGAAGGTCAACATTACAACTATTTTCTTAGTTCGTCATGGTGAAACGGATTGGAATGCTGCTGGCAGAATTCAAGGAAGTACCGATATTCCATTAAATGCGAAAGGCATTCAACAAGCTAAGGAGTGTGGGCAATTCCTGAAACAGTCGTCATGGGATGTAATCATCACAAGTCCACTTAAAAGGGCGAAAGTTACTGCAGAAATCATTAATGAAAATTTGCATATCCCTTTGGTAGAGATGGGGGACTTTAAAGAGAAATTTTTCGGGGATGCAGAAGGGATGACCCTCGAAGAAAGGAGGGCAAAATATCCAGACCATATGTATCCTAATCAAGAAGATGAGGAATCACTGACGAAACGGGTGATGAACGGATTAGAAAAAATAAATCATAACTATCCAAATCAAAAAGTGATCCTCGTTGTACATGGAGCTGTTATTAATTCAATTTTGGCTGAGATCTCGAATGGTGAATTGGGATATGGGAAAACAAGAATACAAAATGCTTGTATCAGTGATATCCATTATCATGAAAATGGTTGGAAAGTTAGGACCTTTAATCAGGTTTCTCATCTATCGCAATAAGATAAATTTGGGTCTGATAGTTTAGTAGACCGAATGAACCAACGGCGATTAATGATTAGTATGAATATTTTTTGTGTGTTATCCAAACAGAGGAGCCAAAGAGATTTAACTAAGGGAGTTTGTATCAAACTCTTGTATAGACCTTCTCTTTTGATCATATCTCTCACGATAGTTACCGCCCGTATATGCTGAAATGGTGCTCCTCCAAAAAGCCTGTGCCGGGTAGTTCCTTTCCACTTGGGTGACGAACCACTTACCAGGAAATAAGCTGAAGATTTGAGTAGCAGCGATTTTTCCATACCCTTTACCTGCATATTTTCGAATGATAAAAAATTCTTGAATGGCGTTTGGCTCTGTTTCTGATGCACTTTCAACGAGTGCGAAGCCAATCAGTTCGTCCTCCTTTTTTATAAAAAAGGGGTGCAGGTTCGGGTTCACCCAAAATGGCGTCAAATCAAACGGCTTATACGAACCATCGTGTTCTAAAGTAATAGCAGATAAATATTGGCTAAAATCATAAATATAATATTGCATTAAATTATGCAAAATATGCTCTTCTTCTTTCATTACTTTCACAAGTTTTATCATTGTGCAACCTCCTATCCTCTTCATTATTTATTAGACAAGATGCGTCAGTTTCCTTTTTTTTTCGAAAAAAAGGATTTTTGTTAGAAGAATCTAATAAAACATTATAGAAATATTCGAGAGGGGAACGGAATGGACGAGTCTAAATTCTATGCCTATTGTTTACAGGGGGATGTAACAGCTGCTTTTGAGTACCTCCGCTCAATTCCAAATAAAAGTGATAAATATCAGGAATTAAAGTCCAGGTATTTTAATCGTTTTTTTGGAGGACAGCCGACCTATCGCTTTAAGACGGATGACCTTTGGATTAGAAAAGTTTTATTAGCATATTATCAGTATTTTACTTCCGTGCTAACAGAGAAAAATGTAGAAGATGCGGAAACTCAGCTGGTTCAGACTTTAAGCCAAATCCTTCACATGAATGATTTAACTGCCAGCATTGATCAAATCGAAGACAAATTAGAAGTGATTTTTGAGGAAAAGGGCTTCCGATTTTTAGGGGGTGTCACGGCTCCATTTAGAGGGCCCTATATTTGGAAGACAACAAAGAAAATGGACTTCAGGGTTGAGCTGCCACACGAAACACAGGATGTTACGGTCTACTTCCTCAGTGATTTTATTATGTTAAGCTGGCTCCATTTTGCTACGTTTGGCGAAAAATATGCCGGAGGTTGGGCTAAAGCTGACGGACTTTATTACGTGGATGATGGACCGAAGAGAAAGAGAATAAAACTGGATAGCAGTGAGTTTCAAGTGAGTTATTTAAAACACGAAGCACAGCATCTAAGTGATTATACGCGCTTTCCTCATTTGCTCCCAAAAGATTTAGAATATCGGGCGAAGCTGGTTGAACTCATTTATGAACCGAGACCATTCAGATTGCTAAAAAAATTTTCATATGAAGCGAAAAATGACCCGAACTTTCCTCATCCATATTCATCGTTTGTCATAATGAGCAGGATGGCTAAATTAGCTTTTGGAATAGAGGAGCTTCAGACCTTGGAAAAATGGAGCACATTGGATACCTCTTTGATTCAAGGATGGGGGTTGGATTTATATAATTTGCATACCGGCCAGCTCGAAGAAAATGGGCCAGATGTAATAGGTGTAATTTAAGTTTTTCCCCTTCTTTAGGGATTTATTTTTCTACATTTACCCAATCATAAACCCTTCTGTTATAACCTAAAATAAGATGGTTCACTCATTCAAAACAAAGGGGTTGATGGGGTTGAGATGGCATAAAACAATGCTTTCCATGATTCAGCAGCGACAAGATAAAAAGGTTGCCTTGGCAGTTGATACTTCCACGAATGAAGCACCAAGCCTTTTGATCAATAACATAGTTAAACTGTTTGAACAATTGAAGCCTGACACTATTTTGGTTCAAGCAGATTTTAAAATTAGAAGCATTTCCCCAGTGAAAAGTGATACGATAAAATACCAAACACACGGGAAATCTTCCTATACATTAGTGCTGGAGTGGGCAAAAGAAGAAAACATAGATACACTGTTTTACATTACCGATGTAACCGGCTTTTTTTCTGAAGAAATGGATCAAGTCGATTTTGAACTTTTTTGGCTTGTCCCAGGTGGCATTTTACCGCGGGTGCCATTTGGAAAAGCAATAAAAGTTGCTTAAAAAGGAGCAAATCTCTCACATTTGGTGGGGGATTTTTCATTTTTGAAAGGAGGAAATATCACGGTTGATGGTGAAAAGTTATATAGGATGTTTTTTAAATAAGGAGTTTTCAACATGATAAAAAAGATTGATTTACATAAGAGTGAAATTGTTACGGAATTGTATGAATTGCAAAGGGCCTCTTATTTGGTCGAGGCAAAGTTAATCAATTTTTATGAAATTCCGCCTTTAAAAGAGACGGTGGGGGAAATGAAAGATTGTGGTGAGTTATTTTTGGGATATTTTCTAGACGATGAACTTGCGGGTGCCCTGTCGTATTCCATCGATGGAAAGAGCTGACGATTTGCCGTATGGTTGTCCATCCAACCCATTTTCGTAAAGGGATTGCGCAATTGTTATTAAAGGAAGTAGAGGAAGTTAATAAGGACATGGCTGTATTAAAAGTATCAACTGGCAAAGAAAATAACCCTGCAAGGGGATTATATTTAAAAAATGACTTTGAATGGGTTGGCGACATTGAGGTTGTGCCGGGATTATACATAAGTAATTTTGAAAAAAGACGACCGTAATTATTTCACAATTACGGTCGTTTAAATTACTTACTATTTAATCTACGTATTTATTGTAGTCTGTTTATTATCCCATCAGCATTTGTACAACCATCCAAACATTTAAGCTAAGAATAATCATGGCGAACATTGAGGAAAGAACAGTTGTGATTCGTTTGTTGGTTAATACACCCATGATTTCTCGCTTTTGCGTGAAGTAAATTAACGCAATGATTGGAAATGGTAAAACAATACTAAGTACTACCTGGCTGATAATTAAAGTTTGTGTCGGATCGACACCGATGGCTACGATAATCACGGTTGGAAGCATCGTGACTAAACGGCGGATCCATAATGGAATGGTAAACCCTACAAATCCCTGCATAATTACTTGCCCGGCCATTGTTCCGACAACAGAACTTGATACACCTGAGGCAAGTAGTGATATCAAGAATACACTGGCTGCTGCAGAACCGAGCAGTGGTGTTAGGGTATGGTAGGCCGTTGTAAGATCGGCGATATGGCTTTGCCCGGATGTGTTGAAAACGGATGCTGCCATATACATCATTGCAAGATTAACAAATCCCGCTAGTGACATCGCAATCATAATTTCTTTTGTACTAAATTTTTGGATTTTTATTTTTTCGAAATCATTTCTTGGTACGATCCGGTTCTGGGTTAAACTTGAGTGCAAAAAAATCGCATGCGGCATGACGGTGGCACCGATTACTCCGACTGCAAGCATGATACTTTCACTGTTACCAAGCCACGGAACGACACTGTGATAGGCAATTTGTGAAAAATCGGGCTTAGAAATAATCGTTTCCACCAGGTAACATAACCCGATTAGCATGGCAAAAGCAGCGATGAATTTTTCCAGCGGCCGGAAGCCGAATTTTTCTAGCATCAATATTAAATAGGTTACAACACCTGTAATGATAGTGGCAAGAAGCATTGGAATGCCCACGAGAAGGTTTAGTGCTAATGTTGCCCCTAAAAATTCCGCAAGGTCAGTCGCCATGGCAGCAAGTTCAGAAACCACCCACATGACAATCGTCAGCCATTTCGGCATATGATCGCGGCAAAGTTCCGGAAGGCTTTTTCCGGTGGCAATTCCAAGTTTGCCAGACATGTTTTGCAGGAGCATGGCCATCAAGTTTGCCAGAACAATGACCCAGAGCATTTTGTAGCCAAAGCGGGCACCACTTTGAATGTTTGTAGCAAAATTTCCAGGATCGACATAGGCAATGGATGCAATGAAGGCAGGGCCAAGAAACGGCAGTAAGGCCCGAATTCCTTTTACTTTTCCATTTATGGCATCCCTTGCGGCGGAAACAGTTCGGTTTTCCGCTGCACGAGCCTTGTCAACTGCTAGTGAATTAGGTTGGCTCATCAGATACCATCCTTTCTTTGATGTTTTTCGTAGACGCAAGGTTTGTTCGTCGGCGAACAAAAGTTGCATCAAGGCAAATTTATAACTTTATTATATAAAATTTCGAAAAATTTGTGAATGATTTTGCCTAAAAAAATATTATTTTTTGCAAATAGAATTGGGAATGGAAATGTATGCTTGAACAAAAGCGTTCCAAAGGCTACAGTAGAATGGTAGAACGATTAAGAAGGTGGCAAGCTTGGAAAAACGATATTTTACGATCGGAATGGCGGGACATATTGATCACGGAAAAACAACCTTAACAAAAGCGCTAACGAATGTTGATACCGACCGTCTAAAAGAGGAAAAGGAACGGCAAATCTCCATTGAACTGGGATTTGCACCATTATATGAAGACGATGAAATACAAATATCCGTCATAGATGTCCCGGGACATGAACGGTTTATCCGGCAAATGATTGCCGGAGTCGCCGGAATTGATTTAGTGGTGCTAGTCGTTGCAGCTGATGAAGGTGTGATGCCACAAACAAGAGAACATCTGGATATCTTAAAATTCTTAGGTGTAAAAAATGGACTAGTTGCGATTACAAAAATTGACAGGGTCGATGAAGAGTTTATTGAACTGGTCAAGGATGATATTTTAGAAGAGCTGAGCAATACCGTGTTTGAAGATAGCCAATTTGTTCTTGTTGATAGTCTATCGAAAAAAGGGATAGACGAGATGAAAGAATTAATTATTAAAACGTTAAAAGAACAGGAAATGCGTGATGCAAAAGGGGCATTCCGACTGCCAATCGACCAGGTATTTACGGTAAAAGGTCAAGGGACCGTCGTTCGCGGTACAGTGTATGAAGGGACTGTTGCGGAAGGGCAAGCCCTAAAAATTATGCCGAACGGAATAGAAGTAAGAGCAAGGCAGATTCAGGTTCATCATAAACCGGCTGTGAAGGCGTACGCAGGACAGCGGACAGCGATCAATCTATCCAATGTATCAGTAGATGATTTAGTGCGGGGAGATGTTCTGGTATCATCCGAACACTTTATTGTGACGAAGACAGTGGACGTGGCGATTAGGATGGTGGCCGATCTCGAACATATAGTCAAGCAGCGGATGCCAATCAAGCTTCATATCGGAACAGCAGAAGTGATGGGGCGGATTGTTTTCTTTGACCGCAATGAAATAAAAGAAGAAAATGGAGAAATCCTTTGTCAGCTGCGTCTTGAGGAGGAAATACTCACGAAACGTGGAGACAGATTTATTTTACGCAGGCCAAGCCCGCAAGAAACGATTGGCGGCGGTTGGGTGATTGATCCGCGGGGAAATAAGTACCGCTTCGGTAATCAGACTATTGAAGAGCTTGAGAAGAAAAAGGTTGGTACACCAATAGAACGAATCACTGCCGCTTTAGTGGAAGCGAAAAGCCTTCCCGTAAATGAATTAATCAAACGGACGGCACTTGATGAAGAGACATTAAACGAGCATCTAACTGATGCTGAATTTGTTTTATATAATGGTAAAGAGTACACACTGCAGGGGTTAATTCATTCAATAGAAGAAGATATATTTGATCAATTACAGGATTACCATCTGACCCATTCAATGAAGACGGGGGTCAATAAGGCAGAATTAATACACACCATGCAAAAAAGGTTTCCTAAATCCTTGCTTGATTTTGTCGTGGAGAATGGAATGACAAATGGACTATTTAAGCGGAAAGAACAATTTGTGTCCCTTGCATCGTTTGTTCCCCATGTACCGAAAAGCTGGGAGAAACGGACTGAAAATTTGCTTTTTGAATTGAAAAAGGATGCGCTTAAGGTTCGGTACTTAAAGGATTATTTTTCAAGCGCGGGGATTCCTGAAAGCCTTATATTCGATTTAAAGAGATTTCTTGAAGAGCAGGAGTTAATCGTTCCATTAGATGAGCAGTTTGCCTATCACGGGGATGTATTCAAGGAAGCGGTTGAAAAGCTGCGCAGCCAGACAGGCTCTGAATTTGAAGTCGGCGCTGCGAAGGAGGTTCTTGATTTATCAAGAAAATACATGATTCCATTTTTGGAACGATTGGATGCAAAAGGTTTTACCAAAAGGGTAGAGAATAAACGAGTTTGGCAAAAATAAAAAGAGAAAGCCCCATTTCCTAAAATCGGAAATGGGGTTTTCTTGCAATGGATTATGAAAGAAATTCTGCAGGGTTTAAGCCGAGCTCGCGGCAAATGTCTGCCACCATTTGCTGTTCATGGTGGTCGAAGTTTCCATCAGCATAGCCAATGGCAATACAATAGCGAGCAACTAAGCGTGCTATTTCCGGTTTGCTTCTTATTTTTCCGAGGGCACGGAATGCTTCGGCGCGGCCCATCATCCGGTCATTTTCCATTCTGGAAATGAACAAATTAAATTTTTGAATGACTTTATTCGTATCAAATACCCGTAATTCATCACTTTGATGGACAAATTCAAGCATCTTTTGCCGTTCTGATGCGTCCAGGTAACCATCTGCCATTGCCACTAAAGCACATGCGGCAACAACGGCATCGAGGACGTCTTGGCTTTTATAGCGATTAAACAAATCTTGTGCTTTTCTCTTTTGTGTATTTGCCCATTCCGCATAATCAGTTTGCGATGGTGACCAATTGTTCCCACAGCTATTACAGGTAAACTTGAGTTGATTCTGCCCAATAAAACCACCCAGTAGACCGACAGGGCCAAGGATTAACCCGCCGATGGCTGCTTTACCAAGACCGAAGCCTTTTTTTCCGGTTCGGACATGTGTTGAATGGCAGCGTGGGCACATAATATCGTCTCCACCATACGATTGACGTGAGCCGGTTGTCGATGGGAAAGTCGATTGGGACGGATACCCGTATGCAGGCTGCTGATATGATGAATCCGGTTGTAAATGCACAGGCTGTTGGAATGTATGATTACCCGGCTGGCTTTGTTGGTAAGGACTAGAGCTGCTTTGATTTTGCTGATAAGGATCATATTGGTTCGTATTTGGTTGTTGATAAGCTGGTTGTGGTTGAAAAGTATTTTGATGTTGCTCATAATTGGATGGCTGTGTTGGCGGTGTAGATGGCATGTTTGCCGGTGGATCATCAACAGCAATCCCAAAATTTCGGCATAATGCGGCTAAGCCACCTTGAAAACCGCTAGCTATTGCATTGAATTTCCATTCTCCGTTATGGCGGTATAATTCGGCTGCAACAATCGCTGTTTCCACCGTAAAGTTCTGTCCTAAGTTAAACCGTAATAATTCTTCATTTGTCATTTCATTAAAAATACGGACATACGATTCTGACACTTGTCCGAAATTTTGCCGTTTTACCTGGGCATCGTGAATGGTAATCGTAAAGGCGATTCTGTGAATATGCGAGGGGACGCTATTTAAGTTGATTCTGATTTGTTCGTCATCCCTCACGCCTGAACCAATGCGGTTATCGCCGCTATAGATAATAGAACCATTTCCGCCGGTAGGGTTGTTATAAAAAACAAAGTCCTGGTCACTGTTCACTTTTCCAGATTCATTTAATAAAAATGCCGAGGCATCTAAATCAAAGTTTGAACTAAGATTGCTCCCATTCCACCCTAATCCAACCACAACATTTTGCAGACCGGGGTGTGATTTCGTTAAATCAACCTTTTGTCCTTTACTTAGTGTAACACCCACACTTTTCACTCCTCATCCTTGTTATATATGTACATTATAAATCTAATATTGAAAAAGGGGAAAACTTCAAGCTGAAGAACATTTTTGCCCACTCCTAAAGTATACGAGGGGAGGGAGAAAAGGTTTCATATTTATCTTAATCAAAATGAAATAAGGGGCTGACTCAAGTAAGTCAGCCCCTCAAACTTTATTTTTTTGTAAAATCAGCCTGTCTTCTCAGTTTCAAGTGGATTAGAATGTTCTTTTTCCCAGTAGTCAGCATTTGTAATGCCGAGTTTTACAGGGTCAAAAACTGGATCTTTTCCATCTTTTAATTGTGCTTCATAGTCTTTTAACACTTTTAAGGCCGGTTTTGTCAGGAGTAGAATGGCAATAATATTTAACCAAGCCATACTTCCTACACCTACATCACCTAATGCCCAAGCAAGACCAGCTGTTTTCACACTTCCATAGAATACCATTCCGCAGATGACTACCTTTAGAAGGAAGATTGTCCAAGGACGTTTTGTTTTACGGTTAATATAAGCAAGATTTGTTTCTGCCATATAGTAATAAGCCATAATGGTTGTAAAGGCAAAGAAGAATAAAGATAGTGCCACAAATGGAGCCCCAAAGCCAGGGAATACAGCCTCAACAGCTTTTTGTGTATAGCCGGGACCTGGTTCCATTTTTCCAAGGTTGGTTACAATGGCTTTTCCGCCTTCAGGAGTAACATTGTACATTCCTGTAATAAGGATCATAAATGCTGTGGCCGAACAAACTAGTAGAGTATCTACATAGACAGAAAATGCCTGCACAATTCCTTGTTTTGCTGGATGTGATACTTCAGCCGCAGCCGCAGCATGTGGACCTGTTCCTTGACCCGCTTCATTTGAATATATTCCACGTTTAACACCCCAAGAAATGGCTGCACCTAAGATCCCGCCAAATGCAGCATCCGTACCAAAAGCACTTGAGAAGATTAGTTTTAAAACACCCGGTAATTCAGAAATATTCATGAAAGTAATAACAAGAGCAACGATAATATAACCTAACGCCATGAATGGAACGACGAATTCTGCCACACGTGCAATCCGCTTAACTCCGCCAAAGATGATGAAAGCAAGGAATAGTACGATGACGCCGCCTGTAATGGCTGGATTAACTCCGAAAGCGTTTTCAACACTTAGCGAAATACTATTTGCTTGAACCCCTGGTAAAAGCACCCCTGTTGCAATAACGGTTACAACGGCAAATAATACAGCATACCATTTAATATTCAGCCCTTTTTCTATGTAAAATGCAGGGCCACCGCGGAATTGACCATCCTGTTTTGCTTTATAAACTTGGCCTAAGGTTGATTCAATGAATGCTGATCCGGCACCTAAGAATGCCATCATCCACATCCAGAAAACCGCTCCCGGTCCGCCGAATGCAATTGCCGTTGCAACACCGGCAATGTTCCCGGTTCCTACCCTTCCTGATAACGAAAGACTTAATGCCTGGAAAGATGAAATTCCCGCATCAGATTTTCCACCTTTGAACATTAACGAGAAAATGTCCTTCATATGCCTAACTTGAAGAAATCTTGTTGCAAGCGTGTAAAACAATCCAACCCCTAAACATAAATAAATAAGTGCCTGACTCCAAATAATTCCATTTAACCAATTTACAATGTTCTCCATAAATTTCCCCCTTTGTCCTTTCTGTTTATTATTATATAACAGAATATTATACAAAAGAAAGAATTTTTTTAATTATTAATTATCTTAGCATACTAAAGCGTCAACTTGTTAGCATAATAGAATACTAAAAAGAAAGTAAGAAAAAAACACGCTGATTTTGAGGTCAGCGTGCTTTTACTTCATTCTAATGATTTCCACGATTCTGATCTTTTCTAAACGGCCACCAGTTGGCTTCGCCAAATGTTTTTACCATTACAGGTACAAAGAGCGGCAGTACAACGAGCGAGTACAAGGCAAGGCCAATTAGAAGAATAGTCGCAATTTCTACTAATGATAGAACTCCGGACGGCATCATTGCTGCAAACGTACCGCCAAGGATGACGGCTGCCGAAATGATGACAGTCCCCATTTTTTTCATTGAAAGTAAGATGGCTTGTTGGACCGGCATGTGACGGTATTCATTAAAACGATCCATCAAGAAAATACTGTAGTCAATGCCAAGAGCCACCAGGATGACAAAGGCAAAAAACGGAACGGCCCAGCTAATTCCAGTGTAACCTAACACATGAACAAAAATCGCTTCTGAAATCGAAATGGACGTAAAGTAGGTTAGGATTAAGGAACCGATTAGATAAAGCGGCATGATGAGTGAGCGCATTAAAATAATTAATATGATACTAATACCAGCAAGCATTAAGATTACTGTTCGGGAATAATCCGCCTTGGAAATAGTATCAAGATCATTATGCATACTTGATACACCGCCAACCGCCACTTTTGCATTTTCAAGCTTTGTATCTTTTATTGCTCTCTTTACTGCCTCCTTGATTTCCGGAATTTGGCCAATTGCCTCATTGGAATAAGGATTTTTATTAAAGACCACATCAATCGTCATGACTTTTCGGTCTTTAGACAAGTAAGTATTGAGTGCCTGCTCGAAATCTTTACTGTCTAACACATCCTGAGGAATGTAAAACCCGTTCTGTTTTTGTGTTGAGACTTCCTTAAGATAATCTTGTGCCGAGTTGAGACCATCAGATACTTGATTTAAACCATCCGCACTCTGGGATAAGCCGTCAGAGAGCTGTGTGATTTGCCCGCTCATATCTTGAAATCCCGTTAGAATTTGTTGCTGACCATTCTTTAAATCATTTAAACCGCTTGAAAATTTCGGAATACCTTCGACGGCTTTTTCCTGGCCAGTTGACATTCCTTTGAGTCCATCCTCCAGCTTTTTTATGCCCGGTAAAATCAGTTCCATCCCTGATACAAGTTTTTCCTGGCCTGCAATGGATTTGTCAAATTGACTATTTACTAAGTTGATTCCTTGCTGGGCAGCTTTAAGTCCGCCATTTAATTCCTGTAATCCAGAGGCTATACTTTTAATAGCATCTTGAGACCCTTGAACAGTCGATTTTATAGCTTGATAGTTTTGGTTTTCTTGGATGTCCTTATAATCACTTTCAAGATTAGTAAAATATTGATTGGTTGATTGCAACGCTTGATCTAAAGAGGTCAAGCTCGCCGCAACATCCTCATAGTTTCCTCTTAGCGAGGTTAATCCGGCATCTGCCTCCTTATATCCGGCCAGCAATTGTTTACTTCCTGCTAAAATCTCTTTATAACCGGACTGGACTTGTTCTAATCTATTTCTAGCCTCTGTCAAACCCATGGAACCTTCTTTAAGTCCGTTCTCAATTTGAGAAAGGCCATTTTGAAGTTCCCCCATTTTGGTTTTTATTGTGCTGGTCCCATCAATTAATTGATTAATCCCGTCCGTTGCTTCTTTCATCTTTGGCTGATTTGCCGCCATTTGGCTTCCGGCTTCAGCGAGTCCATCACTGATTTTCTTAATTCCTTCGTTCCCTTGACCAAGTCCATCGCCAAGGGTTTCTACTTGCTTCGAAAGATAAAAATCATCAATCGGGTTTCCGGTAGGGCGGGTCACAGAACGAACAGTGTCAACATTATTTACTTTTTCAAGTTCTTGACTGATTTTTTCCGTCAGCGCAATATACTCCGATGTGTTCATTTTATCGTCATTTTTAATTACAATTTGCGTTGGCATGGATTCACCGGGTCCAAATGAATCGGCAATCAGATTAAAACCCTTAATGGATGGGTAATCATCACTGATTTCTTCAAGAGAATTAAATGATAATTGATCTTTATAGGTAAATAAGAAAGGGACCGAAACGATGGCAACAAGGATGAAGGCGATGAAAGGACGTTTCAAGGCAAATGTGCCCATCACCCCCCAGACCTTGCTGTCGCCGTGTTCAAGCTTGCCTTTAGATGGCCAAAACAGTTTTTTACCGAGTACGGCCATGAAAAAGGGAACAACAGTAAACAATGCCAGTAATAAAATCGCTACACCTACAGCAACGGCAGCAGCTGATTTATAAAGCTGAAAAGTGGAAAATCCGATAGAGGCAAATCCAATCAGCACGGCAATTCCACTAAAAATGACCGTTTTTCCGGCAGTCCGGTAGGTTGTAATAATGGCTTCTGTTACATCTTCATTATGTGAGAGTTCTTCTTTAAAACGGCTTAGCAGCAAGATACAATAGTCGGTTCCGATGCCAAAGAGGACAGCGACTAAGAATATTTGGGTAAACGTTGATAACGGAAAATTAACGTGATTAACTAATAGACCGACAATAGATTGGGCGGTTAGATAACTGAAGCCAACCGTGACCAATGGAATAATTGGTGCAATTGCAGAGCGAAACACAAGGAGCAGAACCACTAAAATGAAGCCTACTGTAATGCCTTCAGTTTTCTTCAAACCTTCTTGTGAGTTCGACACAAGATCTTCACCAATGACCCAGCTGCCGGTATAATAATGGTCGAGTTTGACCTCACTAATCGCATCATACAATTCATTGGTAATTTCTTTCGCTTCACGGCCATTTGCAGTTATTTTTAAGGAAACTAGAATTGTTTTTCCGTCCTTTGCAACAAGCTGATCCTTTAGTTCTTCCTGATCAAAAGGGGAAAGGATTTCAGTAATTCCAAACTTTTCTTCATTGTTTTTCAGCTCATTCACTGCTTTTTCAGCATTTGAAAAATCTTCCTTCGTTAGCTTTTTTTCACTGTGAAAGACGAGGGCAGTTTGTAATTCGCTGCCTTTATTTTCACTGGATTGGACATCTTTAAGGATTTTCTCGGCAATGGTCGATGAATAGCCTTCCGGAACGGCAATTTGCCCTTTTTCCCGTACGAGAGTTTCCATATTTGGCGCTAGCATAAAAAGAGCTGTAATAACAGCAATCCAAGCGATTAAAATGAACCACTTTCCTTTGATAATTGCTCTCACCTTGTTATTCCCCCAGTTCTTCCTTTTTCTTGTTGGCTAAGATTCGGGCCAGCTTTTCATACGTATTGATAAAATTTTTAATTTCTGTCTCTTCAAATTGAGTAATGATGGATTCAACAAGAACTTGTATTTTTTCTTGGCAATTTTGATAAAGCGTATGGCCTTCAGTTGTTAGTGTTAAATAGACGACTCGCCTGTCGTTTTCATCCCGGGTTCTTTGAATCAGGCCTCTGTCGGCCATTCTATTGATAATGGCCGTGATGGCACTTTTGTTCACTTCAAAGGCATCGGCCAATTCCGAAGACGTACATTCGCCAGACTGAGAAATGTATCTTAATATGTAATGCTGGTCATTGGTTAATTCGTCACCAATTTGTCCTTTGATTAAGGTTTCTGCTTTTTTATGAACCTGAAAAGAAACCGTCACGTACCGATCGATTAACTCCTGAATGATTGGGTTATCCATGTTTTTTACCACCTCGCAAAAATTAGTTAAACTATTTAACTATTCACCTGTTTAACTATAAAATATAGCGGGTTTGTTCGTCAATCATTTTCCTTTAAGGAAAAGTTAAGGAACAGATCTAATAATAGACTTTCCAAGATCGCCATTGTTGCAGCCGCTTTGTTTCCTTTATAATAAAATGAATTCCCTTTTTTCAAAGGAGAGGTAGAGATGCGTTTATTAGTTGTTGAAGATAATCTTCCATTGTTAGAGTCCATTGTTCAGCTTTTATCAGATGAATTTGAAGTGGATCAGGCATCGAACGGGGAAGATGCCTTATTTTTAGCGATGCAAAATATTCATGATGCTATCGTTTTGGATGTGATGATTCCGGAAATTGATGGTTTTGAAGTGTTGCAAACAATCCGTAAAGAAGGGATTAAAATCCCTGTCCTATTTCTAACCGCGAGAGATTCGTTAGAGGACCGAGTGAAGGGATTGGATAGCGGGGGGGACGATTATTTAGTGAAACCGTTCCAGACAGCGGAATTAATGGCGAGAATTCGGGCATTGTTACGGAGAAGCGGCAGTTTAACGACCAATCAAACAATTAAATACCGCGGGATTGAATTGCTCGGGAGGGAGAAAGAGATTCTAGTGGACGGAAAACCTCTTAGACTTACGGCTAAACAATATGAGTTGCTGGAATTTTTGATTCAAAACAAAGGAGCAATATTAACGAAAGAGCAAATTTATGACCGCGTGTGGGGATTTCATTCAGATACGACGGTGGCCATTGTGGAGGTGTTCATGCACCATCTTCGCAAAAAATTAGAACCCTTTGGATATCATGCTGATATTAAAACGATCCGCGGTGTCGGCTATATGCTGAATGTAGAATAGGGGCGGTCATATGTTTCGACGAACACATATTAGGCTTACATTATTAAATTCATTGGTCGTAATTGTTTTAATTAGTATCCTTGGTGGCATTGTTTACTTTTATACGGATAATAAATTATATAAGGATGTTAACCAATCCCTGCTTGAATCCGTCAATCATTTTCAACAACAGTCTAAAGGTCCGGGTGAAATCCGTGAAGGGGATGGAGGACCAGGACCAAGATTCAATCGAAGAGACCCCCGGATTTTAACCTTAATTTGGGATAAAAATAATCAGTTGTTAGTGGAGCAGAACCGTGATTCCGACCTGTTTCTAGAAAATGAAGAGCTTGTCCGGCCGAAAAAATTAAATACCTTGCAAGATATTGATGTAGAGGGTTTTTCATTTAGGTATGTAGCTTTTGAACTGGAGCAACCTGAATTAGGAAAGGTAACGATCCAATTTATTCGAAATGTGAACTCTGAAAAGGAATTATTAGACAGGCTTTTATTAATAATGCTGATTGGTTGTGGTGTCGGTGTGATTTGTGCGATTGCCTCCGGATATTTCTTAGCTGGCAGGGCATTGGTTCCGATAAAAAATGCCTGGCAAAAGCAGCAAGAATTCGTTTCAGATGCTTCTCATGAATTACGAACACCATTAGCCGTGATCCAGGCGAAAACGGATTTACTTTTTCGATCACCATTTGCAACGATTCAGGAAAAAATTCACGATGTTTCCACGATTTCGAATGAATCAAGACGACTAACTAAGCTGGTTACTAATTTATTGACGCTGGCAAGATCGGATTCAGATCAAATTGAAATGAAAAAGTCATCTTTCCTATTGGATGAGCTTTTAATGGAGATCCTGAAGCAGTACGAGGAAATTGCCATGTATCAAGAAAAGTCCCTTCGATTAGATGCAGCGGGGCCCGTTCCCTTTTTGGCAGATAAAGAAAGAATCCACCAGCTGATTGTTATACTATTGGATAACGCCATGAAGTATACTAAAGAGGGCGGCGAAATCAACCTTTCATGCAGGCAGAGCCATTCTTCTATCGTCTTTCAGGTTAAGGATAACGGGATAGGAATTCCGGAAGAAGATATTCCTAAGATCTTTGACCGCTTCTATCAAAGTGATAAGGCCAGGACAGCCGCAGAAGGAACAGGTCTTGGTTTGTCGATTGCGAAATGGATTATCGAGAAACACCATGGAAAAACGAAGGTGCAAAGTACGCTTGGTAAAGGAACAACAATAGAAATCACTTTTCCAAAAGCGCAAAAGAATTAATGCTTTGGCTTATTGTTACAGATTGATGGCGGAAGCTGCAAGGTAACTAATAAAAGCTGCCGGGATTACTCGGCAGCTTTTCTGTTCACGTTTTATTTACTCGACTATAATCGTTCCTTTAAACATCTTCATGCCGCAGCTAAAGGTGTATTCTCCGGTTTTGCCCGGGGTGAATGATAGGTTTGTTGTGCCGAACTTCAGGTTCACATTATTAATATTGAAATCTGGAATCATAAAGGTAGATAAACAACTATTATTTTCAAGCGGATTTTCAATTTCAAATTCCACCGGTACTCCTTTTTTTACGCGAATAACGTTAGGAGAGTAACCTTTTTCCGTGACGAGCATCTTTACTTTTGGTTTGCTTGCACTGGTAACATCCACTTCCGTTGTCGATCCCGTCTGACTGCTCGACTCTTGTGCGGCCTGTGTTTCCGCAGGTTCATTTTTCCCCGGTATTTTCACTATATCACTGCTGTACATAAACAAAAATAAGGAAATAAGGACAATACCGCCACCGATAATCGCAAACGGGGAAAGCTCCCCAGTATTGATTGAAAATTTGCTGTTAGTGGCAACTTGGATATAGACAATGACAAATCCAATGATAACAATATAAAAACCTAATAAAATACCAAGCAAAATCGTTGGATTGATGAATTGCAGGAAAACACCGAGAATGGCACCATTAATGCCGCCCATTAAGCCTGCAATCGATCCCATCAGGATGGCTAATAATCCAACAGGGTGCCCGGCTAAAAAGCCGACGACGAAACCAATAATCATGCTGACGCCAACGACAAGAAACGTCTCACCGGAGGTAATTCCGATCATACTGCCGGAAAGCAAGCCTGTTATGACCGCAATGACCATGCTAATCATCATTCCAGGGGTGTTATTCAATTTGTTTTTATGGCGGTAAACAAGATAAATAGAATAGCTGGTGCCAATGGCAACAAAAACAGCGGAAATAATCGAAAAAATCGTCATGTTCAGTCTCCTCTTATGTGTGTGTTTGAAATAAACAACATAAGAGTATTATAAATCCAAATGACAACAGGGAAGCGATTGGGGTATGAACGTTTTATGAAAATTACTTAATGGAAAGGGGTTGTGGGGGGGATTTATTTTTCTTTATCTTTATCTATGGTCATTTTGTAAATTCGCTTTAGGGCTTCATTTTGCATACGAATATATTCAAGTAATAAATCCTTTTCTTCCTCCTCTAAATCCAGATCATCTTTATCATTCTTTTTCACGCAATCACCCCTATTAGTTCATAATTGAATTTTAACTCATTTGCAAAATAGTTTAAAGCGGAACTACACATGGTAAGAAAAATATTCCACTATAGAATTGACATTTGTGAGCGGGACAGATATAATTTTGAAAAATACTATTGAAACATTGACGTGGACCAGTAGAGTGAAGCAGTCTTACAAAGAGAGGAAACCAATGGTGCGAGGTTTCTTAAGACAGTCATTTGAACCTGCCGCCGAGTTCTGTATCGGATCGTTGTTGAAGATACATGCGGATAAACTCCGTTATCATGGAAAGAGTATAAAGCACTTTGCTTTATGAATTTAGGGTGGTACCGCCAGGCCTTGGTCCCTTTTCAGGATCAGGGCCTTTTTGTATGGAGAAAAGCGAAGTCCACTAGCCGCTGGTCGCTGGAGCTGGACAATTCTCAAAGTCTTAAATTAATTTATTAATGAGGTGTCAAAAATGGCAAAGGAATTTGTAAAAGATGTTACCAGTATGGACGAGGATTTCGCCCAATGGTATACAGATGTTGTCACGAAAGCAGACTTAATTGACTATTCAAGCGTTCGCGGTTCGATGATTATCCGTCCGTATGGCTACGCACTCTGGGATAATATTAAGAATGAATTAGACCGCCGTATTAAGGAAACAGGTCATGAAAATGTCTATATGCCGCTGTTTATACCTGAAAGTCTGCTCCAAAAAGAGAAGGATCATGTCGAAGGGTTTGCACCTGAAGTGGCTTGGGTTACCCATGGCGGCTCCGAACCATTAGCGGAACGTTTAGTTGTCCGGCCAACATCAGAAGTCCTTTTTTGCGAACATTATAGTAAAATCATTCATTCTCATAGAGATTTACCAAAGTTATATAACCAATGGGCTAATGTTGTCCGCTGGGAAAAAACGACACGTCCATTCCTCCGGACATTAGAGTTTTTATGGCAAGAGGGGCATACAGCGCATGCGACCGATGAGGACGCAATGGAAGAAACCATTAAAATGCTGAATGTGTATGCGGAACTTTGTGAAACCATTTTGGCAATCCCAGTTGTTAAAGGACAAAAGACGGAGAAAGAAAAATTTGCCGGTGCAAAAGCGACTTTCACGATTGAAAGCTTAATGCATGATGGAAAAGCATTGCAATCTGGTACCTCCCATCATTTCGGCACAGGCTTTGCTGAAGCATTTGGTATCCAGTACACCGACAAAGAAGGCAAATTGCAATATGTGCACCAAACATCATGGGGCTTCACCACAAGGATAATCGGTGCATTGATTATGGTACACGGCGACGATCGGGGCCTTGTAATCCCGCCAAAAGCAGCACCAACACAAGTGATGATTGTGCCAATTGCGCAGCATAAAGAGGGCGTTTTAGATTTTGCCTATGATTTGAAAAAGTCACTTTCAGCTGTTGCTCGTGTTGATATTGATGCCAGCGATAAAAAGCCAGGCTGGAAATTCAATGAGTACGAAATGAAGGGCATTCCAGTTCGTCTTGAAGTGGGACCAAAAGATATTGAAAATAAGCAAGTTGTGTTAGTAAGACGCGATACGTTAGAAAAAGTGGTTGTTCCAATGGATGAGTTAGAAACAAAGCTTGTTGAATTGCTTGATGACATTCAAGCCAATTTATATAACAAAGCACTGAACCATCGGGAAGAAAGAACAACAGTTGCCTTAACTCTACCTGAAATGAAGGAATCACTTGAAGGAAAACCAGGATTCATCAAGGCAATGTGGTGCGGTGACCTGGCATGTGAGGAAAAAATCAAAGAGGACGCAGGAGCAACCTCCCGCTGTATCCCATTTGAACAAGAACAGCTGTCAGATTCATGTGTTTGCTGCGGAAAAGAAGCAAAACAAATGGTGTATTGGGCAAAAGCGTACTAAAAAATACGAAAAGGAAAGGCTCTTCCATGAAGGAAGGGTCTTTTTTTCGCCTAATAATAAATAAAAATAAAGGAATTTCACCTGATTCTAGCGAATAGTAAATGATCTATCGGATGGAGGGAACAAAAATGAAACCTATACTAATTGATTTTCCAGAAGAGTTTTACACTGAAAGATTGGTAATCCGCAAGCCTTTTCCCGGCGATGGTAAAGCAGTATATGAAGCAATAAAAGCCTCATTAAATGAATTAAAGCCCTGGATGCCTTGGGCCCATCGTGAACAAACAGAAGAGGACGTTGAGGCCAACATGCGGGAAGCCCATGCGAAGTTTTTAACACGTGAGGACTTACGGTTACATATTTTTCATAAAGAAACAGGTGAATTTATTGCATCTTCTGGTTTGCATCGAATCAATTGGGACGTGCCAAAATTTGAAATCGGTTATTGGGTAGATACGCGGCATAGCGGGAATGGTTATATCACTGAAGCAACGGAGGCGATTACGCATTTTGCCTTTACACATTTGAATGCAAAGAGAGTCGAGATCCGCTGCGATTCTAAAAATGTAAAAAGCCGTGCCATCCCCGAAAAACTGGGCTTTAGCTTAGAAGGAATATTAAAATGTGATAGTATTTCCGCAGATACAAAAGAACTGCGGGATACCTGTATTTTTGCAAAGACACAGAAATGATACAAATGAAAAACTCGACCGGTAAAAGTCGAGTTTATCAATCTAATATATATCTTTTTAAATAGAATTTCGTAATCGCCAAATACTCACGGGTATATGATTTTAAAACAGCCTTCCATGGAGTTTTTGCCGGAAGACCCTGAACATCTAAACCATGGTCACGCGCGATTGAGATGGCCCGGTAGAGATGAAAATTATTCGTCACCACAAGACCGCTTGTAGCATCCCCTGGAATCAGCTTTTTCGAAAAATCAATATTTTCGTATGTATCCGTGGAGCGATCCTCTAGGATAATCCGAGATTCATTGATTCCCTGTCTGACAAGTTCCCTTTTAATGCATTCCGCTTCCGAAATATCTTCGCCTGAGCCTTTGCCCCCTGAGGCAATGACGATTGTATTTTCGTTTTCTTTTACATACTTTGCGGCGGCATTAATCCTGCTGGCAAATGCAAGTGAAGGGACGGTACCTTTTACTCGTGCCCCTAGCACGATGATATAATCAGCATTATTGGGTGCTTCCACATGGCTATATTGACTAATTTTAAATTGAAGGAAGCCAGCATAGACTAATCCAAAAATCACAAGAATACCAGTAATAGAGTTCATCATCTTCTTATTCCGCATGTTTATTAAACCACATCCATAAATTACTCATTACTATACGTATTGATAGTACCATAATATAACAGTTTTTAATATTTTTATATTAAAATAGGTGCATGGAATTTTCATGCACCCTTTGACTATTTATTCACAAACCCATGAAAGCCCAAGTGTTCCAACGCCGGTATGCACCCCTGCAACTGTTATGAGCATCATTTTTTCTGTTTCAATATGTGGAAAGGACTCGTTTACCATTTTTTCAAGCTGGGCTGCCTTTTCAAAATGATTTGCATGGACGACGGCCACTTTCCGGACTGTTTTTGTTGCCAGGTCTTCTGTTAATTGATTTACAAGCCAAGCAAATGCCTTTTTTTCGGTGCGGACTTTATCTTTTATTTTCGCTGCGCCATCCTCGATTGATAATATCGGTTTGATATTAAATAATGAAGCTAATATTTTTTGACCGCCGGATACCCTGCCGCTTTTGTGAAGCTGATCCAGATTTGATGGGACCAGATATAAACGGGTATGATCCCGTAAAGCATTTAATTGATTAACCACCTCTTGTGCATCAAGCCCTTGATCAACCAAATCTATGCCTTTTTTAATCAAATAAGAGAGGGGATAGGATCCAGTTTGTGAATCAATCGCAAACAATTTAAAATCCTCCATACCTGCTGCCATAACAGACGATTGATAGGTTCCGGTTAATAGACTAGACGCATGAATGGCAATCCCACAGTCATAGTTTTCCTTTAATTTATTATAAAGCTCAACGAAATCATTAATTGATGGCTGGGAAGTTTGGAATTTCCCTTCTTCATTTTTCATTCGTTCATAAAATTCCTGTTCGGTAATATCAATCGTTTCTTTATAAAATTCATCATTGATTACTACATGCAGGGGAATAACGTGTATATGATGCTTCTCAATAAACTCCTTGCTCAAAGAGGCTGTTGTATCTGTAATCCAAGCGATTTTTGCCTTGTTCATTATAATCATCTTCCTTTAGTGGTGATCTTAACGGTTAAAAAAAAATAATTTTAATTTCCTATCTAGCCTCAACAATACAAAAATGAACACTTGATGACTAGTTACATCTGTCATGCTCAAAAGTGAACATTCTGTGAAAACTGCAGATGAACGAAGTTTAAAAGCCTGAAAGTGTGATTTAAATCACTTAGTCGCAGTGAAATAATTCATATAATCACTATGGATATAGGGAAAACATAAATAAGGAGTGTTCAGATTGCTAGACCAAAAAACGATTGATATCATAAAATCTACGGTACCGGTATTAGAAAAACACGGAGAAACGATTACGACACGGTTCTATCAATTGATGTTTGGGAACCACCCTGAACTATTAAATATCTTTAATCATGCCAATCAAAAGCAAGGAAGACAGCAGAAGGCACTTGCCGGAACGGTATATGCTGCTGCCATGTATATCGACAATCTTGAAGCGATTCTGCCAGTGGTGAAACAAATTGCCCACAAACATAGAAGTCTCGGTATTAAGCCTGAGCATTATCCAATAGTCGGAAAGCATCTTTTATTAGCCATTAAGGATGTATTAGGGGATGCAGCAACAGACGAAATTATCAATGCTTGGGCCGAAGCCTATAATGTCATTGCAGATGCGTTTATCAGTGTTGAAGCAGAAATGTATGATGAAGCAACAAACCAAGACGGCGGATGGGACGGATTCCGCAGCTTTATTGTTGACAGGAAAGTAGTTGAAAGTGATGTTATTACTTCTTTCTACTTAAAACCGGCGGATCACAAAGGAATTTCAAGTTTCATCCCTGGTCAATATATTAGTATAAAGTTAGAAATAGAGGGAGAAAAATATACCCACATTCGTCAATACAGCCTGTCGGATTCACCAGGTAAGGATTACTACCGGATTAGTGTGAAGCGCGAAGCCGGAACGGCAAATCCGGACGGAATGGTATCCAATTTCTTGCATGATGGCGTGAATGAAGGGGATATCCTAAATATTAGTGCCCCAGCGGGTGATTTTGTCCTTGATATGGAAAAAACGAATCCTGTTGTTCTGCTTAGCGGCGGTGTTGGGTTAACCCCAATGTTGAGTATGTTAAAAACGGTGGTTGAAATGCAGCCTGGACGTAATGTAACGTTTGTCCACGCAGCCGCTAATAGTAATGTTCATGCCCTAAGAGACGAGGTTGAAGAGTTAGCAGCATTAGACCATGTGAAATCGTATATTTTTTACGATGCACCAACAGAAGAGGATCGCGTAAACAATCGCTTTGATGTTGAAGGCTTTATTACTCGTGATTGGTTAAACGACAAAGTCGCAATCGGGGAAGCAGACTTTTATTTCTGCGGACCTGTTCCTTTTATGAAAGCCATGAACCGCTCATTAAAAGAATTAGGCGTAAACGAAGACAGAATTCACTTTGAATTCTTTGGTCCAAAAGGAAGTTTAGAAGACTAAACGAAGAAGCTGGTTTCCAAATCGGAAGCCAGCTTTATTTTTTTTGCTAAGAGTTTGAATCGTGTCACAACTATGATTTAATAAAGTAAAAGGCCAGAAAGGATGTTTTTCGTGAATAAAAATGTTATACGGTCGATTACACTGATAGCAGCATTGTTTTGCCTCCTCTGGCTAATCGGGCTTGGATGGGCTGTGGGGGAATATTATGCCGGGAAGCCAGAAAAGGTTCCTGAGACAACGACTGTGAATCAGGAGGCAGAGAACAAAGATGGATTAACTATTGTGGCATTAGGTGATTCCTTAACGCGAGGCACCGGGGATGAGACGGGAAAAGGCTATGTCGGTGTGTTAATGGATGAAATAAAGGAAAAAACAAAACAGCCGGTGCAGCTCACGAATCTTGGCATCAATGGTCAAAGGTCCGATCAGCTCCGTAAACAGGTGCAGGAGACAGAAGTCGGGCGGCAAATACAAAAAGCGGATATGGTACTAGTCACAATTGGCGGGAACGATTTATTCCGAGGCGGACAAGGGTTAGCCGATTTTGCAACAGAAGACATTGCCTCGATTGAAAAAAAATACCTTGAGAACTTGAAATTTATTTTTGAAGAAATCCGTAAAAATAATCCGAAGGCAAATGTCTTTTTCATTGGACTGTACAATCCATTTATTGAATTAACGCAAGGAAAAGAGATGTCCAAAGTGGTCCGCCACTGGAATTATGACAGCGCGGAAGTAAGTGCTGCCTTTCCAAAAATCGTGTTTGTGCCAACATTTGATTTGTTTGAGTTAAAAGTAAACGATTATCTATATTCGGACAAGTTTCACCCAAATTCAAAAGGGTACCGCTTAATCGCTGAACGAGTAGCCTCATTGCTCACCTGGTAAGGAGTGTTGACAATGGAGAAAAAGATCACTTTATCCGTAAATAATTTAAAAAAAGTAATCGGGAGAAGAGAAATTATAAAAGGGTTAACGTTTGATTTGCATGAAGGAGAAGTGTTTGGCTTCTTAGGGCCGAACGGGGCCGGGAAGACGACCACCATTCGGATGCTTGTCGGCTTGATTAAACCAACATCCGGAAGTGTCCGGATTTGCGGGTATAGCATTGAGAACCAGTTTCAAGAGGCCGTAAGCAATCTTGGCTGTATCGTTGAAAATCCTGAACTATATCCCTACCTATCGGGCTATAATAATCTGCTCCATTTTGCCCGTATGCTAGACACAAAAGGAGAAGAGCGGATTAGAGAGGTGGTTGAGCTTGTCGGGTTAACGGAAAGAATTCATGATAAAGTCAAAACCTATTCACTTGGGATGCGGCAGCGCCTCGGAATTGCCCAGGCACTCTTAGGAGAACCGAAGGTGCTGATTCTTGATGAGCCGACAAATGGTTTGGATCCGGCCGGCATTCGAGAAATGCGGCAATTTATTCGCTATCTAGCCGAAAAAGAAGGGCTCAGCGTCCTCGTCTCGAGCCATTTATTAAGCGAGATTCAATTGCTTTGTGACCGAGTAGCCATTATTTCAAAGGGCACCATTATTCGCGTTGATTCCGTAGAACAATTGCTGGCCAATCGTGAAAGAGTCGTTTGGCGGATATCACCAATTGATAAGGGGAAGCAAGTATTATCTGCCTTCACAAATATTGAAGTAAAAGAAGATGGTACCATCCTGACGGAATTCGATGAACAGAAAATACCGGTTTGGAATAAACAGCTGGTTGAAGCAGGTGCGGCTGTCACAGAAATGAACCGAAAAATGCCGGTGCTGGAAGATTTATTCCTCGAACTAACGGGGGGTGACAGCATTGAATAAGCTGATACAAAATGAAATGATGAAACTGATTGCCAAAAAGCGGTTAGTAGTGATTGCAATAATTATAGGCGTCCTCGTGATGTTATTTACATATGCACAATATAAACAAGTCGAAACACAGCGTGAAAAATTAGGGACGAGCGATTGGCGGACGATATTGCAGCAGCAAATTGTTGATACGACAAATCGCTTAAGCAGCAGCAGAATTTCTGATGAATGGAAGAAACAGTTGCAAATTTCCTTACAACAGCAGCAATATTACCTGGATCATGATATAAATCCTGCAGAGCCTGGTGCACCAACTTTTATAAGAATATTCCTAGAAAATTCGGTTGATCTCTTTATCCCATTAATGGTAATGGTGATTGCCAGTGATTTAGTTTCCTCCGAGCATAGTTTGGGCTCAATTAAGCTTTTATTGACAAGGCCAGTGAAAAGGTGGAAGGTACTGCTTAGTAAGTATATTACCCTTTGTTTCGCCATTTCCTTAATTATTGCGATTGCAGGAATCCTGTCCTATTTGATTTCGGGGGCAGTCTTCGGTTATAAAGGCTGGGATGCTCCGATCTTAACAGGCTTTAATGTTACAGAAACCGGGTTAAACACTTCAGAGGTCAAACTGCTGAGTCTGTGGAAGTTTTTGTTGATGGATTTTGGCTTGGTTTGGTTTGTCGCAATCGTAGTCGGCACGCTTTCGTTTATGCTTTCGGTTTTAATCCGCAGCACAGCAGCCGGAATGGGCGTAATGCTGGCAGCTTTAATCTCGGGTGCGATTTTAAATAATATGGTATCCTCTTGGGAATCAGCCAAATATTTTTTTATGGTGAATTTACGATTAACGGATTATATGAAAGGTACAGCACCGCCAATTGAGGGAATGAACCTCACCTTCTCGATGCTTGTTTTACTGGCTTGGTGGGCAGCAGCACTATTCGTCTCCTTTCTTGTTTTTACGAAAAAGGATGTTTATTAATAAGCTGTCCCTGCTAGAAAGCGGGGACAGCTAAATTTTTGCATAAAGATTTGATAGAATATTGAAAATTTCATAAAATAATAATGAGAAAGTGGAAAAAGAAATGGGGGAATCGTTATGTCGTTTGTAATAAAAAAGATCGATCACGTCCAGCTAGCAGCACCTAATGGCTGTGAAGAGGCAGCAAGAACATTTTTTGCTGGAGTTTTGGGGTTAATTGAGGTAGAGAAACCTGAGGAACTAAAGAAGCGGGGCGGGGTTTGGTTCGAATTTGGGACATTCCAACTTCATATTGGAGTGGAAGAACCATTTTCACCAGCAAAAAAGGCGCATCCTGCTTTTGTTGTGGAAAATATTGAAGAATTAAAAATGCATCTTAGTAATGAGAAAGTTCCTTTTACAGCAGACGACAATCTCCCTGGTGCAAGCAGAATTCATGTCCATGACCCGTTTGGCAACCGTCTGGAATTCATAGAATGGATTTAAATAAAAATGTGAACAGCCCCTCCAACTAAATGGAATGGGGCTGTCCGCCTTAAATGGGGGGATTTAAGGCAACAATAATTAGGGATTATTCTAATCAAATGGCTGGCAGGGAGAGGGGATCCCTAACGCCGGAAAATAAGAATGATTAACTTGCATTGGTTATTGCTTAGCTGTTATCTTTAACGGCTCACGGTTTATGCCAAAATGCTGCTTAATAATGAGAGCCGGTCCGCCTAGATTAAACAAATAGCGGGCTTCTATGACTTGTTTCATAAAGGCTCCAAATAATCCGGATAAGCGGAAATTCCCTACCTTTCCGACGGCCGCCATAAGTCCGATGGATGCCACGGATCCTTTGTGGTGATATTCAAATGTTTTTAAAGATTCGCCCCGTATAGAAGCGACTATATTTTTCGCACAAACGGGTGCCTGTTGCAGTGCTACTTGTGCTGTTGGCGGTAAGGCAGACTTTTCGTCCTTCATGAATAAAGAACAATCCCCGATACTAAAGATATTTTTCATGTTTTTAACGCGAAGATTTGCATCGACTGGAATCTTGCCTTTTTCAATTGGCAAACCCCAGTTATGAACAATTGTGTTTCCTTTTACACCGCATGACCAGATTAATGTTCGCGTCTGTACCTCCAGATTATTTTCCAGTATCACTTTTTCTGGTGTACATTCCAGTATTTTTATTGAAGTTAGGACTTCAATGTTTCGCTTTTCTAACACATCTTTTGTATATTGGATTGATTGCTTAGGGAAAAATGGTATGACTGATGGTGCGGCTTCAATGCCGACAATTTTAATCTTTTCAAATGGGATATCGTGTTCTTTACAAAGTTTTGGCAGGCCATCTGCCAATTCTCCGAGCATTTCAATTCCGGTAAAACCACCTCCGGCAACGACAAACGTTAAACGGGAAGGATCATGGTCTTCTTTATAAAGGTTAAATTGTTTAATAATTTGGTGATAAATAATTTTTGTACTTCTGAAGCTTCGGATCTCAAAGGCATTTTCTTTCACTCCTGGAATGCCATAGGTTTCAACCTCAAATCCGAGTGCGATTAATAAATAGTCATAACTGACTGTTTCTCCGCCTTCAAGATATACCTCTTGGGTATTGAGGTCAACAGAGGATACTGCAGCTTTTAAGAAACGGGTTTTATTTGGATTGATTAGTTCAGGAATAGACATGGCAATTTGCCGGTCTGCTGCGGTGCCAACTCCGGTCTTATGCAATTGGGTTGTAAGGTAATGATATTCATGTTTATTAATTAATGTAACATCTGCTTCGCCGGATTTTAGCAATTTTTCTAAGGTTTTACTTGTGATAATTCCGCCATATCCGGCACCTAAAATGACGATTTTTGGTTTAGACATCTTGACCCACTCCTAATTTCATTTAATTAAGGATTATCTGCTTTCTTTGTGAAATCATTCACAATAGGGATTAAAAAAATAAGAGCTATTGCACAATGATTTTATGTGAAATATTTCACATACCTTTTATATTATTAGAATACAATAGTTTTACGAACATCTCAAGTGGTTTTTAACTAAATTTTTGTCAATTTGGTAAATTTTTTTTCACATTCTGGGCATGATAATTTCGTGCTGAAATTTGAATGTATATCTAATCAGAATGGAAGGGATCGTAATGAAGCTTAAAATATTTTTCACATTGGTATTAGTTTTGTCCATGTCAGGTTTTGCAAGTGCGAAAGATTCTGTGCCAGTTGACCATGAGGAAAAGCCATGCAATTGCCAGGAAGAAGAACACCGTCATATGATGCATAAAGACTGGCAGTCAATGATGAAGGAGCGAGAGCAAAAACTCCTGACATGGGTAGACCAATATACTCCGGATAAAAAGGGAGAATGGACGAAAGTGCTGGAGGAAAAGAAGACGCTCCGTAACAAGTGGATGAGTCCGGAAAATGCGGCCAAACGAGAGCAGTGGAAAAAGGAAAAAATGGCTAAAATGGAAGAGCTTAAAAAGCAATTTGATGAAGGAAAGCTGACAAAAGAACAGTATATTGCAAAGATCCATGAAGGGAAAAAGATGGGACATTGGAAAATGTTCCATGATTTAAGAATAGCGATAGATAAAAAGGACGATAAGCAGGCTGCGGTAATTCTAAATCAACTTTTAGTTCAAATGAAAGAGCATAACAAGATGTTGAAAGAAAAATTGAAAATGTAATAAATAGCACTTGAAGTAGTCAATTCCAAAATGGGATTGGCTTTTTCAGTTTATTTTTATGGTAATTTTTTCGGGTGCTAAAGTGATCCTCTTGAGGGAATATTGTAGAAGTAGGATAGTGACTAAGAGGAGGATTTACATGGACAGAAAAAAACTGATGATGACAACGATTGGATTGGGTGCTGCCTATTTAATGCGCAATTCAAAATCACGGAAAAAATTAATGAATCAATTTCAAGCATTTGCTGAAAAATCTAGAAGATAAAGACAAAAAAGCATCCCCTGTAATCATTTCAGGGGGTGCTTTACATTTCAGCGTTATTTTTTTAAGCTAACTTTCTCTTGTTTTGCTTCTTTAACATCTTCTTTAAATTCTTCCTTTATGTCTTCAGCAATTCCCTCTGTTGCTTTTTTAAATTCACGGATGGACTTTCCAACGGCACGTCCGATCTCAGGGAGTTTATTAGGGCCAAAAATAACTAGGGCAACAATTAGAATTAAAATTAATCCCGGAACACCAATATTTGAAAACATGTTTTTCAACTCCCAAAACGAATAAAATGATCATGTCTATTATACCTTTAAATATAACATTATTCTACTATGATTAAGTAAAAGTTGCGTGGATCATAAATAGAATAAAAAATCCTATTGCAAGTTTTAAATGCCAATTATGATCAGTCCTTTTAAACCGCTTTAAACCCATGCCCATAAGAAATAACAAAACTAATGAGGAGGCAATACCGGTTAAATAAGTAAAGTCAAATTTAAATCCTCTAATAAGTGCTAAAATTCCATGCAGTGTGACGATACCGAAAGATAGGATTGCAACGGGAACATGCCATTTTCGAGCTAACTTAGCAAGGAATTGCAATGCTGTTTTCAACTGAAAGTCTTGGATACGGAATTCCTTTATTTTTTTCCATTTCAATAATCGATAGATTGGATAAATCGCTAGAGCAGCAAAAAATCCAATTCTTGAAATGGAACCGATTTGTTTAAAAATCCCTTTGTAATGTCGGAAATCCTGGGCAAATAATTGCTGGCGATTAATAAAGATGGCAATCATCCCTATCGAGATCAAAATGACCGTTGCTAGTGCAAATAAAATAATGGTTTTTCTTTCTTTGGGATTAGGAATAAAATTAGCAAAAAAACTTGATTTTTTAGCTGATTGGGAAGACTGATTAATGTTAATCACACACCTTTGATCTCAATATAAAGGTAGTTTACCCTATCTATATTAAAATTGTATAAACAGCGGGTTAAAAAAGTCTGAAATAGAATGAAGCTGATCAGGCTAGTTTGACCGAACGACTTCAACATCTATTTTTTTCCCTTCATAAAAGTCCTGGATTGCTTTATCGGCATAGACCCAGCCTTTCCAGCCAATATGAATTGTATCCTTCATGAAGTAAGGGTCATATTCATGATGGGAGAAATCGGCAATTTGAAAGCCCTCGGTTTCAATTTGTTTTTTTATCCGTTCATAATACGCGGTGCGTCCTACTTTTGGAAAACCGGTGTAGTCGTACCATGGTCCGTTAACGGGAACAGAAATAAATAACGGCTCCGCTCCAGCCTGTTTTAAAAGGCTAAGGACTAGTTGGAAATCTTGGTATTCAGGAGATTCACCATACGATGCACCAATTTTGTTATCTTTTAACGAAGGAACCATTTTGTGAATTTTATTGTATTGGCTATTAATCACGTAAAAGTGATTATTCGTTGATTTTTTTTCGCCGAGATGATTTGCCTGTGCCGCTAATTCATCCCAGGATTTATTCTTCACCTGTGGGTTGAGATCCCGCTTATGTGGAATACCGCCGACCAATGAATAATAAAGGTCCTTTTTTATTAACAATTTACGATAGGCCAAAGCGAAAGGGCGGATCCATGCACTCTCTCTTTTGGTCCATGGATTATTTGTAATCTCCGCTCGATACATGACAGATAGAAATGGATCGTTTTGAACGGGTGAAAATTTTAACAACCGTTCAATAGCCTTTTTCTTTAGCGCGGGATCGATGTTTTTATTAAAAGCTAAATCATAGCCTTGCAAGGAAGAATAATTAGGAACAAAATGGGACTCATCCGTTCCTTTTGGCTGAAACCATTGCGGGGACAAGACGAAAACCATTTTCTTTCCCTTCAGCTGCCCAGTTTGCTCAGCAAAATTTAAAAAATGAATTAATGATTCCGTTCCTCCGCGACCGATAAGGAAAGGGGTGAAATCTCCCCCAGCCTCTTTGAAATAATTGGACGGGTGGAAACGGTCAAGTCTGGCAAGTTCTGAAGATCCATAAATCGGTAAATATTGATGATCTTCAAGCATTTTTTGCTGGACATATTTACCCTGAAACATAAATGGATTTAGTTCTGTTGCAGCTTGAGAAATTCTCGATTTGGGTATCATTTTCTCAATCCATTGATTTGGAATCGCAACCACAATAATCAAAACGAGAACGGCTGCGATTATGGGTGAGAATAATACTTTTTTCATTGGAAATCAGCCAATTGATTGGCGATATTAGTAGGTGTATTCCATGTATCACGGTCAAACTCGGTAATTGGAACAAGTATGCCGAAACGTTCTTCTATTTGAATGAGTAATTCAACTGTCCCAAATGAATCCAATAAACCGGCATCAAATAAATCAATATCCGGATTTTCCTTAACGATATCGTCCTGGCAAATTTCTGCTAATAATGTTAAAACCTCATGGTTGAAATCCATTTGAATCAAACCCCTTTATGAAATAATTGTCCTGAGAAAATATAAAAACCAAAGCAAATCACATGGAAGGTAATGATGATCGCAACCATATGGGTAAGCTTATTTTGCGGCCACCATTTGTGTTTTTTATTGAACCGTTCAAAGGCATTGTAAGCAACCATTATTACAGCATGGTATATCCCATAAATGAGATATTGTATTTCCAAACCGTGCCATACTCCCATTAATAAAAACAGTAAGATATAACCAAGGTTTGAGAGGGTGTTACGGTTTTTAATCCATTTTTTCTTCGTCATCCAAAAGACAAATCGCATGTACACATAGTCTCTGAACCAAAAGGAAAGACTCATATGCCAGCGATTCCAAAAGTCTTTAATATTCCTGCTAAGGAATGGCTTATCAAAGTTTTCCGGAGATTTGACTCCCATAATATAACTAACACCTATCGCAAAAGCGCTGTAGCCGGCAAAATCGAAAAATAGATAGAGGCTATAGGCGTACATGTAATAGAGGTGGTGTTCAAAATGACTATGGGCAATAAATCGTAAGTTCGTGATAAAAAAATGATTGATAGAATAGCCAATGATGTATTTATATAAAAAACCGCAAAAAATTTTATTTATCCCTTCATAAAGCATGAATTTGTATTGTTCGCCCGATATCACCACTTCCAAATCTTTATCAAAGCGGCGATAACGGTCGATTGGACCAGATGAAATGGTCGGGAAAAATAAAATGAAATAGAGTAATCGGGAGAGGGGCAGGTCTTTTTTAATCAGCCCATCACGTGTCTCCATGATTAATTGCGTACCCTTAAACGTTAAATAAGAAATACCGAGAAACCCAATGACGTTTATATCTGAGAAATAAGGCAGCAGCTTCGAAAGAATCAGCGGCAGAATCGAAAGAAGAACGGCAATATAAAAAATGTTGTTAGCATTGTTCTGTCTCCGATAGGTGATGTATGCCTTTATTAAAACGACTTGCCAAATCGTAAATATGATCAGTGCAATAGCTTGATTAAGAGATGAAGCAAAGATGATGCCAAGGACGATGATTGAAACCAACATGTTATACGTATGAAATCTTTTTCCCTGTAAACCGAGAATAACCGTCGGTGCTAAAAGAACAGCAAGGATGAAAAAGAAACTAAAAGAACCATAGGGTGTCATCGTAATATCATTTCCTTGAATTTTTTACGGTCCATTTTTCCATTCGCTGTCATTGGAAGCTCTTTATGGTATGAGAATTTTCTCGGGATCATATAAACAGGGATGACCTTGCTCAGGTCTTTTTTAATCGCGCTAGTTAATTGAAATTCCTTTTCAAAATCATGGCTGGCAGGAATAATGGCCGCTAGTAAATAGTCAATTTTGTCATGCTGATAGACCGGAATGACTGCGGCGGAGTTCACATATTTGCAATTGGCAATCTGATATTCAATTTCCTCTAATTCCATTCGGTAGCCATGAAGTTTGATCTGAAAATCCATCCGGCCTTTGTAAAAAATCAATCCATCGTGGCCAAGAAAGGCAGCATCACCTGTTCGATAGGCCTGCTCCCCTTCAAATTGATAAAAGCTTTTTTCGGTAAGTTCCTGCTGTCCCAAGTACCCTTTACTTACACTCGGACCAATAATAATCATTTCACCTTTTTCCCCAGGCCTGACCGCCAGGCCATTTTTATCAACCAAAACGATTCGTGTGTCTTTTTTTGGTTTTCCGATAGGGAGATTCGGGTATGCTTCCAGTATTTCAGCTGTTATCTCAACTGAAGTGACCGCAACGGTTGCTTCAGTCGGGCCATAGGTGTTAAATATTTGTGCTTTTGGGAACCGCTCCCTTAATTGCATGCATATCACTGCCGGCAAGGATTCCCCGCAAAATAAAAACACGGAAAGCTCTGGCAGCAGGTCTTCCGTAAACGTTGGTTCCATTAAACACATCTGAACGAAAGAAGGAGTAGAAGTCCATACCTCTGTCTTTGATTTGGCCAATGCTTCAAATAATAGCTTTGGCCTAGCAATCATTTCTTTCGTTATCGCAAAAATGGTACCTCCACTCGCAAGAGCGGAATAAAGGTCCATGACGGATAAATCAAACGAGTACGGTGCTTGATTTAAAAAACGAAGATTGCCATTGATGGGGAAATCCGCTGCCATCCAATCGACAAAGCTTTGCAGATTATGAGCAGAAATCTGAACGCCTTTCGGATTTCCGGTACTTCCAGAAGTATAAATAATATAGAAATTTTCATCCCCGGTAACCCAATTAGATGGATCTATTGGGACATTTGAAACTGGTTCCGCCAGAATATGATCATAGTTTACAATCGTGACTTCGGCATTGTTCAAGACCAATTCTTGTCCGGAAGCATTGATGACCCATTCAGCGCGCGAACTACTGATAATGTTTATGATTCTTTCGCTTGGAATTGACGTGTCAACAGGAATATACGGTAATCCTGCTTTTACACATCCTAAAAAGGAGCAAACCATTGAAGCTTCCATATGACCATAAACTAAGACAGGCAACTGTCCTTTATTGGATTGCTTCAAAAGAAAAGCTGCTATTTGCTCCGATTGTCTCCAAAGTTCGCCATAAGATATTTCTTCCGAGGGAGAGATATAGGCTAACGTATCGGGATGTAAATGCGAAAATCTTTTTATTGTCTCTAACAATTCCATCTTGGCAGCCTCCCTTAAAAATCGTTGTAAATGTAGGACCCTGCACTTGCATCGTTAAATCCGTACATAAAAAATAACAAAAGGAGGATGAGCAAATAGTAAACAAACCGGCCAAGCCACTTTACCTTATGGCTGTTTAAAAATCTTCGTAATCTTTCAACCATCGGTGGTGCCTCCTTTTTGATGACATAACAATCATAATCTCTTTTTTGATGGAAACAATTAATGGCGAATTAATAAATTATTAAAAAATAATTAAATTTAAAAACAAAAAAGACCGACTGTGTACCCAATCGGTCTTTTGCTTCCTATGCTTATTGAATTAATTCAGACAGAATGTATTGATATAAAAGCCTTGCTGTGTTTTCAATTGATGATTGGTGTGTTCGCTCGAATGCATGCGAAGAATCGATGCCAGGTCCGATTAAGCCGTGAACAATGTCATGACCGGAGCGAATGGCAGCCGATGCATCCGATCCATAATAGGGATAAATATCCAATTTGTATTCGATGTTATTTTCTTCTGCCAGGCGGACTAAATTCTTGCGTAATTGGTAATGATAGGGCCCGCTTGCATCTTTAACACAGATGGAAACCGTATATTCATCGGTGGACTGCCCGTCACCCATTGCTCCCATATCGACTGCTAAGTATTCAACCGTTTCCGGCGTTATATTGGAGTTACCGCCGTAGCCGATTTCTTCATTGTTCGAAATTAAAAAATGGGTCGTATATGGCAAGGTCAGATTTTCAGTTTTGATTTGCTTGATTAATTGAAGAAGAATCGCCACACTTGCTTTATCATCCAGGTGGCGGGATTTTATATAGCCGCTTGGAGTCAATTCCACCCGAGGATCGAATGAAATAAAATCTCCAACCTCAATCCCTAGTGCCCTGACTTCTTCAGCAGTATGTACTTTTTCATCGATCCGAACCTCAATATTTTCCTGATTTCGCTCTGCTTTACCGGCATCCTTATAAACATGGACGGATGTTTGATGCATGAGTATGGTTCCCGTGTATTTCTTGCCGCTGCTTGTCTCAATTTGGCAATATTCTCCTTCAATGGAGTTGTATTTAAACCCGCCAATTAAGTCGATTTTTAATCTTCCGTTGGATTTAATTTCCTTTACCATGGCACCAAGCGTATCAACGTGTGCCGTAAGCATGCGGTGTTTGCTCGTATCTTTTCCTTCTACTGTCGCAATTAACCCGCCTTTTCGGTTTCTGTACGTGTTGATTTGCAGATCTGAAAGGAAATTTTCAACAAAAGTGATGACTTCATTTGTATTTCCGGACGGACTTGGGATCGACACTAAATCACTAATTAATTTCATTGTGTCTGCAGAATATGTAAAATTACCCACTTTAAATACCCCTTTCTGAATTTTCATTCCTTACTATTATACTAAAAATCAAATATGCCATGTGAAAAATCAAATTTATCGCCAACTTTTTAAAAATTCATGCATAGGTTAACTGTGTTTACTCATTCTCTAATCGGATATACATTGGATAATTGGGTATAAATGGAACTATTCGAACTTTTTCGAAATTAATGGAGGAGAAAAATGTTGACCAGAGTCGAATTATATAAACATAAGCCGAAGCAATCTAGTCAAGTCCTTGATTTTGTGTAAATTTGCTAAACAATGTTTTTAACCAAATTTTGTTATGTCAAATATATATGATCAGCCACTTATCCCCTTAACATTTTTCGAGCGTTACTTCCATGGGTTTCAATCTCCATATCCAGTCAAGGGTGTCAAAGGCGGTTTTTCCTTTGATACCCTTGACTGGATATGGAATAATCCATAATTGGAAGTACGTTGAAAATTAAACATCTACCTTTTAATAGATTTCTGCTTCGAATAATTGGTTTCTTGATAGTGCATTAAAACAGCTCCTACTAAACGAAAAGCAGATTGTGTATTAGGGTAAATTCGAATTACCTTTTCTCTTCTTCGGACTTCCTGATTTAATCGCTCAAGAGAATTTGTACTACGGATATGACAACGGATATCTTCTTGGAATTCCATATATTGTATGGTATCTTCGAAACCATCATCTAATATTTTCAGAGCTTGTTCGTATTTAAGATTGTCCCCAAACTGACTCATCAGTTCACCTTTAAAATTCCGCATATCCTCAATTGTGACTGCATCAAAAATACGCTTAATCATCATACGTATTTCCGCTGAGTCCTTTTTTGGAAGCCTTTCTATGATATTACGTTTAAAATGGACGTTACACCTTTGCCAGCTAGTCCCAATAAATTCACGTTGAATCGCTTTTTGAAGCCCCTGGTGAGCATCTGAAATGACTAGCTTTGGGGATTGAAGACCACGTGATTTTAGTTGTTGGAGAAAGCGACTCCAACTTTCATAACTCTCAGCGTGATCCACACTTAACCCAAGAATTTCACGTGTTTTGCTTTCAGTGATTGCAGTGGCTATATAAACAGCCTTAGAGACGACACGATGATGTTCACGAACTTTTATATACATGGCATCTACAAAAACAAAAGGATAATACCTTAAATTTAAGGGCCGTTTGGCCCAGTCATTAATAATAGGATCAAGCTTTTGAGTAAGTGAAGAAACAAACGATTTTGACTTACTTTCACCACAAAGTTGTTCCACAATATGTGTAACTTTACGTGTAGAAACGCCATTGATAACCATCTCTAGCATAGAGAGTACTAACGCCTGGTCACAACGTGCATATTTCTCAAAAACCGTAGGTGAAAACTCACCATTTCGAGTCCTAGGAACCTTAAGTTTTATCTTACCGATACTCATCGTTAACTCACGTTCGTAGTAGCCATTTCGGTAATCACGACGCTCAACAGAGCGTTCATATGCAGCGGCGTGTAAGTAATCATTTCTTTCTTTCTCCATGTACTCATTCAAAACCAGAACAACAGCTGATTTAACAACGTTATCTATATTTGAATTCATTACTGAGTCTTTTAAAAGTTCCAAATCTAGGCTAAACTGTAATTGGGTCATTTTTATTCCTCTTTTCTATGTTTATCGTGGTTGTTAAACATTGTAGCCAAGTAGGATAAAAATGACCCTTTTCTTTTTACACAATTATACGGACTTAATCAGCAATCTACATGGAAGGGTCTATTTTTTTTCATCGCAGCCTGCATCATCTTAACAGCCGGTTTCTTTATTTTTCGCTATTACTATCAAAGTTCAATAAAAATTGAAGCACCCAGTGAGAATTTAGGTCAAAAAGTCGTTATTCATCTACCAAATGGACAAAAAGTGTATACGTATGACAATTTGATTTTTGAAAAAGACGGTAAGACCTACTATAAAGGGGAGCGGAACACGATTGATTTAACCGGAGGAACCGTTACCTATGAAGATTGGTCAGAATAATCAAAGACTAGCCAAAAGGTGGCTAGTCTTTTCACTATTTAAACCAACCTTTTTTAATAAACCATATTGTCATCCCCACAGCAATAAATAACATCAGCAGCAGTGCGCCAAAATAGCCGTATTTCCAAGTCAATTCGGGCATATGGGTAAAATTCATTCCATACACACCTACAATGAAAGTAAGAGGCATGAAGATGGTTGTGATGACTGTTAATACCTTCATCACATGGTTTGTTTCATTCGAATTGATGGAAATGTAACTGTCCCGTATGTCTGTCGTAAGCTCCCTGCTAGCTTCAATCATTTCAGTTAATTTAAGCAAATGATCATGAATATCTGAGAAATAAGCAGTTTTTCCTTCGATACTTGTTAATCGTTGAGAATTAAGAATTCTGTATAAAAGATCCCTCATGGGGGCAATTGTATGCCGCAACGATAAGAGGTCATGTCTCGTATCAAATAAATCCTTCAGTAATGCCTCCATTGATCTTCCTTTTGAATTTTCATCTATTTCATTTAAGGTATCATCTATTTGATTTACTAATGGAAAATAATTATCGACCATATTGTCAAGAACGTAGTAAAACACATGGGAAGGGTCCCATTGCTTCATGTTTGCCGCTTGACTGAAACGATTCCAAACCTCATCGATTTCAGGGGAGTGTTTATGATGAAAAGTGACAATATAGTTTTTACTGAGAAAGATATTAACTTCCTCTCGTGCAATCATTTTTGGGTTCAAAGCTTGAATCACAAAAAAAGCATAGCCTTCATAATAATCAAGCTTTGGTCGTTGTAGATGATGGATACAGTCTTCTATCGCTAGAGGATGAAAGGAAAGCGGGTTTCGCAGGAAATCTATTTCCTCCTTGATTGGTTGATGGAAATCAATCCAATACCACAGAAAATCCTCTTTTACAAGTTTTGCTATTTCTACGTCTTTGATCACTTCATGCTTCTGATTTACTGCAATCGTTCTAATCATAAAAAACTCCTTATTGGCTTTTCTTACATTCAATATAAAGGAATGCAGGAAAAAAAACAGCCATTTCGGTGCAATGTCATTGTTTTTTTGAGGATAAAACTGAATCCCGGATCCATTTTTTACGTTTTTTGCGATCTTGGATGACTTGAAATAAACTTTGGATTCCAAGAGTTATTACCACGATTATGCCGCTAAATACAATAAACACAGCAAAGTACTCGAATGGATTATAAGACGTTAATCGGGACCAATGAATGTTCCCTTCTAAATCATGTGTAAACAGGTTCATGCTGAAGATTCCGCAGATGACCGTATAAAGGGTTAAAACTAAAAGCAGCATGGTGTCCTTTTTCTTGCCGGTGTTTTCTTCGTACTTAAAAAGACTAAACAGGATATCTTTTGTATTGGTAAATAAGGTATCAATATCAAAACTTTTCCTAATGTTGTTAAAAAGTTCTTGCTCTTCAGCTAGGACAGGAAATACGGAAAAAAAATAATTAGAGGTAAATGAGTTGATTGTGTAAATTAAGTGTTCAATTTCCTTTTTATCCTGGTCCAGATTGATAGCGGAATAGCCGGCTGCAATTTTTAACAATACAAGTTTATGAAACAGATTCAGTAGCACGGCATAATAAGATGGGCCGTAAAACTGTTTTGCCAGTTCGCTAAATTCGTGTGGGTGGTCATTTGTTATTAATGAAAAACATTCTTCTTCAAAAATAGAATACGTGGTGGGAGCCCAGCGATCCCAGCCATGGTCTTTCAGATAGTTAGAAATATAGTCTACATTATTTGCATTTACATAGGGATTTCCAGCATCATTTATTCCGCAAAGTGTTCCTGAACGATAAACATCTACTATATCAATGGTTTCTCCTTCATTTAGGGTGAGCAAGGATTGGACATACATGTTCTGAGTATTGAGAAAGGAAGAGTCCTGGTCAAAAAAACCCGTTAACCCTGGAAATAGACGATTATACAAGAAATCGTTTATCGGAGGAGTAACATCTCCGTCAAATTCGATTGTAACTGCTGAAGTTTGTTGCACGAGCTTGCGAAAACGATCAGCAAATTCTATTGTTTGGGAGAACGGCATGTCCAACATTTCTGTTCGAATGGTTATGAATCCCAGATAATACGGGCAAATGAATAAATCTAGTGAATGGATTTGAAAAGGTATTGTCACATGTTTTGTTTTGAGCAAACCATTCATGTCTAGTTGTTTTGTGAATCTTTGGAATCCCTTTTGCTGGTGTGATGGTGGAAAAAGAAAGTTATTTGTTAACGGAAGGAAAAAGGATTTCATTTCACGATGAGACACTCGATACTGGCCATAATAGGCTGTTTCTTTTTGTACATCCTTTAATGTATAAGAAGTAAAATATTGATCTTGTAAGTAGCGGTACAGGTTAGGGATGGTATCCGCTTTCATTGAAAAAGGGAAAATAAATTGAAAAAGAGCTGTAGTAACCTGTTTTTCTTTAAAATCGATGGGCTCCATGTGCTTTTTTTCCTTTCATAATAATATCTAAAATCAACTTTCCCAATTTAAAGGAAACTTAACCAGCAAAAATAATACTTCCCTTGAAAATGAATCAGGCCATACGCCGCTGGCCAAGGGGCTCGTGCTTTTCTTTTAGAATAAAATACCAAACAACGAGGAAACTAAATGGAAAGAAGTTCTTTGAGAGGTATAAAAATGTCATCAAATCAAATGCAAACGATCAAGGAGAGTCTTAAAAATAATATACAGCCGGCAGTGGATGTGGTTTTCAAGGAATTTCATACGGCAGAAAAATATATGGAAGCTTTGTATATCAAAACGATAAGTGATGAAACGATTATCAATGATAAATTGCTTAAGCCATTTTTTGAAATCAAGAGCCCGGCTGAATTTTCAGCCTATCTTCAATCAAATCCGCAAGTAAAACCATTTGAAAGCGAGCAGAAAGCGCTTGATGAATTAATCAGAGGTGTGGCCATCCTATTTTATCAGAATTCCATCCTTTTATTGGATAGTAAAGTGGACCGGAATAACTCGGTCTTAGATACAACTGTAGAGACGACGATTCAAGGACCGCAATCGGGATTTAGTGAAAGCCTGCCCACAAACCTGGGGCTTATTCGCAAACGGTATCCGGAAACATCATTAAATGTCGAATCTACAACTGTTGGGACGATTTCAAAAACAGACGTGATGATTCTACATGATAAAAAGCGCACAGACCCCGATACATTAAATCGAATAAGAGATTTTTTAGCTTCCATTGATGTGCACATGTTTCAAACAGGCGAGCAGCTGCTGGATATTATTAAAAAAAGTAATCGGGCCCTCGTACCTGTGATGCTTGTGACCGAAAGACCTGACAGGGTAGCCGTGAATTTAGCCGCTGGGAAAGTCATTATCTTGGTTTCGGGTTCACCTTTTGCTGTTGTTTTACCAACTGTAATGAAGGATTTTATGTCATCCATGGAAGATATTTATCAGACATACTGGGTAGCGAAATTCCTGCAAATATTGAGGTATATTGGTTTTCTAACCAGTCTTGTTCTTCCCGGCCTTTATGTTGCTGTCACTAGCTATAATCCTGAACTGTTTCGGGTTCAATTGGCATTGAGTATCGCCGGTAGCCGGGCAGGTGTACCATACCCATCATTTATTGAAGTTTTGCTGATGCTGTTTATGATGGAGATGCTGACCGAAGCAAGTATTCGGCTGCCAAAAGCGATTGGGCCGACAGCAACAACGGTAGGCGGCTTGATATTAGGACAGGCCGCAACAGAAGCCGGACTTGTCAGTAATATTATGATTATCATTACATCCTCAGTTGCTATCTCAAACTTTGTTGTCCCGATCAACGCTTTCAGTTTTACATTAAGAATTATGAAATATTTTGTTTTAGCGTTGGGAACGTTTTTCGGTTTAGTTGGTGTAGTGCTTGGATTCTTCATGCTAATTGCCTATATGGTTAAACTTGATAGCTTTGGTGAGCCATTTCTTACGTTAATTCAAAGTAAGCCAAATAAAGAATAGCAAAAAGATTGGGGGGAGGGCAATGAACCGATACTATTTATATATTGTGTTATTGAATATGCTTGTCAATGTCATTATATTTGTACCAAAAATTTTAATAGAATATCGCTATAAAGGTGCGGTGATGGGTGTAGTCATTGCCATTCCAATTGGCGTAGCGCTTAATTATTTTTACAGCACGGCAATTAACAAGTTCCCGGAACAAGGAATGCCTGAAATTTTAGCTAATGCCAAGCATCGATGGTTTAAAATACTCCATTTCGGCAGTATTCAATTCATCTGGTTTTCGGCAGGACTCATTACACTAATAGGATTTATTGATATTTTAGCAAGGTTTGTCAATCCGGAAATGCCGAAGTTAGGCTTGCTCGTCATCTATTTAGCGGCTATTTTTCTCATTATTCAGCTTCCCACGGAAAGGGTCATGTATTTTCTTGAAATTGTCCTTTTTCTCAATACGCCATTAATTGGCTTTATTATTTTTAAGGCGTTTACAAATGAATATCTTAGCTGGGATTCGATGATGGAAGTTGGGACCTATATATTTGAAAGGCCAAGCTTGAAATCGATCGCTGCAGCTACCTATTGTTTTTCCGGTTATGCCAACCTGATTATTTTTAACAGGGTAATAAAGGGGAAATTAAAGATTTGGAATTTTATAGCCATCTTCTTTTTAGGTGCGTTCAATTTGTTTACGACATTCTTTATTCCAATAGGTTTTCACGGTTCTGATGGCGCTGTAGAATACCTATATCCATGGATTTCTACAGCAGATTCACTTAGGTTGACATATAGCCCGATTGAACGAGTGATCTTCTTATTTTTAATGTTTTACATGAGTATTACGTTAATTAGTATCTCAGTTCATTGGCATGTCACCTATGAATTAATTAAGGGAACCTTTAAGGGGAAAATGAGTAAAAAAAAGAATTGGACTATTCTTGCTTTCTTTACGTTATTTTCGGTCGCAGGAGTTATTTATCTAAATACAGTTTTATTAAACAAGGTGACTGTCTATTGGATGATGCTGCGTCTAGGCTTGGAAATCATGATAGTTGCGATATTTTTCATTTGGACTAGGAGGCGGAATGCTTGAAATCCTTTATCAAATGGGAATACTTAATCATTGTTCTTTTATCAGTATCATTGTTAAGCGGCTGTGGTTTCAAAGATATTGATAAACGCTTTTTTGTTGTCAGCATCGGTGTGGATCCTGCCAAAAACAGCTCGAAGAAATATCTCGTCAGCCTGAAATTTGCGGTACCAAGTGAGTCAAAGGGAACCAATACTGATTTCATCATTGTTTCGGAAAAAGCGGACTCAATGTCTGAAGCAGTAAGAATTATTAAAACCAAAGTAGAAAAGGAGATTGATTTCAGTCATGCAAAAGCCGTTGTGTTCGGGGAAGATATTGTAAAACAAAATGGGAATGCCGGGATCAATTATTGGTTTACGAGAAGAAGGGATATCCAAGGGATTGCATGGGGGGCGATTGGGAAACCAAGCGCATTGGATGTACTGAAGGTTAAGCCAAAATCGGAGCGTATCCCATCGAATGCCATGTTTTTAGCATTGGGGAAGGATGGATCCGAGACCCCGTATGTTATTTCGGAGTTCCTTTTTGATTACAAGTATCGCTTAATAGAACGGGGAATAGATCCGATGCTGCCGATCATTGAAGCAAAAAAGGACTTATTAGAAATTAATACGGTCGGGCTTTTTAACAAAAGTCAAATGAAGCTGACTCTAACTCCTGAAGAAACAAAAATTCTTAATTTCATCCGAAAACGTGAGGAAAAAAGTGCAAACAAAATCAAGAAGGGAAAGACGACAATCGTCATTGACACACACAAAGTGAAGACAAAATATAAAATTTATACGCCTAAAGGAAAAACTCCCTATATTAAAGTGAAAGTTTCGCTTGAGGGAACCTTGGAAGAGACAACCAGACGTGTTTCAAACGCACAATTATCGTACTATGAAAAAGCGGCTGAAAAATCTTTAAACAAGGAAATCGAAGAAGTACTGGTGAAAATTCAAAAAGCAAATCTAGACCCTGTGGGGTTCGGCCTTCGCTACCGTTCCCGTCATTTTAATAAAGATGATTGGGAGGAGTGGCAGCGCATATACCCTCAGATTCAATTTAAGGTCCAATCGAAAATGCAAATCGAAGATACTGGTTTAATTGAATAAGAGAGGAGTCAATTACATGAATGTAATGGAAGTTTTCAGCAGGGCCGTTGGCGCCTTTATTGTTCTCTTTCTCCTAACAAGGATTATGGGAAGAAAACAGATTTCGCAGTTGACTTTTTTTAATTATATCACCGGGATTTCGATTGGCACGATTGCAGGTGCTGTAACTATCGATCCGAGTTTGAAACTGTCTGCAGGTTTTGTCAGCCTCTTAACATGGTCCGGCTTAACATTGCTGGTTGCCTATTTTGATTTAAAATCGCGGAAGGCACGTAAGTGGATGGAAGGCGAACCCGTCATTTTGATTAGACAAGGGAAGATTTTAGAACAGCAATTGAAAAAACAGCGATTGGATATGGATGAATTACAATTGCTCCTTCGCAGTAAAGATGTGTTTTCGATTGTAGATGTGGAATATGCAATTTTAGAAACGAATGGTGAATTATCGGTGCTCCTAAAAGAAGGGAAGCAGCCGTTAAAGCAGGAAGCTTTCCTAACTTCGAAGAAGCCAAAGCAAACGCCGATACCGCTCCAGCTTATTGCCGACGGGAAAATTATCTATGAAAATTTGCAACAGCTGAACGTAAATCGAAGCTGGGTTGAGGACCAGTTAAGGGTGTCAGGCACGAATCTGTCTGAAGTGTTTTATGCTGAACTTCAACAAGATGGTTCCTTGTATATTGATAAACGTTCAGATTATTTACTTCATTAAGAAAAGCGCAAGCTCCCTGGAACTGGACAATTCTCGAAGTCGAATTTATAAATTCTAATAGTATAAGAAAGGCATTCCTTCACCGGAATGCCTTTTTTAAACCATTTTATATTGTCGGCGCTGTTTCTTTATTGCGCATTGCCTGCGGAATATAGACGCAGAATGGTTCGCTTTCCAAATAGTCGCCGGTCACAGCATAGGTTCTGGATCGTGAACCGCCGCAAATTTTGTTGTATTCGCAAACACCGCATTTCCCTTTGTAGTTATCAGGCTGGCGAAGCTCCTTGAATACCTTAGATTCTCGATAAATTTCTGCCAGCGGTGTGTTACGAACGTTTCCGCCGACAATTGGCAGCAAGCCGCTAGGCATGACATCCCCAATATGGGAAACGAACGCAAACCCGTTCCCGTCATTTACCCCTTTTGGGGCACGCTTTAAGCCATCATGCATCGAGGCAAAATCTGTTGTTATCGTATCTTCGTAATGGATTTCACCTTTATCGATTAAATGGTCACGAGATTTCTGCTGCAGGACCACCCGGCGATAATGCTGTGCCGCAGTTGTTTTGATGTCGTACGGTGCTGTTTTACTTAGCTCATATAACCAGCGAAACACTTTTTCATGTTCTGCAGGTGTTATACATGCATCCAACTGTCCACGGCCTGTCGGCACAAGCAGGAAGATGTACCACATCACTGCACCGAGCTCTGCCACAAGCTTTGACATTTCCTCAAGTGAGTCATAATTATAGCGAGAAATAACCGTATTGATTTGCAGCGGCATATGAAGCTCATTTAAATACTTAATTTTTTCAAGTGTTAAATGAAAAGAACCAGGCGTTCCGCGGAAATGGTCATGTATTTCCGGTGTGGGCCCGTCGAGACTGAATCCCCAGCGTGATAGCCCTACTTCTTTTGCACGTTTCATTTTCTCTATGGTTACATTAGGTGTTGCACTCGGCGTCATAGACACGCGCATTCCTTTTTTGATTGCATACTCGGCAAGCTCGAAAAGGTCCTCCCTCATCATACAATCTCCGCCTGTGAAAACAAGCATCGGATTATCCATTTCATAGATTTGATCAATAAGATGAACCCCTTCCTCATGTGAAAGCTCGCGCGGGTCAGGTGTCAGCTGGGCATCCGCGCGACAGTGCACACACTTTAGCTGGCAGGCCCTCGTTACCTCCCAAATAACAATGAATGGATTTTCGTCATAATTAATTTCTTTACCCGCTCCATACGGATGGCCCATTGTATGCGGATGACCTTTACTAATTCCCTGCATCTTCATCACCAAATTCTTTATTATTTTTTAACCATAAAAATTGTTTCTATAGGTTCATTATAATTTTGTGAGTAGGATGTGCATGGAGGGTTTGTTACAATATTTCTACATTCCATTTAAATCATGGTGTTTTTGATGGTTTGAGCGGTTATTTTACATTTTGAGAAATCAGAAAATTAATACTTTAAGAAATGGTGTTTAACCTTTATACTTAATAAGGCAACTTCTTTTAATACAATGATGACCCCATGATTAGCAAACAGATGTAAATTTTTGGAGGCTCAAATGTTTAATCTAACACTTTTTAAAGAGCTATTCTATCAATCTAGAATTCCACAATTAATTAGTTCTACTGATTTCTCAACCATACAATACAATCCCGCTTTTGGTGAATTTCTTGGCTACGCCATAGAGGAATTAACAACCTTGTCTGTTGAGTCTATCTCTCATCCGGAAGACATGCAAAAAGACGCACAACTTTTTGGGGAATTACTAAATGGAAAAAGGGATGAATATCAGCTTGAAAAAAGGTATTTTCACAAATCCGGTGATCTTAAAACAGGTTTGCTAACGGTCTCCAGGATTAGGGAGAAGTCTTCGGGTGATGAGTTTTTACTCGGACAAGTTCTTGATATCACCGAAAAGAAACTAATTGAGGATGCATTAAAGCATCGAGAAATACGGCTGCGGAAATCAGAAAAGCTGGCAGTTGTAGGTCAAATGGCAGCAGCGGTTGCGCATGAGATTCGTAATCCATTAACTCCAATAAAAGGATTCATGCAGCTTTTACATGCAGAAAAAGAGATTAACCCCATTTATTTAGGGATTGTGCTGGACGAATTGCATCGGGTCGAGACGATTATTTCTGAATTTTTATCGATCGCTAAGCCGCATACGAAAATGACTGGGATTGTTCATGTTGACAGCTTAATGCGGCAAGTCATCCAATTATTACAGTCTGAGGCTTTAATGGATAATAAAAAATTAAAATTCCATTTTACCCCGCCCATACATGGGATTATGGGTGACCCTAACTCTTTAAAGCAAGTGTTCATGAATGTAATCCAAAATGCCCTCGAAGCCATATCCAATAAGGGGCATATTGATGTAAGCATCTTTTCGGATCAAACGGGAGTGATTGTCAAGTTTACCGATAATGGATGCGGGATTCCGAAGGACAGATTGTCAAAGCTCGGTGAACCATTTTATTCTACGAAGGAAAAGGGGACTGGTCTTGGACTAATGACCAGTTACCGAATCATTGAAAGTCATAATGGGAAAATCAACATTGAGAGTGTTGAAAAGGTAGGAACGACGGTGACCATCTGGCTTCCTTTCGAAACCAAGGAGGAACAAAAATCCGCTGCTGATTAGCGGATTTTTTGAATGGAAAGCTTTTCCCTGCCAAAATTAGAAAAGTTTAGTATGATGGTTTCATAACAAGGTATGAAAGGAGCTTCCGATGATGAAACGAATCATAAGTGTAGGGATCCTCCTTTTCATAATAACGGCAGGCATTATTCAAAAGGATGAATTACTGCACATTGTCAAAGAAGGCGGCACCTTATCCATTTTCATCAGCATGTTGTTGGCAGCTATTTGTGTCTTCTTTCCAATCATTCCCTTTTCGGTTTTAGCAGGTGTGTTGGGTGCAGCATTTGGTGCTTTCCAAGGGGTTTGGATCTCATTGGCAGGTGCCATGGCCGGAACAATGGGATTTTTCTTCTTAAGCAGATATGGTTTTCGTGATTGGGCAGAGGAGAAACTAACCAAATACCCTAAAGTCAGGGAGTATGAGCGTTTTTTATATCGAAACTCATTCGCAGCGATTCTCACCTGCCGTTTAATCCCGATTATTCCGTCACCTGTCGTTAATATTGTTTGTGGTTTAAGTTATGTTCATTGGTTTACTTTTTTTATCGCTTCGACACTAGGGAAGATCCCCAATATTCTAATCTTGTCCTATGCAGGTTCTAAATTTAGTGACAATAAGCTTTATTCAATTGGAATCTATGTCTGTTACCTATTTGTCATTTTCCTGATTAATTTTATCATCATCTATCGAAAAAGGTCGCAGAAGTTTAGTGAATAAACCGTGATAAAATCATTGTTAATTTTATAACAAAGTTGATTGGAGCGGAAGGAGCGAGACTCCTGCGGGAGTACGGAGCAGGGGAGACACCACAGGCGCATAAGCGCCGAGGAGGCTCTCCGGGACGCCCGCGGAAAGCGAAGCGCCTGGAGCGGAAATCAACATCCGAAGTCTAATGATTAAATCACTCTAATGTTTAAATCACTTTTTGGAAATTGAAATCGTTTTGTTTTTCAACGATGATGATCTCTTTAAAATAGCTTTTTAAGATAAGCCATTTAGCAGGATAGGTATAGATAAAATCTTCAATCGTTTGAAGTGAGTAATAAATAAAACAATCAAAAGCGCTTTTTTCTTTTTTTAAATCATACAATAGTGCATGGGGAATAGTGTAATACTCTTGCAGCTGGTATGGGTTCAGTTTAACAATCTGGATATTTTGATCCGAGATATAGTTTTTGATCGATTGTTCCTGCAATGCAATACTCTCATCCTGGGAGAGCCCATTTAAACTGATACGATCATTAATAAAATACATTCCCTTCATATCATAACACCCTCTCATAAAACGTTAATTGCTATTGTTATTGACAGTGTTGCAGAGAAGTATACTTGTAATGGAGAAATGGTTAAGGAGAGAAATATGATTAGTGCTGCAATTCATGGATTTATTTTAGCCTTTGGGCTGATTCTGCCTTTGGGCGTTCAAAATGTGTTTGTATTTAATCAGGGGGCAATGCATAAGAGGTGGGTGTCTGCGCTTCCAGTGGTTTTAACGGCTTCCATTTGTGATTCGCTATTGATTTCGTTGGCCGTTTTTGGTGTTTCGGCCGTTGTGTTAGGTGTGGCCTGGGTAAAAGTTACGTTGCTTTCAGTCGGCATTCTTTTTTTAATTTATATGGGGTACACGACTTGGAAAAGTAAGCCCGTGACAGGAGAATCAAAAGCAGTATCCCTTACACCGCGAAAGCAGATTGCCTTTGCAGCCTCCGTGTCATTATTAAATCCGCATGCCATTATGGACACAATCGGTGTCATTGGGACAAGCTCATTATCCTATTCAGGCTCAGCGAAAATAACCTTTTTGGTTGTCTGTATCCTTGTCTCATGGATGTGGTTTTTGGGACTTTCGTTTGCTGGAAGATTAATCGGGAAACTGGATCAGTCTGGAAGATTTCTACTTTACCTAAATAAAATTTCGGCATTGATTATGTGGGGGACAGCCCTCTATCTTCTTTTTTCACTATAAAAAAAATTACCCGGCAAGTATGCCGGGCATTTTCCAAATCTATATTAAAAGGGGGCGGAGGTTAAGGTTCTTCGTGAACCTATTTCTATAGTAACGGATAAATATGAACAAATTATGAAGGAATAATTAATAGTTTAAGAAAGGTGATCAATTCAAAATTTGGATTGTTTTTTTTCGTTTATATGATAAACATCCATTGTAGCCGTTTCATAATCATGCTAATTTGATGAATATCGTTAATCTTTTCTTGGCATTCTAGTTCATGGCAGAGTCCCTGCATTAATAGGAAGGAGAGGTATCATTTGGCGGCAACACATACATTTTCAAGGCAAGAAGAAGTAGCAAATTCGATTACACACGGGATCGGGGCATTGCTGAGTATTTCGGCATTAGTTATCTTAATTGTTTATTCATCCCTATACGGTACCGTCTGGCATGTGGTTAGCTTCACAATTTTTGGTGTAACGATGTTCATTTTATATATGTCTTCTACCTTGCTTCATAGCTTACCAGAAGGGAAGGCAAAAGATGTCTTTGAAATTTTAGACCATTCATCGATCTACTTTTTTATCGCTGGAACCTACACACCATTTTTATTAATCGTCATAAAAGGGACAGTGGGTTGGTTATTGTTCGGTATTGTTTGGGGACTGGCTGTAGCGGGTACCATTTTTAAATGTTTTTTTGTAAAAAAATATCTATTTAGCTCTACCATTCTCTATGTTGTCATGGGCTGGTTAATGGTGTTTGCTTGGAAACCGTTAGTAAACACTCTTTCCACAGAAGGCTTGATTTATTTAGTCATTGGCGGTGCCCTCTATACGCTTGGTGCCATTTTTTACGTTTGGCGGGGGTTTACATACCACCATGCAGTTTGGCATCTTTTTGTGATTGCCGGCAGTACAGCGCACTTCTTTGCAGTATTATTTTTTGTATTGCCCATAAAATGAAGGGAGCAGCACCTCAAAAGGTGCTGCTTCCTTGCTGACAGTTTTGCCAAGGATTCTCAAACATGTTTGATCTTTCCGAGTTTGATCTCTTCCCGAGAAAACCACACGCTCATTAAGAAGCTAATGATTCCGGCTATGATTAAAACTCCGCCGATGATTTTCATGTTATCCGCGGAAATTTCCGATCCAAAAATTAACCCCAAAATAATAGAAGAAAAAATAGAGCCTAAAAATCTGCAGGTTTGAAACAAGCCCGATGTGGTCCCGATGATCTCTTTAGGACTCTCTTTCACCATTGCAACTTGAAGCACAACATTGCCAATCCCATAGCTTAAACCCATGATTGATAAAGTGATCCCGATGATTAAATAAGAGGCATTCACAAAAAACAGTGTAAAAATCAGCGCTCCGATAATAGATATGAACGATCCAGCTAAAATTGGCTGGTAGACCCCCTTCCGATCAATCCATTTTCCTGTGACGGACGAAATAATAATGCTTACTCCCGACATAAATAACATGAGTAAACCGCTATGTTCAACACTTAGTTCCAATACTTCTTGAAAGTAGCTTGGGAGTCCAAAAAACAAACAATAGAAAAATATGTTCAAGAAAATAAATTGGAGATATACACTTTAAAGCTTTGGGTGTGATTTGAAGATTCGGATATCGATAAACGGTTCTTTCACTCTTAATTCCCTCCAGGCAAATAGAGCGAAAAATAGGATGCCCGCAATACCTGAAAGGTAATGAACCTTAGCTCCAAACGATAATAGAAACGATAAAAAGAAGACCATTCCCGCAGCAAATAAAACGATACCAAGAAAATCAAGCTGGAATAACAATGCCTTCATTTGTGCTTTATCCTGTTTAGTGTCCTTCGGAAACATGTACCAGCCAAGAAAAAAACTGATGATGATAAACGGAAAATTCACCCAAAAAATAGCCGGCCATCCACCCCAGACAATAGAGAACCCGCCAATGGTTGGTCCGAGTGCCACCATCGCCGAGGCAAATATCGAAAGGACCGCTAGCGCTGAAGCTTGCCGGTCTTTGATATTGTCCCGTATTAATGCCATCCCTGATGGATAGATGGCACTGCTGCCAATGGATTGGATCATTCTCATCACAAGTAACATAAGAAAGGTTGTAGAAAGTGGGGCCCCGATGGCGGACAGCGTAACAAGCACAAGTCCGATTAAAAAGGTTTTTTTTCGCCCGAAAATATCGCCAAGCTTTCCTGTCACCGGCTGTGCCACTGCACTAGCTAAATAAAAGCTTGATATCAGCCAGGATACGGTAGTAAATGAAAGCCCAAAATCCTTCTGAATACTATGTAATGCCAGTGCGATCATAGATGAGTTAAGCGGATTTAACATTGTGCCTGACGCAACTGCTGTTAGAAATAGGGATCGATTTTTTTTCATGTGTAACACCCTTTGGAAAATGTCTAACTATTTTTTTTTTGATAAAAATATAGATATAACAGAAGAAGAAGGCTTTCTACAAAAAAGTAGACAGGAATGGAATAGAGAAGTTTATACCCGTTCTTGTAATGGAAAATGCCAACTTTTACACAAATCCATTCTAGAAGAATGGCCATTACAGCCCAAAAAAGGATATAAACTCCTCTTAACTGTCCCTTAATATGAAGCCGTTCATAAAAATAAATAAAAATGTATCCAAACGGTGCATACATACTATAGGATAGTAAATCGAACAATGAGTACCCATGATCGTCACCGACATCATATAGGTCAAGGGGCGGTACAGCAATAGTATGATCAAAAATCAAACCTAAATAGGGGCCTATGAGCAGGCAGAATATCGTGGTTAACAGCGGTAATTTTTGGGGCAAAAAATAGATTAGACATAATCCCACCACAATCATACCGATCACAAACCATTCGTTTAGGTCAAATTGATGGACCATCATTGCTTTGGTTCTCCTTCAGGTATAGTTTCATTAATAAAACCTTGAAAAGAAACGAAAAAACCATCATACCTGCACAAAAAAGACCCATATACCAGATTGACCAGTGTTGTAGTCTTTCAATGCCAAAAACCGACAATAAATGGGCGGTTGCCACTAGAATAATCCAGATGCTTAAAGTGATAACGAATCTATTACCTGCCCGTTTTTCGCTATAAACTAAATTTATAAATAAAAGCAGCAACGAGGGCAGGATAATGTCACGATAAACGACCGAGGTAATAAATGCCACAGGGCTTTTATCCACTATAAACCACTCTAATTTAAACGAGAAAATAGTATAAAAATTAATATGCACGAGCTGGATCATGAGAAATAGAATAATGTTTAGCTTACTTGGAAGCCTTTGTTTTAACGAAAAAAACACGGCTAAAATCATCCAAGCAATGACAAAAAAAATAACAAGTCCCATCGGCTTCATCCTCATCCAAAATCATGTTAAATATATCATTCCCAAACATGAAAAATTTTAGTAATGGTTAGCGGGGAGGAAGTATTTGATACGGACGCATCATTTCATAATCCTCATGCTCCAGCATATGGCAATGCCAAACGTATTGGCCGGTGAAAGGGAAGAACGGGATAATGATGCTGGTAATATGTCCGGGCGGGCATCGGACGGTATCCTTCCAGCCTCGCTCACCCGCCTCCGGCCGAATCCCAGCACCTGTGTATCTCACTTGCTTCGTTTTTTTATAATAGCCCACATCGAACGGGCGTCTTTCAAGAATTTGAAATTGGACTAGATGAACGTGAATGGGGTGATCGTCCCCATTCGTATTAACAAAACTCCAAATTTCTACTGAGCCAAGATGCGGATTCTCAGAAATAGGATCATCCCACATTTTCTTATCCAGTAAAAATATGGATCTTCCATATTGGTCCTTTTCTTCACTTAATTCGAGAAAACGATGCTTGCGGGAAGAATTTGCCGGCAGCCACTTGATGGGCCCTGAATTGGCCGGGATTGTGCTCGTATCAATCGACGATAGCGGCTTTGTTACTCGAAATTCCATAATGATTCCCGTGGTTTCAGGAGAAACAGGCTCACCAATTGGAAAATGAGTTGGGGCATCATTTTTCAAAATAATAGAGGCGCCGCCCATATTCGAGAAATCAATGATAACATCCACGCGCTCAGCAGGTGCAATCAATATAGTGTTCACCCCAACCGGTCGTTCAAGGAATCCGCTATCGGTTCCGATTTGATAGAATAATTGTCCCGAATCCAAGGTTATCCGGAAAAAACGGGCATTTGCAGCATTTAGTATTCGAAACCGATATTTCCGCGGCTCAACCTCTAAATAGGGCCATACCTTGCCGTTGACGAGGATGGTATCCCCAAAAAAAGAGGTAATAATCGATGGCGTGATGCCGGAAGCATTATTTTCCGGCTGATTTGGATAGGCTAATGAGCCATCCTCATGAAAAGACCGATCCTGAAGCAGTAACGGAATTTCAAAGGGACCACTGGGAAGATTTAAAAGACGCTCGTGGCTGTCCCTTATAAAATAAAATCCGGCTAGTCCGGCATAAATATTTAATCGTGTCAGGCCGATTGCATGGTCATGGTACCAGAGTGCGCGTGAGCTTTGCTGATTCCCATATTCAAAAATTTCTTTTTGAAAAAAAGGTCCTCGTGCTGCAAACCCATTTGTAAACCATGCATCAGGGTACCCGTCACTTGCGGGTTCCGTTCTGCCGCCATGTAGATGAACAACAGTCCGGACATCAGGTTTCTCTTTCTCCGCGCCATGGACAGTATGATCAATCGGCAGCAGATGCTTATCAGGCAATGCATTCATCCACTTTACCAATACTCTTTCACCTGTTTCCACCTCGAACGTTGGCCCGGGATACATTCCTTCATAACCCCAAATGGTGGTTTGGGGCAAATGACGATGGAGCGATTGCTTCGTTTCCTTCATGCTTACCTCATAATACGTATAGTCACTTGTTTTCCATTTTGGTTTTATAACGGGTGGAATCGGCAGCGGATCCTTAAATCTTTCAAGCTTCATGGTTAGCGCCCCTTTAAGTATTTTTATTAATTCATATGAAAATAGCAATTGAAAAATTAATCATTCTAGGAATAGCATCCGTCTTAATATAAATAAGATAGGAATTCATGTGTTTGAAGTGGGGGAGAAGCGTGGAGGATTTTTACCAAATTATATCCGGGCTTGATTACCCGGGGGAAAAGGTAGTAGCGACAATCGTTCATGTAAAGGGATCAGCTTATAAAAGAGAAGGATCTTCAATGCTGTTTTTTGCAGAAGGCACGCAGCTTGGCATGTTAACGGCAGGATGCCTGGAAACAGATTTGGCGAAGAAAGTAGAAGAAGTTTTTAAGAAACAAGAGGCTATCATCGTGCAATATGACTTGTCTCAAGAGGATGATTTAGGATGGGGGCAAGGTGCGGGCTGTAATGGGACGATTGATATCTTAATTGAGCCAGTGACGGAAAAGGTCAAAGAGGATTTTCAATTGGTTAAAACAATGCTCAATCGACATAAGCCTGTCATCTGCTTAAAAAAACTAGATGAATTGGGAGAGTATGTCTTTATTGAGGAAGACGGCGAACCGTTTGGGAACTGGTCCGGGCCAATTCCAGTCATTGCGTTTACATCGAAAAGCGGTGTCATGCCGGGGAATCCGGCTGTTTTTCAACATACGTTTCAGCCAAAACCCAGGCTGATTGTGTTTGGAGCTGGACCGGATGCGATCCCGCTTGTTTCTTTAGCAGCCGAAACAGGCTTTTCAGTTACGGTCTGTGATTGGCGGGAAGCATTTTGCCAGAAAAAATACTTCCCAGCTGCAGATGAGCTATTGCTGGGCCTCCCCGCAAAACTCGTTAAACAAATCACTTTTTCACCCTATGATTTTGTTGTTGTGATGACGCATCATTTTCAGCGAGACCAAGAGATTGTCATGAGGGTACGAAATAAGAATATAAAATACTTGGGTGTGCTTGGGCCGAGGGAGAGAACGAAAAGATTGTTTAGAAGTGAAGATATACCGGAATGGATTTCCTCACCATTGGGTGCGGCAATTGGTGCAAAAGGACCGGAGGAAATTGCTGTAAGTATTATGGCGGAAATGATTAAAGTATGGAGAAAACCTGTGCATGAAAGAGTGGAGCTCTTATGGACCATACCGGATTAATCGTTTAAAGGAATACCGTTTTCTTGCCATTTCGGTAGGTGAGGAGGGAAGATCGTGGAGGTTATAGGGAAAAGTGTCATTCGTAAGGAAGCGCTTGATAAAGTGACGGGACGGGCGAGATATACAAATGATTTTCATACGGTTCCAATGCTGTCAGGGCAAATGGTGATCAGTCCCTATGGACATGCGAAAATTGTCAGCATGGACCTTGGGGAGGCATGGCAGGTTCCCGGCGTCAGGGCAATTCTTGCCGGAGAACGGTTTCCACTCACGGGTGAGGCGATTCGCGACCGCCCGCCGCTTGCTGTTGATAAAGTCCGCTATCACGGTGAACCCGTGGCCCTTGTGGTTGCCGATACACCCGTGCAGGCAAAAAAAGCTGCCGACCTCATTCATGTCCAATATGAGTTGCTGCCAGTCGTAAATTCGCCCACTGAGGCGTTCCAAAAAGGAGCCCCCTTAGTACATGAGCACTTGGGTGAATATAAAAAAGAGGAAGATTCACATCCTGTGCCTGGCACCAATATTGCGACACATATTAAGATTCGCAAAGGCAATATGGAGAAAGGCTGGGCGAACAGTGAGACAGTCGTTGAGGCCAGTTTCTCTTTTGCGCCTTCTGATCATGTCGCAATGGAAACACGGTGTGCGACGGCTGAGATTTTACCGGATGGAAATATTATCATTATGACTTCTTCGCAAGCGCCGTTTATGGTCAAGAGGTTAATCTCTGATTATTTTGATGTGGATCTCGGTAAAGTCATTGTCCATACCCCGCTTGTTGGCGGAGCTTTTGGCGGGAAGGCAGCAGTTCAGCTCGAGGTACTTGCCTATTTGGCATCCAAGGCTGTAGGCGGAAAACCCGTGAAGATTTTAAATACCAGGGAAGAAGATATAATTACTTCTCCTTGTCATATTGGCTTAGATGCGGTCGTTAAATTTGGTGCCGCCCGAAATGGGAAAATCCAAGCAGCGGAAATCCGCTACTTGTGGGATGGCGGGGCCTATTCCGATAAAGCCATTGATGTCACCAGGTCCGGTGCGGTTGATTGTACAGGACCATATCATATAGATAATGTCTGGTGTGATTCGTATTGCATGTATACGAATCATCCGTATGCTTCGCCTTTCAGGGGCTTTAGTCATTCAGAGCTCTCCTTTGCAATCGAACGGACAATGGATCTGCTTGCGCAAAAATTAAATATCGATCCGCTTGAGCTCAGGTACATTAATGCCATTATGCCGGGAAACACGACCCCGACAAGAGTTCCTTTAAATAAAAGTAATGTCGGAAATCTTAGGAAATGCATTGAAAAGGTCAGGGAACTCATTCACTGGAATGAGGGACCGATTAAGGAAGTGAATAATCGATTTGTTCGGGTAAAAGGAGTCAGCTGCAGCTGGAAGACGTCAACGATTGACACAGATGCCCCTTCCGGCGTCATCCTGACATTTAATCGGGACGGAACGATTAATTTAATGTCCGGTGTCATTGAAATTGGCACAGGAACTAAAACCGTGCTTGCTCAGATTCTCGCGGAACGATTAAAAATGGATGTGGATAACATCCATGTGAGGATGGAAATCGATACGCAAACCACACCCGAGCATTGGAAGACAGTTGCCAGCAGAGGAACGTTTATGGGTGGAAGGGCTGTGCTAAGAGCAGCGGAGGATGTGATACGGCAATTAACAGAAGTTGCGGCATGTGTCTTAAGGGCTCCTATAGAGGATTTGGAAGTAGCAGGCAGCCGTGTTTTTTTAAGGGATGATCCAACTATTGGACTTCATTTTAAAGAAATTGCCAGTGGATACAAGTATCCAAATGGGCAAACGATTGGTCAGCAAATTATTGGCAGGGGCAGTTATATTTTACGGCATCTTACCCATTTGGACCCTGAAACAGGTGCAGGTAAGCCTGGGCCGGAATGGACGGTCGCCGCCTATGGAGTTGAGATTGAGTTTGATCGAAGGGATTACACCTATCGGCTCATAAAAGCATGTACGGTGGTTGATATTGGAAGGGTCATGAATGAAAAAGCAGCCCGCGGACAGGTCATGGGTGCGATGGGCATGGGGCTTGCCTTCGCAGGCCGGGAAACTTTTTACTTTGATCAGCTTGGCCGGGTAATGAATCCGCAGCTTCGGACCTATCGACCCCTAAGGTACGGGGAAAATCCCGAATACTTGGTTGGATTTGTGGAAACACCACAGATTGATGGACCCTATGGGGCACGCGGGGTTGGTGAGCATGGCCTGATGGGGATGCCTGGTGCTCTTGGTAATGCTTTATCTGTAGCGGCAGGTGTTTCACTGCATAAATTGCCGTTGATTCCGGAGTTAATTTGGAAAACAAAGGAGGCGGGCAGGTAATGCTTCCCTTTGATTTTGATTATTATCGGCCGGAAACACTTCAAGAGGCTGTAGAATTATTTCAGTATTTGGACCAGCATGGGAAACAGCCGTTTATTTTTTCAGGCGGAACGGAATTAATCACACTTGGCAGGATTGATTTGGCCTTTACTGAAGCAGTAATTGATATTAAAGACATTGCCGAATTCAATGTCATACAGTTGGGCGGGGAGCATCTAGTTCTTGGCAGTACGCTTTCGCTCTCCAAGGTTGAAGAGGCTAATCCTTTTCCATTATTAACAAAAACAGCGAGCGAGGTTGCCGATCATACGGCACGAGAAAAAATAACGCTGGGCGGGAATATTTGTGCGCGAATATTTTACCGGGAAACGGTTCTTCCGTTTTTATTGGCGGATAGCCAAGTTTTAATCATCGGACCTAATGGAAAAAAAATCGTCCCCATTAATGATATTTTTCAAGAAGAATTGAGGTTAGAAAAAGGCGAGTTTCTGGTTCAAATTGCGACTGAGAACCGGTTTATTAGAGCCCCGTTTTACACTGTCAAACGCCGCCAGCAATGGGAGACCGGCTATCCATTGATTACGATAGCGGCGGTAAATATAGAAGGGAGGATTCGTGTTGCCATTAGCGGGTTATGTCCATTTCCGTTCCGCTCGATAGGGGTAGAGGAAGCCTTAAATAATAGAGGACAATCGTGGGAAGCACGGGTGGATGCGGCGATTTCCGTTTTACCGCAGCCGATTTTGGAGGATGTCGAGGGTTCTAGTGAATACCGTCTCTTTGTATTACGAAATTTGTTTTCCGATCTATTGGCTGCTCTAGACAGGGTATAAAAAGGAGGGGAACGGGGGGTTGAAAACACATGCCATTACATTAATGATAAATGGGGAAAGCAGGATGGTAACAGTCAGGTCTGCAGATACCCTTTTATATCTAATAAGGGGGAAGCTTGGCCTGACAGGAGCAAAACCGGGTTGTTTAAACGGTGACTGCGGAGCCTGCACCGTGAACGTCAATGGCAGGCCGATGAAATCTTGTTTGATGCTTGCTGTTGAGGCAGTTGGGAAGAATGTCACTACAATCGAGGGGCTGAATGAAACACCGATTCAGCAAGCCTTTGTCGAGAATTTCGCTTTTCAATGCGGCTATTGCACTCCAGGGTTTATTATGAATTGTCACTCATTGATTGGGCAGCATCCGGATGCTGATGACCGCACCATTAAGGAGTGGCTGGAATCCAATATTTGCCGCTGCACAAGCTATATCGAAATCGAGCAGGCCGTGAAATCCGTGTTAAAAAAGAAATGAAAAACGCCAGTTGGCGTTTTTCCCTTTTTGCGACTAAAAAACCGTATTCTTCTCTTATTTATTCTTGCTCTGGAAATATGTGTCCAGCACCCTTCGCCCTATCTTAAGGCTAGCACGGTTGTCAACTTTTCCCTCGTAAGCCCAAGGCACTAAGACGGCCATCGCCACTTCCGGATTTGAGCTTGGCGCATAGCTAACGAGGCTTAAGTTCATAACCGGAGGAGGTACCTTTCCATAATTACTGCGTAAGGGACCATCATAAAAGGCTTCGGCAGTTCCTGTTTTACCGGCAGGTGAATAGGAAACACCTTGAAAGAAATTATAGGCCGTACCGCCGGGCTCTTGCATGACCTTTGTAAAGCCAGTCTGGACACGATTCATCCATTCCTTTTTCACATCTATTGTATTTAGAACAGTTGGATTGATTTCTTGTAGTACGGGTCCAAGTTCATTTGACGCTTCGGCAGGTTCACGAATTTCTTTCACCACATGCGGATGCATCCGGTTGCCGCCATTAGCAATCGTGGAAACGTATTGGGCCAGCTGCATGGCAGAATAGGTATCATATTGGCCAATTACAAGGTCAAGTAAATACCCAGGGAGCTTGCTTGGCCCTTTAAATCCTGATTGTTCATTCGGTAAATCAATACCGGTTCTTGTTCCTAGACCGAATGAGGCGAAAGAATTCCGAATCGTTTCAAAAGCCATCTTATTTGTAAAATTTAATGGCTGGTCATATTCATAATGTCCTTTACCGATTCTTATCGCTGTATGGAACATGTAGACATTGGAAGATTTCTTTAACGCTTCAACCTCATTTAACCTGCCCAAATAGGCGTAAGATTTTTTTATCGGAGTATCTTTAATCTTGATTCCGGTATCATCGAAGAATGTACCCGCAGTAATCGCTCCTGTTTTATAACCGGTTAAAATCGTCGCCCCTTTTACCGTAGAGCCAACGTTATAAGTTGTGGTAAACGTTCCTAGGGCATCATCAATCATGTGGACCATTCCGCTTTCGTTGTCTTTGATGATCTTTTTCCCTGACATTGTCAGTACCTCTCCCGTTCTAGGATCCATTAAGACAACATATGCACGGTCGGTTAACGTTGTCCCAGGCAATTTCTTCGCAGCCCAAAGTTCTTCCTCAATAATCTTATCAACGGCCATTTGTAAATCCATATTGATTGTTAGGACAAGATCTTTTCCTTTTTTTTCGGCTAAAACAGATTGGGTCTCGATAACATTGCCCGTTTTATCGGTAATGTTTTTCACTTTTGATTTGGTGCCGTGCAAAACATCCTCATATTGCATTTCTAACTGACTTTTACCGACACGGTCATTACGGCTGTAGCCCCTTGCTAAAAAATAATCTAATTGATCAGCAGGTAGCCCTTCACCGGATTTTGTTACGTTTCCCAACACAGATCGTAAGGTATTTTCGAAAGGATACGCACGATCCCAATCGGTAGTCGTTTCGACCCCGGGAAGGGATTGTAGATTTTCGCTAACAACAGCAAATTCTTTTTCGGAAACGGCATCGTTTTTTACCATTTGCGAGGTAAATTTATACCCGCTCGTAAACTCCCGATAGATTGCCAACATTTCAAGCTCATCGGCTGTTATTTCTTTCAGCTCATCCCCTGTGATGCGATCTAATTTCAATTTATACATTTCTCTATCTGTTAATTTCTTTGCATGATATAAGTCTTTTTCTTTCATCGTGATTTTGGCATCTGCCCGCCTCGGATTCTTTATTAACCAGAAATCCTGCTTGTATCGTTCAGTGACCTTATCTGTATTTTTATGTATCAAATTGGCTAATTTTCCTGCTGTTTCTAGCATTTCCTTTTGACTAAATCCTTCGTTTGTGAAAGTAATGGCACTTTTCGGAACATTATCGACAATCACTCGGTAATGACGGTCGAACAGTTTTCCGCGAGGCACTGGATTACTAACAGTAATATCTTCTTTTCTATCTAAATCCCGTTTGAAATTTTCCCCATATACAATTTGAACAAACCCAAGACGAAGGATCAGGACAGAAAATAATAAAAAGACGCTAAAAAAAAGTAAATTTAAGCGAATAGGAAAATGGGATTTTTTCTTTTTTTGTTGCTCCAAATGGTTACACTTCCTTTTATTCCATTCATAATGATTTATTGGATAAAAAAGATTGAATGAATAAAAACTAACCCAAAAAGGGGGAATACCATGAGTAAGCAAAATAAGCAGCAAACTCAGTCACAAACCTTTCAACAACAGCAAATGCAACAAAAACAGCAGCAGCTTCAAGAAAATCAGTCCATGATGGAACAGCAATTTCAAACCCAAAAGCAGCAAGCCTTACAAACGATGCAGCAGGCTGAGCAAACAATTCAGCAAAATGCTTCGATGACTAATCCTCAGGCGGTGCAGCAAGCAGGACAGCAGCTGCAACAAGCTGTTCAGCAGCTGAACCAGTTGCAAGGGATCGCTGTGACACAAGCAACAACGGCTACTCAGCAGCAATTGGAACAAGTTCAGCAGCAAATTGAGCAGGCTGCTCAAACGCTAAGTTTAATTGAATCACTTAGCGAAGAGAATAACAGCTTTAAAAAAGGGTAAAAGGATGACAACCCAGCTTTCGAACGGAAGCTGGGTTTTTCCGTGGAATCTAGGCTTGAGCCTTCGCTTGGAGAACCGCCTTCACGGCATCTTTTATTTCTTGATAACCGGTACAGCGGCATAGGTTGGATTGCATCCATTCTTCAATGACTTCATCATTAGCATTTGGGTGTTTATTTGCCAGGGCATGACAATTTAAGATAAAACCCGGGGTACAAAAGCCGCACTGGATCGCCCATTTATCAACAAATATTCTTTGGATTTCCGCACCCAATAGGCTTTCAATCGTTGTAACCGGCTGGTCGATTGTTTCAATCGCAAGAGAAAGGCAGGCATGCATCGGCTCTCCGTTTACTAAGACGGTACAAGCCCCGCAATCCCCATTTTCACATGCCCGCTTTGCGCCTGTTAAACCTAACTGCTCCCGCAGTGTTTGTAAAAGAGTGTCAGCTGACCGGATCATTACCTCTTTGGATTCTCCATTTACATGCAGTGTAACGACTGTTTTCGATGTACCGTTTGATATCATGCCAGTGTCGCCTCCAAACTATCATATATTTCAAGTAAGGCATTTTTTAAAACAAATTCCCGATATTCCCTGGACGCCTGGATATCATCGATAATTTCAGAGGGAATTAGTGTAACAGCCTTATCGATTCGTTCGGTTTTGGAGAGGGATGATTCATTTAAGGCTGCCTCCATTTGCTTTGACCTAAATGGATACTGACACACACCGCTGAAAGCGGCTCGAATTTGTTGATCTTTCACTAATGCTCCGATTGAAACAACGGGATAACTAACTTTAGAGATTTTGGTTTTTTTGATGCTGACAAACGGAAGTGCTGTGTAATTCTTATCAATTATTATTTGCTCTAGGAATTGTCCCGCATCAAGTTTTAATTCTTCAGTAAACACATTTTCCAATGGGAGAACCAATTCTCCTTCAATTCCCGCTATTTTTACTTTGGCATCTGATAATAGAAGTGGTAAAATGCCTTCACGATAGATTAACTGGCTATTCAAATTTCCCCCAAGTGTGATCTTGTTCCTCGATGTATGGTCAGCAACTTTTTTAAATGTTTTCCCAAGCAAAGGAAATAAATTAGACTCAGAAATTTGGTTTAGAGAAACAGCAGAGCCGATAACCAGTTGATCCCCTTGAAATTCCAATACATGACAATCGGCAATTCCTTTTAGATCAATCACAGCATCTGCTTTCAATTGATTGATGCGAGAAAAAGTAATAAATTCAGTACCGCCGCTATAATAAATAACTAGTTTTCCTTGATTTTGAAGGTCATGGAATGTGTTAACCGCTTCTGAAATGGTGTCTGGTTTATAGTATTCAAAGTCAAACGGGATCATTTCCAAGCTCCTTCCGTGTCCTCCATATTAATTCCGGTAACAGCGGCAAACGGTTTAAATCTACCTGTGCAGCAGTAGAGAGACTATTTGCCAGTGCCCCTGCCATGCCAATCACACCATATTCACCAATGCCCCTTGCACCGTATGGTCCGTCAGCTGCAGGTGATTCTATAAAGTCTACCAAATATTCTATTGGCTGTTCTCCAAACCTCATCATCTGATAGGTTCTTAATTGGGGATTGAGGACTCTAGCCTCCTTATCAAAAATAAACGATTCCCTGCTTGCAAAGCTCAGTCCAAGATACATGCCGCCCCGCATTTGCTGGGTGGCGGTTGCCGGGTTAATGATGGTACCGCCGTCAAGAACTGTTATGGCTTTTAAAATTTTGTACGTAAAATCATGAGTGTCATATTCTATTTCGACTGCTTGGGTTCCGACAGACCACCATGGCCCGGGCTTTCCAAATCCTGTTTCTTTGTCCATCGGGGTTAAATGGCGCTGAATATATTTTCCGTGTCCGACAACTTGTCCTTCTACAGCATGGCCATTTGGGTATTTATAGCCTAAGGCAATGTCTTCAATTTTTATGCCATATTCAGGACTTGGTTTAAGGTAAACACGGCCGCCGCCAACCTCTAAATCCTCCATCGAACACTGCAGTGCGATGGAAGCCGTTCGCTTTAGTTGCGAAATAGCATCATCGGCTGCCGCCATCACCGCTCTCCCTGCCAAGTACGTGGTACTGCTGGCAACCGTCCGCCATTGGTGTGGGTCGTATTGGGTATTTATCTCCATTGTGACATGGATTTTTTTAATATCCATTTTTAACCTTTCTGCAACTAGTTGGGCTAAAATGGTTTTCGTTCCTTGACCTAACTCAATTGCCGCACAGTTCAAATTTATACTGCCATCTGCCTCAAATTTAAGAACGGCGCCAGATTGTGCATTAGTAGATGTGGTTGATGTTTTCCAAAACGTACTTATTCCCTTGGCTTTAATTTTATTTCTCGAGACTTCAATCCGCTGTCCTTCGTCCCACTGGATTAGCTCTTTGGCGCGTTCGATGCATTTCTCCACATCACCGATGTTATTTGTGTTTAAGACTGTCTGCGTCGGTGAGGTGTTTCCCGGTTTAATCGCATTTATTTTTCGCAGTTCAATTGGATCCATGTTTAATTTTTGAGCTAGTTGATCCATGGTTCGCTCGACCGCAAAGGTGAGTTCCGGGTGCGCATATCCCCGGAAAGAGGTAGCAAAAGGGTGATTGGTATACATGCAATAAGAATCACACCAAACATTTGGAATATCATAAGGACCTGTACAATCAATGGCCATCGCCCTTGTAATACCGGCAGCTTGATCCGTGTAGGCCCCGGAATCAATCAGGAAAGTATATTGACCAGCTATAAGCCTCCCATTTGCATCTGTGCCAAGAGAAATGGTGGCATCAAGTCCAATGTGGCAAGGCGCTGTGATCAAATCCTCTTCCCGATCATATTCCAATTTCACCATTTTTCCACCGACTGCTTTTGATGCTAAATAGGCAAGCGGTTCTAACTGAACCGTTCCTTTCCCTCCAAACGCACCGCCAATTAACGGTACATGAACGATGATATTTCCCACATCGATATTAAAAAATTGATTCAACACCTTTTTTATTGTAAAGGGGGACTGCGTGTTGGAATGAACAACCACCTTGCCAGCAGGGTTTATCTCAACTCTGGTACTGCGGGTCTCCAGTGCTGCGTGATCGGATAAATTAAAAGAATAGGAAGCTTTTATTTTGGTATCACAATGTTCCCATGTCTTAATGAAATCCCCTTTGCGAATTTTAATATGACTGCCAATATTCGTTCCCTGGACAGGATAGACATTGCTAATAATTTTCATATACTGACCGGAATTTTCGTGGACTAATGGCGCTCCGGTTTTAAATGCTTCCTGAACAGAACGAACAATAGGCAAGGGTTCATAATCGACCTTTACCAGCTGTACAGCCTTTTTTGCCTGGTGTTCATGGTCTGCGACAACAATGGCAAGGGGCTCACCGTAATAACGTACTTTTTCAAATGCCAATGGGGGACGGTCTGCAAGAATGGGACCGATATGAAACGGGAACATTTCTCCGGTAACAATAGCGCGAACCCCCGGCACCTTCCATGCTTCAGTCACATTAATCCCGTTAATTTTTGCGTGGGCATGTGTGCTTGTCACCAATTTTGCATGAACTAAGCCAGGAATAGAAAAATCTCCAATGTATCTGATTGCCCCAGATGCTTTTTCGACTGCATCCAGTCTTTGTTCCGGCTTTCCAACTGATTTCCATAGGTTGTCTAGCATAATCCGAAATCCTCCTAACTATTGTTTAGTCCCAGTATGTATCTTTTATTTCAGTACGTTGTTTTACTTACCAAATAGTATTTTTCCCTTTCGAATGTAAAATTTATACAGAAGTTATGATAGAAGTGTTGTTATGTAAAATAAGAATATTATAAATTTTTCCCATATTTATATTTTTCATTTATAATGGATAGGGATGTTATTGGTTGCATCCTTAGAAAATAGAATATTAGGGGGTCTACATATGGAACAGAAAGTAGCTGATCCAACATTTCAGAAAGCATTAGAGGACTTTAAAGCGTTAGATGAAAAAATTACTCATTTTTCAAGTATTATTGGGTTAGCGGATTGGGATCAAAAGGTTATGGCCCCGAAGAAAGGCAGAAGTGTTTTCGCTAAAGCAACTGGGACGTTACGCACCGAAGTATTCAAGCTGTCAGTATCTACAGAAATGGGTAAAATATTGGAAACGCTTACTTCTGAAGGGGTTAGGGCAAAATTAGATGAAGTGACGAAGGCAAGGGTAAGGGAGTACCATGATTATTACCGGAAATCAAAAAGTATTCCGGCAGACCTTTTTCAGGAATACAGTATCCTTACCGCGCAAGCGAATGATGCCTGGGAAGAGGCAAGGGAAACCAATGACTTTGCCCGTTACCTGCCTTCTTTAGAGAAAATTATTGAATTCAAACGAAAATTTGCTGAAATTTATGGCTATGAAGAGCATCCATATGATGCATTGCTTGATGAATTTGAGCCGGGATTAACAGTGAAAATCCTAGATCCGTTATTTGCTAAACTAAGAGAATCCAGTGTAAATTTATTGGAACGAATTAAGAAACACGGCAAGCCAACAATGGCAAATGTGTTTGAACAATCATTTGACATTGACAAACAAAAGGAATTTAATCGCTTTATTCTGCCAATCATTGGCTTTGATCTAGAAGCAGGTCGCCTGGATGAAACCGTTCATCCATTTGCCCAAACAGTGAACATTGGAGATGTTCGCTTAACGACCAGATATTTAGAAAAAAATGTTCGTTCGGCTCTATTTGGCACCATTCATGAAGCGGGACATGGTATTTATGAGCAGCAAGTGAATCCGGCGTTTGAAGAATCAGTTCTTCAGAGCGGTACTTCATTTGGAATCCATGAATCCCAATCGCGGTTTTTAGAAAACATGGTTGGCCGGAGTAAGGAGTTCTGGAAGTTCTTTTTCCCTAAGCTTCAAGAATATTTCCCGGCACAATTATCCCATATGTCCGTTGAGGAGTTTTATCGCGCGGTAAATACAGTAGAGCCATCGTTTATTCGTGTTGAGGCAGACGAATTAACTTACAACCTGCACATCATGCTTCGATATGAAATTGAAAAAGCCTTAATCGGCGGTGAGATTGAGGCAAAAGATTTACCGGCGATTTGGAACCAGAAAATGCAGGACTATCTTGGAGTTACACCAAGTACAGATACAGAAGGGGTGCTTCAAGATGTACACTGGTCCTTTGGCGGCATCGGTTATTTTCCGTCTTATTCATTAGGAAATCTATATGCAGCCCAAATTCTTCGCACCATTCAACAGGAACTGCCTGATTTCTATCATCACATTGAAAATGGTCAGTTTAATCTGATTCAAACATGGTTAAAGGATAAGATCCATCAATATGGAAAGCTTTATACACCGAACGAATTAATTGTTAAGGTAACGGGTGAAGAATTAAACGCGGATTATCTGGTCGAGTACCTTGAGAAGAAATATTCCGAGGTATATGAATTAAATCTGTCAAACTAACATTGACATCTGATTAAAAGTATAATATAGTATTAGTAATTAAATATTTCCTTTTTAAAGGGGAGTAGCTGCTACAATAAAGTCGTCATTTCGAGAATGGTATTCTCCGGCTTTATTGGCAACATGGACGTTGTTAGCAAGACCTTTACTTTACTGTAAAGGTCTTTTTGTATGCATTTTTTGACCTTTGCTGTGAACAGTAAGGGCCTTTTTTATGGAATTAGGGAGTATTTGTTGAAAAAACTGACATTTAATTGGGGGAATGGTTAATGGATTTTACTCTTTTACTGGAATACGGATGGGTTTTATTGATTTTAGTAGCGTTGGAAGGTTTGTTGGCAGCGGATAACGCCTTGGTGCTGGCGATTATGGTGAAACATTTACCTGAAGAGGAACGGAAAAAGGCGTTGTTTTATGGTCTTGCCGGTGCCTTTATCTTCCGTTTTGCCTCATTGTTCGCGATTTCGTTTCTCGTTGATGTATGGCAGGTTCAAGCAATTGGTGCACTTTATTTATTATTCATGGCGGGTAATCATATTTTCCGTAAGGTTATAAAAGGGAAGGCAGAGGAAAAAGACGAAAAAGAAGGACGTAAAGCTGGCGGCTTTTGGACGACGGTTTTTAAAGTGGAACTAGCTGATATTGCCTTTGCCGTGGACTCAATCCTTGCTGCCGTTGCAATGGCGGTTGTTCTTCCGGACACGAAGCTTCCGAATATTGGTGGTCTTGATGGCGGTAAATTCTTAGTAATCTTCGCCGGTGGTATTATTGGATTAATTATCATGCGATTTGCGGCAAATCAGTTTGTGAAACTGCTGGAAAGAAGACCTGGGCTAGAAATTGCTGCCTTTGCAATTGTTGGCTGGGTCGGTGTGAAGCTTGCTGTTTATACCCTTTCACACCCAGCTCTTGGAATTCTGAGTGAGGAATTTGCTCATTCGACCGAATGGAAGTTTAGTTTTTACCTTGTCCTTGTTGGAATAGCGGCAGGTGGCTGGTTTTTCTCAAAAGATAAGACAGATAAATCAACGAAAAAAGTAAATGTTTCCTAGAGGACTCGCCAAATGGCGAGTTTTCCTTTATCCTGTAAGAAAGTGTTAAATTTTTTAAATGTCATAGTAATGATGGTAAATGAGATATTAAAGATATGCTTATTCTTTATTTCTGGGAAAGGATGTCAAAATGAATTTAAAATTCCATTTAATTATTGCCTTCTTCATCAGTTTTATCTCTATTATTGGTTTTGGGTTAGTATCCCTTTTTATTACTGACCAAAAGATTGTTCATTTTGACCGGACCGTTATTGACCATATTCAAGGAATGGAATCTACTAACCTCACCCTGTTTATGAAATTTTTTACCTTTATTGGTTCTGGTCAGTTTACTGTTATACTCGGCCTTTTTATATTATTTTTTCTTTATAAGGTCTTGCGCCATCGATCGGAATTAATCTTATTTACTGCTGCTGTTTTGGGTTCTGCCGTATTAAACGGAATTTTGAAGCATTTCTTTCATAGAATGCGGCCCGATTTTCATCGTTTAATTGAGATTGGCGGCTACAGTTTCCCGAGTGGTCACGCGATGAATGCTTTTACTGTTTATTCCATTCTTTCTTTCCTTCTATGGCGTCATATTATCAGCAAATGGGGAAGAGGTGTTTTAATTTTCGGAAGTATCGTGATGATTTTAGCGATTGGGATCAGCCGAATTTACCTAGGTGTCCATTATCCAAGCGACATTATCGGAGGATATTTTGCCAGCGGCTTTTGGATTACCACCGCAATTTTGTCTTTCCAAATTTATAAAGAAAAGCAGTATAATAAGAAACATAAACGTTCAAAAGATGTAGCGTAATATTTTTTTATTTTAATTTTTGGAGTGATACATATTATTAGAAACAGTATTCCTAACCTTTTTACTCTTGCAAATCTATTTTTTGGCTTTTTATCCGTGATGTATTCGGCGCAGGGGGATTACAAAAACGCGGCTATTCTGATTTTAATTGGCATGATGCTCGACAGCATGGATGGCCGTATTGCCAGAATGCTCCGTGTGGAAAGCGAATTGGGGAAAGAATTGGATTCTTTAGCGGATATCGTAACCTTTGGGGTCGCCCCTGCGATGATGGCCTATTATTCCTATTTTGCTTCATTTGGAAAAGTCGGGATGGCGGTAGCTGGACTTTTTCCATTATTCGGGGCCTATCGCTTGGCAAGATTTAATATAAATGCTGTGAAATCTTCATTAAAATATTTTACTGGTGTACCCATTACAGCTGCAGGAGGTTTGTTAACACTTCTAACATTGTTTCATGGCAAAATGCCCGATTTCATCTTTGTCATTGCCTTCTTTGCACTTTGCTATTTGATGGTTAGTACGATCAAGATCCCAAGTCTTAAGGATATTCCTTTGCCGAAATATGGAATTATCATTACATTATTTTTAGGATATGCCATATACATTGTCTTTAAAAAAGAACAATATCGATTTCCATATTTCATATACGTCGCCATCCCGCTTTATGTCGCCTTTATCGGCTACCAATTGGTTAAAACAAAAAGAAAAAATAATCCTAAGTAAAAAAGGACAAATTGTGACATTTCTGGTTTTGTCTGTTTAAAACTGTCTATTATTGCATAATCGTGGGATAATATTACGGAATACATATGCAGAGGAGAGGCAAAATGAAGGTTAAACTTAATCGAAATGCTGCAAAAGCATTGAAAAAAATGCTGGAACAAGAAGAAGCGCAAGGAAAACTGTTCCGTATTTATGTTACAAGCATTCACGGAGATCATGCACACTATGACTTGAAGCTTGATACTCCGACAGATAAAGACGCAGTGGTTACATCTGATAAGGAAATTGACTTTATTATTGAGAAAAATAATGAATATCTTGAAGATGTCTGGATTCAATTTTTCCATGTCCCAAAAGAGGAATGGCTGATCATTAATCCATCAAAAGGCGGACATCACCATCATTGAGAAAAGCGCAAATATCTCATATCTTTTAAAAGATCATGCACTTGCAGCGAGCAAGTGTTTTTTTATCTTATATATTTTCAAAATACTTGAAATTGTTCACATATTTTTCATATAATCCTATTACTGCTATCTTAGAAAAAAGGAGATTACATATGATTCGGCGTTTCTTTTCTTATTATCGCCCGCATAAAAAGCTGTTCATTTTAGATTTTTCCAGCGCAGTGGTCGTTGCTGTTCTTGAATTAGCATTTCCGCTTGCTGTTAGCTGGTTTATTGATGATTTACTTCCTGGGGGAGATTGGAAAGCGATTGTCACTGTCAGTATTGGACTATTTCTTGTTTACTTATTAAGTACCTTTTTACAATTTATTGTAAATTATTGGGGCCATAAACTCGGGATTAATATTGAAACGGATATGCGTCAAGAATTATTCGAGCATGTCCAGAAGCAATCGTTTCGTTTTTTTGACAATACGAAAACCGGCCATATCATGAGTAGAATAACGAATGATCTCTTTGACCTCGGTGAACTCGCCCACCACGGACCAGAGGATGTCTTTATCGCAATTATGACTTTTATCGGCGCATTTTGGATTATGTTGACAATCAATGTAAAACTATCGCTTGTCGCTATTATCATTCTGCCATTTTTAATGCTGCTTGTGGTTGTATGTAATTTAAAAATGAACAAGGCGTGGAGTCAAATGTATTCAAGCATCGCAGACGTAAACGCACGTGTTGAGGATAGCGTCTCAGGAAGCCGTGTGGTTCAATCGTTTACAAATGAAGAGTTTGAGATTGCTAGATTTAAAAAGAATAATCGAAAATACCGCGGTGCGAAGCTTGGCGGCTATCGTGTGATGTCCTACAGTCTGTCGGGGATCTATATGATGACAAGATTGATTACAATTATTGTACTTGTTTATGGTGCATTCTTAAGTTTTTCCGGGCAACTGTCATATGGTGAATTAGTTGGATTTATTCTCTATGTCAATGTCCTCTTTAAACCAATCGATAAAATCAGCGCGATTATGGAGCTGTATCCAAAAGGTATGGCTGGATTCAAGCGTTTCATAGAGATGATTGACAATGAGCCGGAGGTAAAGGATACAGAGGATGCGATTGAAGTGGCATCCCTGAAGGGTAATATCGTTTTCAATGAAGTCTCATTTTGTTACGACAGGCATAAATCGGTCTTGGAAAAGATTAATTTGGATATTCGTTCTGGTGAGACAGTGGCATTTGTCGGGCCATCCGGTGCAGGAAAAACAACGATTTGCTCCTTGATTCCGAGATTTTATGATGTGAATGAGGGTGCGATAACGATCGATGGACTTGATATCCGGAATATTACGAAAAAATCATTACGTTCACAAATTGGGATTGTGCAGCAGGATGTGTTTTTATTTACCGGAACACTTCGTGAAAATATCGCTTATGGAAAACAGCATGCAACAGATGAGGAAATTGCGAATGCTGCCAGACGAGCACACCTCGAAAAATTTATTGCATCCTTGCCGGACGGCTATGATACCCAAATTGGGGAGCGCGGCTTAAAGCTCTCCGGCGGTCAAAAACAGAGGATTGCTATCGCCCGAATGTTCTTAAAGAATCCACCCATTTTAATCTTAGACGAAGCAACATCCGCTCTTGATACGGAAACGGAGATGGTCATTCAAGAAGCGTTGGCAGAGCTGGCGCAAAACAGAACGACACTGATCATCGCCCATAGGCTGGCGACTATCCGTAATGCTGATCGGATTGTCGTCGTCACAGAGCAAGGAATTGCAGAAGAAGGCCGTCATGATGAATTAATCGAACAAGGCGGTATTTTTGCCAACCTTCACCGTGTTCAATTTCAGCAGCAATAATGGTTTTGAAAGGATTCTGCCTGGTGCAGGTCCTTTTTTTATTACCTATAAAAATATTATGTAAACTGAAATGAAAGTTGATATCTTTGAAAAACGGTATTCAAAAGTGTACGCTATGATAAGTGATCAAGTGAAAGGAGATATTTTTTACATATGGAGAATTTCAAAAATGATTATGACATCAAATTAGTCGCCCTTGATATGGATGGAACATTATTAAATAACAAAGGACAGATCTCTGAAGCGAATCGCCAGGCAATCAAAGCTGCCCAGGAAAAAGGAGTATTTGTCGTTCTTAGTACGGGCCGTTCATTAACGACCAGCCGGGAACATGCCGATGCATTGGAGCTGACATCATATTTAGTAACGGTAAATGGCAGTGAAATCTGGGATGAAAAACGTGAAATAGTCGAGAGGAATTTAGTGAAATCGGAATTAATCGAGTGGATGTGGGAGCTAACCAAACAGCATAAAACAAAGTTTTGGGCCATTAGTACAGAGCGAAACTTTCATGATGAAATGCCGGAAGATATCCATAAACTTGAATGGTTAAAATTTGGATTTAATATCGATGATGATGCAACCCGCGAACTCATCACAAAGGAGCTTGAGGCAAGGGGCGAATTCGAGCTCAGTAATTCGACGTTGAACAATATTGAAGTAAATCCGCTGGGTATTCATAAAGCAAAAGGGCTGAGCATTGTCTGCAGCCGTCTTGGAATCGAGATGAAAAATGTGATGGCCGTTGGCGACAGCAGGAACGATTTAATGATGATTAAAGAGGCAGGTCTTGGTGTTGCCATGGGAAATGCCCAAGATGTTGTGAAGGAGGCGGCAGATTGGATAACGGCCACAAATGAAGAGGATGGGGTGGCACAAGCCATCCATAAATGGGTGCTATGAAGAAGGTATTTTAAAGAAATATAAATTTTAAGAAATAAATTTAGTATATGCTTGAATCATATTGGCAAAAATAATTGGGCAAGTATATTTTGCAAAATCATGTAATTGTTACATGCTAGGAGGCTACAAAGAAATGGAACATGGTAAAGTAAAATGGTTTAACGGTGAAAAAGGGTTTGGATTCATTGAGCGCGAAGGTGGAGATGACGTATTCGTTCATTTCTCAGCGATTCAAGGCGAAGGATATAAAACCCTGGATGAAGGTCAAGAGGTTACGTTTGAAATTGAAAATGGACAACGTGGACCACAAGCGGTAAACGTTCGCAAATCATAAGACCTGCCAATTAAAACAGACTCCGTTCAGGAGTTTGTTTTTTTTATGCTCAAAAATTTTTAGGACGTTATTTCTGATTTTAGGAATATCGTCCTTTCTTTTTTTATACCTATGTAATAGTGGGTACAGGTTATTCAGTTAACAATCAATATTAAATTAAAATTATTATAATTTAATATTGATTTTAATGAGATTTATATTATAATTTAGTTGAAGTTTTAAAAATAGTTTACGAGGTGATGAAATGAGTAATATCAACAAACATTTAACAACAGGAAACGGAGCCCCAGTTGGTGATAATCAAAATTCAATGACAGCGGGGTCAAGGGGCCCAACCTTAATCCAAGATGTTCATTTATTAGAAAAATTGGCGCACTTTAATCGTGAGCGTGTGCCGGAGCGGGTCGTGCACGCAAAAGGTGCCGGTGCACATGGATATTTCGAAGTGACGAATGATATGTCACAATATACAAAGGCAAAATTGTTTAATGGCGTTGGTAAACGCACTCCAATGTTTATTCGCTTCTCAACGGTTGCAGGGGAACTTGGATCGGCAGATACCGTCCGTGACCCACGCGGCTTTGCGGTAAAGTTCTATACGGAAGAAGGGAACTACGATTTAGTAGGTAACAACACACCAATATTCTTTATTCGTGATGCGATAAAGTTCCCTGATTTTATTCATACTCAAAAACGGGATCCAAAAACACATTTAAAGAATCCAACTGCTGTTTGGGATTTCTGGTCACTATCGCCTGAATCCTTGCATCAAGTTACTTATTTAATGGGTGATCGCGGCCTTCCGGCAACACTTCGGCATATGAACGGCTACGGCAGTCATACATTTAAATGGGTAAATGAAAATGGGGAAACTGTTTGGGTGAAGTATCATTTTAAAGCTGAACAAGGTGTCAAAAATATGTCACCTGATGTTGCTGCTAAATTAGCAGGTGATAATCCTGATTATCATACAGAAGATTTATTTAATGCCATCGAGAATGGAGATTTTCCGGCATGGAAGCTTCATGTGCAAATTATGCCATTCGAAGATGCTGAAACGTATCGTTTTGATCCATTTGATGTCACAAAGGTCTGGTCGCATAAGGATTACCCATTAATCGAGATAGGCCGAATGGTGCTTAACCGCAACCCTGAAAACTATTTTGCTGAGGTCGAGCAGGCAACCTTCTCACCTGGTACAATGGTACCTGGGGTCGAAGCATCACCGGATAAGATGCTTCAAGGTCGTATTTTTGCTTATGCCGATGCCCACCGTTACCGTGTAGGCACGAATCATAACCAGCTCCCGATTAACCGTCCAAAGGTTGAAGTGAATAATTATCAACGTGACGGCGCGATGCGTTCTGACAATAATGGCGGCGGTTCGGTTTACTATGAACCAAACAGCTTTGGCGGTCCGAAAGAAGCACCTGAACATAAACAAACTGCCTTTCAGGTTACAGGTGTTGCAGAGCAGGTTTCATATGACCAACACGATCATTACACACAAGCGGGCGACCTATACCGTCTAATGACAGAGGAAGAAAGGTCTCGATTGGTAGAGACAATCGTTGGAGCAATGAAGCCGGTTGAACGGGAGGATATTAAGCTGCGTCAAATTCAGCATTTCTACAAAGCAGACCCGGAATATGGCGAGCGAGTAGCCAAAGGTTTGAATTTGGCATTGCCACAAAAAGTGAAATAAGATTGTTTACGGCCGTTTGAGAATATCAAACGGTCTATTGGTTTTTCTTAAATTTGTAATAAATTTACAATTAATTGGAAAAAATACAGGTAAGAAGGATGTGAAGGAGCCTGCAAGTGAGTCTGAATGTTGTCTACGGCGCGGTTTTTATCATTTTAGCAATAAAATGGGGGGATTGGAAAAATTGGAAAGCCTATTATCCAACTTTCTTATTCTTAATGGTAGGGGATCTTGTTTATCAATTTATGTTTTTTAAGCACAGTATGTGGGAGTATGTTCCAATTGGCAGTGATACAAAATGGGCTAAACATACTCATATTGCCATCCTGATTATGTTAATTAAATATCCTGTTACAATTAGCATTTTTCTTGGGCATATGCCGAAGGACATGTGGAAAAAAATCCTGCATATTTTCTTTTGGACGATGATCTATACAATAAATGAATTTTCTGATTTAAAATTAGGGGCATTGGTCCATAAACATGGATGGAATTTGGGCTGATCCGCTTTATTTAGTTTTGTTATGTTTTCTGTACTGGCTGTCCATTATAAGTATCCGCTGCTGGCTTGGGTTTTTTCCGCTATTTTTGCAACCTTCTTATGGAATGTCTTTGATGTGCAGCAAAGTATTTTAAAATAACGTAAGATAGGTATACTAAACGTAAGATTGCCTTTTTTTTACAGTATAAAACTATTGAAGAATAAAAATTTAGTCGAATTTTATTAGCAGGAATTTAAGGGATATTATTAGAATAATAGAAATATGATTGTATTAAAGGGGGGATTTGCTTGGGTATCCAAGTGATAAAAAGAGAAGAAACAAAAGTGGTCGGTATTTCGTGGAACGGTACATACTCGGAAATGAGCACGATTCCAGAGCTTTTTACTAAAATGAGGGAACGTCTGAATGAGGTTTCACATCAGACGAGGGAACCTTTCTTAATCGCTCCATTTCATAGCAGGGAAACAGAATTCACGTATTACGTAACAAAGCCTGTTGAAAAACTTGACGAGATCCCGGAAGGTATGATTGGTTTTACGATTCCTGGTAAAAACTATGTTAACACGGTTCATAAAGGCAGTCTTGAGAATGTGTTGGAAACGTACAACCGATTGTTTGCCTGGATGGAGGAGTATGGTTATGAACGGGATCATTATGCATTATGTTTGGAAATTTTTAAGGAAGAGCATAAACTGCAAAATGGCTTAGACGATCTTCATTTTGAAATTTATGTACCTGTTAAAACCTATAAATAATAGGAATAGGTAATATGAAATGTGAACAAAATCAAATAAATGCAGTTTTCTTTACTGTTAAGAAGAATTGTACTAAGATGTAATCATATATTTAATAATTTCCTTCGGGGTCAGGTGAAATTCCTAACCGGCGGTGATGAAGCTTTTGCTTCTTAGTCCGTGACCCGTTTAACATGTATGGTAAACGGTGGATCTGGTGAAACTCCAGGGCCGACAGTTAAAGTCTGGATGGGAGAAGGAATACAAGGATTAAGGGTAGGGCGAAAAATATCTATCTTTAAGCCTCTATTTCCTATTGCCATTTTTTAAGACCCTAAAGAGACGATTTCTTTAGGGTCTTTATTATTCCTTTTTAAAGGAGAGAAAAAACTATTATGTTTACCGGGATCATTGAAGAAATTGGCGTGCTCTCGAATATCCAGCGGACTGGGGCATCGTTTGTTCTCACCATTGAAGCGAAAAAGATTCTTAAAGATGTTCATCTAGGAGACAGTATTGCCGTTAATGGGGTTTGCCTGACGGTTACTTCTTTTTCGGCTAAGCACTTCACTGTTGATGTGATGCCTGAAACCGTTAAAGCATCCAGTTTGCAAACTGTTAAACGGGGGTCACAGGTTAATTTAGAAAGAGCGATGGCAGCTGGCGGGAGATTTGGCGGTCACTTTGTTTCAGGACATATTGATGGAACAGGAATCATTAAACGGAAACAGGCATTGGAAAATGCGGTTTATTACGAAATTGAGGCGGTTCCTGAAATTTTACGATATGTCATTTTGAAGGGATCCGTTACGGTAGATGGGACAAGCCTGACTGTTTTCGAAGTAACAGAGAATAGCTTTACTATCTCTTTAATCCCACACACCATGTCGGAAACGATATTGGGGAAAAAGGGTTCAGGGGATATCGTTAACTTGGAATGCGATATGATTGGAAAATATGTAGGTCATTTTATCAACAACCTTACAGGTGAATCGCAGCAAAAAAGAAAATCTGGAATAACGGAAAAATTTTTAGAAGACAATGGATTTTATTAATGCGGGTTACTGGCAAATAAACCAATAAAAAGGAGTGATAGCGGTGTTTGATACCATTGATGATGCCTTGAATGATTTAAAGGATGGTAAGGTGGTTATTGTTTGCGATGACGAGGATCGCGAAAATGAAGGGGATTTTATCGCTCTAGCTGAAAAGACTACCCCGGAAGTGATTAATTTAATGGTGACACATGGCAGAGGACTAGTATGTGTTCCGATTGAAGAAGAATTAGCGCAAAAGTTAGATTTAATGCCGATGGTTTCGAATAACACGGATTCTCATGGGACAGCGTTTACCGTCACGATTGACCATAAATTTTCAACCACAGGGATTTCTGCATTTGAACGGTCAGCAACGATTTTAAGTTTACTGGATCCGGAGTCAAAAGCGGCAGATTTCAAACGGCCCGGACATGTATTTCCGCTCGTTGCCAAAAAGGGCGGGGTCCTAAGAAGAACAGGGCATACAGAAGCCGCTGTGGACCTTGCCAGATTATGCGATGCCAAACCGGCCGGTGTTATTTGTGAAATTATGAATGAGGACGGAACAATGGCACGGGTCCCACAGCTGCGAAAAATTGCCGACGAACTCAACATTAAAATGATTACCATTAAAGACTTGATTGAATATCGGAACAAAACAGAAAACCTGATTAAACGTGAAGTAGAAATCGATTTACCTACAGAATTCGGCACGTTTAAGGCGGTCGGATATTCGAACCTAGTTGATGGGAAAGAGCATGTGGCATTAGTAAAGGGGAAGATTAATCCTGAAACTCCAGTCTTAGTCAGAGTTCACTCAGAATGTCTGACTGGTGATGTATTCGGATCATACCGATGTGATTGCGGACCACAGCTGCATGCCGCATTAAATCAAATCAATCAAGCCGAAAATGGAGTTCTGTTATATATGCGCCAGGAAGGACGCGGCATTGGGCTGCTCAATAAATTAAGGGCATATAAACTGCAAGAAGAAGGCTACGATACCGTTGAAGCCAATGAAAAACTTGGCTTTGGCGCTGATTTAAGAGAATATGGCATCGGTGCACAAATTTTGAAGGACTTAGGGATTAAAAAAATGATGTTATTAACAAATAATCCCAGAAAAATAAAAGGCTTAAAAGGGTATGATCTGGAGGTAGTCGAACGGGTGCCTCTGCAAATGGAAATGCGTAAGGAAAATGCCAATTATTTAAAAACGAAACACGACAAACTAGGGCATTTGTTACAATATTAGAAAATGAACACGCAAAATTAAGCGGATGGAGTGATCAACATGGGAAATATTTTTGAAGGAAATTTAGTTGGCACAGGATTAAAAGTTGGAATTGTTGTTGGCAGGTTTAACGAATTTATTACCAGTAAGTTATTGGGCGGTGCACAGGATGCTCTTAAAAGACATGGCGTAAATGACGCCGACGTGGATATCGCCTGGGTACCGGGTGCGTTCGAAATACCGCTAATCGCGCAAAAAATGGCAAATAGTAAAAAGTATGATGCGGTCATTACGCTTGGAACAGTCATCAGAGGCTCAACACCTCATTTTGACTATGTTTGTAACGAAGCAGCCAAAGGCGTTTCTGCAACAGCGTTAGCTAGCGGGATTCCTATTAGTTTCGGAGTGCTGACAACTGAATCCATCGAACAGGCAATCGAACGAGCTGGAACAAAGGCAGGAAATAAAGGCTGGGATGCAGCTGTTTCCGCTATTGAAATGGCTAATTTATGTAGGAATATGGAGTAACAAAACATCCCAGTTGAAAAGGCATCACAATTTTTCGGAAAGAAAACTTTCTGAAAGAATGTGATGCCTTTTCTTTTAAAGAAATTTTATTGGTATATTTACTGTAAGAACATAGATGGTATAATTGATTGAAAAATGAAATAATTATGAATAGAATGATAAAAAGGAGGAGTTAAATCTCTTACCTATTTTTTTGTTTGTCAGACAAACACACATGGAAAGGATGTAGTTATGGTGACAACTTTGAATTCAAATAAGCTTCTCTATCAAAATCGAGTGAAAGAACTTCAAGGGAAATTAAAATTTCATAATGTGGCTGCTGCCCTTATTATGAATCCGAGAGATCTTTTTTATTATGCAGGAACTGCACAGCCCACAAATCTATGGATTTCAGATGAAGGAAATCCGATTCTTTTTACAAGAAGAGCACATGAAATGACCAAAAAGGCCACATGGATTGACCAAACATTTGAAGCAAATAGTTTTAAAGATATGATTTCCATGTTGGGTGAGTTAAATAGTATGCCTCCAATAGGTAGTAAGCTAGGAGTGCAAACCGATGTATTGCCAACGAATATCGGTTTAAGTTTGCAAAAGAATTTAAACGGATATGAATTTATCAATATATCGAAGATCATAATGCAGCAAAGGCTTATCAAGGATTCCTTTGAGGTTGAGAGCATTAGAAACTCTATTGATTTATGGAAGCAAGGCCACAAGGCAATCTTATCAACATTAAAAACAGGTATTACCGAATATGAGCTGGCAGCCAGTATGGAGTATGCGGCAAGGAAAAATGGCGGGGACGGAGTGGTTTGGTTTCGACGCTGGGATGGATGCTTGCCTGGCGGCGGCATCGTGACATCGGGTCCAAATGCCTGGGAAGTTTCTGGGCATGCGATGACAGTAACAGGGGTTGGCATGAGCGAAAGCTTACCATGGGGTGCCTCTAAACGGAAAATTGAAAATGGGGATCTTGTTGTAGTTGACTATGGCATTTGCAAGGAAGGTTATCATGCCGATATGGCTCGTACTTATTGTTTAGGGAAACCATCTGATAAACAAATGGATTTATGGAATAGGTTAGTGGAGCTGCATTTAAGTGTAATTGATAAAATAAGACCTGATGTAACGGGAGAAGAACTCTATTTATTTGCCGAACAATTAGCAAAAGAACAGGGCCTGCTTGAAAATTTTATGGGTACAGGAAATAGCCGGGGCAGCTATATTGGTCATTCCATTGGCTTAGAAATTGATGAAGATCCCGTTTTAGGATTAGGTTTTACACAGCCATTACCAGAAGGTGCGGTGATAACGATCGAACCAAAATTTATGATACCAGGTCTAGGTTCGGTCATGATTGAAGATGACATATTAATTACCAAATCAGGTTATGAAATTTTGAGTACACTCAATCGAGAATTATTTTATGTTGATTAAGGAATGTTGCTGGTGACTAAAAATTTAGAATATTCAGTTGACAAATAATATTGAACCCTTTAATATGTAGAGTATAAATGGTCGTTTGTCTGACAAACGGATTAACCTACATAATTTTATCCGCATCTATTCCCATCACGAATCCTGCATCGTTCATCAAGACACTTCAAAAAACAAACCTTTTTATGATTCCTAGATCATCGTTTGTCGGCGCTTTCAATAATTATCATTTTCACAACCAATTGTCAGCGCTTTCAATATTTTTTAGTAAAGGAGGGAAATAGAACCATAAATTAAAAGAATAGTAGATTATTAAGAAGGCAAAGGATAATTGAATAAAGGAGATGGTACTTTTTTATGACAAGACCACTGTCAGGAAATACAGAGGTTAAAGTTCCTGGTCCGAAAATAAATAGGAAGATCAAGGCACGTTGGATTGTCATGTTTTTTATCTTTTTAAGCACAGTCCTTGCCTATACTGATCGCTCTAATATTTCAATTGTTGCCGTCACGATGATGGAGCAATTTGGCTGGAACGAACAACAATTTGGACTTCTTGCATCAGCCTTTTTTGTCGGCTATATTTTGCTGGGAATTCCGGCAGGGTGGATGTCGGACAAATGGGGCGGAGTCAAATTCCTTGCGATTGGGGTAGCACTTTGGTCAGTATTTACGATTCTTACACCTCTAGCCTGGAGTTTTGCATCCATCTTGGTTATTCGATTTTTACTCGGCGTGGGGGAAGCTGTCAATTTCCCATCCCATACCTCAGTCGTTTCCAAATGGTCGCCGATTCATTCAAGAGGACGCTGGCAGGGTCTCAATATGTCAGGGATGGCAATTGGAGTCATGATTACCGCACCGATTACTACATGGTTAACAACAAAATTTAATTGGCATGCATCCTTTTACTTTTTTGGTGCTTTAGGAATTATTTGGGCGATTATTTGGATGAAAATTGCCACCGATAATCCAAAAGACCATCCATTTATCACTCCTGAAGAATTAGAAGAGATGAAGGAAGACAGTCCGGCTAAAGAAACGAAGGATGTCAAAATACCATGGTCAAAACTATTTCGTGTAAAAGAAGTCTGGGGAATTACCTTGATCTATTTCTTTCAAAATTACAATTGGTACTTATATCTGACCTGGCTGCCGGCCTATTTCATGAAGGAAAGAGGCTTTACGATGCTGAAGGTGGGCATATATGGTGCGCTCCCATGGTTAGGCGCATTTATAGCGATGAACGTGGCCGGACTCTTATCTGATCGTTTGTCAAAAAAATATTCTCTTACACAATCAAGAAGAATCCCTATGTATATCTCCTTCTTAGGAACAGCTATTTTTATGGCATTAGGTGCCTATACACCGAATGAATGGGCTGCACTTGCGTATATTACTCTATCAGTAACATGCTTAGGGATTAACTTTACGATGTTTTGGACCTTGCCAATCGATATTGGCCCGAAAACAGCAGGAACTTTATCCGGTATCATGAATACTTCCGGAACAGTCGCAGGCATCATTGCCCCTGCATTAACAGGATTTTTAATTGTTTCTTTAGGATCCTGGCAATATGTTTTATTTTTAGGTGCGGCACTTGCCTTAATTGGTGCCATCTTAACACGTTTCATGGTCTCCGCAAACCAAGTGTTAGATTAAAAGTATAGCAGTTGGTTGGTCAAGAATCATGACAAGTACCGCTCCCCCTTTCATATTATCATAGTGGCGGGAAAATTTAAATTCTTGACCAACTTTTTACAAATAGGAGAGAAAATTATGTTTTTGCTAAATAAAAATATGTTGTCCTATGCAAAAGAAGATAAAAATTTCTTAAATGAATTCATACAGTCTGATGAAGCGAACAAGTTTGTAAAGTATGTCATAAAGGATTATACAAAGTCCCCAGCGAAATTTATGGCTGTTAATAAAGTGGAATGGGAAGATTTGCTGCAATCCGCCTATATTGGTCTTTTTAATGCAATCCGAAAGATGGATTTATCGCTTACTCCGAATGAATGGGTAAGCTATACCTACTTGTCTATTCAGGGGGAATTAAGAAATTATTCACGATCGAATAATTCAAACATGATCGTGATTCCGCAGCGGATTCGTGAGCTGTATCCAAAATATAAAAGCTTTCATAGTGATTATTGGATCAGCCATCAAACTGACCCGTCCATTTCAGAAACGATGAAACACTTTGACATTAGCAAGGACGATGCCTTTGCCCTTGTTTATGGGATGCAGGAATTAATTTATCAAGAATACAAAAAAAATCGCAGCAACTGGGAAAATGAACCATTCTTACAGTTAAGAACAAAAGCTCAAAGTGTAGAGGATCAGGCAATTAATAATATTTTGGTGAACATGTACATGGATTACTTGAATGAAAAACAACGTAAAGTCATCTATCTTCATTATTTTAGAGGATACAGTAAGACGGAGATTTCCAAGATGATCGGCTGTTCTCAGGCTATGGTACACAAACATCTCATGAATGCATTCCATCACATAAGAAAATGTTGTTCGTAAGTTTACTCCCTTTGTCTGACAATCCGACAATACATAAAAAAGGAGAGAGGGATCTGTATGTTTACTGTTATTAATAAAAAGAAAAAGTTTGAAGAAGTGTTAGATCAAATTAAGAAACTGTTAATTACAAAAAAGCTGAAAATCGGTCAGAAGCTGCCTAACGAAATTGAGCTTTCTGAATCGATGGGAATCAGCCGTTCCTCACTCAGAGAAGCGTTTAAGGTTTTGAGTGTTTTAGGGATCATCGAGGGAAAATCGGGTGAAGGAACGATTATTAAGCAGGCTGACCCGGAAAACCTAAAAAATATCATGTCATTAGTTGCCATTTCAAAGGGGCTAAATACGAATGAATTGTTTGAAGTTCGTACCATTTTGGAAATGGGAGCGGTTAAATTTACTGCTGAAAGAAGAAATGAAACGGATCTACAAAGAATCGAAACCATTTTGAAAGAGATGGATCAATTAAGTTACGAGGACGAAGAAGAACAGGCTAAATATGACTTTCTGTTCCATCAATCCATTGTGTCTGCCTCGCAAAATAAAATGCTGCAAATTTTGGTTGAGGTGATTTCAGATTTGCTAGGTGAACAAATCAAAACAACTAGAAGTGAATTATCAAGGTCACCGGAGATATTGAAACGTTTCCAGGAAGAGCATTGGTTAATCTACAAGGCAATTGTGAAAAAGGATTCTGGGGAAGCACAGCGAGTCATTTCTTCGCATTTAACTCGTGCACAAGCTGATATTATTCAAAAAAAGATTGAATAGTCCAATTCTAAATAAGGAGGGCTACTAGGAAAATGCCAAAATGGCTAGAGAAGAAAGACAATCTCACATTAGGGAAAATACTGAAGGAAGTAGAAAATCAAACTGGGCAAAGCACAGAAATACTTAAATCCTGCTACTCCATTGAAAGTAAGGCCCATATTGTTGGGATTACTGGTCCCCCTGGTGCTGGGAAAAGTACATTAGTCAGTAAACTTTGTAAACAATATGCTGCGCAAGGCTTAAAGATTGCTGTGGTTTGCGTGGATCCAACCAGTCCATTTACAAATGGAGCCCTGTTAGGAGATCGAATAAGAATGCAAGAACTTGCCAAACTTCCGAATGTATTTATTAAAAGCCTTGCAACAAGAGGAAATCTTGGTGGGTTAGCTGCTTCAACGGCTGATATTGTCCAGGTCTTTGGTGCATTTGATATGGACCTCATATTAATTGAAACAGTAGGAGTAGGGCAGATAGAGTTTGATGTTTTGGAAGTCTCTGACACTGTCATCCTCGTAAATGTTCCGGGTTTGGGGGATTCCTTACAGACATTAAAAGCCGGGATTATGGAGATTGCTGATATGTTTGTCATCAACCAAGCGGATCGGCCAGGGGCTGATGAAAGTGTGAAAGATTTAAAATTAATGGTAAGGGAATCTGCCAGAAAGGATTGGGATTTACCGATCCTTAAAACGGTAGCAACGAGAGAAGAAGGGATAAATGAATTAGTAGAGCAAATTTATCATCACCAATCCTTCTTGCTGCGTTCAGGCTCATGGAAAGAGAAGCGGCAAACAAGAAATCTAACAAGATTAAATCAAATGGTTTTACATTTGCTAACGACAAAAGTTGATGAACTGACTCAAACAGATGAATTCATCAAGAGCCAGATTCAGAATGTAAGAAGGGGAAATATTGATCCTTTCACGGTTTCACATAAGATTGTCAATCAATTAATCTCAAAATAAAACATTTCTATTTGGAGGTAGCTATGGCAAACAATACGACGGATATAAACCAAAAAAAACTTTTTGATCAAGAGGTCATTCAGGAAATTGAAGCTCAAAAAGAGCGCTGGCAAGAGAATACGGTAAAAGGAAAAGATGGGGAAGGGAACTATTATTCTGATTCTGGGATTCCTATTAATCTACTCTATACTCCCGAGGATATTAAAGATATCGATTACCTGAAGGATATTGGTTTTTCAGGAGAGGCACCATATGTTCGCGGTGTCTATCCAAATATGTACCGTGGAAGGCTGTTTACGGTAAGGCAAATTGCCGGCTTTGGAACACCCGAGGATACGAATGAACGCTTTAAATTCTTATTAAAAAATGGTGCTACAGGAACGAGTGTTGTGTTGGATCTTCCAACCATCCGCGGCTATGATTCAGATGATCCGGAAGCTGAGGGCCATGTTGGTGCTGCTGGGGTTGCGATAGACTCCATTGAGGATATTGAAGCGTTGTATGAGGGAATTCCTATTGATGAAATTTCGAGCAATATCGTCACCCATCTCCCAAGCACAACAGTCGTATTAATGGCAATGTTTGCGGCAATGGCGGAAAAGAAGGGAATCCCCTTAGAGAAACTTTCCGGAACCAATCAAAATGACTTCTTAATGGAAACAGCCATCGGGAGTTCGCTCGAAGTTCTGCCGCCGAAAGCTTCCTTCCGATTACAATGTGATGCCATCGAATATGCAAGTAAAAACCTGCCGAGATGGAATCCGGTCAGCTACAATGGCTACAATTTACGAGAGGCCGGAACAACTGCGGTTCAAGAAGTTGCCTGTGCCATAGCCAATGCCATTGCGACTTCGGAAGAGTTAATCAGAAGAGGAAATAAGATTGATGATTTTGCCAAACGGTTATCATTTTTCTGGAATCTATTTAATGATTTCTTTGAGGAAATTGCTAAATGCCGTGCTTCCAGGCTTGTATGGCATGAAGTGATGAAGGATCGATTTAATGCGCAGCACCCGAAATCCCATCTAATGCGATTCCATGTTCAGACAGCAGGAATTACCTTGACAAAGGTTGAACCGCTCAATAATATTGCCCGGTCTGCGATTCAAGGACTTGCTGCTGTATTAGGCGGTGCCCAGTCCTTACATGTTGACTCCTATGATGAGGCATATTCCGCTCCTACAGAGGAATCTGCCCTTATTTCAATAAGAACGCAACAGATTATCCAAGCAGAAACGAATGTGGTCAATACCGTAGATCCGCTGGCTGGTTCTTATTTTGTAGAAAAATTAACACAAGAAATGGCCCAGCGTATTCGCGATTATATTGCTGAGATCGAATCAAGGGGAGGCTTGGTTTCAGTTGTGGAAACAGGCTGGCTGCACCGTGAAATCTCTAATTTTGCCTATGAAATGCAGAAGGATATCGAGAGTGGCAAGCATAAAATAGTCGGGTTGAATTACTTCCCTACAGAACAAAGCAAAACAAAAGTAGAAGTGTTTAGGTACCCTGAATCAGCCGAGAAACGCCAAAAAGAAAAATTAGAAAAACTCCGTCAAAAAAGAGATCAAGAAAAAGTCGAGCATGCATTGAATGTACTGCGACAAAAATGCCATGAGGATGTAAATCTCATGCCATATATTAAGGCAGCTGTGATCGAATATGCTACTTTAGGGGAAATCGAAGAGGTGTTTCGCGAGGAATTTGGATTATGGCAGTTCCCATTAGCTTAAGTGCTCAGGTCAATCACAAAAGTAAAAGGAGGATTTCTATATGCAAATAAAAGTGGTAATGGCGAAATTAGGTTTGGATATCCATTGGCGCGGTGCGTTAGTCGTTTCTAGAATGCTGCGGGATGAGGGAATGGAAGTGGTGTATTTAGGCAACCAATTTCCTGAACAAATCGTTGATGCGGCGATTCAGGAAGGTGCAGATGTAATAGGATTGAGTACTCTCGGTGGAAACCATTTGACATTAGGACCAAAGGTTGTCCAAATAGCCAAAGAAAAGGGTGTTGATTCCTTAGTAATAATGGGTGGTGTCATTCCAGAAGACGATATTCCATTACTGAAAGATGCTGGTGTTGCAGAAGTATTTGGTCCTGAAACAAGAATTGAAAGTATTGCCGATTTTATCCGATTCAACGTAAAGCACGGCGTTTCCTAAGAATGGAAGGTGGTGAGACTATTCCTCACCACCTTTGGCAGCCAAGAATTTTATTTAGCTATTAAATTTTGAAGTTACGGAAGTCAAATTAAACGTAAAGGGTGAACAATAAAATGCAAAAAACTGCTCTACTGCAGCAATGGCCGCCAAAATATGATACTCAATATATCCCGGATGTGAATGAAAAATTTTGGTATAGAGACATAGAAACCGCTTCGAAAGAGGAACTTGATGAGTTGGTGTTTTATAAATTAAAAAATGTGATGGAGTATGCTTTAAAACATTCAGATTTCTACAAACGAAAGTGGAGTAAAGTAGATTTTCATCCAGATGATATTAAGAGTTTAAAAGAATTTGACCAAGTTCCAATTACGACAAAGGCAGAAGTACGACAAGATTTGCTGGAGAATCAGCCGTTTGGTTCAAATGTTTGTATTCCTTTTTCGGAAGTACATCGGATTCAAGGAACTTCAGGAACAACTGGAAAACCCACTGTCTTTTCCTTTGGCAAGGATGATTGGGAAAGGATTGCCCATCAGCATGCCCGGATTATGTGGAGCTTTGGAATGAGACCAAGTGACTTAGTGTTTATTGCCTCACCACTTAGTCTCTATATCGGAAGCTGGGGAGCTTTAATTGGTGCTGAAAGGCTTGGGGCAAAAACTTTTCCGTTTGGTGCAGGGCAAGCAGGGCAAACAGAGAAAGCTGTATCATGGCTAAGGGAAGTAAAGCCGACTGTGTTTTATGGCACACCTTCCTATGCCTTGTATCTAGCAGAAAAGGCTAAAGAGGCAGGGGTGGACCCTAAAGAATTTGGTTTTAGAATCTTGTTCTTTTCAGGCGAACCTGGAGCAGGAGTTGCCTCGACGAAGAAAAAAATCGAAGAAACCTTTGGCGCGATCTGTATAGACTCCGGGACAATGGCAGAAGTAACGCCATGGATGAGCAATACAGAGTGTGAGCATCGTAAAGGGGTTCATTTATGGCAGGATGTCGTCTATACAGAAGTAGTTGATCAACAGAGCAAAAAACTAGTTCCCTATGGGGAAGAAGGAGTACCCGTATATACTCCATTGGAAAGAACCTCGCAGCCTTTAATCCGCTATTGGTCCGGAGATCTAACGACCTGGACAGATGAGCCTTGTCCTTGTGGGCGTGTCTACCCAAGGTTACCGAAAGGAATTTATGGCCGAATTGATGATATGGTCACCGTACGTGGTGTGAATGTTTATGCAAGTCTATTAGAAAATGTGATTAGGAGAATTGACGGCCTTGGGGAAGAGTTTGTCATGATTGTAACCCGTGAAAATATTATGGATGACGTCACCATTCAGTGTGAGACCGCAGGAACGAGAAGCAACCAAGACCTGATAGAGCAGCTGTCGAAAGAGCTTAAGCGTGAAGTAGGAGTAACATTTAATATAGAATTGTTCCCTATTGGAACATTGGAACGAACTCAATTCAAAGCGAAGCGAGTAATTGACAAGCGTAATTTTAAAGAATCATAAGGTTTTAATAGAATTGTTGACAAATTACTGCTATTTTTCAAATGAACCATTAGGAGGCCATAATGAAACTCGAAGGAAAAGTTGCTATTATTACGGGTGGAGCAAATGGGATTGGCAAAATTACGGCTAAGAAATTTTTGCAAGAAGGTGCCGCTGTTGTCATCAGTGATGTGAATCCAGATGCGGGACTAACAGCAGCCAAGGAACTTGAAGAATATGGTTCGATTGCATTTATTCAATGTAATGTGACAGACTCTAAACAAATCCATTCGATGGTAAATGAAACGATCGATCGGTATGGAAAAATTGATATTTTAGTGAATAATGCTGGAATTACGATTGATGGATTGCTGACAAAAATGGATGAAGAATCATGGGAAAAGGTGATTTCCGTCAATTTATCCGGTGTGTTTAAATGTACAAAGGAAGTAGTTCCAAAGATGATAGAACAGGGATCGGGTGTGATTCTGAACGCATCCTCGGTAGTTGGAATTCACGGCAACATCGGTCAAACGAATTATGCAGCCACAAAGGCTGGTGTAATAGGCTTAACGAAAAGCTGGGCGAAAGAAATGGGACCAAAAGGCATAAGAGTGAATGCCGTTGCCCCCGGATTCATTGTCACTGACATGACGGCAAAAGTACCGGAAAAGATACTAGATCTAATGGAAAGTAAAACACCTTTACGCAGGTTGGGAAAACCTGAAGATATTGCCTCTGCCTATCTGTTTCTAGCTTCAGACGATGCGGGGTATATTAATGGAACTATCTTAAGTGTAGATGGCGGCCTTGTCGTTTAGAGAATCAACACTGTCAAACAAACTTATATACAAATAATATAATTTATATCATAATGAAGTTAACAAAAAATGAATAATGGAAATAGGTGCTAGTGAGTCAGTAACGACTTTTAGCTTAAAAGGGAAGTTGGTGAAAAACCAACGCGGTCCCGCCACTGTAAATGGGAGCAGCCTATATTTTGTCACTGTCTATTTGGATGGGAAGACATAGGATGCGATGATCATGAGCCAGGAAACCTGCCTAATTCTTGTGCGCCAATAAACCTACGAGGATAGGGAGGTGTTGAGGCTAGTGCCCTATTACTTTTTACGAGTAATGGAAATCTAATCGTACCCAACATCTTCATTAATATGGAGATGTTTTTTTATTGCCACAAGCAGAACTTCTTTTTTGTTGCTTACATAATAACTACACAGAAAGCAGGGAGAAGAAACATGAAGAAATGGTATTCACTATTGTTCGTCGTACTTTTAACATTAGGGGTCTTAGCAGGATGCGGGGAAAAGCAAGAGCAAGTTAAAGAGGACAAAACCGCGGGTGTTGAGAATAAAACAGAAGCAGCATTCCCAGTAACGATAAAGGATGCTGTAGGCAATGAAGTTGTCTTAGAAAAGAAGCCTGAAAAAATTGTCTCTTTGATCCCAAGTAATACAGAAATCGCCTACGCGTTAGGTGCTGAGAAAGAAATTGTCGGTGTTTCTGATTTTGATAATTATCCTGAAGAGGTAACGAAAAAAGAGAAAATTGGCGGTATGGAAGTGAATCTTGAAAAAATAATCTCTTTACAGCCTAATTTAGTATTAGCCCATGCCTCTACTGCACATAATTCGGAAGCTGGCCTACAGCAATTAAAAGATGCCGGAATAGCCGTTCTTGTTGTGAATGATGCACAAAATTTTGACCAAGTGTTTGATTCAATCAGTATGATTGGTAAAGCGACTGGAGAAACGAAGAAGGCGGACGAGCTTATACAAGGGATGAAGGACAAAATAGCGGATATTAAGGAAAAAGCAAAGAACATAAAAGAAAAGAAAACTGTCTTTATTGAAGTATCACCCGCTCCAGATATTTTTACAACTGGGAAAAATACGTTTATGAATGAAATGTTAACCATGATTAATGCCGAGAACCTCGCAAACGATCAAGAGGGCTGGATCAAGCTTGATCAAGAAGAAATCATTAAACGAAATCCGGATGTAATCATCACTACATATGGCGGCTATGAAGAGACAAAACCAGCTGAGCAAGTGTTAAGCAGAAAAGGCTGGGAAAATGTCAACGCCGTAAAAAATAAGCAAGTAATCGACGTAGATTCTGATCGAGTGACACGCTCAGGCCCTAGAATCGTTGAAGGAGTAGAAGATCTTGCGAAGGCTATTTATCCAGAAGTTTTTAAATAATAAATATGTAGCTTTTGCACTGGCAGGGATTTTCCTGTTAATTTCCGTACTGCTAGGAATCGCCATCGGAACTGTATCAGTTCCGATGGGGACGATTATTCACATTATTATAGCTAAGCTATTTGGATTACCATCACTTGACACAATCGACGCGATGCATACGAGTATTGTGTTGAATATTCGCCTGCCAAGGGTGATATTAGCGGGTCTTGTGGGGGCGTCCCTTGCCATTGCGGGGGCGGCATTTCAAGGGCTGTTAAGGAATCCGTTAGCAGATCCGTATACATTAGGGGTCTCATCCGGCGCTTCCGTCGGTGCCGTTCTGACGCTGTTCTTTCATCTATCTATCCCATTTATCGGGATATTCACCTTGCCATTACTCAGTATCCTATTTTCTTTTTTGACCATTTTCCTCGTTCTTGCTTTTGCCAGGAAAATTGAACGGTCCATGAGAGTAGAAACGATAATTTTAACAGGAATTATTTTTAGCTCCTTTTTAGGTGCATTTATTTCTCTTTTGATTGCACTAACCGGAGATGAGTTACGGCAAATTATTAGCTGGCTCTTAGGAAGTGTATCGATGAGAGGCTGGGAATACATAAAAATTATTTTACCGTTTTTTGTTATTGGGTCGGCCATCCTGATGCTTAATGCAAAGGAATTAAATGCGATGTCGTTTGGGGAAGAACGGGCACACCACCTTGGGGTCAATGTTCAAAAAAGGAAGCTCATCATTTTATCAGCCGGTTCAATTTTAACAGGAGCTGCAGTTGCCGTTTCCGGAACGATTGGATTTGTTGGGCTGGTCATTCCCCATCTTTCAAGAATCTTGTGGGGGCCAGACCACCGTTACCTCCTTCCCTTATCGATTCTGACAGGAAGTGGGTTCTTAATTTTAGCCGACCTTCTGTCGCGGACCATTATTTCACCTACTGAATTACCAATTGGGGTGATAACGGCTTTAATTGGGGCACCGGTATTTGCGGTGATCCTGCTGCAGAGAAAAAGGATGGAAAGAAGTTGATAGAAAATGCTCAGTGTTCAGCACGTTTCAGGTGGATATGGAGATGAGTCTGTATTAAAAGACATTACGTTTGATGTAAATCAAGGGGAGTTGTTCGGGGTATTAGGGCCAAATGGCAGCGGAAAAACAACTCTGTTAAAAATGATTAGCGGGATCTTGCCGATTAAACAGGGTGAGATTTATATTAGTGGAAAAAAGCTGCAGGAATATGGCATTAAGCAGCTTGCGCAAATGGTGGCGGTTCTTTCCCAGCACTCTTCCCAAAGCTTCTCCTATACAGTTAAAGAAACCGTATCACTTGGGAGATATGCGCATCAAAAGGGCTGGTTTCAAACCTGGTCGGAGGAGGATGAAGCGGTAGTCCAAAGGGTTATGGACCAGACCGGCATTTCCTCCTTTCAACATAAAAATATACAGGCGTTATCAGGCGGTGAAAAGCAAAGGGTATTCCTTGCCCAGGCACTTGCCCAAGAACCGGAAATCCTGCTGTTGGATGAACCGACAAATCACTTAGACTTATCGTATCAAAAAGAATTGTTAGACCTTTTAAAGCGATGGACGATGGACAAAGGGTTAACGGTAATCTCGATTTTCCACGATTTAAATCTTGCTGGATTATACTGCGACCGTTTGCTCCTGCTCGAAAAGGGGACCATCAATATCAATCATATTCCTAACGAAGTTCTGAAAGAGGACCGAATCAGGGACGTGTATCATACAAAAATTCAAAAGCATCCCCATCCAAAGGTGGCTGCGCCGCAAATGGTGTTACTGCCCGATGTAAAACAGGAAATGGAGCATCTTGAAATCACAGAAGCAATGGTAAGCGTTTCAAATGAGTTTATCGAGCTTGAATCTCCCGTACCTTTAAGAACCATGTCTTCGGGCGTGGTTGGCTCAGGGACGGGCTGGCACCAAACATTTGTCAATCGGCATGTGAGTAAGGACTATAATTGTGATGATCACCGGGCGGAGATGGCTGACTTTTTAACAGCAAACGGATTTGAACCGTCGGCAACGGTTGGCATGATGACAGCGGTGTTCCTTGAGGATGTGTGTTACCAGCGATTCGAACAGGAGGATTTCTCGATCTTTGTGGTCGTTACCGCCGGGGTGGGGAACGCAATTGATGCGTCGAAAAGTGAGCAGCATGACTATCTAATGGCCCCGGGAACGATTAATACGTGGATTTTCGTTAACGGAGAATTAACAGAGGAAGCCTTTATTCAAAGCATTATGACCGCAACGGAAGCAAAAGTAAAGGTAATGCATGATCTGGAGGTACTTGATAAAGTTACTGGGACCATTGCTACCGGAACTTCAACTGATAGTATTTTAATTGCAGCCACACAAACAGGTAAGGTGTTGGAATATGCCGGGACGATTTCCTCATTAGGAAAGGTAATCAGTAAAGCTGTGTATCAGTGTACGGCTGAGGCCATTCACAAATCGAGAAAAAGGAAACGAACATGATTGTCTATCACTTAGTAGCCATTACGATCGCTTATTTCATTGATTTGGTTGTTGGAGATCCTCCTGATTGGCCGCATCCGGTTAGATGGATAGGAATGATGATCTCCTCTTTGGAAAAGCGTTGGAATCACGGAAAGTCTAAACGATGGAAGGGCGTTTTGATGCTCCTATTTGTCTTACTGTTCGTTTTTTCTATTGTGACGATTGTAGTTTTAATAGGATACAAGATTCACCCACTTGTAGGGGTTGGTGTGGAAAGTATAGTTATAGCGACAACCATCGCACAAAAAAGTTTAAAGGAAGCAGCACTTGAAGTCTATCAACCGTTAAAATCTGGGGACATAGTGGAAGCCAGAACGAAACTATCCTATATCGTCGGCCGTGATACGGATCAGCTGGATGAAAGTGAAATCGCAAGGGGAACGATTGAAACGGTAGCAGAAAATACGAGTGACGGCGTGACAGCCCCTTTGTTTTGGGCCCTTATTGGCGGTGCACCGTTAGCGATTGTTTACCGTGCCACGAATACATGTGACTCGATGGTAGGGCATATGAATGAAAGATATCAAGCGTTTGGCTGGGCATCCGCGAAATGGGATGATGTGATGAATTGGATTCCAAGCCGACTGACAGGTATCATCATGCTGCTTGGAAAACGTCCGGAAAGAACAGACCACAAACAAGCATGGACGATTTTGTTCCGGGATGCGAAAAAGCACCCCAGTCCAAACAGCGGCTGGGGTGAAGCAGCGGTTGCCGCTCTACTAGGCATTCAACTCGGCGGCAGAAACTATTACAAAGGGATGGTCTCTAACCGGGGAAAAATGGGAGATCCGCTTGGTCCTATTCAGTCAGACCACATCTTAAAGACCAACGCTATTTTAGCGAGAACAGTTTTCTTATTTTTACTATTATTATGGCTTGGAGGGATGCTCGTTGAATGGGCCATATCACGATTCTAAAACTGTAAATGGCGACGTGGGGAGAATGGGAGCATCAACCTTCATTTTTATTACCGGGGGTGTACGAAGCGGAAAAAGCAGTCACGCTGAATGTCTGGCAATCGATATGGCTCGGAAAACAGGAGGGCAGCCCAACTATATAGCCACCGGTGTTCCGTCTGATCCGGAAATGCAGCACCGGGTTGCGATGCACCAGAGAAGCAGGGATTCCGGGGTATTTCGCTGGAAAACTATTGAAAAGCCTATTCAAATTGGAGCACTTGCCAATTCCATTTCTGACAAGGATATTGTTTTACTAGATTGTGTTACAACACTATTGAATAATGAACTTTTTTCTTCTGAACAAACGTGGAACGAGTCCTATTTAAAAACGATTAAACAAGATATTTTGACAGGGATTATGTCGATAAAAAGTCGTGCCGGCGCAATGATTGTCGTCAGTAATGAGGTATTAAACGAGCTCCCGATTGCTTCAGAACTTGTCTTTTCATATAGCCGCTTGCTGGGAAAGATCCATCAGGATTTAGTGAAGGAAGCAGACAAGGCAATTTTAGTGGAAGCCGGGATTCCACTCGTAATGAAGGAGGTTGTGGCACGATGAAAGGAATCATGATACAAGGTACGGCTTCGGATGTGGGCAAAAGTTTAGTCGTTACGGCATTGTGCCGGATTCTTGCAAATGAGGGAGTGAAGGTCGCCCCGTTCAAATCACAAAATATGTCGAATTATTCGCATATCATGATTGATGGAATGGAGATGAGCCGGGCTCAAAGAATTCAAGCAGAAGCTGCTCGAATATGCCCGACAGTTTGGATGAATCCGATTTTATTAAAACCAAGGTCTGATCAAACTTCAGAGGTGGTTTTTCTAGGTAAAGTAATTGAAACCTTTTCCGGCAGGGAGTATCGCGAACAATTTTATGAAAAAGGGATCGAAATAATTAAGGAATCCCTCAATCAATTAGAAAGTGAATATGAAATGGTGGTAATTGAAGGGGCTGGCAGTCCAGTTGAACTTAATTTAAGCGATCGCGAAATAGTCAATATGAAGGTTGCTGAACTGGCGGATGTCCCGGTGGTACTTGTAGCAGATATCGACCGAGGTGGAGTGTTTGCCAGTATTATTGGCACACTTGAACTGTTAAAACCTGACGAGAGGCAAAGAGTTCGAGGTATCATCATAAATAAATTTCGTGGAGATCTTACGTTATTTGCGGAAGGAATTACACTGCTAGAAGAAAAAACAGGCATTCCTGTATTAGGTGTTTTGCCTTTTATCGAAAACCATATGATAGAAGTCGAGGATTCGCTATCGAGTGAAATAGAAATGACAGTTGAAGTAGGTGGCTCGGATGAAAAATATGAAAAACTTGCGGCTGAAATGAAACGCCACCTTAACTGGGATCAGATGAAAGAAATCATCCATCAATGTGGGAATAGATAATGATTACATTCTTTAAAGGATTCTTGATCAACTGTCAATTTTTTACGGCAGTGCCCATTCCCATAGAACTCCCGATGGACCGGGACCATCTAAGGAAGGCTGTGCAAACTTTTCCACTATTAGGTTTATTTCAGGGAATCATCTATGCATGTCTATTTTATGCTTTTCATGAATGGACTCCTTTTTCCCATTTAGCAGTTACGTTTATCCTTTGGCTGGCGATGATACTTCTGACGGGGGGCATTCATTTAGATGGCTGGATGGATGCGAGTGACGCTTATTTTTCCTATCAGAATCCGGAAAAAAGATTAGAAATCATGAAGGATCCTAGAACGGGTGCATTTGGCGTCCTATCACTCGTCATTTTATTAAGCAGCCGGTTTTTATTTATTTATGAAAGTACTTTGAATGTTGAATATGTCACGTACATCTTAATCATGGGTATCCCCTTTTTAAGCAGGAGTGTCATGGGTGTCCTGCTTTTAACGGTAAGGTCAGCAAAAAATGAAGGATTGGGCTCATTATTTCAAAGTGCGGCAAAGCCAAAAAGTTTATCGATCTACCTGCTCTACATGTTTATTTTTCTCCTGGTCATACTGTTAGTGGAAAAAAGCAGTTATCTTTTTGCAGTATTAATTGCAGTTGCGGTGGCTTGTGTGTTCATGTTCCGCTGGAAAGCTGTGAAATGGTTTGGCGGGATTACCGGGGATGTAGTCGGAGCTTCTATTGAAGGGACGGAGGTAATTCTATGGATGACCGTGTGGTTATTGCATTATTTCGTCATGGTGTAACAGAAGAAAATAAGCGGAAAGCCTATTTAGGCTGGAATGATTCGCAACTATTGGCTGAAACTAGAAATCAGTCGCCGTTAAAAAGCTATGAGTCCTATTTTAGCAGTGATTTGCAAAGATGCCTTTCTACATTAAACCTATTTTTTCCTAATCAAAAGCCGATCATATTGGAAAATTTTCGCGAAATGAATTTCGGTGACTGGGAAGGGCTGACATATGAGGAATTGAAAGATAACGAGCATTATCGTCAATGGATTTCCGATCCGGTGAATGTCTTTCCGCCAAAGGGTGAAGCGTTTCACGAGTTTACTAACAGGGTTCAGAATGGCTGGAATACGATGATTCACACGGTTCTTACTCAGCAGCTAAAAAACTGTGCTGTCATTACTCACGGTGGTGTCATCAGATACCTTTTATCCAAATATGCACCGGAAGAGAAGGAATTTTGGAGCTTTCAGGTCCGGCATGACCAGGGGTTTGAGCTTATTTTTACAAAAGAGGCCTTAAAGGGGGGAAGACGATGCACTTCATTACTGGAGGTGCCTTTAATGGCAAACGATCATGGGTAAGCAAGAATTATGGTGTGAAAATAGAAGGACAATGGTTATCTGCGTATAATGGCATTCGGCTTCCAGTCAATTTATCGGATGTCAATCATGATGTGATTGTTTTAGAGGGAATCGAGTTATGGGTGAAAGAGTTAACGAAGCAATATGATTCCGGCCGCTGCCGGGAAATTTGGAACAGATATCTAGCTGATTGGCTTTCTTGGGAACAGGAAAAGGCTGAACGAAAAGTAATTGTGATTGGGACCGATATAACCAAAGGAATTGTTCCAATGGAAGAAGAAAATCGCGTATGGCGCGATGTAACGGGATGGGCCTATCAGGATCTTGCAGCGATATCAGCCAAAGTCGATGTAATCTGGTATAGATTAAACCAAACGATTAAATAAGGGGGAAATAATCATGAGAATTTATACAAGAACAGGCGACAAAGGGAAAACAAGTATTATTGGCGGCAGGGTAGATAAAGATGATACAAGGGTGGAAGCATACGGAACGGTTGATGAAGTAAACTGCTTTGTCGGGCAGGCCATTCAGGAACTCGATCAAGAAATTTTCAAAGATGTATTGAATGATCTTGAAAAAATACAACACGAATTATTCGACTGTGGCGGTGATCTTGCAAATGTGACGGAAAAGCGCGAGACAAAGCTTCATCAAGAATCAATTGATTACTTAGAACAAAAAATTGATGAATATATTGCAGAGGCACCGGAACTGGAACGATTTATTTTACCTGGCGGGACGAAGCCTTCAGCCTCCATTCATATTGCAAGGACGGTTACTCGGAGAGCGGAACGATTAGTGGTAAAACTGATGAAAGCAGATCCGAAAACACCTGAATTATCATTAATGTACTTAAACCGCCTTTCTGATTATTTCTTCGCTTTAGCCAGGGTCATAAATTGCCGGCTGCAAGTTCGAGATGTGGAATACGTACGTAGTGCAAAAGTATTCAGGGATGGGAAGCGCAAGGGGGACCGGTAGATGAAACGTAAACTGGTAAGCTGGCTGGCCATGTTTACGGCATTATCCGCTGTAGGGGCAGCGATAAAAATTCCTGCGATTGTTGGCAGTGTCGCATTGGATATTTTCCCGGCCCTTTTAGCAGCGGCCCTGCTTGGCGGGGGTGCTGGAGCCATCGTTGCTGCCTTTGGTCACTTATTATCTGCCCTTGCAGGTGGTTTTCCATTAGGTCCGATGCACTTTTTAATCGCAGGAGAAATGGCTGTGCTGGTCTGGTTGTTTGGTATGCTTTATCGAAAGAGCCATAAGATTTCGGCTATTGTGCTCTTTATCTTGGGAAATGCCATTGTTGCGCCGCTTCCGTTTATTTTATTAATGAATATCGGTTTTTATTTGGCCATCGTTCCATCCTTGCTTGTCGGTTCAATCATAAATACAGGATTCGCAATTATCGTGATCCCGCGTCTTTCCTCCCTGTTCTTGGTTCAAGGTGTGAAGCATGAGGCAAAATTATGAGAGATATCATAACTGTCCCGCTTGCTGAGGATGCGCTAATTATTGCTTGTGATAATAGTGGTGCCATTGGCATGAAGGAACAGGATCTTGTTCATGTTCCATACGAAACGGTTGCCTATTATTCTTTTCGAGTTGCGGTAATGGAATGTATTGCAGCAGGGGGACAGCCGATTTCTGTTGTGCTTCAAAACTTTTGCGGAAATGAACCTTGGAAAGAGCTGGTTAGGGGCATCGAAAAAGGCGTAAATGAACTAGGATTACAGGATGTTTTCATTACAGGGAGCACGGAAAGTAATTTTTCCATGCTGCAATCGGCAGTTGGCTTGCTTGTTGTTGGCCGCAAGGTTCTGGATAAAAAAACAGAGCTGTTGTTTTCAGATCATCTGAAACTGGCGATTATTGGCTTACCTTTGGTGGGAAATGAAGTGATTGCCCAGCATGATCAAATTGTGCCACTTTGCGTATTTCAGAAGATAAACAATCTGAAAGATGTGATGGTTTGGCCGGTTGGTTCGAAAGGGATCTTATCCGAGTTGAATCAAATATTTGTTAATAAAAGGTTTGCAGCGGATAGGATCAGCAGCGATGTTGATCTGCTAAAGTCATCTGGTCCGGCAACATGCGGTATTGTTGTTTTTTCGGAGGATCAGGATGAAAATATCAGGAGCATAGCAGGGCGATTTTTCCATTCTATAGAATTAGTCTTTTAGACGGCACAAAAAAAGAAAAAGCACGCCGATAAGGCGTGCTATTCACTTATGCTTTTTACTTTCTCCACCAATTTGTCTATTCCTTTGCCAATTGTGTATAACGCTTTGTCCAAGCCCTCTTTCCATTCCGGGGCTTTTTCTTTTATCGCGGACCCAATTTTTTTGGCATTTTCATTTAATTCCTTGCTAATTTCCTTCGCCTGCTCATCAATGCTTGTCTTTGTTGCGGCCTCTCCGGCAAGCTGGGCATTGATGGAAGTCACATGAAAGCTTTCATCCGGTAGGTATGGCAATGACTCCTTCATTATTTCTTTAAAAATCGGTACCACATTAGATGAGCTCGAGCTTGGCAGATAATGTTCACGGTCTGTTTGGTCATAACCGATCCAGATGGCCCCGACAATGTTCCGTGTATATCCGACCATCCACTGATCCTTCGTACCGCTGACATCACCGAATGGGAGCTGAGTTGATCCTGTTTTTCCGGCGATTTCTACACCAGGGATATGGGCACGCTTGCCTGTCCCGGTTTCCATCACATTCAACAACATGGAGGTCATCTCGTCAGCAACCTTTTTAGATGTTACCTTTGTTGTTTTTACCTCCCGTTCAGCGATAATGTTCCCTGTTGGCCCGACGATTTTCGTAATTAAGTGGCTATCCTGCCGCTTGCCGCCATTTGGAAAAGCGGTAAACGCATTTGCCATTTGCAGCGGTGAAACCCCTTTACTCATGCCGCCAAGGGCGATGGCCAGATTTTCGTCTTCCTTTTCCAGAGGAATGCCAAAACGTTGTAACGCATCCAAGCCTTTATTTAAGCCAATTTCATTTAAGAGCCATACAGCGGGAACATTTAACGATTCTTCCAGGGCTTTGTACAGTTGTACCTTTCCTTGAAACGTCTTCGAGAAATTTTCCGGTTTGTAATTTCCGAAGGTTGTTGGTTCATCGACAAGTTCTGACGAATAGTTATAGCCATTTTCCAGTGCAGGTGTATAGACAGCCAGCGGCTTGATCGTTGAGCCAGGCTGGACCCGTAACTGTGTCGCCCTGTTAAAGCCACGGAACACATGCTCACCTCTGCCGCCAACAAGAGCTCTGACACCGCCTGAGGCCGGATCCATCAGGACAGACCCGCTTTGAACGAGGGTATTTCCCTTTCCTCTTGGGAACAAAGAGTTTTTACTATATACTTTTTCAAGTCCGGCCTGCAGGTTTTGATCCATTTCCGTATAGATACGGTATCCTCTTGTTAAGATCTCTTCCTGGGTGACTCCATATTTTGAAATCGCCTCATTTAAAACCGCATCCACATAATAGGGATATTTTCGCTCGACAAAGCTGCCGCCGCCATCGTTTAGTGAAATCTTTTCTTTCTTTGCGGTTTCGACCTCTTGGGCAGAAATGAATCCAAGCTCCTTCATTTTTCCTAAGACAACATTTCGTCGTTTTATCGCTAAATCATAGTTTTTGTAAGGATCCAGATAGTTTGGCGCATGGAGGAGTCCCGCAAGCATGGCTGCCTCACTTACACTTATATCCTTGACATCTTTATTAAAATATTTCTTCGAGGCATTGGCGATTCCCCAAGCACCGCTGCCAAAGTATACCTGGTTGATATACATTTGCAGAATTTCCTCTTTTGTATAAACCTTTTCAATTTTAACAGCTAAAAATAATTCCTCGGCTTTTCGTTTATAGGTGCGCTCTGGTGAAAGCAGGGCATTTTTTGTCAGCTGCTGTGTTAACGTACTGCCTCCGCCCGTGATTCTTCCGGCAAACAAGTTACTGAAAAAGGCCCGGGCAATACCCTTCACATCAAAACCGCTATGCTCATAAAAACGTTCGTCTTCAATCGCGACAACGGCATTCGGAACATATTTAGGCAATTCCGCTACTTTTACTCCTTTCGTCCGATTGGTAGCAACATTGCTCGCCACCTTGCCGCCTTTATCATAAATGACCGTCGGCTGGCTTAGGCCTTCTTTCAAGGATTCCACATTTGCCCTTGTTGCCAGCCAGCCAAAATAAAGGATGGTCCCTAATAGTACGACAAGTAGGATTAATAAAATAATTTGAGTCAAGTGTTTCTTTTTCCAAAAACGAATAATCATATCTCGAAATGGATGTAATTTCTCCATAGTATCTCCTTACTTTCAAAAGGAATTTTTGCTTAACCTATTATAAATTTTCTTGCAAAAAAAACCAACAAATGTGTATTAGCCTGATGACGGAAGGACTCAAAAATAATGGAAAAAAAGGTAAAACTGTGATAATCGTGGACAACCATTTCCTTGGCCAAGCATATGTTAATAGAAAGAAAATTTAGCATACAGGAAAGGGATGGGAGAATGATTAACTGGAAAGTTCGGTTTAGAAATCGAAACTGGGTCATCGCGTTTGTATCACAGCTTCTCATTGTAGCACAAATGGTGTTAGCAGGTTTAAATACAATGGGTTTAGTTGACTTTCAACTAACAGATGCAATCCAAAGCTCGATTTTAACGTTTGTGAATGCCGTGTTTGTTTTATTGTCCATGTTAGGAATTGTACAGGATCCAACAACAAAAGGCTATGGAGACAGTGTAAGGGCCCTAAAATATAAGGATCCGAATTAAACAGAAGGTCAGGTTCAATTGGAGCCTGACTTTTTCAATTGTGTAGAAAATTTCTTTACTTTAGATACATAAATTGGTTAACTAGGTAAATAGACTATAACTTCCGAGGGTATTTCATATGAATAAAATGAAAAATTATATTGGTCAATTTCATCCGATTGTATGGGTGTTATTAATTGGTACTGTATTAACAAGATGCTCCGCCTTTATGACGCTGCCATTCCTATCAATCTATTTATCGCGGCATATGGACATTTCTCCGATTATCATTGGCTTAACCGTTGGGATGAGCCCATTAATGGCAACTGCAGGGGGTTTCATTGGCGGCCATTTATCAGACCGCTACGGACGAAAGCCGGTGATGCTAATCTCACTATTTATGTTGGCCTTGGTCTATTACGGGTTTACCATTGCAACAGGGCAAGGCTGGTTTATCCTCTTCAATGCACTTAACGGGCTTTGTACATCATTCTTTGAGCCGACCTCCCAAGCCTTAATGGCAGATGTGAGCAGTAAGGAAAAGCGGATGAAGATTTATTCATTACGCTATACGGCCATGAATATCGGGGCATCCGTTGGTCCATTGATTGGTGCCTATTTGGCCAATACCTCTGCAAAACTATCATTTGGCATAACGGGTACGACGTATTTACTCTATGGGATTGTGTTGGTTTACTTTATGAATAAATTGATTATTCAACCTGAACAGCAACAAAGCAAAAAGAATGTATCGTTTGGTGATGCATTTCGGATTGTTAAAACGGATAAGGCGTTACGGTATTTAATTATTGGGATTATTTTGGTCAATATGGGGTATGTGCAAATTGATTCCAATTTACCGCAAATTTTAGAGGGATCGCTTGAAAACGGTGTAGTCATATTTTCCATGCTCATTACCATTAATGCCTTAATGGTTGTTTTTCTGCAAATGCCCATAAGCTATGTGGCGGAAAAATTCAGAGTAATGCAGGTCATGGTGGTTGGTGCCATGTTTATGGCTGCCGGATTAATCGGCTTTAGCTTTGTTGACGGCTGGGTTACGGCTGTTCTTGCCATGGTATTATTGACATTTGGTGAAATTTTGATCTTCCCGTCAAACAGTATGATGATTGATACACTTGCACCGGAGCATCTGCGCGGCACCTATTTTGGCGCAGCTCAATTCCGCAAAATTGGAAACTTTCTTGGACCGATTTTTGGCGGATTTCTACTCAGTCATTACCACGGTCAAATCATGTTCTTGGTGGTTTCGATTATCACCCTAGGAAGCATCATCTTCTTTACAGCCGGGAATAAATCAAGAGTAACAACCGCCGGAAAGGCTGTTTAGCTATACAACATTCAGATTTAACCAATTTTTACCCACATATTGGTAATTTATTGCTATAATAGAATGGAAGAACTGAAGATTGATCGTAATTCTTTACTGATTTATCATGCAGGATAAATCGTATCCTTTTGCAAAGGAGTTCTCGACATGTCGCATTGGATTACCATGACTGTCCTTTCTTTCGCCATCCTGATGGTGTTAGAGGAAGGAACCTATTATGGCTGGAATCGCATTGTATACGGTCCGAACATTGAAGCAAGAAGAAAGTGGAAGAATAGAGGAATGACGATGATTAGGTTCTTTAAGCGAAAACAAGTGATCGAAGTGGATCAAAGCAATGAAGAAAAGAGCTCGCATTTTTAACTAAATGCCGAGCTCTTTTTCATTTTGCTCCCACTACATTTAATTCGCTGGCGGATTACTTTGTTGTTTTTTCTTAATATAAGAAAACATGGATTTCAGAAGAAAAATGGTAATAAAAAATATCACAATCACATATTCTGCCGGTTCCATGACCCGAAAAGGATTGATCGTTTTCCAGAAAATACCTTTAGCAGTAATGCCCATCAGTAAGTCTAAAAAAATCATTAGCGATAACATCCCGACTGCCAATAAAAGAGCGACAAAAAATTGTTTCAATCGATTCACCTACATTCCAGATTATACTTATGTTTGCATCCGTAGAATTCCCTATGCAGAAAGATTCATGGTAAAAATGGATATTACAGATGACGTTGGGTAAAATAGCCAAAAGGAATTTGATGAAATGAGGTGGAGCTTGTGTCGATTTTATCAAATATGTTGAAAAAGAAACAAAAAAAGAGACAAAACGATAATTACCGGCAACAGCAAGACCCTCAAAAACCGGAAGAATTATCCGTTCTCAGGAATTATAAAGACAATTTAAACAGAATTAAAGGCGAGTTGGGAAACAGTACGGATCTGGCCTTCCGCGAATTTCAATTTAACCGGATCAAAGGGTTTTGTATTTATATGGATGGCTTAGCGGATCAAGAAATGATCAGTGACTTTTTTATGGAATCTTTATTAAAAGGTGATATCGACCTTACACTTCATGATGCCTTTCAATGTTTAGCTGATAAAGTGGTAAGTATAGGGAATATTCAGATTATTACGGACTGGAATCAAATTTATGATAATCTGCTGTACGGAAATTCCTTGTTTTTTTTAGATGGCTATTGCAAAGTAATAAGCGTCGAAACAAAAGGGTGGGAAAAGCGCTCGATCACCGAACCTTCCACCCAATTATCGATTCGCGGTCCAAAGGATTCCTTTACAGAAACGCTACGAACAAATACCGCTTTAATCCGCAGAAGAATTACAAGTCCAAATTTGTGGTTAGAGACAATGAAAATTGGCAAGGTATCACAAACGGATGTAGGAATTATGTATCTGAAAGGAATTGCGAATGAAAAAATTGTTCAAGAGGTAAGGGAACGATTAAATAGAATTGACATAGATTCCATCCAGGCCTCAGGCTATATTGAACAGTTGATAGAAGATCAATCCTGGTCAACCTTTCCGACTACGTATCATTCGGAACGTCCGGATGTTATCTCATCACATATTCTCGAAGGACGGGTTGCGCTGCTTGTGGACGGGACACCGTTTGTTGTATCTGCTCCGGCAATTTTTATTCAATTTTTTCAGGCTCCGGATGATTATTATTCACGGTTTGATATCTCAACGGGAATCCGGTTATTAAGAATATTGTCCTTCTTTATTGCTTTAATTGGGCCGGCATTATATATTGCGATGACCACCTTTCACCAGGAGATGATCCCAACTTCGATGGCAATTGCGATTGCAGCCCAACGTGAAAATGTTCCATTCCCTGCATTTATTGAAGCATTAATCATGGAAATTCTCTTTGAAATTTTAAGGGAGGCCGGCTTGCGTTTACCAAGAGCGGTTGGGCAGGCTGTTTCGATTGTCGGCGCCCTTGTGATTGGTCAAGCTGCAGTCCAGGCAGGGATTGTGTCACCTGTTATGGTTATCGTTGTCTCGCTAACGGCGATTGCCAATTTTGCAACACCAAGCTTTGCCATGGCGATTGCGGCAAGATTAATCCGCTTTGTCCTAATGGGTTTAGCGACGGTATTGGGTTTCTATGGGATCATGTTAGGCCTGATGTTTATGGCGATTCATTTATGCTCACTAAGGTCATTTGGGATTCCTTACATGATGCCATTAGCACCATTTAATATTCATAATCAACAGGATGTGTTTGTCCGCTTTCCGATCTGGGCAATGAAAAACAGACCGATGTTTATTAGTAAAGGAAATATCGTAAGATCTGGGGGGAACCAAAAACCAAGCCCACCGAAACCGGAGGACAATAATCAATCTTCCAACGGTGAATCATGATGAGAAAAGTAGTTGTGCGCTCTTTCATGTTTGTCCTTTTACTGCCAATCTTAAGCGCCTGCTGGAATCAAAAGGAATTGACCGATTTAGCCTTTGTCATGGCAATCGGAGTTGACAAGGGGGAAGAGAAAAAGTTTAATGTTTCCTTCCAAATTGTGAATCCCGGAAATGTGTCATCCGGTCAAAATGGCGGGGGGCAGGGTTTGCCAATTGCTGTTTATAAAAGTTCAGGGGATACCCTTACGGAAGCTGCCAGAAATGCTACAAAACAAATTTCGCGCCGGTTGTATTACTCCCATACGAACCTAATTGCGGTAAGTGAAGATATTGCAAAGGATGGGCTACTTTATATAATGGATGCATTGGATAGGGATCCAGAGTTTCGAACGACCACCCAGCTTGTTGTCACGAGAGACACTTCTGCGGAGGTATTGGTTGCATCCCTTGCCAATCTTGATAAAATGCCTGTTAATAAGATTACCAAAGAGATTAAAGCAACAGAAGCGATGTTAGGAGAAAATACGAGTATCAATATCGACGATTTCCTGGCCGGACTTGTTAGTGATGGCAAAGAGCCGATTGTCAACGGCTTTAAATTGACCGGTAATGATAAAATGGCTGGGGAACTCAAGGATTTGCAGCATACAAGGGCAGATTCGGTGCTGAAAGCAGATGGTTTAGCTGTTTTTCGAGAAGGAAAATTAGTAGGCTGGATTGATAATAATAACGCACGCGGAGTAATCTGGATTTTGGATCGGTTGAAAAGCACGGGTGTAAACGTTACATGGAAAGGAAAAAAAAGTGCCATAACTGTGTCTCCTATCCGAAGTAAAACAAGGGTTTCGGTTAAGATTTTGAAGGGAAACCCCGTCATCTATATAGCAATTGAAAATGAGGGCTGGGTGAGCGAGGCAAATACTGATATCGATTTAACTGATCCAAATGAAATATTGAAAGTTGAAAAGCTAACTGGACAGGAAATCAAGCGGGAAGTTTTGTCATCAGTGAAAAAAGCACAAAAAATGAAGAGCGATATTTTTGGGTTTGGTGAAAGACTTCACAGGAAGAATCCAACCCTTTGGAACCAACTGAAACCCAATTGGAATGACCATTTCGCTGAGCTTGAAGTGCATGTAAAGGTTGATTCGTATATCCGCCGTGAAGGGATTCGCACTAAGCCGTTTTGGTCTGATCTTAATAATTGACCCTGGGAAAAGGGGATAACAGAATGGAAAAGGCAAAAATCAAAGCATCCCAATTGTTTATACTAGTGGTCTTATTTGAAATGGGCAGTGCTCTTCTATTTATTCCCGGATTTCAAGCAAAACAAGACGCATGGCTTGCTATTTTGTTAGGCTTAGCTGGCGGATTGGCGTTAGTTCTCATTTACTACCGGCTATATACGTATTACCCTGATCTCCCATTTACGAGTTATGTTCAGGAAATTACCGGGAAATGGATTGGCAGGCTGCTTAGCCTATTGTATATCATCTATTTTATGTACTTTGCTACAAGGGTATTGCGTGATTTTGGTGAGTTGTTAACGACAACCATATATTTCAATACCCCACTCATCGTTATCAATTCGTTAATGATGCTGACGATTATTTATGGTGTCCATAAAGGGATTGAAGTGATTGCAAGAATGGGGGAGCTGCTTTTCGGTGTCATTTACCTTATGGCATTTGCCGGTGCCGGTCTCATTTTATTTTCAGGAATCATTCATCTTGAATATCTGCAACCAGTGCTAGAACATGGATGGAGGCCAATCTTCATCGCATTTCTTAGGGAAACAAGTGCACGGCCGTTTGGAGAAATGGTTGTCTTTTGCATGCTGCTTCCCTATTTAAATGATCAAAAAAAAGCGAAAGCCGCTTGTTTGGGCGGGATCATCTTAGCAGGAATCAATGTGGCAATTACAGCTGCTATTAATGTCGCGACGTTAGGGGTAGATTTATTTCTGCGCTCCAATTTCCCCTTGCTCACTACGATTGGTAAAATTCAATTGGCTAATTTTATTGAGCGGCTGGACGTATTATTTATCATTTATTTAGTTATTGCCGGGTATTTTAAAATTTCGTTGTTTTTTTATGCGGCAGTAATCGGAGCCACAGACCTTTTTAAGTTTAAAACTCATCAGAAGCTGAGTTTTCCGTTTGGATTAATTATCCTTTTTGCGTCGATTACAATTGCCTCGAATTATGCAGAACATCTTAAAGAAGGATTAGAGACGGTGCCCATTTATGTGCAATGGCCATTTCAAATTATCATCCCATTTATCTTGCTGGTCATTGCCTTTTTTCGTAACCGAAAGAAACAAATAACAAGCTCTTAAAGAAGCCTGTTCTTATTGATCGACCCTGGGAAAAGGGGATGAAGTAATGGAAAAGGCAAAAATCAAAGCATCCCAACTGTTTATACTTGTGGTCTTGTTTGAAATGGGAAGTGCTATTCTTGTGGGTCTCGGGGTATCAGCAAAACAAGACGCATGGATCGCCATGTTATTAGGCTTAGCCGGCGGTTTAGTCTTATTTCTCGTTTATTATCAGCTATATAAGTATTACCCTGATCTCCCATTTACAAGTTACGTACAAAAAATTACTGGGAAATGGATTGGCAGGCTGCTGGGCTTGTTGTATATCATCTATTTTCTATATTGTGCGTCAAGGGTATTGCGTGATTTTGGTGAATTGTTAACAACCACTATTTATTTTAATACACCGCTCATTGTAATAAATTCCTTGATGATATTGACGATTATTTATGGTGTTCATAAAGGGATAGAAGTGATTGCAAGAGTAGGGGAGTTATCTTTTGGCATCATCTACCTTATGGCAATTGCCGGCTTCAGTCTCATATTATTCTCGGGAATCATTCATCCTGAATTTCTTCAACCAATGTTAGAAAATGGATGGAAGCCCGTGTTAATCACGTTTATTAGGGGAACAATCACTTTTCCGTTTGGGGAAATGGTTGTCTTCATTATGCTGCTCCCCTATATAAATGATCAAAAAAAAGTAAAAGCGGCCTGTATGGGCGGAATGATCTTGGCGGGTATTAATGTGACGATAACAGCTGCCATCAATGTTGCTACACTAGGGGTAGACTTATTTCAGCGCTCGAATTTTCCTTTGCTTACCACGATTGGGAAAATTCAACTTGCTAATTTTATTGAACGGTTGGATGTTCTATTTGTCATCTATTTAGTCATTGCCGGATATTTTAAAATTTCGCTGTTTTTCTATGCAGCGGTGATTGGGACTGCAGATATATTTCGGTTTAAAAATCACCAGAAGCTGAGTTTTCCTATTGGATTCGTTATTTTGTTTGCTTCGATTACGATTGCCTCGAATTATGCAGAACATATTCAAGAAGGGTTAAGAGTGGTACCGGTATATTTGCACTGGCCATTTCAGATTATCATACCGTTCCTATTACTTATCATTGCCATTTTCCGCAATCGAAAGAAAAAAACAACAAGCTCATCATAAATGAGATTGTTGTTTTTTTGTGTGATCCTGACTGATTGGCAAAGATAGGTGAACTGTGGTTCCTTGATTCTTTTGACTTTCAAAACGAATAGACCCTTTGTGTGATTGAACGATTTTAAAGCTTACTGTCAGACCTAAGCCCGTCCCTTTTTCCTTTGAAGAGTAAAATGGTTCGCCAATCTTCTCTAATCTTTCCTTTGAAATTCCGCAGCCGTTGTCTTTCACGGTAATGAAAACCTGACTATTCTCTGACAGTTCCACCCCAATTGCAACGGTGCCGCCCTTGAACGATGCTTCAATTGCATTTTTAATAATATTGATAAATAATTGCTTAAGCTGATTTGGTTCGCATTCAAGATAAATCTCTTCCTCAGGAAAAATAGACTCGATTTGAACATTATAATAAATCGCTTCGGTTCTTAATAACGAGATGACATCATTCAAGAGCTTCTGAATGGCTGCACTTGTAAATTTAAGATGCTGTGGTTTCGCAAGCAGAAGGAGCTCGTCAACAATGTGATTGATTCGATTTAATTCGTCTAACATGATTTGATAATACAACTGATGCTGCCCGTCATCTACTTTTAAAAGCTGAACAAAGCCTTTTAAAGAGGTAAGGGGGTTGCGGATTTCATGGGCAACACTGGCAGATAATTCACCGACAACTGAAAGTTTTTCTGTTCTTCGTAAACGTTCTTCCGTTTTCCTTAAGGCGGTGACATCCCTGCCATACCCAATGATTCCGGTGACATTACCGTCAACAATGATGGGCAGTGATGTACATTGTAATGTGATTTCTTTACCGGTTGCATGTGGGATGTTTATTTCATACATAACCGGCTTTACCTCTTCAACAACAATGGAAATAAAGCGCGGCAAGAATCTTTTATACTTGTTTGGTATAAAGTCTTTTGCGTTTTTTCCAATGATATCTTCCCGAGCGAGACCTGTGATTACATCAAAATGCGGGTTAAGATTGGTGATCCTTCCATCCAAATCCAGCATATAAACAATATCCGGACTATATTCAAAAAGTGATTTATATTGCTGCTGGCTTTCGGCCAATTGTCGAGCCATTACCTTTTTTTCAGTAATATCCCTTCCGATAATTACTAAACCTTGTCTTGAACCATCGGCATGAAAAAGCGGTACTTTAATGGTATCAAATATTTTCACTGAACCATCAGGAACGGGAAGGAACTCCTCAATACGGGTAATTTCACGATTTTTCCATGTCTCTTCATCAGAAATCTCACAGTATCTGAGAGCATCAGCGTAGTAGTCCGAATACTCAGCCAATTCCGAATCCTTTTTACCGCGATAATCGACATGTTCAAGCTGAAACAATTGCAAGCCAAAATCATTTGCTTCAATCCATCGTCCTTCGCCGTCTTTGAAATTAACAAAGTCAACCATGGAATTGATTAACGTGGATAATCGGTTCTGATCTTCTCGGGATTCCGATAATTCTTGCTTCTTATTAAGGAAAAAATAGATAAATCCTCCTGTGACAACAACATAAAAAATTTCTTTCGAGCGCTCTACAAATGGTATAAGGGAAGCAGGGACAAGCTGTTGAATTAAATAATTTGATCCGTATATCCAAATAAAACTAGTGATAAGATAAAGGATAACTAGCTTTTTTTTCTCCATTGAAAATCTCCAGTTCTTTCAAGAAAACGATGTGTTCTTGAATAGTTGAAAATGATTTACTTCTATTGTATATAGTACTAGATATTGAATTATATTGGAATAAAGCAATCTGGAAAAAACAAAAAAGGCAGTGGAAATTGTGAGAGCAAAATCACTGCTTTTCTTTAGCTATATAATTCGTTTTCCCAGGATTAGCAAATCCCTTTCAATCCCATCCAATTCGGCTACATTTGGGAGGTGTGCCCACTTTTCAAATCCAAAGCTGTTGAAAAGTTTAATACTTGGTTCATTATGTCCAAAGATAAATCCAAGTAGAGTCTTGATTTCAAGCCTTGGGCAGGCATCGATCGCTTTTTGGATAAGAAATTTCCCAAGCCTCTTTCCGCGGAAATCTTGATGAATATAAATACTGATTTCTGCGGTATGTTGATAAGCGGGTCGCCCGTAAAACGATTGAAAGCTTACCCACGCGCAAATCACGCCATTTGATTCTACGACCCATAGTGGACGAAAAACGGGAGAATGATTGTTGAACCATTGCATCCGGCTTTCTACCGATACTGGCTCTAAATCGGCTGTAACCATTCTGTCAGGAATCGTTGAATTATAAATATCAATTATAAGTGCCATATCATGTATTTCTGCATCCCTGATGGTGATATCTTTAAACATCGTTTTACTTCACTCCAATAAATCATGATGGTTATGGTTTTTATATTATAGGGCAGAGGGATCAATTACAATAAGAAATTTCAGTCATTTTGGAAAAAGAAAGACCCTTTCTCGAAATTGCATCGAGAAGGGGCCATTTTTCGTTTCTATGCCAAGACTTCTACCAGCGATGTGCCTTGGCATTGCTCCTTAAGATGATTGTGTTTTGCGTCATTTGCGTTTGCCCGTTCACCTGTGATTTTTGGCGTTTCGGCCGTGTAAAGGGGTGGTGAAATAACTCAGAGTGCGGATCTAAATGATCTTTGTAGCTCATCTAAAATCACCTCATCATAGGATACTTTGAAACGATGATATTCGGAATGAATATCACTCTTATCATTTGTAAAAAGATGAGGAATTAAACTAGGAAGATAAATAAAACTTGTGTTATCTGAAATTTCAGAATAAAATTGTGGTAACATTCCAACCGGTAGGGATTTTTTGAAGCAGTCCCGCAAACAAAGTGAAATGAGGTGCTGGACAATTGTTTAAAGATCTAATAGGGAAACAATCGAGTAAGGTGAAAAATGTCGTTGAGAGGGGTGCCGTAAAGAAATTTGCGGAAGCCATCGGCGACCTTCATCCTATCTATTTTGATGAGGATACTGGAAGACTTTCAAGATATAAAAACAATCTTGCACCACCGACATTTCCAAGGGTATTTGACTATGGTGTGATCGAAGGCTTTCATCTGCCAGATAAAGGATTGATCCACGGCGAAGAATCATATCATTATGAAAGACCATTAATGGTTGGCGAGGAAGTTTACTGCTATTCCATCGTAAAAAAGTATTCTGAGAAAAAAGGCAGCTTTGGCGAAATGGGATTCCTTGTACTTGAAAGCTTTGGTGAAGACTTAGATGGGAACACCATTTTCAGTTCCACCTCAACGATTGTCATCTCTGAAGCTGTAAAGAGGGGGATGAAGAAGTGAGTATACTTTCACAGTTAAAGGTTGGAGAGCCGGTAAAAGAAATACAACTTGAGCCTGTCTCTAGAATGGATCTGATTAAATATTCCGGTGCTTCCGGTGATTTTAACCCGATTCACACAATAGATGAAGAAGCGAGAAATGCTGGCCTGCCGGGAATCATAGCCCATGGCATGTGGACGATGGGGAATTTAGCGAAGCTGTTTACCGATTATTATGAGGATGGATTTATTCAGGATTACTCGATTCGCTTTAAAGGCATGGTATTTTTGAATGATGTGATCACGCTTCAAGCGACATTAAAAGAAAAGCAGGACAACAAACTACGCTTTCAAGTCCAAGCGGTTAACCAACAGGGGAAGGTAGTGTTAAAGGGTGAGGTTTTGTTTCGCCAATATGAAATGGAATGAACCATTTATTTTTGAAAAAAATTAATGGCGGAGACAAACAAGTGCACAAGCAGGCAATTGCCAGAAACGAACCTAAAATATCATTAAACATTTTATTTAGGGGGAACGTTGATGCATGTGAAACAGCTGTTTGATTTAACCGGTAAAGTTGCGATTGTCACAGGCGGCGGCAGAGGGCTTGGACTGCAAATTGCCGAGGGTTTTGCGGAAGCAGGGGCAAACGTGGTCGTGTGTTCAAGGAGAGTGGAAGCCTGTGAGGAAGTATGCGCAGGATTGAAGAAGCTCGGAGTTGAGAGCATGGCGTTAAAATGTGATGTCACCAACCCGGAGGACGTTAGAAATGTGGTTGAGCAAACAAGGGAGAAGTTTGGCCGGATCGATATTCTTGTGAACAACAGCGGTGCATCATGGGGAGCCCCGGTGGAGGAGATGCCGTTAGAGGCCTGGCAAAAGGTGATGAATGTGAATGTCACGGGCACTTTCCTCATGTCACAGGCAGTCGGAAAAGTAATGCTTGAGCAGAAATCCGGAAAAATAATCAATATTGCCTCTGTGGCCGGCTTAAAAGGCATCAACCCGAAATATATGAATGCCATCGGATATAACGCCAGTAAAGGTGCAATGATCACATTTACAAAGGATTTAGCAGTAAAATGGGGGCCGAAAGGAATTTATGTGAATGCGATTGCCCCGGGCTTTTTTCCAACGAAAATGTCTAAAGGCATTCTTGAGCATGGCGGTGAGGCAATACTTGAAGGAACCCCACTGCGGAAATTTGGCTCGGATACCGACCTTAAGGGGGTTGCATTATTTTTAGCAGCACCGGCATCAGATTTTGTGACCGGAGAGGTCGTGGTTGTTGATGGCGGGGCGCATGCGATGTAAAGGAAAGCGGGTTGCATTCACCGCGAGGAGAAAAAAGAAGCATAAGTGGTAAATGAAAAGAGGTTACATGAACCGAAGAGAGGAAAAAGGAGTTCAAGTGGTAAATGAAAAGAGGTTACATGGACCGAAGTGAGGAAAAAGGAGCTCAAGCCGTAAATGAAAAGAGGTTACATGGACCGAAGAGAGGAAAAAAGAGCTCAAGTAGTAAATGAAATGGTGTTATATTAACATAGGAAAGGTAAAAATATAATACCCTCAATGAAAAAGGGAAAGCCGCTAATTGAATGAAGTTATCCGCTAATAGAGTATAGTTATCCGCCAATCAGCCCCGCCATCCTATACAAAAAAAAGGCCAAGTGCTCCATTATGGAGAACCTGGCCTAAATCATATCTAGCTATTTCTTAAAATAACAATATTCACCCGGCGATTGGCTTGTTTATGCTCTGCCGAATCATTCGGAAAGATAGGTTTGTACTCTCCAAATCCCACAAATTGCAGTCGTTCTTTGGTAACATTTTTTTCTTCAAAATAATGAAGGACACTTACCGCTCTTGCAGAGGAGAGTTCCCAGTTGGATGGAAATGTTGAATTTCTTATTGGAACATTATCAGTATGTCCTTCAATACTGATTGGATTTGGAACCGTATTGATTAATCCTATGATAGCATCTAAGGTGTGATAGGAACTTTCTTTAAGATTTGCTCTTCCAGGATCAAAAAGAATGACTTCTTTAAAGGTAATTTCAACCCCACGTTTTGTGTCCTGCAGGGAAACATCAGCTTGAAGTTGATTATCCGCAATGTATTTTTCTATTCGACCTTTCAAATCCAATAGCTCTTGATCCTCTATATTTTCCTCAGCAGCTTGTGCCTGCTGCTGTGGTTCATTAGGTGCTTGATCAGAATGTTCCAAATCAGATGGTTTTACAGATAATCCTGTGGTATTGCTTTCAATTTTGGTCCCCGTTAATTCAGACTTGAAGGATTCCATAATCGACATGAATTTTTGTTTATCCACAACACTCGATGCAAATAAAACAATAAATAATGCTAGTAATAATGTCATGATATCCGCATAGGGAATCAGCCATGATTCATCAATATGTTCTTCATGTTCATCATCAAAATGTTTACGCCGATTTTTCATAAGATTTATCCTCTAACGATTTATCAAACTTTCTCCTTTCCTTTGGAGAAAGGTGCGCAGATAATTTCTTTTCGATTGCACTAGGTGAAAGTCCTTGAGAAATAGCAAGTAAGCCTTCAATAATTAGAAGTTTAATATCTTGTTCTTGCTTAGAAATTCGTTTTAATTTATTGGATAGTGGATGCCATAATACATAACCAGAAAAGATACCGAGAAGGGTTGCAATAAATGCTGCTGAAATAGAATGGCCCAGTTTTTCAACATCATTCAAATTTCCTAATGATGCAACAAGTCCAACTACAGCCCCAAGAACTCCAAGAGTAGGAGCATAAGTACCTGCCTGAGTAAAAATTAACGCACCCGTTTTGTGTCGCTTATCAACGGCGGCTACTTCATCCATTAACACTTCCTCAATGAATTCGTAATCATACCCATCAATGATCAATTCAAGTCCTTTTTGGAAAAAAGGATCTTTGGAATTGGCGGCCGTTTCTTCAAGTGCAAGGATCCCTTCTCTTTTCGCAATCCCTGCACATTCCACGAAAGCAGTAATTTGATCAGCCTTTGATGGAATTTTTGGTTCAAAAAAAGCAATCCTAAAAAGGCTAGGGACTCTCTTCAATTCACTAAATGGAAAGGCGATCATGACTGCAGCGATTGTTCCACCGAAAATAATTAATAATGCAGCAGGATTGTTTAATGCAGTTAGGGAGGCACCTTTTAAAATCATTCCAAAACCTATCGCTAGTAAAGCTAACAAAATCCCAAAAATACTGGACATTTTTTTCTCCTTCAAATCTTAAATTGTATATTGTCATTTTACGTCAAACAATACCATTCGACAATAAACTTTTTTGATAACTGGATATTTTGAACTGCTTATCAAAATAAAAAAATCCAAATTTCGATGAAATGAAGGAATGAATCAAGTATAATAAAAATAATAAAGTTATACCGCTTTAGAAGTAGATAGATTAAATAAAAACTCAATCCAGTACTTGCTAGTACTATTTTAATTGACTCTAAACAAAAAATTCTATAATTTTATTCTATTGGAATTTATTGTGTAAATAACTATTAATTGTAATCTTTGCTATATACTAAAGGCTTTTTTGCATTCAATACAAAAAGGCAGCATAGGGTGATAACATGCAAGAAAATGAACTAGTGAGATTAAGTCAAATGATTTACGACTACTGTGGATTGCATTATAAAGATCGTCTTTCTTCACTTAGAGAAAAAATTTCGAAGAGGGTTTTGGAGCTCGGAGTATCATGCGGTGAATATTGCTGCTACCTGCACCGAACTCCATCGGAATGGGAAGTTCTGGTGGAACTTTTAACGATTAATGAGACTTACTTCTATCGAGAAGAAGGTCAATTAAATGAGTGTTGTTCAATAATATTGCCGATGTTAAAAAAGGAAATAAGACACCGTCCAATTAGGATATGGAGTGCAGCTTGTTCCACTGGCGAAGAGCCATACACACTTGCCATGCTGATTCAAGAGACAGGTAATTTTCCAATCGGAACAGTTGAGATAATTGGAACTGATATTAACAAAAAGGTAATTAATAAAGCCGAAAAGGGTTGGTATCATAAAAACTCATTTGCTTTTCGAAGAATTCCAGAACATCTTCTGAAAAAATATTTCAATGTTGAAGATGGAGGTTATCAAATTAATGCAACTATAAAAAGAATGGTTCGATTTCAAGAAGTAAATCTACTTAACAATAATGCAATTTCTGCATTAGGAGAAGTGGATATTATCTTCTGCAGAAATGTTCTGATCTATTTTGATCATGAAACAATTAAAAGCGTAATTCGTATTTTACATAAGAATTTAAAGCCTAATGGGTACTTGTTTCTTGGACATGCTGAATCAATTACCGATTTGGCATTAGGCTTTCAAAAAGTAGACTCAACTAAGACTTTTTATTATCGAAAGGAACCTGATCAAGATGAAACGCTTCGGAGTATTAGTGGTCGATGACTCTGCTTTTATGAGAAGGGCAGTTAGTCAAATACTAGAGGAAGATCCTAAATTCATAGTGGTAGGAATCGCGAGGAATGGGAAAGAAGCGGTTGAAAAGGTTCAAAGGTTGAAGCCTGACATTGTTACTATGGACGTTGAAATGCCAGAGATGAATGGTATAAAGGCATTAGAGCAAATTATGAAGGTTTCTCCAGTTCCTATAGTAATGTTGAGTTCACATACAGGTGAGGGGGCCAAGGAAACATTACAATCTCTTGAGTTTGGGGCTGTGGATTTCTTTTTAAAGGAAAATTTATTGAAGAATCCTTTAGATAAACATCAGACAACTGAGTTTTTACAGCGTTTAAGTGCGATTGTAAACGGAAAACTTCCATCTATTGCACCTTATAAACAATCACAAACTAAAAAAGTAACAAAGAGAACTCAAGGAAAGTTTGAACTTTTATTTATCGGATGTTCTACCGGGGGACCTTCCGCATTACAAAAAATTCTTCCCTGTTTTCAGAAGGATTTTCCAATTCCTATTGTTGTTGCACAGCACATGCCACCAAAGTTTACAAAACCATTGGCCGATAGAATGAATACACTGTGCAATTTAAAGGTAAGTGAAGCACAACATGGACAAGAATTATCAGCGGGCTCTGTTTATATTGCACCATCTGGTTATCAAACACGGTTAGAAAAACGGGATGATGAATCTATTGTTTTTAATATTGACCATCAAACAGATGATCAAGTTTTATATAAGCCTTGCATAGATATTACGCTATCCTCGGTTGCACCGATTTTTACTAACCGATTATTAGCCGTAATCTTAACTGGGATGGGAGCTGATGGAATGCAAGGGTGTGGTTTAGTAAAAAAATATGATGGTACCGTTTTAGTCGAAGCTGAGGAATCTTGTATTGTTTATGGAATGCCCAAATCGGTTTATGAAGCTGGTTATGCGGACGGGCAATACAAATTAACGCAAATGTATCAAGAAATTATTGCATTGATTTAATGAAGAATATACATTAATAATACTGGTGAAAAAGGTAGTGTTATAGGTACACTGCCTCTTTTATTTTGATCAAAAAACAATCAATATACATAATTAGGAAACATTTTGATAAAAAAGAGAGGGATATAATTTTATTTTTTATATGAAAAATGTCATGACGAAAAAAAAACTATAGGTTATAATTTAGATTAATTGAGTTTGTTTTCTTTAAGAGGGGGTAAGTGTTTGGATGTCAGTCAAAATTCAATCAAAATAAATCAAACATTTCAAGTTGATGGTAGAAAGCCAAAATTAGGATTACAGCCTGAGACACCAACAATACCCTTTAATCAGATATTTTCCCTATTTACTACTTTGGATAAATCTATTGAAACGGAGTTGAACCCGGGAATCATTTCTGGAAATTTGCCAGTAAATCGATTAAATGGTAATCAACAGAGCGGAATGATACAGGAAAACGTTGATCTGAAGCATTTAGAAAACATTTTAATATCATGGGCTGCTGAAATCCAGCAAGAACACTTGTCATCAGAAATAAGCACTAAAAATACCCAACCAGATGGGTCTTTGGTCAATAATTTAAATAATGACATTGAATCTATTCCTTTAGACCTAGATAATTTGAAAGAAACGCTGTTTGAATGGTTAAGTACTATTGACAGTGGTAATCAAACACCAAAACTAAATGTAGTACAATGGATGCTTCCTATTATACAAATGGTTAATAAGGCAGATTCTTCAGGAAATCAAATTGATAATTCTGTTGTTAATGTAGAAGGGCTTCAGGAGATTTTAAAACAGTCTTTAACAAGTGGAATATTCGATAAATATAGTAACAGTTCTGCATCGACATCTAGTTTAATCACTAAAGAACATAACGTATTGAATCCAAATCCACCATTGGAAACGAACAAAGGCAACCTTAATTCGTGGCAAAATTCAAATCAGTTTTTACCTTCCGCTCAAATGAGTACCGAAAATAATGTAAAAACAATTGATAAAACCTTAATAATAGAGGATAAACCAAAGGAAGTTCCTGCATTGGGGATAGGGTCTGGAGATCAAGAGCAGATTACAACTCTTCCCGTTCCGAAAATTGCAGCCGTTGTTAGTAAGATGCTTACTAGTTTTGTTAGAGGAGAAAATGGTTTGACCCAAGAAACGAAAGCGGATTTTCTACTGCATGTTGAATCTGCGGGGTTAATCAAAATAGATTTTGTTTCAAAGCAAGATGAAATTTCGGGGCAGATTATTGCTGATACACCTCTGGGGAAAGAAATACTTGAAGGCCAGCTTGAGCCAATTAAACGGGAGTTACAGCAGAAGGGGATAAACATAGAAAAGCTGGTTCTAGATATTGTGCAACGAGAAATTATTTTAGAACAGCCTGTGAATAGCCAACATAATGGAATGGTTAGTAATCTTGTGGCCGATCATCAACAAGGTATAAATATCCCTAATCAAGGATTGATAAATCAACAGCCTAAAGAAGTAATGAGTACTGACCAAAACTCAAGGTCCTATCAACAAGATATTCATAATTCTTTGATGGATTATTCAACAATCGATATTCTTGGAAAAAGCAATAGTATTGGAAATATTTCGCCAATACTGGATCCTCCTGCCCAAGTGGGAGAAGGATTAATAAACAAATCATTAATAAGGGTGAACCAACTTTTTGTTGATGAATTAAGCTTAAGCCGAATAAACGCAGCTACAGGTCCACAACAGCCTTTACTAGCAGTTTCTGAATTTGTTCCAGAAGTAAGTGCTTGGATTGAACGGAAAATAAGTGCTACTCCTTTCCAGGATGTAGAAGCGAATGCTAAATACACTTTAACACCAGAGTCACTTGGGAACATTGACATCAACATTGTTTTACAGGATGATCGATTATCAGCGGAAATAATAACTTTCACACCACAGGCAACAGATGTGTTGAATCGTCAATTGTATAGATTGCAAGGGGGATTACAACAAAGTGGAGTAAATGTTGAAACGATAAATATTGTTCAACGGAATGTACCTATCCAAAATCCATCTGGTTGGCAACAGGATTTAAATTTACAAACACAGAGCCAAAACAACCTCAACAATTTCGCTGCAGAAACCAGCCAGTTGAATGGAAATATAAGGACAACCCAGATGAATCAACTAGATTTCAATTTGCTAAAACCGGAAATCTTACAATTGAATGGAAAGACTATAGAATCCGAAATTAATCAATGGAATTCAAAGACGATGGCAATAAAACCTACTCTTAATATTATGGATCTTACTAAGACCGTCCCATCACCAAATCTTTGGATTGGAAATATAGGTAAAGAATTTTCATCGATACCTTTCTTAGGTACAATTCCTACTATAGAAAAGACGCTTCTAACTGTTAGTAACCAACAAGTGGGTAACCAAGTAAATTTGGAAGCCAGTAAAAGTGGCAACCAAAATTTTCAGGAAGTGATGGCTGGAAACACGTCGATTATTAATCAAGTAAGCGTATCTGAATTTGTTCCGGAAATAGCAAATTGGATTAATCGAAATGTAACGCTAATACCTGAACAAAAGAGTGTGTTCAGGGGGACATTCTCATTAATTCCCAGCGACTTTGGCAATGTTGAAATCAACGTTACTACTGAGTATGGCCAAGTTGCAGCGCAAATGATTATTGACACACCGTTAATAAAAGATACCCTTGATTCTCAGTTACCGCAACTGAAACATGGATTGCAGCAACACGGGTTAACCCTTGAAAAACTTGATATCGTGTATACTGATTTGCCAATACAAAATACAGAGAAGGTAGACCCAGAAGTTAACGATTGGAATCCAGAAACTTTACAACAAAATGGTGCAAACAAACTTGCAAATGATGTGCAGCAAGATGTTAGAATGATGAGTCCAAAGGAAATAAATCCGAACGGATCCTTACATAAGCAGGACGATATTCATCATATTAATGGACGAAATTGGGAGAGAATCCACCAAAGTGAACCTATTCAAAAGCAGCAGATAAGCAGAGGGGATTTCTCGTCAATTCTAATGGAAAATGGGCAGTCTGCTCAATTAATGGGTTCGAATCAAGTTAATCAATCTATTAATCTATCTGGACAGTCCCTTAATCAAGATGTGAATAAATTAGACTCACCTGTCCTTGTTACAGATCGGGCAAGTTCTAAAGGCATCAGTTCCGGAAATACTGATATTCCTACAAAAACCGAAAATGGAAGTGTCAAAAATGATTTGGTACATTTGGGCATCCCTATATCGCAAGCTGCTGTAAGCCAACATGAAACAGAGACAATTCAAAGGCTTCCAATGGCTTCAATACGAGAAGTTAGTAGCTGGATCGGCCAACATATTAGATTAACATCTGTTCAGGAAGGTACAACGGAGGCAAAATTTTCATTAACCCCGGAACATCTGGGGCATATCGAGATTAAAATTTCTTCTCATCAAGGTCAAATAACCGCACAAATTTTTACTGAAACATCACTGGCTATGGAATCACTAGAGGGTCAGTTGCACCAATTAAAGCAGGCATTGCAGCAACTGGGGTTAAATATACAAAAATTAGAGGTTATTCAACAGCCTTTTACATCGACAGATATAACTCAAACAAATCCGACATTCTCTCAAGGGGGATTTCATTCATCTCAGGAACAACGCTCCCAATCCTTAACACGGAATGGAATAAAAAAGCAAAAAGATGATGAGCAAATGGAAATTGAAAGGGAAACCCCAGCTATTCCATACAGGGGTTCTGCTTCAAAGTCTTCTTCAAATATTGATTTTACAGCCTAGAAAGGAGCTTAGAGTCTTGAGTTGGGTAAATATTGATCATGCTGCAAAAAGTAATTCGATTTTCAATAATGTTAAGCCCTTCGAACAAAAAAGTTCATTGGGAAAGGATGACTTTCTTAAAATTCTTGTAACTCAGTTATCAAATCAGGATCCGACTAATCCCGTTCAAGATAAGGATTTTATCGCTCAGATGGCAACCTTTAGTTCACTTGAGCAAATGACGAATTTAAATAGGTCATTTGAAAAATTCTCCAGCCAACAAATAAGCCAGCATGCTGCTGTAATTGGCAAAGAAATCAGTTGGTTAGAGAGTGACCAAGGGTTCATTTCGACTAAAAATGGCATGGTTAATGGGATATCAATGGAAAACGGCAACTATTTTTATATGGTAGGGGATAAAAAAATCCCGATGGAAAATGTGATTGAAATGAAGCAAACAACAACCGAATCTAAATAATCGATGAGAAGAGGAATAAATAATGTTAAAATCATTATACTCCGGGGTTTCTGGAATGAAAGGTTTTCAAACAAAGATGGATGTCATCGGAAATAATATTGCCAATGTCAATACAGTTGGATTCAAAAAGAGCCGGGTTGTATTTCAAGATATTATCAGCCAAAATATTAAGGGAGCCACTCCACCTTCCGACACGCGCGGCGGGGTCAATCCAATGCAAATTGGTCTTGGATCAAAGATAGGGGCTATTGATAATGTCCATACACCAGGTAGTCCAATGTCAACCAATATTGGATCAGATTTAGCGATTGATGGAGATGCTTTTTTTGTAGTATCACCGGATTCTGCATCTTCAGGTGCATCCCTTGATAATATGCCAACATATTTGACAAAGGCAGGCAACTTTTCATTGGATGCAGATGGTTACTTAGTTAATTCTAATGGTTTTTTTGTTACAGGGGTAACAAGTAATATTGATACACCAGTAAAACCTGAAGATTATGCAAAAGTAAAAATTAAAATTAATGAAGATGAACTAGTAACTCCCGAGTCACTTAAATTTGTTTCTTATTCAGTAGATTCAAATGGAAATATTAACGTTGTACGTGAGGATGGTGCTAGCGGGAAGTTAGCATTTGATGGGACCAAATATTACCTAGCTACTCCGGCCAGTGACCAAAAACAGGTTATCTCACTAGGTACGGCTGTGGTTCCGAATCCGGCTGGATTGAAAAAAATCGGTAATACGCTGTTCGAGGTTACCGCCAACGCCATTACAGATGATCCTAATACCACAGGAAACGAGCCTGTAATAGGCCGTATCGCTGATATTAGAGGCGGTCAAATGAACTCCGGTATGCTTGAAATGTCAAACGTTGATTTAACTGAAGAATTTACTGAAATGATCATTGCTCAGCGTGGATTCCAAGCTAACTCTAGAACCATTACAACTTCAGATTCTATTTTAGAGGAAATTGTAAACTTAAAACGGTAAGTAAATAATAGATAAATTCAATTATTTCCCTTCATTAAAAGTCAGGAGGAGGCAAACGGGATCTATCTCGAATGACCCTCTTTTCTTTTTCATTGAGAAGTGGAACTCTTACGTAGTTTCAATACTTGATTCTATAGCTCAGGGAAGAGTTAGGGGGAAGGCCTTTTGGCAGATGTATTATCGCAGCAAGAAATCGATGCCCTTTTATCCGCACTAAATAGTGGGGAAATACAAGCATCAGATGTTAAAGAAGAAAAGCGCAAAGTAAAAGTTTACGATTTCAAACATGCGATGCGCTACTCCAAGGAGCAATTGCGCAGCATTACACGAATTCATGAGAACTTTACTAGACTTTTGGCGTCTGATCTTTCAACGCAGCTCAGAACTTTTGTTCAAATTGAAATTGATTTGGTGGAACAGGTGAATTACCATGAATTTATTGCCTCAATCCCGTCAAGAACGATTTTGAATGTTTTTGAAGTAAAACCAATGGATGGAAAAATGGTGATGGAAATCAACCCTCAAGTAGCCTATGCTGTGCTTGAAAGAATGTTGGGTGGACAAGGGGACCCAGCTGAACGAGAGGGAGCATTGACTGAAATCGAATCAGTGCTTATTCAAAAGGTTTTTGCCAAATCATTTGATATGTATCATGAAGTATGGAAAGGTGTCGAAACCATCCAGGTGAAATGGGAAGGAATCGAATCAAACCCGCAATTTTTACAAATTGCTTCACCCAATGAAACCGTGATTGTCATTGCTTTTCGTACTATTATCGGGGAAACGACAGGTCGGATGACTTTATGTCTTCCACACTTAATTGTTGAGCCAATGCTGCCTAATTTAACTACGCACCAATGGTTATCTACAATGTCAAAATCGAATGTTCCACAGCAGGATAAAATCAAACAAAACTTGGACATCGTACCAATATCCATTATTGCCGAACTTGGGAGAGCAAAGCTTCCTGTTTCTGATTTACTAAACCTGCAAATTGGCGATGTTATCGGAATTGACGTTGGGAAATTGCAAGTTAAAATAGATCAATTGACAAGGTTCATAGGAAATCCAGGTCTCCTTAACGGTCATTATGCTGTTCAGATTGACCAAGTAATCGATTCTGAAGGAGATGATGTATAAGATGAACGAGGGCACACTTACACAAGAAGAAATCAATGCATTATTCAGTCAAATGGAATCAAACCAGGGTTTATCTATAGATGATTTTTTAAACTCCATGGAGAAGGATGCACTCGGGGAAATTGGAAATATTTCATTAGGGAGTTCCACCACCGCGTTATCCGCGCTATTGAATCAACGGGTGGAAATTACTACACCGACATTATCCATTATTGAACAAGAGCGGATGGAAGAGTTAATCCAGGAAAAGCATGTGGCTATTCATGTTGATTATACGGCTGGTTTTCGTGGGAAAAATTTATTAATGATTAAAGAAAAAGACGCAAGAATTATTGCCAATTTAATGATGGGCGGTGATGGCATTACCTTAGAACCTGAGCTCTCGGAAATGCACCTAAGTGCGGTTCAAGAGGCAATGAACCAGATGATGGGATCCGCTGCGACGTCGATGTCTCAAATCTTTAATCAAAAAGTGGATATTTCTCCACCAACAGTAGACGTACTTGGATTTCCACCAAAAAAATTAGAAGACCTAGAAGATAAAATTATTATTCAAGTGTCATTTCGTTTGAAAGTAGGAAGTTTGATTGATTCCAATATGGTACAGTTTATACCTCTGTCGTTTGGAAAGGAAATGATCCATAAAATCCTAAGTCCTGCAGAACCAGTGGAATCGGTGCCTGTTAAACCAAAGTTAGTTCCAATTGTTGAGACATCTAGTACAGCTGTCCATCAAACAGCAGCAAATTCACAGCCTGGACAAAAACCGACTCAAAAAATATCTGTACCATTACGGGAAAATGCCAATGTTCAAAAGGTTGAATATGCAACATTTTCTAAAAACTCACAAGGCACTGCAGGAGTTAGTAATATTGATTTAATCTATGATATACCACTCACAATTACAGTAGAGCTCGGAAGAACGGAAATGCCAATACGGAAGATTCTTGACCTTGGTCCAGGTGCTGTAATCGAATTAGATAAATTGGCCGGAGAGCCAGTAGATATATTAGCGAATAATAAGTTGATTGCAAAAGGGGAAGTCGTCGTCATTGAAGAAAACTTTGGTGTTCGGATCACAGATATTATCAGCACAATGGATCGACTTACAAAAATGACAAATTAAGTACATTTCACTTGGGAGGGGAATACTTTGGCAAGAGTATTAATCGTTGATGATGCAGCATTTATGCGTATGATGTTAAAAGATATATTAACTAAAAATGGACTTGAGGTTGTTGGAGAAGGCGTAAACGGAGAAGATGCTATCGAAAAATTTCAGGAACTTCAGCCCGACATTGTTACCATGGACATTACCATGCCTGAAATGGACGGGATTACGGCAGTGAAAAAAATTAGAGCCATTAATCCGCAGGCGAAGGTTATTATGTGTTCAGCAATGGGACAGCAGCCGATGGTATTAGAAGCCATCCAAGCAGGGGCAAAAGATTTCATCGTAAAGCCATTCCAAGCTGACCGGGTTATTGAATCCATTACAAAAGTATTAGGAAGTTAATAATAAATTTAAGGGAATTTTATAAAAAGGAAAGCGAGACGCAAACCGATAATCAAATGTTTCGGTCATCTCGCTTTTTTTTATGAGTTTTTATAAAAAATTGAGATAAAAACTTTTTCGATATACAAAATTATCAAAATCTATCAAAAAGGTTTACTGAAAAGTCAAAAATTATGCTACTATCAAATATATAATGATAATTATTAAAGTAGTTAAATAGTTCAAGAGGAGAGATATGAATGTCTAGTAAGTTATCGAAGAAAGGTAATATGACATCCGACCAAATACCTAAGATGATGAAATTAATGGATAACAAAACAATTAAACAGATTAAATACATGGTAGAGAAAATCCCAATGAACATTAAGCTGCTCGGCAGTTATATTCTCGTATTATTATTTTTAGGGACCATCACTCTAGTGTCCTACAAGAATATTAATGTATTGAGTGACAATGTACATATACTTGGAATAAAGCAAACGCCTAAAATTGAATTAATTGGAGAGTTAAAAGAAGAAGTCACTAGCGTACGGATGTATGCGGCAATGCATTCATATGAGCAGGACCCCGCAACTAAATCAAATATTGAAAGTTACATTAAAGTGGACGTAGAAAAGGTCAATAAAAATATTAAGGAATTACAAAAATTAAACTTGGACGAAGATAATAAAAAAGCGTTACAGGAGTTTACTGCTAATTTTGAAAAATATATTGACCTCCTTCCCTCATTTTATGAAACATCCAGAACAAATAATTATGAGGAAATACACGGGAAAATGGGAGTGTTAACGGCCCTTGGCGGCAAAAGCATTGTCTCACTTAAAAAATTTGGGGAGAGCTTACAAAAAAGCAACAATGAAATCATTAAAAGTGCGCAACAAGATGCATCAAGTTCGAAAACTCAAATTACGTTTGCCTCCATCTGGACAATATTTTGGGGATTACTAGTCGCCTTTCTAATTACTTCGCTTATTCGCAGATCTGTTAACAGAGTTGTAAAAAATGTTGATACCACCACACATTCTGTTACAGAAATAAGAAAATCGATTGATCAAACAGCAGCAAGCGCACAGGAATTAGATACATCAATGACGAAAGCAAACGACTCAGTAAGTGAACTTGTTACTACTATTCAACAAACAGCGGATAGTACGAATATGACCGCCTCTGGAGTGGAAGAAATCTCTGCAGCGATTGAAGAAATGAGTGCATCTATTAATATCGTTTCAGAAAGCACTAGTATTCTTACATCGTCAGCAGAAGAAACATCCGCAGCCATTCAGGAAATGATGGCTTCCATTGAACAGGTAGCTGGAAACGTTGTAAATGTAGATATAAGTGTCGATGAAATTTCTGCTGCGATTGAAGAAATGAATAAGTCGATAAAAAGTGTAAGTATGAATGCATATTCGATGGCCGAAAGCACGGAACAAACTAATGCATCTGTTGAGGAAATGGTCATTTCAACCAAACAAATAGCAGATAGTATACATAAAGTGGACGAATTAAGTAATTCTGTTAAAAATGATGCCATTGAGGGAACGGTTTCTTTGAATGAAACATTAGCAGGAATGAAAGAAATTTCACAAGTTATTAACCAAGCTAGCCATGTGATGGGAAAACTAGGGCAAAGTTCGATGGAAATTGGCAGTATTATCGAAGTTATTGATAAAATCGCCGATCAAACCAATTTATTAGCGCTAAATGCCGCTATTGAAGCAGCACGTGCTGGTGAACATGGAAAAGGATTTGCCGTTGTGGCAGATGAAGTCAAAAAATTAGCAGAACGCTCGGCAAAAGCAACAAATGAAATAGCAGCACTCATAAAAGGAATTCAAGTTGAATCTGAAGCAGCAATGACATCAATCAATGAAGGTGCAGAAAAAGTTAAAACAGGTAATGAATTGGCCAATAAAACCTATACAGCTATAAAGAAAATCACGGAAGGCATTGCACATGTAACCGAGGAAATGAATCAAATTGCTATTGCAACCGAAAAACAATCAAAGAATAGTGAAGTTTTTGCTGAGTCGGTAGAATTAGCTATGAAGCAAACAACGATTATGGCTAATTCTACAAAAGAACAAACACTAAGCGCAGAAGAAATTGTAAAAGGGATAATGAAAATAAAAAATCAGGTTGAACAAATTTCGATTGCTGCTGCCGAACAAGCACAAGGCAGTTTTGCCATTGTGGAGGCCGTGCAAAATGTGACAAACCAATCAAGTTCTGTTACTAATGCTACGAGAGAACAGGCACTTACAGCTGAAGAAATTGTACGAAATATAAATAATATGAAAGAAATGGTCCTTCAAATAAGTGAAGCTGCAAATAAGCAGGCAAGTTATGGCCGTGACATCTCTTTAGAGGTTGAAAATGTCCGCAAACAAACAGAAGAATTATATAACGGCATAGAAATTCAAACGAAAGAAGTAGAAGAAGTGGTATCCTCCATCACTGATGTAAATATGCAAATCAAAAAATTAAAATAGTTTTTGGTAGTGAAACGCTTTCGCTGACAGTTGCGAAGGCGTTTTAACATCAAAATGTCAAAGAAAAACAAGAAATAGTCGAAAAGTACTAAAAAAGTTTGATATCACCTTTGTGAATTATGCTAAGATAAAAATATATAATTTAAACCCAAGCGTTAAACATTTGACCAATTATATTAATCCTACTATTCCGATCATGAGGGGAGTTTGTAATGGAATTAAATGATTTTTTAGAACTATTTATCGAAGAATCAAAAGAACATGTACAGTCTATAAACGATGAATTATTAAAACTCGAGTCGGATCCGGATAACCCTGCTATTGTAAGTGAAATCTTTAGGTCAGCTCACACACTTAAAGGTATGTCCGCATCAATGGGCTTTGAAGACTTGGCTTCGTTAACACATGAAATGGAAAATGTCCTCGATCTCGTCCGTAATTCTAAATTACATATCACAAATGAGATAATGGATGTCATTTTTACATGTGTTGATCTTATTGAAAAAATGGTTGATAGCGTGGAACAAGGCGGGGAAGGAAAAGCGGATGTAACCGAAGTTGTCAGCCAGTTAAAGAAGATGCATAATCCTTTAAGTACTTCTGATGAGGTATCAAACGAAGCTTTACAGGAAGTAGCCGTCGCTGTTGCAGATGACCTTTCACTGGATGAATTTCAATTATCAATGATTTATGAAGCAAAAAAGTATGGAAACCATGTTTACCAAATTACTATTTCAATTGATAAAAAATGTGTGATGAAATCGGTAAGGGCGTATATGGTATTTCAATCTGCAGAAGAACTCGGCGAGATCATATTAAGCGACCCTTCTGTTGAAGAAATAGAAGCTGAAAAGTTTGATGACTCTTTTTCCATTTTACTGCTTACTGTACACGACATTGCTGAAATCCAATCAAAATTTAATCAAATTTCTGAATTAACAGAGGTCATCGTTACTGAAAGTTTGATAGGAAAGGCCGAGTCGCAACCGCTTGTGTCGGATAATTCGATTCTCCCTGCTGTGAATCAAAATGATCAGACAAGCCAACCTCCAGATAATTCGGAAACGAATCAAGTAAAAAAGAAGCACCGTTCAAAATCAATTCGTGTGGACATTGAAAAACTAGATCACTTGATGAACCTTTTTAGTGAATTGATTATTGACAGAGGACGATTGGAGCAAATCTCAAATAACTCCCATCTTCTGGAATTGTCGGAAACAGTAGAACATATGACTCGGATCTCTACGGACTTGCAGGGCCTTATTTTGAACTTGCGGATGGTACAAATAGAACAAGTATTCAATCGATTCCCTCGGATGGTACGCGATCTGGCAAAAGAACTGAATAAGAAAATCCTTCTAGTGGTTGAAGGGGAAGAAACAGAATTAGATCGAACCGTCATAGATGAAATTGGAGACCCATTAGTCCATTTGCTAAGGAATGCATTAGACCATGGACTTGAATCAACGGAGGAAAGACTTCTTTCTGGTAAACCCGAGGAAGGAAAAATCTTATTAAAAGCATACCACAGCGGAAATAGTGTTTTTATCGAAGTGTCTGATGATGGTAAGGGAATTAATCGTGATAAAGTCCTTAACAAAGCCCTTGAACGGGGAGTAGTAACAAAAAAGGATGCGGATTTACTAACAGATGAGCAGGTTTATGCACTGCTTTTCTCTTCAGGATTTAGCACAGCAGATAAAATTTCCGATATTTCTGGCCGAGGTGTAGGACTTGACGTCGTAAAAACAAAAATTGAATCATTGGGAGGAGAGATTTCGATTGAATCTACCCCCGGGAAGGGTTCCGTTTTTCGAATTCAACTGCCGTTAACCTTATCTATAATTAATGCCATGTTAATTAGGGCAGTTGAAGAAACCTACGCTATTCCATTTAGTTCGATTTTAGAAATAGCCAAAGTCTCCCAAGAGCAAGTGACAACCCTATATGGACAAAAGGTATTTCAATTAAGGGACCAGGTAGTGTCTTTAGTGTATTTAAATGAAATGTTCAACGTGCCACGAGCTGATGAAACAAATGCGGTTCCACAACAGCTGGTTATTGTCATTGTCCGCAAGGGAGATCTATTAAAAGGGTTGGTGGTTGATTCGGTTATAGGTCAGCAAGAAGTAGTGTTGAAGTCTTTAGGGACATATTTGACAGACTTATATGCTATTTCAGGTGCAACCATTCTTGGTACTGGGGATGTTGCATTAATAATGGACACGAATCAATTATTTCATTAGAAAGGGTGAAACTTTACAATGAATTGTAAGATTGTCGCATTTAAACTCGGTGATGAAGAGTATGGGGTGGACATTCAATATGTACAGTCTATAGAAAAGCTTCTAACTATCACAAGGGTTCCCAATTCCCCCATGTATGTGAGGGGTGTGATTAATCTTCGGGGAAATGTTATACCCATAATCGATCTGAGAAGTAAATTAAATCTCAGCTCAGAGGCATTTACGGAAGCTACACGTGTAATCATTACAAAAAATGAAGAATTAGAAGTGGGTTTGATTGTAGATCAAATTAGCGACGTTGTGGACGTTCTAGAAGAGTCATTTGAGCCTTGTTCTGTTGGGGATCTTCAATCAGAATTTTTTGAAGGGATTGCGAAAACCGAAGGAAGATTACTAATCTTACTAAAAATAGAAGAGTTATTGAGAACCCATGTCAGCTAATCCAATTAGTGATAAATGATGAATATTTACCTAGGATGTGAGATTCGATTGATGAAGCAATTTATAGATCAAAATGTAAAAGTACTGATTTTTAGAGTAGGTCAGGAAGAATATGGAGTACAGATTAGTCAAGTGGTGTCCATCGAACAGCTGCAGGAAATTAATTCCTATCCCAATCGACAAGCCCACGTGTTAGGCGTTACAACCGTTAGAGATGTCGTTATTCCAGTTGTTGATATGCGCTCTGCTTTGTCAGCGGAATCACTTATTCCATCGGATTCAGGGCGAATGATCATTGTAAAGGTTTCCAATGGCCAAGAAATTGGAATCGTTGTTGATGCAGCTACGGATGTTACTGACCTCCCAAGGGAAACGATTCAACAGCCAAGCCTTTTAGCAGAACAGGATATTTCTTATTTAACTGGTGTATCAAAAATAGGTGACCGACTGATTATCCTTTTGGATATTGAAAAATTGCTCGAAAATACCACAAATTTAGACGAACTCAAAGAAATTATTCATTCGTTATAGTCTAGTAAATGGAGAGGGTAAACAGATGTCTATCAAAAAATTTAATAATGTTTCCATGAATGTTAAACAATGGGGTAGTCATATTGTTGTCATTATATTTTTTGTATCACTGACAATAGTGTCTTATACGAGCATTAATCATTTAAAAAAGGATATTAATTATATCGGTAAAACCCAAATTCCTAAAACCGAGCTAATTGGAAATATGCGGGAAGAGATAACAGCTATTCATCAATATGTAAATCAGCATTCTTTTCTCCGTGATAATACTGAGAAATCGGGAACGGAAAATTATATTCGACAGGAAATCACAAATTTAAGAAGTGACATTAAAGAAATGAATAAAATGTCGCTACCGAAGGATAATCAAAAATTTTTAGATGAGTTTAGTAAAAGCTTTGAGCTATACGCAGCGATTATCCCTTCCTTAATAGAAGAATCAAAAAATAATGAATATGATTCGCTCCATGGAAAGTTGGAAGAGTTAAAGGTTCGGGGAGATAGTGCAAACGCAGCGCTTAATGCTTTTGCAAAAAATTCCAGTAAATACACCGATATGGCAGTCACAGATGCAGAAGAAAATGCGGTGAATTTTATCCGTGAAATTATCATTGTTTCGATAATCGCTGCGATTTTCAGCGTCATCGTTTCCCTGCTTATCACTAAACTGATTGCCAGTACTGTAAAAGGTGTAGATAACAATGTGGATCTTACCATGACATCGGTTACCGAAATTAAAAAATCGATCGAACAGACGGCTGCAAGTGCACATGAACTGGATACTTCGATGAAAAAAGCCAATGATTCGGTTAGTGAACTGGTAACTTCCATTCAGCAAGTTGCAGGGAACACAAATATGACATCTTCAAGTGTCGATGAAATTTCAGCCGCCATTGAAGAAATGAGTGTTTCAATTAATTTAGTTGCAGGAAATGCCAATCAATTAGCGGTTTCTGCTGAAGAAACGTCCTCCGCAATCCAAGAAATGATGGTATCCATTGAGCAAGTGGCCGGTAATGCCGGCAATGTAGGGGCAAGTGTCGAACAAATTTCAGCTGCCATTGAGGAAATGAGTAAATCGATTAAAGGTGTAAATGAAAGTGCCGAAAATATTAACAGTAAGACAGACCAGACGTCAAAAGCGGTAACAGATATGGTTACATCCATAAGAAAAGTGGCAGGTAGCGTGCAAACGGTTAACGAGTTAAGCTATTCTGTAAAGAATGATGCTGTAGAAGGAAGAACTTCTTTAAATGAAACCTTAAATGGTATGAAGGAAATATCTCATGTTATACATAATGCTAGTGATGTCATCGAAAGGCTTGGAAAGAGTTCCGAAGAAATCGGCAGCATTATTAAAGTGATAGATGAGATCGCTGACCAAACAAATCTTTTAGCCCTAAATGCAGCAATCGAGGCTGCCAGAGCAGGAGAGCATGGAAAAGGGTTTGCTGTTGTTGCGGATGAAGTTCGAAAGCTAGCTGAACGTTCAGCCAAAGCAACAAAGGAAATTGCCGTCCGTATTAAAGGGATTCAACAGGAAACGGCAGCTGCCGTTACATCTATTAAAGAAGGATCTGACAAGGTAAGGGTAGGAAATGAATTAGCAGAAAAAACAAATCAGGCTATTCAAAAGATCTACCAGGGCATTATTCAGGTAACGGACGAGATGAACCAAATTGCTTTGGAAACAGATGAACAAACAAAGAGTAGCGAATACTTTGAGAAAGCTGTTGAGCTTACAGTGAAAAGTACAACGGAAATGGCTTATTCTACTAGAGAACAATCCATCACGGCTGAAGAAATTGTTAAAGGCATTCTTGAAATCCAAGAACAAGTGCAACAAATTATTGTTGCTACTGGTGAAGAAGCAGATGGTGCCCGTGCCATTATGTCAGCAGTTGAAAATGTAACGAACCAATCGAATTCCGTCACAAATGCAACGAAAGAACAAGCTCTTACCTCTGAAGAAATTGTTCGAAATATTAATAGTGTAAAAGAAATGGTGGACCAAATTACAGTCGCAACCGCCGACCAAGCTAAATATGGCAAGGAAATCGCTTCAGAGGTTGAAAATGTGTTAAAGCAGGAAGCAGAGTTATTCACTGGTATTGAAACACAAACAAAAGAAGTAAAAGAAGTGGAAACTGCAATTTCCAACGTTAAAGAAGAGGTGGAAAAACTAAGCTAAAAGATTTTAACTTTGCATTTTTGTTCTAACTGTTAACCTTAATCGAATCATTGGTCATAAATACGGTTCGATTAAGGTTCAAAGAATAGTGGAATGAAAGAATTAATCAAATAGCATGTGAAAATCTATTTTTACATATGGTGGTGAAAAGAGGATTGTGCGACACACAAATGAACCATTTCAATTAAATACTGATCTTAAGAATGCACTAGAACAAAATGAATTCATTCTCAACTATCAGCCTAAGTTAGATTTATTTTCAGGTAAAATAATGGGTGTTGAGGCTTTAATCCGTTGGAACCATCCCATTAATGGGCTTATCCCTCCGTTGGAGTTTATTCCTCATGCAGAGGAGACAGGTCTTGTTATCCCGATTGGCGAATGGGTTTTACGAACTGCATGCTTGCAAAATAAGGCGTGGCAGAATGCAGGCTATACGCCAATCGTTATGTCGGTTAATCTTTCTGTCCGTCAGCTGTGTCAAAAAGATTTCGTTGATGTGGTCCGAAATATATTAACGGAAACGAACCTATCACCTGAATACCTGGAGCTTGAGATAACGGAAAGTATGATGGCTGATACGAATCAAGTTCTTCCGATGATCAAAGAATTGAAAAATTTAGGTGTGCAAATAAGTTTGGATGATTTTGGCACAGGATTTAGCTCACTTTTTTACTTAAAAGAATTTCCTATCAGTAAAATAAAAATAGATCAATCATTTATTCTCAATTGTACATCAAATTCCAATAATACAACCATTGTAAAAACGATCATCGCCATGGCACATCAATTGAAAATGGGTGTCATTGCCGAAGGAATAGAATCAAAAGATCAACTTATATTTTTACAGGAGAACTTTTGTAATCAAGGGCAAGGATACTTATTCAGTAAACCATTGCCACCAGGAGAACTTATTCAATATTTTGGTGATATTGAAGGAATTATTGAGAATGAAGGACTTATCCTAGAACATAATAACCCGAAAACAATTGAAGAACTGGAGGAAAGTGCATTACGAGATTTTTTTAGCACCAGTTCAGAAAAGAAACACTTAGAAGAAGCGATCGTACATATAAAGGAAAATTTGCGATTTATTGAAGAAAAGCTGCTCATATTTACTCAGGAATTGAACAATCCTTTACATTATCTAAAAAAAATGATTCAGCAAGTACAGCTGGGAACGGCTATACCTGATGAAAATTTCTTATATGAAATGCGGCGAATAGAAGAGATTTTACAAGAATTAGTAACAATTGCACAAACCAATCATAACCACTAAAATGAAGCATATATGGTTCTTATCAAACAGCCAAAAAGATAAGAATGACAATGAGGTCACACTAATAAGGTTATCACAAAGGGAAGTGGTACATGACCATGTTGCTGAATGAATTATTTAATGAGTTCTTTCAATCTATTATTGAATATAATCTTGATGCTGTACTTGTTTTTTCAATTGAAGGAAAGATTATTAAACAAAATCAACAAGCTGCAAAGATATTTGGATATACTGACGATGAAGCTCGAGGAATTCATTTCCGGAAGTTAATTGTGTCTAAACAAGAAGAAATTTTTGATCAAATGAAACGAGCAGCTCAGGGAATTCCATTTGATACTGAGATCAATGCTTATTGTAAAAAGAGAAAAGTTCTTCACTTACAGGTAAAATGCATTCCTTTGAAGTCTCAAAATCAAATAATTGGATTTTTTTGTGTTGTGAAAGATATGACAGAATCATTTAAAGCGAAACTTTCACTTAGGGAAAGTGAAAAAAGATATCAGCTCCTGGCTGATAATTCTCTCGATTTAATCCAGTTGCTCAATCTAGATGGTATTGTTACATACGCCTCCCCCTCTCATAAAACGGTATTGGGCTATAATGCAGAAGAATATGTCGGAAAATGGGTCCTCCACCAGCCAGATGGGGCTGTTGATGAAAGTTTTAAGAAAACCTTTGTGAACATGGTTTTGACTCAAAAGGCGTTCACACACGAAATCCGCCGCAAACATAGATCTGGTTATGATGTATGGTTAGAGTTGAAGGGGACGCCAATGTTTGATGAAGATGGAAATTTCCAACATATGATGCTGGTTGGGCGAGAAGTTACTGAACGGAAGATCTATCAAAAGGAACTGGAATTCTTAAGCTTCCATGATTCATTAACAGGGGTTCCAAATCGAAGGCTTTTTAAAGAGAAATTGGAACAAGCCTTAAAGGAAGGAAAGCGTTACCAGCGGAAATTTGCTCTGCTCTTCATTGATTTGGATCATTTTAAACGAATTAATGATACCTATGGTCATGATATAGGGGATGAGCTGTTACTGGAATTTTCGAATAGGGTGAAGCAACAGCTTCGTGAATGTGATACGTTGGCCCGCCATGGTGGAGATGAGTTTACCATCATACTATCTGACCTGCAAGCTGAAGCGGAGGCCATCAAAATTGCTAAACGAATTTTGGGATCACTTAAGGAACCTTGGAAAATTGGAAAACATGTGATTCAAATGACATTAAGCATGGGAATCGCACTATATCCAAAGGACGGTATTTCCAGTGATGAACTATTGAAACATGCGGATAACGCCCTTTACGTTGTGAAGGAAAACGGAAGGAACAATATGCAAGTATATTCAAGAATAACAGAAGATTTATCGTAGGCTCTTATTGATGAAGATAAGGGCTTTTACTTTTTTGAAAGCTGAATATTTTGGTAGTTCTAGTAATGAAATTTTGATATAGATAAAGTATAATTAAATCATATTTTGATTATTATTTGATCGAATTTGATATAGGAGGAGGACCCCTTTTGAAGATACATGACCCGGTAAGGGTGAATTTTAGTGATCCCAGGCAAACAGGAGTGGATCGGTCCACCTCTAATAATGCTGCATTTCAAAAAATAATCAGCTCGTATTCAAAGGATTTCACAAAGGATTATTTACATAAGCTCCTTGAGGGAATTAATCAGCAAGGACAGCAATTGATTGAAAATCCAACCTTTCGCGAGCTGCAGAAATATAAGGATTTAGTGAAACAATTTATGGGAGAAGTCACGAAGAATGGGCTGGCATTGCATCAATCAGAAAGCTGGGACATGTACGGCGGGAATAAAACGTTAAAAACGGTTCAGGTGCTGGATCGCAAATTAATTGAATTAACCGATCATGTCCTGAATCAACAAACCTCCGGCCTAACCCTCTTGGAACGAATTGGCGAAATGAAAGGGTTATTGCTTAATTTATATACCTGATTAGCATAAGAAAATTAATAAAAATAATAAGTTTTTACTAAAGCGACTAGTTTTTTTGCTTTAGAGAGCCTAAAGCTACGGAAAAAATATGTGAACGGTGACTGTGAAGGGTTCAGAGTGCCCAAAGAAGAGGAAAAAAGCAGGGAACGGTCACTGTGAAGGGTTTAGAGTGGCCGAAGAGGAGAAAAAAAGTAAGGAACGGTCACTGTGGAGGACTTGAAGGGAGTTAGAAATATGTTAAGAGGATTGTATTCCGCCGCATCAGGAATGTACTCGCTTGAGCGTAGACAAGAGGCATTGGCTAATAATTTGGCAAATGCTCAAACACCGGGTTTTAAGAAAGATGATACGGTACTACGTGCATTTCCGAACCTATTAATCAATCGAATTCGTGATTTTAATGAAAATGGCGCCGGAGCACAACAGTTATCCGGACAGTCTGTACCAATTGGTGTACTCTCAAATGGTGTTTATACCCAGGAGCGGATTCCAAGCTTTCAACAAGGCTCCTTTGTGCAAAGCGGAATGCGGCTCGATGTGGCGATTGATGATCAAGCGATTCCGATGGAAAATGTGAATGGACGAGTAGTAAAGCCAACTGCCTTTTTTGCGATACAGCTGCCGGATGGTGGTGTTGGATATACTCGGAATGGAAAATTCGATTTGGATGCCAATGGGAACCTGGTGACATCGGATGGTTATCGTGTGTTAGGAGCAAACCATCAGCCAATCCAATTGGTTAACAATAGTAAAGAAGATGTTCAGATTACCGCAGATGGACAAATCATGGTAAATTCAGAGAATACAATTCAAAATGTCGGGCAAATTGGTATCGCCGTTGTTCAAAATCCATACGAGCTGCGCCGTTTGGGGGGGAATGTCTATCAGTCTGACCAAGAGGTTCCTTTTATCCAAGATGGCGGCGGTACGAATCCGGGCGTTAATCTTCACCAGGGATATTATGAGGGGTCGAATGTGGATGCCGGGCAAACGATGTCAGATATGATGATGACCGTCCGCGGATACGAGGCCAATCAGAAGGTAATCTCTGTTTATGAACAATCAATACAGCAGCTGTACTCTGTTGGGAAACTTAATGGATAAGTAAGGAAGAAAAGGAGCTAATCAGATGAATACATCATTATATATTTCTTCCGGTGCACTAAATGCCTTTCAGCAAAAAATTGATAACGCATCAAATAATGTTGCGAACGTAAATACGACGGGCTATAAACGCAAGGATCATAGTTTTTCAGAAATTTTAGCAAATCAAATAAATAATCAGGGACGGACAAATCAGGAAGAAGGGCGTCTATCTCCTAATGGACTACGCGTTGGTTACGGTACCCGCACTGGGTTAACACAGTTAGATACGACCCAAGGGCAAGCGATTGAAACAGGTAATCCTTTTGATTTCATGATTCAAGGAAAGGGCTATTTTCAAATCAGCGATCCAGCGTCCGGTGAGGTCAGATTTACCCGTGATGGGAATTTTCATTTAACGCCGAATCCTGCTAAATCAGGGAGATACTATTTAGCAAATGCAAACGGTAGCTTTTTGATGGATCAAACGGGTAAGCCGATTGAACTGGATGCACAGTATGATGTCAATATTGATGCCACCGGTCAAATTCATCTAAAAAATAAAAATGGTCTTGAGGCTTCTTTTACTTCCCCGCAACGGATTGGACTAGTTGAGATTCAAAATCCATCGATTTTACGGAATGCGGGTGGAAATGAATTTTCGATTGACACAGGAGCATTAGGGAATGGTGGAAATATCAATGACTATGTGAGGGTGCAGCCAGCCGGTGCTGCGCAAATCTCAACTGGTTATCTTGAAGGTTCGAATGTTGATTTAACGACTGAAATGACGGACCTAATGATGGCACAGCGCAGTTTTCAAATGAATGCCAGGGCTGTTTCTTATGCCGATCAAATGAATGGGATTGCCAATAATATATTGAAGTAATGAATTGAGTGTTGACCGCCTCACCTGTGGGTGATCGCGGTCTTTTACATATTTACTTAACTTTTTTGGAGTTTAACCGATTAATAGATAATAGAAGAATTTTTTTGAGGGGGGAGACACAATGGTCAGCGTTAACTTGACAACGCATATTTCGGGATTGGCGTCCGGAATGGATACCGAAAAAATGGTAAGCGACATGATGAGGGTTAATAGAATCCCACTAGATAAATTGATGCAGTCAAAAACACTTAACACCTGGAGAACGGATGCATATAGGGAAATCAATACGAAAATAGCTAGTTTTAGAAGTGCGATGGAGGATTTACGACTTGAAGGGACGTTTACTTCAGCACAGAAAGTAACTTCAAACAATTCGAGTATTGATGTTTCCATGGCCGGGAAAGCATCGTTAGCGGGTTTTACAATTACAGCCGCAAAAATGGCTACACCGCCAACAGGATCATCAGTTAGTTTCAATACAGGAATAAAGAGTGGCTCGGATTCTATTTTCATAGACGAAAATAGTGCCTCAGATATTAGCTTCTTTGTAAATGAAAAAAAGATTACTATACCGAAAGAAAGTAAAACTTTTGATAAAGCAATTGCCGAAATGAATTCGCAACTCGCTGAAAAAAACATCAAAGTTGCTAATGTTGGCGGCTCACTTGTATTTACGACAACTGATACTGGAGCGGATAAATCCATTACAATAGAAGGATTTGATAACACCACCTCCAGTTTGAATTTAACAAATGGAACTACTAGTAACGGCTCTAATGGGGAGAAGGGGTTTGTTACAATTAATGGAACAACGATTGAAATTTCCAGTAACAACTTTACGTATGACAATGTCAAAATTAATCTTAGAGAAGATATTATCAATGGAAATGGGCAAGCAGTGGTAAGTGTGGTACCTGACACTGATAAGCTTTTCGATAAAATAAAAACGTTTGTTGATAAATATAATGAATTAATAAAGGATTTAAATGACAAAATTTCAGAGCCAGTAAATCGAAAATTTCCGCCATTAACGGATGAGCAAAGGAAAGCGATGAAAGAAGATGAAATTAAGCAGTGGGAAGAAAAAGCGAAAATTGGATTGATCTCAAACGATCCAACGGTTCGTCAATTTCTGACTCAAATTCGTACTAGTATTAATGAAGCGGTGCAAGGGGTAACAGGGGCAGTTGGATCCTTGAAGGATATTGGAATTACAACAAGTTCAAATTATCGGGAAAACGGGAAATTAACGTTAGATGAATCAAAACTTAAATCGATGCTTTCAACCAATTTGCCCGATATTCAAAAATTGTTTGCCGCTAAGGATACTACCGATAGTTCAAAAAATACCATAACAAGCACAGAAAAGTATGCTAAAAGCGGTCTTGCTGTCAGAGTTTATGATCGAATCGGTGACGTGTTGGATAAATTAAAAGTCATTGCTGGTGCTCCGGGTACTGTATCGATTAATAGTAGTTTGGCAAAAGAGGCGGCATCGATTGATAAAAATGTGGCTAAAGTTCAGGATCGTTTAAATTCTAAAGAACAGAATCTCTGGAAGAAATTCAACGCGATGGAAGAGGCCTTACAAAGATTAAATTCCCAAAGCTCGTGGCTATATCAGCAGCTGGGACAATAAGTATAATCATTAACCAAAAACCTAGTCGGGATGGATTCCCAGCTAGGGTTTTTTTGTATTACCGAAAAAATTTGATTACTGGAGGAAATTGGCATTAGTAATATTTAAAAAATATTATTAGAAATACTAAACTATCTTTTTAAGTATCCGATAAAAATAATAACAAGAAATGGTGAAGGTTAATCAAAAATAGATATTTATTTTGATAAGAATCACTAAATTAATTTCTTGATAATCCGATAAATAAAATAAGAGAATGCAATTGTTGTCTTGGTGTTTAAATGAGTTTGGAGGTTGTGTGATGCTGATTGTAGGCAGGGAAGTTGGACAATCTGTGATAATTGACGATGAAATCAAAGTAACTGTTCTACAATACGGTTCAAAGTTCAAACTCTCGATTGAAGCTCCAAACCATGTTCAAATTTCCTCGAGTAAACATAATTTGAACAAACTGGGCAAGCTCAAAAAAACAGATCGAAAAATTGGCGAGACTTTGCAAATTGGTGATCATGTCAAAATTGCCATGATTCAAACACAATCTGGCCTCTTACGATTCGCCATTGACGCTCCAAAAGAGATCAGTATATTTCGGGAGGAAATATACGAAAAACGAAATAAAGAACTAATCAGCTAATTAATATTTATACATAGAGTTCTTTATTGTTATTTCGATAATAAACCCATAAGGGAATTATTATATACCTTTGCGGGAAAAACTTCCCGCAAATCAAAATTACTTACACAAAAACTGGAGGTTTTCACAAATGCAAATTAATCACAATATTGCAGCACTCAACACGTATCGTCAGTTGAACACTGCATCAACAAATCAATCTAAATCAATGGAGAAATTATCATCAGGGCTTCGTATTAATAAAGCTGGTGACGATGCTGCTGGACTTGCAATCTCTGAAAAAATGCGTGGACAAATTCGTGGATTGGATATGGCTTCTAAAAATGCACAAGATGGGATTTCTTTAATTTCGACTGCTGAGGGTGCATTAAATGAGACACACTCAATTTTACAACGTATGCGGGAACTATCTGTACAAGCTTCAAATGATACAAATATTGGTACAGATAGAACAGCAATACAGGAGGAAATTAATCAACTTGCCACTGAGATTGATAGGATTTCTGATACAACAACTTTTAATACTCAAAAATTATTAGATGGTAACTTCACAAATAAACAATTACAAATTGGAGCCGATGAAAATCAAAACTTCCAATTTTCAATTGATAATATGAGTGCCACTGCTTTAATTTCATCTGCATCAAATCAAACAGCGAATGCTAGTGTAAAGGAAGTCGCAGTTGTAGCAACTGGAACTCCTGGAACTGAACCGTTTGCAAAAGCCGACGTGGATGTTTCTGGTTATACTGAAGCAAGAGACTTAGACATTAAAATCAAAGCAACAACAGCACCTGATGGAACAAATAAAGGTACATTTGAAGTAACTATTAATGGGGAAACGCAAACAATTCAATCAGATTCGGGGGCTGCTGATTCGGATTTAACAATTACTGTTAAGCCTGGACAAACTATAACTATTGATACTCAAAATAACTGGACGGACAGTGATGAATTCAATATTAAGGTAGCTGGTAAAAAAATGACAACTACTGGACCAGATGTTAGCACATATGCTAATGCAAAAGATGCAATTTCTAAACTTGATACTGCAATTGAAACAGTTTCAACACAAAGGTCAAAACTAGGTGCATACCAAAACCGTTTAGAACACACTATTAATAACTTAAACACTTCTTCTGAAAACCTAACTGCAGCGGAATCTCGTATCCGTGACGTAGATTATGCTTTAGCTGCTTAAGTGCAGTGACAAGTACAGTCGTCCTAGCTGGTAACGGCTAGCGATTATTATCGGGTGAATTGCTGGAAAACCCTTAGAGCTTTTCTTGCCACAACGTAGTTGGAAACGACAAGCGTGATGGTTTGAAAAAAGAAAAGATTGGGCAATCAGCAGCCAAGCTCCTGTCTCGAAAGAGTGGAGAAGGTTCAACGACTAGGATAGACCATCTAAGGCGGAAGCTATGGTGATGAAATCCATAGGTGAAACAATGTCATCAGTATTGTGAATCCGAAGTGCCCGACCCCTACTAGATTGCTAGAGGGTGAAGATATAGTCTGGTCATTTATGAAAGTAAATGTTCGCACGATGGCGAAAGAAATGATGAACCAAACTAAGAACTCAATTTTATCTCAAGCTGCTCAAGCTATGTTAGCTCAAGCAAACCAGCAGCCTCAGGGAGTTCTACAACTTCTTCGTTAATTTTAGATTATTTGAAAGGGACCCTGGCTTTGCGGGGTCTCTTTTTGTAAAGGAGTGAATAGTTTTGGCGATGTTTAGTAATAATCAAAGGATAAATAATAATTTTCTTAGGGTTGTTCCAATTAGCATAAATCAAATTAATGTAATGACAATTAATGTGTATATAACATTTATTGATGATGTAAAAAGAATCAATGGGACAAATAAAACTGAGTTCCTTATCAGTATTCCAGAATGGCATTGGAGTTGTTTATCTCCAATAAGAAACTTAAGCAAGGTAGATTGGATGTTGAAACTTTCCAAACCATTTGATGAAAGTCTCAAAAATGAAATACCCTTTGTTGCAGAAGAATTAAGTAAATTAAATTTAAAAGAATTTTACAATCAAATAATGGACAAAGAATAGATAGTGATTCCACAGGAAAATCATGCATATATTATAATATTGAACATACATGTACATGATGTTCATCAAATTAGGGCTTCTCTCTTCGGAGGGAAGTCCCTTTTCTATTTTGGAGGAGGAATTGTAATCATGAAAAATCAATCTGCTAAACGTGTGAACATGCTTTATAAGAATCGTAGTGTTCGTAGTCCTGAGGATGGCTACCAATTGTTGAAGCAATTCCTGGGAGGCATGGATAGGGAATATTTTTTTCGTGTTTTGTTTGGACACAAAGAATCTACCAACAGCCATCAATATCTGTCACAATGGTAGCCTAAACACTAGCATAAATGATCCAAGGGAATGCATCGTGCTTGCCATTTTGAGTAACGCTACATCAATCTTGTCGGACATAACCATCCTAGCGGCAAAAGTGCTAAAAGTAGGGAAGATGTGGAGGTGACTAAAAGATTAGTAGAGGCAGGTAAGATTATTGGGATTGATGTCATTGACCATATTATGCAGGTGATGGGGAGTACGCTTCCCTCAAGGAAAAGAGTTACATTTGAAAGGAGCGGAGAAGATAATGTATTTATACCTGGTATATAGAAACAATGAAAAAGACGTTTAATATTAATGTCAAGAGAGATGATGTAGGATACGAAGCCTATGATTATAAGTAAATTGTGATTGAGATAAAGGATAAACATTACACAAATTATTTGAAAATAAGATTAAGTGCCAAATCGTACTTCGAAATTTGATAGATTTTGTTGAAGTATGTGGCATTGGGGTTAGCTACTCAAAACTATGAAAAGATGCATTTTTTGATGGAGAAACATTCCTTAAAGAGACTGCCCTATCTTTTGTTAGTCTGTCCGCCTCCCACCAAGAATAAGATTACACATTATTAAGGTCTTTAGGCATCAGAAAATTCCATTTTTCAATCTATATTCATAGACAAAATTCCCCATATTCCGTAAAATATAGTAGTGTTGTATTCGATTTGGAAGCTGAAATGTCGAATTTTGTGTGATTTTGATAATTAGAGGGAGCGACAGCAATGAAAAGACTTTTCAATAGACTAACTAAGGAAGATGACTCAACTGCATTAATTGCAAGTGAGGAGGAATTTCCCTCTATTATTAATGACTATCTTAAACCTGTAATCAAATTGGATGTCACTGGAAATGTCATTTCTTATAATCATGCCTTTAGGAAAAAATTTGGTTATACGAAACAAGAACTCAAAAAGCCATTTCTAAAAAAATGTTTTAAAGATCAAACCGATGAAGTATGGAAATATTTCGAAAAGGCCCAAAACGGGCATAAACAAGCATTTAATAGTATTGGAATATGCAAGAATAGGGAAACATTTGATATCCATGTTACATTAATGCCGATTGAAACTGAAAATGAATGGAATATCTATGTCATCATTAGAAATATTACGGATGTAATAGAGAGAGAAAGAGAGATTCTCCTGTTCGAAAATAACTTAAATACCGTTGAGGAGATAGGGAATATAGGAACTTTTCATTACGATATTTTCAACGATTGTACTCATTTTTCTAAACAATATCGAACCATTTTAGGAATAAGTGAAGTTGAAGAGTTGCCTAATACATATCAAGAGATTTTAAAGTATGTTCATCCTGACGATTATCCCATCCTGACACAAGCATTCCAGAATACCTTAAGGGACAAAGCAACTAAAACCTTTGAATGTAGGATTGTTAGCTGTGATCATGCAACCCGGCATGTTTTTGTTCAATTAGAAGTTTTTTTAGACGAAGATGGTCAACCTGCTCGGGTAATTGGATTCATTCAAGATATCACGGGGAGAAAAGATTTTGAACATAGATTGTACGAAAAAGAAAAACAGTTATCTCAAATTTATAACAACCCAGATGTAGGAATTTGGTCTGTGAATGTTAAAGCAGATCAATTACTCTTTTGTTCTCAAGGAATAGAACAGATTAGCGGGTATTCAATGAAAGAATTACAAAGGGAAACGATATGGTCATCTATCATTCACCCAGAGGATTTGTCTCGGTATTTTGCTGACCAACAGAAGTTGGCTAAAGGAAATATTCTGCGTCATCAATACCGTATTATCCATAAGAATGGTAAAACAATATGGGTTCAAGATTATACGATCCCCACACTTGATGAGCGCGGTACGTTAATTCAATTGGATGGTTTAATTTCGGATATTTCCGAGCAAAAAGTATTAAATGAAAAGGTTCAGCACCTTTCCTATCATGATTATTTAACGAATTTGCCAAATCGACGAATGTTCGATGAAAAATTACAGCAGCATACAGAGGCATATAGAAATAAAAATATGAAATTTGCTGTCATGATTTTTGACATTGATCGATTTAAGTTTATTAACGACACACTCGGACATTCCATTGGTGATGAAGTTTTAATAGAACTTTCTAAACGGCTCTTATCAATTATAACTTCCGATGATCTGCTAGCCAGAATTGGCGGAGACGAATTCGGTCTGTTAATCGCTAATATGAATTCGATTGATGACTTGGAGAAATTAGCCGAAAGCATTATTCAATGCTTAAAAGATCCTTTTGTTTTAAACGGGTATGAATTGTTTGTCACTGCAAGTATTGGGATTAGTATTTATCCTGACGATGGCGAGCATGGTCAGGAATTATTGAAAAATGCTGATATTGCCTTATTCAAAGCTGAAGAGCAAGGGAGAAATAACTATAAGATTATTTCCCCATCTAGTAGTATTGAGTCATACAAGTTATTTAGTCTAGGCAGGGATTTACTGAAAGCTTTGGAAAATAATGAGATGGTTGTGTATTATCAGCCTCGAGTGGACACAAGGTCAGGGAAAATGATGTGTGCCGAAGCGCTCATTCGGTGGGATCATCCTGAGTGGGGACTTGTTTCTCCGAATGAATTTCTGATGATTGCGGAAGAAAACAATTTAATGATTCAAATTGAAGACTGGGTTTTAACTGAAGTTTGTCAACAATTGAAGAAATGGAAAGATGCACTGATGTGGACGGTACCGATTTCCATCAATATTTCTGCTACCCATTTTATGAAACAAAAGTGGCTAGATCACGTTGAACAAACCATACGAAAAGCAGGAATTCACCCAACTGATATTGAGTTTGAAATTACGGAGAGTTCATTCTTAAATAATGAAGAAGTTGTAAAAAACACGATCAAAACCTTAAAGGAAATGGGAATTAAAATATCATTAGATGATTTTGGTAAAGGGTATTCATCATTATCCTATTTAGCCCAATTTCCATTTGACGTCATAAAAATTGATAAATCCTTTATCCAAAATATGAATGATAGTCAGCATGACTTGTTTATTGTCAAATCCATTATTTATTTAGCAAAAGGTTTGGAAATGGATGTGGTTGCGGAAGGGGTAGAAACGATTGAACAATATAGATTCCTAAAGAAAGAACACTGTCAGCAAATTCAAGGATATCTATTTAGCCGGCCGGTTTCTGTTCTAGCCTTCGAATCCCTTTTGCAGAAGAAAGTATTACAGCCAATGGATCCAAAGTTGAAAGTGAAACAAAGCAAACGGAAATATTATCGTGTTAATTTTCCTTACCCGCTTGCTGCTAAAATGAAGCTCATGTCGATTGCAGGTAAAACGGTGCATTTGGGAAAATCAAGTGTTTTAATTGAGGATATGAGCATTGGAGGTCTCCGTTTCCTTTCTACCTTGAAATTACCTATTAGAGAGGATATTATTCTTCAGTTTGAAATGGAAATTCTTGATAAAGATATTCAATTGATAGGTAATATTGTATGGAAAGAAGAAGAACATGATGATATAACCGAATACGGTATCAAATTTATCATTCAGGAAAAAGAACAATCCAGAATTGGTACCATTCTTAACAGTTTTGATGTGTTAATGAAAAACAGTACAAATTTGCCTTCATACAGGATGGTAAAGGAAGACAAGTTGCAGTATTTACAGTCAAAATAACACCGGGCAGTTTGATCTGTCCGGTGTTTTAACAGATAATAACCTATCTTAATACAGCTTAATCTGATACTCACAACTACTATCGCCGTTTACGTTACATTTTTCCTCTTTCACGGTTACTCTTCCATCATAAAAGCTAGTAAAACCTTGATATAAATCAAGTGTCGAAAAGTTATTTCCACAATTAAACATCGACACTAAACATTTCCTCACATTATCCGATAAACTTTAAAAAGTGCGTGTTTTTTGGGAGGGATGGACATGTTGGAGAAGTTGACAAATAATAATCCATCAGCAGATTTTCAAGTGAAACAGGTGGAGCTAGTACCGAAAGTAAAAGAAATTACAAAGGAAAAACAAGAGCAGCAGGAACAACAAGCCTTGTCTAAGGAAAGAACTGAAAAGGTCATTGAAAGTATGAATGACTTTTTAAAGGAATCCAATACCCATTTAGAATTCCAGTTTCATGAGGGATTACAAAAATATTATGTTGCCATTGTCGATGATACAACGAACGAAGTGATTAAAGAAATTCCACCTAAGAAACTACTGGATATGTATGCGGAAATGACCGATTATCTCGGGCTATTGGTTGATAAAAAAGCTTAATGAAGGTGGTGAATCCATGTCATGCAGCTCCCACAAATTCGATTACAACAAACCTTTGCACAAATTGGGCTGCGGATCACACAGCCTGTACAAGAAATCCATCAAGAACCAGCAAATTTATCCATCAAACAGCTTCCTGCAGAATTGTCGATTGAGAAAAAAGCTTCGCGCTTGGAAATTGATCAAATTGAAGCATGGAATCAACTCGGCTTTAAAAATCTTAATGTCTTAACGGAGGATATTGCGGAACAGGCTAGGCAAGATGGTTTAGAGGCCATTGCCACAATCGCAGAAGAAGGCGACCAAATGGCTGCTATCGAAAATAAATCTGACGCCTTTGCTGCGATAGCCTTACAGAGAAGCACACCTCCTCCAACAAATTTCAATATAACCTTTATCCCCAGTTACGGATCGGTTAAAATTCATTTTACACCTGCAGAGGTTTCAATTAACTGGAAACAGGGTGGTGCGGAAATAGATTCAACAGTAAACAAACCCACACACCAGTATACACCTGGGAAGACGGAAGTGTATCTGAGGCAGATGCAGCAACTCCAAATAGATTTTGTTGGCGGAAACATTAATAATAGAGTATAAGTTTAAACGGCGAGATCGAATGATTCCATCTCGTCGTTTTTTTGTTTTTCAAAATACAGTAGTAATCAAATACTTAATGAATTGTAATACTGTTTTTGATAAAATAAAAGAAATATTGTTCAGAAGAATATTTTCAATAACATAACTAAACTTTTGATGTAAATTTCCGATAAATAATAATAACGAACAGGAGGGAACTGTTATGAGAATTAATGATACGAATTATGGTTTATATTCCTATCAAAAACAACAGAATCGTTCAACTATAAATACAGAAACAACGAAAAAATTATCAACATCATCTTCTGACAATGTGGAAATATCAGCACGCGGACGGGAAATTTCACAGGCAATGATGTCGGAACAAGCAAAGCGTCAAGATCGGGTTCAAGAATTAAAGCAGCAGATTGCAGATGGCACTTATCATGTTGATAGCAGCAAAGTTGCCAATAGAATGCTTGATTTCTGGAAGGGCACAACAAAGTAGGAGACGAGAAAATGGAACCTTTCGCTAAATTAATTCAGACGTTGGAGTCGATGATTACTGTTCATACACAACTACTAGATTTGGTTAAAGAGAAACGTGATTTACTAATTGAAGGCGGTATGCAGGGCCTCACAGCTCTAATTCAACTTGAAAATAAATGTGCGGATGAAATTCAAAAACTTGATCAACAAAGAATGGAACAAGTTCATCTTTATATGACTCAAATGGGACATTACGGTCAATCAAACACACTCGAGGATGTAATCAAGCTACAAAATGATGTTGAAACCAAGTCCCAATTACATTTGATTGCAAGAAAGCTCCGGGCTTTAGTGGAGGAAGTCTCTCAGGTGAATGAAAACAATCAGCAGTTAATTCAAACATCGCTTTCCTATATTCACTATTCGATTGGAATGCTGATTCCGAAAGAGCCGGCAATTGGCTACGGCCCGAACGCCGTCAAAAGGACGACAAGCTTTTTAGATGCGAAAATTTAGCTATTTTGATATAAAGCAGGGGATAATATGACATCAACTTTTCATGGCATTGAACTTGGAAAGAGAGCGCTATTTGCTCAGCAAACGGCTCTTTCAACCACTGGCCATAACATCGCAAATGCGAATACAGTAGGATATACACGGCAGAGAGCCGATATGCAGGCGACAAATCCCGTTTCGATTGCCGGAACAAAGTCCTTTCAATTAGGAACCGGTGTGGATGTGAATAAAATTGAACGCCTTAGAGAGGATTATTTGGACCTGCAATTGCGCGGCGAAAACAAGAATCTTGGCTATTGGGAAGCGAAAAGCGATACGTTGTCCAAATTGGAAGAATTGCTCAATGAACCCTCAGATAATGGTCTTGCCCATGTAATGGATCAATTCTGGGCGGGATGGGAGGAGCTGGCGAAGAATCCGGATAGTGCGTCAGCTCGTGCTGTTGTAAGACAAAAAGGGGTAGCCGTCGCAGAAACGTTTAATTATCTGTCCGGCTCCCTAGATCAACTTCAGAATGACCTTAAACTTGTCATTAAGGCAAAACAGAGCTCCATTAACTCGCTTTCATCGCAAATTAGCAGTCTGAATGATCAAATTTCTCGGCTCGTGCCGAATAATTATCAACCGAATGATTTATACGATCAACGAGACGTACTGATTGATCAGCTTTCGAAGCTTGTGGATGTGAAAGTTTCCCAGGGTGATAATGGCATGGTCAACATTTCGGTGGCGGGTGAAATGGTTGTTTCCGGTAAAACCGCAAATAAATTAGAAGTCCAAATGTCAAAAAACGGTGATCAAGAGTATGTCTCTGGTGTGACCATTAATAATAAACCAGTTCAATTACAATCCGGAGAACTTTTAGGCAGAATTGAAGCGTTTGGAACGCAAGCGGGTGGTACAGTTCCTGACATGAAGAAAAAAATTGACTTATTAGCGCAGAACTTTGCTACTAAAATCAATGAAGTTCATAAAAGCGGGATGTACCTATCTAATAACAATGGAACGGTTGAATTAGTAACAGCAGCAAATGTTGACTTTTTTAAGGGGACCAGTGCGAAAGATTTAGAGGTTAATCCCGATATCATGAAATCATTAGACATGATTGCGGCTGCTAAACAAGAAGCTTCCGGAAGTTCCTCCACTGGAAATGGTCAAAATGCGCAAGCAATTGCCAATATCAAATTTGATGCCAGTCTAATTTTTAATGGAACGACCAGTACGGTGGATGACTATTATCGCAATATTATCGGTCAGTTAGGGATTGATTCACTTGAATCCCAGCGGATGCAAAGTAACTCAGAAGTGATTATCCAGCAGGTAGAAAATCGCCGCCAATCCGTCTCAGGTGTTTCGATTGATGAAGAAATGGCCAATATGATTAAATACCAGCAGGCCTATAACGCTGCGGCACGTATGGTCACCGCAATGGATCAATGCTTAGATAAAGTAATCAACGGCATGGGCCGGGTAGGATTGTAGGTGGATTATAGTGAGCAATCGAGTGACTCAAGGGATGCTGAACAATAATTTTCTGTTTAACTTAAGTAAGAGCAATAAAGCAATGGAAAAATATCAGGATCAGTTTTCCTCAGGAAAAAAAATTAATAAACCATCGGACGACCCTGTGACCGCTGTTCGCAGCATGTATTTTAGGTCATCCTTAAATGAAATTGATCAATTCAAACGGAATGCCAGTGATGGCCTCTCATGGATGGAGTCAGGGGATTCGGCTTTAAATGAAGTAACCTCTGTCCTGCACCGCGTTAGGGAGCTAACCGTACAGGGGCTAAATGGAACTAATGATGAAAATTCTCGTTCAGCGATCGCAGCAGAAATTAATCAGTTAAAAGAGCACCTCGGTGAAATTGCTAATACGCAAATAGGCGGGAAGTATATTTTTGCTGGTACGGATGTGAAAAATCCTCCCTATCGCCCGGATCCGAATGTACAGGGTTCGCCGAAGGAGTTTAGGAACGATAATGGGGAAAAAGTGCATCTTCAGGTAGGACATAATAATCTCGTCCAAATTAATGTCCTTGGTAAAGATATTTTTAATAATGACGGGCAAGGTGGAATTTTTCAAGTCCTAACCAATATCGTGGATAGTTTTAATTCTACCGGAGGGCAAGCCGGTGATCATTTAGTTAATTTAGATGCACAGTTCGATAATATCCTGAAAGAACGTTCTGAACTTGGCGCACGAATGAATCGGATGGAACTGAGCATATCACGGATTGATGGGTTAGAATTTTCAACAACCAAATTATTGTCGAATGAAGAGGATGCCGATTTATCCAAGGTCATTATTGATTTAAAAGCGCAAGAAAATGTTCAGCATGCTGCTTTGGCGGCTGGCGCAAGAATCATCCAGCCATCATTAGTTGATTTCTTACGTTAATCTTGGACAGAAAGGCTCGCCACTGGCGGGCTTTTTCTTAACATTTACATCGTTAGGCAGATAAGCTAAGCAGAAGGAGAGGGAGATGGGGTATGTATCCGAAAGTAAATCAGAATATTATAATAAACATTTTGAGTGAAGGCATCGTCTGCCGTTCAATCGTAGCGGATATTGGCGAGGATGAGATTCTGATTGGTCAGCCAATGAATGGGAAAATGTTCGGTCTGACAAGGGGCAGCAGAATTGCCATTTCCTACATGACGAGTGAAAATAAGTACAAATTTGAAGCGTTCATTATTGGAAGAAAGAAGGATAATATCCCTTTATATCGGATTACAAAACCGAAAAGAAACGAAATTGAAAAGATTCAACGCCGCGATAATTTTCGTGTCCCAACCAATTTACCTGTTAAAATAGACAAATTCGACGTACAAACCATTAATATTAGTGCTGGAGGAATGTTGCTATCCTGCATACATGAATTTCCATTTCATGAGGGGGAATTTCTATCTGGAACTTTATCAATTCCTAAGACAAATCCCATTTCCTTTAAAGCAGTAATCAAACGGATTAGCTTGTCAGAGGAACTTGAATTAAAACAGGTTGGCGTAAAGTTTACCGTTTTAGATAAAAAGGATGAGGCAAAAATTGTCCAATACTGTTTTGATAAGCAAAGACAAGCAAGATTAGCAGATAGAAATTCTAATTCTTTCAAATAAAAAAATTCCTTTTCTATTGAAGAGGAATTTTTTCGATGGGAAATCGAGCGTTTAAACGAACGGATTTTTAAAAAATAAAGAACTTCATGTTTGCAAATTCTTACAGTTTAAGTATAATTATTTTATAGATAAAAAATTATTTTGATACACCCAAAAAAATTTTATCCACATCGTAGTCTATATTGAACGTCCCCCACACATACTATTAAAACTATCAAATTAATTCATGATAAAGATATAAAACTAATATTTTGGAGGTGTAAGAATGAGTTTAAAGAATGCACTATTTGAAATGAAAGATGCGATAATAAACCAACAAATAGGTCAATCGGAAGAAGTATTCATTGATAGATTAGAAACTGAAAATAACTTAAAAACGGGATCGTTACTATGCTATTTCAATTATTTGATGATGATTAGTATGAAAAAGGCCGAAAGTATGAGTCAGTTAGTTGATGATGGCAAAAAAATCAATCGAAAATGGATTAAAACAGAAGTTGAGTTCATGTTTCATTATATTACGGAACGGCAGGATGAAGGCGGCCTCAATATTACCGAATTATTGGATGAGGTTGCCCAGCTATTAGACCGAGGATATCAGTCAGTGAATTATAAATATTATTCGATAGTAAAGTCAAAAAACAAAAAACATGTCACTGATCACAGCGCTATGCATTTTACGACCATTTCAGAGGCTAAACTTCCTGTGAAAGCCACTGAAGTCATCGAAGAGGTTACGCCAGTTCGACAGGTTATTCAAGAAAGCTCTTCCCACGGGAATGATTTAATAGATATATTATCCGGGTTAATTACAAACGTTGAGAAGCTTCCGGGAATCCAATTAAACGAACTATTAAGCAGTTTATTTCAACTTACAAATATGGCTTTGCAAAATCAAGATGCCGTTCAGCAATTAGAAACGGTAAAATCAGAAATCCATAATGAAAAAGAAATGTTAAAGGAACAATTACGCAAAAAGGAACAGCAATTATTACAGGAGAAAAAGCGTAATGATGAATTGCAATTTGAAGTAGCCAAATTGGCAAAAGAAATAATGGCCTTTAACATGCTCGGCGATGCCGCCAAAATCCAAAATCTCAAATCCTACAATCAAAGACTAAATTACATCATCGATGGGTTCGGAATCGTCCTTCAAGTTGGCAGTTAAGTCTTAAAGAAAAAAGTTATTCCTGGCGGAATAACTTTTTTTATAGAAATTTTATCTTTGATTTTCCTTAACTATTTTATGGATCAACCGATAATAGTAATAACAGCATTATTTTGAGGGGAGATTATTTTTATGACACTTAAAAATCCATATCAAACATATCAAAAACAAGCGATTTCAACTTCAAAACCGGAAGAATTGACATATATGTTATATCAAGGATTGGTAAAATTTATCCGACTATCTAAACAAGCTTTAAACAACAACAATCTGGAAGAAAGCCACAGCAATAATCTAAGAGCCCAAGACATCCTTAGTGAATTAATGATTACTTTGAAAAAGGACTATCCTGTATCCGATTCACTTTCCTCATTATATGATTACATGAAAACGCGGCTTATCGAAGCCAATTTAAAAAAGCAGGAAGACATACTTGTAGAGGTGGAAGGCTTTGCAGTAGAATTAACTGATACATGGCAGACTGCAATGAAAACAAAAAACAGTTAGGGTTTGGGATTATGATCAATGAATTAACGGAAACCATTTATGAATTGACCGTTGAAATGCATCGCGCTTTACTTGATAAGAATGATGAAAAGTTTGAAAAGTTCATGTATGAACGAAATGAAATCATGCTGCAAATAAATACGTTGAAGGCATCTGATGCTGAATTTCATTATTCTTCTGAGGCAACACAATGGTTGGAGGATTCGCTGCAGCTTGACAGGAAAATGGTCCCGCTCATTAAAATGAATATGGATCAAACTAAAAATTTAATCAGCCAAATGAAAGTGAACAAACAAGTTTCTAAAAAGTACCAGCCGTATTATAAACAAACCAATGGAGCATTTATAGATGCAAAAAATTAAACAGAAATTTGTGGCCTGCAAAATCAGATGCAGGACCACATGTTTCTTTTTTTTGTTTTATTACAAATTTTTCACATTTTTTTCAGTTCAGTTACAATTTTTCATATACAATAGGTAATTAAATAGGATAATATAATAATAGTAAAAAAAACCAAAGATTTTGTTTAAATTTGTCATATTTTGAAGTAAAAATCTAAACTTACCATCAAAGCGAGATAAAGGAAGGGAAAAAATGACCTGGCAGCAATCAATTCATGACAACCCGAAGCAAGGCAAGCTTTATCATTTTATGGAATATAAAAAGAAAAAACCCTTCTTTCAGAAACCAATAAAAATAATGATTGAGGATTCTATCAAAGAGCCCTATTACTTGTTAAAAAATGTCGTTTACAAAGAAAAGCAAATACTGGTATTAAAGAGGGAGAAAGAGCCTGATACAATTATCCTGGTTGAAGCGATCATTAAAGATGGACAACTTCATTACATATCAAAGCTTTCTGATAAAATGTTAAGAGATATTACTTCTATGATTGAGAGTACTATATCATAAATATAAAAGAGAAAGGATGTCTTCCATTGAAAATAGGTGATGATTGGTTTACGAAGACCATGCTAATGAATACAATTACAGGATCTCAAAAATTGCCATCACAATTGGGGACAGCTGGTTCTGACTTTAGCAATATATTTGCATCTGTTTTAACGAATTTAATGAATCAAACAGGTTCCCAATCAGCCATCCAACCTAATATGATGGCTGATTTGTTTGCTGTGAATACAGGAAACATAATTCAAAGTAACATGGTTTCGAATTTGGGGTCTTTGCAAACAAATCCCTTTGATTCTTTGCGGTTTCAAGCCATTACACCAGATAAAATCGATCGATTATTGGACGGAAAATTAAAGGGAATGGGAACGGTGTTTGTTCAGGCCGGACAACTTTACAACGTTGACCCGGCCTTACTTGCGGCCATTGCCATGCATGAAACAGGAAATGGAACATCTCGTGCTGCTCTAGTTAAAAATAATATTGCTGGTATGATGGGAAGAGATGGCCTGAAATCATACGCATCTGTCGAGGATAGTATTATGGACATGGCGCGAAATATAGGTAAAAACTACTTAGGCAAGGGTTTATCTAGTATTGCAGAAATTGGCGCTAAATATGCGCCCGTCGGTGCAGAAAACGACCCAACTGGTTTAAACAATCATTGGGTAAAAGGTGTTACGAAGTTTGTGGTCCAAATGAAGGATTAATAGATCTACCGCTAAGGAAAAAAGTTATAGATTTGTATCCCTTTTTTATAGTATATTTGTGAAAGAATGTAATTATTTTTGATAAACATCAAAAATAATCAAATTAATCGAAAAAGAGGGGATTTATTTTGGGGAATATAAACCTTCTTCAATCTGCATTAAATGCATCCAGCTTACGTCAGCAAGTTATATCAAATAATATTGCTAATGCTGAGACACCTGGATATAAATCAAAAAAAGTAATCTTTGAGGATATATTTAAAGAACATTTGTCCAATCAAACAAAATTTACTGGAAACCGAACAAATCCCCGTCATTTTCCAATTGGCAGGCCGGTCGAGGTACCAATTGCGAAAATTGTAGAAAATTCTGAAACTATCATGCAAAATAACGGCAATAATGTCGATATGGATGAAGAAATGACGAATATGGGGAAAAATGCATTACGGTATGACACATTAATCGAGCAGGTTAATAGTGAATTTCAGCAGCTATCGATTGCGATTAGAGGAAGGGGCTAAGGGAGATGTTTAATTCTTTAAATATTAGTGCTTCAGCCTTAACAGCACAGCGCTTGAGGATGGACGTTGTCTCTTCTAATATTGCGAATGCCTCATCCACAAGAGGAAAATTAGTTGACGGAAAATGGGAACCTTATCGCCGCAAAATGGTGGAAATGGCACCGAGAGAGAAGAATTTCAATCAGGTATTACAAGGTGAAATGCAAAAGCAATCGCAGGCTTCATCGATTTTTAAGGGTGTAAGGGTGACTGGAATAGTCAACGATCAAACACCTTTCAAACCGGTATACGATCCAGCACATCCTGATGCCAATGCAGAAGGGTATGTCATGATGCCGAATGTGGACTTATCAAAGGAAATGGTAGATTTACTTTCAGCATCAAGAGCCTATGAGGCAAATGTGACATCCTTTAATACGGGAAAGTCGATAATGTTAAAAGCACTGGAAATTGGCCGTTAGGAGGAGAATAAGTGGATATTTCCCAAATTGGTACTCATTCAATCAAAATGAATCAAAATGTGGTTCAAAAAGTAGAGCCTAATCAACCTAAGACATCATTTGCAAATGTAATAAAGGGCTACTTGGAAAATGTCGATTCTACCGTCAAGCAGGCCTCAGAGCTTTCTACCCAAGCGGCTGCGGGCAAAGTAGAAAATATACACGATGTCATGATTGCCTCTCAAAAGGCAAAGCTTGCTTTGGAATTAACGGTTAATGTTAGGGATAAGGCCGTAGAGGCTTATCAAGAAATGATGCGTATGCAAATTTAATGAATGATGGAAAGCTGGGCAGGGTGAGAAATGAATCGATCATGGACAGATCAACTCAAAAAAACAAAAGAGCACTTCAGCCAATATTGGGGGGGAAGAAGCTCGAAGCAAAAATGGTTTTTTATCGGGACATTTTTGTTTCTTGTAATTGCTTTATCAACCTTCATTTTCTTGGCGTCTCGTCCGCAATATGTACCATTGTATACGGGCCAGCTAACCCAGCGGGAAATTGGAGACATCAAAGCGGAACTCGACAAACAAGGCTTTACCAAATATAAAATATCTGACAGCGGCACGATGCTGCTTGTCCCGAAAAAAGACGCACCAGATTTAATTGTAAGTCTTGCTTCAAGTGGATATCCAAAAGACACGAAAATTAATTACGATATTTTTGGCGAAAATCTTCAATTTGGAGCAACGGATCGACAATACGACATCTTAGAACGTGAAGCGATGCAAAATCAAGTGGCTGGTGTCCTTAAAAATGTCGAGGGAATCAAAAATGCAGAAGTCATTTTGACATTACCGGAAAATTCAGTGTTTATTCGGCAAAATGATGATCAAAAAGCAAGTGCTTCTGTCATGGTTGAAGTAGAACCAGGTGTAAAACTGAATTCAGGGCAAATTCGAGCACTATATACATTAGTTTCGCGAAGCGTGCCGAACCTGCCGCCTGAAAATATTACCATTATGAATCAATACAGCGAGACTTTAGCACTGAAGGATGGCGACGATGATAATCTGTCATTAGATAAATTCGAAGAGCAGAGAAGAGTCCAGCAAAATATTGAACGGGATATTCAGCAAAATTTGCAAACTTTACTTGGATCAATCCTTGGAACCGATAAAGTTCTAGTCCATTCGTTTGTAAAAATAAATTTTGATAAAGTGAAAACGGAAGAAAAATTAGTAAAACCTGTGGATGGCAGTGATAAGGGAATCGTGATCAGCTCAGAAAAAAACTCAAAAACCTCAAGTAATACCGGAGGAAGTGCGGGCGGTGTTGTCGGTTCCGGTGATACGGATGTACCGGGGTATACCGGTACCGATTCTAGTGGTGAAAGTAATTATGAGGAATCACAAGACCGTGTAAATTTTGAAATTAATCGTATTAATAAGGAGATTATTTCAAGCCCATATCAAATCGAAGATATTACGATTAATGTAGGTGTTGAACCTGATTCACCAAAATCTAATTCTTTATCAAAAGCCACTCAAGATAATGTTCGAAATATTGTTTCGAATACGGTTCGGACAGCACTGGGGCATCCGGAGTTAAGTCAACAAGAAGTCGACCAGCGGATTACTATATTTCCGCATGCTTTTGTAAAGAACACAGAAAAGGAAGCGAATCCAGCAGTAAACTGGCTTATGATTTTGGGGGCCGCAGCAGGGGCTTTATTACTTGGCGGTTTAACCTGGTTCATTATTAGAAGAAGAAAACATAATCAAGAAGAACCGGTAGAAGAAGAAGCGATGTATTCACTTCCTCTTGAGGATGAAGCAAATTACTTTACGGAAGACGACATGGCGGTTGAGAAACAATTGAAAAAGTTACTAGATCAAAGGCCGGAAGATTTTTCAAAAGTAATCAAGACTTGGCTGCATGAAGAGGAGGCTTAGATTCCTATGGCGTCAGCATTAAAATTAAACGGAAAACAAAAGGCGGCAATTTTGCTCATTTCTATGGGAAGGGAAGCTTCCTCTAAAGTATTTAATCACTTGACAGAAGAAGAAATCGAACAGATTACTTTGGCGATCGCCAACATTAAAAAAGTGGATGGAAATGAAAAAGAGGAAGTATTACATGAATTTCATGAAATGTGCATTGCCAATGATTATTTAGCAACTGGAGGGATTACCTTCGCTCAGGATGTGCTGGAGTCAGCACTTGGCAGAGATAAAGCTCGTCAAATTCTTCAACGATTAACAGTGCAGCTGCAGGTAAAACCATTTGATTTTGCCCGAAGAGTTGATCCTATGCAAATTTTTCACTTCCTGCAAAATGAGCACCCGCAAACCATTGCACTTGTTTTAACGCATCTTGATCCGGAACAGGCATCTGTGATTCTAACGCAACTTTCGGAAGAACTTCAAGCAGATGTAGCGCGAAGAATTGCGTTATTCGAACAAACCTCTCCTGAAGTCATTAGAGAGGTGGAAAATTTCTTGGAGACAAAGCTGTCGGCTACGATACGGAAGGATTACAGTGTTGCTGGCGGACTTGAATCTATTGTCGGGATTCTTAATGGCGTTGATCGCGGGACGGAGAAGAATATTCTCGGAAATCTGGAAATTAAGGATCATAAATTGGCAGAGGAAATTAAAAATCGGATGTTCATATTTGAAGATATCATTAATTTAGATCGTCGCGCGATTCAGAGGGTTATCCAGGAAGTAGAGAATAATGATTTGCTTCTAGCCATGAAGGCATCTAGCGAAGAGGTTAAAAAAGTCATATTCGAAAACATGTCGCAGAGGATGGTCGAAACATTTGAAGAGGAAATGCAATATCTTGGACCTGTTCGTGTGAAGGATGTTGAGGAAGCCCAGGGTAGAATTGTATCCGTTATTCGCCGATTAGAGGACTCTGGTGAGATTGTTCTTGCTCGAGGTGGAAATGATGACATCTTATTCTAAAGTGTTTAAAGCCTCGAACCTTTCATTAATAGATGAGGTTAAAGTTATTACACTGCCTCGAGATTTTGGCGAGGATAGAAAGGAAGAATCCTCCGCACTCCAGGGAAAAGAAGAGATCAAGATCGAAGAATATCCTATGGTGAAAGAAGCAAATGAAAAAGCCCAATTGATTATGGAAGAGGCAAGGCAGAAGGCCCAGGCAATAGAGACAGCTGCTGATGAGAGGATCAATCAGTGGTGGGAAGAAAATCAAAAAAGACTTGAAGCGATGGCAGTTGAAACAAAAGAACAAGCGATTCAACAGGGTTACGATGAAGGAAAAAATGAAGCGATCACGGCAATTCAAGAGGAATACCAGGGGAAATTAGCGCAGGCGCAGGATTTACTAGAGCAGGCATATGCCCAAAAGGAAACGATTATTTCAGAAGCTGAACCGTTTTTATTGGAATTAAGTACCGTCATTGCGTCACAAATCATTAAGCAGGAATTAGAGGACTGTCCTGATAAATTTGTTGAATTGATTCAACAGCATATACTTCGCTTTAAGGAAAAAGAGCATATTACCATTTGTGTTCATCCAGATGATTTCCCTTTTATCCAATCACAGCGGGTTCAACTCATCGCAATGGTGAACGGTGAAACGGAAATAAAAATTATCCCTGACCATTCTGTTACTTCCAAAGGTTGTATCATCCGGACTGCTTACGGAAGTGTTGATGCCCGAATTGATACTCAAATGGAAGAAATTAAAAAGGTCATCCTTGAGGCAAAAAGGGGGCACCAGAGTGACACTATCAGCTGAAAACTATGTGAAGCTCATCCGCGGTATTGACCCTGTTAGGGTGAATGGGAAAATTACACAAATCATCGGACTAACAATAGAGTCACAAGGTCCTGATGTTCGAATTGGCGAGTTGTGTTCCATTTATCCGGCAAATTCACAAACTCCCATTCCTGCAGAGGTGGTCGGGATTAGAGAGAACAAAGTCCTGCTCATGCCATTAGGAGAAGTTCAAGCCATTGGTCCTGGCTGCGATGTAGTTGCAAGCGGCAAACCGATGATGGTAAAAGCCGGATATCAATTGCTTGGCCGGGTCCTAGACGGTTTAGGCCAACCAATGGATGGGAAGCCTTTGCCACTTGGGTTAGAAGAGGTGCCGACACATGCGAAGCCGCCAAATCCACTCATGAGACCGCGGATTCATTCTCCTTTGGGTGTCGGTGTACGTACAATAGATGGCTTGCTGACAATGGGAAAGGGACAAAGAATCGGTATTTTTGCCGGAAGTGGTGTAGGGAAAAGTACACTGCTTGGGATGATTTCCAGAAATACGTCAGCCGATGTTAATGTTATTGCCTTAATTGGAGAACGTGGCCGGGAAGTTCTCGATTTTTTAGAGCAAAACCTTGGTGAAGAGGGCTTAAAAAAGTCTGTTGTCATTGTGGCGACATCTGACCAGCCGGCGCTCATCCGCATTAAAGGAGCATTGACCGCCACTTCAATTGCTGAATACTTCCGCGATCAAGGCAAGAACGTTTTACTTGTCATGGATTCTGTTACTCGTTTCGCCATGGCTCAACGGGAAGTCGGCCTGGCAATTGGTGAACCGCCAACGACAAAAGGCTATACACCATCCGTTTTTGCTATGCTTCCGCAGCTGTTGGAACGGGCCGGAACCGGACCGAAGGGTTCAATCTCCGCAATTTACACCGTTCTCGTGGATGGAGACGATATGAATGAACCCATTGCAGATGCCGTTAGGGGTATTTTAGATGGTCATATTGTGTTAAGCCGGGCAATTGGCAGTAAGGGGATTTACCCGTCTATTGATGTGCTAAATAGTGCCAGCCGTGTCATGACTGAAATTACTTCCGATGAACATTTACATGCCGTTAGAATCTTTAAAAAATTACTGGCTGCTTACAATGAAGCTGAGGATTTAATTAATATTGGAGCCTATAAAAAAGGTTCAAATCGGGACATAGATTTGGCTATGCGGTTCAAGCCGGTTATGGATAATTTTTTGCGTCAGGGGATTTATGAATCGTCCGTACTAGAGGAAACGAGATCCTTCTTACTATCACAATTTGGAGCGTTGATGACATGACCTATAAATTTTCTTTTCAAAAAGTACTCGATTTTAAAGAAAAAGAAAAGGAATTTGCTGAGCAGGAATATGGAACTATCAAAATTAGACAGATTGAGCTTGAAGAAGAAATGGAAGACTTGGAACTGGAAAAGGAAAAAATGTTCCACCAGTACAATCATGTCGATCGAAAAACGGTATCGCAACTATTGCATGTTCAACATGAAATGGAACATGTCAATCGGAAGATGAAACAGCTGACAACACAATCCCAGCAGGTCCATCAACAATTAGAAACAAAACACCAAGTTTTGATCGAAAAAATGCAAGAAGTAAAAATGTGGAATCAATGGAAAACGAAATCAAAGGCTGCCTTTCAAAAGCAGCAGGATTTAAAAGAACAAGCTATTTTAGATGAAATGGCCGTTTTACGTTATTCTTACCGGGTATAAGGAGCGAAAACAAATTGGAAGAAGAGAAGCAACGAGGCAGAATAAAATCGCTTATATACTTTTGGCTTGTACCGTTCCTAATTATGGCGGTCTTCGGGATGTTTATTTTTAACTGGTTAGGATTTCCCGTATGGAAAACAATTCAGGATTGGGGAAACAAAATCCCTGTGATCGGCACGATAGTTCCGGATTCTACTAATGAAATTGCGCCTAAGACTACAAAATCAGATGATTGGAAATCGCGTTATCTTGAAAGTAATAAAAAGGTGAAAGAAGAGTTGCAAAAAATTGCCTCATTAGAGAAACAGATTAAATCAAATCAAGAAGAATTTGATCAATTGAAAAAGAGAAATCAGGAATTACAAATGCAGTTTGATGACAAGGCTGTACAAAAAAGCAAGGATCAAATGAAACAGGTTGCCGCAATCTATGAAAATATGTCTCCCTCAAAAGCAGCGAAGATAGTGGAAACTATGTCTTTAGAGGACGCAGCCATTACAGTTTCGATGCTTGGACAAGAACAGCAAAGCAGTATTCTTGGAAGTATGAAAGATGCCAATAAAGCTGCGCAAATTACCATGCTGATGAAGGAAATTGGAAACTTGAATGAAGAGGATCCGGCAATTTTAAAGGAACAATTGCAACAAATGATTCAGACGACCGAAGATCCCTCACAAAGCATAGCTGAAACGATTGCGGGAATGCCTCCTGCTCAATCAGCAAGTCTCATTCAATCTATGATGGGAACAAATTCGGAAGTAGCTATTAAACTATTAAAAAAGATGAGTACAAGCAGCCGCTCACAATTATTAGCACAAATTGCGAAAAATGACGCAAAATTAGCCGCACAAATTACGGTGAATTTAGAGAAATAGAGAAACTCCAAGGAAGGAGAACAAACATGAAACGCATCATGATTTTATTTGCTATGTTTTTTTATTTATTTTCCATACAAACCCCGACACTTGCCGCGGGTCTCACTGCCGCAGGTGATCCTTCCGTTTATGACACTATCCAAAAGGGTGATGTATCACCCAAAGACTCAGTAAGTAAAGAGAAGGATAGTGGCACATCTCCTTCCATATTCTCCTTATTTATCAAATTTATTGTATCGTTTGCATTTGTGATTTTCTTATTGTTTGTTCTATTACGATTCCTCTCAAAAAGGAACAGGTCGATTCCTTCCAATGGACCAATTGTTCCAATAGGAGACCATCCACTCGGAAATAATCGTTCTGTCCAGCTCGTATTGATTAGTGGGACGATTTATGTGCTTGGTGTCGGTGAAACGGTCACACTCTTACGCACGATCACGCAAGGTGAAGAATATCAGCATTTACTTGAAAGCCTTGAAAATCAAGAAGTGGAGCCATCGTTAAACTGGACATCACATGATACGAAAAAATTGTGGAATTCTGTTTTTAAAAAACAGCTGGAAAATTTGAAGCAGCACCGTGGGGGGAAGTAGGAATATGGTACGTAAGTTAGCTTTTCTTGTTCCCCTTTTTACACTTGGGTTTATAACAGTTGCCTATGCGGCTGAACCTGTGGGTTCGATTTTACCGGGATTGGATTTCGGTTCAAATGATCCGGATCAAGTGTCAAATACAGTTCGGATTATTCTTCTTATTACCGTCCTATCGATTGCTCCGGCGATTCTTGTACTCATGACCTGTTTTACACGGATAATTATCGTGCTGGGTTTTGTACGCAATGCTCTTGGCACCCAGCAAATCCCACCCAATCAAGTCCTGGTGGGTTTGGCTCTGTTTATGACGTTTTTTATCATGGGTCCTACTTTTTCGCAAATAAATAAAGAGGCCTTCCAGCCGTTTATGGCAGGGGAAATGACCCAGGATCAAGCCTTCAAACAGGCGAGCGGACCGTTAAAAGAATTTATGACGAAAAATACTCGTGAAAAGGACTTAGCCTTGTTTTTGGATTATGCGAAGATGGAACGGCCGAAAACGGTAGAGGACATTCCGTTAACCGCACTTGTTCCTGCCTATGCCATTAGTGAATTAAAGACAGCCTTCCAGATGGGATTCATGATTTTTATCCCATTTCTTGTCATAGACATGATTGTCTCCAGTGTATTAATGTCAATGGGGATGATGATGCTCCCACCTGTCATGATTTCATTGCCATTTAAGATTTTACTATTCGTTTTAGTTGACGGCTGGCATCTCATTGTCGGGTCACTGCTCAAGAGTTTTTAGAAGGAAGTGTAAATCATGACAACGGAAATGGTATTACGTATCGCTCAAGAAGCCATTTACACAATATTAATGGTGATTGCACCTGTTGCCGGAGTGGCTTTAACTGTGGGTTTATTAGTTAGTATTTTTCAAGCGGCTACCCAGATTCAGGAACAAACTCTGGCCTTTATTCCAAAGATTATCGCTGTATTCCTGACACTGTTAATCTGTGGGGCTTGGATGCTGAGACATGTCGTCGACTTTACAGAACATTTATTGGGAAATCTTTCTCAATTTGTCGGGTAGGTGATGGCGGTGGATACTTCCGTAGTGTGGAGTTTTTTACTGGTTTTTGTTCGCATTTCGTCATTTATGATTATTGTGCCAGTATTCTCGGGAAGGCAGATTCCTTCAACCTATAAGATTGGCTTTAGTGCTGCACTTGCACTTCTCTGTGTCGGGATTATAAAGGAACCTATTGATTCTTTGCCGCAGTGGGCATTGCTCCTACTAATCTTTAAAGAATTTCTTGTTGGAATTGTATTGGGCATGACAGCTGCAATCTTCCTTTATTCTGTCCAGCTGGCAGGTTCCCTTTTAGATATTCAAACTGGTTTTTCGATGGCGACACTTTTTGACCCCAATTTTGGTTTATCTGAACCGCTTACAGGGCGATTAAAAAATATTCTTGCTATTTTAGTATTATTGTCAACTAATGGCCATCTTTTATTGATTCAGGGAATATTAGCTAGTTTTGATTGGATTTCATTGCAGGATACCGTACCTGCATTAATAGACGGCAGGCTTTCGGCTTATATTTTGGAATGTGTGAAGCAAATGTTTATGATTGGCTTCATGATGGCTGCACCTATATTGGGTGCCATGTTTGTTTGTGATGTTGCCTTGGGCATTCTTGGTAAGACGGTGCCGCAATTAAATATAATCTCTATTGCACCACCGCTGAAAATTTTATTGCATTTTATGATATTTATTATCATTATGCCTAGTTTTTTTTATCTATTAAAAATTCTGTTTGAAAATATGTTCGGCTCGATGTCTTCAATTTTAAATATAATGGGGGCGTAGGCATGCTGCGTTTAGATTTACAATTTTTTTCCGGTGAAAAGACGGAAAAGGCAACGCCCACTAAACGACGCGAGGCAAGAAAAAAAGGTCAAGTGGCAAAAAGCCAGGAAGTATCTACAGCCATTACATTATTGCTTTGCTTTGGTTTTTTACTTGTCGGAGGAAATAGTTTAATAATAGGCTTTTTAAATATATATCGTCAGAGTTTCAACGAATATATGCTTTGGGATCTGTCCATTACCAGTACCAAACTATTATTTAATCAGTTGGTATTGGATGCGGCAATGTTAATCGCACCTATACTATTGGTGGTACTGGTCGCAGGGATTGCCGCTAATTTGCTGCAGGTTGGTTTTATGTTTAATTTTTCGTTAGTGAAAGTCGATTTTGCCAAACTAAATCCTCTGCAGGGTTTGAAACGAATGTTTTCCGTTCGATCTCTAGTAGAATTACTGAAATCTATTTTAAAGATTACGTTTATTGCTATTATTGTGTTTATAGTTATTTGGAAGCAAAAAAATGAGTTTCTTTTACTCGGAGAAAAAACGATTTGGAATGCCTCAAGATTTATAGGTTCGTTAATTCTTCAAATGGGTTTAGCAGCTGCAGGTTCTTTGATTGTTTTGGCTGCAGCCGATTATATTTACCAAAAGTTTAGTTTTGAAAAGCAAATTCGGATGTCAAAGCAAGAAATCAAAGATGAATACAAGAAGTCTGAAGGTGACCCGTTCATCAAAGGAAAAAGGAGAGCGATCCAACGGCAGATGGCGATGAATCAAATGATTCGTGAAGTGCCTAAGGCTGATGTGGTGATAACGAACCCTACACACTTTGCGGTCGCCATTCGTTATGATTTTAATACGATGGATGCCCCGGAAGTCATTGCTAAGGGTCAAGATTATATAGCTTTAAAAATAAAAGAAATCGCAAAAGAACATAAGATTACTGTCGTTGAAAATCGTCCATTGGCACGAGCATTATTTGCTTCAGTGGAAATTGGCGGAACCATTCCGGAAGAGCTGTTCAATGCAGTAGGGGAAATTTTAGCATATGTGTATTACCAGGATGGAAGACATAAGGGGATGATGACATGAAGGCAAAAGATATATCAGTATTAATTGTGGTTATTTTGATTGTTGCCATGATGATCATTCCGCTTCCAACGCTATTGCTAGATTTTTTGTTAATTTGCAATATTTCCGTTTCATTGTTGATTCTATTGGTGGCAATGAATACGAAAGAACCACTGGAATTTTCGATTTTTCCAACTGCATTGTTATTGACAACATTATTTCGACTTGCCCTCAATGTATCAACGACACGTTCCATTCTTTCGAAGGCGGATGGCGGACAAGTTATTGAGACTTTTGGTTCCTTTGTGGTCGGCGGGAGTCCTGTTGTGGGTTTTGTTGTTTTCTTAATCTTAGTAGTCATTCAGTTCATTGTCATTACGAAAGGTTCTGAAAGGGTTGCCGAAGTAGCTGCTCGTTTTACATTGGATGCTATGCCTGGTAAACAAATGAGCATAGATGCGGATATGAATGCCGGATTAATATCTGAGCAGGATGCCAGGACGCGCCGCCGGAAAATTGAACAAGAGGCTGATTTTTACGGAGCGATGGATGGTGCGAGTAAATTTGTGAAAGGGGATGCCATTGCAGGAATAGTCATTCTCTTAATTAATGTGATTGGCGGATTCATTATTGGAATGGTGATCCATGGCATGGGGTTTGCAGAATCAGCTAGTACATTCACGCTTTTATCTGTCGGGGATGGATTAGTCAGCCAAGTGCCCGCATTACTTATTTCTACCGCGACAGGGATTACCGTTACACGTGCCGCATCCGATGGGAATTTAGGTTCGGATATTATGCAGCAAATATTCAGCTATCCCAAACTGTTATTTATTGTGTCGGGAACCATTTTGCTGCTTGGCTTATTTACACCTATCGGCCTTTTACTGACTGTACCGGTGGCAGGACTTTTAATCTTTGGCGGCATGACTATGCAAAAAACAATGAAGAAAGAAGAGTTACTAACCGAGCAAATGGAAATGGCAGATATGGAGGAGGATATTCGCAGTCCCGAAAAGGTCATCAACCTGCTGCAGCTTGATCCTTTGGAGCTGGAAATTGGTTATGGATTAATTCCATTGGCTGACCAGAAACAAGGCGGCGATATCCTTGACCGGATTGTCATGATTCGCAGGCAGTTTGCGATTGAATTGGGATTGGTGATCCCGACGATTCGGATCCGCGACAACCTGCAGCTCCCGGCGAATCAATATGTCCTTAAATTCCGTGGGAATAAAGTCGCATCAGGTGAAGTTTATTTGGATCATTATCTTGCGATGAATCAAGGCGCAGATATGGGAGAACTTGATGGGATACAAGTAATCGAACCTTCCTTTGGTTTGCCTGCCGTATGGGTGACCACAGAAGAAAAACAAAGAGCAGAGTTGATGGGTTATATGATTGTCGATCCGCCTTCTGTGATTGCTACCCATTTAACTGAAGTATTAAAACAGTATGCGCATCAACTGCTTCATAGGGAAGAAACGAAAGAATTAATAGATAACTTGAAAGAAACACACCCAAATTTGGTTGATGAACTTGTGCCCAACCTAATATCAGTTGGTGAAATCCAGAAGGTCTTGCAAAATCTGTTACGGGAGCAAATTTCGATTCGCGACTTGGGTGCGATTTTTGAAACGTTGGCAGATTATTCGGTTTATACAAAAGATCCGAGAGTATTAACAGAATATGTGCGCCAGTCCTTAACTCGGCAAATTACAGAGCAGTATGCTGATAATGGGGTGATTCAGGTATTAACAGCAGGAGCTACTTTAGAAAAAGGAATTTCTGATGGAATCCAGCAAACAGAATCTGGTGGTTATTATCTTTCGATGGATCCACAATTATCACGAAGGATAACAGAAGAACTGCAGGGACAAATTGAACGTGTGATCAAAGCAGGCGGTCAGCCGATTTTCCTTACTTCACCATCCATTCGGATGTATTTGAAACAATTTATTGATAAAATCATGCCAACAGTACCTGTTCTTGCCTATACAGAGCTTGAGCCTGATATTGAGATTCAAAGTATTGGAGTGGTCAACATATGAAAACAAAAAGAATTGTTGCGGATTCCATCCCCCTTGCTTTAAAAATGGTCAGAGAGCAATTGGGGGATAATGCCATCATTGTTAATACCAGGTCAATCAAATTGGGCGGCATTCTCGGATTATTTGCTAAACATAAATTCGAGGTAACAGCTTATGCTCCGGTTAAGAAAATACCACCCGTAAAAAAGCAAGAACCACAGAATAACCGAAATATTGCTTTAAACTTAATCGAAAAAGCAGCAGGGGACCTTGCTGAAAGTAATAGATTTGAAAAAGCCAAAAAAGAAGTGGATCAGCAAGGTTCCCATGTTCAACATGAGAAAATCAATGAAAGCCTGTTGGAACAAGACTCTGAGCAGAATCCTGCTATTACTGAAAATGAATTTACTCAGATTAATTGGGTAAACAGCAATAATGTTGTGACAGAACAGGCTGGCCCTGTCGAAGCCGAAGGACATTCAAGTAGTGGGCCTAATGAGACGGAAAAAAGCACTTCCGTTTTCCATAAGAAACCGCAAATGCTCTATCAATATTATTCACAAGCAACTGAAAAGGAAAAACCAGTGAAAGAAAAGAACAATTCCGAGGAATTCGAAAAAGAGCTCATTAATGAAATAAAGGACCTTAGAAAAATGATGATGGTCTTTATGACGAGCGAAAAACAGGGGAATACATCATCTGCACGGCTTTCCAAATGGGTCAATCGCCTGAAGAAGAATGGGGTGGCTGAGGAGGTTTTGGAATATGTTACGGTGCATACGATCAATTCCATCCTGAACCAATTTGGGTCATTAACAGACGTGAAAGATGATGAAATTGAAAAAGAGATAGTTTTAATCATTAAAGGGATGATTGAAAAGAAAATTCCGACATCGATGACCCCTCCTGATGATATTCGTATGATTAAGATCATTGGACCGACAGGTGTTGGCAAAACGACTTCCATTGCAAAACTGGCAACTGAGCAGCTTTTAAAACAAAAGCGCAGAGTAGCCCTAATCACAACGGACGTGTATCGTATCGGAGCAGTTGAACAATTAAAAACCTATGCAGGTATATTGAATGTACCGATTGAGGTGGCACGGTCTGCTAATGAACTCGACCAAGCAATAAGCAAGCTCGAACATTATGATCTTATTTATATGGATACTACGGGCCGTAACTATAAAGATGAAAAACATCGTGAATCCGTTAGGGAGTTTTTACATCATCCAGTTAAAAGTGAAAACTATTTAGCCTTAAGTTTAACCACAAAATATGAAGATCTTAAACTGTTATTGGACGAGTTCCTGGATAGTCCTGTCAAAAAATTAATCCTGACGAAGTTTGATGAAACAACGAATTATGGATCGATTCTGAATATCGCCTATCAATATCCTTATCACATTGCCTATATTACCAATGGACAAAGTGTTCCTGAGGATATTACTTTAATTGATGCCTCATTGCTTGCTAGTTCCTTAGTGGGAGATGGTTTGTGATATGGATCAGGCGCAAAGTCTAAGGGAATATATGCAACGCTACCAAGTAAAAGAAAATTACCACCAACCGGCTCGCATCATTACGATTACTAGCGGTAAGGGCGGTGTAGGCAAATCAAATTTCACGATTAATTTTGCCTTGGCCCTTAAAGCAGCAGGAAAAAAAGTGGTCGTTATGGATTTAGACTTATCGACGGCAAATATTGATATTCTGATGGGTACATCATCGAAGTATTGCCTTGCGGATGTGCTTCATCAACGAAAATATTTATTAGATTGTATTGAAGTAGGATCAGGCGGGATAAACTATATTGCCGGTGGACTTGAAATTCAAGATTTAATAGAATTGGACCTAAAATCACTAGACTTTTTTATGAACCAGATTCAAGAACTGCAATCTTATGCCGATTTCATTTTACTTGACACGGGTGCGGGTATTTCTAAAGAACTGGTTGAATTTATTTTGGCATCGGATGAAACGATTTTGGTTACTACACCAGAACCGACGTCGGTTGCTGATTCTTATGCAGTGATAAAAACCGTTCATCATTTAGCTATAAAGCCGCCGATCTTCCGATTAGTGATCAATCGTGCCCAAACCTATCGCGAAGCTGCAGAAACATCAAGAACATTGAAGAATGCATGTAGTGTATTTTTAAAAACGAAGATAAATAGTTTAGGCTTTTTGATGGAAGATGTTCATGTTCAAAAAGCAGTCAGGGCGCAGACACCTTTTTATCTTACTTATCCAAATTGTGAGGCATCCAAAAATATTAATCAAATTTTATATACGTTTTTACCGGACATGGATAAGGTATCTGCCCCTTCCTCTAACGGAATCCGGGGTTTTTTCGAAAAAATAATGTCATTAAGGAAATCAAACTAGTGGTTGTACCTGATAATCATGGTCATTGAAAACCAGGGGGGGAGAATCGTTGAAAGCTGCAGTCAATGAAGTTGTTCCACACCAACTGCTATGGAGAATGTATCAAGAAAAACATGATGGAACGGCACAGGAAAAATTGGTAAAACAATATATGCATTTGGTCGAACGAGTGGCAAATAAGCTGAGCCTTGCCATTCCGCAGCGAATCATCCCTAAAGAGGATTTAATTAGTCTGGGCTATATTGGTTTAATCGAGGCCATCCAGCATTTTGATTATAAAAAAGGATTTCAATTCGAAACGTATGGTTTGTGGCGAATAAAAGGGGCCATGCTTGATGGAATTCGAAAAATGGATTGGATTCCCCGTGGTTTGAGAGAGAAAGCAAAAATATTAAACAGTGCCTTTCGTGATTTAGAGCAATCGTTGATGAGGACACCATCGGAAGAGGAACTTAGCCAATATTTAAGTATTTCTGTTGATGAAATTGATCAAACCATGGCAGCTTTGTCATTTTCTACATTGTTATCTCTAGATGAACCAATGAAGGATAGCGATGAGGAGGGAAAACAGCAGAACCGCTTAGATCATCTTCAAGATGATAATTCGATACCTCAAGAGCAGCATCTTCAAAGACTTGAATTTGGGAAAATGATTACACACTGTATTGACAAAATGACCGAAAATGAAAGACTTGTTCTGACTTTGTTTTATTATGAGGGTCTTTCCCAAGTAGAAATTGCTGAAGTGTTGAATTTGACAAAAGGAAGAATCTCACAAATTCACTCAAAAGCAATTTTTCGAGTACGGCAAGATTTTGAAAAAAAGGGGTATTCATTTAACTCTTTTATTTAATATTTTTAGGATTAGACCAAAATGCATATTTTTTTTTGAAACCTCTAACGTAATCATATATAATTTTCGTTAGGGTCATTCTCATGGCTATTGGGTTGTCCTACATAATTTTATACGGATTGGGAGTAGTAAGATGGAAAAAGTATTGATTTTTGGTCATAAAAATCCGGACACAGATACGATTTGTTCTGCGATTGCCTATGCAGATTTAAAAAAACAATTAGGAATGGACGTCGAGCCGGTTCGTCTTGGCCAAATTAATGGTGAAACACAATTTGCGCTAACAAAATTTAACGCAGATGTTCCTCGTTTGGTTGAAGCGGTTGCTGCTGAAGTCAGCTCCGTTATCTTAGTCGATCACAATGAACGCCAGCAAAGTGCCAATGATATCGCAGATGTTCGTGTGCTTGAAGTTATCGACCACCATCGGATCGCGAATTTTGAGACAAGCGACCCATTATATTATCGCTGCGAGCCTGTTGGCTGTACGGCGACGATTTTAAATAAAATGTATAAAGAGAACGGGAAGGAAATTAAACCTGAAATTGCCGGTCTAATGTTATCCGCGATTATTTCTGACTCTTTATTGTTTAAATCACCTACCTGCACACCAGAAGATGTGGCGGCTGCACGTGAATTAGCGGAAATCGCTGGAGTCGATGCGGACAGCTATGGCTTGGACATGCTGAAAGCAGGTGCTGATGTTCGCGATAAATCCGTGTCAGAGCTATTAAGCCTTGATGCAAAGGGATTTGAGATGGGCGCAAGCAAAGTAGAAATTGCCCAGGTAAATGTGGTGGACACTGCGGATGTTCTTGAGCGCCAAGCGGAATTGGAAGCGGCCATTTCGGCAATCATCGAAGAAAAGAATCTGGATTTATTCCTATTTGTGGTAACGGATATCTTAACAAATGATTCAGTTGGTTTAGCTTTAGGCAGTAAAGCTGAAGCAGTCGAAAAGGCTTATAACGTCAACCTCGTAAATCATACCGCAACATTAAAGGGCGTTGTATCCCGTAAGAAGCAAATCGTCCCTGTATTAACAGATATTTTTACTAAATAATAAGAAAAGCGCAAGCGCCCTGGTCAGCGGCGTATGGCCTCCTCGAAAAAGCTAACGCTTTTCCTTCGTGCGATGCCTATGCTGCCGAAGCTTTCCTTGTGGAGCACTCCATCTGAGATAAAGGAAACACGAAGAGCCGGAGGCGCATTCGTGCTTGACTTATCGTAGGGCGGAGAGCGAAGGACACTAGCCGCTAGGGCGCTGGAGCTGGACATTTCTCAAAGTCGAAATTTTATACTTTATTATCTAATGAAAAAAAACCGTTCATGCTGTTTTGCGGCATGAACGGTTTTTTTTCCTCACCTTTTATTCAGGCTGTTTTTGAGGTTCTTCCTTCTTATGATTCATCAGGAAAAAGGTTAATGGCTGATCGGAGCCTGTCATCAATTTATAGACATATGAAGAAGTTACTTTGTAGCCATCCTCAATTCTCTCCGCTAAATAATTCGTTCGTTCAAAAAGAATCGAGCGAATATGGTTCACCTGCCGAGCCAGTTTATCTAATAAGGCTTCCTGATTATCCAATCGCTTAAGTACACCGCTTTGAAAGTCGTCTTGTTTCTCCAATTTCTCGGCAGCGATTTTTTGCAATTCCAGTTGTTCATTCATTTGCAGCGAAAGCTGCTGATTAACCTCTTCATTCTTTGTTAACCGGTTGCTTAGGTCCTGCAATTGTGAGTCAATCTGGTTCCATTGATTTATTTTTGATTCCTCTTGCTGGGAATAACGCAAACCTAATTCAGCCAGTGCTTCTGTAAGGGCAGCATTGGCTTTTTGCTGTTCATTTATCAGCTCTGATAAGGAATCTTGCCGAGATAACTGCTGATTTGGTTCCTTGGGACTCTGATTATTTTTATATACTTCCGGATAATTCTTTTTATTTATATATAATCCCATACCACTCTCCGCCTTTAATTTTTTTGATGTGTTATTGTATGCTTTACGGTACGGACATGAATGGGCTAGTCCAGTAAGATTGCTCATTATTTAAAAAACAAGGCGGAGTTAGGAAGGAAAAGCGGGAAAATATAGTCGTATTTTAGCCGCGGTATTATTTAGTTTTTATACTGCTAATAATTTATGATTAAATACCTTAACAGCAGCCTCTGCTACTTGAATATCATGTGGAACGGTACTACCGCTAACCCCAACTGCTCCAATAACTTTTCCATCATGGACAAGTGGGATTCCGCCGCCGAATACAACAAGCCGGCCATTGTTGGTTGTATTTAAACCATAAAGTTCAGCTGCAGGAACGGTGGCATCAGCTAAATTGGCTGAAGGCATTTTTAAAGCTACTGATGTCCATGCCTTATTTTGAGCAATGTCAATGCTGGCTAACCAAGCATCATCCATCCGGTGGACTGCAACCAAATTTCCACCCTCATCCACTACTGAAATAACCATAGAAACCCCAATGCTTTTTGCTTCTTTTTCAGCACCTGCAATTAATTCTTTCGCTAAGTCTAATGTCATTTTGGTCATTTTATAATTACCTCCCTAATTTGGTTTGCTTATATTTGCATAAAAATTAACTTTTTAACATTCCATGTGGGTCAATGACGAATTTCTTGGAAGCCCCCTGATCAAATTCAGCATAAGCACCGGGTGCTTGATTTAAAGAAATCAAAGTAGCATTCACAGCTTTGGCAATTTGTGCTTTTCCGCTTAGGATGGCCATCATTAAGTCGCGGTGATATTTCATAACCGGCGTTTGACCTGTCACAAAAGTATGTGCTTTTGCCCAGCCAAGTCCTAAGCGAACCTTTAAGGTTCCAATTTTTGCATCTGCATCGATGGCGCCAGGATCGCCGGTCACATAAAGTCCTGGAATCCCAAGGCGTCCGCCGGCACGGGTAACTTCCATTATCGAGTTCAATACAGTTGCCGGGGCTTCGCCCGCACCAGCGCCATGTCCATGGGCTTCAAAGCCGACACAGTCAATAGCACAATCAACTTCTGGAACCCCTAAAATTTGTTCAATCTGTTCGCCAAGATTTGGGTATTCTTTAAGATTAACAGTTTCACAACCGAAGCTCCTCGCCTGAGCCAGCCGCTCACTATTCAAGTCACCGACGATGACCACTGATGCCCCTAAAAGTTGAGCAGAATGAGCCGCTGCTAAGCCAACAGGTCCAGCTCCAGCAACATATACTGTGGAACCAGGCTTTACACCAGCACTTACCGCTCCGTGGTAACCTGTTGGAAAAATATCGGAAAGCATCGTTAAATCAAGAATCTTTTCTAGTGCTTGATCCTTATCAGGGAATTTTAGCAGCTGGAAGTCTGCATAAGGGACCATAACATATTCGGATTGGCCGCCAACCCAGCCGCCCATGTCGACATAACCGTAAGCTGAGCCCGGACGGTCCGGATTCACGTTCTCGCAAATGTGAGTATTTTGCTCTTTACAGCTGCGGCAGCGACCGCAGGCAATGTTAAATGGGACCGAAACAAGGTCGCCTTTTTTAATAAATTCCACGTCACGCCCAACTTCAATGACTTCACCTGTGATTTCATGACCGAGAACGAGTCCTGACGGAGCAGTCGTCCGCCCGCGCACCATATGCTGGTCACTGCCGCAAATATTGGTGGTTACGACTTTTAGAATCACTCCATGGTCACATTTACGACCAACGTTTAAAGGATTTACTCCGGGTCCGTCTCTTAAAACTAAGTCAGGATAGCTAATATCTTCAACAGCTACACGTCCTGGGCCTTTGTACACTACCGCTCTGTTTCCTGCCATTTTGCGTTCCTCCATTCATTTGCTTTTATATTTAGGATATGGATTGCCAACAACAGATAGAGTTCTTAGGTGAACATTTAAGTTTGAATATTATCTATCTTAATTTAATTCTAAAAAATAATTCTTTTTTATGGAAGAACGCACTTTTTTGTGAGATGGTTACTTATAGGATACTTTTAGGATACATAGGGAAGGGGAACAATGAATGGATGATTTACGATCGGAAGTAAAAAAGAAAATCGAAAATGGTGAATTTAATTGTGAAAAAGAATTTACTCTTTCCCTAATAAGCGGCAAATGGAAAATAACCATTATTTACTATTTAGGGACGGATGGCACTTTACGATTCACTGAAATTAAGCGATTATTTCCAAAAATTACACATAAAGTTCTTACAACCCAGATTCGAGAGTTAGAGGAAGACGGGATTGTCCATCGAAAAGTTTACCCTGAAGTTCCACCAAGAGTAGAATATTCACTAACAGAATTGGGTCAAAGCCTCATGCCCCTCGTCTTTATGATGTACGATTGGGGAAAGCAGCATATTAAATACTTTGCGAAGCGCGAGTAATGTATTTGGTGTTTCATAATATAGCAGGTTAATAGCCAGGCCCATTAAACTTGGGTTCCTGGCTTTTTATCGTTGAAACAGTAAAAATACTGCAAACATAGGATTGTCAGAATTGTGACAAAAATCGCTTTCCTTGTGTGAATTTTTTGTAAACGATAGGTGAACTCACCCTAAAAATTTCCTTGGTCGCTTACTATTAAGCTATAGATTTTCACCTTAAACCTGATTCATAAGGGAGTTGACGGGCTTGGAATTAACAAGGAGATCTTTATTGAAAGCAACGGCTGTTTCTATGACGCTGGCAGCAGCGGGATGCAGTAAAAAGGACAAAAGTTCAGTACTAAACAGTGCACAAGCAGCAAGTATTGAACCAGATGAATGGAAGACCACTGTGTGCCGTTTCTGCGGTACAGGGTGCGGTATTTTAGTCGGTGTGAAGGACCGAAAGATTATTGCCACTAAAGGGGATCCGGAAAACCGTTCAAACAAAGGGCTAAACTGTATTAAAGGCTACTATGTCGGAAAAATCTTGTTTGGCAAAGACCGGTTAACAAAGCCACTGATTCGTGAAGATAAATCCAAAAAAGGCACAATGGAAGGATTCAGGGAAGCCTCGTGGGAAGAGGCATTAGACTTAGTCGCGAAAAACATGAAAGAGGCCTACGATGCTGATCCGAAATCCGTAGCTTTTTATGGGTCGGGACAACAAACGATTATGGAAGGGTATGCATCCGTAAAGCTATGGAAAGCAGGTCTGTTGAGCAATAATATTGACCCGAACGCCCGCCATTGTATGGCTAGTGCTGTAGCCGGCTTTATGACAACCTTCCAATCCGATGAACCGATGGGCTCCTATCGCGATTTAGATGAAACAGATGTGTATGTCACATGGGGAGCCAATATGGCGGAAATGCACCCGGTTCTTTACTCGCGCCTGACAGCTCGCAAACTGAAAAACAGCGCTGTCAAGCACTATGACATAACGACAAGACAGTCACGGACCTCGGAGCTTGCTGATGTCGTCATGATATTCAGGCCGCAAACTGATTTAGCCATTGCCAATGCCATTGCCAATTACCTGATCCAAAACGATTTATATGATCAAACATTTGTCAATGAACATACACAGTTCAAAGCAGGTACAGAAAACCTCGGTCATACCTTTGATGATAATTACGAAGCCACAGATGTGGGAAAAGCAGCTGATCAGGATTGGGTTATTCCCTTTGAAGAGTTTAAGACAAGGGTATCGGAATATACGATGGAAAAAGCAGCGGAGATGTCTGGTGTGCCTGCGAAAGATATTGAAGCGCTTGCAAAGGAATTTGCTGATCCTAAGAAAAAAATTATGTCCCTTTGGACAATGGGTGTCAATCAGCATACTCGCGGTACCTGGATGAACAATCTCATATATAACATTCATTTGCTTACAGGGAAAATTTCAAAGCCGGGCAGCGGTCCATTTTCGTTAACGGGTCAGCCAAGTGCCTGTGGAACGGCACGTGAAGTAGGGGTGTTCTCCCATCGATTGCCGTCAGACTTAGTTGTAAAAAATCCGGAACACCGCCGTTACACCGAAATGATTTGGAACCTGCCGCAAGGATATTTGGATCCTATTGAAAACCCGGGCATGCACACGATGAAAATGTTCCGTGAGTTAGGAAACGGCAAGATTAAATTTTTATGGAGTATGTCTAATAACTGGGGGCAGACAAATCCGAAGTTAAACAGATATCGCGGAAAAGATGCGAATGGGAAAGGTGTCATTGATGGATTTATCGTTGTTTCCGATGTGTATCCAAACCGCTCGACGGAAATGGCAGATGTGGTGTTCCCGGCAGCCATGTGGGTTGAGCGTGAAGGTCAATTCGGGAATGCTGAACGACGGACGTCGATTTTTGAAAAATGTGTGGAGCCGCCGGGTGAAGCCAAATGGGATTTATGGGCGATTGTTCAGGTAGCAAAGCGAGTGCTGGATGGAAAAATGATTGGTGACAAGCCGGCATTTGATGTTTTGTTTGGTATGGTATGGGATAAAAAGAAAAATGATCTTCTTAAGGACCAGCATGAAGTGAATCGCCTTTTGTGGGAGGAATACCGCTTATTCACGAATCCACATGAGCATCCAAATAAAGCAGCCCAGGAGCTCGGGGCCAAACTGAAAATGAAAGCGAAACAAATGGCTCCATATGAGGAATATTTGAAACAGCACGGGATTTGCTGGCCGGTCCGAAACGTGGATGGCAAATGGCTCGAGACGAACTGGCGCTATTCGTATGGGAAGCAGGAGGACGGCTTCGATCAATACGGGGTGGAGGAGTTTGGCCATAAAGGAAAATACATGGACCTCGACTTCTATAAATCGGCTGATCATAAACCGGCGATTCTGTTCCGGCCATTTGAAGAAGCGGCAGAAGTGCCGGATCAGGAATATCCATTCTGGTTATGTACGGGCCGGGTGTTAGAGCACTGGCACAGTGGAACGATGACAAGAAGGGTGCCAGAACTTCATAAGGCATTCCCGGAAGCGCTGTGTGAAATCCACCCTGATGATGCTGCCTCCCTGGGGGTTAAAACAGGGGATATGGTAAAAGTGATCTCGCGCCGTGGTGAAGTGAAGGTGAAGGCGACGACGACAGGACGCGGAAACCCGCCGAAGGGACTTATTTATGTACCATTTTTTGCTGAAGAAACATTGATTAATTTGGTGACATTGGATTGCTATTGCCCGATTTCCAAGCAGACAGATTTTAAAAAATGTGCTGTTAAAATTGAAAAGGCTTAATGGGGGGTGGGGAGATTATGAAGGAAAAGGGAATTCTTTTTATCTTAGGGTTTATCATTGTTCTTACTGCAGCTATAGGAGCTACAAAGCTTCAATGGTCGTTAGTGTCGACAGAAACTGCTGCTGTTGTAAGTACGCAGCCAGCGCTGGTGCAATTGACGGAAAAAGGGCGGCCAGATAGCGAAACCATGGGGCTCGTCAGTGCACCGCCGCTACAGCCGGCAACCCACGTAGACCGGTGGAATCCAAAGGCCCATCAAGATAGCTGTCTCGCCTGCCACGGAAAACCGGATACAGGGGCGCCAACACCAACAGCTGTCCATTTCTATGACAATGATACAAAAGGAAAGGTTTTTCGGGATAATTGTATTCAGTGTCATGCCCAGCAAAATGAAACAAAAACTAAGACGGCGTTTAGTAAGTAAGATGCGAGCAGGGCTGTGGATTCGTGAAGCAGCCCCTTTTTACTTCAGGAGGGGAAGACAAATGGTTATTTCGGGAATCTTTGTGGAAACAATTCCTGGGCAAGCGAGTCTTGCAGCAGGGCAGCTGGCTTTATTAAATGGGGTTGAAATCCATCATATTCATGAGGAGAAGAAGGTAATCCTGACGATTGAATCGGATACGGTCGATCAAGGCTATCGAACGGCAGAAAGATTTAAAGAGATTGATGGTGTGCTGAATATTTGTCTTGTGTATACAAATTTCGAGAATGAACTGTTTTATCAAGAAGCAGCTGGTGAACAATGACTGAGAGATGCAACAGAAGGGAATTTCTCAACTTAAACTGGGAATCGACAATTGGGTTTTTGGGGAATTTTCTTGCACCCCAGCTTGAAATCGACCGGGACTTTATACGTCCTCCTGGTGCGGGCAGTGAGCTAGAATTCCTTACTTCATGCACCAGATGCGGAAAATGTCAGGAGGTCTGTCCGGAGCAGACCATTTGTTTGTTTTCACTGACAAGCGGCGCGAAGCTCGTCAATACCCCTTATGTAGACCCGAATGAGTCACCATGCACATTTTGTCTAAAGTGTATCGAAGCCTGCCCGACGGAGGCTTTAAACTTGGCTGACTATAAAAAACGGCCCGCAATTGGAATGGTTAAAGTGCAAAGGGACAGCTGTCTTGGAAATCAGCAGGTGATGTGCGATTATTGTGTCCGTTCCTGCCCTGTTGGAGGTGCGCTTACGCTTGTTAACGGAATTCCGGTCGTGTCCGAAAAACACTGCACAGGCTGCGGCATCTGTGTTGCCAGCTGTATTGCTGACGGTGGGGCATTAAAAGTAATTGGAGTTTTTTAATAGGATTCTACGTGACTGAAACTACGGAAAAAGCTGGCGATTGGTCACGTAGAGAGGTTCTATGTGAACGAAACGGTGGAAAAAGAGGGTGTTCGGTCACGTAGAGAGCTATCCACGTGACGAACCACTTCAATTCTCAGAAAAGCTCGTCGCACAAAACCAGCTCATTGAAAAATTAATCAACATTGTTTTAATCATAAACAACCGATAAAATAAAATCATGGAAAATTATCATTTAGGAGATTAAACAATGGGTCACGATAGACAAATCAAGTCTTTACATGGGAATGAGTTACTAACAAAAATTAGAGAGATTGCAAAGAAATTTCCCGAAGTAATCGAAGCTGTCGATAAATTTGGACACACATCTTTTCGGGTAAAGGACAAGCCATTTGTGATGATGGGCGAAAATGGGGATAACCTAACGCTATCGATAAAGACATTGAAAACAACCCAACAGCTATTATTGCAAGAGCAAGACCGTTTTTTCAAAACCCCTTACATCGGTCAGCATGGCTGGACGTCTGTCAGCACCAATCAAAAACTTAATTGGAACGTAATCGAAGGGTTTATTCTGGAAGGGTACCTTCAAGCGGCTCCTAGAAACCTTTCTAAGGGATTAATGGAGGCACTCAAGAATGAATAGATGCGGCTGGGTGAATCAGGATCCTTTATATATAGAGTATCACGACCACGAATGGGGAGTGCCGGTTTATGATGACCGGCTGCTATTTGAGTATTTAAATCTCGAAGGGGCCCAGGCCGGCTTAAGTTGGTATACGATTTTAAAAAAACGTGCGAATTACCGCGAGGCATTTGATCAGTTTGATGCAGAAAAAATTTCCCGCTATGACGAGGGAAAAATCACCGAGCTCTTACATAATGAGGGAATTGTCAGAAATAAGCTGAAGATTAATGCGGTAATTACCAATGCCAAAGCCTATTTAAGGGTAATCGACGAATTCGGGTCCTTCCAAACCTACATCTGGTCCTTTGTTGGCGGGAAGCAAATTCAAAATCATTTCAAAGAAATGAAAGATGTCCCGGCAACAACCGAAATTAGTGACAAATTAAGCAAGGATTTAAAGAAACGCGGCTTTAAATTTGTCGGCTCCACCATTTGCTATGCGTTCATGCAGGCAACAGGAATGGTGAATGATCATATCGTCAGCTGTGACTGTTATCCAGGAAAATAATTACTCGAAATTACAGGTAAAAAACAGGAAGGCCCGTCACAAATAAGTGACGGGCTTCCGTGCTTTTAGAGACATATAAACCATTATTTTGCAGGTTTTTCAATCATGAAATCTGATGCAGGAATCGGAATAATTTTTCCGCCTATTTGGACATGAACGGTATCGTTGAAAATGGCTTTTACTATTCCCTTTAATGAAATAGTTGAATTAACAGAGATTTTCTTCGATTCAGTTTGATTGGCCAAATTACTCAACACCTTCCAATTATTGGTTTGCCTTTATGAGATAAAAAATAATCAGGATTATAATACTATAAATTATTCGCAAAAAATTTTTAAATTCCTGCTGTTTCGTTCATACTTTTTAGAAAAAATGAAGAAAAATTGGTCATGTTACAAATCATTTATTGCAAGGGGTGTTAAACAATAATAATGAATATAACATGAACCATGGTTCAAGTATCACATGTTTTAGGCTGGCTGTCAATAAAAAAGTGAACTATGGTTCAAATTTAAAAATCGTGTTATGATAGCACTGAGGTGATTATATGCCAGACCGTGAAGATAAACTTGTAGGTGAATTTCCATTTGTCCCTAAACAGGAACGAGCGCAGCAAAAAAGGAATGCCCTGATTGAAAGCGGATATGCTTTATTTAATTCGAAAGGATACGAGCAGACAACCGCAAAGGAAATCGCCGCACATGCAGGGGTAGCAACCGGAACCTTTTACCGTTATTTTTCAGACAAGCGGCAGCTATTAATGTCGCTGTTAGAAGATAAATTAGAAAAGTTTCTTCCGCCTGAACCAAGTTGGGCTGCCAGTGACCCTGAATCTGTTATGGCCGCGCTTTTTGAATCACATTATGAACGGCTTAATGAGGTCGGACTAAGGCGTGTACTCCCAGAGCTGTTATCCAAAGATTCTGAACTTGCAGAGGTTCTAGGGGCCGCAAGGAGAAAAATCCATGCTAGAATTCACGATGGCTTAGTTCAAGCCAGTGAAAAAGGGTTAACCTGGAGGGATTTGGATTTAGAAATGGTCTCATGGGCTATCATGGTTTTAGTGGAGAATGGACAGGAAAAAGAGAGTCAAAGCGGAAAAAAAGCTGATTATCTTGAAATGTCAAAGGTTATTTGCCGGATGGTCTTTCCACCTGATGTTTTAGCGGAATTTCGAAACAGTGAAAAAAATAAAATGGGTGAATCATAACAAGAGAGGAAGCTAGTACTTGGATATTGAACAAGTTATTGATATGAAGGAGTTAAAATCGCTTAAAGTAAAACTAACACGTTTTATGATGGCGTATAAGTTTGCGTTAGATGAAATGAATACGAAAATTAATATCCTAAAAGATGAATTTAATTATATTCATGATTATAATCCAATAGAACATGTAAAATCGCGATTAAAATCACCGGAAAGCATTTTGAAGAAAGTGCAACGGAAAGGATATGCGTTTTCATTACCTTCCATTAAAGAAAATGTTCGGGATATTGCCGGGATTCGGATTACCTGTTCGTTTATTTCCGATATTTATGAGCTTGCGAAAATGATTGGGAATCAGAAAGACGTTCGGGTTATTGATTATAAAGATTATATAAAGAATCCAAAGCCGAATGGCTATCAAAGTCTTCATTTAATATTAGAAATACCGATCTTCATGTCCGATCGTGAGGAATTAACGTATGTAGAGGTGCAAATTCGGTCGATCGCCATGGATTTTTGGGCAAGTTTGGAACACAAGATTTATTACAAATACAACAAGGCAGTTCCAAGCAAGATGATTGATGAGCTTAAAGACGCAGCATTAATGGCAGCACAGCTGGATCGGAAAATGGAACGGCTGCATAAAGAAATAAGGGAGATAAAACAAGCTGACCATGAAAGGGAAGAGCAATTCCTTAATAAAGAACATATTAACCTTGCATTTTTAAATGATTTTTTAAAAAAATAAATTGGACTTCTACTTAACCAAACGAAAGTGGTGAACTTCATGAAGGTAAAAGATTTTATGGTGAAAGATGTGATTTCGGTAAATCCGGAAAGTTCCATTAAAGATGTGATGGCTACGTTTGTAGAGAAGAAAATTGGCGGCGTGCCCATAATGAAGAAGGATGGGACGTTATGCGGGATGGTAACGGACGGTGACCTTTTGCGGGCCATTAAGCCAATCGATCGTCGTATTCCAGATTATTTTAGCTTTATTACCTATGTCGCGGAGGAAAATATGACGGACCGCTTACATGAACTGGCTCATACAGAAATCGGTAAGATTGCCAAATCACATGGAATCGTGACCGTTCACCCAGACGATGATATGAAAACAGTGGTGGACCTGTTAGCTAGACACCACTTTAAGAAGCTTCCGGTTGTGGATGAATCGAACCATGTTGTTGGTGTCATCAGCCGCGGTGATGTCATTCGTAATATCCAGGAAACGATTGTTAAAAATATGGAATAGGTGCTTTCGCATCATGTTTTTCGTTATCGATAAAAGCATCGCTTTACTATACGGGGGTATGATATAATAGGAAAAAAAAGGAGGGAATGTCATGTCCTTAGACCGTGAAAATGAGGAAGAATTAAATGATGATTCCTGTTGTACACATGATGGCGGACATCGAAAAAGCCATCATTCGGATAAAGTGAAAAACAATCTGGTTACAAGGCTTAACCGGATCGAAGGGCAAATACGCGGGATTAAAGGCTTAATCGAAAAAGATACGTATTGTGATGATGTCATTAACCAAATCTCCGCTACCCAATCGGCGCTAAACAGTGTGGCGAAAATCTTACTTGAAGGCCATATGAAGAGTTGTGTCGTCGAGAGAATTCAAGAAGGTGATTATGAGGTTCTGGATGAGGTTCTCGTTACCATACAAAAACTAATGAAAAAATAATGGAGGCAAGAAAAATGGAAAATGTTACATTAGATGTTAGTGGTATGTCTTGTGGCCATTGTGTAAAAGCAGTAGAAGGCAGCGTCGGTAAACTTGAGGGGGTAAAAAAGGTTGCCGTAAAGCTTGATCAAGGTCAAGTTGACGTCGAATTTGATGCAAAAGTGGTATCTCTCAGTACGATTAAAGAAACAATTGATGACCAGGGTTACGATGTAAAATAACAAGGAAAGAGCTCGCCGGCTGGTGAGCTCTTTTCTCCATCAATTAGCTTATAGAATTTCCTTTTGGAATATGATTGGCTTCTGGTACACGCAGCAGGATCAATCCGCCAATGAAAAACAATACTATGAGACTAAATACGCCGCTATTGGTGCTGCCGGTTAACTGCGCGGTCAAGCCGACTAAAAATGGACCTAAGATGGCTGCGAATTTATAAAAGATACTGTAGAAACCAAAGAACTCATTGGCATTCTCTTTTGGAACAAGTGCTGCAAAATAGGACCGGCTTAATGCCTGAATTCCACCTTGTGAAGATGCCACGAGCATGGCCAATATCCAGAAATCAAGAGTCGTTTTTAAAAAATAGGCATACGTGCATATGATTATATATATAAATATTCCGACCAACAGCATCGTTTTGGCGTGAAATTTATCGGCAAGTTTGCCATATATAACCGCAAATGGTGCAGCAACGACTTGGGTAGCAAATAAAATAATCAAAAGGTTGTTGGAAGAGATTCCTAAATCCGACCCATATGCAGTTGACATCGTAATGATCGTGTTAACTCCATCAATATAGAAGAAATACGCTACTAAAAAGAGAAACAATGGACGGTAAAGCTTAATTTTCCTGAATGTTTCAAAAAGCTGTTTAAATCCATTGGATATCGGATTAGCGACGCGTTCTTTATAATAAACCTGTTTGACATTTTTCAACATTGGAATCGTAAACAAGCCCCACCAAAGGGCCGTAATCGCAAAGGCGGCTTGACTTGCGACAGTAACGCTTAAAGGCAGAATACTTCTATCCGCTAGAATGATCAGGGCAATCCCGATAATAAACGGGATCGTACTTCCAATGTAGCCCATCGCAAACCCCTTCGATGAAATCTGATTCATCCGTTCTTCTGATGTCACGTCAACAAGGAAGGCATCGTAGAAAATGTTCGTTCCGCCAAACCCGATGACGGTCACCATATAACAGATTAAGAGAATGAACCATTGGTCGCTCGGGACAACCGCTAATAAAAAGGTAAAAATAATACCGAGGGCAAAGAAAAAAGTGAAAAATCGTTTTTTGAACCCTTTAAAATCTGCAATACTTCCCAATATCGGAGCGCAGAGCGAAATAAGCAATGTGGCAAATGAATTGGCATAACCCCAGTAGGCTGTAGAAGTAGAGGCAGCAAGTCCTGCCTCGTTCGCTGCTGCCTTAAAATACAACGGAAATACAGCTGTGGTGATCAGGATAGAGTAGGCAGAGTTTGCCCAATCATAAAACACCCAGCCCTTTTCTTGTTTTGTCATCCGGCTCATTCAAGTTCCTCCTTTAATGGCTTTATATGGTTAACATTTCTTCGACAGCCCTCCCATCTGTATTGCCTAAGGTAATACCAAGGAGCCTTGCGAAGGTGGGGCCTTCATCAACGAGACGGATGGAAGATAGTGTGGTGGACTGGATTCCTTTCCCGGCCGCCATAAAGATGGTTCCGTAATTTTCTTTTTCCGGCGAGTAACCATGACAGGCTAATGTATATTTTTTATCTGCTGCGGCATCCTCCCGGGTAATGGTTTTGATATAATCTCCCTTTAAATCTTCTAAAAAATAATACCCGCGGCATGCTTCAATCATAAAGGCACACGTACCATCTGCCCCTTTTTCGGCAGCCTGTGCCCCTGTTAGCACACGCTCGATCCCTGATTCGGGGTCGTCTAGCAATGAGTCTAATAAATGTTTAACCTGGTGAAGGACCGTGGAATTATGCTGATCTTTAATGTAAATATATGCAGAGCCATCACAACTTTTACAATAGGCCTGCCAATTAATTATTTTCCCTTTTGTGTTTGTTGAAATGAGATTTTTTTTATGTAAAAGGACATTAAGGTTGACCGCTTTATGTTCATCAAGTGCACTATGGTCACCTAATACTGCCACAGTGGCGTTTTCATGAATCCCGCTTTCATGGAGAGCAGCTAGAATTCGGCCAAGACGTTTATGGTGACGATGGATCGCGGCAATTGCCTCTTCTGATGAAAACCCGTGATCATGGCGCTGCGTGTCTAAATCGGTGAAGTGCACCATCAATAAATTCGGCTTCTTTGTTTTAATCGTATCGACGGCGGATTCTAAGACAAAGTCGTCTAATTCCGGCTGACTAAGCCCTTTGCGGATATGCCCGTAGCGTTTATTTAAATCCCATTGAAAGGAGGGAGTACCGCTCATTAGTGAAACAAGGATTTGGTTTTGCCAGGGGCGGTTAGCGAAAATTTCCGGCATATTGTAGTCGATGTTTGCTTTTCCGGTAACGGGCCAGAGGAGCGCCGCAGTGGTCAGGTTTGCCTTTTTGGCTTCATCATACAATGTCGTGCCGTGAATACAATTACGATACCAATTCCAATCCGGTGACGGTCTTCCAGGCTGCAGGAGGGTATTATTGATCACCCCGTGCCTGTTCGGATAATTTCCAGTCACAATCGTCGCATGACATGGATAAGTGACCGATGGATAGATTGTTTCGACATTTTCTACATACGTTCCATTTTTCAAAATTGATTGAAAGTGGGGTAAGTCTTTGAGAATTGGATAGTCTAATGCAGAAAGACAATCAAAGGAAATGATAATTAAATGATCTGTTAGGCGATTCATGACATCCTCCAGGAATAAAGTTCTGGTTATGATAATTGTACTATATGAAACTAGAAATGGAAGAATTGTTACAGAATATTTACAAAATTATTGGAAGTTTGCCTAAAAATGGTGAATATTGGATTTGTGTTAATGGTTTTTCTAGTATAATGATATTGACGATTATTGGAAATAAAAGGGGGCAGCCGTCATGCCAAGTTTCCGAAGTTATTTTTTTGAAAAAGCAATTAAGACATCGGTTAAAAGAGCGGTGAAAAAAGGGGTTAAGGGAAAAGGGATGGAAAATAAGCGGCAGATGCTGGATGCGGCCGCAAGAAGACTCGGTACTCTCCCAAAAAATTGTAAGGTAGTTCCAGTGGAAATTGAAGGATTATATGCTGAGTGGATTACAACCACGTCTGCCGAAACGTTAGTGGCGGCTGACAAGGTCATTCTCTATTTACATGGCGGGGGCTATGCCCTCTGCTCTGCCAACACCCATCGTCCACTGGCTGCCAGGATTGGGAAGGCAGCAGGTCTTAAGGTGCTGTTTCCGGAGTATCGCCTTGCACCGGAACATCCATTTCCTGCCGCTATCGAGGATGCTGTCAATGTATATCGCTGGCTGAGAAGTCAGGGGTATGACCCGGCTAACATCCTATTTGCAGGTGATTCAGCCGGCGGAGGATTATGTCTGGCAACTGCACTCGTTTTACGCGACCAGAACGAGCCGCTCCCGGCCGCAATCGTTTGTCTTTCACCGTGGGTAGATTTAACGAGCAGCGGGGAAAGCTATCGAAAAAATAAAGCGGTGGATCCGTATTTAAGTATTGAGGCAGTAAGAGAAGCTGTAAAGATGTATGCGGCGAACGAAGCCCCGGACCACCCGCTCATATCACCTGTTTTTGCGAACCTTACGGGATTGCCCCCCTTGTTTATTCAGGCAGGCAGCCATGAAATCTTGCAAAGTGATGCAGAGAAACTGGCGGATGCAGCACGGAATGCCGGGGTCACGGTTTCGTTCAAAATCTGGAATGGCATGTGGCATGTATGGCAAATAAGTGGTGATGCATTACCCGAAGCAAGAAAAGCAATAAAAGAGATTGGGGCATTTATAAAGAAAATCTTAAAAAAGTGAACTGAAAGTTGTAATAATATTGCCAATATTATTTCATCCAGATGCATTATATGGGGGTTATAATGGTAGTGAGTAAATTGAATCCCGGCCAATATATAGGAAATCACGGCAGGTTTTTTTGTACAGGAAGGAAGGGGAATAGGACATGAAAAGTTTAATTGTTTATTGCTCATCCCATGGGACTACAGAAAAAGCGGTTGGATTAATAAGCGAGAATCTTGAAGGTGACGTGTTATCAGTAGATTTAAAAAGGGAGAAAACGCTTTTTGATCTCAAGGATTTTGACACGGTCATTATTGGCGGTTCCATTCACGCGGGACAGATCCAACGGAAAATTAGTCAATTTATCAAACATCATCATAATAGGCTTCTGGAAAAAAATCTTGGCCTTTTTCTTTGCTGTATGCGAGAAGGCGACATTGCCATCGAGCAATTTAATCATGCTTTTCTACAGGACTTGCGAAAAAATTCCGCGGCGATGGGATTATTTGGCGGAGAATTCCTCGTGTCTAAAATGAACTTCTTCGAAAGACAGGTTGTCAAAAGAGTAGATGGAATCACAGTCGATCAATCAAAATTAGATACAACGTCCATTATGGAATTTGTTTCAAGAATGAATCACGTAAAGAGCTATGTTTAAGAAGTGGATTACCATTGTGATTGGAACGGAAAGCGAAGCGCCTGGAGTGGAAATCAACAGTTTTCTTAACAATATTATCGCTTTTTGATTATAAAATACCTCTAGTTCGTACATAATGGAAAAGGTCTAACTACAACATGAAAGAGGATACACATGAAGATTTGGTTTAATCGGTGGTTTACCACCGTTTCGCATTATATCGATATGATTCGAAACAACGAAGATCATCGGAAATTTATCATCTATGGAACACATCCAAATAAAGATGCCCTTTATTTACAAAATTGTGATTACGCCTTCGTCGAGCCCGACATCTCTGGGGATGAATACATTGAGTTTTGTCTTGATTTTTGCCAGAAACACGGGGTCAATATTTTCATACCCCGGAAAGAAAATGTTCTGATTTCGAAACGGCTGAAAGATTTTGAGAATCTGGGTGTGAAGGTCCTTGTTTGCCCTGATGCTTGCCTCATGGAAATGCTGGATAATAAAGCCGCCGCCTATCAATCATTGTCGAAAAGTGATCCGATTTTTTCGATTCCTGACTATTATGTCGTCAATAACATAGAAGATTTTAAACAGGCTTATCAATCGCTTAAGGATAAAGGCCATGAAGTTTGCTTTAAACCTGTAATTGGTGAAGGGGCAAATGGGTTTCGGGTGATTAAAGATCAGATTGAGTCCATACCGCAGCTTTTTCAACAGGGTATTGGCTATCGGATTCCTTATCATTACGCATGCGAGATTTTAAGCCAGCAGGACACGTTTCCTGACTTAATGGTGTTAGAGTTTTTAGAAGGCAGAGAGTTTAGCATTGACTGCGTTTCTTCTCAGGATGAATTATTTGCTGCAATCCCGCGGATGAAAGGGGATGGACGGGTGCGGGAGCTGGTGGAAAGTTTTGAACTCATTCAGCAGGCACACAGGTTCCATCAGGAATATAAATTACCGTATGTGTTCAATATCCAGGTTAAGTACAACAACGGTGTTCCGAAACTGCTCGAAATCAATCCGCGGATGAGCGGGGGAATGCACGTCAGCTGTCTATCAGGTATTAATCTTCCCTATTTGGCGATCAAGATTTTATTAGGTGAAAAAATAGGGCGATTAACCCCGCAGTTTGGCATTAGAGCCAGCCATATTGAAAAAGAAATGATCTTGAAATATGGAAATATAAGTTAATAAATAAAAAGCTGTGTAATAAAAATGCTTAGCAATGTAGATTGGAGCGGAAGGCGCGAGACTCCTGCGGGAGTACGGGGCCGAGGAGGCTCCCCGGCACGCCCGCGGAAAGCGAAGCGCCTGGAGCGCAAATCAACAGACAAGGATAACATAGACAAAAAAAGAGCGGGTTTTCTGTTACCGGCTCTTTTCAATGAAAAATGATTATTTGTAAAATACTTTGTCGGTATTGTACTTTGCTTGGAGAGTATTAATCATATAGGTTTCGTAGATTTCTCTTTCCATTGGTTCGTCCACTACGAAAACCGCAATTTTATATACTTCATCGCGATGGTTTTTAATTGGTGATACGGTATCTTCAAAATGGCGCTTCACGCGAGGTCTTAATTTTCTTGCTTTGCCTACAAAAAGCAATTCATCACTAGAGTTAAAAAAAAGAATAATTCCGCCTTTGTCACGGGGAATTTTATTGTAATCAGTAAAACCATATTCACTGCTAAGTGGCGCTTCCACTTTTTCTCCTACTTGTCGATTTTTCGTAATCACGACATCTGGATTGGGTATTTCAATTTTTATCATATATAGTATCGCTCCCTGCTTAAAATAAACGGTGAATCCGTTCGCTGACAGTTCATTATAGCACAACCCTCGCTTTGGGGGTTTGTCTTTCTTAATTTACCCAATTTTTTGCGGAATAATTGATAATAGTGGTAAAACAAAGCTTAATTTTGTACACTTGAAGAAGGTACATAAAAAACTTGCGGAAGGGTGTTAGTATGGCAATTTCATTATCTAAAGGTCAAAAGGTAGATTTAACGAAAACAAATCCTGGTTTATCTAAGGTTGTTGTAGGTCTTGGCTGGGATACTAACCGTTACGATGGCGGGAATGATTTCGATTTAGATGCAAGTATCTTTCTTTTAGGTGCGAATGGTAAATGTGGCTCTGAAAAGGATTTTGTATTCTATAATCAACTTGAAGGCGGAAATGGTTCCGTTGTACATACTGGGGATAACCGTACAGGAGAAGGGGACGGCGATGATGAGCTAGTAAAAGTAAATTTATCAGCTGTTCCTGCTGGTGTGGAGAGAATTTCATTTGTCATTACCATTCATGATGCAGAATCACGCGGTCAGAACTTTGGACAAGTTTCAAATGCCTTCTGCCGGATCGTAAATGAAGAGACAAATCAAGAAATTATCCGTTACGATTTAGGGGAGGATTTCTCCATTGAAACTGCGATCATCGTTGGGGAATTATACCGCCACAACGGTGAATGGAAGTTCTCAGCTGTGGGCTCTGGCTATCAAGGCGGACTTGCACGCATCGCAACAGACTTTGGCCTAAACGTAGGCTGATAAGAATGATAAAGAAGGACAAGCTGGATTTTTTAGATCCTGTCTTGTCCTTTTCTTTAAGTAAGGTAACGGTATGATTTTTTAGGGAATAAAGGGAGATTGGTTTATGAGGTTTGTTGTCAAGACACAAGTTCTTGCTATATTAATGGGACTTTTTTGGATTATTTACCTATCTATTTTGGCTTTTTTTGATCAGCCAGGTCGAGCTCTTCAGTATATCAATGTATTGGTCTACGGATTTGCGATTCTTTTTGCCGTCATGTATTTTCTGATGACGAAAGTATTAATTGGCCGAAATTGGCTTGCGGTTCCATTGGTTCTTATACCTTATTTCCTTGTTTATAAACCGTTTTTTCAACGGATTTTAACAAAAGCGGCGAATAGCTATGAGGGGATTATCAACTTCCTTGCTCTTTCCACTGGGGCGACCCATTTTCTTGCGATTATCTTCGGTTTAGGTTTAGGGATTATGTTTACAAGACCAAAATTACAATCATAATACAGATTCAGAAAAAGGACGAATCCATGAGGATTTGTCCTTTATCTAATTTAAAAAGGTGTATAGTCCACGTCCGCTGTATAGTCGTTGGCGGCATTCCAGAGTAAAAATTCATTGATCCCTTGTGCATGGAGCGCGCGAATTTGATCTTCAATTTCCCGTTTGCCATACACTTTGTAATTTCCTTTGCCAAGCCATGCTGCCGTAAAATCTTGGAGCCACGGCCTCGATGTAGGTGGTGCGGCTAATTTCTTCAAGCGAGTATTTTCAACCTTGGCATATTCTTCGACAAGCCGGTACGGTTCCAAATCAGGCTTTGGGATTCCGAAACTTGCTGACCAATGGCTGGGATAAATCATTGAAGAAATCACATCAACATGTTTGGCGATTTCTGAAAAATTTTGTCCTATCCCGCTCGCTTCCGGAATTACGGTCGCATTTCCAAATGTATCAACAGACACCTTAACACCGTAAGGCTTCAACTTTTCGCTTGCATATTTAACGAATCCAGAAACGGCAGCAACACGATTGCCCCGGCTTTTTCCTGTGTAGTGGAGCGGGCCCTCAATCGACTCGAATTTTTCAGGAAATCTGACATAATCAAATTGAATTTCTTTAAATCCGAGTTTTACTGCTTCGATGGCCATCCCGAGATTGTAATCCCATACTTCCCTATGAAAGGGGTTGGTAAATGAATCCCCATGGGAATTCCGCCATAGGCCTTTATTTGTCGTAAATGACCAGCCTGGGTGAGAATTAGCTAAGACATTATCTTTAAAAACAACCATCCTTGCAATCGGGTAGATCTGATTTTTCTTTAACGTTTCCATCAGACCTTTTGGATTTGTGATATAAGGATGACTAGAAGCGAAATATGGTGAATGTTTCGATGGCGTGAAGGTTAGATGGCCGTGGTCGTCCTTAATATCAATTACCATCGCATTTAAATCCGTTTGGTTTACAAGACTAAGCAGCTTATCAAACTGTGGACCCTTTGTGTTGGCGGCATTTACATAGATGCCCCTGATGGGTTCGTTCCAATCGTGAGTTTTTGTAAAAGCAGTTTCGAGAGGGAATAATACCACCATCATAAAGGCGAATAGAATGATTTTTCGCATCGGGCTCACTCCTTATTCTTTTTTATTATCGTTAACCATAACCATCGATACCATTCGTATCGTGCTTCTGGCGGATTTTATGTATAATTGTGGTGAAGGGGGATGACTGGTTTATGGAAGGAAAGTGGCTGATCGCCGATCGGGATCTGAATGAGCGGGAAGGGTTAAAATGGTTATTAAAAACATCATCAATTCCCGTTTCGGATATTTTTTTAGCATCGAACTACAAGGAATTTATTGTTTTATTTGAAAATGAACCCCCCGACATTGTTCTATTGGAGCTGGACATGATCAGTAAGGATGAGTGGGCAGGCTTCCGCGACCTCATGCAGATCTATGATCCTGTCTTACTTTTAACAAGTGCAGAAGCCACCTTTGAAAAAGCACGCCTGGCAATTGATATGCAGGCATTGGATTTAATGATCAAACCATTTTCGTCAACAAAGGTTAAATCGGCCTTTCAAAAGGCTTTAAGAAGACTGGACACGAAATTTCATACAACTGGTATGCACCATCCACATTCACATAAAGATATTTCATATGAGGCATTATTCCTCCCGCAGGAAGCTACATCTGGAAATGTTAAAATAGCTGCTTTTCAGACAGAAAGTATCGGCATGCTGCCAACACTCTATTCGTTTATCATGGAATATCCGTTTACTGACAGCAGGGGTGTTTTCGCCTTAAGTGATATGGTCGTGTTATTATTCAATGGGGCTTGTCACAATATGACGGAACAATGTCAGAAAGCGATGAGAAAATGGGAAGAAGAATTTTCTGAGCACTTGGCGATTGTTGTCCACAAAGGGAATTCGGCGGCAATGACACTGAACCAGGAATACCTGCAAACGCGGAAAATGCTGGAGTTCACCTACTACAAAGGGTACCGGCAAGTAGTCGAATTCGAATATTCACCTAATTGGGGGCATATCGATCCCTTTCTGACTCCACCGGAACAAAGAGAGTGGGTCGATATTCTTGCAAATCTAAACATCGAAAAAATTAAAAAGTGGCTATATGATGAATTTCTTCAATTACAGCATCCCTATCCGGATCCAGGCTTAGTCAGAATCAGGTTAACGAGCATATTGGCTCAGGTCAGAAGATTTATGAAGACATATAAGCTGAATGATGACCCCAGCCTTGAACAGGATTATCGAACGATTTTTAACTCAATCTTATATGATACCGTTCTGTATCGAACCGTACAAAATCTTATTTTATTTATTCAAAAAATATTTGTTGGTGCAGAAAACTCTATGCAGCAAATGAAACAAGATCCAATTGAGCTCGGAATGTCGTATATGAAGGCTAATTTTTCCAAAAGCAGTCTTAGGCTCGAAGATGTGGCGCAGTATGTGGACCGAAATCCCGCTTACTTCAGTCATCTGCTAATAACGAAAACCGGATATAGTTTCACCGAACTCTTGGCCGGCATACGAATGAAAGAAGCAAAGCGATTATTGATTGAAACAAGAAAGCCGATTAAAGAGATTTCCATTTTATCAGGTTATCAAAATGCCAATTATTTTAGCAGAATGTTTCGGGAACTAATCGGGATGTCTCCCCGTGATTTCCGCATGCAAAAACCGGATTGGATGATAAATGAGAAGGGAACTGTTTAGTGAAACAGTTTCCTTAATTTCTATAAAAATTATCATTTTATAAAAATATTATCGTTTATTGGTGATTAGTCCTAGAAAAAATGTTCTTCTACATAGAAAAATTATCCTCTTTCTAATTATTCATCCGTATTTTTCAGAAAATTGGATTTTTATAATAGTAGTAGAATCATAAATAGGGAGTGAAATCAATGGAAACGAAGACAACGAATAAGCGGATCATTAAGAACTATAAAGGAACGGAATTGCATGCAAAGGGCTGGATTCAAGAGGCGGCTTTACGTATGTTGATGAACAATCTTGACCAAGAGGTTGCGGAAAGACCCGAGGATTTAGTGGTTTACGGTGGAATCGGGAAGGCTGCGCGAAACTGGGAATCTTATGACGCGATTGTGAAAACGCTTTTAGAGTTAGAAGAGGATGAGACATTGTTAATCCAATCCGGGAAGCCGGTTGTTGTCTGGAAATCACACAAAGATGCGCCTCGCGTATTATTGGCGAACTCCAACCTTGTCCCTGCATGGGCGAATTGGGAGCATTTCCATGAGCTTGATAAAAAAGGGTTGATGATGTACGGCCAAATGACAGCCGGGAGCTGGATTTATATCGGCAGCCAAGGAATTGTTCAAGGCACGTATGAAACATTCGCTGAGCTTGCTCGTCAGGATTATGGAGGTTCCCTAAAACATACGATCACATTAACGGCAGGTCTTGGAGGCATGGGCGGTGCACAGCCACTGGCCGTCACGATGAATGATGGTGTCTGTATCGCTATCGAAGTAGATGAAACGAGAATTGACCGCCGGATTGAAACGAGATACCTTGATGTGAAAACAAAGGACCTTGAGGAAGCATTAAGATTGGCTCATGAAGCGAAGACTGCCGGTAAAGCACTTTCGATTGGTTTACTTGGAAATGCGGCAGAAATTTTACCATTAATGATTGAAAAAGGGTTCAACCCGGATGTGTTAACAGACCAAACATCTGCCCACGATCCGCTTAACGGCTATGTTCCGGTTGGCTATTCTTTAGAGGAGGCTGCTGTATTAAGGAAAGCAGATCCAACAAAGTATGTTGGGCTTTCTAAACAAAGTATGGCAACACATGTGAAAGCTATGCTTAAAATGCAAGAAAAAGGAGCCGTTACCTTTGATTACGGTAACAACATCCGCCAAGTAGCAAAGGATGAGGGCGTGGAAAATGCCTTTGATTTCCCTGGATTTGTTCCAGCTTATATTCGTCCATTGTTCTGCGAAGGTAAAGGCCCGTTCCGCTGGGCAGCACTATCCGGTGATCCGGAAGATATTCGAAAAATTGACGAAGCCTTACTTCGCGAGTTTAAAGATGATGAGCATCTGTGCAAGTGGGTTAGAATGGCGCAGGAAAGAATTGCTTTCCAAGGACTTCCTGCCCGGATTTGCTGGTTGGGTTATGGCGATCGTGCCCGCTTCGGTAAAGTGATTAATGATATGGTTGCGTCTGGTGAAGTTTCTGCACCAATCGTGATTGGCCGTGACCACTTAGATGCAGGTTCTGTCGCTTCTCCTAATCGTGAAACAGAAGCGATGAAGGACGGCAGTGATGCGGTTTCTGACTGGCCAATCTTAAATGCAATGATCAATGCTGTTGGCGGGGCAAGCTGGATTTCGCTTCATCATGGCGGTGGTGTTGGCATGGGTTATTCCCAGCATTCAGGAATGGTTATTGTTGCGGATGGCACGAAGGATGCAGAAGTCCGCTTGCAGCGCGTGTTAACAACAGACCCTGGTATGGGCGTCGTCCGTCATGCGGATGCAGGTTATGAACTTGCCATTAAGACAGCGAAAGAAAAAGGCATCCACATGCCAATGTTGCAACAAGATTAATAGACTGAGAGGATGTTGGAATTGAGTAAAGCCATTTTTATCAGAAATGCTTCTCAGCTCGTTACCTTACAGGGGAGTTCGCACGCTCCCCTTGTAAGGGAAGCGATGTCTGAGCTAGGAATTATTGAGGACGGCAGTGTGTGGATTGAGGACGGTGTGATTCAGGCAGTCGGTAAGGATGAAGAACTGTTCGAAAAATATGCTGATCGTCTTGGTGAAGCAGAAGTGGTGGATGCAAGCGGCAAGCTTGTGACGCCAGGTCTTGTTGATCCCCATACACATGTAGTGTTCGCCGGAAGCAGGGAAAATGAATTCAATATGCGTCTCCAGGGTGCAACGTACATGGAAATCATGAACGCGGGCGGGGGCATCCATGCAACAACAAGGGCGACTCAGGCTGCGACACATGAAGAACTTTTTCAAGCAAGCTTTGGGCGGTTAAATCAGTTTCTGCGCCACGGAGTCACAACGGTTGAAGCAAAAAGCGGCTACGGAATGGAATGGGAAACCGAACTGAAGCAGCTTGAAGTTGCGAAGCAGTTAAATGAAATGCATGTCATTGATGTGGTTTCTACCTTTATGGGGGCACATGCGGTGCCAAAGGAATATAAAGAAAATCCCGACGAGTTCGTACGCGTGCTCGTGGAAGAAATGATTCCCAAGGTGGCGGAGCTTGGCCTTGCGGATTTTAATGATGTATTTTGTGAGCATGGCGTGTTTACACCGGAGCAGTCAAGGGTGATTTTGGAAGCAGGAAAGCGTCATGGATTAATTCCAAAGATTCACGCTGACGAGATTGAGCCATACGAAGGCGCAGAGCTTGCAGCGGAAGTAGGCGCCATTTCTGCAGACCATTTACTTAAGGCGTCGGAAAAAGGAATGAAGGCGATGGCCGAAAAGGGAGTGGTCGGAGTATTGCTTCCGGGAACAGCTTACTTTTTAATGGCAGAGTCGGCAAATGGCCGGAAAATGGTCGATTTAGGGGTGCCTGTTGCCCTGTCTACTGATTGTAACCCTGGCTCGTCACCAACCGTTTCCCTGCCATTTATTATGAATCTTGGTTGTCTAAAAATGGGGATGATGCCGGCTGAAGTGATTACAGCCACTACAATCAATGCGGCCCATGCGATTAATCGCGGCCATGAAATTGGCAGTTTAGAAGTTGGAAAAAAAGGCGATGTGACGATTTTTAACATCGAGAATTATATGAAGCTTCAATACTCTTATGGGGTTAACCATACCGATACAGTGGTGAAAAATGGCCGGGTAGTTGTTAGAGGAGGTCAGTTAGTTAATGAAGAGCTTTCTCTATCCTAAATTGATTCCGCCAGCTTTTACATGGATAAGGCCTGAGGGCGGGGCGGTAATTTCCAAGGTCCACGAATGGATTCAGCCGCTAACTGACGAATCTGATGCAGAAAAAAGCAAGGATGCCGACTTTGTCATGGTCGGCGTCCCGCTTTCCCGTTCATCTATTAGTGCATCTGGCGCTTCGGAATTTCCCGACGCCTTCCGCCGTGCTTGGAAGGGGTTTACTACGTACAATTTAGATGAGGATGTGGATTTATCGTCAAGGAAAGCGATCGATGCAGGTGACGTGCCGATGCACGTCACGGATATCCGCCGCTGCCATGACAATATTATTCAAGCTTCAGCGGCACTCCGCGGCCACTTCCCGGAGTCAAAAGTGTGTGCCATTGGCGGCGATCACTCGATTACAGCGATGATGATTAAAGGGATGCATCAGGCACGACCAGACGAGAAAATTGGGATTATCCAGTTTGATACCCATTTTGATTTACGGGATCTGTCGGATAATGGACCATCTAACGGTACACCAATGCGGAACCTGATTGAAAGCGGAGTTGTCAAAGGATCCGATATGTACAACATTGGTTTACATGGGTTTTTCAATACGAAGGATTTAAAGCAGTATGCTGATGAAAAAGGCGTCAACTATATTACGCTTCGCAATGCAAGGCGGGCAGGCATAGAAGAAACAGTCCGCCGCAGTTTAGAAGAATTGTCGGCAAGGGTGGATACGATTTATTTAACCGTTGATATGGATGTACTCGATATTGCCTATGCACCGGGGGTACCGGCATCAACACCGGGAGGCATGACAACAGCAGAACTGCTGGAAGGAGTACTAACAGCTGCCAAACACCCCAAAGTGGGCGCAATGGACATCGTCTGCCTCGACCCGCAAAAAGACACCGCCGTCCAGCCAACCGTAAAACTCGGCACCCACGTATTTTTAACCTTTCTCACAGGGGCAATGATGAGATAGGTGTCAGGCACCAAAATTATATAATTATATTATGTTAACCCGTCTGAACCTCCGCTGATTTGCAGGGGTTTTTTTGGCTGTTTCTTTTGTCCATTTTTTGTTTTTTTAGACTCTTGCCTTAACATTTTCCCTCCTATTTGAATTAACTATATTAGGCAACAAAGCTTTGACTTTTTATTTATGCAGTTTTAGAAACCCATTTTGTTAGACAAGCTTCACAAAATCAAGCTGGCAGGGAATAAAAGATAAAAGGAGGTTCGCCACAGGCAAAACATCTGTAAGCGACTGCGTTAAAATTTTTATACCATGCAAGGAGGAGAAATGTGGATAGTAAACAATTAAATAACTGGTTAAAAGAAATTAAAGTTCAAAATGTAGTGAATGCGGATGTAGAAGTGGTGAACAACTCACCATTAGTCATGCTAGGGAAGGGGCGGCAAGGGGCGGTCTTCCAGGTTTCTGAGGATGTTTGTGTGAAAGTATTCGGCAATGAAGAGGATTGCGAACGCGAACACTATGCCCTATCGCTTGGTCAGGAAACCAATCTATTTCCTAAAATACATGCAAAAGGTCCGCTTTATATCGCGATGGATATTGTTAGAGGGGTGGATATTCGCGAATATTTACAATCGCAGCCACTTACGGAAGCACTTTCTGCCAAATTACTAGAGATGCTAATTACATTTAAAAAGATTGGTTATGAGCGGATTGACCATCACAAACGGCAAATTTACCTGCAGCCAGATGGCAGCCTGAAGGTAATTGATGTAGCGAGAACCGTTTGGCGTGACCGTGTTTATCCGTATCCGCGGAAATTACTAACTTCACTAGGGGAAGAAAATAAAGCAATCTTTTTATCGTACGTTCAAGAAATGGCTCCCGAAGTTTATGCGGAATGGCTCCACTATATCCGAATGGAAGAGATTTCACAGCAAATCACCCAACTATTACTACCGGAAAAACCTGATAAAAAAGCATTAAAGAATTTGAGTCAACAATTGTTAACAACAGAAGATGAAGAAAAATATGTGCTTCAGCTGCAGGGCTTGGTCCACAAGGTATTTAAAGAAGAATGGGTCAAAACTATGCTTGCACGTGGAAAAGATCCGGATGCTGTCATGGAAAAAATTGATAAGTACTGGGATTCCCGCGAGAAAGCACTAAACCCTGAATGGAATCGGAAACGTGACAAAGATTGGGATAAATATCGTAAGGAAGGTAAGCGATACTCTGGAGAAAGCCGCCACGACCATGATAAACACCATGACAGAAAACGTTTTGAAGGAGAAAAATACCGCGGCCATGCTGATAGAGGCGGTCATAAGAACAGGAAACGCCGTCATAGTTAATTGAAATAGCAGAAGACTATGCATGGCTAATAAAAAAAGAGGAGGCCCCAAAAAAATTAAGGAGAAAGCTAAATGAAGGTATTAGTAATCTGGCGGCTCCTCACTGTTGGCGGGGTAAATGCCGGATGGAGAAACCGCTCGATTTATTTTAAACAGCATGGTATAGAAACTGAATTTTTATATACGACAGATCACGGCGGACTTCATATTATGCAGGATGTCGCACAAGTATATTTAACAAAGGATGAGCAAGAGATTATTACCATTATCAAAAAAAACGCATATGACGCCATCATTGTGGTCGACACAGGTGCAGCCTATAAATGGATCCGAAAAGCCAAGTATAAGGGTCCGGTTATTGTCGAAGCAAGGACCCCAGAGCTGATTAAGCTCATGCCCCACCTTAAGTCATTTAAAGGAATACGGCCAGAATTAATCGTTGTTCCTTCACAGTATCAAAAACGATTGGTGTCTATTTTGACAAATGATATTCCCATCCATGTCATCTACAACGGGGTGGATACCACTTTTTTCCGTTCGCTATCCACCGAGGAAATCGATTTCGACAGTGCTCCAACACTGCCGAAAGGTAAAAAAATAATTGGCTGGATCGGTAGATTGGACAAACGTAAAAACTGGCCGATGCTGCTTGAAGTGGCAAAAGTGATGAAAAGTGAACGCAGCGATATTGAAATATGGATTATTGGCGGAGCTCAAAGTGTCCAGCGCGAAGAATTTAAAGCCGCCTGGCAAGAGGAAGGACTCACTGACATCATCAAATGGTTTCCGGTTATCCCCTACCAGCAAATGCCGCATGTATATGCGAAAATCCGCCAATCCGGAGGCTGCACACTTGCGACAACCAAATCTGAATCATTTGGAAATACTTTTATTGAATCGATGATCTGCGGTGTGCCTGTTGTGGCTTCCAGAATGATGCCAGTAACTGAATTGGTTGAAGAGGGTGAGACGGGGCTGCTTTACCGAGGACAAAATGTCGAGGATGCGGTCAAGCAGTTATATGAAATCCTTGATGATCCCGTCAAACATCAACAAATGTCACAGGCAGCCATCGACCGTGTGCAGCAATATTTTTCCATTCAAGCTGTGGCGAATGATTATATTGATTTGATAAAAAATATCATCCACCTGAATAATGGTGCGGCTGGCGAGGTGGATGCAACATGATGACACCCGTTGCCTATCAAAAAAAACTGGAAGGCAAATCAAATGCTCATTTAATCACTTTTAATGATGGCAAGGACTATGTGGTTAAATTTTTTCAGCCTGGCTTTGAAAAAACATTGCCCAATGAATGGGTGGGCTATTGCTTGGCACGATACTTGGGACTACCAGTACCATTTGCCAGGATAGTGGATATCTCCGAGGAATTTACTTCGCTAGTTCCTGAGCTTGCCAAAGTACAATCAACCCGGTATCAATTCGCCTCATTGTACATTCCTGATTGCCTTAACGGTCATCAAGTTTCCGAAGTAGCCAATATTGTTAATCATCAGACCCTAGCAGGAATCGTTATGCTGGATTATTGGTTGTGTAATCGGGACCGTACCCGCAAAAATATTCTTTTGCGAGAAAGAGAGAGCGATGAGTATCAGTTATGGATGATTGATCAAGCCGAGATTTTCGGAACCTATAATTGGCTGCATGCTGATTTAGAAAATTTGCCGGTGGAAGTGTTGAAAAGCGCGACACACCAATTAATGGCGGGGTTTATTGATAATGAGCAAAGATTTACTGACCACCTTAAGTTGATTCAAACGATGCCGATTCTTTTAATGGAGGAAATTGTCTCGCTTATCCCTGATGACTGGATGGTTTCGCGTGAGGAGAAAAAGGCAATTGTTACTACGTTGGTAACGAGACGCAAAACGATTCTGCCGAAATTGATGGAAAGATTTTTAAAAAAGGTATACCAGCCATTCCATGCTAATGAAAATTAACTTGAAGGGAGGTATTTTATGAAAATCCGAAAGGCCATTATTCCAGCTGCAGGCCTCGGGACTCGTTTTTTACCTGCAACGAAAGCAGTGCCAAAGGAAATGATTCCAATTGTTGATAAACCAACCATTCAATATATTGTCGAAGAGGCTGTAGCGTCGGGGATTGAGGAAATCATTATCATAACCGGCAGGGGAAAGCGGTCAATCGAGGATCACTTCGATAAATCCTATGAGCTCGAGGATACTCTATTTAAAAAGAATAAAATAGTGGACCTAGAGAAAATTCAACAAATATCCAGTTTAGCGAAAGTTTATTATGTCCGCCAAAAGGAACCTAATGGACTTGGCGATGCCATTCTTTGTGCTAAAAATATTGTTGGCAATGAACCATTTGCGGTTATGCTTGGCGATGATATGGTGATATCGGATGTTCCCTGCTTGAAGCAGCTGATGAATGTATTTGAGTATTATAATAATTCGATCGTCGCCATTCAGAACGTTCCGAAATTGGATGTGAATAAATATGGCATCATTAAGCCAAAAGGTGTGATGAGGGAGCCGAATATCTATTCAATTGAATCATTAATAGAAAAACCAAAACCGGAAGAAGCCCCGTCAACATTAGCCGTCATGGGGCGCTATATTTTAAACCCAGAGATTTTTACAATCTTGGAGCGGCTTCCATTTGGACAGGGTAACGAATTACAACTAACTGATGCCATAAACGAGCTAAATAAAATGCAGGCCGTCCTTGCCTGCACCTTCAACGGAACCCGCTACGACATCGGCGACAAAATCGGCTACATCAAAGCAACCCTCGACCTCGCCCTCAGCCGCCCCGACACCCAAAAAGAAATCCTGACTTATATGGAAAAAATAGTAAAACGGTGTCAGGCACCATAACTAATCTATTGATGCACTTTAAGTTGATAAGCAAAAACTTTAAGCCGAGGCTGTTGGAAGCCTTGGCTTTTCTATAAAAGAGTCATGTATTTTAATTGGTTATTTTTTTCCTTAGGTTTATAACAAGAAATATATTATGCTAAAATAATGGACAAGCATAAACGAATATAACGATAATGGTAGAAATGGGCTGTCCATTTTATAATCGAGGTTTACCAATTAGTGAATTTGGTGTTTAATGTTAGGAAATATTCCTTGGGAAAGCGCATGAACAGACATTTCTCGAGGTTTTTTGACGGGAAATCAAGAATAAACGGAGTTTTTGTAAAAACAGAACAAAGGAGGAACTACATATGAAGAACGAGCAGATTATCGTCTATACCACGAATGATTGTATTGAATGTATGATGGTTAAACAGGTACTTACCAACGAAGGGATTGCTTTTGAAGTAAGGAATGTTGCTGACAGCCCAGCTTATCAAAAGGAAGTAGAGAAATACGGCTTCCTCGGAGTTCCCGTAACGGTCCTTGGCGACCGGGCTATAAAGGGTTTTACCAATGAGCTTAAAGAACTGATGGAATTGGCAAGTGGCGGTAAAGAGTAGAAAGTTAAATAAACTGGAACAATTTTCTTTACTTCGATGGTAATTAGAGTTACTATGAACATAATTTAATAAGCGATTTATCTACTAGGGGTGCCCTGTTAATCAGGCTGAGAGAAAACGATAACGTTTTTAACCCTTCGGACCTGATCTGGGTAATACCAGCGTAGGAAAGTAGTCGAGTGAAATCTATATTTTATCTCTTTCTAACTAACCAGGTCCTATTATGGATCTGGTTTTTTTATGTTTAAAAAGAATAGGAGCGATGGGATTTGGAGAACAACAGACTTGGTCAAATATTAGAAAAAGTTAGAGAGGTGAACCCGCTTGTCCATAATATCACGAATGTCGTGGTAACGAATTTCACAGCCAATGGATTGCTTGCCCTTGGCGCTTCACCGGTCATGGCGAATGCAATCGAAGAGGCAGCTGATATGGCGAAGATTGCGAGTTCACTAGTTCTGAATATTGGCACATTAAACGCGCAAACGGTCGAGGCGATGATCGCAGCCGGTAAAGCAGCCAATGTGCATGGGGTTCCAGTAATTTTTGACCCAGTTGGAGCTGGTGCAACTCCGTACCGAACGGAAACGGCGCACCGTGTGATGAAGGAAGTCAAGGTCGCCGTAATTAGAGGAAATGCAGCCGAAATCGCCAATGTCGTAGGTGAAAAGTGGGAGATAAAGGGCGTTGATGGAGGAATGGCTAAAGGGAATATTACAGAGCTTGCCATCCAAGCTGCTGAAATTTTACAGTGTGTGGTTGTCATAACTGGAAAGGAGGATGTCGTTACTGACGGAACAACAACGTATATCATCTCAAATGGACATCCGATTTTGACAAAAGTAACCGGTACAGGCTGCCTGTTAACTTCGGTGATTGGTGCATTTGCCGGAGTGGAAAAGGATCTCATCCAAGCTTCGGTCGCTGCATTAACCTGTTATGGTGTTGCAGCAGAAAAGGCTGCGAATCAAACAGCCGAGCTCGGGCCGGGCAGCTTTCAAATAGAATTTTTAAATCAATTATCGTTGGTTTCCCCTGAGGAATTGGATGTACATGCTTCTTTTAAAAAATGGAACGGAGGATTGTAGGATGAAAAGGGCATTAACCATTGCGGGTTCAGATAGTGGCGGCGGTGCAGGAATTCAGGCTGATTTGAAAACGTTTCAGGAATTAGAGGTTTTCGGTATGTCTGCATTAACGGCTGTTACGGCGCAAAATACATTAGGGGTTCACGCAGTCTATCCGATGACGGCAAAAGCAGTTGTCGAACAAATTCAAGCAATTGGAGACGATATCGGAACGGATGCAGTAAAAACGGGCATGCTTTTTAGTGCAGAAATCATTGAAGCCGTTTCAATGAATCTCAAAAACTATCATTGGAACAACGTGGTGGTCGACCCTGTGATGATTGCGAAAGGCGGAGCCTCTCTATTACAGGAAGAGGCGGTTTCGGCTATGAAAAACCATTTACTACCCCTTGCTGCAGTGATTACACCGAATATTCCGGAAGCAGAGGTTTTGACAGGGATGTCCATTCGATCCCCCCTGGATAAACGGGAAGCCGCTGTAAAACTTTGCGAGTTAGGTGCAAAAAATGTCGTGATCAAGGGCGGTCATGATGAGAATGAATCTGAATCTACCGATTTATTATTTGACGGGAACGAATTCCACTACTTTACAAGTAAGCGCATTCAGACAAAAAATACACATGGAACGGGATGTACCTTCTCTGCGGTTATAACGGCGGAATTAGCGAAAGGCTCCACCATCTATAATGCCGTTTTAACTGCAAAGGATTTCATTCAAGCAGCGATTGAAGATGGTATTGCCATCGGCCACGGTCATGGTCCGACGAACCACTGGGCCTTTCAAAAGAGGGGAAAGGAGATGGCTAGGCTATGATTCATTTAAAAGACGAATTAAGCGTTTATTTTATTATGGGCAGTCCGAATTGTTTGAAGGACCCAAAGGAGGTCTTAGAAGAAGCAATTGCAGGCGGGATCACCCTATTTCAATTCCGTGAAAAGGGAAAAGGAGCCTTAACAGATTCCGCAAAATATACCCTGGCAAAAGAACTTCAAGCGATTTGTCAGGAGAACCAGATTCCCTTCATTGTCAATGATGATATCGAGCTCGCACTCGAGATTGGGGCAGACGGTGTTCATATTGGGCAGGAGGATGAGCCGGTGAAAGCAGTGAGGGAAAAGATTGGCGGCAAAATCCTCGGGGTATCCGTCCATACGACAGAAGAAGCGATGACGGCACATAGGGATGGGGCAGATTATTTTGGAATCGGACCAATTTATCCAACGAGAACTAAGGAAGATGCAAAGCCATCGAAAGGAACCAGCCTGATAGAAACTCTGAGAAAAAATGGAATCACCGTACCGATCGTTGGAATCGGCGGCATCATCGCTGAAAATGCCAGTCCTGTTATTGAGGCAGGGGCAGATGGAGTTTCGGTGATTACCGCCATAAGTCAGGCAGATTCGCCTATAGCAGCAGCCATGGCATTAAAAAATACAATCGAGGAGGCAAAAAGAAATGAACAAAACGTATAAATTGACACTGACAGCGATGATGATTGCGATCGGCACCCTATCTAGTAACCTAGTAGCGATTCCGATTGGATTTACCAAGGTTTTTCCGATGCAGCATTTTTTGAACGTTTTATCAGCGGTTCTTTTAGGCCCCTATTACGCCGTAGCACAGGCCTTTTGTATCTCTTTGTTAAGAAATCTCATGGGAACGGGTTCCGTTTTTGCCTTTCCCGGTAGTATGGCGGGTGCTTTGCTCGCATCCCTGTTATTTTACAAAACTAGAAAAATCTATTTAGCCTTTATTGGGGAAGTAATTGGAACGGGGATTATCGGTGCGATTCTTTGTTATCCACTGGCAACCCTGTTGCTCGGTAAAGAAGCAACCTTATTTGGATTTATTCCATTATTTATTTTTAGCTCATTTGCCGGGGCACTGCTCGGATTTGTGATATTAACTGTTTTCTTAAGAAAGAAAGTCTGGACCTTAGCGGGACAGTCTTTTAAAAACTAAAGCATGAAATGGGGGATTAAAATGAAATTTTCACAGCAACTTTATGAAAGCGTAAAAGAAATATGGGAACAGACCCATCTCCATCCTTTTGTGGACGGAATCGGCACGGGCGACCTGCCTGTGGAATCATTCATCCGTTATATGAAACAGGATTATGTGTTTTTAATCGATTATTCCAAGCTTTTTGCTTTAGGGGCAGTCAAGGCGAGGGACCTCGACACGATGGCTGTTTTTGCAAAACTGCTTCATGAGACACTGCATGGCGAAATGGAATTGCACCGTGGGTATGCGACAAGATTCGGAATTACTCGTAATGAGCTGGAAGAAACAAAACCAACACCCACCAACTTAGCCTATACACGGTATATGCTAAATGTCGCGCAGAACGGATCGCTTGAGGAATTAATCTCAGCACTTCTGCCGTGTATGTGGAGCTATTGGGAGATTAGCAAAATGCTAGCAGATAAATACCCCCAAGCTAGCGCGCATCCTTTGTATGGTGATTGGATAAAAATGTATACGTCAGATGAATTTGGTTCGTTGGCCGTCTGGCTGATAGAGTTATTAGATCAGTTGACAGATGGCAAGTCAGCCCGCGAATTAGTTCTCTTGGAAGAACATTTCCTGACGACCTCCCGCTTTGAATACATGTTTTGGAATATGGTTTACGAAGGAGAGGATTGGCCTGTCTGACGCAACTATGTTAGCCATCGACGAACTTACATATGCATTTGATCCCGCGAGGCCGATTTTTCAAAAAATATCATTGAAAGTGAAACCGGGCGAATTTGTTTCGGTTATAGGCGCGAGCGGATCAGGAAAAAGCACGCTGTTTAAATTAATTGCCGGATTGATAGAGCCTGGTGCAGGGGAAATCAGGATTCATGGTGAAAATCCCGGAAACAGATTAGGCAAGGTGGGATATATGCCGCAAAAGGATTTGCTTATACCGTGGAGATCGGTGTTAGACAATTGTTTCCTGCCGCTGGAAATAGCGAAGGAAAATAAACAGCAAAGAATGCCTGAGATTCGCGAATGGCTGGAACGCTTTGGCTTGGCGGCGGTGGAGCAGGCCTATCCGGATGAGCTTTCCGGCGGGATGAGGCAGCGGGCTGCTTTTTTGAGGACACTCATGACAGGCAAAGATCTCTTATTGTTAGATGAACCGTTCGGGGCACTCGATTCGTTGACGAAACGAACGATGCACAGCTGGCTGCTTGGACTGTGGGGGGAATTACAAAAAACGGTACTGTTTATTACCCATGACCTAGAGGAGGCGATTCTGCTTAGTGACCGTATTTATTTGCTGGGGCAAGAAACGTTACATGAATTTAAAGTTAGCCTGCCGCGGCCAAGAAATGCGGAAATAATTTATCAATCTGAGTTGATCATGTTGAGAAAAGAACTGGAGCGGCTGATTCAAAATGAAAAGTAATTGGAAAAAGTGGGTAGGGGATTATGGATTATTTCTACTTGTATCCATCTTGATATTGAGCGCCTGGGAGTTAGCGGTAAGGAAAGGTATGGTTCCATCCTTTATCTTGCCTGCTCCCTCGGCAATTGGGGCGGCTCTTGTAGAAAACCGTCAGCTCTTATTGGAGGAGCATTTACCGGCCACTCTTAAAGAGGTTGTCATTGGATTTGGAATTTCATTAACGGGTGGCCTCCTGCTTGGCGTCGGGATGCATTTTTCGCGGGCATTAGAAAAAGTGCTGTATCCGTTCCTCGTCATTTCTCAGACCATTCCGCTGATTGCGATTTCACCGATTTTCATCATGTGGTTCGGTTATTCGATTTGGAGTAAAATCGCCGTAACCATTTTAATCGCTATTTTTCCAATCGTCGTTAGTACATATGATGGGCTGAAGGCGGGGGGAAGGGAATACCGGGAATTACTGCTGACAATGGGGGCAAATCGCTGGGTTATTTTTAAAAAAATTCAGCTGCCAATGGCTTTGCCGTCGATTTTGTCCGGGTTAAAAATGTCAGTGGTGTATTGTGTTGTAGGGGCAACCATCGGAGAATGGCTGGGCGCGAGTGAGGGTTTAGGCTATTTCAGCAGACGAATGTCAGGGAACTTGCAAGCAGACGCCGTTTTTGCCGCCATTTTCCTGCTTTCGTTACTGGGCATTGTCCTGTTTTTATTGATTCGTTTATTAGAAAAACAGCTATTGAAAAATAAAGTGCGCTACTAGAGAGGATATGAAAAATCAATGAGGAAACGTTTTTACATTGTCGTCAGTCTTTTGTTACTTATTTTAAGCGCTTGTGGAAAAGGGGAGGCCGACCAAACGGCGGCCGGTGCGAACTCGGGTGATTTGCAGGAGGTGAGTTTAATGCTCGATTGGTATCCAAATGCGGTGCACTCCTTTTTATTTGCCGCGAAAGAAAAGGGCTATTTCAAAGAACAAGGGCTGGATGTTGATATTCAAATGCCAGCGGATACAAATGATCCATTAAGACTGGTTGCGGCTGATAAGGTCGATATGGCCATCAATTATCAGCCGGAAGTCCTTGTGGCACGAGGAGAAGATATTCCGGTTCAGTCGATTGCCGCGCTTGTACGCCATCCGCTGAATCAATTAATGATTGCCAAGGATAGTCCAATTCAATCTCCTAAGGACTTAGCCGGAAAGACGGTGGGGTATCCAACCATTCCACTAGATGAAGCGATTATTCACACGATGGTGAAAACTGACGGCGGGGATGCGGAGAAGGTAAAGATGGTTGATGTTGGCTGGGATTTAATACCCGCTATGGCAACCAAGAAAACCGATGCCATAATGGGCGGTTTTATCAATCATGAAAAATTATTGCTTGAAAAGGAGGGACATCCGATCCGCACCTTGAACCCCGCGGATTACGGCGTTCCCGATTATTATGAATTAGTGTTAGTAGCGAGCGAAAAGAGTTTAAAAGCAAACAAGGATGTGTATCAAAAGTTTCTCACTGCTGTGACAAAGGGACAACAATTTGTCTCCGAGCATCCTGAGGAAGGCTTGGCGATATTGATGGAGCATGAGGACCAGACATCACCGCTTGAAAAGGATACCGAAACAAAAAGCTTAGAGATTCTCCTTCCGTTGATGGATGCAAACGACAAACCCTTCGGTTATCAAGATCCAGGTACATGGGAAAAAGTCGCCCAATGGTTAAAAACCACCAAAATGATAAATGAAAAAGTAAAACCAGCCGACGCCTTTATCAATTTCTAAGCTGAAGCAGCTTAAATCGTTTTTGGTTTAAAGGTGTAGATGTTTTTTATTGTTTTTGTAGTTTAATATTAGTACGGTGAAAAGAAGAGAAATGGTGTCAGGCACCCTCCGTGGACACTGTCCACGGAGGGTGCCTGACACCAATTTTAATATTGACTATATTGTAATGATGGATAATATGGTCGGGTTATCATTTGCATGAGGTAGGCTGAGTTTTCGGGGTTTGGTTTTCTTTTCCCGTTTAAGAATCCGATAATGGCGCTGGCGTTTCTGATTCCGATTCCATGTCCATAGTATTTATCATTGCCGAAATAAATGACATTTTCAGCCCGCCACCACGGCTGTTTCGGGTCAAAATCTGGATTATTGAAGTGGAGGACATCACCAGGTAAGAAATCATCCCCATATATTTGGTGAATCGGCAGATCGTCATCAAATTGCCAATCCATCAGGTAAAGCCGTGCAAACAGAATATCAAACCTCTCACTGCCAATTGAATAAAGTGCTGCAATATATAAAACAATGGCAATGGCGGTGGAGCATTCAAAGGCGTAAAGCTTGCCATTTTTAATAATGTCCAGTATGGCAATCGAAGGTTGAACACCTGGTTTAATGAGAAAGCCGCCATTCCCTAATCGATTCCAATATTTTTTATTGCAAAAGGCATAGCGAAATGTCGTGAACTTTACGCCGCTGCTATTCAGTTCTTGTGCCGCTTTCATTGTATTCGTGCGAAATAGAAGCTCAAATTTTAATTGACTTATCGCTTGATATTCATACGTTTTTTTATTTGCGGCCATTTGATTGATAATCGGATGAGCTTCTTTATTCGTTATCTCATGAAACAGTTCCTTTGGTTCTGCCACCTGATGATTTATTCTGATCATCTCTGCCTCCCAGTTTCGAAAAAATCAACTCCTTCTATAAAAATATGAAACTTTTTCCTTTATATTTATCATTTCTCAAAAGAATTTTCCCATATTCCTTGATTCTTCTTGTTGTTAAATTTGATGTACATGAGCAAGAATACGAGGGCGCTCATGAATCTCAGAATTGAGCTGATTCCCATTGATTTTTGAATACCGGTTACCTCTAGGAGCCAAATACCGATTTGCGGTGCGATAAAGGCCACAAAGGATAAAAGGACATTATACGTGGTAATGCAATAGGTCCTTTTTTCCTTTGGCGATTTCTCCAACAAAAGGTTGAACAATAGAAGCGTAGTGCCCGAAACAAAAAAGCCGGATGTCATCTGCACAAAAGTGAGATAAACGAGATTGGTAGACAAAACGGTTAGAAATGGAGCAGTAGCCATTCCAGTTGCTACCCATACGAGCATCAGGGTATTTGACTTGTCCTCCGCCCATTTTCTCCATAATGGAAACGAGAAAATTTGCACCAATTGACTACCAACGGAAAAAATACTTATCCACAAAATAGTCGCGTGGGCATATTTCACATTATAAATATTGAAAATTCCCCAAGCCATTTGCCAGGAGAAATTGAAGCAAAGGGCGGTAATAAGAAACCATTTGTATCCCTGATCCCGGAAAATAGACCAATCCATTGACGAGTTCTTTTCCGCCTTGCTCGACTTTGGTTTGGGTTCTTCTTTATGCTTCAGTAAAAAATAAACTTCTAATAAGCCAAAAAGAAAGGCAATTATAAATAATAATTGATAGGCAGCAGCATGTTCAGTCTGCTTTTTCATCAAAATCCCGATAATTAAGGTCGTGATCATACCGACGATAGTTAAAAGGCGATTTCGGTCACTGAAAAAAGCCCCTCTGCGTTCCTCATTGATCATCCCGCTAATGAACGTTTGCCAGCCAATCGTTGAAATGGTTCCCGGAATATTCATTAAGGCAACAATGATTAAAAAAGCCCATGCCTGGTAGGTAGTTTGGATAAAAATCACACCTGCTAACAGCAAGAACATGATTCTTGCCCAAAAAACCGACATTGCTACCGTTTTCCGCTGCTGTTCAAGCCGATTTAACAGAATGGCCGCCGGAATCGTCGTGACCAATGCAATCAGTGGCGGAAGTGAACTGATTAAGCCCACTTGATAATTGGTTGCTCCAAGTATTGATATTGCGAAAATTGGGAAGAAGTTACTGGCAAGATTCAAAGCGATGGTAGACACCATTCCATGATAGATACTTACTTTTTCATTATATGTACGCACTTGTTATCACCATTTCATTAATAAATTCCTTAGATATTATACAATCAAAAATCAGGAATCTACAGAATAATTTTTTCAATTATTTACTTTGGAATATTCAGAAAAGCTATAACGTTACATTTGCGGTTTGTTCCAGCAGATGCTATATATTTCATCGCGAAATAATGGACAAAAGGTCAGCAAATAGCGAACTTTCTTCTTATGGGATTTGCCTTGTGGACTGATTTCTGTTATAGTTAAAGAGAATTATTTTTGTGAGTCGGCAAGAACGTTAAAGTGTAATGCTTTCTGTCTTGAAGATTTGAGCAAGGATAGTAACACATTGTGTGCGGGTGCACACAGCAGGAGGAAACACACATGGAACAAGGTAAAGTAAAATGGTTTAACGCTGAAAAAGGATTTGGATTCATCGAGCGCGAAGCAGGGGACGATGTATTCGTACATTTCTCAGCAATCCAAGGCGAAGGCTTCAAAACTTTAGACGAAGGTCAAGCAGTTACATTTGACGTTGAACAAGGTCAACGCGGACCACAAGCTTCTAACGTTCGTAAAGCATAATTTAAACTTCGATTATTGAAAAAGACTCTCTTGCAGAGTCTTTTTTTTTTGCTTTTAAAAGTCGAAAAGGGCGGCTTCTCTTCTATTATTAAAGGATTGATTTGATAAAATTATCAATTTAAGCTAGTAATGATATAATGAATTCATCATACATATTGGAAGGAAGTGTTGTATTAGTGGTTCTACGGCCTCAAATGGAACAAACTGAGTCGACTCAACTTATTGCGCCGAAAGGGAACTTTGAAGCCTTTCGGGATGACGACCATTACAAAGAGAAGCTCAAAGAATGGGGGCTATCGTCTGCAAAGGAAGCAAAACGGGAATTTTGGTACAAGAATCGCAGCTTTCAGCGTTTGGTGTCCATTAAAGGATTTGAATCGTACGGAACAAGTGGAGAATTTAACACGCTTGTGATCGAATTCCATGATGGCAGCCTTAGCTGCATTCATCCCGCCTATTTAAAAGAAATGCAGTCGTCAAGCTTTGGAAAAGAAAGCCTGTTGACTCTAAATGACAAAGAAAGTACAACTGAAACAAAGCCTGTAAATGAAAAGCAAGCTGCGGCAAAAGAATCGGAACCTGAAACAACGGCAAAGCCTGCCAATAAAGCGGATAAGGCTGCCCCCTCTAAGGAGCCAAAGGCAAAGAAACAAAAGGCTCCGAAGCTCGAACTCCCGGCGGAGAAAGTACATTTTACAGCTAAGGTGAAGCAATTTGCCCTTGTCTACAATCCATTTAATGAAGAAAATGATGAAGTTGTCGTCTTAGAGAATGTTCAGATTGTCCAGGACAATCCACTTGACCTCGGGCTTGCCTGGTGCAGCCACAGTAAAACGCTAAAAAAATTCGAACTGGCCGAGGGAGACTTGCTGGAATTTGACGGAAAGGCAGCTGCCAAGAAAATGGCGAAGGGAAAAGACGTGCCTCCAGAATTCATGATCGATACGCCCGTACTATATAAGGTGAATAATCCATCGAAAATCGTAAAGAAATAGGACTTCCATCGGGAGGTCCTATTTCCTTTTAAGGGAAATAAATTTCTAAGCGATCACGGCCATTCCGACAGACATAATAATTTTGAAAATCACTGTTAATGACCCTTGTCTGAAATTCCTGTAAGGAAATCGCAGTGGAATTTCCATCGTTTTTAAAAAATAAAAGCTGCCCATCAGCAAATTGGATTGAAACGAAATGAAATCCGTCCCGTTTCGATAAAAAATCATCATCTTGATAGTAGTTTAAGATCACTTGACGGTCGCGATACTCTTCGAAAATAGATAAATCATCTAGTTGTTTTTCCATTTAATTAACCCCTTCCCCTATAAATTATTTTAAAAAAAGAGGCGGTCGAAAGGGGTGATTGGAATCACGTTATTAGGGTCTTTTTTGTGAATGGTAATAAATGTCGACCGAATGAATATCTGATAGAATGTTCATTTTATTTAAGGAATATTATTTAAATATGAAGTATAATGAGGGTTCGGACTTTTATTTTTCAAGGAGTACACTTTTATGAATCAAACCTTTACTGTCAAGGAAAAGACGAAGCAAATTTTCGTCTTGTTAATCCCTATTTTAATCACACAGCTTGGCATGTTTTCGATGGTATTTTTCAATACGATTATGTCTGGAAAATATAATTCCTCCGATTTAGCTGGTGTGGCGATCGGTTCATCGATTTGGAGCCCTATTTTTACTGGAATTAGCGGTATTCTACTTGCCATCTCACCGATTGCCGCACAACGATTTGGCGAAAAAAAGAGCGATGAAGTGTCATCGGTTGTCAAGCATGGAATGTATCTTTCTGTGATGATTGCGTTTGCTGTGATTATACTTGGATACTTTTTTCTCGACCCTGTATTAGATAAAATGAAGCTGCCTCCAGATGTTCAGCGTACCGCCTTTAACTATTTGGCAGGTCTTAGTTATGGACTTTTACCATTATTTATTTTTAACGTGTTGAGATCTTTTATTTATGCATTAGGAAAAACACGCGTGATCATGATCATCATGCTAATGTCGTTACCAATCAATTTCTTCTTGAATTATGCCTTCATCTTTGGCCGTTTTGGCTTCCCGGAACTAGGCGGTGCGGGAGCCGGGTATGCAACGTCGATTACGTATTGGATCATTTTGGCGATGACGGTGTTTATCGTAAAAACACAGGATCCATTTTCTTCGTTCCCGATTTTTTCAGATATGAAGGAATTTTCTTGGGATACGTGTAAGGAAATATTAAAGATCGGCGTTCCGATGGGCCTGTCGACGTTCTTCGAAACAAGCATGTTTGCAGTGGTGACGATTCTGTTGAGTAAGTTTAATGTCACTACGATTGCTGCCTATCAATCTGCGTTAAATATCGTTTCATTTTTATACATGATCCCAATTAGTATTTCTACAGCCTTGACCGTTCTCGTCGGTTTTGAAGTAGGGGCAAAGCGTTATAAAGATGCGAAGCAATACAGCTGGCTGGGAATCCTCCTTGCCATTTTGATTGCTGCGGGTACGGGAATGCTGGTTGTTGCCTTCCGTTATGAAGTGGCAGGTTTATACTCCAATGAAATAGCGGTGATCAACCTAACCGCAAACTTCTTAATATTCGCCTTGTTTTTTCAGATAGCGGATGCCATTCAGGCAACGGCGCAGGCGGCATTAAGAGGCTATAAAGACGTCAATCTTGCCTTTATCATGACACTCATCGCCTATTGGCTCATCTGCCTGCCTGCGGGTTACCTGCTCGCTCATTTTACCGGGCTGGGAGCAAGAGGCTATTGGATCGGACTAACAATCGGATTACTTGCCGCGGGAATCGCACTATCACTCAGACTTATCTACATCCAAAAACGAAAATTCATCCAAATCCAAGTTAAAGAAGTTGTATAGGGTAGGAAGGGTGTCAGGCACCAAGATAGAAGTTGTTACAAAATTTTAACAATTGGTGGATGGCGGGTTTCTTTTTCGGTGTTAAAATATAGGATAATAGTAGGGTTGAAATCCGATTGAGGTGACCTTTATGGGAAGGAAAGTGCACTTTAACAAGGATGAGTTTGTCCTTAAATTAACGGGAGTACTGAGTGTGTTTGCCCTTAAGTGGCAATTGAAAATTCCATACAAGGCAATAAAAAGGGTCTATATTGATGAATTTGAACCGCCGATGTGGATGCTTCGCATGCCTGGCACTTCGATTGCCCCACTTAATATTTATGAAGGAAGCTTTAAATTTGGAAACGAATGGTATTTTCTATCAAGTGAACACCAGGTTCCCTTAATCCACTTGGAATTAGAGGGCTATGGTAAATACAAATATGTCATTTTTGAAATAGAAAACCCCAGAGCCGTGATGATCGAATTACGAAAGAAGTTAAGAGAATTAGAAGAGTAAAATAAAAAAATGTAATGGCGCGGGACTGCCATTACATTTTTTTCTTTAAATCTAGTAAATGACCAAAATAATGACGCTATTCCTAAAGGAATAGCGTCTCATTGTTAAAATAATTTTTTTAGGCCAAATAATTTGGTAAATAAACTTTGATTTTTATCTGTGATCATTAATTCATCCATGATTAATTTTTCACGATTGGTTTGAATCCATTTTTGTAATTCATGTTTATCTTTACAATGCGTATAATATGTTTCTCCACCTTTTCCAAGTGCGTTGACAACATATCTGCAAGTGTTCCCCATAGTGCCCACCTTTTAAGTAATAATGTATTCTATATGAGATTATATCAGGCTTCTTGAAATAGTCCACCATTATTTTTCTACAAAATTCTCCATTTTTTCATGAAAACACTTCCAAACTTTTAAACACGTAAATGATCATAATAATATTATGTAAACATAAAATATTTTTAATTTCTTTCTATGTTTTAAAGGATTGAAATATGTTTTAATTTATTTGAGGCATTTTTATTCATGAACGGAGGTTAACTATGCCGCCAATCGTTTCAGATTCATATAAAGAAAAGAAAAAGAAGGAGATCTTGTCGAGTGCCCTGGCTTGTTTCGCTAAAAAAGGTTTTCAAGCGGCGACCATCGATGATATCGTTGAGCATTCTAGGATCAGTAAGGGAGCCATTTATAATTATTTTAAAAGTAAAGACGACATATATTTAGAATTAATGTCCTCTGATACACAGGAATCATTTGAACTACTAACGAAAGATCTGTCAACATACGAAAGTGCAAGTGATAAAATAAATTATTTATTTGACGTTTACTTATCTCAAGATGTTTCCAATATTGAACACAGAAATAAAATCATTGTTCATAATGAATTTAAATTCTATGCAGCGCGAGATACGGAGCTTATGGAAAAATTAACGGCCAGGAGACATCAATATTTTGTCCAGCTCTTTGCCGAAATTATTAAAGAAGGCCAGAAAACAGGGGAATTCAATCCCCAAGAAAACCCTGACCTGACAGCCAATCTATTCTGGTCGATGATTGATGGCGTGACAATCCAAACGATCTATTACGATTACCCATACCGTGAAGTTTTAACGGAGATGAAGGAATTATTTTTGGAAAAAGTAAAAGCATAGCAGGCACATTGGCGGGCAAACAGCTTGCCTTTTTTTTATTTTTTTTGCCAATATAGGCAAAAGTAATTGACAATTTTTAAATAGAAAAAATATAATAAAATAAACTGACTAGTCGTTTTATATTTTGAAATTAAATTAAAACAAGATGGAATCAAATAAAATTTAGTTCGAGTAAAAAGGAGGGGAGAAAATGACCATTAATATTTTATTCTTTACCATCACAATCAAAAAAAGGAAAATTAGCCTTGAGGAGGCTGTACAGGAAGAAATGGTTGAAAAGCTTTATGATAATAATAAAGATAAGCAAATTTCTATCCGTCGTTTTATGTGAATAGACATATACTATTTAAAAAATTTTGTGCCCCCGTATCTTTTTATCCCTCATGAACCGTTTAAAGGCTAGAGAGTGCAGAAGGAGTGAAAACATGTGTCACATAAGCTAAGCACAGATAGCGCTAAAAGTTTACAGCAAGATGATCAGCTCTGGCTCGAATTTTATCCAAAACTTCAACGATATTGCCGTTTTCTCACGCAAAACACTTGGGATGGAGACGATATCGCCCAGGATACCTTTTTAAAGGCCTTAAAATATCATCAGCAGCAGATGAGTATGGCGTTGTTAAATAAAATTGCGTATCATCAATGGATTGATCTTTTGCGAAAAAGAAAAAAGGAGACCATTGCATCGGATGTTGTGCACCCCATTCATGAGGTAACCAATCAACTTGATGATATGACCCATGCCGTTGACCAGCTGCTGAAAGAATGTACCCCAAAACAAGCCGTGATTTTCATGTTAAAAGAAGCCTTTCAGTATCAAGTAAAGGAAATAGCAGATTTGTTACACACGACAGAAACGGCGATAAAAGCCAGTCTGCACCGGGTAAAAAAGCGCATGGATAAAGAGGATCAAACCTTTTCAGTCGAATCATTTTGGGATGAGGAAGAAAAAGAACGGCTCGCGGATATTTTTTATGAATCGTTGAAAAATCAAGACCCAGCCGTTCTGATTGAATCCATACCAACAATATCAAATATGGTTGGCGTTCCAAAGTCGCTTTCAAGGAAATTACAGCGAATTCAATCAACTTCTCCTTCAAGCACTCTCTGTATGGCAGCATAGCCAATTAATCGCTTTAAGGAGGATATGAAATGAGTACCATTCCATATGTGATTGAACAATCTAACCGCGGGGAACGTTCCTATGATATATACTCTCGGCTCCTAAAGGACCGAATTATAATCATTGGTGATGAAATAAATGACCATACGGCGAATAGTGTGGTCGCTCAATTATTATTTTTAGCAGCAGATGCACCGGATAAAGAAATCTCACTCTATATAAATAGCCCCGGCGGCTCCACTTCAGCGGGCTTCGCCATTTACGATACGATGCAATACATTAAGCCCGATATCCGGACGATCTGCACCGGCATGGCGGCATCTTTCGGAGCGATGTTACTGCTTGCGGGGACAAAGGGAAAACGGTATGCCCTGCCAAATAGCGAAATTATGATTCATCAGCCATTGGGCGGTGCAAGAGGGCAGGCAACGGAGATTGAAATTTCCGCACGGCGGATTTTAAAGTTAAAAGAACACATTAATCAAATCATTTCCGAACGGACCGGACAGCCGGTGGAAAAGGTAGCAAATGATACCGAGCGGGACTTCTTTATGAGTGCGGAGGAAGCAAAATCATACGGAATCATCGATGAAATACTTCATCCCAAAATCTAAATCACAAAACGAGGAAGGCAGTCTCAAGCTGCCTTCCTCGTTTTGTTTTTGCCAATCTTAAAAAACAACCGCAGCAATGGAGGGACGGCAAAATAGATAAAGAAGAGCCGGAATATTTGGAACCCAGTCACCATCGATAAATCGGCGTGGACTTCGTGGGCAAGGATCGCCATCTGATCCATTCCGCCAGGCGCCAGGCTTAATAAACTAGTGGAGGGTGTCATGGGATAAAAACGAACAAGCAGCAATCCTAAACCGACAGAACCTGCGATCATGAACAAACCGCTCAGCAGCGCAAGGGAAATGATTTTGGCCTTGTGTTCCAGTTTTTCCGGCTTCAATAATAACCCGATGTAACCGCCAATCATGAATTGAGAAACGTCTAAGATAGGCTGTGATAGGGCCGGACCATAAAGCCCGAAAATAACAGCGATCGCCGTTCCAGCGATTGGACCTAACATAAACGGAGTTGGAAATCTTAATTTTTTGGCAAGAAATGCGCAAAATACACAAATGAAGGCAAACAATAGGATATTTGGAAAAAGTGGAGCATAGTATTGCGCCGCCTTGTCAGCCAGATTTGAAGCATTTTGAATAGGTGAATGGTTAAACAACGGTCCGAAAACGAGAAACGGAACGAAGAAAATAATCATCATCAATCGGGCCACTTGTAAAAAGGTCACTGTGGTAATGTCGATTCCTTTCATTTCTTCTGCAAATATAATCATTTGCGAAAGCCCGCCGGGGATACTGCCGGTAAGCACTGTTGGATAATCCACTCCAGTAAGTTTCGAAACCACAAAGGCAATGCCGGCACAAAAACAAACGAGTAACACCGTCATGATTAGCATAGATGGCAGCTTCTCAATAATTTGCTGCAGCGCCTCTTTCGTAAAGGACAAACCAATTGAATAGCCAACAATGATTAATCCAGTATCGCGGATGGAAACTGGCCAATAATATTGAATTTTGCTAAATCTGGCTCCAATTAACACGGCTGTCATCGGCCCGAGCAGCCATGGTATCGGTGTATGAAGTACTGAGAATATAAGCCCGCCAATAATGGCGGTCAATGCCGTTATGGTAAAGCGAAGCCCTTTACTGTCACGTTTCATCGATAAATTAATCAAGTAAAACCCTTCTGTCTATAAAAGTTTTTAAACGCGTGACGCGATTTCATTCCATTATTTTACCATGTGGACAGGCATAAATAGAAGGATTTAAACACAAAAAGAGCAGCCAAGAAAATGACTGCTCTTTATTGAAAGATCAAATTTATAGGATATTCATAGCATTTTCTGCTTAATGATCGCTGCTTTCATGCTGATCATGTTCCTGGTCAAATTCCTCAGGAGTAAATCCAAATGGACCCCTTGGCATCTGTTCTACGCGGAAAATCGCCACAATCACATCAATTCTTACAGCCAAAAGCCTTTGGCGCATTCTGCCTCTGCTTTCCAAAACCAGAACATCTCTGCCAACTTCAAGCAGCCTGCCGGTAAATGTACCTTGGAGCGTAACAATTTCTACCTCTTTCTTTAACAACTCATGGGCAATTTGATGAAAATTTAATTCTGTCATCGTCATCATCTCCTTCACATTACAGTAAATGCAACTAAGGAAAATTGGCTTCATGTTTTTATAAATTTTTTCAGGAAAAAAGGTATGTCTGTTTAACGTTCATTAAAAAATGATAACAATACCATTAAATAAATGTAATTAAATGATATTTCGACAAAAAATAGGGTATACCCTGTTTTATAATGCCTTTAAGTCTAAAGAGTGGAGGGGTTATCATGATGAATCAATCACCGCAGAATGAAGTTCAGCTAAAAAGACATCTTCTAATTGATGAACTCATTAAATTAGGCATTTATAAAATCAATAACAAACACCTTTATGAATGGACTTTAAGCGATTTAGAAGAAGAGTATAAGGACCTTGACAAACAATTGGTCACTGCCGATCCCAATTAAGATTCCTTTCTAAATAAATTGAGTCAAAAAAATAAACATACTTAAATAAACATACTTAAAGGAACCATCATTACTTAAAATTGAAGATGTTAGGAGAAGAGCAGTCACTAGGCTGCTTTTTTTCTATGCTATTTTTCCTAGAAATATATGCGGAGGAAGGTAATTTTGACATACAAAGTCCCGCTTTTAATGGGTGCAAATATTAATTTTTTAAATTTTGCATTTTATTATTTACACAAAACCTATTGGTATGGTAGGATTAATTCCATCAAATACTAAATTCTTATCAAGAGTGGCTAAGGGACTGGTCCGATGAAGCCCGGCAACCTGCAATGCAAGGTGCTAACTCCAGCAAAATGACGTTCATTTTGAGAGATAAGGTGTTTTAGGATATGACGCCTTTCTCGATAGGAGAGAAATTTCTAAAAGGAGGCGAATCTAACTGAACACTGAAGAAAAGGCAGAACTCATTGCACATCTAGAAAAAATGCTGGAGACATTAAAATTTGGATCCATCACGCTTGTGGTCCAGGATGGCAAGATTGTGCAACTGGAGAAAAATGAAAAGGTTCGTCTTCAACCAAATAAAAAACGCTGACTAGACAAACTAGAGGCGGTCTTCACTTTTTTACGAAGTGGAAGACTGCCTTTTTTTGTTGATAGAAAAGTGGAAGGACACTAGCCGCTAGGGCGCTGGAGCTGGCCAATTCTCAAAGTTGAAGATTCATACTTTCATATTTATTAAAAGAGGAGGCCATTAGGGATGACAACTGCAATAACGTACCAAAATTGGAAACAGATATCAGAAGAATTCCTGGTAGAGGACGAAACAAAAGGTGCGAGGTCCGTTTTGGAATGGGCTTATGGTTCATATACCGACGAAGAGATTGTTTACGCATCAAGTTTCGGGGCTGAGGCGATTGTATTAATTGATTTAATCCAGCAGATCAAGCCAGATGCCCATATCGTATTTCTAGACACAGGGTTACATTTTCCCGAGACGTATGAGGTCATCGACAAAATTGAAGCTCGTTTTTCCAATCTGCGGATTGAACGTAAACAGCCAAAACTCAGTCTGGATGAACAAGCGGCACAACACGGGTCGGCATTATGGAAACGGGATCCGAACCAATGCTGCCAAATCCGCAAGGTCATTCCCCTAAGGGAGACCCTGACCGCTAAACAAGCATGGATTTCTGGATTGCGCAGGGAACAATCACCGACAAGGGCGAATACCCAATTCCTTAATAAGGATGAAAAATTCGAGAATATCAAAATCTGTCCATTGATTCATTGGACTTGGGATGATGTTTGGGGCTACATCAAGGATAAAGATCTCCCATACAACACACTGCACGACCATCAATACCCGAGCATCGGCTGTTTTCCATGTACACAGCCGGCAGCGGCGGATGGCGACTCGCGTGCGGGCCGCTGGGCGGGAAGCGGCAAGACGGAGTGTGGGCTGCACACTCGCTAAGGCGGCCCCGCAATAGTAATCAAACGGTCACATGTCCCCACTAGTGGGATAAAGGAGGCATTTCTTTTGCTCACAATCATTGCGATAACAATTGGATTCTTTTTTGCAATAAATATTGGTGCAAGTGGTGCGGCGGCCTCGATGGGAATCGCCTACGGATCAGGTGTTGTGAAAAAACGTCTGGCCTTGCTATTATGCAGCATCGCCGTATTTCTTGGCGCCTGGCTTGGCGGCGGTGAAGTGGTGAAAACCATCGGCAGCGGGATTGTCCCGAGTCACACCTTTACCGTCCCGGTTGCACTCATTGTCTTAGCATCGGCTGCGCTATCCTTGTTTTTGGCTAACATCTTTGGGATTCCGCTTTCTACGAGTGAAGTGGCAGTGGGCTCCGTTGTAGGTGCCGGGATTGTGTACCAGTCGGTATTTGTCGGTAAGCTGGTCTGGATCATGCTATTTTGGCTATTAACACCGTTTGTTGCATTTGTCATCGCTGTTGCTGCCTGCTATTTTTTGAAAAATAAAAAATGGATGGCGACCCCGAAAGCTGTTCCGTTTCTGTCTTTGTTAGTGGTCTTTATGGGGCTGTTTGAGGCATTTTCAGCCGGTATGAACAATGTAGCCAATGCGGTAGGCCCGCTTGTCGGCGCGAACATTCTCTCTACCGGGGATGGCATATTTTGGGGCGGTTTATTCGTGGCAGGCGGGGCCTTACTGCTAGGGCAGCGCGTCCTTGAAACAAATGGGAAAAAAATAACGACCTTGAGGCTGGAAGAGGGCTGCGTCATCTCTGGAACAGGAGCAACGATTGTCACCGTGGCATCGGTATTCGGAATCCCAGTTCCACTGACACAAATCACCACCTCATCCATTATTGGAATGGGCTTTGCAAAGCACGGCAAGTCGGTTTTGAAAAAAGACATTGTTGTCCAGCTTCTCACTGTCTGGATTGTATCACCAGTGTTGTCGATGGTGCTATCATACACCCTCATTCAATTGATTATAGAACATAATTTTTACCCAATCATCGCCATGGCAGGGGTGCTGATTTCCGTAGTAGGGGTGTTGTCGTTGATGAAGCGGCAAAAACCTGCGATAACGGTGCACCAGGAGGTAGTGAAGGATTAAGGGGGTGTAAGGCGCGGATTTCAGCCAGAAAAACAGCTAAATGACAGTAAACATGGGTTATGCGACAGTAAATACGGCTTATACGATAGTTAACAAAGCTTATGCGACAGTAAATATTGCTCATCCGACAGTATCCACAACTCATCCGACAGTAAAATCAAATTTAAATACACCTACTATTGAAAGGATTTGAAAAAATGTCATTTTTACCAAAACCTCATGGAGGAAAATTAATTCAAGCCTACAATCCAAATTATGAGGTAGCCCATATTGAAAAAGAGCTCGAAATTGATGCTATCGCTTTAAGTGATCTTGAACTAATTGGAGTTGGCTTGTTCAGCCCGCTAACGGGATTTCTTGGAAAAGCCGATTACGAATCTGTGGTCGCCAATATGCGTTTAGCGGATAACACGATTTGGTCGATTCCAGTGACACTTCCGGTATCTTATCAAACAGCGGCGACCCTCACCGAGGGAGAAGAAGTCAAGTTAGTTTTTGAAAAAGAGGTTTATGGAGTCATTAAGGTTTCTGAATGGTACGAACCAGACTTAGATAAAGAAGCCATAGAAGTATACAAAACGCCGGAGCTTGCTCATCCAGGAGTTAAACGCCTTTATGAAAGAGGTCCTGTCTATGTTGCCGGTGAAGTAACACTTGTTAAAAAACCGGAAAAAGGTGTATTCAGCGATGTATGGCTTGAGCCGAAAGAAACGCGGGCCTTGTTTGAAGAAAAAGGATGGAAAACCATTGTCGGCTTCCAGACGAGAAACCCGATCCATCGCGCCCATGAGTACATCCAAAAGGCTGCCTTAGAAACGGTGGATGGACTTTTCGTTAACCCGCTTGTCGGTGAAACAAAATCCGATGATATCCCAGCCGATGTCCGTTTGAAGAGTTACCGAGTCCTTCTTGAAAACTACTATCCTAGCAATCGGGTCCAGCTCGGTGTCTATCCTGCGGCGATGCGCTACGCTGGTCCAAGAGAAGCAATTTTCCATGCGATTGCCCGGAAGAACTTTGGCTGCACTCATTTCATCGTCGGCCGTGACCATGCCGGTGTCGGAAATTACTACGGTACCTATGATGCACAGCTGATCTTCAGCGAATTTCCTGAAGGGGAACTTGGCATCAAGCCACTATTCTTTGAACATAGCTTTTATTGCACGAAATGTGAGGGAATGGCTTCGGATAAAACTTGCCCGCACAGCAGCGAGGACAGAGTGATCCTTTCGGGAACAAAAGTTAGGGAATTACTGCGTTCCGGCACACTTCCTCCATCAACATTCAGCCGAAAAGAGGTTGTAGAGGTGTTAATTGAAGGCTTAAAAGAAAGCGCAACGGTTTAAGGGGGAATCGAACATGACAAAAGCAACAAATATTACATGGCATGCAGCAACCATAACAAAGCCAGATCGGCGTGTGCAAAATGGTCATAGCAGCTGTGTCCTCTGGTTTACCGGCCTGTCAGGCTCTGGTAAATCGACGATCGCCAATGCCGTCTCCAGTGAATTATACCGCCAGGGCATCAATGAATATGTCCTCGATGGTGATAATATCCGCCATGGACTTAATAAGGATCTTGGCTTTTCCGATCATGACCGGACTGAAAATATTCGCCGGATCGGCGAAGTGGCGAAACTGTTTGTCGACAGCGGCGCCGTTGTGACGACTGCATTTATTTCACCCTTCCGCTCAGACCGGGATCAAGTACGTGACCTTTTTGAAAAAGAAGAATTTATCGAAGTGTTTGTTGAATGCCCGCTGGAAGAATGTGAACGGCGCGATCCAAAGCAGCTGTATGTAAAAGCTCGCCGCGGTGAAATAAAGGATTTTACCGGGATTGATTCTCCGTACGAGGCACCAGAACGTCCGGAAATCACCATCCGGTCCGACTTATTGACTGTGGAACAAGCGGTAGGAGAAATTTTTCAATACTTGCAAACAAAAAACATTATTTAGCTTTGAAAGGATGATGAGCCCATGGGAGGCAAGGTTTACTTAGTTGGTGCGGGTCCCGGCGATCCAGATTTAATTACGGTAAAAGGAATGCGCTGCCTGCAGCATGCCGATGTCATCCTTTATGATCGGCTGGTCAATCCTGAACTGCTGCAATATGCAAAAGAAGGGGCACAGCTCGTGTACTGTGGCAAACTCCCGCATTACCATACGATGAAGCAGGAGACCATCAACCACTTTTTAGTGAAATATGCCAAAAAGGGCTATCAGGTTGTCCGCTTAAAGGGGGGAGACCCGTTTGTGTTCGGACGCGGCGGTGAGGAAGCAGAGGAATGTGCGCGCCATGATGTCGCGTTTGAAATTGTTCCTGGTATCACGGCCGGGATTGCTGCTGCCGCATATGCCGGAATTCCTGTAACCCATCGCAGTCTGAGCAGAAGCTTTGCTTTCATTACGGGGCATCAAGCGGGAGATGTTGCAGCAGAGCATCAGTGGTTCCATTTGGCAAATGCAGTGGATACGATCTGTATTTATATGGGAGTTTCTAATTTATCTACTATAACAAAACAATTGATTCAACATGGCAAATCACCACAAACTCCAATTGCCCTTGTTCAATGGGGGACATTAAGTGATCAGCGAACGGTGGTCGGGACGCTGGAGACGATCGAAGAACGGGTGAAAGAGGCAGCTCTTTCTAACCCAAGCATGATCGTCATTGGCGAAGTCGTCCACCTTCATAAAAAATTGAACTGGTTTCAAGATGAAATTGTTCCCAATTTGCCAGTGGTCCACGGATAATGCAGGGGGCTTCTAGGATATGAAAGCAATTTTATATATTGGTCATGGTACCCGCTCTAAAAAAGGGGCTGAGGAAGCAAAGGCCTTTATTAAAAGAGTAATAGAACGAATCGATATACCCATCCAAGAAATCAGTTTCCTAGAGTTGACGGAGCCGTTAATGGAAGAAGGATTCCGCCGATGTGTGGAGAGAGGTGCCACGGAGATTACCGTTGTTCCTCTGTTCCTTTTGGCAGCAGGTCACATTAAACAAGATATTCCTTTGATATTGTCCGGATTACAGGAGCGTTATCCTGAAATACAGGTAACTGTGAAGGAGCCTTTTGGTGTACAGGGTATGATTTTAGACGCGGTTGCAGATTTGGTTAGGGAAACTGCAGGGTATCTAGTGCCAGAGGATCGACTTTTGATTGTTGGCAGAGGAAGCAGTGACCCGGAAATCCTTGGTGATTTTTCAAAAATTGCCGGTGGCATTCGGAATCGTCTTGGCATTGAAAGGGTATCTGTATGCTACTTGGCTGCAGCTGAACCAAGGCTTTTGGATGGCTTTGAGACGATTACTATAGGTGCCGTGGGCAGGGTCATCGTTGTGCCATATTTGTTATTTACCGGTTTGCTTCTTGCGGAAGTAAGCCAAGAGGTGCGTAAGCGGCAAAGGCTAAACTGTGAGATTCTCCATACAGGCACGCTCAGCAGCCACCGGGTAATCGAAGATATCCTTATTGAAAAAGTAAAAAATTTAAACACATATTGAGGTGGTATTGTTGCAACTTCAAGTATTGAACAGTCCGTTTAATCAGGAGCAGGCAGAGCTCCTTAATCGTATTCTGCCAACACTTACCGAACCGCAGAAATTTTGGCTGAGTGGCTTTCTCGCTGCATCACAAGGCACCGCTGCACTTGGGACGCCGGCTGCACATGTCCAGCAGCACGCTGAACCTTCAAAAACAAAAGAAGTGACCATCTTATATGGATCACAAACTGGCAATGCCCGCGGATTAGCAAAAAAGGCAGCCCAATCACTAGAAGGGAATGACTTTCAAGTTACCGTTTCATCCATGAGTGATTTCAAACCAAATAACCTGAAAAAGGTTCAAAACCTGCTCATCATTGTAAGCACACATGGTGAAGGAGATCCTCCGGACAACGCGCTGACATTCTATGAATTTCTTCATAGCAAACGTGCACCAAAGCTTGAAAATTTCCATTTTTCCGTTTTAGCTCTTGGTGACAGCTCGTATGAGTTCTTCTGTCATACTGGTAAAGAATTCGATAAGCGGCTGGAAGAACTTGGCGGCACAAGGCTTTATCCGCGTTTCGACTGCGATGTAGACTTTGACGAGCCGGCAGCAGAATGGCTTCAAGGAGTTCTTGGCAGCCTGGGCGAAGCACAATCTGAGGCAGCCGCCAACGGACAAAATCTCGAATCAGCAACACAATCAATAGAATCACAGTATTCGAGAACCAATCCATTCCAAGCCGAGATTCTTGAAAATATCAATTTGAACGGTCGAGGCTCAAATAAAGAAACACGTCACTTAGAAATTTCACTTGAAGATTCCGGACTCACATTCGAGCCTGGTGACAGCCTTGGCATATATCCGGAAAACGATCCGGCTCTTGTCGACCTTCTTCTTGAAGAAACAAAATGGAATCCAGAGGAACTGGTGACTGTGAAGCCGGGAGACCAGAGACAATTAAGAGAGGCGCTTCTCTCTTATTATGAAATTACGGTTCTAACAAAACCGCTTCTCCAAAAAGCAGCGTCATTTGCAGCAAGCAAGGAATTACAAGAACTGACAGCATCAGACAACGATGAAAAGTTAAAAGCCTACTTAAAAGGTCGCGATTTGCTAGATTTAGTTCGCGATTTTACTCCTTGGATTGGTTCAGCTCAGGAGTTTGTGAGTATTTTGCGAAAAATACCTGCCCGTCTTTATTCTATTGCGAGCAGTTTATCCGCGAATCCGGACGAAGTGCATTTGACGATCGGCGCTGTCCGCTATGATGCCAATGGCCGCAGCCGTAATGGCGTCTGCTCGATTCAAACAGCGGAGCGGCTAAACCTAGGGGACCGCATCAACGTATTTGTGCAGCAAAACGAAAACTTTAAACTTCCGGAAAAACCGGAGACACCAATTATTATGATTGGGCCAGGTACAGGTGTAGCGCCATTCCGTTCTTTTATGCAGGAGCGTGAAGAAACGAACGCAACTGGGAAGTCATGGCTGTTCTTCGGTGATCAGCATTTTGTCACTGATTTCCTTTATCAAATCGAGTGGCAAAAGTGGCTGCAAAACGGTACTCTAACGAAATTGGATGTAGCCTTTTCGCGTGACACCGCCGAAAAGGTGTATGTTCAGCACCGTATGCAGGACAATAGCAAAGAATTGTTCGAGTGGCTGCAAGAAGGAGCGGCCGTCTATATTTGCGGTGATGAAAAACATATGGCACATGATGTCCACAACACATTGCTCGAGATTATCGAAAAAGAAGGCGCCATGAGCCGTGAGCAGGCAGCAGCCTATCTTGCCGACATGCAGCAGCAAAAACGGTATCAGCGAGATGTATATTAATTTTTGAAAGAAGGGGGATTAACCAACATGGTGAAAAAAACTTTAACAGCACCAGGGGGAGCGCCGAGTGATGTCGAACGCATCAAAGATGAAAGCAACTATTTGCGCGGCACGTTGAAGGAAGTCATGCAGGACCGTATCAGCGCCGGCATTCCTGATGATGACAACCGATTAATGAAGCATCATGGCAGCTATTTGCAGGATGACCGCGACCTCCGTAATGAACGGCAAAAGCAAAAGCTGGAACCTGCCTATCAATTCATGCTGCGTGTTCGCTTGCCTGGAGGTGTTGCAGCTCCAAACCAGTGGCTTGTCATGGATGAACTCGCTGAAAAATATGGGAATGGCACTTTGAAACTGACCACACGTGAGACCTTTCAAATGCATGGGATTTTAAAATGGAATATGAAAAACACCATCCAGGAAATTCATGCTTCTCTATTGGATACAATCGCAGCTTGCGGCGATGTCAATCGTAACGTGATGTGCGCCTCAAATCCATATCAGTCTGAAATCCATGCCGAAGTATATGAATGGTCAAAGAAATTGAGTGATGATTTATTACCACGCACAAGAGCGTATCATGAAGTATGGCTGGATGAAGAAAAAGTGGCCGGCACTCCAGAAGTCGAAGAAATAGAACCAATGTATGGCCGGACTTACTTGCCACGAAAGTTTAAAATTGGCATTGCCGTGCCGCCATCCAATGATATTGATGTCTTTTCACAAGACCTTGGATTCATTGCAATAGTGGAAGACAGCAAACTGATTGGATTTAACATCGCCATTGGCGGAGGAATGGGCATGACCCATGGGGATACGGCCACATATCCACAGGTGGCCAAGGTTATTGGCTTCTGTAAACCAGAGCAGCTTTATGAGGTGGCTGAAAAAACGATTACCATTCAACGCGATTATGGAAATCGTTCCGAGCGAAAAAATGCCCGGTTTAAATACACTGTGGATCGACTTGGGTTAGAGACAGTCAAGGAAGAGCTGGAAAATCGCCTTGGGTGGAAGCTAAGTGAAGCGAAACCGTATCATTTCGACCATAATGGTGACCGTTACGGCTGGGTAAAAGGCATTCAAGGAAGATGGCATTTTACATTATTTGTTGAAGGCGGCCGTGTAACTGATTATGATCATGTACAGTTAAAGACGGGCTTACGCGAAATCGCAAAGATTCATACGGGTGATTTCCATTTGACAGCCAATCAAAACGTCATTATCGCCAATGTATCAAGCCAAAAAAAGAAAAAGATCACTGAGTTGATTGAAAAATACGGATTAACGGACGGCAAGCATGTTACTGCCCTCCGCCGCAATTCGATGGCATGTGTGGCGCTGCCGACATGTGGATTAGCGATGGCCGAAGCAGAACGCTATTTACCGGTTCTGATTAACAAAATCGAGGAAATTGTGGATGAAAGCGGCCTCCGTGAAGATGACATTACAATCCGCATGACTGGCTGTCCAAACGGATGTGCAAGGCACGCACTCGGGGAAATTGGCTTTATTGGCAAGGCACCAGGAAAATACAACATGTATCTAGGGGGAGCCCATGATGGCAGCCGCTTAAGTAAAATGTACCGTGAAAATATCGGTGAAGCAGAAATACTCAAAGAATTAAGCGTCATACTTCCGCGCTATGCAAAAGAACGGCAGGAGGGGGAACATTTCGGTGACTTTGTCATCCGCGCCGAGATTGTTAAAGCAACGACAGACGGCACAAATTTCCACGATTAATTCAACAGGCAAAAGAGACAGTCAGCTGTCTCTTTTCTACTTTGCTTTCGAATAATGGTCATAAAACACGCGAAATAATCGTTCATCACCGCCTCGATCCGGATGGAGTCCTTTGAGTAACTTTTTAAATTCCCTTTTGATTAATTCCTTGTCAGCATCCATGTCCAATCCCAATAATGCTGCATATGTAAGGGGAGGGGAATCAGCCAGGGCATATTCTGCCTGTAACATTCTTTTCAAGCCGCGAACTTTGGTTTGTTCAAGGCGAACCATCGTTTTTAATTCCTCATTTTCCTGTTTTAATTTCTTGTTTTCATAGAATGTCTTTTCCCAATCCTGATAATCCACTCCAAATTGGCTGCATCGATCCTCAATTTGTTTTTGCAAAATAAATGCAGCTAAATCGCTTGGTTTAATAAAGTAATCAATATTTAAATTCTTGGTTCGTTTGGCTTTCAGCTTACCGTCTAAAATCCAGCGGATAACAACTTGTTCGTTGGCAGTAATGCCTTGGTTCATTAATAATTCGGTAGCTTCCTTTAGATTCAGCATGTTAATCAACTCATTCTTAATCCGTTTTAAAAGGCTAAAATCAATGTACCATAGAAAAAAACTCGATTGTTTTACCGGAGTATGTAATTTTTATTAAAAATTCATTTCATAATGGATGGAGTGAGTCAAAGGTCCTTTAATTATTTTGCCTGCTAATTAAAATTCTCTTCATCAACGGTCATGAATCGTTTAAGATTAATAAATAATAAGATTACGATCGAAGAGTTCACACAGGGGGAATGGACGTTTGGGACTGAAAAAGGTTATCATGTTTGGGATATCTGTAATAACTGCAAGTTTGATTTTATATACAGGCATCCATGTATCTAAAGCCTCATCCAAGGCGGAGCAAGAAATAACCATTTATCTTGCGGGAGATTCAACGGTATCGAATTATCCGGCGTCTTTATCGCCGCGCTCAGGCTGGGGTCAAGAGCTATCCAATCGATTTGACAGTCATGTCACTGTGATCAATCAAGCAAAGCCGGGGAGAAGTTCGAAAAGCTTCATTGATGAAGGAAGATTGCAGTGGATTTTGCATCATATTAATAAGGGGGATTATCTGTTCATCCAATTCGGTCACAATGATGAAAAAAGATTGGACCCATCGAGGTACACGAATCCGTCCACTACCTATAAAAGTTATTTAAAACAATATATCCAAGGTGCCCGGGGAAATGGAGCGATACCCATTCTTGTTACACCGGTGGAAAGAATGAGTTTTTCAGTCGATGGTATGGCACAAGCATCACACGGCGAATATCCTAAAGCCATGAAGGAACTAGCGAGCGAAGAAAACGTTCCAGTCATTGATTTAACAGCAAAAAGTAGAGAATTGTTTCAGCAGTTAGGGCCGGAACAAACGAAGACACTGTTCATGTGGCTAAAAGCAGGAGAATATCCTCATTATCCCGATGGGGCAATGGACAGCACCCATTTTCGGAAAAATGGGGCCATAGAGATTGCCAGCCTAGTGATAGAAGGAATCGATGAACTTGATTTACCGCTTCAGGAATATGTTCGAAAAGTAGACCATTGATTATTGATAGTGTAAAGGTTGATTTCCATGGAAGACTTTCAATATATAGTCTGAACCCGGAACATTCAGCTTGCTGTATCCTAATAAAAATTCCTTATTATCATAGGGTACTTCTTTAAAAGTGACATTTATTTCACCATGATCTCCAATGATCAAAATAGCGTACGAAGCAAGCGGCTTATGAAAACAACCAAGTGAACCGGGATTCAAGTAGAGCCGTTTCTTCGTTTTAAAATGATGGATGACATGATGATGACCAAAACAGATGATATCAGCGGCTGAATCACGATAGAGAAAATCCAATTTCTCAACGGTCGGGTCATAATCAACTGGTAAAAAATTACCTTCTTCATCTAAATGGTAGTGGACAAAATCTAAACGTTTTCCATTACATTCAGCCGATAGTGTGACGGGCAGCTCGGATAAAAATGAGAGAAATGATTGATCGATATGAGCGGCAATCCACTCATGATGGTCTCTTTCTCGCTTTCTGCTATAGGGCTCTCTCCCTGAAAGAATATCTACAATCGCTTCATCATGATTTCCCATTACAAAAGAAATATCGCTGCGAGAGAGCAGTAAATCCAGCACTTTATTTGTTTCATAGCCGATGCCAATTAAATCTCCAAGGCAATAAATCTGTTCAATGGTAGTGTCTTGATCGATTTCCTTGCATACAGCTTGAAGAGCGGAATAATTCCCATGAATATCGGAAATAATCGCGATTTTCTTCTCCATATCATCATCACCGTTTTTGATTAGCTTTCCAGTAATCGAAAAATAAATTCACACACCATTACCAATAACATCCTTTTATTTCTGAATAATTTTCTATTTATTCTATTTGATAAAGGTGTAAAATAGAAGATAAGGTAGGTTTTCTATAAAATGAGTTTTTAGAAAGTTCCAAATAATATCATATACCGATTTCACCAAGGGGTGGCACCTATTGAGGATAAAATATAAAAAGTATCATCTTTATCAACGGATTGGACGAGCCTTTAAATTAAATTTCACAAAACTGCTGCGTTCTCCTGGGGGAGCTAAAAAGGTAGCCCTCGGTTTTGCCCTCGGCTTTGGACTGGAAATGTTAGTGATTTCGACAGCTTCGCTTATTTATATCTTATTTGTCCCGATTGTCAAACTGGCAAAAGGTTCCTTACCAGCGTCTATTATTGGAAATATTATAGGGAAACTCACACTTCTGCCGGTGATTCTTTTACCATTTGCAAGACAACTGGGAAAATTGTTCTTTCCAATTAAAGTACGAATTGGCCATCATGGATCTTTTTCTTTTCAAAACTTATTGCACGGTGATTTCCATAGTTTAGTCAACTTGCTCCATGGCGGTGTCCATGCTTTAATCGGTATGACGATTTTCGGGACGATCCTTGGTATTGTATCTTATTTCCTCGTTTATTATCTCTATGAGAAAGAAAAATCGAATCGACTCAAAAGGAGACGTCTTAAACAAGAAATTCGTTTACCTAGGATCGATAAGAATTTAATTTAATATTTACCAAATAAGAAAGCAAAACAAGCGGAACCATGTCCCGCTTGTTTTGCTTTCTTAAGGAATTTCTATTTAATCTGAATAAAAACGAATAACATCGCGTTATTATATTGTGCATCTTGTTGCTCAATCCCTAGATTTTGCACGACAATGGTTAGTTTGGCTCGATCATTTTCAGTTGTAAATGTTGCTTCTTCTGCTGATATGTGTCCCTTAGAAGGCTTGTAATGAGAAAATTTATCAAAGATTTTTTGTGTGTTATAGCTGATAAGAGTCTGGTCATTCGAATCCTTCAATTGAAGGTCATAGTGATCTTGCTGAAAGTTTTTAAACAAGGTATACTCTTTACCTTCCTTTACCATATCAAAAACCTTATCATCACTATGTTGATCTGACATCAATATCTCGATTTTTGCAAAAGTATCAAAGCCTGTGATGGTAATTGGAGTTGACTGTTCCAGATCAAGGTAAATCGATTGAGTGAAATTATCCTGCTTTTGATACTCATCAAAACCAAAAGTATCATGAAAATCTTCATATACATTGAAATCATCTGGCAGCCATTTCATGTTCTTTGTATATCCCATCATGTATAAGTATTGAACTGAATTGGTAATTATTTGCTTATCTTTGTCAGAAATAGATGCATTTGGCCTGATCTTATTATGTTCGAGCATATTATTTTTCACAAGTACGTTTTTCAGTATATCACTCTGGCTCGTTCGACTGATGGTGAACGCATCCACTGGAGGCACGATAGAAACAGCCGAAAAAATAATTAACATAGCCGCAATCACGCCATTTTTTTGTACAGGCAAAAGGCTCAATAAAATACCTGCAACGGCGGCAAAAATTCCAAACAATATGACATAATAGCGGGTATGTGTTACACCAGTATCAGCCAAACTGAAAATCGAGGACATAATCTGGAAGAGGACGATTGGCACCAGGACTTTTGGAAAAATCATTCTGAAAGTGGCAGTAAACTTGTTTTCAATCTCACTAACCAAGATATACACCAAAATAACGGTAATCGCATAGGATACGAGCATTGGTTCTAGTAAGTTATCCGTCCAAAATTCTCCACCGATATTTTTGATAATGTAAGTCACTAGTATTAACGTAAACACGGCTAATAGCGGTATGAGTATATAGGAAAGCAGGATTTCTAAAAACTTCGGACAAGAGGCTGCCTTATCAATGGTTTCTTTTCGCGGCTTATTTTTTTCATTTGCTCCTGGATATTTCGGAATGAGTGAAAGGAAATACATCGGTGCAAAAAGAATAAAAATAAAATTGGCCGTATGTGCATAAGCAGAAGAATCGATGGCAAAAATCAACTGGTCAATTGCCGTAAGAATAATGCTAATACCCCCGAAAATAACACCAGAAAAGAACAGGGAATTGAAGAAAGATTTAAAGGAAACCATAAAGCTTTTGTTAAAACTTGTGTTGCTTCTTATGACAGGTACCCAAATGAAGGCTATTAGCAGGGCAAACAAGGCAACGAAAGTTCTCATTTCGATTTCCATGCCTGGGTCAGGCGCTTGCCTAATAATGAGGTAATAGCCTGCAGTTAGCAAGACAACCATGCCCATTAAAATCACTTGGATGGAAAGCTTTGAAAAAAACCGGTCATAGACAACCTGGAATACGGCACTAAGAAATGCCCCAACAACAAATGTTAAAAGAATTTTCGAACCGTCCTTTTCATTGCTGATCATGTAAGAATTAATAAAAACAGTGCCAAATAGAAATAGGGTTGTTAAGGGAAAACGGGTAATGGCATCCGTCAAGCCTGTGAGTGTATGAGTAAGATTTTTCAACCATTTCAACTTTTTCATCTCCCTTTTCCAGTTCCTTCTATATATTTAGTATAGCACCAAAGGAAACCGAGATATAGCTATTATATGCGTTAAAGGAGGTGATAACGCACTAAAAAAGAGCCCGAAGGCCCCAATTTTCTCACTAATTTTATAAGCTTAAAAGAATCTGCGTCTCCGTTCAAATTCAAATCGTCTTCTTCTTTCAAACTCAAATCTTCTTCTTCGCTCAATCTCGATTTCAATTTCAATTCGTCTTCTTCTCTCTATTTCGATTTCAATTTCAATCGGGACAAACGGTCTTCTGCCAAATCCAAAAAATCCAAATGTCATTAAATCCCCCTCCTTTCGTTAGGGATTCAAATTGGAAATTAACCTAAACTATCAAGGTGTCCTACCAATTAATAGCCCATGAAAGAAGTACCTACAATGATAAGCAGAATGAACAAGACAACAATCAATACAAAGCTGCTGCCGCCGCCATATCCGCCGCCGTCATAACCATACATATCTCTTTCACCACCTTTTAGATGATTGGAAGGAAAAAAACACTTCACTATGTATATATATTTTCTGTTTTAATAGTTGATTGGACAAGCGTCATGTTGTTAGAAAAAAAACAGTGCTTCAAATAAACAATGAAGTAAAAATGGGTAGATACTTCCATATGTTAGAGATTTTGTATAATAATAAAGTCGTATTTTTAAAATAGTGATTGGATTATTGGGGAACGAGAAAAAGAACTTGGAAGCATCCAAGTTCTTTTAATAACGATTTATCTGATCCACCATAGTTTCGGCTTTACACTGATAATGTTTTCCCTTCATTTCCAGCTGCGTTTTTATCATTTTTCATCCGGCTGAAGATGGTTGCAAGGATTGGGCCAGAAATGTTGTGCCAAACACTAAAAATGGCACTTGGTACGGCAGCTAGTGGTGAAAAATGTGCAGCTGCAATGGCAGCGCCTAAACCAGAGTTTTGCATTCCTACCTCAATGGCGACAGCCTTTTTCTTCGATAAGTCCATTTTAAAGAGTTTACCAAATAGGTAGCCAATAAAATAGCCAAGACAGTTATGAAGAACAACAACCACAAAAATAAGGAATCCTGTTTTTGCAATCGCTGCTTGGTTAGCAGATACAACTGCTGCAACGATTGCGACAATCGCAATAATGGAAATAAGCGGTAGAACTTTCACGCTTGCTTGTGCTTGTCTATTAAATAACTTTTTCACTATAACTCCAAGAATAATCGGGAAGAGAACGATTTTAACGATTGAAAGGAATAGTCCAGCAGGATCAACTGGAATCCATTCACTGGCAAGTAACAGAATAAGAGCTGGTGTGACAAGTGGTGCAAGGATCGTTGTAACCGATGTGATGGTGACACTTAAGGCAACATCCCCTTTGGAAAGGAATGTCATTACGTTTGAAGCTGTGCCTCCTGGGCAGCAGCCTACTAAAATAACGCCAACTGCAATTTCTGGAGCTAGGTTCAGACCTTTCGAAAGTAAAAAGGCTAGCCCGGGCATGATTAAAAATTGGCCTACAACTCCAATCGCGACGTCCTTTGGCCGTTTAAAAACTTCTTTGAAATCATTTCCAGATAAAGTTAGCCCCATCCCAAACATTATAATTCCAAGTAATAGAGAAATGTGTGGAGCAATCCAGGTAAATGCTGGAGGCGATACAAATGCAAGGACGGCAAATATCAGTACCCAAATGGCAAAAGTATTGCCGACAAATTGACTAAGACGTTCTAAAGCTTTCAATGTTTCCACCCCTGTAAGATAATTTCGTAATGCTAAATATTATAAAATATTATTTCAATAAGCACAATAGTTTGAAAATTATTTTTTTAAAAAAGTAAAGCGTCTAATAATGAAAGCGTTAACGCATTACTAAATTAAAGAACTATTTAAATAAATATCGAAATAACTTTTCGGGTATAAACAGGAATCGCCTTTCATAAAGAAAAAAAATACTCCAAAAGTAACTTTTTAAATATATTCGGAATTGTTAAACTATTGTTAACATCATGGGCTGGCTTCAAATAAATCTGTTGAGGAGGGAATGCGTTGGAACGAAAAGTACGCTTAATTCCGTACCAAGTGATTGCAGAGTTTGAAGAAGTAACCGAGGTGCCAAAAGGGGTGGAGATGATTCAGGCCCCTGAAGTGTGGAGGGCGTCCAGAGGGAAGGGAATGACAATCGCTATTTTAGATACCGGTTGTGAAACAGACCATATCGACTTAAAAGATCGAATCATTGGCGGGCGAAATTTTACAAAAGATGATCGCGGCGACCAAAATAACTATCGTGATTACAATGGACACGGCACACATGTTGCTGGGACAATGGCCGCAATTTTCAATGAGACGGGAGTCGTAGGCGTTGCGCCGGAAGCTAATCTATTAATTGTTAAGGTTCTTGATAAAAAAGGCTCAGGACAATATGAGTGGATAATCAATGGAATCAATTACGCGATTGAACAAAAGGTAGATATTATCTCTATGAGCCTAGGCGGTTCAGCGGATGTTCCCGAATTACATGATGTCATTAAAAAGGCTATTGCTAATGGGATTCTCGTTGTTTGTGCGGCTGGAAATGAAGGGGACGGACGAGACTCAACTGACGAGCTGGCCTATCCTGGTGCATACAATGAAGTGATCTGCGTGGGGGCGATTGGATTAAATCGTAAAATATCTGAATTCAGTAATTCAAATAAAGAGGTTGATGTAGTTGCCCCAGGTGAAAGTATATTATCAACCTATTTAAATGGTAAATATGCAAAGCTTAGCGGCACGTCTATGGCAACACCGCATGTAGCCGGTGCACTGGCATTAATTAAAGCAATCTCCAACCAAGCATTTGATAGAAATCTAACAGAGCCGGAACTATATGCCCAGCTCATAAGGAGAACAATCCCACTAGGAAATTCTCCGAAGCTAGAAGGGAATGGGATGGTGTATTTGACCACCGTGGAATATTTAGCAACGCTTGGCAGTGAGAAGGAAGAGCAGGGAGTTTTGAGTGTTTAAGTTTTTCATTGAACCAAAAACCAGCAGTTCTCTTGGGAGGCTGCTGGTTTTTACTACCAATTACACAAGATCGTCAGTCGCTGGGTGGATGAGAACCAAATTTTTGAAGGATTGGTCCTTCGGTTTTCTACTTTTCAGTCTCAATCACGGTTTCACCAAGTAAGAGCACCTTTAATTGTTCCCCGGGAAGCTGCTGTTTTTCCCATTCACGGTACAAGCGGTCTAATGCCTCCGGGCCTGTATCGTCGGCTAATCGGTAAGCACCATAATGCATCGGCACGAAAAGTTTTGCCTTTAAATCAAGGAAGGCTTTCACGCTGTCTTCCGGAGAAATATGGGCATCCGCCATAAACCACTCAGGCTCATAGGCTCCAATCGGCATAAACACCGTATCTACTGTAAATCTCTCCGCAATCTGTTTAAAACCGTTAAAATATCCCGTATCACCGACAAAATAAAAGGTTTCCACCTGTGTTTTAAAAATCCAGCCGCCCCAATGGGATGTATTCATATCTGTAAGCGACCGTCTCGTCCAGTGCTGTGCAGGGACGAAATGAAGGGTAATTTCTTTAACTTCTGCGTTTTCCCACCAGGACATTTCCGTCACCTTCTGATAGCCTTTTCTGGTAAAAAGTGATTTCAACCCAACAGGAACAAAGTAATGGGGATTTCCTTTTAATTTTTTTAAAGTAGGGAAGTCCAAATGATCGTAGTGACCATGGGAAATGACAACAAGGTCAATCTTAGGCAAATCTGCTAAAGAAATTCCCGGCTCAGTCAGTCGCTTTTGAAATCCCATCCTCTTCGCCCATACAGGATCCGTCAAAATATTCATGCCATTTAACTGAATCAAAAAGGTAGAATGCCCAATCCACGTAAAGGAAGTGCGATTTCTATTTTCATTTATTTCGGTCACTTTTTTTGTGGGACACTGTTCAATGTTTACCGATAAATCCTTTACTTTCGTTCGTCGTTCCTTCTGCCACTTCCTCATATCACTAAAGGATTTATTGCTTGTAACATTATCCAAGTTTACATATTTTTTCATTGTTCACTCACCTTAATAGTCTCCATTTTCATAGCAATAATCCTCCCAGTGCACCTAGAAGTACGATGATCCACGGTGGAAGCTTCCAATAAACAAGTAAGCAAAACAGAATAGAGCCAAAAGCAAAATCAATTGGTGACATGATTGAGCTAGTCCAGATCGGTGTATAGAAAGCAGAGATTAAGATTCCGACCACTGCTGCGTTTACACCTAGAAGTGCCCCTTTGATTTTTGGGTTTTTTCGAAGGTGATCCCAAAAGGGCAGGGTACCCATGATCAATAGGAAAGCTGGCAGGAAAATAGCAAATGTCGCCAAAAGGCCGCCCTTCCATCCGTTGATTACCGCCCCGATATATGCTGCAAAAGTAAAAAGAGGTCCAGGAACTGCCTGCGCTGAACCATAACCTGCGAGAAAATTCTCTTTACTAATCCAGCCTGATGGAACAAATTCACGCTCAAGTAAGGGCAATACAACATGCCCACCGCCAAAAACAAGCGAACCTGACCGATAGAAACTATCAAAAAGCGCAATCCATTCATAAGACGTTATTTCTCTAAGAATGGGAAGTATGATAAGTAAGCCAAAGAAAAGGGTTAAACAAGTATAGGCAAATCCACGTGATAATGGAACCGTTATGATCGTGTCCTCTTCTGATGCCGTTTGTTTAAAAAATAGATAACCAAACATAGCAGAAACAAGGATTATACCTACCTGTATATACGTGGTTTGCCAGATCAAAGTTCCTACAAGGGCGAACAGGGCAATGGATTTTCTTTTTAAATCGGGAGTCAATTTCTGTGCCATCCCTAAAATGGCATGTGCGACTACAACAACAGCGACAATTTTCAAACCATGAATCCAGCCAGCATTTTCCATGTTCATCCCATTTAGAAGGAGGGCAAATAAAATGAGTGCAAATACTGAGGGCAAGGTAAAGCCTATGAATGCCATTATTCCGCCTAATACACCGGCACGCATGACACCAATCCCAATGCCAACCTGACTGCTAGCCGGTCCAGGAAGAAATTGACATAGTGCAACAAGATCAGCATAGCTGCGTTCATCCAGCCATTTTCTTTTACGGATATATTCATTGTGGAAATATCCTAAATGAGCAATGGGGCCGCCAAACGAAGTCAAACCAAGCTTTGTTGATATCCATAAGATTTCGGTTAACAAGGTGAATCGGCTTCTCGGAGAATATCGCATATAATAACATCCTTCATTTTTTATATACAATTCTATAATTTACATTTTAAAAAATTATAACATTTACAATAAGTTTTGGTAAATTTGTATGAATAACTTAGTGCATAGATTACTAAAAGAACAAATTAGAGAATTTTTAAAACACACTTGACATGTCGGAAAAGTCAGATTAAAATAGTGATAAATTAAAAGATTTATAGAAAGTTTGACATACTGAATATCGCAAGCTGATTGGTTAACCAAAGGCTTATACTCATTACTGGGTATAAGCCTTTTTTATTGAAAAGGAGGAGCTAATCATGATGAAGTTTCCGATTAGTAAAGGAAGTCCACATTGTTACACTTCAATTTGAATTTTTTTATCTCTAAAACCAAGTAAACCTATAGGTGATTGAAAAATTGAAGGAGGATGATTCTATGGCAAATGTGGATCAGGCAAAAGCGAATTTTATTCTTTCTACATTAAAAAATATGGAGTATGGCTCAGTTATAATAACTGTTCATGATGGAGCCATTACCCAAATTGATAAAACAGAAAAAACACGATTTGCATCAAAAAATTCATCGTTTAAAAACAATAAGTAATGATGGATGCTGCCGATCAGACCACTGAAGGCTGCTTATTTTTAGAAAGTGTGTAAAAGTTGGTTGTCTGTACAAAACGCAGACCAGTTTCTTTATGCATTTTTCTAAGAATAGGCAGCCTTTTTAAATAGGAAAAAGGAGGATTTAATATGTTAATTAATAAAAAAATTGTTTATACGTTCACACCGCTTTTCATTATTTTGACCCTTATTCTGGCAGGATGCGGCTCTGAGGCAAGCACTAATCAAGGAACTAAACAAGCAACAACATCGAATGAGAAGACAAACAAAAAGAAAGACCCGATTCAGTTATTGAATGTATCATATGATCCAACGCGAGAGCTGTATGAAGAGTTTAATAAAGAATTCGCGAAGGATTGGGAACAAAAAACAGGTCAACAGGTTACGATTCAGCAATCCCATGGCGGATCAGGAAAACAGGGCCGCGCCGTCATTGATGGACTTGAAGCTGATGTCGTAACACTAGCGCTTGCCTATGATATCGATGAAATTGCTGAAAAGTCCGGCTTGCTTTCGAAGGATTGGCAAAAGAAATTAGAGGATAATTCCACACCTTATACGTCCACCATTGTCTTTCTAGTGAGAAAAGGAAATCCAAAGGGGATTAAAGATTGGGATAATTTAACGAAAAAAGGGGTATCGATTATCACTCCCAATCCGAAGACGTCCGGCGGGGCGCGCTGGAATTATTTAGCGGCATGGGCTTTTGCTAAGGAAAAATTTAACGATGATGAAGGGAAAATAAAAGATTTTGTCGGTCAATTATATAAAAATGTGGAAGTGTTAGATTCCGGCGCACGCGGGGCAACGACAACATTTGTCGAGCGGGGAATCGGAGATGTCCTGCTTGCATGGGAGAACGAGGCATTCTTAACGCTTAATGAATTAGGCAAGGACAAATTCGAAATTGTCGTTCCTTCCATTAGTATTCTTGCTGAACCACCGGTTGCTGTTGTTGATAAAGTAGTGGATAAAAAGGGAACAAGAGAGGCAGCGGAGGCCTATTTGAAATTTTTATACACTGAAAAAGGACAGGAGATTGTCGCGAAAAATTATTATCGTCCGCGTAATCAAGAAATCCTCGACAAATATGCGGATGTATTTCCAAAGATTAATCTTGTAACCATTGATGATGATTTTGGCGGCTGGAAAAAGGCTCAGGAAAAGCACTTTAATGATGGCGGAACATTTGATCAAATATACCAGCCGAAGTAAGTAAAATTGAGGGTGCTCCGAGTAGCAGCATCCCTTGTATCTATAGCGGAAGGGGTCAACCTCATGGCTCGTTTACAATCAATTAAAAGAAAACCTGTGCTCCCTGGATTTGGCATATCACTAGGGTTTACGATGATTTACATTAGCATGCTAGTCATTTTACCACTATCGATGATTTTTATTAACTCACTTGCCGCACCGTGGACAAAAGTGTGGCAGACCATTACGGAGCCCAGGGTGGTCGCATCCTATCAACTCAGTATTGGGGCATCATTTATGGCTGCTGCCATAAATGTAGTTTTCGGGGTATTAATCGCGTGGGTGTTGGTTCGCTATCACTTTCCTGGCAGGAAAATTATCGATGGTCTCGTCGATTTACCCTTCGCCTTGCCAACAGCAATTGCCGGTATTGCCTTAACGACGTTGTATACGGAAAATGGCTGGGTCGGACAGTTCTTGGGATTTAAAGTGGCTTTCACCCCGCTTGGTATTACCCTTGCTTTGACCTTTATCGGACTGCCATTTGTCGTTCGAACGGTTCAGCCAGTCCTGCAAAACCTTGAGACAGAAATCGAAGAGGCTTCTGCCAGTTTGGGAGCCAATCGGCTGCAAACCTTTATGAAAGTGATCATTCCTGAATTGCTGCCAGCGGCATTAACAGGTTTTGCGCTGGCATTTGCACGGGCGCTGGGGGAGTATGGATCGGTTGTCTTTATTGCTGGAAATATGCCGATGAAGACAGAAATTACCCCGCTGTTAATTATGACCAAGCTAGAACAATATGATTATGCCGGTGCAACTGCAATTGCAGCAGTCATACTTGATAAAATAAACATAGATATTCAAACAGGTGAACTAATTGCACTCCTTGGTCCCTCCGGTTCAGGGAAAACCTCTCTGCTGCGCATAATTGCCGGTTTGGAAACTGCCAATCAAGGAGCCATTTTGTTTGGTGAAGATGATATGACCCATATCAGCACAAAAGAGAGGAAGGTTGGATTTGTTTTTCAACATTATGCATTGTTTCGTCATATGACGGTATTTGAAAATATCGCCTACGGGTTAAGGGTCCGGGCAAGAAAGATTCGACCTTCAAAAAATGAGATTAAAGAGAAAGTCTTCGAGTTACTCAGGCTTGTAAAACTAGAAGCCTTTGCTGATCGTTATCCATCCCATTTATCAGGAGGCCAGCGGCAACGTGTTGCATTGGCAAGAGCATTGGCAGTCGAGCCCAAGGTCCTTTTGCTGGATGAACCTTTTGGTGCGCTTGATGCAAAAGTGCGGAAGGAACTGCGCCGATGGTTAAGGAACCTTCATGACAATTACCCAATTACCAGTATTTTTGTCACACACGATCAGGAGGAAGCCCTCGATGTTGCCGACAGGATTGTCGTTATGAATGAAGGGAAAATTGAGCAGATTGGGACTCCGGACGAAGTTTATGAACATCCTAATAGTCCCTTTGTCTATGACTTTTTAGGAAATGTAAATTTATTTAAAGGACGACTGGAGCATGGAAAACTTAGCCATGGCAGTTTTGAAATAGATGCTCCGCCTGAGTATGCTGAAACAATAAAAACGGAAGCAGTAGGCTATGTCCGGCCGCATGATATTCATATCGAAAGGAATGAAAGCATGGATTCTGTTGCTGCTAGAATCCGCTACATCCATTTAGTGGGTCCAGTTGTTCAAGTGGAACTGGTTCGACAAGATAATGGTGAGTTTGTCGAAGTAGAAATTGCGAAGGATTCCTATCGCAGCCTTGAGTTGAGAACAGGTGATGTAGTATTTATTAAACCAAAACAGCTGAAGGTTTTTATTCCGGAGGATTATTCCATTTAAATGCCTTGATAAAAGCTTTTTAAAGCACGAGAACCATCCATCCATTTCCTGAATAATAATAAATGGAGCAATTATGGAATGCGATGGAGGAATGGCCTTTGAGAATCGAGCACGAGTATACCTTCGGATTGCCATGGCATATTGTTTGGAAATATTTAATGGATAAAGATGTTCTTAGAAAAGTGATTCCTGGATGTAGAACGTTTGTAGAGCGTTCGAAAGGAGTATACGATGCAGAAGTGGAGATTCAGATCGGCCCATTGCAAGATGTTTTTACACTGGAAATACGGATAGCCAATCAGAAGCAGCCATCATCTTTCCGCCTGTATATGAAAGGGAAAGGCGGCGTTGGAGAGATCAATGGTAAAGCTTACATGCTTTTGCAGGAATTAGGGAGTTCCTCTACATTAAATTGTTTGGCCGAAGCACAGGTAACAGGTGCAATGGCACTTATTGGTGAGCGAATATTGGTATCAGGAGCGAAAAAGGGACTGGACAGTTTCTTTCAAACTGTCGAAAAAGAAATAAAAGGGACGCTTTATCAATTGAGAAGGAGCGGCAGATGACCAATCGTCCAGGTCATCTGCTTTTTTACGAAATGCTAAACTATCCTGTGAAAATCGATAGGTTGATAGAATAATTTTGAAATTTCATGAGGTAATCATCTTAGTGGTTTCTTTGGGGTGGTTCCTTGCAGGTTCCGAATACTTATGCGATTACTGGCCAACATGATTTCGAAGCTTTTTTTCATGCTGTGCACTCTTAATACTTAGGTAATCAACAGTTTCTTGTGTCTCTGTCAACTCCACTCTGAAACCATTAAGTTTAGATTCTAGACGGTCAAATCTTTCGTCCATCTGTTCAAACCTTTCATCCATATGGTTTTCAAGATCTGTTTTCACGTTTTCAATTTTGTTTTCAAAATCCGTTTTCACGTTTTCAATTTTTCTCTCAAGATCATTCTTCATTCCGTCTAATTTTGTATCAATTTTCGAAGAGTATAACTTTAATGCATTCAGTATTTCGTTAATTCCTGACTGTTCCATGTCTTCACCTCCTAAAGTGTATTATAACCTTTCTTTTTTCATGTATCTATGTTCGGATTCGATTATTTTCAACAAATTTTTTCAAGAATTTTTAAAAAATATGATACGATAGGTAGGAAAAAATATCATGGAGGCAATTAAATGTATAGTTTTAAGAACGATTACAGTGAAGGTGCACATCCCAGAATTTTGAATGCATTAATCGAATCCAATTATGAGCAAGAGGAAGGCTACGGAGAAGACCGTTTTTCATTAAAAGCAAAAGAATTGATAAAGGAAAAAATCGGGCGAACCGACGTGGATATTCACTTCATATCCGGCGGGACACAAACGAATCTGATTGCTATTTCAGCTTTCTTACGACCGCATGAAGCCGCGATCGCAGCAAGTACCGGCCATATTCTTACACATGAGACGGGTGCAATCGAAGCAACCGGACATAAGGTCATTTCAGTCGAAGCAGCGGAAGGGAAGCTGACCCCAGTTCTCATAAAGTCTGTACTCGAAGCTCATACGGATGAGCATATGGTAAAGCCGAAGCTTGTTTACATATCTAATTCGACTGAAATTGGATCCATTTATAATAAGAGCGAATTGCAGCGATTAAGCGATTGCTGTCAAGAAAATAATCTCATTTTGTATATGGATGGGGCAAGGCTTGGATCAGCGCTCTGTTCGGAAGAAAATGATCTTCAGTTAAGCGACCTCACCAAACTTGTAGATGCCTTTTATATTGGCGGCACAAAGAATGGCGCACTTATAGGCGAGGCATTAGTGATTTGCCGTGATTCACTTAAAGAAGATTTTCGCTTTCATATCAAGCAAAAAGGGGCATTACTGGCAAAAGGGAGACTTCTGGGCATACAGTTTCTTGAACTGTTTCGGGACAATTTGTACTTTGATTTGGCCGTGTATGCGAATAAGCTGGCTGGGGTGCTAAGAGACGAACTAGGGAAAGCCAATTTTACGTTTTTGACTCATTCACCATCGAATCAACTATTTCCGATTCTGCCTAATACCGTTATTGCCGAATTGCAGAGTAAATATGCTTTCCATATATGGGAACCGGTTGACACCGATCATTCTGCCATTCGTTTGGTGACCTCGTGGGCAACGAAAGAGGAGGCAGTTAAATCGTTTATTGAGGATTTAAAAAAACTAAAGGAAAAGTAGGAGCAATCACTTAGGCTGATTTAGTAGAAAACCTCCTTTGGAGTCATTTTGCATTAGGGGTGGCAAAAGTAAAATAAAGCATGATTCAATCATGAGTTTCTGGCGGTCTCCAAAGGAGACCGCTTTTATCATTTTCATATTACTAGCCCGTTTAAAACTACTGCGAACAATATGAACAAAATGATTAATAAGATTTTAATGCTGTTTATAGGTAAAATATTTTAATTTATAAAAATCTTTGTAAAATTGAGAAAACGGTTACAAGGGGGATTTAACATGTTTTCATTGAAAAAAATTTCGGCAGTTATGTGTGCTGGAGCATTGGCATTAAGTTTAGGGGCTTGCAGCAGCAAAGAAACAGCCAGCCCAGGTAAGAAGGAGGAAAAAGGGACAGGCTATCCAACTAAAGCCATTACAGTTGTTGCTCCATCTGGTGCGGGAGGCGGCTGGGATTTAACCGCACGTTCGTTTACAAAAATACTGAGCGAAACAAAACTAGTTTCACAGCCATTGACGGTTGAGAATAAACCGGGCGGGGGCGGTGCCGTATTTATGGCAGAATACGCGACCCAGCAAGCTGCAAATAACGATATGCTCTTTGTGAATTCACCACCGATTATTATTAATAACCTTAAAAAGGAAGGAAACAGTCCTTACGGTTACAAAAATACCACACCTCTCGCGCAGTTAACAAAAGACTTTGGTGCCATTGTTGTCAAGTCAGATTCCAAATATAAAGACTTGAAATCGGTATTAGAAGAAGTGAAGAAAGATCCTAGTAAACTTACATTTGCAGGTGGATCAGCACCAGGTTCCATGGACCATTTAATTTCGATTCTTCCTGCTTATAAATACGGAGTCGATCCGACAAAAATCAAATACGTTTCCTATGATGGCGGAGGGGAAGCCATTACCGCCTTACTTGGCGGCAATGCGGATGTCATTGGCACCGATGCCTCCAGCGTGAAGGAATTTTTAAAGGCTGGAAAGGTCCGTGTGCTGGCGGTGACTTCATCTGAGCGATTAGCAGGTGACTTTAAAGATGTGCCAACTGCGAAAGAGCAAGGTGTCGATGCAGAGTTCACCATTTGGCGCGGTGTGTTTGGCCCTGAGAAAATGTCTAAGGAAGCCAAAGCCTATTGGGAAACAGCAATCGATAAGCTAGTGAAGACAGATGAGTGGAAAAAAGAAGTGGAAACGCAAGGCTGGGAATTGGAATATAAAAACAGTGCTGATTTCAAAACGTTTTTAGAGGAACAAAATCAACAAGTTCAGCAATTGTTAGAAGCACTGGGTATGCAAAAATAAAAAAAGTGGGAAGGAGTAACTTTCTCCTTCCTAATTTTTTTAAAAGGGGGAGTTCAAATGGCGATAAAATTTGACAGAATTGCATCTGTAGCATTTCTTGTTGTTGGTATTTTATTTATTGTCGGGAGCAGGAATTTATCCAGCACATCATACGGAAGTGTGGTTGGGCCCGATATCTTTCCATTTATTCTTGGAATCATGCTGGTTTTATTAAGTATCCGTTTATTTTTCGAGTCTGCCGCAAGTACCGGGGAAGGGGAAAAGAAGGAACCTTTACAATACAAACCATTCTTAATAATAGCAGCTGCCACATTGGTTTATATTTTAACCTTAGAAATGATCGGTTATGTGATTACAACCTTTCTGTTTTTGTTTATTTGCTTTCAAACAATGGAACGGTCTAAGTGGCTTACATCACTAATCATCTCTGCAGTATTTTCAGGAGTTGTTTATTTCATTTTCGTTGAAGTATTAAAGGGCACATTGCCAGGCTGGCCCATTTGGTTTTAACACCACTGTAGAAAGGAGGAATATCTTTTGAGTACTCTTGATTATTTATTTCATGGATTTGGAACAGCACTTATTTGGTATAATATCATTTTTGCCTTTATAGGGGTGTTAATAGGGACGGCGGTTGGTGTTTTGCCAGGGATTGGTCCTATGAGCGGGGTAGCACTCCTAATCCCGGTAACAGCTTCTATCACTGGGGGACTGCCGCCGGAACAAGCGGCAACAAGCGCGATTATCCTTCTGGCAGGCGTTTATTATGGAGCGATGTATGGGGGTTCGACTACTTCTATTCTATTAAATACACCGGGGGAGTCCTCGTCTGTTGTAACGACATTAGATGGATACCAGATGGCGAAGAAAGGAAGAGCTGGAAGCGCCCTATCGATCGCCGCAATTGGCTCCTTTGTTGGTGGACTTGTGACAATCATTGCATTGATTGTCTTAGCAAAGCCTTTATCCAATATAGCGCTTAAATTTGGCCCGGCTGAATATTTTTCGTTAATGCTTCTAGGGCTTGCTGCAGTTAGCGGGTTAGCAGGGAAATCGGTCACAAAAGCATTAATTATGACTATTTGCGGGTTATTACTCGGAACGATTGGGATTGACAACGTTTCGGGAATTGCCAGATTCACCTTCGATGTTCCGTGGCTTTACCAAGGAATCGAATTCTTAACCATCGCTGTTGGGCTGTTTGCGCTCGGTGAGGTGTTTAAAACGATTTTAGAAAAAGAAGAGGAAGACGGGGAAATTGCGAAAATAAATAATATGCTTCCATCTAAAGAAGAGTTTAAGGAATCGGCAGGACCGATTGCCCGTGGTTCCCTTCTAGGCTTTTTTGTCGGCATTTTACCGGGAGCAGGTGCGACACTGGCATCCTTCTTCTCTTATATTCTCGAAAAAAAGATTTCCAAAAATCCCTCGAAATTTGGAACAGGTGCAATTGCTGGTGTAGCGGCACCGGAAACTGCGAATAATGCCGCATCCGGCGGCGCGATGATCCCTTTACTGACATTAGGTATACCGGGTTCGGGAACCACTGCTATTTTAATGGGAGCGTTAATGATGTACAATGTCCAGCCCGGGCCATTATTATTTGAGGATCATCCACAGGTTGCCTGGGGTCTGATTGCTAGTATGTTTATCGGAAACATTATGTTATTAATCTTAAATTTGCCACTTGTAAAGGTATTTGCCAAAATCATTGAGACACCGAAGAAATATTTGATTCCGATGATTATCGCCATCTCGATATTTGGTGTCTATGCGGTACAAGTATCAACATATGATCTTTTGCTTTTATTAGCATGCGGTGTTCTTGGTTATTTCTTTAGTAAACATGACTATCCGATTGCCCCGCTTGTTCTCGGTCTTGTATTAGGACCTATGATTGAGAATAATCTTAGAAGGGCATTAACCATATCTAATGGAGATTACGGTGTATTTTTTACCCGGCCGCTTTCTTTGGTATTTCTACTGATTACGGTACTTTGGCTTGTTGTACCATTGCTGTTGAAACGGAAAGGGAAAGAAGTCATCATTAATGTAGAAGGGTAGATTTCAGAAGATTAAGAAAAAACTCCTTTTTAAAAGGAGTTTTTTTTTATATGATAAAGAAGAGGTGCTTTTATGCGATTACATACGAAATTAATGCTTGGAATCTCCATACTTATTATTGTCCTTGGAACGATTATTGAATTTACATTTAAAAATATTTTGGAAACCAATTTGAAACATGAAATCGGTTCTAAAGCATTATCTGTTGCACAATCGATTTCGAGTATGCCGGAGATCGAAGCTGCTTTTAGCACAAATAATCCGTCAGCGATTATTCAACCCATTGCTGAAAAAATTCGCAAGCAGGTTGACGCGGAATTTATCGTCATTGGAAACCGGAATGAAATCCGCTACTCTCACCCGAATCCCAAACGGTTAGGACAGAAAATGGTAGGTGGAGATAATGGCCGTGTGTTTAAAGGGGAATCGGTCATCTCAGAGTCCACCGGAACCCTCGGACCTTCCCTGAGGGGGAAGGCACCGATTTTCAGCGGGGAAAAGGTAATCGGTGTTGTTTCTGTGGGTTACCTCCAAACTGATATCGAAAAAGAAGTAGCAAAAATCCAGAAAAAGATCTTTGTTGCTACATTAATTATTTTATTCGGCGGGCTGATCGCTGCACTATTAATCTCGCTCAATATTAAAAGAGCCATTTTTGGATTGGAACCAAAGGAAATTGCCTGGATGTATCAGGAAAAACACGCGATTCTAGAATCCATTCATGAAGGAATCATTGCCATTGATACGAACGGCAGGATCACGGTGGTAAATGAAACAGCCCACACCATTTTAAAGGTACCAATGCAAACATTGCTTCGCGGAAAACGAATTGAAGAAGTCCTGGAAAATACACATCTGCTTAAAGTCGTTGAAACGGGACAAGCCGAGTATGATCAGGAAATTTTGATTTCAGGAGAAGTTTATTTAGCCAATCGCATTCCTATTTTCAATAATAAGGATGAAGTAATAGGTGCGGTAGCCAGCTTTCGGAATAAGTCCGAGCTTACCAAGCTCCTAAAGGAATTATCGCATATTAAAACGTATGCGGAGGGCTTGCGGGCCCAAACCCACGAATATTCTAATCGGCTTTATACCCTGTTGGGCTTGATCCAGCTCGGTTCCTATAAAGAAGCGATTGATTTTATCTCAAAGGAAGTAGATGTGGCCCAAGGGTTCATTCAATTTTTAATGAAGGAAGTACCTGACCCGATTATTGCCGCCTTTATCTTAGGGAAGGTAAGTTTAGCAAGTGAATTAAAAATTCAATTTTCAATCGACCGAGAGAGCAGCTTTACAGATGTACCTGCAGCGATTAGCAGGGACTCGTTAATAACCATTATTGGAAACCTGGTGAATAATGCCTTTGAAGCTGTAAGAGAGAGTGACAAAGAGGAAAAGAAGGTTGCCCTATTTTTAACCGATCTTGGCAAGGAATTGATTATGGAAGTAGAAGATAACGGTAATGGAATAGAGGAAACTAGCGGCAATCTGATATTTAAACAAGGTTACACAACAAAAGACACAAGCAGTAATGCTGGAATTGGACTAAGTTTAGTACAAAAGGCGGTTAACGAATTAGGCGGAACGATCACGTTTTCTTCGGCAAAGGGAGAAGGCACAATTTTTACTGTGGCAATACCAAAAAGTAGGGGGGATTTGGATGAAGGGGAACCGAGACATTGAAGTATTAATTGTAGAGGACGACTTAAGGGTGGCTGAGATTCAAAAACGTTTTCTAGAGCAGATTGAAGGGTTTCAAACAGTCGGGATTGCTGCAAGTTATGTGGAGGCTAAAACGTTAATTGAGATCATGCAGCCTGACTTGCTCTTACTTGACGTCTTTTTTCCAGATATGAACGGACTGGATTTGTTGAAGGAAACAAAGCAGCAGAAGAAACAAATGAACGTCATTATGATTACGGCAGCAAAAGAGATTCAAAGAGTGCAAGAAGCCATTCGAATTGGTGTATTTGATTATATTATTAAACCTGTTGTGTTTGAACGTTTAAAACAATCCTTACTCCGTTTTAAGGATTTTCATCGAAAGTTGGTACAGTTAGAAGAAGATGGTTACCATGTCACTCAGCAGCAGGTTGATCAGCTTCTTCGAAAAGAAGTTGAAATCGGCTCAAACGAAAAGGTTTATTTGCCGAAGGGAATTGATCCACTCACACTCGAAAAGGTGCTCGAGGTTTTAAGCAGGGAAGGCGGCGGCCATACGGCTGAATTAGTTGCCAAAGAAATTGGTGTCAGCCGGACAACCGCTAGGCGGTATTTAGAACATCTTGTATCAGAGGAAAAAATCGAAGCAGATCTCGCATACGGAACCGTAGGCAGGCCGGAGCGGGTATATGTTGTAACAAAGTAACGGTGAAGTCGTTTTGCAATCCTTCATTGACATTTTATTATATTATAATAAGATGGAACTCCATGAAAATGAGGAATTTTTTATGAGGGAGGAAAAAATGGGCTTTATTTTTCAATTTTTGATCATTTGGGTTTTTAGCTTTGTGATTGCAAGGATGTTAAGTCCTTTTTCAAAAACACAATGGAAAAATGATTTTATGATTACGTCAGCTCAATCCTTAATCATTACGATTTTACTGGTGTATTTCTTTTAATGCGTTCGGTGCAATAAAGTACTGAATGAAATGGAAAAAGCCCTTCGTAAAGGGCTTTTTCCATTTACTTTATTTTAATAGAAGCAAGTTGCTCCAATGATGATGAGCAAGATAAACAGTACAACGATTAAAGCAAAACCTCCACCGTAACCAACTCCACCATAACCATAGCCTCCGCAGCAGCCGCCGCCAAATCCACCGTATCCATACATAGTTAATATCCACCTTTCAATTTTGTTTGTAATTTTTTTCTCTTAATAAAAACCGCCGAATCCTCCTCCAACGAACGAAGCTCCTATAATAATGAGAAGGATAAACAATACAACGACTAAGGCAAAACCTCCGCCTGCTCCTACACCATCCATAAATGCAAACCTCCTTTCATCTACTCAATATGTATATGAAAAAATTCAAAATGCGAATGGGCTATATGAAAAATACCTAATTTATTTCAACTTGGAGGATGGATAGGTTAAAATAAAAACATCTCAATTACTAAATAATTTGATGAAAGAGGCAATTGTATGAAAATTGATTTTCCCAAGATTTCAGCTGACTTACCAACAAAGAATTTCCAAGATATTTTATTTGAAGAAGACCCGGAATTAGAAATGTGCCAGGTCATTGACTCTGTTTTTGAAAATGAAGAAATTGGCCGGGTGCGTTTATCCAATATGGTGATTAAGAATTGCCGATTTAACCATACCGATTTTAGGGGGATTGACATAACCGATGTTTGGTTTGAAAACTGCGATTTATCCAATACCAATCTGAGCAAGTCTTCCATTCACCGGGTTGTATTCAAGAATAGTAAATTAGTGGGTGTGGATTTTACTGAATCACGGTTTGGAAATGTTCAGTTTGACAATGCTGTTTTAAACTTAGCGGCGTTCGGGGACTCAAAGCTTGAAAAATGTAAGTTTCATGAAACGTCACTTAAAAACACCGATTTCTTTGAATGTAAACTGAAGAACGTTGAATTTCAGTTTTGTATTTTGGATGGAGCAAACTTTGAACAAACGCCACTGAAGGGCATCGATATCAGTACCTCAACATTTAATTCGCTGACGGTGTCGATGGATGATTTAAAAGGCTGTAAAGTCTCATCCTTCCAAGCGATTCAATTCGCCGCATTAATGGGGTTGGTGATCAAGGATTAGGGGATTTAGTTCGTGACTGTTCGTTAATAAATAGGATAAAAATAAATTTAATCGACAAATATTTACATTAATTGCTATAATCATGAATGAAGGAGGTGAGAAAAGTGGAAGAAACACTTAAATTAATTTTGGACAAACTCAATAACCTTGACCAAAAAGTAAGCAGCCTGGACCAAAAAGTAAGCAGCCTGGATCAAAAGGTAAGCAGCCTGGATCAAAAGGTAAGCAGCCTGGATCAAAAGGTAAGCAGCTTGGATCAAAAGGTAAGCAGCCTGGATCAAAAGGTAAGCAGCCTGGATCAAAAGGTAAGCAGCCTGGATCAAAAGGTAAGCAGCTTGGATCAAAAGGTAAGCAGCCTGGATCAAAAGGTAAGCAGCCTGGACCAAAAGGTAAGCAGCCTGGATGAAAAGGTAAACACAATGGAACAAGAATTAAAGAGACATGGGGATTTAATTTACCAGTTAATTGAGACGGTTGCAGCTACGAATGTAAAGATTTCTGAAACAAACGCAAGAGTTGGCAGACTTGAAAATAAAGTAGACACTGTTATTGAAGATGTTCAAGATATCAAAACTTCTATGGCTACAAAACATGATCTTGAATACTACGATCAGATGATTTCCGAACACTCCAGAGAAATTCATAAGTTAAAAAATAACTAACACTTCAAAGGAATTCCTCACAATTACATTTCCATAGATAAAAATCCTCGTACTTGCTGCTCCAATAGCTACGGGGATTTTTAATGAGATTTTGTTCATTCTACTCCCAGACTCGATCAATTGGTCATTAGACGAAACAAATGATGGTACTAACGCGCTGCTGAGGAAAGGATATAAAATCATTGATGAATGTGAAACATTTCACATAAAGTTCACGAATAGGACGGTCATGAAACGAGATAATAATGTATATTACCACTATAATCATATTGTTTATGTTATTAGGGGGATTAGGAATGAGAAAGATATTTCAAACTTTATTAATACTTGGACTGATCATGACACCAATTTTTACAGAAGCACATGTGAAATGGTTCACAGAAGTTGCGCCACATAAGGAATCGATTGAACATATTTTATCACCGGCGTTTATGATGTTAGCCCTTGTTGCTGCTGTTGTTTTGGCTTCATTAACATTGTTTATTCCGAAGATGGCTGAATGGAAACCAGTGAAAACATGGGAGCATCGACTCTCCAGTTTAAGGAAATATTCACGTCATTTGCTAAAATACGGGACTGCTGCTGCGCTGATCATTCAAATTGCCAATGGTACGTTATTTGCTCCGGAGTTCCATATCGAAAATACGATTGTGGTTGTATTGACATGGATAACCATTGGATTTTTATTAATCCCGCATCATATCGCAACAAAAATCGGTGCTTTGATTTTATTAGGGTTATTTATGTATGTAACGGTCCATCACGGTATTTTCTATATGTTAGATTATGGATTTTATGTTGCCATCATTGGTGTCCTATTAGTTGGAAATACGAAGCTTGAAAAAGCAGGATTCCCATTCCTCTACCTAGGAACTGGTTTGTCGCTCAGCTGGGTAGCCGTTGAAAAATGGGTGTATCCAAGCATGGCATTAGATATTGTAGCTAATCATCATGTGCCAACATTTGGCTTCGAACCAGGGTTGTTCGTTGTGATTGCTGCATTTATTGAATTTGTTGTCGGGTATTTATTAGTAGTCGGAATTTTAAATCGCGTGCTGGGGTTTGTCGTTACATGTATTTTCATTTCGACCACTATGCTTTTTGGAATGACAGAAGTGATTGGCCATTTCATGATTCATATTGTTTTAATCATCTTCATTATTGAGGGGGTTTCCTTTTACAACCCGCCGATTAAGATGCACAAAACGAAATCGGATCAATTTATCTTTGTCTTTTTAAATTTCATATTCGTGCTAGCGACATTTTTGTTACTATATTATCGATTTGCATAAGAATACGAGTATTTTAGTGGATAGAAAAACCTCCGATTGACTCATTCCGATCGGAGGTTTTTCTAGTATTATCTTATTCTAGCTTTACGATAACTCTCGAAAATTTCAATAATTATAGTGACAACGCTGGATGCTACGATGAGCTTCCAGATCCATATCAATGAAGAAGCTACAGTGGAAGAGCTGGTTTCAAACAATTCCGCTATATAGGGAATCATGGCATCATTGAGCAAATGCGGGTTGCTTGCAATGACGATTAAAGTAATCGCACTTAAAATATGAATAATCGCATTCACAGTAACAAGCTTCATCGTCCATTGAGCGGCTTTCCATTTAAAAATAATTAATCCTAATTCCAAAACGATAAAAATTGCGATGATCGGCCAGTATGACATCAAGGTATCTTGATTAAAAATGGGCATAATGAATTGCAACCCGTTACCATCTGAGGAACGGTAAACACCAATAAGGTGGTCAGCATAGAAATAAGCAATTGCCCACACGGCTGTCCAGATGAAGCTAAACAAAAGATCTCCTTTTGAAATCGCTTTTTTCTTTGGAATGATTTTGGCATACTTTAAATCCTCAGGCGTCCATTTGTTGGATATCTTTTTATGCGGCAGTTCAGCGTTTGAAATACCAACTCGCTCTACGAAGGCAAATACAACGGTGAACCAAAAGAACACTTGGATGAGGACATTAATGACATTGGCAATAATGATTCCAATGGAGTGAATGACCACAGAAAGAATCGCTTCTTTACCGGAAAAGAACATAACATTCTCGAAAATATGAATGAAGATGGTAACCAAAATGGCCCATGGTATTACCCGCTTCATGGTCAGAATATAAATATCATATAGATTCGGCCCAATTAAATACATAGGTGTATCACGATAGCTTGCAGCGAGCACTGCAGGATTTCCAAGTTTCGAAAGTGCGTCCTTCACATCTTGTTCCGTGAAATTTTCTGGGAGCATATCCTCAATCGTGGACCTTAGCTCCAGGGCAACATCATCCCGTGTCTTCACAGAAAGTCTTTTTGTTACTTCGTACACATAAACCTCAATCAGATTCAAGGTTTTCATCTCCTTTTAATATTGATGTCAGCTCCAGCGTCATCTTTGTCCATTCATCCTTTAATTGCAGGTAAACCTCCATCCCATAATCACTTAAAACGTAATACTTCCGCGGCCTGCTTTCCGTTGTATCCCAGCTGCTCGTAACGAGTTCCTGTTTCTCTAATCGCCGCAACAGGGGGTAGAGCGTACTTTGCTCTATGACCACACCGGCATTTTCAAGCCGCTGTACGAGTGAATAGCCATATTGGGGGGTACGTAATTGACTTAAAACGGCAAGTGTAAGTGTTCCTCTTCTTAGTTCGGTCATAAATGTATCTAACAAAGAACTCATGCTCTTATCACCTCATTTATCTATACTGTATATTACACACTATTGTATTTTCTCTAACAATACATAATGTATCTTATTCAATGATCTGTAAAATGATTCGGGCATTGAGTAAACATTTCTTTATTTGCAAAAAACATAAGAACTGTCCACGTAGCACGAAAGCATTTCATTGGAATTCATAAGGAAAACAAGGTAATCTGTAACAGTATATTTTTTAATTAGGGTAGCAGGGGAGTTGGATGAATGGAAAGATCGGACAATAATCAGTCGATGATTGTGGGACTTTTGCTGGCTGGAACGTTTATTGCGATTTTGAATCAAACACTGATGATTACAGCGATACCTCCGATTATGGTTGAAATGAACATTACCGCAAACAGTGCACAATGGCTGACGACTGTCTTTATGCTGGTGAATGGGATTATGATTCCAATTAGTGCCTTTTTATTAGAACGATTTACCACGAGGCAGTTATTTATCTCGGCGATGAGTATTTTTGCAGTGGGAACCGTTGTGGGTGGAATCGCTCCTACTTTTGAAATTCTTTTATTAGGCAGGGTGATTCAGTCGATTGGGGCAGGCGTGATGCTGCCGTTAATGACCACCGTATTTTTACTCATTTTTCCGATCAATCGGCGCGGTGCAGCAATGGGGCTTGTCGGGCTTGTGATTTCCTTTGCACCGGCCATCGGTCCAGCGCTGTCCGGTTGGGTGACATCGCATTTTTCATGGAGAGTGTTATTTTTTATTATTTTGCCTATTGCACTTATCGATATCTTTGTCGCATTCCGTTTCTTGAAAAATGTCACTGAGATTTCCCGGCCAAAAGTGGATGTATTGTCAATCCTGCTTTCTTCAATAGGGTTTGGCGGACTTCTTTACGGATTTACATGTGCCGGCAATTACGGTTGGTCACACGTATCGACTGTTTTATCATTAGTGATTGGCGGCATATCATTGCTGTTATTTATTTTCCGCCAGTTACGACTAAAACACCCGATGCTGGAATTTCGTGTGTTTACGTTTTCAATTTTCCCGTTCGCGATTATCATTGGAATGATTGGCTTTATGGGCTTAATTGGAGCGGAAACGATTATCCCGCTCTTTATGCAGAATATGAGAGGATTTTCTGCCTTTGAGGCAGGCTTAGCGTTATTGCCTGGTGCTCTTGTGAGTGGGTTCATGTCACCAATTGTAGGGAGAATCTTCGATAGATTCGGTGCGAGATGGCTTGTGATGATCGGCTTAACCATCATGACAGCTGCATCATTTGCGTTTACCACTTTAAGTCCGTCGACAACGATGACCTATATTACGGTCCTTTACGGGATAAGAATGTTTGGTCTTTCGATGGTAATGATGCCGGTCGCAACAGCTGCCCTGAATCAGTTGCCAAAACGATTAATTCCACACGGGGCTGCCATGGATAATACGATGAAAATGATTTCAGCTTCGGTAGGAACCGCTATTCTTGTAACAGTTATGACAACAACAGCGGAAGCAGCGAAACACCGTCCGGAGATCTCTTATCCGGATATGCACGGAGCGAATATCGCCTTTATGGTGGTATCAATTCTTTCGTTAATAGGACTGATCCTCTCTTTTTTCATTAAGCATAACCGACAGGCTGAAGGCGAATCGGACGGAAAAAGACAGAGAAATGTCCGAGTGAAACTCCAGGAGTAATAGATCAACTGCTGTAAAAGGGAGTGCCATATTTTTATATGGTGCTCCCTTTTTATTTGGTTTTTCTCCAATAGGGTCCCGTTTTTGCGTGTGGGGTGTCAGGCACCAGTTGTCTAAAATTGGAATGAATAAATTGTCCTATTTTATTCTTTGGACAAATATACATATTAAAGGAGGAGCCTGTATTACAAAGAAAAAGGGGAGGGGCAATATGAAGGTGAAAAAATCATTAGCATTATTGTTAACGGGGGGCTTGGCTGCGAGTATTTTTTTAGCTGGCTGCGGCTCTAAGTCCGGGGATGGTGGAAAAAGCAGTTCAAACATGATTAAGATTGCGACACAAACCCCACTTTCAGGGGGCAGTGCGACAATTGGGGAAGCCATTAAGCTGGGTGCCCAAATGAAACTAGATGAGGAAAAGAAAAAGTTTAAGGAATTAGGATTTGATCTGCAGCTGGTACCTTACGATGATCAGGGGGATCCAAAGAAAGGGGTGGCCAATGCTCAAATAATCGGGGCAGATAAATCGATTATGGCGGTGGTTGGCCACTTTAATTCAGGCGTCGCCATCCCATCATCTGAGGTTTATGAAAAATATGCGATCCCAATGGTTTCACCAGCAAACTCTGCGGTAGAAGTAACATCAAGGGGATTAAAAACCGTCAACCGTATTGTCGCTCGTGATGACTTCCAAGGCCCTGCAGGTGCTGAATTTGCCGTAAATACATTAAAAGCGAAGAAAATTTTTATCATCCAGGACAAAACGGCATACGGGACAGGTCTTGCAGAGGCTTTCAAAAAGGCTGCAGAGGAAAAAGGTGCTGAAATTCTCGGCTTTGAAGGGATTACCGTTGGAGAAAAAGATTTCAATGGTGTTCTAAATCAGGTCGTTTCCAAAAAGCCTGATTTGGTCTATTTCGGAGGAATCTACGCTGAGGGCGGACTCATTATTAAACAAGCTCGTGAAAAAGGCATTACTGTCCCATTTCTTGGCGGGGATGGTTTAGATGCTTCTACACTGGTTGAAATAGCAGGCGGTGCGATTAAAGATACGTATATTACTTCGCTGGCCGGGGATTCAACGAAAACTGAAGAAGGAAAGAAGTTTACGGAGAGCTATAAATCAAAATTCAACAAAAGCACGGAATCGTATTCCGTATACGGCTATGATACGATGGGCGTGGTTTTAAAGGGAATAGAGGATGCCATCAAAGCAAATAACAACAAAATGCCAACTCGTGAACAAGTAAGGGATGCCGTTCGCGGTGTGAAGGATTATCAAGGTGTGTTAACAAAAGTCAGCTTCGATGATATCGGTGACAATAATTATGCAAAAGTGTTTATTTATAGTTTTAAAGAAGCAAAATACCCAGCTGAATTAGTGGGAGAAGTTAGTAAATAACAAGATTGAAAAGGGTATACCTCATTTTTCCAGAGTGAGAATACCCTTTTCTTTCTATGGTTAATTGGGACAAGGGGGGAAAGCTTTTGTTTAACGAAATACTCCAATCAATCCCGCAGGTGTTGATCGATGGTCTTACCTTGGGAGCGGTGTACGCTGTTATTGCGATCGGCTACACAATGGTCTACGGGATTTTGGAATTAATTAACTTTGCACATGGGGAAATATTTATGTCAGGTGCATTTATTGGAACGGCGGTATTAATCGTTTTAACGGGAATCGGATGGGTTTCATCCGTACCGGCAATCGTGATGCTGATCGCGGTCCTCTTATTTACAGCTATTCTTACTGGCTTCCTCGGAATGGGAATCGAGAGGGTGGCCTATCGGCCGCTTCGGAATGCACCTCGGTTAATCCCGCTGATTACGGCAATTGGTATTTCATTCTTATTACAGGATATTGTTCGATTCATTGCAGAATTAAAAAAAGGAAATTACATCGTAACAGGCCCAAGTTTATTTACCAATCAGATTTCCATTAAAGCCTCATCAGTAAGCTCGATATTTAATGATGCCACGATTAAAACATCGTTTGTGATTGTTCTTGTGGCGGCGGTGATTATGATGATTGGTCTTGACCTCTTTGTTAATCGAACAAAGTGGGGGATGGCACTGAGAGCTGTCGCGCAAGATCGGGAAACAGCTTCGTTGATGACCATTAATGTGAATAAGGTAATCTCGATGACCTTTTTTATCGGTTCAGCCCTGGGCGGAGCAACGGGGGTGCTTTTTGCTGTACAATACGGAACTATAGACCCTTATATTGGCTTTATTCTTGGCTTGAAGGCGTTTACGGCCGCTGTTTTAGGCGGTATTGGAAATATTCGTGGAGCCATGTTCGGAGGGTTGCTGCTTGGATTATTAGAAATGTTTGCTTCCGCTAATTTAACCCTTTTATCTCATGGGGTATTCGGTGCTGAGTATAAAGATGTATTTGCGTTTATTATCCTAATTCTTGTACTACTTTTTAAACCGGAGGGCTTATTCGGCAAACCGGTAACCGAGAAAGTGTAGGTGAGAAGAATGAAAGCGCTTTGGAATACCTATAAACAAAAAAGATCTGTACAAGGGGTTTTTCTTCTTATTTACATTGGAGTCACATCTTTGGGGTTATTTTTAGCACAAAAATCAGTAACAGCATTTCTTCTTCTATTAGCATCGCTATTACTATTATATTTTACTAACTTCAAGAATCTTACCAAATGGGTCATTGCAGGAGTGGTGTTAGTATTTTTACTCCCTTTCACTGCCAGTAATGGAGACGGCTATCAATCCTATATGGAAGTGGCGACACTTGTTGGAATCTATATCTCAATGGCATTGGGATTGAATATTGTCGTAGGGATGGCCGGGCTTCTTGATTTAGGATTTATCGCGTTTTTTGCCGTCGGGGCCTATTCCTATGGTATATTTGCTACCGCACAAGCCAATAATTTTATGCCATTTGGCCAATTTCCACTTTCCGGAGAAAGTTTTTGGATTTTTATTTTAATCGGCTGTTTTGTTGCCGCCTTGTTCGGGGTTCTACTGGGAATACCGGTGCTTCGGGTGAAAGGAGATTATTTGGCGATTGTTACACTGGGCTTTGGTGAGATTATCCGAATTATCTTTAATAACTTGGATCGACCTATTAATATTACAAACGGAGCAATGGGACTCCCTTCGGTTACACCGCCCCGTTTGTTTGGAATAGACTTTCTTTATCCAAGTCAATTCTATTACGTTGTGCTGATCATACTGGTATTTACCATTTTTACTGTCCGCCGTTTTGAACATTCAAAAATAGGCCGTTCGTGGAAAGCCGTAAGAGAAAATGAAATCGCTGCTCAGTCAATGGGTGTCCCATTAGTAAAAACTAAATTACTGGCCTTTGCTATCGGCGCCTCCTTCTCAGGTATGATGGGCGTTGTCTTTGCAGCTAAACAAGCATTTGTTGATCCGACAAGTTTTACCTTACTTGAGTCCATTACGATTCTCGTCATGGTCATCTTGGGTGGAATGGGCAGTGTTCCAGGCGTGATTCTTGGAGCTGCGGTTATGACGATTCTAAACCTTCAAGTATTAACAGAGATAACAAATTGGTTAAATCAGCTAAGTACATCTGGAGCTTTTTCCATTCCAGACGCACTGTCTCCTTCAAAAATGCAAAGGATGATCTTCGGATTGCTCCTAATCCTATTTGCTCTCTATCGGCCACAGGGTCTCCTGCCAGCTAAGAATCGAAAATATAATGAAAAAGCATTACGAAAGGGAAGCGAGGAGGCTGCCGGTGAAACTGTATCAGAAAATTCACCAATCGAGAAAACTCAGGAGGTGTAGCAAATGGCCATTTTAGAGGTGCAAAATTTATCGAAGAAATTTGGCGGTTTAACAGCAAATCAGGATGTTTCGATGAAAGTGGAGAAACATTCAATTACAGCCGTTATTGGACCAAACGGTGCTGGAAAAACAACCTTTTTTAATATGATTACGGGTGTCTATCAGCCTACTTCAGGGACCATTTTACTTGAAAATGAAAAAATAAATGGGTTAAAGCCCCATGCGGTTTGTCAAAAGGGAATCGCAAGAACATTTCAGAACATCCGGTTATTTAATGAGATGTCCGTGCTTGAAAATGTGATGGTTGGAATGCATACACGGTTAAAAGCAGGTTTTCTTGGGATTTTATTCAATCTACCGACCATTCGGAAGGAAGAGGCTGCTTCGGAAATAAAGGCGTATCAATTATTAGAATATGTTGGGCTGGAATCCTTTTTAAATGAAAAAGCGTGCAATTTAAGCTACGGGGCTCAAAGAAGATTAGAGATTGCAAGAGCGCTTGCTGCCGGTCCTAAGATCCTATTATTAGATGAGCCGGCTGCAGGTATGAATCCAAAGGAGACAAAAGAGCTGACCGGGCTGATTAAAAGGATGCGGGATGAATTCAATTTAACCGTCATTTTAATTGAACATGACATGAAGCTTGTCATGGAAATCTCTGAACAAATCTTCGTACTCGATCATGGGGAAAAAATTGCAGAAGGAAGGCCCGAAGACATCCGAAATAATCCAAAAGTGATTGAGGCATATCTAGGATCTGGGGCTGTTCAAGCTGGATAGGGGGGAAATCCATGCTTCAATTAAAAAACGTAGAAACCTTTTATGGCGGCATACAGGCTTTAAAAGGAATTGATGTTTCTGTTGAAAAAGGGGAAATTGTTACACTAATTGGCAGTAATGGTGCCGGTAAATCAACGACATTAAAATCAATCAGCGGTCTGACAAAAGTAAAAACAGGAAACATTGTTTATAATGGAACGGACATTACCAATAAACCGGCTCATGAAACAACACTATTAGGAATTGCCCATGTTCCCGAGGGCAGGAGGATTTTTCCAAGACTATCAGTCAAAGAAAACTTATTAATGGGAGCTTTCTCAGTCAAGGGTAAGCAGGTGATTGAAGAAAGAATGGAGCGTGTCTTCCATTATTTCCCTAAGCTGAAAGATCGACTGGAGCAAAAGGGAGGGACAATGAGCGGTGGAGAGCAGCAAATGCTTGCGATTGGTAGAGCCCTTATGATGTCGCCGGATTTACTCATGTTAGACGAGCCCTCCATGGGTCTTGCACCCATTATAGTGGAACAAATCTTTGAAATCATCAAGGAATTAAACGGAGAAGGGATAACGATCCTGCTCGTTGAACAAAATGCCTACCAGGCCTTACAAGTAGCTGATCGCGGTTATGTTATTCAAACGGGAGAAATTAAGCTCAAAGGAAACGGACATGATTTGATAACAAATGATGAAGTTCGGGAGGCGTATTTGGCTTAAAAAGGGAAATGAGGTTCAAATTGAAGAAAAGCCTGTAAATCTATAAATTAGAGATACAGGCTTCTTTTTTATCTAATCTTTTTTTAGTCTTCCTGCCTTTTTGGCTGCCTCTTTTAAGATGACTTCAATTTGGGCGTTTACACTTCTGATTTCATCTTCCGCCCATTTTTCCAGCACTTCATATAACTTGGGATCAATGCGAAGCGGAAATGATTTTCTTTTCGTCATTTACGACACAACCTTAATAGATGCTTCCTGTATTAATAATGGGTTGGGTTCCTTTTTCAGAAACAATGGCGACCATCAGGTTATTGACCATCTGCGCTTTTTTCTCTTCATCAAGTTCAACAATTTCTTGCTCTGCAAGCTGGTCAATTGCAGCTTTTACTAGCCCTACTGCACCGTCGACAATGACTTTCCGCGCAGACAGGACAGCTTGCGCTTGTTGTCTTTGAAGCATGGCAGAAGCGATTTCAGAGGAATAGGCAAGGTGCATAATCCTGGCTTCGATGACGTCAACACCGGCAACATCCAGTCTTTTCTGTAAATCATACATAAGGACTTCGGCTACTTCGTCGCTATTTTGCCGAAGTGTCAATGTGCTTTCCATATTACCGAACGAATCATAAGCATATCTGCTTGCAATATGACGAATACCGGTTTCACTTTGAATTTGAATGAATTTTTCGTAGTTTTCTACATCATATAAAGCTTTAGCAGCATCTCTTACTTTATACACTACAACGGCTGCAATCTGAATCGGATTTCCTTCTAAATCATTTACTTTTAGCTTCTCGCTGTTAAAGTTGGTCACACGTAATGATACGCTTCGCTTGAATGTGAATGGAATGGTGGCCCATAATCCCTGATCTCTTATAACTCCGAGATAAGTTCCAAAGAACGTCAATACTTTTGCTTCGTTTGGCTGAACAATGGTTAAACTGGTGGCAATAATTAATCCAATCAATAAGACGACGATTCCGGTAATTTTAACCGAAATCTCTCCGGTTACGATTAAATAAATTCCAAAACCAATACACAAAAGCGCAATAATAAGTGCTGCAAAACCATTCATTTTAAATATTGATTTTTCCTGCATTTGAACCCCTCCAAATGAAAAATATGATATAAAAGTGATATCATATTTATATCATAAGGCAATAGTTTAAAAAAGTAAATATTTATATAAAATTCCACTACTTTTCCATTAAGGAAGGGTGGATTTTTAATAATGAGACTGTGTTTAAGCACATTTTGATTGGAGTGGAAGGCGCGAGACTCCTGCGGGAGCAGCGGGACAGGTGAGACCCCACAGGCGCTTTAGCGCCGAGGAGGCTCACCGCCCGCCCCGCGAACCGCTTGCGCCTGGAACGGAAATCAACATTCATCTTTAACATAGCCTAAAAATAAAAAATGCAAAGCATCCAAGAATGCTTTGCATTTCGTTAGTCATTATGGATTTTTTGTACCCGGCCGACTTGTCCATCTGTTAGCCTGACCTTGATCCCATGTGGATGGGTACTTGATTTGGTGAGAATATCTTTCACAGTTCCATGGGTGAGCTTGCCAGTTTTTTGATCAGCTTTTAATACAATATCAACCAAAAGCCCTGGTGTTACATCTTTCCTGTTTTGGCCGTTCATTATACACCCATTTTTCTGCGGGTATTGCTCGGCTTTTTGGATTGCTGACTTTTCAATTTCTTTGTGGAAAGATCACCATTCGTCTTTCCATTACCAGCTGAATTCTGGTTCTTTTTGTTTGCAAGCTGCTGCTTCATAGCCTCTTGCAGGCTGATTTTCTTTTTTGTTCCATCGGTTTGATTACTCTCAGACATATAAACATCCTCCATAAATTACTTTTTTGTTAGTCAAAGTATAATCTATTTTTAGGGAATTTGAAAATAAAATATCGAAATTAGCAATTGCATGTGATTCACATAAAATAAAGAAAAATTGTTCTGGGGTTGGTAAGTTTGAATAATTCAAAGAATATGAATCATAAAGGAAAAGGATTTAGCGATCCTAAAAGTAAAAAAATTTTACAACTAGAAAAACAGGTGTCATTGGGGCTTTGGGTTCAAGTCTTGGGTCAGATTATTGAACTCAAAGGGTTATCAGAACTTTTTCATTTAGAAGGTAACACGAATACAATAGGTGAACAACAAATACTAACTGGTGTTTGGATTAGGACAATTGGCCAGATTCTTGAGGCAGTATCTGTATCTAAACAATTAGGCGAAACAGATTTGGTCAAACTTCTCCAAGAACAACAAATAGCTATCACAGGAGATTTTCTTGTGTCAATTGGTTCCGCTTATGAAGTAATCGGTGGAATTCATGTACTAGAAGAGGAATCAGCCAAAATAACGCAAATCATTCCATAAAAGAACAGTCATTACGGCTTTTGCATACTATATGTTTGGGGTGATAATATGCCAAGAGTAAATTACCGAAGTTCAGATGTGGACTTAATGGCAAGGATGATGAGGGCGGAAGCTGAGGGTGAAGGGAAACAAGGCATGCTAATGGTCGGAAATGTAATAGTGAATCGGGTTCAAGCCGATTGTTTAGACTTTAAAAAAGTAAGAACAATCCCACAAGTCATTTTTCAAGTACAAGGAGGAAATTATTCCTTTGAAGCTGTTCAAAAAGGGAATGTATTTTATCAAAGAGCGAGAACGGCTGAAAAAAGATTAGCCAAACAGAATTTGGAATATTGGAGAGAACACCCATCAAAATATTCCCTTTGGTATTTCAATCCGTATGCTCCGTGCCCTCCAACATGGTATGGTCAACCTCATTCCGGTCAATTTAAACAGCATTGTTATTATGAACCAACAGCTGGAACATGTGATAGCGTTTATCGGTGAGCTTAAGCTTACTCATTGAGTAAGCTTTTTTCAATTTTTTGCTAATTCAAACTTGACTCGTACAAAAGATTTAGTTTAATCTTAATATCCCATACTGCGAAAATGAGATAGAGAGGTGGCGAGTGAATAGGATGAGTGCCAAAGATCAAGTATCTGTCCGTGACCATATAGATTATCAAACAGAAGTGGAGCGCTTAGAGTTTACAAAGGAATATATGCTAACGGTTTTAGAGATTTCGAAGGGGAATAAAGAATTTTTCGTTGAAAATATGAAACAAGCGTTAGCTGATCTGGATCCTCAAGATAGCAGTACGAGTTACACGGACCTCCTCGCGAATGCAAGATTTCTTGAACTAGCTGAAAGTGAACTGAAAAGGCTGGAAAGCGTGATTGGCAAACCATATTTTTCTAGAATCGATTTTACCAGCAATAGTACGAATACGGAAGAAGTGTTGTACATAGGTAAGGTATCCTTATTTGATCGTGTGACACAGCAGCCTATTATCGTGGATTGGCGGTCACCTATTGCCAATGTCTACTATGACGGCCGGCTTGGTGATGTGTCATATGAAGCGTATGGGGAGACACAAACCGGTTTCCTCTCCTTAAAGAGGCAGTATGAAATTGTCGATGGATTATTAAAAGACATCAGAGATATCGACTTGACGACACACGATGAACTTTTGCAAAAATCTTTATCAGGCAAAGCAGACAATCGATTAACAGAAATTGTTGCGACCATTCAGAATGAGCAAAATGAAGTAATCCGGGCATCACTAAAGCACCCGATAATCGTTCAAGGGGCCGCCGGAAGCGGGAAAACAACCATCGCACTCCATAGAATATCCTACTTTCTCTATTCCTTTGGGTTTCAATTTCCTCCAGAAAAATTAATGATTCTCGCACCCAATCGATTGTTCATTGATTATATTTCAGCCGTATTACCGGAATTAGGGGTCAACAAAATAAATCAAACCACCTATATCGATTTTATGAAAAGCTGCTTGGGTCAGAAAATAAAACTATTTTCTCCCAATACGAAACTAATCAAGCTCCTTGAAAGGAATAAGTCATCTAAATCGCTCCAATGGGTTTCCGGCTACAAGGGGTCTCTCGAATTTAAGACAGTAATGGATCATTATATAAAGGAATTAGAAACTAATCTTGCACCTAAAGAGGATTTTAGAGTGGAAAAATCCATTCTATTAAAAGGGCAAAAGCTTAATAAACTATTTTTAAAAGAATATACATACTTACCAATCTACAAAAGGATCAGTAAATTGAAATCCTTATTAGAAGATGATTTGAAAAAGAAGAAAGCCATTATGCTAACAAAGCTGATTAAGAAATACGATGAAGCTTTAGACCAGGTCCTTTATAGCAGGAGGCTCGATTCGGAAAGAAGAAAGCAAAAAGTCGTCATGCTGATGGATCGGAAAAAAGAAAGATTGAAGCAGGTGGAGCAAGAGGCAAAGACAGCGGTAAAAAAATATATGGAACCGCTTGTCATGAAAGATATTTTTACCTTATATAAGGAATTGATGTCTTCACCCGAATTGCTAAAAAAGCATGCCACCACTCTCTCCGATCAGCAATGTTCGGTCTTAAGCACGTTTTGTCAAAAGATTTTTGCCAGAGGTGCATATGAATTAGAGGATTTAGCTCCATTATTTTATCTGAAGGCAAAACTGGAAGGTATTGATGAAAAATATAAAATGCGCAGTATTTTCATTGATGAAGCACAGGATTACAGCTATTTCCAATTCGCCGCATTAAAAGAAGGCTTTGAAACCGACTTGTTTACCATTGTCGGAGATTTAGCACAAGGGATTCATTCGTATCGCGGCTTGAATAGTTGGGTGCCGGTATTGAATGAAATATTCCCTAATGCGAATTATCAAACCCTACAAAAAAGCTATCGTACAACCGTTGAAATTATGAATTTGGCAAACGATATCCTTCAGTTGATTGATCAAGATCTGCCAAAAGTAGAACCCGTTATTCGACATGGTCAAAAGCCATTATTTATAACCATTGACACTAAGAATCTAGAACAAATCCGCCTGCAGCTAGAACATGATATTGTCTTACTTAAAGAGGAAGAGCTTCATTCCATTGCCATTATTGGACGAACGGACAAAGAATGCCGAAGAATCAATCAGATACTGGAAAATAGTCATCTTCCGATTCAACTAGCAGAGGAAAAAGAAGATATGAAGAAGGGACACATCACGATTTTACCATCCTATTTATCGAAAGGGCTGGAATTTGATGCCGTATTGATTGTATGCCTGGATGAACAGTTTGCTAAAGTAGATCTGGATATCAAATTGTTGTACGTGTCCATGACAAGACCGATGCATCGATTGTATTTATACGGAAGACACTCGTCAGACTTTTTATTACAACATGCGGACGATTTTCATTTCGATCGTTAAAATAAATCGATCAAGGAAAGTTAGAACATATGGGAATTAGAATCGTTTCGTTATTTAAGGATTATTGCTGGTGATTGTATATGCGATTGTTCATAAAAATAAGCATTTGTTTGTTAGAAATGTTATGGAACAATAAGATGATAGATAAATGAAGGATTTTGTTAAATTGCAAAGTTCTTCATTTTTTTATTTAATCTATGGAAATAGCTTTATTAAGGAAGGATGGAAAAATTTCCCCTCTTACGTTTAATTAGTGTACCTATCGAGTATGATTCCAAATGAAGGGAATACTAACCTAAAGTGTGCAAGAAGGGAGTAATCATGAAAACGATTAAGCCGATTAAATTAGGTTCAAGCAAAGAAGAAACTAGCGAACCATTAACTTCTGCAGAAATGGGTAAACTATGGGCTACTTATATGGGAAACAGCATGTCAAAATGCATTTTAAGTTATTATCTCCAACATGTTGAAGATAAGGATATAAAAACTTTATTAGAAAATGCATTAAAATTAACGTTAGAATTTATGAATACAATAGAAGGAATTTTTGAAAAGGAGAACTTCCCTATTCCTAAAGGTTTTGGGGAAGAAGACGTAAACCTTGGAGCACCTCGTTTATTTCAAGATCGTTACTATGTTCATTATTTGAAATACGTTGCAAAAGCGGGAATGAGTATCTATAACGTTGCAATACCGCTTATCATTAGAAGAGATGTGAAAGAATTCTTTAGGTATTGTATGGATGCCACAATGGACCTGATGGAGCAAATCAATGAAATATTAATGAATAAAGGATTTATTATCAAGCCTCCTTTCATTCCAGTCCCTGAAAAAGTGGAGATTGTTCATCAGGACTTTTTAAATGATTAAGTCCGTATAATTGTGTAAAAAGAAAAGGGTCATTTTTATCCTACTTGGCTACAATGTTTAACAACCACGATAAACATAGAAAAGAGGAATAAAAATGACCCAATTACAGTTTAGCCTAGATTTGGAACTTTTAAAAGACTCAGTAATGAATTCAAATATAGATAACGTTGTTAAATCAGCTGTTGTTCTGGTTTTGAATGAGTACATGGAGAAAGAAAGAAATGATTACTTACACGCCGCTGCATATGAACGCTCTGTTGAGCGTCGTGATTACCGAAATGGCTACTACGAACGTGAGTTAACGATGAGTATCGGTAAGATAAAACTTAAGGTTCCTAGGACTCGAAATGGTGAGTTTTCACCTACGGTTTTTGAGAAATATGCACGTTGTGACCAGGCGTTAGTACTCTCTATGCTAGAGATGGTTATCAATGGCGTTTCTACACGTAAAGTTACACATATTGTGGAACAACTTTGTGGTGAAAGTAAGTCAAAATCGTTTGTTTCTTCACTTACTCAAAAGCTTGATCCTATTATTAATGACTGGGCCAAACGGCCCTTAAATTTAAGGTATTATCCTTTTGTTTTTGTAGATGCCATGTATATAAAAGTTCGTGAACATCATCGTGTCGTCTCTAAGGCTGTTTATATAGCCACTGCAATCACTGAAAGCAAAACACGTGAAATTCTTGGGTTAAGTGTGGATCACGCTGAGAGTTATGAAAGTTGGAGTCGCTTTCTCCAACAACTAAAATCACGTGGTCTTCAATCCCCAAAGCTAGTCATTTCAGATGCTCACCAGGGGCTTCAAAAAGCGATTCAACGTGAATTTATTGGGACTAGCTGGCAAAGGTGTAACGTCCATTTTAAACGTAATATCATAGAAAGGCTTCCAAAAAAGGACTCAGCGGAAATACGTATGATGATTAAGCGTATTTTTGATGCAGTCACAATTGAGGATATGCGGAATTTTAAAGGTGAACTGATGAGTCAGTTTGGGGACAATCTTAAATACGAACAAGCTCTGAAAATATTAGATGATGGTTTCGAAGATACCATACAATATATGGAATTTCAAGAAGATATCCGTTGTCATATCCGTAGTACAAATTCTCTTGAGCGATTAAATCAGGAAGTCCGAAGAAGAGAAAAGGTAATTCGAATTTACCCTAATACACAATCTGCTTTTCGTTTAGTAGGAGCTGTTTTAATGCACTATCAAGAAACCAATTATTCGAAGCAGAAATCTATTAAAAGGTAGATGTTTAATTTTCAACGTACTTCCAATTATGGATTATTCCATATCCAGTCAAGGGTATCAAAGGAAAAACCGCCTTTGACACCCTTGACTGGATATGGAGATTGAAACCCATGGAAGTAACGCTCGAAAAATGTTAAGGGGATAAGTGGCTGATCATATATATTTGACATAACAAAATTTGGTTAAAAACATTGTTTAGCAAATTTACACAAAATCAAGGACTTGACTTTTTAAATGGTTTCTTGGGACATGTTCGCTCTTTACATGCATTAGAAATTGCTCATCTATACGACAATATTGAAAATAATGTAACGAGCAAGGCACTCATTATGGCATTTGCCCAAGTTGTAAAGGATGAAAAGACACGAAAGTTGTTTGAATGGGGCAGGGATATGACCACCAAAAGTGTTGAACGTTATATGCAAAAGCTGCATGATGAAAATTTACCTACACCTTCTTTTTTAGACGATTTGGTGACAACATCAACTTTTTCACCCTTTTCAGATAAATTAATGTTGTTTCACAAAATGGATATGTTCTCAATGAAAATAAGAGCATTTGGAAATTCAGTTGCAGTAAATGGAAGGCATGATATTGGGCTAATGTATACCAAGTCGTTATTGAAAATTGGACAATTTGTAGAAGGGGCAGCAAAAATTTATATTGAAAAAGGCTGGATGGAACAACCGCCACATGCTGTTGATAGAAAAAATTTGGCGTCTAGTTGAGGATCGACCTTTCACAAATGAAAGTAATTCATAATTGTGCTAACATTATGATAATTACTGAAAGGAGTGAGTGGGTATGAGTAAGTCAATTCCGGAGATTACACTAAATGATGGGATAACTTTACCGGTAATCGGTTTGGGAACCTATAATCTTAAAGGGAATGAAGGGGTTCATTCCATCTTAAGTGCAATTGATAATGGCTATCGACTAATCGATTCTGCTTATAATTATGAAAATGAAGGACGGTAGGAGAAGCTGTTAGACGAACTTCTGTTCCAAGAAAAGACCTTAAAATCACTTCCAAATTACCGGGCAGATATCATTCCTATGACAAGGCAGTTCAGACTATTCAAGAATCTTTATACCGTGCAAATTTAGATTATTATGATGTGTATCTGATTCATTGGCCAAACCCAATACAGGACAGATATGTGGAAGCATGGCAGGCATTAATTGATGCAAAAAAATGGGGACTAATTCGTTCGATTGGTGTTTGTAATTTCTTACCTGAACATATCGAGCGGTTAGAACAGGAAACTGGCGTAAAACCCAGCATGAACCAAATTGAATTGCATCCATTTTTTAATCAAGCATCACAAAGAAAGTGGCATGAAGAGCATAAGATTGTAACGGAATCGTGGAGTCCCTTAGTTAGAGCTCGCGAAATCTTAGAAAATGATACGATTCAACAGATTGCTGATCAACATAACAAATCAATATCACAAGTAATTTTACGTTGGCACTATCAACTTGGCGCCATTTCTATTCCTAAATCAGCATCGCCTGAACGGCAGCTTGAAAATATATCTATTTTTGATTTCTCCCTAGATGAGAAAGAAATGAATATTCTTTCAGGCTTAACTCGCCCTGATGGCAGGCTTAACAATTAGGACCCTGCTACATACGAAGAATTTTAAACTATCATCGATAGTAAAATCGATAAAGCGCACACTATTAAAGTGATGCGCTTTTTTGCATGTAACACAAGGCATTCTTAAGAATGTATAAATTATTTTCAAAACACTATTGTAAATCTTCTGATTATTTGTATAATGAATGTAATGGATACTGTCGACAGCATACAGAATACTGTTGACTGAATGGAGAGGTTAAAATGATTGTAAAAAAGTCTAATCCTTTATACGAACAAATTTACGATAATATAAAGGAATCTATTATTAATGGTGAATTTAAATCAGGAGAAAGAATTGTTGATGGATGGATAGCAGAAAAATTAGGAGTAAGCCGAAGTCCGGTAAGAGAAGCATTCAGAAAGCTTGAACAAGATGGATTAATCGTCAATCAAGATGGTACCACCTTTGTGTATAAGCCAAACGTAGAAGACGTCATTGAACTTTTTGAAGTTCGAGCAGGGCTTGAAGGCATGGCCGTATTTCTGGCCACACAATCAATGACAGACGAACAGATTGATGAACTTGGTGAATCCATAGTACAGGTTAAAAACGCAATAAAAGAAAAGAAAATGGCAGAAGTCGTTAAGTTAAATACTTTTTTTCATGAATGTATCGTAAAGAGCAGCGGAAACAAAAGGCTTCTAGAAATGATGGGTAAAATAAATAATTTAATCCTCCTTTACCGTAATAATTTTTTCGCAAAATTTTTTGGAAGTGATGTTTTCATACATGAACACCATGAAGTGGTTGAAGCAATGAAAACGCGGAATCCAGTGGTGGCATCTGAAAAAATGAGGGAGCACATTCTTAATGATTTAGATCAATTAAAAGAAAGGTTGAGTACGCACCTGGATGAATGAAATTAAATGGGATAGGCTTCACCCTTAGTTTTCAGTCAAAGAAAGGAGAAAGAAGATGCGTATTTGGGACCAATATCTCGATGAAAGAGATTTAAAGAACTATTCTGCCAGTGGGTTTGGAAAGAAATATGGGATAGGGAAAAATCCGGCTTTGATTATTGTTGATGTTACATATGGTTTTACAGGTGAAGAAGCGGAGCCAATTGAGGAGTCAATTAAAAAGTATCCGGCAAGCTGTGGAGAAGTAAGCTGGGAAGCTATTAAATATATTCAAGCGTTATTAAAGACTTCTAGAAATGCTGAAATTCCTGTGTATTATACCATTATCGAAGGGTATAAAGATTCTTCTAATGAGCGGGTTGCCGTTAAGGGAAATCTATTTTCACACCCCTCCCTTCTTGAAGGGGAAAAAGGAACGTGGGTAGTGGATGAAATAAAGCCATTACCTGGGGAAGTTGTTTTATCTAAAAAGAAGCCAAGTGCTTTTTTTGGTACACCATTAATTTCCCATTTAATGTCCGACCAGGTCGATACCGTCATTGTAGTCGGGTGCACAACAAGCGGTTGCATACGAAGCACTGTGGTAGATGCATTCTCTTATAACTATCAAGTGATTGTTCCCGAGGAATGTGTATTTGACAGGAGTATAACCTCGCATGCTATTAATCTCTTTGACATGCAGCAGAAATATGCAGATGTGGTAAAAACGGATGAACTCATAAAGGAATTAACCCTGCTTTCACCGGTTAAATGAAACTTTTTCGCTAAATAATCAGAGAAAAGGGATGTGCAAAATTTGACTAAGAATTATCGTATTGGCCTTATTGTTCCAAGCTCTAACACGACTATGGAAACAGAAATTCCGGCGATGCTAAATGCAAGGGGCAATGAGGAGGAGACGTTTACCTTTCACTCCAGCCGTATGAGGATGCTTCATGTAACAAAAGAAGAATTAACGAAAATGGATTTGGAGAGCGACCGCTGCGCAGTCGAACTATCTGATGCCAGATGTGATGCGATTGCTTACGCCTGTTTGGTCGCGATTATGTCACAAGGCTCTGGTTACCACTGTCTTTCCGAGTCGCGTCTTTCAAGCATAGCAAAGGAAAATGGGACCGATATTTCTGTCATAAGCAGTGCTGGGGCACTGGTAGAAGGGATCCACACTTTAGGTGCAAAAAAAGTATCCATTATTACGCCGTATATGAAACCGCTTACCAAAATGGTAGTTGACTATATTGAAGAAAGCGAGATTGAGGTATTGGATTCAATCAGTTTGGAAGTGGCTGATAACCTGGAAGTGGGAAGGCTAAATCCTCTCAACCTGCTAGAAATAGTGAAGGATTTAGATGTTAGTCAAGCAGATGCAGTGGTTTTATCTGCATGTGTTCAAATGCCATCATTGCCGGCCATTCAAAAGGTAGAAGACAGGATTGGATTACCTGTTCTTTCAGCAAGTACGGCAACAGTCTATCAAATTCTTAAGAGTTTAGATCTAAAAGCGAGTGTTCCAAATGCTGGGAAGTTATTATCAGGTGCTTATTAAAAATCTGAAACAAAAAGCTTTCAAAAGGATGCCAGTTTGTTGTAACACACTTTAAATTAGTGAAAACGGGGGTTATCTGATGAGTGAGCAGTTTGCTAAGTTATTATCACCTGGGAAAATAGGCAGCCTTGAATTAAAAAACAGAATCGTAAAAGCGCCGCAATCGACGGGTCTAAGTAATCGTGATGGTACAGTCTCTGAAAGATTGGTCAGACATTATAAAGAAATCGCCCGCGGCGGTACAGGTCTGATTATTGTGGAATATACGTATATCGACAATGAAGCGAGTAAATCAGCGTATTGCCAATTGGGAATTAGTGATAATGAACATATTGCAGGTTTATCCTGGCTGGTTTCTTCGATTCACGATGAAGGGGCAAAAGCAGGCATTCAAATTGAACATTGTGGAAGGCAAAAATTCTTAGGTACACCACCTATTAAAGCACCATCAAGAATCCCCTGGCCAACGCTTTATGAACAAACCGGAAATGTACCCGAAGAACTCACTATAGAAGAAATCAAACAAATTGTAGAAGATTTTGGCGATGCAGCTAGGCGTGCAAAGATTGCAGGATTTGATTTAGTTGAAATACATGCTGCGCACGGCTATTTGATTACAAATTTCCTTTCCCCTCACACAAATAAACGGACAGACTTATACGGTGGGACTTTAGAGAATCGAATGAGGTTTTTACTGGAAGTCATTAGAAACGTGAAGGCAAAAGTAGGTGAGGAATTCCCGATAACCATGAGAATAAATGGGACAGATTATGAACCCGATGGCATTACCATTGAGGAATCGATAGAGGTTTGTAAGCAGGCTGAACAACTGGGCATCTGCGCTTTCCATGTGTCAGGCGGCGATCATCACATGATGAATTATCAAGTAAGCCCCATGACAGTACCAAAAGGCCCAAATGTGTGGGCAGCAGAGGCCATTAAACGAACTGCTTCTGTTCCCATCATTGCATCAGGATCCATTACCACACCGCAATTTGCAGAAGAAATCCTCCAAGATAAAAATGTCGACTTTGTTTCTCTAGGTAGACCTTTACTTGCGGACCCTTCCTTCCCATTAAAAGCGAAAGAAGGCCGGCCGGAAGATATTATTCCTTGTATTCGTTGTAATGACGGTTGTATGGAAAGAACATTCTTCAACTATCAATCTATTAGGTGCTCGGTCAATCCAAATACGGGTAGAGAAGGTGAGCTTCCAATAACACCCGCTAGTGCTCCTAAAAATATTGTGGTAGTTGGAGGTGGACCTGCAGGAATGGAGGCCGCTAGAGTCAGTGCACTTCGTGGCCATAAGGTTACACTATTCGAAAAAGGAAAAGTAGGCGGAGCTTTGCCGGCATCATCGGTTACTCCATTTAAAGCGGATATCCGAACGCTAGAAAACTACTTCTCTGCCCAAATAGAGAAGTTGAAGATAAAAATAGTGCATGAAGAAGCAACGCTGAATACGATTAAAGCCGGTGACTTTGACGCCGCTGTGATTGCAGTTGGAAAGATACCAAAACCTGTTCATATTAAGGGTATGAACCCATCAAAGACCATATATGGAATAGATGTTTTGTCCCAAAAGGAAGAAACTGGACAAAATGTAGTCATAGTTGGCGGAGGGATGACCGGGGTTGAAACCGCTTTATTTCTAGCTGATCAGGGACGAAACGTCACTATTATAGAGCAGTCGAAGGATATTTTGAATGATGACTTAATTACTTTCAAAATGTCATATAGGGAGTTTTTAACTCAAAAAGGCATAGCCATTTATACTTCATCAGAAATAAAAGAAGTAAATGAAACGGAAATAACGATTATAAATAGGTCTGGTAAGGAGCAAATCTTAACTGCTGATACAGTCGTTATAGCAACAGGATATGCAGCAAATATTGATTTGTCACGGCAATTACAAGAACAAACAGATCTAAAGGTCTTTCCGATTGGAGATGGAAAGCGTCCAGGAAAAATATATGATGCCATTCATGATGGTTATGTAACCGGACTGCGTATCTAGCCATGACAATCAAACCGAATAGATTAGGCAGCAAATAAAGATTCATATAAATAATTGGGGAATGGGAGTGCTCAATATGTGTAAGGAATTGAAGTCGCCGCTTTCTAATAGGGCTAGAACCATATTAGAAGATTTTCAGGCAAGCCTTGAGCAAGGAATCTCAAAAATTGGAGTCTTGAATGATGAGGAAATACATCAAGCAGAGTTAGAAAGAGTTTTCGGGAGAAACTGGAATTTTCTTGCACATGAATCGGAAATACCGAACAATAATGATTACGTTCTTCGGTCTATTGGAGACGATACGTTTATTGTAAACAGGGGAAGTGACGGTGAAATCCGCGTATTATTGGATGTTTGTCCACACCGCGGAGCGAGCATTTGCCGGGCCGCAAAAGGAAGCTCTTCTCATTTTACCTGTCCCTATCATGGCTGGACGTTTAAAAATAATGGTGATTTAGTGGGAACCCCTTCGTTTAAGGATGCTTATAGCGGTCTGGATCGGAAGGAATGGGGACTTACTCAGGCACCACGGGTAGAAATATTTCATGGCTTCGTTTTTGCGACGTTAGATGAGAACTGTCCTGACCTGAAAGAATCATTAGCCGGCATGGGTTGGTACTTGGATATGATCTTTTCTTTGCAAGATCAAGGTATGGAAGTTTTGGGAGAACCCCAACGGTTCATCATTAAGGCGAACTGGAAAATTGCTGCCGAAAACTTTTCTGGCGACGATTATCACTTAATGACTCTCCATAAATCAACCTATGATATTGGGGTCATGCAAATCCCTCTTAGAGAAAATATGAAGGGCTATCATATACAGGCAGGAAATGGTCATGGAATCAGCTTTTCTATTGATCTAGAAAGTAAGGACCCGCTTTTCTTTTTCTATCCAGAAGAAATTGTCAAAACCTTTAATTTGGAAAATTTATCTGAAAAACAGCTCGAACTAGCACGTGGCTCACGCGTTTGTGTCGGAAATATATTCCCGAATATTTCATTCCTCATGCTTCCGTTAAGCCCTGATCCGAAAAATGTTCCGCCTACCCCGCTGTTTACGTGGAGAGTTTGGCAGCCAAAAGGCAAGGATGAAATTGAGGTTTGGAACTGGTTCATGATGTACAAAAATACCTCAGAGGAATTTAAAAGGGCCTCATATCGGGCAGCAATGGCGTCATTCGGAATTGCCGGAACGTTCGAACTAGATGATGCCATCCCTTGGGAAACCATTACTAGAAATGCCAAGGGGACGTTTGCTAAGAAGAACATGAAATTAAATCTGCAGATGGGGATGGAAGGGATGGGAACGGCGAAACAAGTCATGGATTGGCCATTTCCTGGAACAGCCTATTATCCACGTTATGAAGAAGGAAATCAGCGGCATTTGTATCGCCACTATTTAAAGGAAATGCTCTCAGAAGAGTAAAAGGGGGGAATTAAAATGAAAGTGCCTTTTGATCTATATCAAGAAGGAATTGAATTCTTTCTGCAAGAAGCTGAATTGATTGATGACGGGAAATTCAGGGATTGGCTGGAACTGATGACAGATGATTTTACGTATAAAATTCCAGTAAGAGTGACACGTGAGAAAGCAGCCCCAACTGAATTCAGCGATTTGGCCAGTCATATGGACGAAACAAAAAACACAATGGAGATGCGTGTCATTCGTGCCTATTCAGAATACAACTGGGCGGAAGACCCTGTATCAAGAACAAGGCATTTTTTAACCAATTTCAGAGCTGCGATGGATGAAATCGATGAAAACGAAATCCACTATAAAACAAACTTCCTATTATATAGAGGGAAATTTGATTTGCCGACTTTTCAGTTTTTAAGCGGTGAAAGGCATGATACGATCCGCCGAGTGGATGGACAGTGGAAAATAGCTAAAAGGCTTATTTTACTTGATCATGCCACCATACCAATGAATAACCTGGCGATCTTTATTTAGATTAGAGAAAAATGACTTGAGGTGAATGAACATGTCGGAAAAGGATGATCTTTTACAAATTGCAAATGAATTTACGTGTATCCATGTTCGAAAAATTCAAACAAAAAATGGTGAGTTACTGGAAATCGAGTCGAAAAAAAATGATGGAAAAATCACATTGGATGCTATGCAATTGGAAAGCTTGACACTATTAAAACCAGAACATTTTTCGAAATTTTTTGAAATCCATTTTGGCTTGGATGATACCTTTTCAAAAGAGTAATTAAACCAACTAATCTAGTAGAAAGGGTGAAGGTTATGCATTCGAAAGCCCAAAGATTTGAACACGTAGAATTAAAAGTGAACGATCTTTCTAAGGCCATGAATTTTTATAAAGAAGGTTTAGGTTTAGTAGAAATAGCAAGAGAAAATGGGGTTATTTATTTAGGCTGCGGCTATGATAAAAACTACGATTTGGCCATCTCTGAAGGAGGAACTGGCGTTTCCCATTTCGCGGTCCGGGCAGATAACGAAGAAGAAGTGGAGTATTTCTATAAAAAAATATCGAATCTTGGTGTACGAGTGGACCGTCATAACGGAACAGAACCAGGGCAGGTAAAGGGAATTCGCTTCAATTTGCCCAGCGGCATTCCGATGGAGTTTGTTCTGGTTGAAGATAATAGTTATGTCAATCCAGCAAGGCCAGCTTACCCTCGAAATGTGGCATCTGCGCCGTTGAATATTGACCATATTAATTTGATGACGGTAGATGTGAAAAAAGAAACAGATTTCTTTCGCGAAGTACTGGATTTTAAAATCTCTGATATTGTCGATCCCGAGATGAATGGGAAATATATGATGACCTTCATGCGCTTTCGCGGCTACCATCATGATGTCGCAACAACAATTACGAAGAATCCTAACGATACATTGCATCATCTTTCTTGGACGATGAGTAATTTTGAACATATTAAGGTTGCTTGTGATGTTTTGGCACAATTTGAAATTGATGTGGAATTGGGGCCGGGGCGTCATCCAATTGGTCCGAATTTATATGCCTATTACTTGGAACCGGGTGGAAATCGCTTTGAATACGTGGCTGAACAAGCCTATTTAGATCCGGATTCTCCGACTAAAATATGGAGAAGCATGGCGGATACCCTTGAATCATGGTCTAAACTTAGAAAACCCCCGGGAAGTTTTATTAAAGGAATGTAGTCTAGAAGGAGAGTGGAAAAGATCGGACGCTTAAATGGTAAAGTTGCTTTGATTACAGGTGCGACTTCTGGGTTAGGCAGGGCAGTTGCAGAGCGCTTTGTCGAAGAAGGTGCTCACGTATGTATTGTCGATAAATCGCAGGAACGGCTTGAGGAAATGCAGACTCTTTTAGGGGAAGCGATTATTACTGTCCATGCAGATGTAAGCACTTTAGAGGGAAATATCAAAATGGTGGAGGCAACCGTTGAGAAATTTGGAAGGGTAGACATTTTTATCGGCAATGCAGGGATCTATGATGGAAATATGGGAATTAATGACCTTTCTCTTAACCGAATAGAGGCAGCATTTGATGAAGTCATGAATGTCAATGTCAAAGGATACTTACTAGGGGCAAAAGTAGTTCTTCAAGAGCTGCTTAAAACAGAAGGGTGTATGATTTTCACCGCCTCTCATGCCAGCTTTTATTCCGCCGGAGGCGGCCCTATTTATACCGCCTCCAAGCATGCCATCGCAGGCTTAATCAAAGAACTAGCTTACGAACTTGCGCCAAAGATCCGTGTGAATGGAGTGGCACCAGGTGTGATTGCGACGGCTATGGGGATGCCGAATTCCTTAGGTTCAGAGGCTCCTTCAATTATATCTGGAGTGGAACAGGCATTACCGCTGCCATTCATTCCAGAATCTAAGGATTATGTAGAGCTTTATGTATTACTCGCCTCTGAAGGTGCCAAGGCAATGACTGGAACCATCATCCAGGCTGACAATGGAATAAGCATAAGAGGATTAGTAAGGACATCCGGCGGTCTTTAAATGAAGAAAGGTAACCAATAATTCCTACTATATTTGGAGGTTAATAGATGGCAAATCGCGATGTAAAAGATTTGGCAAACCATTCGGAGAGCCTTTTTTATGATACGAGGGATATGGAGCGAAGGCTTCATTCTGCAAGTGACAAGGATGATTATGGAACACTTAGAGTGCCTGGTGATTGGAGATTTGGAGCTTGGAGCAGTGCCTGGAGCTGGATGGGGCTATCAACGGCTATTGCCTATCCGCTAACAGGAGCATTATTAACTCTGGCATTCGGAGCCATTTCTGTCATTATCGGCTTTCTAATTTCAATGGTTTTAGTAGGTTTTGGAGTGTATTACACATCGATGAAGTCGGCAAATGAGGGTATTGGAAAAGATTTAATGAGCCGATCATCATATGGGTACCTCGGTTCAGTTCTTAACACATTGTTTGTTGGCATTTATTTAGCCATACTGTTTTCGCTTGAAACCTCAGTTATTGCTGGATCTTTAGCAGAATTTTTACCATCTTTACCTTTTTGGCTGCTTGTTCTACTCATTATCGCAGTATTTGTACCATTAGGAATCTACGGAATGGTATGGATTGCAAAGCTTCAAACCGTTACCTTTGTCCTTTATGTAGTGGGAATCGGACTCGTTTTTATTGGTCTTTTTACCGGCTGGTCTGAACTAACAAGTACCGCTTTTGCGGGTGAATGGTGGAAGCTGAATCCGAATAATGTTCCAATATCTTGGATGACGATTATCGGTGCAACCGGAGCTTGGATGGGTGCGTTTGGGTTCATGAATATTTTCGCTTCCACCGACATTACAAGGATGACCCGCCGAAGTGAACGAAAAAAGATTGCTGTTCTTCAAGTCATTATCAACTCATGTATTAATTCATTCCTGATTGGGGCAATGGGTATTTTCTTCCTTGCATCATCAAATGGTGTGAATCCGGATCCGGGAGTAACATTTGTTTGGGTATTAGGGCCATTAGGGCTGCTATTAGTTTTTGTTACGCAATTAAGAGGAAATGTCATGAACATGTATTTAGGAACTCTAGCTTTTGATAATGTTTTAGCCCAATTAACAAAGAAGAGCTTCATGCGTTCCTGGCTTTTAATTCCTTTTGTCCTCATCGGCTTTATCATGGTAGTCAGCCCATTTTTACAGTACTTTTCGACGATTGCTACGTTTGCCGGTGTGATTTTTGCTTCTTGGGTAGGATCAACCTTTGGCGAGGCAATGCTGGTCCGTCCGCTTTATAACATTCCAAAATGGTCGGAATTCCGCCGTGCGTATTTGCCGAATATCAATTGGATTGGTTTTACTTCCCTGCTAGTTTCTATCATTGTCGGTATGGCGGCAACATTGGGCATATGGGGAGATATTTTAAAGGCATTATCCGTGTTTGTCAGTTTACTGTTAGCATTTATTTTACCAGTAGTGATGGCCGCTGCTCTTGGAAAAGAAAAAACGATTCAGCAGTACTTTAAACGGATCCCTGAAATTCCTTCAGTTGAATCTGATACCATGACATGTTTTGTAACAGGTGAGACAGAGCACAAAAGTGATTTTGTTTTATGCCCATTTCATAGTGATAATTGGATTTCGTCTACAGCATGCGCAACTGAGACAAGATGTAATAAAATGTGCCAAGTCAAACCTGTACCAAATACAGTACCAATCGATCAATCATTGTAATGATCAATCATGTTTGTTAACAAAAAATTTCCTAAGGGAGTGGATGTAATGCTTACGAATTTTACACAATTAACGAAACTGTTTAGAGATGAATTGGTTCTTTGCGGAGTAAAAGAAGGTGAATTTGTTGTCGTGGCCAGCCAGCCGGAATCACGCGTTGGATATGTTGATGCTTTCTTAGCGGCAATTGAATCCTTAGGTGCCCATGGTATGAATCTACAGTTCCCAGGCATTCGTCATGCCCATTTGCCTTATATCGGCCGGCAAACACAGGATATTGATATTTTTATAGATTCAACTCCTCAAGCGATGGAAACCTTAAGAAAAGCGGATATGGTAGTGGATGTAACAGCGGAAGGTCTTGTCCATACAAAAGCAAGAGCCGTTACTCTAAGTAATGGAGCAAGAATGCTAATGGTTTGGGAAAAGGCTGAAATCCTTGAAAGAATGTTCCCAAGAGAATCATTAAGGAAGCGTGTAGAAACGAGCATGGATATGTTGAAACAAGCGGAAACCATGAGAGTTACTTCTGCAGCCGGCACTGATATCTCTGTTAGACTGGCAAGTGATACTCCGATTATTGGGCAATATGGTTATACCGATCAGCCTGGAAGATGGGATCATTTTGCTGGCGGGTTTGCGGCCTTTTATCCGATTGAGGAAAGTGTGAACGGGCGAATCGTTTTAGATGCGGGGGATATTTTATTGCCGCTGAATCGTTATATTTCCTCTCCAATTGACATCACGATTGAAAAAGGTTTTATCACGGATATTAAGGGCGAAGGCTTGGATGTTTTATTATTTAAACAGTATTTTGAGTCGTGGAATGATAAGGATGTATACGGGACGTCCCATTTCGGCTGGGGGTTAGATGAAAATGCCCTTTGGGAAGCTCTTAGCTTTTATGGTAATGAAACATACGGGATGGATGCACGTGCCTTTGCAGGGAATTTTATGTGGTCAACAGGCCCAAATGCGCATGTAAAGCGTTTTACCAAGTGCCATTATGATATTCCGATGCGCGGCTGCTCAATCGAACTTGATGGAAAAGAAATTATTACAGCAGGCACGATTGTGGATCCACGACTAAAACCATAATAAGGGCGGATAACATGACGAATAAACTAAAGGTATCAATGGTCCAAATGCAAGTAACCGATCAGGTGGAAATAAATGTTCAAAAGGCTATTGAATTAACAAAGGAAGCAGCAAAGAGTAATCCCGATGTGATCGTCCTTCCAGAAAACTTTCATTTAATGGGGACCAAACAGGACTTTTTTGAAAAAGCAGAAACGATTGATGGTCCTACCATAACGAAGTTGAAGGAGACGGCCCGGGAATTAGGTACCTATATTGTTGCAGGGACAATGAAGCTTCGGGTGAAGGAAGAAGGAAAATTAAAAAATACATGCTGTGTGATTAACCCAGAAGGGGAAATTCAAGATGTGTATGATAAAATCCACACTTTTAACGCCCAAATAGGCGGCAGAACCCATGCTGGCAGTCAAGTAGAAGATGCTGGCGATCGGATTGTCGTTACCAACATAAAGGGAGTTCCAGTTGGCCTAAGCGTTTGTTTCGATATTCGTTTTCCGGAAATGTTCCGTATTCTTACTTTAAAAGGTGCAAAAGTCATTCTCGTGCCAGCCATTTTTATGCTGCATACGGGGATGGACCATTGGGAAGTCCTTTTACGGGCCAGGGCTATTGAGAACCAGGTGTATATGGTGGCACCTGCTACCCATGGACAGTTCCCGCCGCATAATGATTGGAGTTACGGCCGCAGTATGGCCATCGACCCTTGGGGGCTCATGATTGCTCAGTCATCTGACAGAGACGGAGTTGTCACAGTGGACCTTGATTTAGATTTGGTCGAGGATGTCAGGAAACGGGTACCGTCTTTATCCCAGCGAAGACCAGATGTCTATAACTGGGCAGAGTTTGATCATTGATAGGAGAGGTGTAATGTGGATTTAGGGATGAATGGAAAAGTTGTGCTCGTAACGGCAGCAAGTAAAGGTCTTGGATATGCGGTAGCCGAAGCAATGCTCGCTGAAGGGGCACGTGTAGCCATCAGTTCAAGGAGCGAGGAAAGCATTAAAAAGGCAGCTGAAGAATTATCTAAAGGCGGCAAACATGATGTTTTTTCCGTCGCTGCCGATTTGTCAAAGCCGGATGATGTGGAGCGGTTAATGGATCAAGTTCTCCATCATTTTGGTCAAGTGGATATTTTAATCTGTAATACCGGTGGTCCGAAAACATCTGATTTTGTTGATACTGAAGAGGGTGACTGGAAAAACGGAATGGATATGATGCTGTTCCCAGTCCTTCAAATGACAAAAAGAGTTGTACCTAAAATGAAAGAAAACAAATGGGGCAGAATTATCTTTATGACCTCCACCTGGGTGAAACAGCCACGGAAAAGCGGGGTTATTTCGACGATGGCCCGCAGTGCCGTTTCGGGATTATCAAAGCACCTGTCAAATGAATTAGCGCCAGATAATATCCTAGTCAACCAAGTTTTGCCTGGTCCAACATGGACGGATCGATCTAGGGAAATTACCAGACGTTTATCAGAAGCACGCGGGGTACCTGTAGAAGTCATAAAAGAAGAAATTGCTGAGGAAATTCCTCTTGGCCGATATGGTACAGCAGAAGAGATCGCTAATGCCGTCACTTTTCTAGCTTCAGAAAAAGCATCCTTTATCACAGGGGCAGCCTTGCAAGTGGACGGCGGGCAAATAAAAGCAACAGTTTAATAGATTCTAACTTTTTAGTAATTGCATATTTACATTGACGATGACCCTGTATTTGGCAAAAGCTAAGAATGCCGTACTAAATATGGGGTTATTCAATTAGGATTAAAAACTATCTGTATCAATAGCTGTCGACAGTATCCAGTATTCAGACGACGATGAATAAATGGTTAATTTCAGATTAAGTATTGAGCGGAGGCAGATATATGAATTCGAGTAAATTAGAAAAGGTTTTTCATGCGGATGAACAAAATTTTTATGACACACGAGATATGGCATTTGAAATGGACAGTGAAGCAGCCACAGATGATTACGGACTAAACAGAGTTCCAGGAAATTGGAGGTTTAGTCCTTGGCAGGCTTTCTGGAGTTTATCCGGCATACCGACTGGACTTGCCTTTCCGCTAACAGGGGCACTCTTGACGCTATCCTTTGGAGCTCCTGCGACAATTATTGGATTTTTGATTACTGGGATAATTGTTAGTTTCGGGATTTACTATGCGTCTAAGCAAGCTTCAAATGAGGGTATTGGAAAGGACTTAATGACTAGAGCCAGTTTGGGGTATTATGGTTCAATCGTTACTAGTTTATTTTCAGCGCTATTCTTTGTCCTTATGTTTTCTGTAGAACTTACTGTTTTAGCAAACTCGCTTTCTGAATATGTTCCGATTTTACCTTATTGGGTCTCAGCCGCCTTGATTGTAGCCGTATTTGTCCTGCTTGGCATATATGGCATGGTTTTGATCAACAAATTGCAAAATTTCACCCTATGGCTTTATGCGATTGGGCTTATTCTCGGATTTGTTGGACTGTTTTACGGTTGGTCAGATAAAGCAAGTGCTGATTTTGCTAGGGACTGGTGGAAAGCGAATCCGTCAGGTGCACCCCTGTCTTTTACAACTGTATTGTCTGCAACAGGTTCATGGATCGGAGCATTTGGGCTAGTTTCCATTTGGGCATCCACTGATGTAACGCGAATGGTCCGTCGCAAAGAGCAGAAGAAGGGAGCGGTGCTATCCTCGATAATATTGGGGGTGTTCGGCTGTGTAATAGCTGGGATGCTGGGAATTTTTCTACTTGCTTCCACCCAATTCACAAATCCTGATCCTGGTGTAACATTCGTTAGGCTTCTTGGACCATTTGGTTTATTTTTCATCATTATTACACAATTACGCATCAATATTATGAATATGTACTTGGGTACGCTCGCATTTGACAGTAGCGTGGCTCAGGTGAGTAATAAGGGTGTCGCCCGTTCGTGGCTGCTTGTTCCGTTTGCTATTATCGGCTATATCATTGTCATTATCCCCGGATTCATGGGTTATTTTCCGACTCTAGCTTCGATGGCCAGTGTCCTGTTTGCGGCATGGGTTGGAGCAGTCTTCGGCGAAAAAATGCTTGTAAGACGCAGATATGGTATTCCATCATGGAGTGAATTTCGGAGGGCGTATTTACCAGCAGTGAACTGGATTGGATTTGCATCCTTTTTGTTCCCAACCATTTTGGGCCTAGCAGGAGTGATTGGTTTGTTTGGAGATTCATTCAAGGCAACAGCGGTTCCAGTTACGTTTGTTGGTTCGTTTTTTCTTCCCGCAATCCTTGCAATGTTGTTAGGAAAAGAAAAGGTCGTTCGTCAATATTTTGCTAGAATTCCCGAAATCCCTGAAAGCGATTCGGATATGATGGATTGTGCCATAACAGGGGAAACACTGCATCGCAGCGATTTTGTGCTCTGTCCATTCCATAATAATACATGGATTTCATCTAAAGCCTGTGCATCCGAGTCAAATTGTGGGAAAATGTGTCAATTCATGAACATTCCCAAAGAACTTCCACAACAAAAAGAAGCATAACAGGGGCTGGCTACTATAGAGTGGAGCGTAGACGGATTTAATCGAGTGATCTAGAGACTTCACTTTAATAAAAACATGGATTGGAGGGTCTTTCAATGACTGTAGCTGCTTATTCTAATCTGTTTACACCAGGGAAAATTGGCAAGCTGGAAATAGAAAATCGAATCGTTAAAGCCTCCACAGGCACAGGTCTTGGTAATCGGGATGGTACGGTATCGGAGAGGCAGATAAGACATTACAAAGAATTGGCCAGCGGCGGGGTCGGGCTGCTTATTGCTGAATATGTCTTTATCGACAATGATGCAAGTAAAACAGCTTTCTGTCAGTTAGGGATTAGTGATAATGAATATATCGCAGGTTTATCGTGGCTTGCTTCTACCATTCATGATCAAGGAGTAAAAGTTGGAATACAGCTTGCACACTGCGGGAGACAAAGGATGCTGGGCATTCCTCCTGTAAAAGCTGCCTCTCGTATCCCGTGGCCAGAACAATATGAAACAACCGGAATGATGCCGGAAGAACTGACGATTGAGGAAATGAAACAAATCGTTAAAGATTACGGCGCTGCAGCCAAACGGGCCAAAACGGCAGGATTTGATTGTATTGAAATTCACGCTGCCCATGGCTATTTAATAACAAACTTTCTTTCCCAACTTACGAACAAGAGAACGGACTTATATGGCGGCAGTTTAGAAAACAGAATGAGATTTTTAACGGAAGTAGTCAAAAGTGTGAAAGAAGAAGTAGGAGATGATTATCCCGTGATCTTGAGGGTCAATGGGACAGATTATGAACCTGGTGGCTTTAGGATGGAGGAATCGATTCAAGTATGTAAGAGGGCGGAACAATTAGGGATAGATGCTTTACATGTATCGGGTGGGGATCATACCACGATGCATTACCAGGTAAGCCCTATGTCCATCCCGAAAGGCCCGAACGTTTGGGCTGCAGAGTCAATCAAACAGGAGGTTTCGATCCCGGTCATTGCTTCTGGTTCTATTACCACGCCCGAATTTGCTGAGGAGATTCTTAGTCAAGGAAAAGGAGATTTTGTATCTTTAGCAAGACCTTTATTGGCAGATCCACATTTTCCGTTGAAAGCTAAGGAAGGACGTCCAGAAGATATTATTCCTTGTATTCGTTGTAATGATGGATGTATGGAAAGAACTTTCTTTAACAATCTTTCTGTCAGGTGTTCGGTCAATCCAAATATGGGCAGAGAAGGTGAATTACCAATCAAAGTTTCCGCTGCTCCTAAGAATATTCTTATTATTGGCGGGGGCCCTGCGGGAATGGAAGCAGCCAGGGTAAGCGCACTTCGTGGACATCAAGTTACCTTATATGAAAAAGGGGAACTCGGAGGAGCTTTAGTTGCTGCAGGTGCAGCAAAATTCAAACCGGATATCCATAACTTAATAACGTATTACATTTCTCAGTTGGAAAAACTAGATATTAACATTGTTCATGAAGAGGCCACAGCTGATACCGTCCGAAAAGGGAATTACGAAGAGGTCATTATTTCTACCGGCAAGCTGCCAAAGCCCTTCCAGGTGAAGGGGATGGATAAAATGACAGTTGTTCATGCGAAAGACGTTCTTTCAAAGAAAACAAGTGTCGGTGAAAATGTAGTGATCATAGGAGGTGGATTAACCGGAACAGAAACGGCCTTGTTTTTATCCAATCAAGGGAGACATGTTACTATCGTTGAGAAAGCAGATAGCATCATGAATGATGACTTGATAACATTTAAAACCTCTTACAATGAAATGTTACGTAAACAAAAAGTGTTCATTTACAAAGAGACAGAAATAGAAGAAATTCACGATCAGGGGGCGCTCTTAATCCACCGTGGGGGTGAACGTAGAGAGATTGCCGCTGACACTATCATACTTGCCCATGGTTATACGTCTAATGAAGATTTCGCTCATTCTTTAAAGAACCAAATGAATATAAATGTACACTCCATAGGAGACGGGAAAAAACCGGGCAAAATATACGATGCAATTCATGCAGGGTTTGTAACCGGACTATACATTTAAAAGTATCGGAATTTTTAAATAAAAATTATTTTGGGTGCATACTTCTAGTTCATGTTATGCACCCTTTTTCTCCGAATTAATCTAGTATTCTCCAAGTAAATGAATTTACTCCCAAATTATTATATCCGACGGCTTCCATGGTTAAAAAATGTGCTAAAATAATCGTAAGAATTACATTGATAAGGGGATTTCAGCTTATGAAAATACTATTTCCGATACTTGGAATCATTGGCGGTATAGCCGTTGCGGTTCAAGGTCAAATAAATGGAGGGTTAGGAAAAAGAGTTGGAGTCCTTGAAGCCTCGTTTATTTCGTTTGTTATTGGAACGCTTGCTTTGTTCTTTGCCGTCCTGTTTTTTGGAAAAGGCAATCTTTTGGCGATGACAACAGTTCCGAAATGGCAGTTAATCGGAGGGCTGTTAGGCGTTACTTATGTGATCACAACTATATTCCTCGTACCGAAAATTGGAGTCGCTCCTACTTTAGCTGCGGTCATTGCCGGGCAAATCCTAATGGGTGCAATTATAGACCACTTCGGGTTATTTGGTGGAACACGCATTCCAATTGACGTAAAAAAAATGGTTGCTATTATGTTATTGTTTATATCGCTTTATTTATTCAACCATAAATGATCATTGTGTTTATTTATCTGTTTCAAGTAAACAATATTTCTTAAATTCTAGTTTTTTAGTTGTTTCAAGTTGGACGAATTCAGCAGATTCCAAATGAATTTTTTTCGTGAATAGAGGACCATCATACACAAAGGTATGGTATTCTCCTGATTCTCCCATTGGGCAAATTGTCGTCATTTGTACATCTTGTAAGAACGATTCATCCAGCATTCTGCCAAGCCACGTCTCATCGAGCACATCTTCTCTTACCCGAATAACAATGGCTTTATAGCCCGATTCGACAAACCTTTCCAGTAATGATCCAGCATCTTCTTTTTTGCTCCAAAGGGGATAGAGGGCATCCACACCTGCAGCATTTGCTACCTTTTCGCCCCAATCTCGATGACCATCTAAATAGAGATCTCCGTAAGCAATACCAGTAATCTGATATTGATTCTTCAAGGTTTGCACAGCTTTAACAAATTCTTCTGTGTATGTTTCAAACGTGCATTCGATAAAATGAACAGGTATAGAAAGGGCCTCTCCTTGTAATCGAATCATATCTGTGCGCTCTCCGTGTCCAAATGTTCGGCCAATCTCCTTTGGAACAGTGGTTACGAGGCAAGCGACCTCAAATCCTGTTTGAATAAGAGTATCCAATGCCATACAACAATCTTTTCCGCCACTCCATGATAATGCCACTCGTTTCTCCATGATTCATCATCCTTATAGGTTATATTATTGATAGTTTATCATAGAAAACCGTGGACAAAAACCATTTGGAGGTTCTGGTGGTCTAAATTAACCTCTTTCAAGCCCTAAGAACCGTCCATATGGTCCTTCCCATTTCTTTATTAAGAAACAAGTTTCAGCCCTACAGCTGCACTTAAAACCAAACCAATGAAAACTAGTCTTTTCCAATCTTTAGATTCTCCATATAAAATCATTCCCAATATTGCTCCACCGGACGCACCAATTCCCGTCCATATCGCATAAGCTGTCCCCATAGGAAGTGTTACCATTGCATATGATAACAATAGGAAGCTCGCTCCAAATCCAATAATTAATAAGGCTAAAGATTTCCAATTACGATCCTGATGAAGTTTATTAATCATTGCAACACCAAACATTTCAAATAAACCTGCTAAAACTAAAGAAATCCAAGCCATTAGGAATCAGCCCCTTCCTTGATGTTATCCTTCGTCACTAATTTCAAGCCAATTACACCTACTAATAATAGTAAAATCAAAAGGATTTTACTCATTTTGAATGGTTCTCCAAAGAACAGTATTTCAGAAATAACAGTACCTGCCGTACCTAAGCCAACAAATACTGCATATACAGTTCCTACGGGAAGTTTTCGTCCCGCCATAATCATTCCATAGAAACTGATTATGATTGATATAATAGTACCAACCCAAGTCCAAAAGCCATCTGCGTGTTTCAATCCAATAACCCAAAATACTTCAAATAACGCTGCAACAAATACTTTAATCCAGTTTGTGTTCACTTAAATGACACCTCCGTTTTTTTTTACCAAAAACAAAAAAACCTGAGAGAAAACTGTACTACAGTTTCTCCCAGGCTTTTATCCTTCCGTGACACAGCACAGCTGTGAGTTTTCTCTCGGACCAGACCAACTTTAAGTTACGGAACCCTAGAAAACATTTAATATATACAATTAACTATAATTTTACACACATTACTTATTTATTCAAGACTAAAATTTTTGCATGGGTGGTCATGTTATAAGGTATAAAAAGGTAAAATAGTAGAGTGGGAATTGTTTCTGAATAATCTAAACTATATTCAGTGGGATTTCCTGTAGCCTAATAGGAAATTCTATTATTAGCACAACTTTTACAGGCATTTTTGCTTTAGAAAGGTGAGAAGTGGATGGAGTCACTATGGGTGGAATACGCTTGGGCATTGTTCATTCTAATCGGATTAGAAGGTTTGTTATCAGCTGACAACGCTCTCGTACTAGCAGTTATAGCCAAGCATTTACCCGAAGATCAGAAAAAAAGAGCTATCAATCATGGAATCATTATGGCATTTGTATTCCGATTTGCTGCACTTTTTGTTATTTCTTTTATTGCAAACGTCTGGCAAATCCAGGCAATAGGAGCAGCATATCTTCTTTATCTGGGATTGAAACATGTCATACAGGCACGGTTCGGACAAGAAAATAAGAAGATACATAAAGATGATGAAAAGGAATCCGTCGGTAAAGGTTTTTGGCCGACAGTAGGGAAGATTGCTTTAGCTGACCTCGCTTTTGCCATTGATTCCATTCTAGCTGCCGTTGCTCTAGCGCTTGGCCTTCCAGATTCACCACTTAACGATTTCGGCGGGATGGATGGAGGACAATTCATTGTTGTTCTTCTTGGAGGGATTGCTGGCCTTATTTTGATTAAGTTTGCAGCAACCTGGTTTGTCCAGCTTCTTGAAAAACGTCCAGCACTGGAAACAACAGCCTATGCCATCGTTGCCTGGGTCGGTGTCAAACTCGCTGTCATAACCCTTGCCCATGAAGATATTGGCGTCTTAAGTCATCATTTTCCCCACAGTACCGCGTGGACACTAATCTTCTATGGAGTATTAGTAGGTATCGCCCTAATTGGTTGGTTTGCACCAAGGAAAACACCATAAAAGCCATAGGGGACGGTTTTGGCTGTCTAAATTAGGCTCATTTAAGCCATGATAACCGTCCCTGTGATGTTCCCTTTGGTGTATGTGGTATTACACTTTTAATGATTTCTTTATCAGTAAATATTGTTCAATCTCTTTTAGGAGTTGAAACAATTGGGCTCTGGCTTCAAATTCATCCCTTGATTTCGGGAGAGGTTCTTCTTTGAATTGATTGTGCAAATCATGCAAGCGATTTAAATGAAGTTGTGCCGTGTTTCCAGGGTGAATGGCTTCGCTTAATTCTTCAAGAAAGTCCGCGATCATATATCTTTGTGTGACAAGCAGATCAATGGATGTCACCATTGGCAGGATCCGTTCAATGATTTCAAATTGTTTTTCACGTGTCTTGAAATAATAGTAAAAATAATCCTGCGTTCGCAAAAAATGGTTTTGTACATCCCGAAACGCTAAACTTTTCGCTTCTTCTAGCAGGCGGGCAGTATCAATGATTTCTTGTCCTATCCAACGACTTTCATTGGTCCGAAGGTAGGCGACCATTTCTTGAAAGATTGTTCGGAAATTTCCTTCTATCGCTTCTTGAAATTGTGTCAATTTAGCATCAAGGCTTGGCATATATAAATTGACAATGAGAGCGACTCCGATTCCAATGGCAATAAGTGCGATCTCGTTTAATACAATACCAAGGGTTATTTGTTTGCCTGTATACAGATGCAGAATAATAACTGAACTTGTCACAATCCCTTCACTTACTTTAAAACGGACGGTTAGCGGAATAAAGATCAAAAGCAGTAATCCAAGCACAACAGGGTGGTAGGCAATCATTTCAAAGAAGAGAAAAGAAAAGCAAATGGCCAGCATGCAGGCAAAAAATCGGGCATATGCAGCATATAACGATTTTTTTTTGGAATTCTGCACACAAAGAATAGTTAAGATTCCTGCAGAAGCAAAGTAATTCAAGCCGAAAAATTGAGCAATACTAATTGCTGCAGCGGCTCCTATAGCAGTCTTCACGGTTCGATAACCGATTTTCAATGGGAACATAAAATACCTCTAATCATTGTTTATCTTTAAATAGTATAAATAAAAATGCCAAAATCATCTAGTTATTGAAATAAAGATGCCTGTCCCCGGATAAGCAAAAGCTTTTGCGCATCCGGGGGCAGGCACAGATTTTCTTAGTCTCACACAGTGATGATAACTTTTCCTTGTGCGTGACCTTCTGCAAAATACCTGAAGGCATCGGGTACTTCATTCAACTTGTATTTTCTATCAATTACAGGATTTACTTGGCCGGTTTCAAGTAGTTCTTTCAAGTATACCAAATCACTTTGGTTTGCCCTTTGCAAAAATGTCCCCATTTTCTTCCCGCCAGTCTTTGAAATCAAAGGTCCGAGGACCATAGCTTGGAACATTTGTGCCCCGGAACCGCCAACATGAACAAAAATGCCATTGGGAGCTAAGGATCGCTTATAAGCCGAAATCGAATGATGTCCATTTACTCCTAAAATCAGATCATACCTCTCCGCTTTTTGGGTAAAATCCTCTTTTGTATAGTCAATCACATGGTCCGCCCCAATTGCCCGCAAAATGTCTACATTTCTTGTGCTACACACACCCGTAACTTCTGCCCCGAATGATTTGGCGATTTGTACAGCGAAAGTCCCGACACCACCAGAAGCGCCATTAATCAATACCTTATGTCCCGACTGAATCTTGCCTTTATTGCGTAGACCTTGTAAAGCCGTAACCCCTGCCATTGGCACCGCTGCTGCCTCTTCAAATGACAGTTTGGCCGGTTTTAGTACTAATGCAGTTTCGGGTACCGCTGTATACTCGGCGAAACCGCCCCAACCACTACCGGAAAGGTCACCGAACACCTCATCACCTGGTTGAAATTGCTTCACATCTTTGCCGACGGCTTCCACCACTCCTGCAATGTCACCGCCTGGGATGGAGTATTTCGGTTTTAGAAGACCGAACGCAAAACGGGCTAAGAACGGTTCTCCTTTTAAAAGAACCAAGTTCCCATAATTTAAGGATGCTGCATGGATTTTTACCAAAACTTCCTGATCATTAGGGACGGGCTTTTCAACTTCTGTCCATTCAAGAACATCAGGTGGACCATACTTATTGGAAACGATCGCTTTCATGCAAATTCCTCCTACTATATTCAATTAGTCTATTGGGATACCTAATAAATATCGTAAAAGAACTGACAAAAGAACCATCGTTGAAAAATAATAAAGAAATAATAGGTCTTTGGTCAGTTTTGTTGGAGTTGTTGGACAGCCAGATCTGCTTGACACGACTCCGAATGATGCCCTATTATAAATCGGAAATCAATCGGAGTCTCGGCAGACATGTAGATTAAAAATTTTAAGTGGGGTGTTGCTTGGTGACGAATAGTAGAAAGAATCGTAAGGTTGATGGCTTTTTAAAAAAGGCTAAAAAGTGGAAGGAAGAATTTGAGGCGTTGAGAAATATTGTTCTTGATTGTGAGCTGAATGAAGATATCAAGTGGATGCACCCTTGTTACATGTTTGAGGACAAAAACATTGTTTTAATCCATGGATTTAAAGAATATTGTGCGCTTCTGTTCCACAAAGGTGCCTTATTAAAGGATCCACATGGGATTCTAATCCAGCAAACGGAGAATGTACAGGCGGCGCGCCAAATTCGGTTCACTAATCTTCAAGAAATAGTTGCAATGGAAACGATCGTGAAAGACTATATTTATGAAGCCATAGAAGTGGAAAAAGCCGGTTTGGAAGTGCCTTTTAAAAAGAATATAGAATTCGTTATTCCTGAAGAATTACAAAATAAATTCGATGAAATCCCTGCCTTGAAAACGGCTTTTGAAGCATTGACGCCGGGAAGGCAAAGAGCATACATTCTTTATTTTTCGGGGGCCAAACAATCCAAAACTCGAGTGTCAAGGATTGAAAAATATATGCAGCAAATTCTTGATGGAAAGGGATTAAATGATTAGTATATTCGGTGCTGAGAGGTATTATAAGGGTAAGTAACATGGTAGCCTTGAATATAGGTTTCCCTGTTACTTTACACTGGTAGGTAAGTATTTCAATAAGGCTCTTTTCTAAAAAAGATTGTTGCTTTTTTTTAATTCGCCGAAAAAGTGGTTAGATTCGACGATATATTTGAAAATTCGCCGATATATTGCTTGGAATCGCCGATAAACTTAGAAAATTCGCTGATAAATTATAATAGTTTTTAAAAAAGAATAAAATTACCCTTTTTATGAGAATGAACGCGATCAATAACATTATTCTTTACGAAAACAGTTTTCAATTAAAATCAACCACGCTTAATCATTAAATTTGTACCAACTTCATTAAATCGAAAAGATAGATGTAACGAGTTTATTTTTGAAGAATAAAAAAACCACTCAGAGTGGTTTTTTAATCGCGCATTGCTCCTGCCTCCCGGGAAGTCATTGCACCTTGTCCTTCGCTTACATCTTTTTGAATTTCTTGTTTTACTTTTTGTGCATCAGTCCCGGCAAATTCCGGTTTCATCACTGATCCCAAATTCTCTTTAGCTTGTTGATCCTGTTGCATATAAGTCCTCCTCAAATTTATTTAACAATCTTATCATTCCCATCCTGCTCGATGAAATGCTTTAACGGGCAAGATAGTTGAATGCTGTTATTAATTGTTGTAATATTCAGATTACCATTAACCATACTGTATATAACCTTCAGGAGGAAGATTTACATGCCATTAAAAGTAGGAGATATTGTAACGTTTCAACGGACCTTTACGGTAAGGGATGTTGAATTATTTACAGAGATTTCAGGTGATGAAGGGGTACATCATAGAACTCCAGATGAACAGGGACGGCTTGTCATACAGGGATTATTAACAGCAACCCTGCCAACAAAAGTTGGGGGAGATGCAAACGTGCTGGCCCGTACAATGAATTTTGAGTTTTTAAGACCTGTGTTTACGGGGGATACCGTCATTTGTAAAGTGAAAATTGAAAAATACGAAAGGAAAGAAAATAATCGAACAGCTATTATGGCATCCTTTTTATGTGAAAATCAGCATGAAAAAGAAGTATTAAAAGGGAATTTTTCCGGTGTCATACTTTAAATTCCTTATACTTTCTTCCACTAACGGTACAATGGTAGAGGCGGGCTTATTTCACTTCTCTTAAGCCCTTCTCTTCATGAATCTCTCGAATACCTTCTTCGCAAGCCCCTAAGGAACGCCAAGAGCATGTTTCACAGACCACTTGAATATCGGATGGGATGACATGCTTCCGGATATGAGACTCAATATCCTCCCATTTCAGAATTTGCCCGATTTTAAGGTTCATTTTGTCTAAAATAACGGCATCTCTTTCATAGATCTGGACGTCTTGACAATGGTATTCACCTGAGTTGGGATACTTTTCACACAATTGGTCAGGTCCCTTTACAAGTAGAATTAACGTTTTTGGGTTGTTTCTTAAAGTTTGATGCAAACGTGTCATATTTTTCACATATTCTGGGGAATACCCCATTCCCCGATAGCCTAGAAGACAAAACAGATGATGTCCGCGCAGCTTATACATAATTTTCCCCCCTGTGTGTTTAAACACTTTTGCTTTGAAAGTAAACTAAAATTTTTATTTGGTTAACATCTATGTTATCTATCATAACACATGGTGATAGATGGATTGGAAACTTTTCAAATATGTTAAAAGTTTATTTCGAACCCTGTTTTTTGTTTAAAAATTCACAGTAAGTTTAGAAAAGAGTAGAAAATATAGTAAGATGGTATATATCGTCACATAGGAGTGGAATTAGAAGAATGAGCATCGATTTGCTTACAAAGCTCGAGGAAGAAAAGGATCAATGGATATTCAGGGCGATTAACCGATTTCATAAAGATTTCTTGCGTTTTGACGGAGAAATGCAAGATGAGTTAACAGCAGTGAAAACACCGGAAAATCAGATCATGCAGATTAAAAATATACTGTACAGCATTTACAAACAGAAGAAACTTGATTTGGAACGGATGGAAAAAGAAATAAAGCGGATCAAGGAAAGGATTGAGGAAGCTGAGCAGGGTTATCACAATCTGACCATGGCCGCTCAATATGTACAAGAGGAAATTATTCACTATGAAGGACTGTTAACGGATGTAGGTCAAATCCAATTAGAAAAGTTCACGTGCGAATTATACAAGAAATTTCAATTTGATCCGAAAAAAGCTCAAGTTGTGGTGAAGGAGAGGAAAACGAGTAAGCTGAATGAAAGCTTCAATGAGGCGGAATGGGAAATGACGGAGTTTTATAGGGAGCAGCTGGAGGAGATTGCTAGAAAGATAAAACAAATGTTGCCTTATGCGGGTCGCTCCTTACTGTTTGATTTCCAATCCAACCCGCCGTTAATGGTCCTTTCCTTGAAACATGGCCGAGGTTTGGATCGATATTTCGTACCGAAGAATTTTGAAGAGGATTATAAGATTGTACGGGATACGTTAAACGAAAACAACACCATTGTTTACGATTATTATAGAGACCAATTGAATCATTTTAAACAAAAGGCAAAAAAAGAACTCATGCAGCTGAGTGGTGGTAAAAAGGAGCACCGATGCATGGTTTTAAAAAGTATAGAAGAAAAGCAAGCGGAAAAAGCGCAAATCGAAAAGAGCATAGCAGCATTAGAAGAAAAACTTTCCAGGGCTCTTTGGGAATGGAATCACGAGATGGAACGGCCGCAGAAGCTGGATGAAATTTTAAAGGAAGAGTTTGTGAAGGCAGTTTCGGAATGGCAGGAGAAATTGTTCGCCAAAGAGACGACAGATGTAGAACGATGGGTATATCATCAATACAGCCAGTTGATTTTAATACAAGCAGAAAGGATTATTGGACATGAGTACACCTAATACGATCGTGGATGAAAAATACAACGAGACGATTCAATCGTTGAAAAAAATCAATAACCTTTTATTTTATGATGAATTAAAGAATCTATTAAAAGAACGTGAACAAACGATTGCCCAATTGAATGAGGAAGTATACGAGTCTGTTGAAAATATGCAGAAATCGTTGAAACGGTTTCCAATAAATATCAGTGAACAGCTGAAGGAAGAAATCATTACTCCCCAATCAGAGCTGTTTGACAGCAGCTTGCAGCATTTCAATGAGAATATCAACCTATTGGAAAAAAAGATATCCTTGTGGCATTTGCAATATCAAGAATATGTAGGGAAGACCGAAAAACTGCTGGCAGAGTTAAAAGAAATGCAGAGGAATGACTATAAGTATATTGAATTGAAAACTGAAAAAGTGCAGGAGGCCATTCGGTCCTCTCAGGAGCAGATCCATGTTCTGTTAACAAAAGAGATGAATGAACAGGCATCCATCACGAATGTAAAATTTGAATCCGTTAGTGAAAGGTTATCCTATATTATTAAAAACTTTAGCGCTGTAGAAGCTAATCTTATGGCGATGGCTGAGGAATGGAACATACAGCAACAGCACGATCAAAAGGAATTTCAAGTGAAATGGGAAGAAAAATGGATGCTGCATGAGGATAACTCGAAGAAGAGAGAAGATCTTTTTAAAAAGTGGCTCATTGGTCTAGCAGTCGGGCAAGGGGTTTCCATTTTATTATTGTTGGTGTTTTTTCTTTTTAAATAAGGATGCTTTACGGTCAGACCCCCGACGCGCTAACGCTTTAGTGCGCTGGGGGTCCTTTTTTATTGGGCGGAAACTGAACGTGAGTAAAATAATTTTTTTAGGCTAACGATGGAGAGAGTTGATCTATTTTAGGATTTCATCTTCCTATTTTGGAACAAGAGAATTGCCCCTTACTAATTAACCAACAACGGCTCACCTGCTTCATCAAATGCGTGCTTATAGTCAAACGCAAAAGGGGTTGGTCCATGCTGAATATAATAGTTGTATCTCTTGAAAGCCTCCTCCCAGGATACATCCATCACCTTCTCCGTCCACCACACCACATATGTAGGTTGTTTCTCTTGATGAGGGTCGATCCACTTGTTTCTGTCTCGTAAGGCTTGTTTATGCTTGCCTGAATAGGTAAAACGATATAATGACTGAAGGTTTTCCCATACTGTTAGTGTCAGAACAGGAGGACCCTCCCCATTGATCGCTTCCTTAGGGAATGCCACTCTATCAGATGTAAACTCCTTTATAAGCTGCCCTGATATAGATGCCTGCCGCATGATTTTATATCCCACTTCAAAAAACTCACGTGAGGCAGGATGTTCATATGGATGTTTTAGACTGCCAACAGTATAGATTGCAACAAAAGCCATAATAATCTCCCCATTTTACACTTTTTACCTACTTATATTCAAGAAAGACTGGACTAATTCCTGTTGAACAAAATAGCTATAATGATTAAAACTGAATTGATGATAATTTTAATGGTCAAATCATTTTGTTTTGTAGAAAAGAATGTGCCCTCAGTTTTGTGACACCCTTTGCTTCTCATTTATTTGAATAAACAACTTTTTTAGGCTAACGATATAGGGAGTTGATAAAAAAAAGGAGATGAATCGATGGAGCCATATAAAATAACTAACATGATTATAGATGATGATTTTGCTGTAGAGGAATATGTAACCGCTGAATTTTCCTACAACCAAAAAACGTATAGCCTGACATTTAAAAAAGCGGATCTTGAGATCATCAATGCCTGGGTTTTTGAGGATGGTACCTCATTTCCAGCGTTTGTCCCAGATGAAATAGTTGAATCGATTAGGGAAGAGGTTAAAAAAAGAATCTAGGTTTTTAAACGTTGTAAATATGTATACACTGGAAAAAACTAACCTATCTTCATACGGATAGGTTAGTTTCTTGACTAGACTTGTCTACTATCTTTTTTGGTTTATTTGTGCAATAATCTGAATATACAAAAAATAAAGCAAAGAGTTCTACATAAGTTATTGCTCGTGATAAGAATGATAGAAAGGAGGACAAGGGATGAATTTTGACCATCTAAAAGTATTTCATACGGTAGCACGGGAAAAAAGTTTTTCTAAAACGGCAAAAATCCTTCATATGTCACAACCGAATATCAGTTCTCAAATTCGGCAACTCGAAGAATCTTTGGACACGAAGCTATTTAAAAGGACTACTAGAAAAGTTGACTTAACCCAAGCAGGTGAGATTTTATTTCAATCAGCTGAAAAAATAATTTATATCATTCATCAAACCCAAAAAGATATTACACTCCTTTCCAATTCCACTCACGGAGTATTAAATATTGGTGCCAGTTTGACGCTGGGAGAGCATATTCTTCCCCGGATGATAGGACATTTCAAAAAGGAATTCCCCCATGTTCAAATAGTATTAGAAATTAACAATTCGGACCAGATTATTGAAAAGCTGAAGAACGAGAAAATTCATATTGGATTTGTTCAATCTATGATCAATTCCCCAGAATATCGCCAGCGTTACTTCTATGAGGATGAGCTAATCTTTATTGCTGCGAAGGACTTTATCCTGCAAGATTCGCTTGATTTTAGGAACAGCTTAAGCCCGGATGAAATTTATTCATTACCTTTTATCCTTCGAGAAGCAGGTTCGGGTACTAGACAATTAATTGAAGAGCAGCTAATCAAAGTGAATGTGTATCCTTCAAAATTGAATGTGATTCTTGAACTCGACAATACTCAGTCCATAAAGTCGGCTGTTGAAGCAGGTATAGGTATTTCGATCATCTCTAAAGCCTCTGTCCAACATGAACTATCTTTAAACACCATCCGCGAATTATCCATCCAAGATTTACAATTAAAGAGGTTTTTTTATTCCGTTTATGATGAAAAGAAATTAACACCTGCCGGCGAAACATTCCTGTCATTTATCCATAAGGATAAGGAACAATAAACATATTTTAAGATATCCGAGACCTGCTCCCTTGTCAGAGCAGGTCTCTTTTTTACTTTTATATACTACTATTGTCTAGGTCAAGAACGATTCATAAGTAATTCAGATAACTCTGATTTTATATCTGAATATAACGAATATTTAAAATTTATTGAATTATCGCGCCTGCATCCATTAGTATTAAACATGCAAGGTCAACCTATAAAGCTGGTTTCGAAAAAATGAACGAGATGGAGGGGAAATCCATGAAAGAAGTTAAAAATCGTGAAATGCAAGCTGCCGAGGTGAATGTTCAACAAACAGTCTCAGAAATGGTCAAAAAAGCAAGAGAAGCGATGAAAATCTTTCATCACTATAGCCAGGAACAGGTCGATGAAGTGGTTCAAGCTGTGGCATGGGCAATCTATAAGCCCGGTCATGCTGAACGTTTGGCTGAATTGGCCTTAAAAGATACAGGATTGGGTCGTTATGAAGATAAGGTCTTAAAAAAACGCCGGAAAACTATGGGAACCTTACGTGACCTTAAAGGAGCAAAATCGGTAGGGATCATTCATATTGACGAGGCAAAGGGAATCACTGAAATTGCCAAGCCTGTTGGGGTGGTAGCGGCTATCGTACCATCTACAAACCCGGGTGCAACCCCTGCGAATATTGCTATGATGGCATTAAAAGGGCGAAATGCCATTATTATCGCTCCTTCACCAAAAGGACATTCCACAAGTCAACTACTTCTCAACTATATACACAAAGAGCTCGACAAAATTGGTGCACCGAAAGATCTTTTTCAAGTACTCCCTGCGCCTGTAAATAAAGCGATTACAAAAGAATTAATGAATCAGGCAGATTTTTTAACGGTGACGGGTTCAGCTAACAATGTCCAAACCGGGCAGACAAGCGGGAAGCCGAACGCCTGTGTAGGGGCCGGAAATGTTGTGTCTATTGTGGATCGAACAGCAAATATTGAAGAGACCGCTCGTAAAATTTTCTTAAGTAAAACCTTTGACAATGCCACCAGCTGTTCAAACGATAACTCAGTTGTGATTGAAGCGGCAATTTATGATCAAATGATCGAAGCGCTAAAACGGCAAGGTGGATACCTCTGTAATGCGGAAGAGAAAGATCTCTTACAAGAGGCAATGTGGATTGATGGAAAAAGAAATGTTCGAACACTAGCTAAAGATCCTCATGTGATTGCACAGGAGGCAGGTTTGGCTCATCCAGATGCACAAAGGGCTACCTTTTTTATGGTGGAGGAAACTGGAATTGGAAGGGACTATCCTTTTTCCGGGGAAAAATTAGCCGTTGTCTTAACCGTGTATAAAGCTGCTAACTTCCAAGAAGCCATTAACCAAGCCAAGGAAATTTTAAATTACCAGGGCAGAGGCCATTCTTGCGGACTGCATACGACCGATGAAAAACATATGGAGCAAATAGGGTTTGAAATGGATGTATGCAGACTGTTAATCAATCAAGTTCAAGTCTATGGAAATGGCGGTAATTTCAATAATGGATTAAATTTTACGCTTTCGATGGGTGGCGGTACATGGGGCGGCAATAACATCGGAGAAAATTTATCCTATAAACATTTTCTAAATATTACAAGAGTATCTCGGATTATCCCGGAAGTAGTACCAACAGAAGAGGAATTGTGGGGAAATTATTGGAATAAATACGGCAAATAAAGCGAGGTATTACGATGAAACTATTTGAATATCAAGCAAAAGAACTTTTTAAACAAATTCAAATTCCTGTTCCAAATCGGACATTTATCGAAGATTACGATGAAATGGGGGGAGCAATCGATCAGGTGGGCTTTCCTTGTGTTCTCAAAGCACAGGTTCTGCAAGGAGGAAGGGGGAAAGCAGGACTTATCAAACTAGTAAACAATATGGAAGAAGCATCAAGCCAAGCAGAAGCGATTTTTTCAAAAGCCAAAAATATGTCCGGCCTTTTGATAGAGGAGGCCATCCAAATTGAGAAAGAGCTATATGTCTCGATTACAGCCGACCCGGTAACAGGAACGGCGATGATGATGGCTTGCGCGGAAGGCGGGATCGACATTGAAGAAATTGCAAAAAATATCCCGGAAAAAATTCATAAAATTAACATCGATCTTTCAGAAGGCATTCAGAGCTATCAAGTTCGCGGGCTGCTTTATGATATGGGGATAGAGGATCAATTAATAGGTTTAGGAACGAAGTTATTGATGGATTTATATCATGTTTTTAGAAAAAATGAAGCAGAGTTAGTGGAAATAAATCCATTGATTGTCACAAAGGACGGAAAATTAATAGCGGGAGATGGGAAAGTAACCATAGATGATAATGCCTTATTTAGACATCCCCAGTTTCAGCTGACAAGGGCCTATTACGAAAACGATGCAGAATATGAAGCTGCAAAGGAGGGAATCCCCTATATCCAGTTTGATGGAGATATTGGATTAATGTGTGCCGGAGCCGGTTTAACTAACACGGTATTTGATCTCGTAAATGATTATGGAGGAAGCGTTGCCAATTATTTAGAGTTTGGCGGTCCGAACTATCATAAGGCAAAAATGGCCATGGATATTATGATGAAAAATGATATTAAAGTATTGTTAATTGTTACATTTGGGACGATTGCAAGAGCTGATGTCATGGCGGAAGGAATTGCGGAAGCCATTAGAGAACTGCAGCCTCCATTTCCAATTGTTGCCGCGATTCGAGGTACTGGCGAGGAACAAGCACATAAGCTGCTGCGGACTGTCGAAATTGAACCATTAATTGATACGGAGCAAGCAGTCATTAAAGCGATTGCACTTTCAGGAGGTGTGAAACGATGAGCATCATTCTAGACCAGTCTACACGTGTAGTAGTACAGGGGATTACCGGGAAGGAAGGCAGCTTCTGGACGAAACATATGCTGGATTATGGGACAAATGTTGTAGCAGGTGTAACACCGGGAAGGGAAGGCAAGTATGTTGAAGATGTCCCAGTATTTCATACCGTAAAAAGGGCCGCAAAGAATATTCCGATTGATGCATCCCTGTTGTTTGTCCCGCCACGATTTGCCAAAGAGGCATTATTTGAAGCGCTTGATGCCGGAATTAAAAAAGTAGTGATATTGTGTGACGGTATTCCATTACATGATGCCATTCAAATGAGAAAGGCAGCTATGAGCGCTGGTGCCATGGTGATTGGCGGAAATACTTCAGGTATTATTTCTATGGGTCAGGCAATGATGGGTTTTTTTCCATATTGGCTGGAAAGAGTATACCGTCCCGGCCGGATTGGGATTATGACACGAAGCGGTTCTCTGACAAATGAAATAACGGCGGAGGTGGTAAGAGCCGGTTTTGGGGCTTCCTCGCTCATTGGGATAGGCGGTGACCCTGTACCATTAACCCGGTTTGCCGAGGTACTGCCATTATTTCAAGAGGATCCGAATACAGATGCAGTCGTGCTGATCGGGGAACTGGGAGGAACGATGGAAGAGGAGGTAGCTGAAGCGATTGAAAATAAGGTTTTTACCAAACCGCTTGTTGCCTTCTTAGGCGGGAGGACTGCTCCAAAAGGGAAAAAAATGGGCCATGCCGGCGCGATTATTACCGCCGGAAAAGGTACTGTTAAAGACAAAATGATTGCCTTAAAAAATGCGGGTGCTCTTGTTGCCGAGCGTCCTAGACAGGTAGGTACCTTATTAGAATCCATTCTAGCTTCGAAGATTTAATTGTAAGCGCTAATTCCTGCCGCACCAACTGGCAGGAATAGTACTATCATTTAACTAAAAAATGTAAGCGCTTTAAAATATGATTGTTTAATGTGGGAACTTAAAAATATCCGTCAAGTGATTGAAAAAAATTTTTTAGATTAGGATAAGCAAGGCAAAACCAAATTATAGGGGGAAAGGTATGAAGAAAAAAATCACAGTTGGAAATAAGGTGTTATTTCTTCTATGTGCAATGTACTTCATCACCTACATCGATCGGGTTAATATTGCCACTGCAGCTCCATTTATACAAAAAGATCTAGGTTTGTCCACAACGGAAATGGGTTTAATTCTATCCGCCTTTGCCTATCCCTATGCGTTTCTTCAAATATTTGGCGGCTGGATAGGTGATAAGGTGGGGGCTAAGAAGACGCTTACCTTTGTTGGCCTTATTTGGTCACTAACAACGGCGTTAACAGGTATGGTCACAGGATTGGTAAGTGCCGTTTTAGTAAGAATTGGGCTAGGTTTTGGAGAAGGCGCTGCTTTTCCTACCGCTACAAAAGCGATGGCACAATGGCTGCCAAGGGAAAAATTCGGCTATGCACAAGGGATTGTCCATTCGGCTTCCAGGCTTGGAAATGCAGTGGCACCTCCCATTATTGCCTTACTAATAGTAGCTTTCGGATGGAGAGAATCATTCTTTATCATGGGTGCAATTAGTATAATTTGGATGGTTGTATGGCATTGGTATTTTAAAGATAATCCAAAGGATCACCCGAAAATTACACAAGAGGAATTGAACACATTGCCTCCATTTGAAGGTAAGGAGCAGCAAAGTAAAAAAATCATTCCTTGGAAAAAACTTTGTAAAAGAATTCTTCCTGTTACATTTGTAGATTTTTGCTATGGATGGACATTATGGGTATATTTAACCTGGCTTCCGTCGTTTTTATATACTGCTTATCATTTAGATATTAAAAATTCGGCCTTATTTGCGGCGGGTATTCTGTTGTCAGGTGTCATTGGCGATACTCTTGGAGGAGTGTTATCAGATAAAATTTACGTGAAGACAAAAGACTTGAAGCTTGCCCGCCGTTCAATCCTGATTGTAGGTTTAACGGGTTCCCTCATCTTTTTATTACCGACCTTATTTGTGCATAATCTTACGTTGATTGCCATATCTATGAGTCTAGCTTTCTTTTTCCTTGAGCTTTGTAATGCTAATTTATGGGCAATCCCAATGGATATTGCCCCAAATCATGCAGGAACAGCAAGCGGTATGATGAACACTGGATTTGGCGTGGCTGGCATGCTTTCACCCGTTGCTTTTGGATTTTTAATTTCGTTTTCAGGTAACTGGCAGGTTCCATTTATTATGTCCGTGTTGTTATTGTTTATCGGTGTATTGGTGACATTAAAGATAGACCCGTCTAAAAAATTGGAAATAGAGCATGATCATCAGAGGACCGATATATCAAGTCCAATGTAAAAAATGAATAGTGCCCTCAATTGTGTGACACCATTTTCTTTTCATTTTTTTTAATACACCATTTTTTTGTTGTAGAGGAATATGTGACCGCTGAATTTTCCTACAATCAAAAAACGTATAGCCTGACATTTTATCGTAGTAAATATGTATACACTGGAAAAAACTAACCTATCCTCATACGGATAGGTTAGTTTCTTGTCATATAGTCTACTATAATCGTTATTCCATTATTCCTGTACCAATCGTACAAGCAAATGTGCTAACTTATGCTGTTCCTCCTCCGTACCCACTTTCCAAAGCTCTTGTAATAACCGCTCTTCAGAGTTTTTTGGTGATTGCTTATCCGCAAGATAATCGGCTACTTTTTGCGCCGAATTGGCTAATTGCTCCTCATCCATCCCTAGTTTTATACCCAAATCTACTTTTCCTCTTAGGTATTCCCTAAAATCATCAAAACTTGTTAACGAATCACCGTTCTTGTAAATATGATTGGCTATATCTTGATCATGTAGCTGCTTTTCCATGTAGATCACTCCTCGTTTGGATTGTGCCATTTATTAAATGTGCTTACACCATACTTACCCTGTGGCCAACTGGATGAAACCACATGGCCGCCGATTTTGGATTTTTTTCATGAAATCCAAGGTAGCGGGGGACTGACTGACGCTATTGCTGGTATAAACTACGCATTTCCTTTTGTTCTCCCGGAGAATAATTTGAAAATGAACACCACGACAGCCACTACGAGTAAAAGGTGAATCAGTCCTCCAGCAATATGGAAAACAAGCCCAAGAACCCAAAATAAAAGTAACAAACTAATAATTGTCCAAATCAACATAATCACTTCTTTCTTAAAGAATTTTTTGATATACGTATAATACCCACAATTTATGAAAGTAAATTTATTTTTTTTATTTTTTTATTGTTGTGCCCTTTTACGCACAAAACTTCCGATGTCCCCAAAAAAACCGTCCCCATGTTTTTTTTGGTTTACAATAATGAAAGATAACCTTACTATAAATAAAGAATATTCAGAACAAGGGATGAGATTGGATGATAGCTCTTTATAAAATGAATGATTTATACGAAGATCAAATAAAAAAATTCTATACTGATTTGGGGTATCAGACTGCCAGCTTTTATTCGATTAATTCAATATTGGATCAGATTATGAATCCGATGGTTATTCTTACACCTGTTATCTTTCGGCAAGAATTGGAGGGTGTTTCGTTTCCCATTATTCCGATTTCAATCAGGGCAGGGGATATAAAAAAGTCAATAAACGAGTTGTTTGAATCCAAGGAAAAGCAGGGCTATACATATATCGCCTCAAACGACGAAATTATGTGGCTGAAAAAAGAATACACAGAATATCTTGAGAATGAAAAGATTCATATCTCGTTTTTACTAGACAAACAATCTTCCACACTTAGCCCTAATCATTTGAATCTGGCACCAATATGGATGAAAGGGTTAATTTCTGTGCCATGGAATAAGCATGTGCATTTTATTAAGCCGGCGTTTACTTCTATCATTCCCATACTACAAACAGCCTGTTCACTAGTAAGCTTAACGGAAGAAATTATAAAAGAAAGATTTCAGGTAGAGGCGATCGTTAATTCCACGCATGACGGAGTGGTTGCTGTCGATAAAATCGGAAATATTATCTTGGCTAATAAGCATGCGAAAACCATTCTTGGTTTCGAAGAGAATCCGAAAGGGAGGAATATCACAGAGTTTATTCCTCAGTCTGATATGATTCGAGTGTTGGAAACTGGAAAGATTGAAAGAGATGATATTGCTCTTGTTGGGGGTCGCCAAATTGTCATTAACCGCTCCCCCGTTATCGTAAAAGGGAAAATTGTCGGAGCTGTATCAAATTTTAAAGAAATTACAGATATTCAAAAAGTGGAATTACTACTTCGTAAAAAGCTACATCAAAATGGTTTAGAGGCAAAGTATCGATTAAGTGATATTGTTGGAGAAACACAGGTGATAATGGAGACAAAAGAATTAGCAAGGAAATTTGCTGAAACGGAATCTACTGTTTTAATAACCGGTGAGTCTGGAACTGGTAAAGAATTATTTGCTCAAGGGATTCATTCTGCAAGTCATCGATCACTTGGTCCATTTGTAGCCGTGAATTGCGCAGCGTTTCCTGAAAATCTTTTGGAAAGTGAAATGTTTGGATATGAGAAAGGGACGTTTACAGGTGCTCTAAAAGATGGAAAGCCTGGCTTATTTGAGCTTGCCCATGGAGGTACGCTGTTTTTGGATGAAATTGGTGAGTTACCTCTACGAATTCAAGCTCTTTTATTAAGGGTACTTCAGGAAAAAACAATTAGGCGTGTCGGCGGAGAGCGAATCATACCAGTAGATGTTCGAATCATTACAGCAACGAATCGGAATTTGGAGGAGGAGGTTGAAGAGAAACAATTCCGGTCTGACTTATATTATCGGCTAAATGTACTAGCTCTTGAATTGCCGCCTCTACGCGGGCGTTTAACAGATATCCCTAAACTGGTAGACTCGTTTCTAGTTGAATTTAATGAAAAAAGAAAAAACAAAATAAAAGCTGTTGAAAAAGAATTAATTAGTTTATTTCAGATGCACGATTGGCCGGGGAATATTCGTGAATTGCGGAATGCCATTGAAAGGATGGTGGTTCTGGAGGAGGGGAACTGTTTAGGGCTTCATGGGGCAAAATTTCTTTTGGAAAAATTAAGAAGAAGAAAGATCTTAGGGGATGTGCCCAATCAACCAAGCATAAAAAATAAAGAAAAAGAACTGATTCTAACCACATTAGAAAAATTCGCTTATAATAAAAAGTTAGCCGCTGAGTCTCTTGGAATCGACCGGTCCACCCTTTGGAGAAAAATGAAAGAATATAATTTATGATGTTGTAAAAAGCAACATTATGTTGCAGTTTGAAACAATGGTATCGCTGAACAGGGAAATCAATCCCTGTTTTTTGTTTGGATTTTTTTGATTTTTCTGAGTTTTGACTCTTGGCATAAAAATTGCATATTAGTTATTCGAAAGATAGAGCAGATAATGAAAAAAGAAAGTAGTGAAGCATATGCAACATTATTCCATTGCGTTAATTCCTGGTGATGGGATTGGTCCAGAAGTGACCAATGAAGCCGTAAAAGTATTAAAAAAAGCAGAAGAAATTCACGGCGGGATAAATTTTTCATGTGAAACCTTTGATTGGGGTTGTGATTATTATCTCCAACAGGGAAGAATGATGCCGGAGAACGGCCTAGAGATCTTAAAAGACTTTGATGTTATTCTATTTGGTGCAGTTGGGGCTAAAACGGTACCTGATCACATCTCGGTTTGGGAGTTAATCCTGCCCATCCGCAGAAAATTCCAGCAGTATGTAAATTTGCGGCCGATCAAACTCCTAAAAGGGTTAGAAAGTCCTCTAAGATATAAACATCATGATGACCTCGACTTTGTTGTTGTCAGGGAAAATACGGAAGGGGAATATTCCAACAGCGGCGGACGTGTTCATGAGGGAACCCCGTATGAACTGGCAATGCAAAATAACATATTTACTAGATATGGGACTGAGAGAATCCTAAACTATGCCTTTTCCCTGGCTGAAAAAAGAGCGAAGAAAAACCTGACTGTGGCAACAAAATCAAATGCGATTAATTTTACGATGCCGTTTTGGGATGAGATGGTGAAAGAAATCGGCTCTAGTTACCCGGATGTTCAAACGCAACTCTACCATATTGATGCTTTAGCAGCTTATTTTATTTCAAGACCCGAGACACTTGACGTAGTGGTCGGAAGTAATTTATTTGGTGATATTCTGACAGATTTAGGTGCAGCGATTGTTGGAGGTTTGGGGCTGGCACCCTCCGGAAACATTAATCCGGAGCGGATCTATCCGTCCATGTTTGAGCCCATTCATGGTTCTGCTCCCGACATTGCCGGAAAAGGGATTGCTAATCCAATTGCCTCCATTTGGAGCCTTAGTCTAATGATGGACCATCTCGAACTCTATGAAGCAGGCAAATTAATACTTGATTCTATCGAAGGCGTGTTACTTGATGGCATAATAAGAACTCCTGATTTGGGGGGCACTGCCACGACGATAGAAATGGGCGATGCCATCGTTTCGAAAATGGTTCAATTAAGTCTTAGTCCTAAAATCTGAAAATTCTAAGGGATATGATCCGATAACATGTAACCAGGAGGAGAAATAATCCAATAGGGGGAAGTTGAATGCAAAAAGAAAAGATGGTTTTGTTCCCAAGCATTGAAGGAAAAGTTGCGGTCGTAACCGGGGCTGGAAGCGGGATCGGCAGGGCAACGGCCATTCTCCTTGCTAAAAACGGGGCGACTCTGTTTCTGATGAGCCGGGACGAGGAAAAGCTGAAGGAAACACAGAAAACATGTGAAAGTTACGGTGTGAAATGCTTTTATCAATCAACGGATGTAACCGATCCGAATGCAGTTATAGAGTCGTTTGCCGAATGCTATAAAATGTTTGGACGAGTGGATATACTCTGCAATGTAGCCGGAGGAAGCACTGGCAGAAGGTTTACCCTTGACATGACAGGGGACGACTTTGATGAAGTGTATAAATTGAATTTGAAAAATGTGTTTCTCTGCTGTAAAGAAGTACTTCCGGGAATGAAGGAAAGAAATCATGGAAGGATTGTAAATGTATCTTCCCTCATAGGAAGGGCTGCGGGTGACAATACGAATATAGCCTATTCCAGCCTTAAAGCCGGAATTGACCAGTTTTCCAAGTATTTGGCAAGGGAGGTTGGACAATACGGCATCTGCGTAAATTCTGTATCCCCTGGTTATATTGAGGCAAGTCCGAGAATAACGGAGCTTTGGGCCAAAACACAGAACATGCAGGGGGTGTTTGATCGGCTCTCATTAAAAAGACCGGGAACGGCTATGGAAGTGGCTAATGCCATTGTATTTCTTGCCAGTGACGAAGCTGCCTATATTACAGGCGAAGTTTTGGACATAAATGGCGGGGCAGTTATGGCATAAAAGATAGGTTCTTAAATGAAAGAAAAGGATATTGAAGGGCTAAAATATGTATTGAAAACGGAATGGTTCAGCAGAAAGGTGAGAAACAGTAATGGCAGAATTTGATTTTGAACAACCTATAAGCATGGAGAAAATGAGAGAATACAGGCTTACTAGAATAGATGAGCAAATGAAAATACACGAGCTTGACTGCATGATTACCATGAGGGTTGATAATGTGCGCTATTTAACAAGCTTCCGCCCGAACAGTCCGAATGTATTTTATTATTTCAGGTATGCAGCGGTTAAAGCTGTGGGTGATGACCCTTGGGCTTTGGTTGCAAGCGGTGACTATGACAGGGCTATTGCGTTTATGCCATGGCTTAAACAAAAGGTAAAACCACTTCCAATGGATCCAATGCTCAGTGTAGCCCAATTTAAAGAAATTTTTAGTGAGCTTGGTCTCAAAAAGGGCGCCAAAATTGGAATTGATGAAATGGGATTCCAGCTATTTCAAGTATTCAAAGAAACGTTTTCTGATTATGTGTTTGTTGATGGGCGCCAGGCCTTCGCAAAAGCGAAAGCGGTAAAATGTGCTGAAGAAATATATCTAATTAAAAAGGCGTGTGCTATTGCTGAAGCGGGCACACAGGTTGCTATTGAAAACCTGCGTCCGGGACTTTCCGAAATAGAGGTTTCAGCGATGATACATAATGAAATGATCCTGCGCGGCTCGGAAGGCGGCCACACACATCCTACACAAGTGAATTCCGGTGAGAATGCCATAACGCTTGTCCGGTTCCCGACGGAGAGGATCATCAGAAACGGAGACTTTGTGTTGATGGATGTGGGCTGTTGTTACAACGGATACCACAGTGATTTTTGCCGGACGGTGATGGCAGGAAATCCTTTAAACAATGAGCAGAAAAAAGTATATACGGCCGTTTATGACGCGACAATGGCAGCCATTGAGGCCTGCAAACCGGGAGCTTTGACTTCTGATATAGACAAAGCATCAAGAGATGTTCTCCGTAAGGCCGGTTATGAGAAATATTGGTATTTTGGTGTGACAGGACACGCCACGGGTGTTTGTCTTCAGGAGGCTCCTATTATTGGAGAAGCATCTGCAAAGGGTGAAAAACCATGGGTGATTGAGCCGGGAATGGTATTTTGCATTGAGCCGTCAGTGCATCTTCCAGGTGTTGGCGGCGTACGGATTGAGGATATGGTGGCCATTACAGAAGATGGTTATGAACTGCTAACCCAGACCGAATACGAAAACAGACTTTTGCTTAAATAAGAAAGGGGTTCATTTCATGACAGAGGCAAACATGCTTTTGGATTATATGGAAACGCATAATAATGAGTTTTTAGAGGTGTTAAAAGAAGCTGTGCTGATCGAAACACCAACAGAAGGTGACAAGGAAGACCTTAAAAAGTGCAGGGATTATTTTGCAAAAATCTTTTCCGATATTGGCTTTACGTGCACTGTTGTCCCAAGTAAGGACAGCCGCTATGGTGACCATTTGCTTATGGAATTGGGTAAAGGCGATGAGCAGGTACTTTTTGTAGGACACTATGATACGGTTTATTCAAAGGGGTCATTTGGTGAGCTATGGAAACAGGATGGCACAAAGGTGTGGGGACCTGGTGTCCTTGATATGAAAGGAGGAGATGTACAGGTATACATGGTTGCCAAAGCCCTTAAGGAGCTAAAGCTGCTGCCTGAAAACAAAAAGATTGCTTTTTTCTTAAGCTCTGATGAAGAAGCTGGAAGCTATTCCTCACACATGTACTATGAGGAGCTGGCAAAAAAGAGCAAGGCTGCCTTTGTAATGGAAAGTACAAGGGGCGACTATGTCGGCGGCTTAAAAATCGGCCGCTTTGGCAGAAGCAACTATACCTTTGTGGCGGAGGGAAAACCAGCTCATTCGGGTCAGGAACCTGAAAATGCTGAAAGCGGCTTAATGGAACTGGCACAGCAGGCCGTTTATCTGGAAAGCCTATCAGACGTGAATAGGGGTATAACGGTTGCCTGTACATGCTTAAAGAGTGGTCATGCCGGCTGGCCAACCGTTCCCGGGGATGGAGAGCTTACAATCGATGCAAGATTTTCTTCATCAGAGATGGCGTTGGAATATGATCAGCTGTTTAAGAATCTTAAGCCATTTAACCCTAACGTTAAAATTACCACAAAGGGTGGCATAGAAAAGCCGCCTTTTGATGAAAAGGACCCTAAACATAAGGCCTTGTATGAAAAGGCCAAAGAGGTTGGTAAAGAGTTTGGGATGGAAATGGAGGGCATTATTACACGAGGCGGCAGCGACGGCAACTTTACCGCATCTGTTGGGTGCCCGACGCTTGACGGTTTGGGAATGAGCGGGGATTTTGTCCACCAGCCAGGCAAGGAATATATAAATACAGATCATGTTGCCATAAGAAGTGCATTTGTGGCACGAATGGTGCTTGAGGTTTTAAGAGGTTGAAGCAAGCCGAAAATATATAGAGTTTACTAGAAAAGGAGTGGAGAGATTTTATGGGAGACGTATATTGGATGGCTGCAATTCTTATCATTCAGACAGTTTTATCTGTAGGTATTTGCGTGGTGCTGTCTAAAAAAACAGAAAGCGTGCTGGATGAACCAAAGGATTCAATGAATGAACAATAAATGTATCCATGTTTCTACCTTAAATTGAAAGGAGATAGTGTATGAATATTTATATTATCGTTTTTATTCTTTACTTGCTTTTTCTAATTGTAATCGGATTTTTAGCTTCAAAAGGACAGGAAGATACAGCTGATGATTATTATGTAGCAGGAAGAAGCATGAACAAGTGGGTTGTTGCCGGTACATATGGCGCCAGTTTTATGAGTGCCGGAACCTTTATTGTACAGATTGGAGCCAATTATGCTGCCGGTTGGTCGCAGATTTGGAATTTTAATGCTACAATCCTTCCCATGTTTATATTAGCGGCATTTTTTGCAAAAAAATTCTGGAGAATCGGCTATTATTACGGAGCACGTTCCATGCCAGACCTGATTGCTTTAAGGTATCCTTCTAAATTTACAAGAGGCTTTTATTCGCTTTTGATCCTGATGATTTATACGGTTGGGATGGCAGCTATGTACCTGGGGATTTTTACCGTTTTAAGTCTTGTTACAGACCTTTCTTATATGACATGTATTATCATAGGCGCGGTTGTGGTTTTACTTTATTCTTATTCGGGCGGCGCAAAGGCTGTCGCGTGGACGGATACGGCCTGCCTTGTTTTAATGATATTTGCCATTGTTGTATCGGTGAGTGTGGCATTAGTTAAAGGTGGAGGCTTTGAGAATCTGATATCTGCTTTTGGACAGGCTTCTGTTCCAGAAGGAAAGCCATGGGCAGGGGGTTCTGAACTTTTATCTCCAACAAACAGCTATTTTACCTTAAGTATGGTCATCTCATTCTTCCTTGTATGGACAATGGGTAATCTATCACAGCCACATCAAATGACAAGGGTCTACCTTGCAAAGGATGAAAAGGCTGCGATCAGTGGTGTTGCCCTTATCCTTATACCAAACTGTATTATTCTGATCGGCGGGCTTATTATAGGAGCATATGCAAGGGTGACCTATCCAAACCTTGATAAAATTGACTATGCCTTCCCAACGGTTGTTATGGGTATTCTCCCGCCCTTAGTTGCTGCAATTGTTCTGATTGGTATTATTGCAGCAGTTATGTCAACAGCTTCAACGATGCTTATTATTTCAGCCCAAGCCGCAGGCTATGATATTTATAAAAAACTGATTAATCAGAATGCATCAGAAAAAACAGTTGTTAAAATTTCAAGGGTCACCATGATTGTCTGTACGGTTTTATCCATAATCATTGCGTATTTTGCTCAAACAGTTCAAGGAATCTTCTTCCTATGGTCATCAGCGTTTGCGATGATGGGAGCGGGAGTCCTGCCATCGCTTATTGGCACCTTCTACTGGAAAAGAGCCAATTCACAGGCATGTCTTGCCAGCATGATCGTCGGCTTCGGTTCTACAGCGGCAATGTATATCTTCCCGTCATTAAAGCCACTATGGGCAGTTCACCCGATACTTCCTGGACTGATCCTTTCGGTTACAGCCTTTATTCTAGTGGCATTATTCACTAAAAAGCCGGATGACGATATCATTGAAATGTTCTTTGGCGAAAAGCTGAAGGATCCAAGCAAACGGACTAAAAAAGCAGTTCGAGCAGTTAGTTAGTAAAAAATTTTTTGATAGATTTGATAATTAATTAAATGATAGTGAATGAACTTAGGGTTTTCGGGTATCAAGCAGTATCGGAAATCCTGAGTTTTTTCCTTAGTTGGAAGATTTTACGATGGAGGGACGTCCGATGAAAAATAAGGTTGCGGTTATTACCGGCAGTACATCAGGAATAGGTGAGGATATTGCCGTTAAATTTGCGGCAAATGGCTGTAAGGTAGTGGTAGTTGGAAGAAATGAGGAAAGAGGGAACAAAATTGTTGATACAATAAAGTCAGAAGGCGGCGAGGCCATATTTGTGAAGGCTGATGTTTCCCAAAGCAGTGAGTGTGACGACTTATTTAAAACGGTGCTAAACACTTATGGGACTGTCGATATACTTGTCAATAATGCTGGTACTATGCGCAATTTGCCCATTACAGAAATGAAGGACGAGGACTGGGACGAAATTATAAAGGTAAACCTTACATCCTATTTTTTATGCTGTCGTGAGGCAATAAAAATAATGAAGGAAAAAGGGTATGGCAGGATTATTAATATTTCTTCAAGAGGGTGGCTGGGCGGTACAGCCCAGTGTAATTATGCAGCTTCAAAGGGCGGAATAGTTAGCCTTACAAGGTCGCTTGCTTTAGAAACGGCAAGAATGGGAATAACGGTAAATTGTGTTGCGCCTGGTATGATTGATACACCGCTTCATCAACAGAGCACAGAAGAGGAAGTCGGATTTCGCATGAGCAGTCAGCCAATGGGGAAAGTGGGTACTCCAAGGCAGGTTACGAATGTCGTGGAATATTTTGCGGACGAGGAAAATTGGTTCACCACAGGTCAGGTATTATATGTATGCGGAGGAATGAGTGTTTTGGCGTCACTGTCTTCCTAAGAATGAGGTAACTGAGAAGGAAATTATCTATTTTATGTAAAAAACAGGAGTGTTAGAGATCGTAACACTCCTATGAATCAATGAAATTGCTTTTATTTGGATGTACTAGTTTTATCCATAAATTTTAACAGATCAGTTAACAGAGTACTGAAGGTTGACAGATGTTCTTGAATTCTGCCTGGGTATTCTCGTTCAATAAATTCAATGGTATCTTTATCGGTATGCCATACACCACCATATTGAACAGTTTGGTCATAACCATCTAGTTCACCGATTTCCCAGTTAGTTGCTTCTAGGTATCCGTATGGAATACCAAGGTTTTTAAATGGTGCATGATCACTCCAGTCACCGGTTGTACCTGCAGGATATTCTGGATTCAAGCCGGGATTAGTACCAACAGGTAACTTCTTCTTTTTCACAATCTCCAAGGCTTGATCACGTATAAAACCAGCCTTTCCAAGTCCCCCATAGACATACATCTTATCACCGACTGCAAGACTATCCATATTAATCATACCAATTGTATTTTTAATTTCCGCTGGTGTCATATTGGCAGCATAGTTAGTTGAACCTCTTAAACCGGTTTCTTCCGCACCAAAGGCGATGAACACAATAGAGTATGGGGTTGGGATATTTTTCAGCACTTCAGCTACTTCCAATAAGACTCCGACACCCGATGCATTATCATCAACTCCAAGTCCAACAGAAACCGAATCATAATGAGCGCCTACAATGATTTGTTTACTTGATTTTCCAGGCTTATACGCAATAATGTTTGAGGAATGGGTTGTTGTTCCCCTTCTTATGTAGCTAAAATCTTGTACGGTTGTTTCCAAGCCGACCCGTTCGAATTGACCTTTAATATATTGCTCTGCTTTTCGCTCATTGTCCGTTCCTGCCACCCTTGGACCTATTTCATATGCTAAATATTTCATGTGTTCATAGGCCATTGCCCCGTTTTTGTGTACAAGGGAAGGCTTGTATGTAACAGTTTCAGCAGAAGCTCTACCAACAATTGTCAAAAGACTAAAAATCAATGCGATAAAGGATAAACTTATTTTCTTCTTCATTTCGTCTGCACCTCATCTATTATTTTTTATAAGAATAATAGATTCTATAGTAAAAAACAAGAAAAATGCATAAAAATGAGAAAAAATGAGTATTTATCCATTGAGAAGACTTTTTATTTTCAATTCATACTTTACAGATAGGAATTGTATGTTTATAATGAATATAACAAAAATAAACAAGTAAAACCAATGGGAATTTCTTGGGTTGGTAAATGGAACGGTAACGTCTTTCTTAGCGAAAAAGGAAAAATGGGGGAGTGTTTCTTATGAACAATAATCATGTGGAAAAGAAGAGACAAAAACTTATCAATAAGCTAATTTTTTTAAATGTATATAAGAAAGAGGACAAAATGCTGTACGAATTACCGCTATCAAGGTTAGAGCATGAATATAAAAGATACAGATTGCAAAACCATCCACATGGGGAGTTTGGTTCTATTCAATGGATATAGTTTTTCAGTTAGCACTACATTTAGAAAAGCAGACCTTGAAATCAAATCGAACAGGTGATAAATATTAATTCATAAAAAATAATCCGCCCTTGAACTAGGGTGGATTACTTTCTGTTTTTTTCCATAAATAGTTATTTTATACTGCGTAAATCGCCGCAATATTCTTGGATAAGCTTTGTTGCAGTCGTTTGGCTAATCTGTAAATCTTTTGCAACCTTTCTCGAACTTTTGAATTTTTGATAGGATTTTCTGATCATATATTCTTTTGCTTGGTCAATGGCCTCGTCCAGTGTCCTAGGCTCATTTAACTGAAGATCTGTATCCTGTTTTTTATGGAATGTTTCCGGAAGATCGTGAAAATCAATGACAGCATCACTGATAATGACCAGCTTCTCGATTAAGTTTGCCAGTTGGCGTATATTTCCCGGCCATGAATATCCCGCCAGTACGCCAAGGCACTTTTGAGAAATAAGCTTATTCGACTCATACACTTGGTTAAATTTATTTAGATAATGATAGATAAGTGGAATAATATCTTCCTTTCTCTCTCTAAGTGGCGGTAAGGTGAGATCAATCACATTTAAGCGGTAGTATAAATCCTCTCTAAATTGCCCCGTTTCAATCTGCTTTACCAAATCCCGGTTTGTTGCTGCAATGAACCGGATATTTACTTTCTTCTTCTCTTGCCCGCCAATTGGAATAAATTCTTTATCTTGTATTACTTGAAGTAATTTTGCTTGGAGAGAGAGGGACATGTCGCCTATTTCATCAAGGAAAACGGTTCCATTATTCGCCACTTCCAGCAATCCCATTTTCCCTGAAGGATTAGATCCGGTAAAAGCCCCTCTTGTATACCCGAACAGTTCTGATTCTAATAACTCCTCAGGAATGGCTGCACAATTGATGGTTAGAAAAGGCATGTTTTTACGTTTACTTATTTGATGAATATAATTGGCAAGCACCCCTTTCCCAGTACCTGATTCCCCTTGAATTAAAATGGTAGAATCTGTTATTCCGACCTTCTGGCAAAAGGCAAGGATCCCTTTCATTTTAGTGGAACGAGAAATTATTCCGTGTTCCTCCTGTGTCTGCGATTTTTTGTTCACGTTTAACGTAATAATTTTGTGGTTTTTTAACTCTCTTGCGGTTGTAATCAATAATTCGACTTCATTCTTATCATTTAAAACGGGGATGGCTGAAGTAAGCAATTCTATACCCATATTCGTTGTTTGAATAATTGAAAATGGCTTTTTCCTTTTATAAACTTCTGGATAAATGGCTGGGGTCCAATACTTTTTTTCTAACAAGTCATTACTATATTTGCCCAGTAAATGCTCCCTTGGTAAACCATAATTTTTTTCGCAAACTTTATTTGCATAAATAATTTGTCTGTCGCGGTTAAATATGAAAATCTCGTCTGATGAATAATCCAAAAGTTCTTTAAGAGTTTCCCCTGCTATTTCGATATTGTCAGGGTTAATTGACTGATTCATTCCACAAATTCCCCCATAAATAATTATGAATATTCCAATAACAAGAGTATATCATAAGCACTCTGTAAGTTCAGTGAAAAATACCACGATTATTCTGAATGATCACGAACGGATGAGCAGGTGAGTTAATTATGGTTCAAGTGAGTATACAAAACTCATTTTAAGGAGAGATACCTGTCGAAGAAAGGTGTAAAACAAAGGTTTTAAATAGTGGCACAAAATTTGCATTATATATTTGTGTATGTGGTTCAGTTGGAAATGATGGGGGGGGAACGAATGGAGGGTAGACTGGAAAATTTAAAGCGAATGCTTAATCCCAGACATCTTGTTTTAATAGGCGGTAAAAATATTATCCAAAAAGGTATTCAAAATTGTAAAAAGATAGGATTCCAAGGGGAAATTTACGCTGTAAATAAAACAGAGATGGAAATCGAAGGAGTTCGCTGCTACAAAAACATAAATGAACTTCCGCGGGTGCCAGATGCAGCTTTTATTGCCATACGGGCTGATAGAGCCGTTGAGGCCATAAAGGAATTGCGAACAATGGGAACCTTTGGATGTGTCTGTTACGCTGCGGGATTTTCTGAAGTGGGCAATAACCATTTGCATAAGGATCTCATCGAGGCTGCCGGTGATATGGCATTGATCGGTCCGAATTGTTATGGAGTAATAAATTACTTGGATCAAGTGCCATTATGGGCCGATCGTTTTGGATCCGAACCGACGGATAAAGGTGTCGCAATTATTAGCCAAAGCGGAAACCTGAGCTTTAATATTACCATGAATGGCCGCTCATTGCCGCTCGCATACGCACTGAGTATCGGCAATCAAGCAGTGCTTGATATCGCTGATTATATGATGGCTATGTGTGATGACCCAAGGGTTACAGCAATTGGTTTACACATCGAGGGTCTGGGTAATATGGAAAAGTTTATTCAAGCCGCCAAAACGGCTTTGGAAAAAGGAATTCCTATCGTGGCATATAAAACAGGTGTTTCTGAAATCGGAAGTCAATTAACCATGAGTCATACCAGTTCATTGGCTGGATCGGATGACCTCTATCAAGCGCTGTTTAAACGCCTAAATATTTGCCGGGTTGATTCACTGTCTGCATTTTTGGAAACGTTAAAGTTATTTTCAGTTGCAGGATCAATAGAGGGGCGAAATGTAGGAGTTCTGACAGTATCAGGTGGCGAATCAGCAATTACGGCCGATGAAGCAGCGAAAAACGGGTTTTCCCTTCCAGATTTAACTGCTAAACAAAGGGAAGAACTGAAATCACAGTTGACGAAGTTTGAACATGTGTCCAATCCCCTTGACTATAATATGTCCATTTGGGGAGATGAAGAAAAATTAGTCAATTGTTTCACAAGCTTTATGCAAGAACAATTCCATACTACATTGCTCATTTTTGATTACTTGGATAATGAGTATAGAGATATGGAATCATGGGAAGCTGTCGTCAATGCCTATATACAGGTTCATAAACAAACGCGAACACAGGCACTTGTTATATCAGTATTGCCAGAAGGAATGCCTATTCATTTTCGTGAAAAATTCCTATCTAATGGGATTACACCTCTGCAAGGGATGACAGATGCATTTACCGCGATTAACGCTGTTACAGTATATAACGAAAGAAGAAGGAATAACTTCCCTGTACCATCTAACTTGTTATTGCCCAAAGATCGACCTCAAGAGAATGAGGGCATTGTGTTGGATGAATGGCAGGGGAAACAAGCACTTCTTTCGTATGGTGTAAAGGTCCCTTATGGAAAAATGGTCTCTATTGAGGATGAACATCTAATAGACGAAGGAATGGCAGGGCCATTTGTCGCTAAAGGAGTAAGCGCAAAGGTTGCCCATAAAACCGATATCGGCGCTGTCAAATTGAAATTGCAAACGGAAGAGGAAGTTAGACAGGCATTGCTAGACATCCATAAGAATTTGGCAGATAAGATGGATGTTGACGACATACGGCTTTTAGTGGAAGAAATGATACCAAATGCTGTGGCTGAATTAAACATAGGTATAAAGCGGGATGATCAATTTGGATTGGCTTTGGTGATAAGTATGGGTGGTATACTTGTCAATTTAGTAAATGATAGTGTACCTGTTCTATTGCCTGCAAGTCGTGAAGAAATTTTGGAAGCGCTGTATTCGCTTAAAGGAATAAAATTAGTAACAGGATTTAGAGGCAGCCCTAAAGGGGATATTGAGGCGGTCGTAAAGGCGGCTGAATCCGTGGCAGCCTATGCTGAAGCCCATCGAAATAATATCTTGGAAATGGAGATCAATCCGCTTTTAGTACTCCCTGAAGGTCAAGGTGCAGTAGCTGTGGATGCTTTCATAAGAACAGTTGCCGGTACAGTCAAAACAGAAGAACCAAGTGTTCAAAAAATAATGCCATACTGACGTAGAAATTAGTTTTCAAAATGAAAAATTAGTTGAACATCACTTAATAGGAGCTGATAATAATGGATTTCAGGATTCCAGAAGAAGTAAAAGAAGTTGTAGCCTCAATTGAAAAATTTGTTGAGCGGGAGGTTGAACCGCTTAAAAAGAAATATCATAAACAATTAAGCAATGGAAGATACTTTTATGATGAAAATGGATTGTATTCAAAAGAAACGATGGAAGCCATTCGCCAGGTTAGGGCAAAATCTGCCGAAGCGGGCTTTTTCAATATGTTTGCCCCTCCAGAATTGGGAGGAACGGGGGATGTATTTGGCCCCGTAAATATGGCTCTTATTCACGAAATGGTCTATAAAAAATTTGGTCAAGATCTATTAACCCAACATATTTTCCCAATTGGTTTATTTACCGATGGGCTGACCCCAGTTTTGAAAGGGCTTAGACAAGAGGTGAGGGATGAAATATTACCTGGAGTACAAAGTGGGGAAACCTGGTTATGTTTTGGACTTTCAGAACCTGACGCGGGTTCCGATATATGGAATTTAAAAACACGAGCGGTGAAAGATGGCGACTATTGGGTTCTAAATGGAACGAAACAATGGATTTCGTATGCCGCTTATTCTGACTATGCAATGATTTTTGCCATTACAGAGCCTGAGATGGCCAAACAAAGAAGCGGGGGTATCACGTGTTTTCTTGTCCCAATGGATGGGGTTACGTGCGTGTGTGATAATGCAATAGCCCTATTAGGGAACCTGGGCGGGGAGGTAGGAATCATTTCTCTCGAAGATGCCAGGGTACATGAGAAATATATTATTGGTGAATTGCATCAGGCATTTGGAACAGCACTTGATGGAATAAACCTTGGACGGTTATCTGTGGCCGCAAACTGTGTCGGTACCGCACAATGGGCTTTAAATAAAGCCATTGACTATGCAAATGTACGGAAAACATTTGGTACAACCATAGGTAATCACCAGGCGATACAAATGATGCTGGCGGAATGTGCACTCGAAATCTATGCAGCTCGAAATATGGTGCTGCACTGTGCGTGGAAGGTGGAGACCCAAAAAGGCACTCCAGTCAAGGAGCTATCAATGGTTAAAGCACACTCAACCGAAATGACACAGTCCGTTCTTGATAAGTGTATGCAAATTCATGGTGGTATGGGATTAACGAATGAGCTGGGGCTTGAACATGTATGGAGATGGGCAAGAGAACAACGGATACCAGATGGTACGACAGAAATGCAAAAACGGACAATAGGAAAACAACTATTAAAGGGTGACACTAGTTTTTCATAATCATGAAGTGATTCCAATTGTTGGATTGATGGACTCACCCGTCTTAAAGTCACTGATGTATGTAATGACCTTTTTAGGTGAGTCCATGTAAGTTTTCTGGTAGTAAGCTAGATTCATAAAGTAGAAGAGGTGTTGAAGTATGAAAACAAGATTAACTGAGTTATTAGGAATAGAATATCCCATTATTTGCGGCGGAATGTTTCAGGTCGGCAGAGCAGGGTTGGCGGCTGCTGTATCTGAAGCAGGTGGATTAGGCATTATTACTTCGGCAACACAAGGAACACCTGAACTGCTGCGACAAGAGATTCGTAAGGTTAAATCGTTGACGAACAAACCCTTTGCCGTAAATCTGAGCCTTTTTCCAAGTCAAACCCCCATCCCAAATAAAGAATTTATTCAAGTAATGATTGAAGAAGATGTTCGAATTGTTGAAACGAGCGGCAGGAGCCCTGAACCATTCATGCCAATGTTTAAAGAAAATCATTTCAAAGTTATTCATAAGGTAGTTGGACCTAAATATGCAAAAACTGCGGAAAGGGTAGGGGTAGATGCCATAACGGTTGTCGGTAATGAAACAGGTGGTCATCCCGGAATGAGCGATGTCGGGACGTTAGTGGCGCTTCCCCGTGTTGTTGATTCCGTTAACATTCCAGTTATTGCTGGAGGCGGAATTGCTGATGGAAGAGGATTAATAAGTGCCTTAGCGCTCGGGGCTGAAGGTGTTCTCATGGGTACTAGATTCATGGCTACGAAAGAATCGCCTATTCATGATCATGTGAAAGATTGGATGCTTGAAGCGGATGAAACAAATACGATTATTGTTCAACGAAATATTGGAAGTCCTTCACGTGTGGCAGTCAATGAAGTGAGTAAAGAGGTGGAACGGCTGGAAAAGGAAGGAGCAACCATCGAGCAATTACTTCCGTTAATCACGGGTAAACGAGCGAAAAGTGTTTATTTTGAAGGAAATGTGGATGGTGGACTGATGTCGTGTGGGCAGTCTGTTGGTTTGATTAAAGAAATACCTTCAGTGAATGAACTCATTCAACAAATGATTTCGGAAGCAAAAAAATCCCTAGTTTTTATTCAGGAACGTGTGAATAGTGAAGAAATTGTAAGATAAAAACGCAATGTTTGGAGGGTATTACCATGAACAATCAAACGGAATTCACAGTTGCAGACGCAATCGTAAAAGAGCTTGTTCAAGCAGAAGTGAACGTAGTTTACGGGATCGTTAGTATTCACAATATGCCGATTTATGACGCGATACTAAGGGAAGGAAGCATCCGTATCGTCACTGCCCGCGGTGAAAGTGGAGCGGTCAACATGGCTGATGCCTATGCACGTGCGACAGGAAAATTGGGCGTTGTCATAACAAGTACTGGTACTGGAGCTGGGAACGGTGCAGGTTCATTGGTAGAATCATGGAACGCAGGGACTCCTGTTTTGCACATTACAGGGGAAGCTGATTCAAATTATATTGGAACGGATCAACGTTATATCCACGAAGCGAAGGATCAGTTAAAGATGATGGATGGTGCAAACAAAGCTGCCTATTTGTTGAAGCGTCCAAAGCAAATCACCCCATTTATGCGATTGGCGATTAAAGAGGCACGGACTGTTCCGACTGGTCCTGTTACTATTTCCATTCCAACGAATTTCCAATCGCAAATAATCCCGCAAAATCAATTGGTCGAGGTGGAAATGGGTCAAAATTCAAAAACGAAAATCAACATTCCTGCAGAAGTACTTGAAAAGATTGCTACAGCAAAAAGACCAGTCATCTGGGCAGGAAATGGAGTGATTGCTTCTAATGCCTCTGAGGAACTTCAAATGCTGGTAGATAAGATTCAACCTGCAGTCGTTACAAGTGAATCCGGTAAAGGGTCAATCCCTGAAAATCACCCGCTTTGCATCGGTAACTTTGCTTTTACTCCTCAAGTGGAGGAACTATTGAGAAACTCGGATCTACTTCTCAGTATTGGGGTCCGTTTTCGCGGAACGGAAACGAATAACTGGACGCTCCCAGTACCAGAAAATCATATAAATATCGACTTGAATCCCAATGCATTAAACCGCAACTTTGATACATTGTATACACTGGTTGGGAATGCAAAAGACGTTTTACATGAGATCAACATTGCGTTAGCACAAAAGGTGATTCAACCAGATGCTGCTTATGTGAATGAAGTGAAGGCTGCCCGTCATGCCGTTCGTGATGAACTTCGCAGCAATATTGGCCCTTACGGAGACGTTGCAGATATCATACGTGAACAGCTGCCTGAGAATACGATTTTGGTGACTGACGTAACCATACCCGGATATACTTGGGGGAATAAATTGTTCGACATTTATGAACCAAGAAATTACCTTTACATGACCGGGGGGGGAATCGGTCAAGGGTTGCCAATGGCGATTGGTGCCAAAATTGGTCAGCCAGAAAAGCCTGTCGTTCTTATTGTAGGAGACGGCGGATTCATGATGAATGCTGGTGAGATGATTACTGCGATTCAGGAAGATACGCCGATTATCGTTCTCTTATTTGATGATGGCGGATATGGAATCTTAAGATACTACCAAGAAGCAGCTTATGGCAGACGTACATCTGTCGACTTGAAAAATCCAGATTTCGTCATGATGGCAAAATCAATGGGCTTTGAATCAGAGAAAGTATCCTCGGTCGGTGGGTTTAAGGATGGGTTAGCAAATGCAATCGCTAGCAAGAAACCTTATATGGTTGTCGTTGATGTTGAAGCAGTAGGAGTATTGGAATACAAGGATACGGACGAATACATTGCATCTTTCCGTCCAAATCAAAATACGGATACGTTTTCACCGAATTCAGGCGTTCATCCACCATTTCAAAATGTGTGAACAGGCGGAGGCCATAACAATGGGGAGGAAACAAAGGTATGATAATAGAATTGAAACAATATATAAATGGACAATGGACAGATTCCAGTAACCCGCAAAAACTTGATATCATGAATCCTGCTACACAAGAAGTCATTGCCAGAGCCCCAAAAGCAACAAAAGCTGAAACAGAAGAAGCAATCAAAATAGCGAAGAGAACGTTTGAAAGTGGAGTATGGTCTGATCAATCCCCGCAGGAGAGGGCGGCGGTTTTACTTCAGATTGCTGATAAACTGCAGGAAAATATTCATGAGTTAAGGGATTTGGAAGTTCAGAATAATGGAAAAACAAAAAGAGAGGCACAGTCGGATGCTGAGGAGGCGGTTCATACATTTCGTTATTACGCAGGTCTGCTTAATGCCCCTAATGGCCAAGTGTTTGAAGCATCTCAGGATATGCAGACATTGATTGTAAAGGAACCGATCGGTGTTGCGGGATTAATTGTTCCTTGGAATTTCCCTTTATTGATGAGTGTTTGGAAGATTGCTCCGGCATTGGCAGCAGGAAATAGCATTCTATTAAAATCGGCAGAAATTACCCCAATGACAGCGGTAAAAGTGTTTGAGCTGATTGATCAAACTGATTTACCAAAGGGAGTAGCGAACCTCCTTATGGGATCTGGATCGGTTGTCGGCCAGACGATTGCTGAAAGCGATGATGTGGATGTTGTTTCTTTTACTGGAAGCACAGAGGTCGGCCGCCAAATCATGCAGGCGGCGACTACAAATATGAAAAAAGTGTCCCTTGAGTTGGGAGGGAAATCTCCGAACATCATTTTTGATGATGCAGATTTAGAAACAGCCGTCGATTACTCCTTATTTGGCATTTTCATGGGTTCTGGGCAAGTTTGCTCTTCGGGGAGCCGTATTCTTGTCCAAGAGAGTATCTACGAAGAATTTGTGGAGAAATATGTAGAAAAAGCAAAGGGAATACGAGTGGGTCCCGGAAATGATGAGCAATCCCAGATGGGAGCCATTGTCAGTGAAAAGCACTTTGAGAGTATACTAGACTACATCCAGATTGGCATAGAAGAGGGTGCGACCCTTTCTCTGGGCGGCCATCGAATCGAGAAAGACGGTTTGGAAAGGGGATTTTTCATTGAACCTACCGTCTTCACCCACGTAACAAGCGATATGCGGATTGTCAGGGAAGAAATTTTTGGTCCTGTTGTAACGATCCAGAAATTCACGAATGAAGAAGAGGCCGTCAAGATTGCCAACGACACAGTGTTCGGACTTGCGGGTGCGGTTTTCTCTACCGATCAAAACAAGGCACTAAGAGTTATCAAAAAGGTCCGTGCCGGCATCACATGGGTGAACGCCTACCATCTAACGAATATTCAAGCCCCTTGGGGAGGCTATAAACAAAGTGGTATTGGCAGAAGCCTTGGTACGTATGGGCTGGATGAATATCAGGAGACGAAACAAATTAATATTAATCTGGATCCAAAGCCTATATATTGGTTTGAATAGAGGCTTAACGAAAAGCCTGCAGGTAATCTTCAGCAATATTTTTTACAAGGGACCTACATGTTAGGGTAAGGGTGAGTTTGCAGGTACTCGTTGAACACCATTGCACTCACTTGCATAGGCATAAAACCTTATGAGTCCGCTGTTTTGTTCATAGAAAAGTTGGCATGAATTTTGCTAGTAAACTAGTAGGTGTAGATATGGGATGGGAGCAATATTAATCGATAATTTTGAAAGCGCTTTAATGGAGTGTGCTATCATACTATTAGATAACATTTTCAAAATGAAGGAGGTATGAAGATTGGATAAACCATATTTAGTTGTAGAGTGGAATGATACGGAAACAGATGCACAAGGGTGGTTAGTTGTTCATAACTTCATAAAAGGTTATACAGGCGGCGGAACGAGAATGCATCCGTCCGTGACAAGGGAAGAGGTTATACGATTAGCCAAGGCAATGGCTTATAAGTATGTAGCTAATGACAGCGGAACGACTGGGGGATGTAAGGCTGGTATTTCTTATGATTATAAAGCCCCGGATGCATATGCCGTATTAAGAAGATTTTTAATTGCCATGATGCCTTATATTGATATTGGCGTATCTTTGGGAAGTGATTTAGGTACAAAATATGAAGATGTGCTCAAGATTTTTAACGAATTCGGCATTGATATCCCTTTGACGAAGTCAATGAAACACGATCCTGCTGTGCGTCATGGGATAAAGGAATTTGACAGGCTGATGAAGACAAGTATTGACGGATTACCTTTATATGATGCTGTCACAGGATATGGTGTTGCCTTTTCAGCAGATGAAGCGTGGAAATTTAAGAACGGTAAAGGCGGAGCAAGGGTTGTTATCCAAGGCTTCGGTTGTGTAGGTGCAAGCTGTGCATTAAAACTGTCTCAATTAGGCTATAAAATAGTCGGAATATCGGATGCAAACTTGTTAGTCACATGTGATGATGGTTTAGATGTTCAAAAGCTCATTAACCATAAAAATGGATATGGAGAAATGGATCAAGCCTATTTTGAATCGAACTATATTGTAAGGCCAAACTCGGACTGGCTTCATGTGGACTGCGATATCCTCATCCCATGTGCATTAGAGGACGTAATAAATAAGTCAAATGCTGATACTGTAAAAGCAGGTTTGATAGTTGAAGCTGCAAATATTCCAATCTCTTCCGATGGAGATCAAATCATCAAACAAAGAGGAATCGACATCGTCAATGATTTTGTTGCGAACCTAGGGGCCATAAGATTTTATGACGCCGTTATTTTTGGACTGGTCAATCCGGATCCGCAGTCCGTCATAGACGATATTGAAAAGCTATGCAGAAAAAATACCTATCGATTATTTTCGGAAGCAAAGAAACAAAACAGGTATCAGCGAGACGTTGCCTATGAAATTTTTAAACCGGAAGTCAGCGATTTAGTAGAGTTTGCTGATCCTTCCGAAAAGGTTCAGCTCGGATAAACTGTCAGTATTACAGGCAATCATTCTAGTAAATAGACCATGGGGATAGAAAAAAAATTGGGAGGGATTAGATGCAGCAAGAACTAGGTAATCAACCAAAAGAATTAAAACGTTCAATGAAAAGTAGACATTTATTTATGCTTTCCATAGGCGGAGTCATTGGAACTGGTCTTTTTCTAGGATCCGGATATGCGATTGGTGAGGCCGGACCTGCAGGATCGATTGTTGCCTATTTGGTCGGTGGATTACTTATGTACTTGGTCATGGTTTGCCTTGGAGAACTATCCGTCGTGATGCCGGTATCAGGCTCCTTTCAGGCCCATACAGAGAAATTTATCGGTCCTGCCTCCGGGTTTATGATTGGCTGGACCTACTGGTTGAGTTGGGCTATTTATGTAGGACTGGAGTTTATTGCGGCCGGTTTGCTAATGGCCAGATGGTTTCCAGATGTACCAATATGGGTATGGTGTGCAGTTTTCACCTTACTTTTGTTTGGTATTAACGCTTTGACGGCAAGAGGCTTTGCCGAGATGGAATATTGGTTCTCTGCGATAAAGGTACTTGCTGTCATTCTTTTTATCGTGATTGGTGGAGCTGCCGTGTTCGGATTGATTCCGATCCAGGGGGAATCTCCCCCATTCCTTTCAAATTTTTTCGGTGATGGATTATTTCCAATGGGATTCATTGGTGTATTTATTTCGATGATGACAGTCGTGTATTCATTTATGGGTTCGGAAATTATGGGTGTTGCAGCAGGTGAAACAGAGGATCCTGAAAAGAGTATCCCAAAGGCCATTCGTAGTATCATTATCCGTATTTTACTTTTCTATGTACTTGCAACCTTTGTCTTATCAGCCATTGTTCCGTGGAAAGAAGCGGGGGTTCTCGAAAGCCCGTTTGTAACTGTGTTCGATATGATTGGAATTCCCTATGCAGCTGATATTATGAATTTCGTTATTTTAACAGCCATTCTTTCGGTGGGAAATACAGGTTTGTTTGCTTGTGCGAGAATCCTTTTTTCCCTTTCACAAAGTGGGCATGCCCCTCGTTCATTCGGAAAGGTAAATAAGCGCGGTGTACCTATGAACGCATTGATCGTGTCTCTCGCTTTTGCCTTGTTGTCCTTGCTGACTAGTGTCGTAGCAGAAGAAACATTATTTGTGGTGCTTCTTGCTATCAGTGGTGTTGGAGGATTGGTTACGTGGATGGCGATAGCGCTTGCACAGTATAAATTTCGTAAACAGTATATTGCGAGTGGTGCAAAGTTGGAGGATTTGAAATATAAAGTTCCTTTCTTCCCTTTAGTTCCGATTGCGTGCTTCATCATGTGCATTGGAATCGTCGTGTTTACCGCTTTCGATCCAACACAGCGGACATCTTTGTACATAGGATTCGGCTTTGTTGTCGCATGCTATGTTTTTTACCATTTTAAATTTACTAGAAAAGCTACAATCGAAACAAATAGCCAACATGATAAAATAGGGCATTGAATTTTCGGAATCATCAAAAAGTTAAATGATTACTAACAAAGAACCTAAAGTTAATTGAAGCAACAATGTAGCACTGTGGACTGCTAAACTTGAAGGGAATTGCATGGACCGTAGGATGTGACCATCACCAGCGGTCTTTTTTAATATATACAATGTATAGATATATTAAAAAGGACCGCCATAGGTCTCTGCCAATCTAATTAAGTTGCGATCGTGAATAACTAGTGAAAAGGACCTGAGCCGTCCCCATGGCTTTCTGTTATAATTGGCAATATATCAAAATAACATCAAGGAGAGGCATATATGAATTACATAAGTGAACTGCTTAAAGAATTTGAAATAGATCCCACCATTGCTGGGTATCTTTCTACTATGATTATGATTCTTCTTATCTGGATGATCTGTGTTGCAGCGCATTTTATCACAAGAAAAGTAGTCATCAGGGTGATCGCTCATATTGTGAAAAATAACAAATTCACGTGGGATAAAATACTCTTGGAACGAAGGGTATTCCATAAGTTATCTCATTTTGTTCCTGCCATCATAATCTATTTTTTTTCATCAACCTTTCCAAGCTATCAGAATTTGATAGAAAATAGTGCCATTGCCTATCTTATCATTGTGGGTTTATTGGTGATGAGCAGCTTATTAAATGCGATTAATGATATTTATCAAACCTATGAAATATCGAAGATTAAGCCAATCAAAGGGTATATCCAGGTAATTAATATTATTGTCATAACATTTGGAGTAATAATGGTAATTGCGAACCTGATTGGTAAGAGTCCACTTGTTTTTCTAAGCGGGATTGGTGCGCTTTCCGCCGTACTGATGTTGGTTTTCAAAGATTCGTTATTAGGACTTGTTGCAGGGATTCAATTGGCTTCCAATGATATGGTTCGGGTGGGAGACTGGATTGAAATGCCGAAATACGGGGCAAATGGAGATATCATTGATATTTCTTTAAATACCGTAAAGGTACAAAATTTTGACAAAACGATTACCATGATTCCAAGCTATGCGATGATATCCGATTCCTTTATAAATTGGCGAGGGATGCAAACCTCTGGAGGGCGCCGAATTAAGCGATCATTATTTATTGATACAACTAGTATTTCATTTTGTACCGAGGAGATGATGAAGAAATTTTATACAATCAATCTTCTTTCGGACTATATGAATAATCGGGAAAGTGAAATTGAAGAGTTCAATAGGAAGAACGATATTGATCGGAGCAATCCGGTGAATGGAAGGGCTCTGACCAATATCGGTGTATTTCGGGCGTATATCAGCAATTACATTCAACATCATCCTGGAATCAATCAAGAAATGAGCTTAATGGTCAGACAATTAGAACCAACAGAACATGGGCTGCCACTCGAAATCTATGCATTTTCAAATGATATACGGTGGGCAGTATACGAATCGGTACAAGCTGATATCTTTGACCATCTTTTCGCTGTAGCACAAGAGTTTGGACTGCGCTTATTCCAGAACCCATCGGGTCATGATTTGAAAGCGATGGTGGATGAATCAAAGGGAGAAGTAATGAATCTTAGGGGGTAGATTGGTTGATGTTTGTTCTCCCCTTCAATTTTGTATAAAATAAGAATAGGAAATAAAGTAGAAAAGGTGATAATATGGGAAATTTATCAGAAGCCATATCAAATAATCATCATGAGAATATTGAGGAGTTAAAAGAACTGCTCCGGATTCCGAGCGTCAGTTCCTTATCTGAGCATAAAGAGGACATTCAAAAAGCAGCTTCCTGGATTGCTGATAAATTAAAAAATATAGGAATGGAACATGTGGAAATCGTACAAACAAAAGGACATCCTATTATCTATGCGGACTGGCTTCATCGGGAAAACGCCCCAACCGTCTTAGTGTATGGCCATTATGATGTACAGCCCGTGGACCCTGTTCATTTATGGGAAACTCCTCCGTTTGAACCGACAATCCGTGATGAAAAGATTTTTGCCAGAGGAGCAACAGACGACAAAGGGCAGACGTTCTTACATATCAAAGCAATGGAAACATTATTGAAAGTAGAAGGCAAATTGCCGGTTAATGTAAAATTTTGCATCGAAGGGGAAGAAGAAATCGGTAGTCCCCATCTTTCATCCTTTTTATCCGAAAATAAAGAGAAATTATCCTGTGATGTGGTTGTGATTTCCGATTCTGATATGTGGGACAGAGGAGTGCCAGCGATCACCTATTCATTAAGAGGTCTTTGTGCACTAGAGTTTTCCCTAAAAACCGCAAATTCTGATTTGCACTCAGGCATGTTTGGAGGGGGAGTCCAGAATGCCAATCATTTATTGGTACAGCTGCTTGCAACCCTTCATGATGCAAACGGAAAAGTAAATGTGGAGCATTTTTATGATGATGTCACAGAACTGACTGAATATGAAAAGGAACAAATTAAAGCATTGGGTTTCAATGAAGAAAAGCTGAAACAATCGTTAGGGTTGACGGAATTAACTGGAGGGGAAAATGATTTTCCTTATCCTGAGAAAATTAGTTCCCGGCCAACATTAGAAATAAACGGCCTATGGGGCGGATTTCAAGGAGAAGGAACAAAAACGGTTATCCCGAACGAGGCACATGCCAAAATCACTTGCCGTCTCGTTCACAATCAAAACCCGGAAAAGATTCAGCAATTGATTAAGAAGCATCTGGAAGAACACGCACCCAAAGGTTGCACAATAAAGGTGACTCTTGGCGACACGGGGAATCCGTTTTTAACTCCCATCGACAGTCCGATGATCCAAAAAGCGGCCGATGCGTATCAAAACGTATATGGGAAAGCACCTGTTTACAAACGAGAAGGCGGTTCCATTCCGATTGTATCGGATTTTAGCCATTCCCTACATGCACCTGTTGTTTTAATGGGATTCGGTTTACCAGATGAAAATCTTCATGCACCGAATGAACATTTTAACTTAGAAAACTTTGATAAAGGCATTTTAACCATTTGTTCCTTTTTAGAACTTCTTACTAAGTAAAAAGGGGCGCTATCACTACCTGAATTTTAGGGTCAGATCCCCGATGTGCTAACGCTTTAGCGCACCGGGGGTCTGACCCTTTTTAAAGGGGATTCATTTGTTCCACAGGAAGTAACGAAAGAAGCTCTTGCTAAGGATGCGCCTAAATTTGAAGGAAATTCGGAAAAATATTTGATCCGTTCTGAGAAGAGCCGCTTCTTTTAAAACCTGCGGCGGAGGTTGTAGCAAAAAAGCGAGAATAAGGGTAAAAAGGCTGACCAGTCATAATGTCTGGTCAGTTTTAATGTGTGCCCTGCATGGGTGATGAAGAGCACCAATTCCTCATCATCATCCTTAACTTTCTATGCCTGTTAAGAACTGCTCCGGATTAATAAATTATAATAATTTTTATCATTTTATCTCTTAAGTCCTCGGTGGAAAGGGCATTTAGATAATGAAGTATCGTCATCTCGAAGAAAATATTGTTTCCACTCAAAATTATCCTCTGAGCCATAGCTGTTTAAATCAGGGTGGATCGGGGCGGAGTCATAGTTTGCCAGCCTTTTGCGAACCTGAGCTTTTATATTTTGGGCAAATTTCTGTGATTTGTTAAACTCCTGAAGAACCCAACGTGGTGTAATGGCGAGCAGCATCACCTCAAAATGCCTGCTTCTTCGATTCACATGCGCTGGGGTGGCACAATACATAAAATACTTTTCACCATGATAGCAAAATTCCCAAATCGGATCATGTGGGTCAGTAGGGATATCCTGTGGCCAATCAAAACAGTCTATAGCACATAGCCCAGAAAGATGACGCCAAAATAATTGTTCGTAATCTTCAGCTTTATAAGCTTCTTTCATATCCTCAGGCGTTTCATAAAAAACAATCAGAGATGTATAATGGCCAAAATCCCTTGAAACTTCCGTAAAATTGCTAACTAACTCTGCGAGTTCGTGAATGGTGGAAACTTCCCTCGGATCTCCAATAAAACCGTAGCACAACTGATTTAGAGAGAACCCTATCGTGGCTGGGATACAGGGAAATGGTATTTCTTTATCACTTAATTTAATGGAGAATTTCTCTAAGGCATTTTTTTCCCACTCTTTTAGTTGACTTATAAGCGAAGGATCATTCATGTATAGTCCTTTCATTATTGGCACCTCCAATAGTTAGTGCATTATATTCGAATGACCTGAGGGACGGTTCCTCCGGTATTTTTTCGACATGCGAATGCCCCCATCCACACGGAAATCATTTGGGGTAATTGAATCCAGGAGAAAAGGACTAGTATTGTGCGAATTTTCAATCATAAATACATCTAAATCCCCTCAAAGAACCCATGCGATTTGAATAGACTACGAATTTTCCGAAATCCGTAACTAAATATCGCCTTATATCCTTCGTTTTTTGCTAATAAAACCCCAATGGTTGAATTTTCCTAATATTACTATAATAGTAGGTGTAAATTGCATTAATAGAAAGGGAGGTACTTATATATTACAAATTTAATAGAAAGCAGGGAGATTATGAAAAGGAAAACATTTAGGAAACAGGCTGCAGCCATTACTCTATCAGCCGGTTTACTCCTATCGTCGGCAAACTTCATCCACACACCAAAAGTATCTGCAACAGGCTTTAAAGCTGAGAACATTCTTTCTTCTCTTACACCGGAGCAAAGAACAGCCTTAAAGCAACTGGAATTAACTGATCGCATCGGTCTTCAAGGAATCAGCAAAGAGGAATTGAACAGCGATAAAGAGATAGAAGTAATCGTTCAGTTCCGCTCGAAGCCCGGAAAAATTGCCGTTCTGGATGCTGAAGTAAAGGGGAAGAAGCTTTCACCAAAACAAGCCAGTGAACGGGTAACAAAGGATCATGAAAAATTTAAAGAAGATATCAAAAAGATGCTTCCGGCCAGCAATTTGAAAAATAAAAAAGGTAATCATCAAATCACTGCTGAATATGAAACGGTTTATAATGGGGTCGCAATGAAACTGCCGGCCAATCAAGTGGAAAGTCTCTTGAAATCCGACGTGGTAAAAGCAGTATACAAAAATGAAACCTTTAAGGTGGACCCGATTCCATTAGGTGATAAAAACGGAGGCACCCCTGGGACTTCGGTAGAAAGTTTATCATATTTAAAGGTGGACAAGCTTCATCAGGAAGGACTGACGGGCAAAGGCATCAAAGTGGGGGTAATCGATACAGGAATTGATTACAACCATCCGGATTTGAAGCCGGTTTATAAAGGCGGTTACGACTTCGTTGATGACGATAATGACCCGATGGAAGCCACCTATAACAACTGGCAAGAAAGTGGAGGACCAGAATTCATTGGGGATTCAACTTATTATACTTCACACGGAACCCATGTCGCCGGAACAATAGCCGGGCAGGGAACGAATAAAGAGATTTCCGTTGAAGGTGTGGCGCCGGGTGTCGATTTATATGGATACCGTGTTCTCGGACCTTATGGCAGTGGCGGTTCTGATGATGTCATTGCCGGGATTGAAAAAGCGGTTGAAGATGGCATGGATGTCATCAATCTTTCGCTTGGGTCAATGATAAATGACCCATATTTTCCGACTAGCACTGCTGTCAATTTTGCCGTCTTAAGCGGGGTTACTGCGGTTGTCGCTGCAGGGAATGCTGGTCCCGGAGAATATACGGTAGGTTCCCCTGGTACAGCCGCACTTGCCTTAACGGTTGGAGCGAGCGATGTACCCATGACGGCTACTACCTTCAAAGGAAACATGGGGACAGAAACGGCCTTTGAACTCGTTAGTATGGCCCGCAACTATACCGATCAATTAAAAGATCTGGATGGAAAATCCTATCAGGTTGTCGATGTCGGGTTAGGAAACAGTTCTGACTATCTTGGTAAAGATGTGCAAGGAAAGATCGCCCTTGTTGCTCGCGGCGAATTTGCTTTGGCGGAGAAAGTGACCAATGCAAAAAAGGAAGGTGCTGCAGCGGTTCTCCTTTATAACAATGTAGATGGAAAAATTGATGCGAATCTTGGTGAATCAACCTCATATATACCAACCTTTTCGGTAACGAAGGCCGAAGGAGAAAAGGTAAAGGCACAGCTAAATGCCGGGCAAACAACTGTTACTTTTTCAGGCTATGAGGAAATTCAATCAGAAGGCAACCGTCTTGCAGACTTTAGTTCGAGGGGGCCGGTAAGACAAACTTACGGGATGAAACCGGAAGTAATCGCACCGGGCGTGAGCGTCCTCTCAACTGTTCCATTCTATATGGCTGACCCGAAAAATCCAGAGAACTATCAATTTGCCTACTCCCGTTATTCTGGAACGTCCATGGCAACGCCATTTACAGCAGGTGTTGCCGCGATCATGCTGCAGGCAAATTCAAAATTAAAACCGGAAGATATTAAAACGGTATTGATGAATACATCCGATCCACTTAATGGGGACTACAGTGTTTTTGAAGTTGGAGCAGGGAGAATTAATCCATATAAGGCCGTGCACAACGGTGCAAGTTTCCAAATTATCGACAAAACACACATTTCGGGTGCGGAGGATGTAGCGGAAGTGAAGGCATTAACCGGTGGGCTAAGCTTTGACCACGAACTGACCGATGAAAACCTGCACATTACCAAATCTATTAAAATAACAAACTATGAAAAAACGAAGAAATCATTCTCTGTGGCTATTACCGAAGGAAAAGGTTCCAACAAGTTAAAGGAAAATGGCATGGCGATTATCATGTCCAATAAGTAAATCTAAAGGGAAATGAAGAACAAAAAGTGGCCGTAAGCCTCCGTGTCCATAAAAAGGCAAAAGAAGGTTATTATACAGGGTATATGACGTTCACCAATACGGCGAATTCTGCTGAGCAGTATAGAATACCATTTACCTTCCGTTTGCTGAAAGAAGGATTTAATCATATGACGATTGATAATCCAGTCCTTTCACCGGATCATTTAAATGAACTGGATTGGGATCCAAGCAGAAATCGGATAGTAGTAAACCAGTTCAATGTAAGTGCACCAATGGATAAAATGGATGTTATCTTGCAGGATGAAAATGGAAACGACCTTGGTCTAGTTGGCACTCTTGACCTCAGAAATGTTGTTGATAATATCAACTATTTTGTAAGAATCTTTAATGGAACCTACTATAAATTTACCGGGAATGCCAAAAAACCGATTGCTTCTGACAGTAGCTATGCAAAAGAAGGCCACTACAAATTAAAAATGATTACCACAGGCCTATCCGGAAAAACATTTACGGATACAAAGCATATATGGATTTATCTCAATCAGCCTAGTTTTATAAGTTCGTTGGATGGTGACTCACCATTTATTGAATATAAGCCAGGACAGCAAACGTACCCATTTGCCATTCAAATCACCGATCCCTTTGTGGATGAGTTGAAGAAATATGGCGTAAATTACGATCAATCATCGAACTTTATGATTTATTATTGGGGCTATTATGGATTCCCATCTGCTCCAATTTCTATGGATAAAAACGGGAAATTCGTTGAAGAAATTCTTATGGACGAATCTATTCCTGCCCTTCCTTTTGGTATGGATGGCTATAATGCCGCTGGAAATAAGGTAATAAAGAATTACTACTTCGTTAAAGAAGGAACAGCGGTTACGTATCCAACAAGTGAAACCACCGAGGCAAAAACCGATGATCTCATAAAAGTAAACTTAGTGTTGGATAACCTTAACGATGTATCCAAAGCCGAATGGACCTTTAGTGACTTTTTGGACCTTCCAACTTTGGAAATTGTCGAGGCCAGCCTCACTAAACCTTTTGCAGAGAAAGCAGCGCTTGCTGTTAATGGGAAGAAAGTATCTGTCCAATTTAATGAGCCTAGCGGGGTATTAGACAAGCAAGCAGTAGTCGAGATAACGTTCAAAGTTTTGGGAGAAGAATTCTACTCACTAGGGTACACCGACCCGACTATTGTCGTAACCGATGCAAATGATAATAAAATTAATGTACTCCATGCCCCTTACCGTCTTAAAATAAACCCGCAATTTTCAAGAGTAGAGGGTTACGTCAGTCCAGAGGCATTCTTTATCGGTGATCCAAATGACTACGGATACCTAGGCAGTAAAGACTGGTCCAAGGTGGGGGGAACAGTGAAACTGATTCATCCGAGCGGTAAGGTGTTCGATGCAACATCTTCCATAGAGGATAGTGGACTTTATGTAATGGATAAACTGCAGATGGCCAAGGATCCGTATACGATTGAAATGACTGTTCCAGGCCATTTCTTTACCAGAAGTAACATCCAGCTTGGCTATGAGCGCAACGGTATCTTATATGGGAATTATCTGTTTGCGGAACCGGATCTTCTCATTGCCGGTGATGTGAATCAAGACGGGGCCATTGATGTTCTCGACGCACTTGCGATTCAAAAAACGTGGAAAACCAATGATCGGGCCGCAGATATCAACTTTGACGGGAAAGTAGATGCCACAGATCTGTCATTTGTACAGAAGAATTACCTCAAACAAAACCAAGATGTAGAAAATGCTCCTGAGCCAAAGAAAAGTCATAACGGAAAAACATTAGAAATGATTTTGGCTGATTTAGGGATCCAGCCATAACAAACGATAAATAAAAGGGTCAGAACCCAGCATGCTAAAGCGTTAGCATATCGGGGGTCTGACCCTTTTTTCTTTGTTCTAACCATGCACTCGCGGGTGGTGTGACAAACATAGTTAAAAAGAAAACCGTCCCTCTAAAAATTGTAGGTTTGGATGAAGAACCTTTGTCCTTATTATTTTTAAATAGAGGGAATACAAGGCGTGGAAGTAAATGGTTTTAGCCAAGCTTTAAGTGCTTATTTAGGAACCTGAGTACACGGCGTGTATACTCATTTTTATTCAAGCGATATGAATGAATATGCTCGCAATCGTTTGTCAGCCACAATTCTTTATGGTTATTGGATGAGATCGATTGAAATAATTTTTCGCTCTCGGCATAAGGAATAGCTTTATCTGTCTTACTATGGATGAGAAAGAAGGATTTTCCTTTCGTATTTTTCACATGATTGATGGGTGACACTTCTGTGGGGTCAATTTTGAGGAGCTTGCGCATGGAATGATAAACAATCGGCGTAAATGGCCGTTTTGGCAGCTTGGTCCAATAGGAAAGATTTTCTTTTAGAAAAGGTTCTAAATCACAAAAGGGACTGTCGGCAATGATGGCGGAAACAGCAGGGTGTTCACATCCAGCAATAAGCGCAGTGGCAGCTCCCATACTCCAGCCAAGCAGAGCAACTTTTTCCTGATGTTTTTCCTGAACCGCATATTCAATCGCTGAATATAAATCGTGTCTTTCAAAATATCCAATCCCCGTGGTTTTTCCCTTCGATTTCCCTGCATTGCGAAAATCAAACATCAGTACATTATAGCCCTGTTCTGATAGAACTTTAACAAGTCGCAGTCCTTCAATCCTTTCCATGGCACGTTCATTCATGTAACCGTGTGCTGTGATGACCGTTTTCTTGCTTCTCTTTGAAACGGATGGAATCCACCAGCCAGACAGTTTTACTTGATCTTTTCGGCTGAAAAATTCAATCTCTTCGAATGCAAGACCATATTCCCCTGGATTTTTTGTCGTCTTTGCCGGAAATGGATGAGTTAAATACAAACCGATCCCTAATGGGGCAAGAAAAAATAAAGCGGGTGCTGCCAAAAGCGGTTTCCACAGTGACTTACCTGATTTACTTGATTCCTCATTCTTTTCCTCACTCAACAGGAACTCCTCCTTTCCGTTTGAAGTCATCGGTACATTATCATATGTAAGTCACCACAAAAACGGAAAATTATTAAGTCCCATTTTTTTAAATATAGGTGGGAAGATTTAGTGTGCGTTTTGAATGGCAGATCAGCAGAAAAAATAGAGGCAGTCACTTTTTCTGCTTTAAGAATGCAAGAGAGTGATAGTGAAGAAATTCTAAGAAACAGAATCGATAGGGGATGTAATGATGAGGAAGCAATGCTTATGGTGGATCAGCAGCAAGTCAAGAACGAAGAAAAATCTAGCCAGGCGTGGTGAAAAGGAATTTAGGGATGGTCTCGTGCACAAACAAATGTGTTTGCCATTCATAAAGAAAGGTCAAAATTTTTATTTTCGACCTACTGGTGATTGTAGTGGGACAGAAGGAGTTATAGCTGTTAGATGAACTAATGAAGTTCCGATTGTAGTATATCCAGCATGAGGGAGACGTTGAATGGTTCCAGACCCAGTCCCAATTTGTAAAACTCCCGCATTGGCAATTATGCCAATCTTTAAAAAATTTATATCAAATGTTTGTTTAATATGTCTATCCATGTCATTCACCTCTTTATACTATATGATCAAAACGTGAAAAAATTTCCGAATTAAAAATCATCGGGTCTAGTGTGTCAACCCCCAGTGAACTAACGCTTTAAAGTACCGGGGTGTATGACTATTTTTATCTGTCATTTCATAATCGAAAAAAAAATAATCCACCCTTGAGTTAGCTCAGGTGGATCATCCTTTACCCTTATTGTTGTTTATGATAGGGGAGTGTTTTTTCAACTTTTTCAACTTGTTTATAAATTTCTCCCATATCCTTAAGGTCTTTTTTATAACTATATGTTTTCAGTTTCTTGTTTTCAACGATCATTTTCCCATTAACGATTACATCTTTTACATTTTGCGGTCCCGCTGAGTATGCCAACGTGGCATAGGGATCATAAGTTGGGAACGTATTTGGTTCATGTACATCAACAATAATGATATCGGCAAATTTACCAACTTCAAGAGAGCCGATTTTTTTATCCATGCCAAGTGCTTTGGCACCGCCAATCGTTGCAAGTTCGACGACCTTACTAGGAGGCATTAGACTTTGATCTTTGTTAACCAGTTTGTGAATTCTTGCGGCGTATCCCATGGTTCCAAAGACATCCATGGTGTTTGAACTCATTGGTCCGTCCGTTCCTAAGCCCATCTTTATTCGTGCTTTATCAATCTTAATCGCAGGCGCAACACCGGTAGCCCCTTTTGTATTCGCAATTGGATTATGAGCAATCGTAGCTCCTCTTTTTTTAATGATTGCAATGTCTTCATCATCGATATGAATAGCATGTGCAAGCATCGTATTTTCATCTAGGATCCCTAGAGAATCTAAGTATTTAATGACGGATTCATACGTTTGTCCATATTTACTAGCGACTCTTTGTGCTTCATCCGCAAATTCTGCTGCATGAAGGGCAAAGGGTACATGATATTTATTCGCCAATGCTTTGGATGCCTTTAACATCTCAGGACTAACTGTATATGGTGCATGAGCAACAACCGACGGAGTGATTAATTCATTGTTTTTATATTGTTTGATAAAATCTTCCGCATATTTTAGCCCGCCGTATGGTTCGGGTGCATCGACTACTGGAAACCCAATAACGGTTTCTCCAAGAACTCCTCGAATGCCAATCTTTTCAGTTGCTTTTGCTACTTCATCCTCGTGGTAGTACATATCCGCATAGGTAGTCACACCTCCCATTGCCATTTCAATGGCCCCGTGAATCGATGCTTTATAAATAAGATCTCTTGAAAGAAGTTTTTCTTCAAGCGGAAAAAACACTTCAAATAACCGATTGCCTACGCCCTCTTCACCAATGCTCCTAAACGCAACCATAGGAACATGATTATGAGTATTAATCATTCCAGGCATGACAATATTTCCAGCGGCATTGATAACCTTTGATGCGCTATATTGCTCGCTAAGTTTTTCGTCACCAACGGCGATAATTTTTTTGTCTTTGATCACCACTGTCCCTTTTGGGAAAACATCCTTTTTTTCATTTATCGTGAGGATGTATCCGTTTTTAATCACAATATCCGCTTTATCTCTTGCTGCTTCCACCCGATTCCCTGCGCTTACAGCACTTAAGGTTCCAAGTAGTAAAAATACAATGAAAATGATAACCGGAAATTTACGCTTCATTTTTTTCCTCCATTTAAGTAATTTACTTACAGAAAATGTGTAACCCTTTGTATTATCTTCAAATAAAAAAATTACATTCCAATTGGAAGCAAGGGGACGGTTCTGGTGGTCTTTTTTACCTAATTTAAAGCCAGGAGAACCGTCCCGTGGCATCCGTGGCAATATTTGTTTCTTAGGAGGGGTTATTTCAAATTTTGTCGAATTACATTAAATTGAAATAATATTTTTTGGAGGCAAAAGATGATCAATACTCTTCAAGAACCAATTAAATTACCAAGCAGTTTGCGCGAACGCAGCATTCATCATTACATCATACCCACAGTTTGTAATTTGAAAAATATGCTAAACAAACTGATTTCAGTTCAAGGCGATTACGCCCAATTAAAACAATGGGAAAAGAGAAGTTATCAAGCTTATCAAATTGACAAAATTAAACTAGCAATCTTATTCGCAACACACGAACGAAGAAAAACCTTAATTAAACAACATATTCTTAACGGAAGCCCAAATGAATTTGGCGCAAGCTGCATCGATATTTACTTAGTAGCCTATGTTGCTGAAACCTTTGGACCTGGTAAAACCGTCTTTTTTGATTACATAATGAAAAGCGGTATCTCAGAAAAAGTAAATACTGCTCAAGCTATTTGGCAAGTGGGAAAGGGTGACGGTGTATATCTTGAAATACTGAATAATGACGGAACTATTCGGGATTGGGACTTTTTTGCGAAATGGATAAATGGGAATCAGGACTAAACTAATGACAATTCCTCGAACCACCATAATAATATTCAGGATGAAACGGAAGAGCGAATTGGCTTGGTTAGAAGATGGAGTGAAGACTGTACAAGCGGTTTAGCGAAGTAGATAAAAAGGAACCCCGATACGCAATAGCATTGTCAGGACTTTATTTAGAAGTGGGCCCGGATGAGAAAATGGGAAGTGGGAATCATCATACTGCATATCAAACATTGCAGATGAGTAGGCGATAGTTATTGTAAATTCAATTTTTTTACTTTGTATAGTAATAAAAGTACAATGATTGTGATGTAAAAAGTAAATTGCGAGGAAAAGATAATGACATTTTTAGAAAAAATTAAACCACACTTGATTAGTGATGATATTTTAATCCAAGAAACAGTCTTGCATATGCTGCATGATTATCCGAATGTTCCGGAAGAATGGACCATTGAATTACTAAAAGAGGCATTTAGAAAAAAAGACAAACAATCCTCGATCTTGATCTATGTTGAAAATCAACCCATCAATGAAGAGGGTGTTAGGATTCTAATTGAAAATATCCCTTCAATGGATCCATCTAAACGCCATTTAGCGATAAATTTGGTCAATCGTATCGAACCAGAAACAGCATTAAAATATAAGGAACAACTTCAAAAGTATATTCCCGATGATACATGGTCATTATATGATTTACTGTTACATGGGACGGAAGAAGAAGTTTACACAGAATATGGAAGCATCTTAAATGACCTTGATAGTATGGATTCTTTCCAACATGACCTTTACATAAAAGCAAAAAAACTCGCAGCGTGTTTGGTGAAAAAGGGCTGGGTGACGGAAGATGAAATACAACTGGTGCTGCAAGAGGAAGTAAAGGAACAGTGGTTTTCATTTAATGGAATCTTGAATGTTTATATGATTGGATTATTAAAGTTGGAACAATATATTCCTTCAATAGCCGATTTATTGGCTCGTGATGATGACACCTTGTTAGAAGAAGCTTCCGAAGCGTTAATTCGTTTTCAATCAGATGAGGTAGTGAGGGAGGTTGCACCATACCTAAGGAAAGACGAGTCCGTTATATATGCTGCTTCAGTCGTTGAAAACATTAAATCGGACCTTGCTGTAAAGGTTCTTAGAGAGGCCTATCATTCTGCGAAAGAACTGGATCAACAAGACATCCTTGCCGAAGCACTTAGTCATCAGCTATCGGAAGAGACACTTCCTGAAATTAACGAACATATGAAGCTGGAATACTCTTCAGGCCTTGTTGATATTGAACAGACCGTTTACAGCTATTATTCGATCTTAGGTTTAGATCATCCAGAACTAGGTGAGTGGAGACAAGTAGCAAAGGAAAGAGAGATAGACTTTAGAAATTCAACAAATCAGGGGAATAGTCTTCCAAGTGCTCCAGTCCGAAATGAAAATAAAGTCGGTCGAAATGATCCATGCCCTTGTGGAAGCGGGAAAAAATATAAAAAATGCTGCGGCTGAATAACGGTAAACTAAATTTTAAACAGACCTTCCGAATCAAAAATTTATTATTATGAAAGCATCTTCAATTAGAAATTACGAATGTTTACAAAATGTTGCTATGTTGTAATTTACTATTCAAGTTTTAGGGTCAGACCCCAAACGTGCTAACGCTTTAGCGCGCTAGGTCGGACCCTATTTACCTTTTTATCATCTGTTTTGATCTACGAGAATCTGATTACCTTCACGGTCTTCAATTGTAAAAAATGCTGGTCCTTGAGTTGACTCATCTACTTTAGATAGCATTGTCATTCCTTTTTCTTTAAGTTGTTTTTGTAGTTCTCGAATGTCCGTCAACTTCGTGTAAAAACAATAAAAAATTGGAATGAAAATGCAAAAAACGCCTTCAAAATTCATTTTTGAAGGCGTTTTTTGCCGTTTTGGTTTAAATATCCCTACAAAAAATGAAAAAGGTTGGTTCGCATTACTCTAGTATTCACGATATCGTAGAAGTGCAAAGGATACCTAGTAATTATTCTTTTATCAAATATCTACATAATTATTAAAATTTCCCATCCTTTTTCCCTCTTTATCCATAAATAAACGATGAAGGGGAATTTAGGAGAAGAAAGGAATGGATTGAAGATGGCAAAGTACAGAATGGTGCGTACGGATTTTTGGAAGAACCCGGTTATTTTAGAGGAGATGACCCCTGAGGACAAATACTTTTACGTGTATCTGCTGACGAATCCACAAACGACGCAAATTGGAATCTATAAGATTACGAAAAAACAAATGGCTTTTGATTTGGGCTATTCGATTGAGAGTGTTCATTCGTTAATGGAACGATTCAGCCTGCACCACAAGTTGATTCGTTATAATCCTGAAACACGTGAGCTCGCAATTAAGAACTGGGGGAAAGAGAACCTCCAAAAAGGAGGAAAACCGGTGATGGATTGTATTTTTTCCGAATTAAAAGAGGTGGAGGATCACTCGCTCATTCAATATGTATCAGAATCCATTGTAAAAGAGGAAATTCGCAGCCTCTACCAATCTTTTTGTGAACAAGAAGGGCTGTGTTGCGGGAATGATGTGAGAGATCAAGAAGTAAATCATACATATCAAACTGAATGTGAAGAAACGGACGATACGTTCCTGTCCCGTGATACGATACGTGGGCAAAAAGAAAAACAAAAAGAAAAAGAAAAACAAAAACAACAACAAAAAGCTCTCCCGTCAAATCGTGAGAGACTTCCAAACATAGAGAACTCGTACCAGAAAAATCAACAATCAGAAGAGATCAAAGAAATTGTTGAGTTTTGGGACAACAATGGATTTGGGTTTACGAACGTGAATGGGAAACAACAGTTGTTATCTTGGTTAGATGATTCTCACTTTTTACAGCCAAAAGAATTGATTTTAAAAGCGATGAATATTGCCTGTGCGAATAACACACGAAAGCTGAACTATATAATCGGGATATTGAAAAACTGGGAAAACGAATCTTTACTGACTGTAGAAGATATTGATTCGTATCAGAATAACCAAAAGCCCGTTCGAAAGACGATTCCAACGACTGCCGGAAGAGATATCCCCAGAGGGTTTGAACTCGATCTAACAAGAGGTGAAAAGTGATGAGTATAGCGGAAAAAGTGTTCCTAGGAAGCTTGATGAAGGCGGATTACTTACTAATGGATTCAGTGGTTCAACCAGAACAGCTAGAAAGTACACAGCATAAAGAAATCATGCGAAGAATGGTGGAGTTGAAGCGAGCAGGTAAGAATATCGATTTAATTAGCTTAAGTACCTTACCAAACCTCGAATCATTAGGTGGAATATCTTACCTTTCGGAGCTGTTATCGTATGCCGATCCTGAGAAATTTGATGGAACGGAGAAGCTGATTCTTGAACTGTGGAAGGAACGGGAAAAGAGAAGGATTTTAACGCTTGCAGCGATGAATGATTGGGAGATTGCGAAAGTCATTGGCGAATTGGATAAAATTAACCAAATGAAAATGGATGATCACACGCCCATACAACAAGCGTTAGCAGCTATTTATGAGGCACCGTGGGAAGATCAGCTGCTTCTTGAAAGTGTCACAACGGGTATCAAAAAGCTAGATGAAGTGACAGGAGGATTCCAGGGCGGTGAAGTGACGATGGTAGCGGCACGGCCATCGATGGGGAAAACCGATGTGATGCTTCATTTTGCCAAAATGGCGGGTTGGGCCGGGTTTCTGCCACTTGTATTTTCCTTAGAAATGCCTGAAAAGCTGATAACCTCTCGATTAATGGCTTCGACCGGGGGCTTTAACCGGGGAAAAATGCGGGATCCGAAAAGGATGTTAAGTCAAAGTCAAAAGGATAAATGGTTCGATGTGATCGGTGATCTTAATGAAACCCATTTGCAAATATTTGATGGGGCCGGACAAACGATTGCCGAAATGAGGGCGAAAACGAGAAAGCTCATGCATCAATATCCAAACAAGAAACCAATCCTTTTTATTGATTACTTAACCCTAATCCAATCAGGTCAATTATATGGAGGGAATTCCCATTTGCAGGTAACAGAAATATCCAAATCCCTGAAAACAATGGCAAAGGATTTTGATTGTCCTGTCATTTGTTTGGCACAGCTCAATCGATCAGTAGAATCTAGGGCGTCTAAACGGCCGATGATGTCTGATATTCGGGAATCGGGCAGTGTAGAACAGGATGCCGATGTCATTTTAATGCTGTACCGGGAAGCGTATTATGACAAGGAATCCGAGAATCGTTCCCTTGAAATCATTGTCTCGAAAAACCGAAACGGCCCAGTTGGATCCATCGAAGTGAAGTATAACGAGGATACAGGAGCCATTGAGGATCAAAAGGAACAGAGCCTGTCCCTAGTATAACCGGCTATTCGATCAATAGTGACGACGCAAACGGCTGATAAAAAAATGAAAATCGAGGTGCTATGACATGATCGTGAAAGAACTTTACCGGGATAGTTTAATCTATGAAGAATCCTCCTTGGCTCATTATCTCTACCATTTACTTGCTGAAAAGAAAATTTCATTAGAAGACGACGTTTCCAAAGTAGACTTTGATCAAGCTAATCATCAGTTAGTAGCGGAGATGATTCGAAATAATCTATTAGGTTTTCATAAGATTCGCATATACTCACTGAAAAGGAACCAAAATGAATTTATCTTTATTTATGCAGCCAGTGAGCAAGAGGCCATCCAATTCTTTTGCGAAACCTACCATCAACTCCCGTTGAACTGTCATGAATATCCGTTAGATTGGGAGATTTGTCGAGGGAAAGATGGGATTTCTTTTCGAGACATGAGGAAGGAATTTGCGAGTTTCCCAGCTATAGCGGGATGTTATAAAAGGGAGGAGTGAAGCATAGGAACAGTTGACCTAGGATGCAAGCAACATTAACAGTTTTATCATTTGGAAGGGTGAACGAAATCTGATGTGTTGTACCTAAGGCTATGTGAAGAGCAGGGGATTTAATGAATGCGTGAATGATTAGAAAAGTATATGCCGTCAGATGAAAAAGAATTTCAGCAACCCATTGCAAATACCCAGGGTATCTGGCTTATTGCTTTTGCTTGTAACTACTAATACAGATAGAAAAGGAGTGGCAGCTAATTCAATGCCATTCCTTTTTTTGATTCGCAAAAAGACTTTCATAAGTCACAATGGAATTATTGACCGAATTTTGAATAAACAGTGAACAAACTGTCACAAGTAAAAAAATAAAAAAATCGCAGCGTTTTAAGCCTTTAAAATTACATTTTAGTAAGAGAATATTGGGTTTTTGTTGGAAAAATCCGCTATTCAAACGAAAACTGCTATTTTACTATAGTTATAAAATTTGTCAAGGTTTTGCAGAATACAGGACAAAAGAACAACGTGAGGTAAAAATTCAACGAATAAGCAATGGGAAATTCCAATTTACATTTGTAGTTGGATATCAATATAATATTGTCGAAAGGGGTGATAATGATTGTCGAATCATGACTTTAGAACAATTATTGAAGGAATTGACTATAATCAGTTTGGAAAAAAGGTACTTGCAACCCAATTACGATTTTCAACATTGGAAGCGCTTTTTGAGGTAGACCCTGAGGTGCAGCGAAAATTAGATCCACAGCGAAGATCGGAAATAAGAGAGTTTATTTTAAAATCATTAAAGGGAAAGGATTTTTATTTTTCACCATTTATCTTTTCAGCGAGGGGTGCGTTTTTAGAAGCCGAAAAGGGATGGGCCTTAGAACCAGGCACTAAGCTATACATATTGGATGGCCAACATAGAAGCGCCGCGATGTCATCAGCCTTAAGCCACTTAAAATCGCAAAAGGAAACAGCGGAAGAAATGGGAAATGATAAAGAAGCAAAAATCATCCAAGTGTACATCGACAAACTGAAAGATTATCCAGTAGCTATGCAAGTGTATTTGGATTTATCACAGCAAGAAGAGAGGCAGCTATTCACGGATATTAATACAGAGCGAAAAGAAGCGCATATTGGATTAATCATGCAATATGATCATCGTGACCAATATACAGAATTAACGAGAAAGGTAGCCAAACGATTGCAGTCAGAATTTGAAATTGAGCAAGAACTATCGCGTTTGACAAATTACAATTCAGCTGTCACCTCTTTAACAATCATGAAAAAATGCTTACTAGCCATGTTTGAAGGGAACTTAACAGTAAAAAAGGGAGATGCGATTTTCGGAAACTATCAACCAAATGAAATTATCGCCACTTCACAAATGTTTTTTGAATCATGGCAGAAGATATTTCCTAAACAAATGGCCAATCGCCGTAAATTTGTGGCAGGATTAACAGGCATACAAGTGGCCTTAGCTTTCACAGTTTTTCATCTCACCAAGAATTACTCTATTTCTCATCAAGAAGCCATCATGCAGCTTACTAAATTAAAAAAACATTGCACATGGAAACATGATGATCCACTCTTTACACATTTATACGACCCTTCAACCAGAAGAATAAAGCATCATTCATCAACGACGGCTATTCAAAAAACAGCATGGAAATTTAAGGCGATTATAGATAAAGAAAGGATTGGATCCACTTGATTGTGAATAACGTATTTTCCAAGCGGCAAGCGATGGTAACCTACACTATTCAAGAACTCACTACACTTATCCAAAACGGGCAAGTAAAATTACGTGAGGTAAACAAATTGCATGTCAGAGCAATTAAAAAATATATTCTTGAAAACGTTTTAACAGAACAGATATATTTTCCGCCATTAGTTGCAGCAGCTAAGAGTATAGGTGGGGACAAGCCTTTAGAACTAATAATTATTGATGGGAACCAACGATTAAAAGCATTTTGCCAAATCGAAGAAATGGGAAGTCGAGCGGTAAAGAATGACTGTGACGAACACATGAAAATAGGCTACAAACTTCTTCGATTTGTTCAAAAAACAGAAGTGGCAGTCCAAATTTTTGAAGGTCTGACAAAAGAAGAGGCAGATCAGTTATTTATTGATCTGAATACGAAGGGAAAAAAGGTAGCATTATCAAAGAGGATTGCTTTCGACTCCAGAAAAGAATTGAATAAAATAACGAATGCGATTTTAAAAAACAATAAGCAGATTAAGATTGCTGGAGTGGAGATTGAGAAACGGGCGATTGTTCGGCCAACGAATAAGAAATTACTGTCATTGTCCCAGTTGCGCCATCTAGTGGCTATTTTTCTGACTGGAAGAATGATTCATCGTGTGGTAGATGATTACTATGAAACAAATCTCGCAGCTAATGATTATATCGCACTCTTTACGGTTTGGTTCAATGAATTATTTCATCAGTATCCACCAGAGCGAATTGGTGACTTTGATGAATCCATGCTTGCCAATTACCCATTACTCTTGAGCATTGCATATTATGTCAATAAAGGCTTGGAACAACACCCATTTGAAGAGCGGCAGCAAGAAATAATTTACCGGATGGAACAGTTGAGACAAGTGGATTGGAAGCGAGAAAATCCTGTTTGGAAAAATTTCAAGGGTGCCGCCAGGTCTGGTTATTATTTTTTGTCAAATGAAAAAGGCAATATAGAAAAACTAGTCGCATGGCTAGAGCAGCAAGGGAGGTGAGAAGAATGTGAAAAATAATATAAAAACTCATAGGCGGCTAAGTCTCGCCGGACAGCGCCCATGAGTTTCTAAGGTTGGGTATACCAACTTGAAGTTTAGTATACCCTTTTTCGTAAAAAAATCATAGATGCAAGATTAAAAGAATCATAAACCATGATGAAAGAGAAAGAGGGAATAGAAATGGATTTGAAGGTTGATTATTTGATAAATGAAAAAACGGTGTTGTTTTACGGAGTATATTATGAAAACGGCGAATTATATAGCTATGTGATTGATCACGACGACGAGTTTTTAGTACCGATGTCACCAGTCAAGCTTATTGACAAATCACTCATCAGCTATGGATCTAACTTTAAGGGAGCACTTTATAGCTCCACTCAGTTGCTTGGTGAAAATCGTAGGATGTATCCAATTAAAATTGATACATCATTAGACATCTGGCTGTTTCCAACAAAGTCTTTTAAAAATGAAACCTGCATTTGGTTTGCACTCAATCATGTGAAAAGAATACTACCGCTTGGTGTTAAATTTACAAAAGTATTCTTAAGTTATGGACATACGTTTGAAATTGTCATGAGAGAATCTGCATTTCGTGAAAAACGCCTGACCGCAGAAGAATTGAAAGAAAAGATCACAACTAACACAAAAAACTCTATGAATTTCATGGTCGACACAAAGAAAGGGTTTATGATAGTGGAGGAAAAAGGTAGTTATAAATGCAGAGCTAGAAATAAAGAGAAGGTATGACGGTGCTACTATCGGAAAATAATTAACCTAGATAACCAAAAAAAAATCGACTATGTTGGTGTTTAATTATTAAAAGGCAATTCTCTATATAGGAGAAGTGCCTTTTTACATTTAAAATCATCAAGCAGCTCGACATGCTGATGTTTTAGCATACTAGGGGTCTTTTATTTCAATTTATAACTCTGCAAATTCTAATTAGCGGAGATTCTTGCTTTTTCAATTTGTTCATTAAGATTATGCCTTTTCAGATTGTTCTGCCACTCGTTAAAGTGTAATTCACAAAGTCCCTTTTTGAAGTATTTATCTAAGCAGTCTTCAACACCACAAAGCTTAACCACTTTTGGAATGTGGGGATATCCCAACTTATTGTAAACATAGTTATGATGCTCACAATATCCGTTTGTAAAATGGGGTTTATTACAACCTACAGCCAAACAGTGCTCAACTGACCCTGATTCAGCTGTATTTGTATGCTTTAAACCCCTTCTTCTCATTCTCATGTAGTGCTTTCCACAAAGCTGCTGAGCCTTCACATCTTCCTCACAGTCATCCACTATGCATTGTTTTTTTCTTGAGTACTTCTTTGTCTCAAATTCTGACATTCTCTAATTCTACTCCTTTGTAATATCATCTCTACCTTAAATAAATTATCTCACCCAACATTTGGTGAAAACAGTGACTTTATGGCAAATTTATTACAAAATTTAATAAACTAGAATTCTTGTTGTGTCAATCTTTTTCTTATCATTCTAAGGAAATGAATGTTAAACATAAGGAAAGCGTAAATTAGCTCCTAACTTCATAAAGATGAGAGCTATAGTATTATTTAGATAACTTATTAAAGACTATGCAATTTAGAGGAGTTGTTGATGACCAAGGAAGCAATTGAAACATGGCCTTTTCATCAATTTAATCTTCTCCTCGCATGGGCTAAACAGCCTACAATGGTGAGGCTCTCTACCTTATAATAACCAGTGTACCCATCAACCTGTAAATATTCCTTAAATCCATTAAGGAATTTCTTGGGGTTTTCGACGGCACGCGTGATGCTAACGTTCGTAGTTGCGATTCCAATTCTTGGTGTAATGTAGATATCATAGATCTACTTGGAAAACTTGTAAAAAAAGCACGCTTTTCCATTTTTTAACAATTATATTTATCCCACGTTTATAATTTATCCGAAAGCATAATAAGGAGGGATTTGTTTGAGTTCCACAATTAGTGATGTTGTTGTTGTTGTTGTATTTCCTGATGAAATTCTAAAAGGCAAGAAAATTGAATTAATGGAGCTTGGCAAATGCAACCAAGCTCCATTCAATTTATATTAACTTAACCCATGCTCTTTAGCTTTAGCGTAAATAGTAGACCTCGGAACTCCGGTCATTTTTACAATATCATTTACGCTAAGACCATTTGATTCCCTTTCTGCATATAGCTTTAAAGCCTTCTTAATGTCTTTTACTGCCTTTCCAATACGCCCTATATGCTTCCCCTGTGCCTTTGCTCTCTCACGACCCTCTGCTGTTCTATCGGCTATTAAATCACGTTCAAACTCGGCTATAGCTCCCAGCATTGTGAACATGAGTATTCCGACTGGGGTGGAAAAATCAATTTGTTCTTTTATGAACACTAGAGAAATACCCCGGCTCTGCAGATCCTTTGCGATTTTATGTAAATCGAATGTGCTCCTAGCTAATCTGTCAAGCTTATAAACAACCAGCTTGTCGCCCTCTCTTAAATAGTCCAATGCCTTTGCAAGTTCTTCTCTGGCACTTTTTGCCCCAGATTGTTTTTCCATGAAAATTCTTTCGCAGCCGTATTCAGTTAGTTTGCCGAGTTGTAGCTCTAATTCCTGGTCTTTAGTTGATACTCTTGCATATCCAATTGTCGCCATTTCCATTTTCCGCTGTAGATGTCTAAAAGTCTAATATTTTTTGTACTTTCTATTTCAGACCAACTTCTAGACAATAACAACAGCAAAAACAGCAACATTTTTATATGTTTTTGAAGCTGTACAAAACTTATAACTTCTGAACAAAAAAAGTTGCAGGGACTCCAATTTTATATCCATGAGGTTTATATTTGTGGATTACATTAAGAATTATAGCATCCTAAAATAGGAAAACTATGGTATTATCTATGTGGGACTTATTGCTTAAAGAGCCAAATCTTGAGAGTTGACATCGCGACGTAGTATCAATTGTAAAAGACTAAAGAATAAATTGGAGGAGATGTTATTATAGCACAAGTAACTCCTAATAGGGACCAACAAAAGGCAATCGATACGATAGATGGACCAGTATTGATTTCGGCCGGACCAGGTACAGGGAAGACGGCCACGCTAGTTAACCGATATGCCAATATGGTGAATATTCATCGCATCAAACCTGAGAATATCCTAATGGCGACTTTTACGGAAAAAGCAGCAAAGGAAATCATCACGCGTATTTCTTCTGTAATTCCAGATTTTGATTTGAATGACGTTTATATTGGAACCTTCCATTCAATCTGTCTAAGAATTGTAAAGGATAACTTAGCATTTATCCCGACTTTGAAGAAAAACTTCACGTTGATGGATGATTTTGACCAGAAGTACTTCATCTACCAGCGGTATTATTATGATTTTAGAACTTTGCCACACTTTAATGATTTAATCAGTGAAACCTCAGGTGTATGGAGAAATGTCAGTAAAATAGCAGATCTAGTTAACGGGCTATCGGAAGAAAAAATAAATGCGGAGCGATTACTTACGGATCCAAATCCACAAATAGTTGCTTTGGGTGAAATCAAACAAAAATACGATGAACTATTGCAAAGAAAAAATAGACTGGATTTTGCGACGATTCAGTTGACCGCCTATCAGTTACTCAGTGAAAATCCGGAAATTCTAGAAAAATATCAAGAACTATTTCAGTATATGATGATTGATGAGTATCAAGATACCAATTCGATTCAGGAACAATTGATCTTCTTACTATCGAAAACTAATAATATATGTGTGGTTGGTGACGATGACCAGTCAATGTATCGATTCCGTGGTGCTACGATTCGAAATATACTGGAGTTTGAAAATAAATTTAAGAGAGGTGAGTGCAGCGTTATCCACCTTTCCATTAACTATCGTTCGGCTCCTGAGATAATTGAGTTCTATAATAGGTGGATGAAAGAGTACTCAGAAACTCACTTTCAGTGGGATCAGTTTCGAATTGATAAAACAATTTTACCCAGTTCTGGGAAAAGTCATAAAGAGTTGACACCTCCGGTAATGAAAATAGCCGGAGAGTCGACTGAACAATGGCATGAAAGAATTTTTAGATTCATAAAGATGCTGTCAGATGACGGATACATAAGTAATTACAACCAGATTGCCTTCTTATTCCGTTCTGTGGCGAAGAAAGAAACTCAGGAACTAGCGAATTATCTTGAAAGCAAAGGAATTCCAGTTTATTCTCCAAGGTCAAAAATGTTCTTCGAACGTGAAGAGATAATGGCAGCTATTGGTGTATTACTTGCAATTTTCGGTGACTATTCGGATGAGCTAGTTGATAGACCTGAGGAATACCTTGAAATGCTAACTGATTATTATGATCGCTGCTTGGATATTGCGGAGCAACTAATGGATGACGATGAAGATTTAGAAGATTGGGTTAGCTATCGAGAAGATGAGTTGGACAACCTTGTTGGAAATACGGATTACGCATTCACACAATTGTTGTATCAAATGTTCAGCTTCGACTACTTCCGAAAGATTATCGATACTGATTTATCATCCGGAGTAGCTGACCAGAGGGAAATCCGAAATCTTGCTATTTTAACAAACGTATTTGCCAAGTATGAAGCAAATGAAAATGTTGACGTCTTCTCTGATGTTAAGAAGGATCAGATTGTTTCTAAGCTATTTGAAACGTATTTTAGATTCCTCTTTGGAAGCAATCATGGCGGTGGTGGCATCGAAGAATATCAAGACGAATCTGAATATGCTCCGAGTGGTTGCGTTTCATTTATGACGGTTCATCAATCGAAGGGCATGGAGTTCCCAATCGTTATTACTGATTCCTTATACGACAGGCCCGCTGATGATAATCAAGGAGTACTTGAACAGGTATATGATGCCTATTCGCACCGGGAACCGTTTGAACCAACTGATAGGATTAAGTTTTTTGACTTCTGGAGGCGTTATTATGTTGCGTACTCACGGGCTGAGGAATTACTTATTCTAACTACACCAATTCGCACACGTGGTTCTTGGCCGATGCCGGGGAAAATGTTTAAGGAAGCTTTCAACGACCTAGAAGAATACTATGACCATCACTATTCATTTGAAGAGTTTGATTTTAAACCAGTTAAGGCATCAGATTTGAAGCAATCATATGCTTTCACATCTGATATTTCTAAATATGAAAGATGCTCAGTTGAGTATAAGATGTTCCGTGAACTAGGATTCTCTGAAATCCGTGTCGGTTCTACACTTTTTGGCTCCCTAGTTCATCAAACAATAGAAGATATTCATGATGCAATCCTCCGAGATGAAGTATTATCTATTCCAGATAATCTTGAAACGTGGTTTGATAACAATTACCAGGGGCTTGTTCTCAGCGAAAATAGTTATCTGGCACCAAAATCAAGAAATGCCGCACTTAAGCATGTCAAAAACTATTTTGAGAATTCTGAAGACCTTTGGAAAAACATCAGGAAAGCCGAAGTTCAGCTTAGCTATCCTATGGAAGATTTTATCTTGAATGGTCAAGTTGATATGATCAAAGGAAAAGGCGATACTGTAGAAATTGTGGACTTTAAAACAGGTGATAAGCCGGAACCTGGTGATGAATCTCTCATTAATTATGAAAAACAACTTCAGGTTTATGCAAGGCTAGTTGAGGTTAAGGAAAATGTCACTGTTTCAAAATTAAAGCTCTACTATCCGAGTGACCAAGAAAATCCAATTATTGAATTTGAAAAAGACAGCCAACAAATTGATAGTATAATTGAAGAATTCACGGATGTAGTTCATAAGATTGAAAAGAAAGAATTTAATCAACGAACGACAAATTATTCTGTTTGTCGCGAGTGTGATATGCGATTCTATTGCAACAGAATTAAATCAAAATAATGTAGGAGGAATTAGCTCGTGAATAAAGAATTACAAAAATTACTGCTTTCAAAAGAAGAATACGTAGTAGAGGCAACACTTAACAAAAACTTGGTGGGGCAGCTTGCACGAAATTACGACACTGGGCTTTTGAATATCCTTCAATCAAACGAAAAGATTAAAGCTCACTTTTTCTCTTCAACTGATGGGGGACTTATTTTTAAGCTTGACGTTTTTCTTCAGTTCTTGAATAACAAGGCATTTTTGCCTGACAGTTATACAATTTACAAACAAAAAATTGGACTAGCATATAAGGGTGAGGTAGATTTACTTTCACAAAATAAAGAAATTGTCCTTAACTGGCCCTACAAGGATTGTATTCTTGAAGGTGGGCAACACAAGGAAGATGCGAAACGAGATGAATTATTTTTCAATGAAGTTTTGTCACCAACAGAGGTGACCAGGTTGATGGAACCAAAAGCTTTTTCAAATTTTGTTCTACATAATTCGACAGGTGTTTCAAAATTAGAAAACATTTCAGGTAAGGAAAACTTAATAATAAAAGGCAACAACCTTTTAGCTCTGTCCAGTCTAAAAGAAAAATTCGCGGGAAAAATTAAATTGATTTATATCGATCCACCGTATTATTTCAACGCCAATAAGTCTGAGGATACTTTTCGATACAATTCAAATTTCAAATTATCAACTTGGTTGGTTTTTATGAAAAATCGTCTAGAACTCGCAAAGGAGTTATTAGCAGAAGATGGTGCAATTTTTGCTCAAATCAGTGATGATGGTGTTGCAGAACTACACTTGTTGATGAAGGAGATTTTTAACACTCCAACAACCAACAACTTTATTAATAAGATTACAGTAAAAACAAAATCACCTTCAGGTTTTCAGAGTGTGAATCCTGGAGTCTTTGAAACTGCAGAATATATTATTGGCTTTGCAAAAAATAAATCCAAGTGGACGTATAATCGCCAATATGTTGAAGCCGACTACGATGCAAATTACAAATGGGTTGTAACGAATATTGACGATGATTTTAAGAATTGGAACATGGTTGATATTAAAGAAGTAATAGCTAATGACTTAGGTATGACGTTAGAAGATTTCAAGAAAAAATACAATGACAAGTTAATTTTGGGGTTGATGGCGGAATATGCTCTAAAGAATCCAGATAAAGTATTTCGACCAGTCGCAATAAGTAATAAAGCAGGAGCACAAATAAAAAAAGTAAGAGATGAATCTAAATTAAGCCCCCACGAAATCTTTTTAGTGAGAAGAGAAGGCCAATATGATGTGTATGTAAATAATGGTCAAGAAATGGCGTTTTATCAGAAAAAAATTAGAGATATAAATGGTAAAATGTTACCAAGTGTCCAAGCAACAAACATGTGGACTGACACACCATATGAAGGGATTGCATCTGAAGGAGGAGTAGTACTAAAAGGTGGCAAAAAACCTGAGAAACTTCTCAAGCGGATTATTGAAATGGGTACTGACTCTGAGAACGATATAGTCATGGATTTCTTTTTAGGAAGTGGTACAACGTGTGCGGTTGCCCATAAACTTGGTCGAAGATACATTGGTATTGAGCAATTAGACTATATTGATGAACTTGCCATACCTCGACTGGAATCAGTTATAAACGGAGAACAAAGTGGTATTTCTAAAATACAAGGATGGACTGGAGGTGGTTCATTTGTTTACTGTGAAATTAAGAATGATGCAAAAGAATTTGTCAATAGAATTGAGGAAGCAAGTGATGATGGCGAGCTACTTGAGTTATTCGAATTAGCGAAGAAATCATCTTTTATTTCATATCGAGTTGATCCTAAGAAAATGAAGTCTTCGGAATTTGAAAAACTATCATTTGCAGAACAAAAGCAATTACTTCGCGAAATCATCGATAATAATAACTTGTATGTGAATTATTCTGATATTGAGGATCAGTCGTACGGAATTAGTGCTGAAGACAAAGTGTTAAACCGTCAATTCTATGGGGGTGGTGAGTAGATATGGCACAATTCTTATACGAAAAATATGATGGGGGACTAGGGATTTTTGCCAATTACTTTAAGGATCAAGTTCCTAACTATATCACTGAAAATCTCCGGCATGAGTTGCGCGAGTATCAATTAGAAGGTATTGGTCGCTATTTGAACTATGTGCATAGGGATGAACAAAATCGAACCTACCCCGAACAATTGCTCTTTAATATGGCAACTGGTTCAGGTAAAACAATGATGATGGCTGCAATCATTTTGGAGAAGTACAAGCAGGGTGAAAGGAACTTTCTGTTCTTTGTAAATAACTCTAACATTATTGAAAAAACGCGGGCTAACTTTCTCGATTCAACTTCAGGAAAATATTTGTTTGCTGATTCCATAATGATTGCTGATGAGTTGGTAGAAATCCGGGAAGTTACAGATTTTTCAGATTCGAACGAAGATGCAATTAACCTCTTATTTACAACTATCCAGCAACTGCATATCGACTTGAATACACCTCGTGAAAATCGTCTCTCTTATGAACAATTCGAGGACATTTCCGTTGTAATGCTCGCCGACGAAGCACATCACTTGAATGCCGGACTCAATGCGGATGAGAAAAAGGATAATAACAGTTGGACTGCGACAGTTGATAATATTCAAAGAAATGCAAAAAAATCTTCTCTTTTCGAGTTCACTGCAACGATAGATTTGTCAGATGCTGACATTGTAGCAAAGTACAGAGAACACCTACTGTATAAATATGATCTTAAAGATTTTCGATTAGATGGTTATAGTAAAGATGTTTTGTTCCACTTGGTAAATAATGAAGTTGATGTGCGTATGCTTCAATCAATAATCATCAGTCAATTCAGAAAGAAAGTCGCATTAAAAAATGGGATTAACTTAAAGCCACTAATTCTATTTAAGTCACAAAAGAAGACAGAGAGCGCAGGGAATCTATCTGATTTTCTTGGAATTTTGGATGCTCTAACGGCTGATCAAATTGAACAACAAAAACAATCCTCAACTGGCCTTGATGGTATTTTGACACAGGCGTTTGACTTTTTTGATGAAAATGGCATTACTCATGAGAACCTAATTGCCGAATTAAAAGAAGACTTCCGTGAAGAACGATTAATGCTTATCGATAGTGATAATAAGACGAGTGATAAGTTGGTTGTATTAAATACTCTGGAAGATCCCAAAAATGAGATTCGGGCTATCTTTGCCGTTGATATGCTGAACGAAGGATGGGATGTACTAAATCTATTTGATATAGTTCGCCTCTACGATACTCGTGATGGGAAGACGACAAAAGCTGGATTTAAGCCCGGGGCGACAACTAATGCAGAGAAGCAACTTATTGGTCGTGGAGCTCGTTACTATCCATTTGTCATCAATAATGATTTAGCTATGAAATACAAGCGGAAATTTGACCATAATGAAGCGGCCGAACTACGCGTGATTGAACAACTTCACTACCATTCGAAAGACAACCCGAGGTATATTTCTGAGCTGAAGCAAATTCTTCGTGAATCCGGAATCTATGATGACCAATCAATGGTTGAAAGGCAAATCAAATTGAAACGATCCTTCCGGAAAACAGGCACTTATAAGAACGGTGTCGTATGGGTCAACAGTCGAGTTGAGAAGCCGTCCTTTACATCAGTGCAAGGGTCCTTATTCGGGGATGATTGGGAAATCATTCTTCCAGAGGAACTTGAAGTTCATCTTCCAACTTCTGGTATGGGCGACTTTGCAGCCTTTGAAGGAGAAGACAGAGAGGTTTTTCAAGTTAAGAAAAAACAAGATAACCGAAAGTTCAAAGTCGGAAAAGAAATCACCCTCAATGTTTTGAGAGCAGCAATAAACCTAAAAAATAAAGATTTTAATTTTGAGAAACTGCATAAATCTTATGTCGGACTACCAACTTTGGAAGGCTTCTTGAAAGAAATTCAAAACAAAGTGTCTGTTATTGTCTTTGGTGATGAAGAGGATGTAAAAACTCTTTCTCAAGATCACAAGCTGTTTATTTCAAATGCAATTCTGCAGGCTATTGCAGATGAGTACATTAATGTAGAGAAACAGTACGAAGGAACGTTGCAATTCGAAGCAGTCAAGATTAAAGATGTTTTCGAGAAGAGAATTCAACGCAAGTATGTTATTGATTCGAATAGCAACAAGGAGAATGGAATTTCTCAAAAAGACTTAACTGAAACCAGAATCTTCGAGGATATCGATAAACTTGACTGGTATGCTTATACAGATAACTTTGGTACAAGCGAGGAAAAATTAGTAGTTAGAACCATCAAACAACACATGGCTGAGATTGAAACAAAACTAACTGATATCTATTTGCTTCGTAATGAGAAAGCAATAAGAATTTATAGTTTTGATAAAGGTAATGCTTTCGAGCCAGACTTTGTCATGTTTGCAAATGATGCGGAAACTGGTAATGTTTCTTGGCAATTCTTTATTGAGCCGAAAGGAAGTCAATTTCTAGATTCAAATGGGCAATTTGACAATGGTAAAGAGGGTTGGAAACAAGCTTTTCTGAAGCAAATTAAGGAAAAAGATGAAGATGGCCTTTTAGTTGATGATGATCATTATCGTATCGTTGGCCTTCCATTTTACAATCATGAGCGCACAAAAGAAGCTTTTCTCGATGAATTAAGGACGTCACTTAATATCTCGGAAGAAGTGAAAATTAAAGCTAGTCATTCTGTTCAAGGTACCCTCTTTGATGACCACGAGGATCTTACGCTGGTTGCCGAAGATGATCCGGAACAAAAATAATTAATTGGATTTCGTCGACCTTAAGCAAGGTGCTACTGACAAATCAAAATCCCAGCCGCTCACAACTGAGTAGCAGGGATTTTTCTATTCTCTGACCAATTCCATGCTGTCGGTGATATCGCAATCAAGCGCCTCACAGATGCGAAGAAGATATGGTAAAGAAGAATAATATATCGGCATCCATACTGGGTGCTTTTTCTTTTGACTAAAATGAAGATTGGGGTAGCACGATGAAACCAAAAAATGGATATCCGCAGCCTAAGTATTAATTTTTCCTTGCATACCACATGGATAGAGTAATTTTCATGGAGAAATCTTGGGGGCAAGTTGGGGGCAAAATCAAACATACTGCCCCCAATTACATCTGTTAGAATCATAAACTTGAAAAATTAAATCCTATTATATCAACTTCACTTAACCAAAACTTTTATAATCAGATTCACTTTCCTACCTTGACAGGGTTGAGGTCGGGGGTTCCAATCTTACTCATCAAAAGAGGACAAGAATTGCGAAAGCATTGAAAGGGAAAGATCCTAATTTTGTTTGTAGTATCGTTTTTTTAAGAGATTAACTTTCAAAGGTGGAAAAAAACGCTATTTGTTCGTTTATTTCATAAGGTTAGCATTAATGCTGAATTTAAGCTTGCCATAGCAAGATCAATAGAGGTGTGTGTAGTGCAGGTGACAACCCAATCTCAGTAGATTTCTTCTAAGTTTAAAATAGTGCCAGCTTCATCCAGCAAATGGATAGTGATTGGTACTATTTTTTTGTATCAAAATTAATCTATTCAGTGAAAATCGTACCATAAAGTATATATAAATATGGTATTATTTAGTAATGAATATTATTTTTAAGTTAAATACGGAACTAAATAGATACTAGATTAAGAGGTGTTAACAATCGTTGAATGTTGAAAATCATCTTATTCTTGTAAAAACCAAGGATAAAACAGAAGAAATCGACTTATGTAAATACGAAAATGGCAAATGGATGGTTAGATATAAGAGCAATAGCAAGGTTTATTCTTACCAATATATAAATGTAAATTGGTTCAAAGACCCAAAAATAATAGATCATGAGACCTGTATGATTTATGAAAATAATCTACCTGTCACAGGCATCGTTAGAATATTGGATTTTGGAGATTATATAAAACTTATTTTTAAAACTGGGTACAAAAGAGTGTATGAGCGGTCGAGAATAACAATTGAAGAAACCTGTTTAGCCCAAAGAACAGCATATAATACATTTGACTATCTTAAGACACTAGCAGGCTATGTAAGTGTTAAGGATGAGAAGGATATTAGCTTTTTAAGCAAGCAGTACAATAAACTTAATATGATTAGTCCTCGTAGTGTTTTGTCTGCGTATTTAGAAGGTAAACCATTAAACGAACAAAATCGACAAAGACAAGCTATTTTCCCTTTTGGTTTTAATATTAGCCAAAAATCCGCAACTGAAAAAGCGTTAATGAACCAGATTAGTGTAATCGAGGGGCCACCTGGAACTGGGAAGACACAAACGATTTTAAGTATCATTGCCAATGCCATTATGAACAACAAATCTGTTGCGATTGTTTCGAATAATAACTCCGCAACGGCAAATGTCCTTGAAAAGCTGCAAAAGTATGGAGTTGATTTTATTGCTGCCTATTTAGGTAACAATGAAAACAAGGCAAAGTTCTTCAAGGAACAAATTGGTACATATCCAGAAATGAGTGATTGGGCCTTACCACCCTCCGATCATCAACAAATTAAATCGAACTTACGAGAAATACAGAAAACATTAAATGAAATGCTAGTTTATCAAAATAAGCAAGCGGTTTTGAAGCAAGAGCTGGCTTCCTTGCAAACAGAATATAAATATTTTAATCAATACTGTGAGCAATCTGACAATCAACAACTTAAATTCCGCTCTTTCTTCCGCTATAGTGCAGACCGGATTTTAACAATATTGCATGAGTATAAACGCAATGTTAAAAGAGGAAAAATTCCATTTAAAAGCAAATTATATAACCTGTTTGTTTACGGATTATATAATTTTAATTTGTATAAGCATTCGCCGGAAGCGGTTATTTCTTTTTTGCAAAAAACGTATTATGAAACAAAAATGAAAGAGATAAGTGAAAAAATTGCTGCGTTTTCTAAAAAGATGGAAAACTATGATTTTGAAAATGCAATGAAAGAATACAGTCAAAGTTCTATGGAATTGTTCAAGGCAAAATTGGCTGATAAATATGGCAAAGGTGGGAGCAGGTCTCTTTTTACTAACGATGCTCTATGGAAGGGTTTCGATCCTTTTATAAAGGAATATCCTGTTATCTTAAGTACCACTCATTCCTTACGCAGCTGTGCTAAAAATAATTATCTCTTTGATTACGTTATTATCGATGAAGCTTCACAGGTAGACATAGTGACCGGCGCATTAGCACTATCTTGTGCCAAAAATGCTGTCATAGTAGGGGATGTTAAGCAGCTGCCAAATGTTGTCCCGTCTGAGGTTGCCAGTACAACCGAGCGAATATTTGAGTCATTTAACATGGATGACGCCTACAATTATGCGAACCATAGCCTATTATCTTCCATCTTAAGCCTATACAAAAATATTCCTAAAACTCTTTTGAAAGAGCATTATCGGTGCCATCCCAAAATCATCGGCTTTTGTAATCAAAAGTTCTATAACAATGAACTTATTGTTTTAACAAATACCCGGGAAGAAGATAAACCATTAATCCTCTATAAAACAGCAAAAGGAAACCATGCCAGGGGAAAAGTAAATCAACGGCAGATAGACGTAGTTTTCAATGAGATCATTCCTGAGCAAAAAATAAATGCTGATAGACAATCAGTTGGAGTTATTTCACCATTTCGCCTACAAGCGAATGAACTGAAGAAGGCCATAGCAGGAAGAAATATAGAGGCGGACACCGTACATAAATACCAAGGTCGGGAGAGAGACGTTATTATTCTCACAACAGTAGCAAATGAAATTGCATTAAATGATTTTGCTGATAATCCCAAACTGATCAATGTGGCTGTTTCACGTGCTGTGGATAAACTGATTGTTGTAGTTGCTGAGGGGAGCGAAGAATGGGTAGGTACCAATATAGGTGATTTAGTAAGATATATTCAATATAACAATTTTGAAATCATTGAAAGTCAAATCTACTCTGTATTCGATCTGCTTTATAGCAGCTATTCTAATAAATTGTTAGAAGTGATGAAGAGAAGCAAGAAGGTTTCGCAGTTTAAATCGGAAAACTTAATGAATGCGGTTATTGAAAAAGTAGTGGGACAGCCAGAATTCCAAAGCCTTGACTGGGTGCTGCATCAGCCATTAAGAATGCTCATCAAGGATCCAAACAAGCTTACAGAGGATGAACGAAAGTATGCCATGAATGTCTTAACACATACTGACTTTGTTATATTTAACAAGCTGGATAAGATGCCTGTATTGGTGGTTGAAGTGGATGGACATGCCTACCATGCAAATAACCCAACTCAACTAAAACGTGACAAAATGAAGGATGAAATCTTGAGGAAGTATGGAATTCCTATCATTAGAATGGAAACGACTGGGAGTGGAGAAGAAGAAAAACTTCGAATGAAATTAGTGGAGATATTGAAGTTGGAACCAAATTTGAAAGAGTTAATAAATAGTTAGATCCTAATATTCAAATAGAGGGGTATGACCAATGCCTATATACAATAAACTAGTCCGCGATAAAATACCAAAAATCATTCAAGCTACAGGTAAGCAATGCTCCGCAAAAATTTTAAATAATGATGAATATATCAAGGCCCTTCAGAAGAAAAGTTTCGAGGAACTTCAAGAATATGTTGATAGCAAGAATAACGATGAGGCAGTTGAGGAACTGGCAGATATACTGGAAATCATCCATTCTTTTGCAGAGTACCATGGCGTTTCAATGGAGGAAGTTGAAGAAGTACGGAAAAGAAAGCTGGAGATGCGTGGCGGTTTTAAGGAAAGAATTTATTTAATTGAAGTGGAAGAATGAAAAGGAATCTAGCATCCAAGCATTGCGGGGGACGGGCCAATGAGCCATAAATTACAAGTGGGAGAAATGAAAGCAGCCTATTTAACAGATAAAGAAATATGGGCTCATTTTAATTTCATCTTTTCGCCAAAATCAAAAAACTCAACTACATACAAGTTTGTCTTGATTAAATCCATTCTAGAAAACTTATACAATGTCAATGACAAGCTGGAATTACCATACTCAACTCTTTTTTCAAGCTTTGCCAAGATCTACTGGAACCTTGTTATTCATCATAACCTTAACCAAATTAATATGACTGATAAGAAGGCCGAGGTACAAAAAATCCTCCTTGATGTCCAAGCCAAATATCAAATCCCGAATACACTTGTTTTTGATAAGCTGTCTCATGAATTACAGGTTGAGATTATTACCAAGGTGAAGAAGAGATGCAAGATTAATGTCATGGGTGCCATTTACGGTGACACCGGCTGCACCATTTATGATTTTGATAATGGGAAGGAACAGGCAAAACTTAATAGCACTTTTTACTCGTTCATGCAGCGATTCCATCGGGTTTTAAATTATTTAACGAATTATCATCTCGCGTTATTTTTAGAAAAATTTAATGAAAAGGGAGATACCACTAATCTGCTCTTAAAGGTAGAAAATGTCTCTAAGAGATGCTCGCTTGATCAGTTTTATCAGGTGCTCTCGTCATTTTATAATGGGAAGTGTTTTTACTGCGGGAAAACGATAAAGAAGGAGGCCGCTCATGTAGATCACTTCATTCCATGGAGTTTTGTCCAAACGGATCAACTGTGGAATTTGGTGATTGCTTGCAGCACTTGTAACTTGTCGAAAAGTGATAAATTAGCAAATGAACTATTTTTAGAGACAGTGATTGATCGCAATGAATCACTACTTTCAATAAAGGAACTTAAAGTGAGGGAAGACATGAAGGTGTATTCCAGTCATAAGTTGAAAGATCTGTATCATTATTCAGTAGAAAATGGGTTTACAGAGTTTTGGACACCGAAGAAAAGGATATTGTGAATAAAATAATTTCCTTTACTTACTATGTGGTAAGGAGGAGCATGAAATTTGTTCATGCTCCATTTCTATTTATCCACAAAGTTTCATTAAGTTTGTCGGTCACATGATTACGGCCATTGAAATGTACCACCTCTGACATCGTTTTTACCACCAAATGACAAAGAATGACAGACTGTTTACCACTTCAATCCATCTGGTGATAAGATATAAAACCAAAGTTTTGAGAATCAAAATTATAAAAAATTGATTTAATTTCAATAAGATCAGTCACCTGCAAACGGTCGGGATTAACTCTTGTATTAGGTAGTAGACAATTACTGCGCAGCAAATCGATCTTGGTAAGAAAAACCTTTGATAATTGGAATGGTTTCTGTCCTTAAATAACTTAAATGGGTGCTTTTCCAAAATAACTGGAAGGCATCTTTTTTGCGTTACAAAAAACAACTTGTTTACGATTTACAGCAAGATATGGAAAGTTTTCTTACACTTGTGATGGTATCATTCTTATTAGAATAACAAGTTTATTAACATATATAGGTAGTTAGACATTATTCAACGTCGTCACTGGAGAGTTTTTTGATTGGTACGAATATATGATAGGAAGAATCAAGATTATGAATATTCTCAAACACTTGAATAAGTTCAATATCGGATTCCTCTGTTTCTTGTTTCGAAATCTTTAAAAATCTTGCAAAGTCAGTAATAAAGACATCTCCTATATCTAGAAGATCACCAAAATATTTAAACTTAGCACAAAAAAATTGTTGAACATCTACTTTAAAATAATTTGGTTTATTGATTTTTAGATTTTGTGGAATCCCGATTAGAGCCTTGAACTTAGTTGAGTATGGCTGGCAATTGGAATAGATGATATAACAAGGACTACTGATTGTTTCATCAATGCTGTTTACGAGCATTCTCGAATAAGATCGAATCTTTTCTTTAAAATCACTTCTTGCTAAATCAACTTCAAATGCTACCCCACTTATTCGAGTTGTTTTAAAATTTGTTAGTGTAAAATCGGCAACGATATCCCCATTGATGTTTTTAATTGGTCTTTTAATTACTGGAGGAATGTCTTCTAGGGCAATGGTCTTTCTATTTTTTCTTAGAGAGCTTGGGGCGATACCATATTGGCTTTTAAAAGCGCGGGTGAAGGACGATGGAGTTCCAAAGTTTAGTTGATACGCAATTTCTGTTAATGATAAGTTTTCGTTTTGAATGTATTGAACAGATGCATTTAATCTTCTTGATAAAGTGTATTGGTTTAATGAGCAGCCCATTATTGCAGAAAAGAGTCTATGAAAATAGTATTTAGACATATTGAAGGAATTTGAAACAGACTCCAATGATAATGGTTGTTGCAAATTGTTTTCAATATACAATAAAGATTTTTCAATTACTTCATAATGTTCCATCTCGTCACCTAATTTCAAAAGTTTTTTTCAACTCTTCATATCCAAATTACTATAAGAAGTTTGATTCTGCAACAGCTGGGGTCGTTTATAAAATTTGTATTTACTTTAAGAGTAAAAATAAAAATTGGAGGGAATCACATGAATAATAAAAATGAAAAAGAGCGAAGAATTACAGGAAAGAGTTTAATGCGATCGGCAGGTCTTTTTGCAATTTTGGCAGGGATTTTATATATATGTATTCAGTTTATTCACCCAGAGGATCATATATCCTCTGTTAGCACAAGCTTATGGGTCGTCATTGCATGTACTACCAGCATTATGTCTCTTTTCAGTCTGATAGGAATTACAGGAATCTATACAAGACAAGCGGAAAAAGCAAACTGGCTTGGGCTGATTGGTTTTATTTTATTTAGTCTATTTTGGTTAATTTCTATGAATTTTAGTTTTAACGAGGCTTTTGTTTTGCCGTTGCTTACAACTGATGCTCCGAAGTTTGTTGAGGGAATAGTAGGGATTTTTGGTGGAACCACAAGCACAGTGAATCTTGGTATTTTTCCATTATTAGCACCAATTGCGGGGCTTCTATATTCTCTTGGTGGACTCTTGTTTGGAATCGCAACTTTTCGTGCGGGAATCTTCCCACGCATGGCGGGTGCTTTACTTTCCTTCGCAGCCGTGGTCACATTTGCCGCCGCCGTAATTCCTCATCCAGTCGATAGGATATTGGCAGTACCGATGGGATTAGCTCTTATTTGGTTGGGGTATGCTCTTTGGTCAGAACGTAGGAGAATCAGTACTGATTGATTTTTATATCTTCTCTTAATAATCTGTACTTAACCTATTTTATCATTACTAAAAATAAATTTACTATTAAAGTAACGGGTTTTAGTTGAACAAGAATTGTCATTTTAAAACAGGATCATTTGCTGCGCAGTACAACGATACTGTTAATATATAAACATCGGAGACGATCACTTTTAGGGTGATTGTCTTTCTTATTTGACTGATACTGTGCAGTAGGGAGGGGCATGAAATTCCTTCATGCTCCATTTCTATTTATCAACTAAGTTTCATTAAGTTTGTCGGTCACATGATTACGGCCATCAAAATGTACCACCTCTGACATAGTTTTTACCACCAAATGACGAAGAATGTACCAAAGAATGACCGACTGTTTACCACTGCAAGCCATCTGGTGATTTGAAATAAAACCAAAGTTTTGAGATTCAAATTGTTATAAAAAATTGATTGAATTTCTATAAGATCAGTCATCTGCAAACGGTCGGGATTAACTCTTGTATTACGTAGTAGACAATTACTGCGCAGCAAATAAATTTCGTATATTTAAAGAATGTTCTTTAAAGTATAGAGTTTTTAATAATCAATTGTAGATTTTCACAAAATAGGCCATATTGTTAAAGAACAAACTACCACCTTATGGTAAGATTTAACTAAATATTCTATTTTAAAAAAATGAAGGTGAAAAAAATTATGACCTATCCGTTTTTTAAAGAAGTACAAATACCCGGACAATTTTGTTCACAACCATTAAGAATAAATTTTTATGGTGGAATTACAACATTTCTGGGACCAAATGGTTCTGGTAAATCTCAGGTTCTAAGAAAATTGAAGGAGCAATTTGGTAATACTGCGTTTAATAGAAAAGTAAGATTGTTAACAGCAGGTAGACTCTCACAGTTAGAAAATTATCGTTCTAACTATGATGGTCAGAGAGGAATAAATTATGAAGGGGCTTCATTTGGAGGAGCTAACTTAAGGCAATATCGCCATCAGTCTGAAAGTGCTATAGGAGACTTTCACACATTGAGTATAAGACCTGATATACAAATAAAGGTGAGTGAAAGATTAAGTACACTCTTTAATAGGAACATCCTGATAGAATGGGATTCTGGTAATTTAAAAATTAAATTTAGTACAATAGGTGGTGAGCCCTATTCATCCGCCAGAGAGGCAAGTGGTTTATTACAATTAGTAACTATTCTTACTGCATTATATGACAATGAGGTAAGTGTGCTTTTTCTAGATGAGCCCGAAATATCATTACATCCGCAATTACAATCTTTTTTATTTCAGGAAATAAGAAGAGTTGCCGGAGATCCTACAGACAGATCAAAAAAAATGGTTGTCTTGGCAACACATTCAACAGAGTTTTTGGATATTTTAATGCCAGAAGACCTAACAAAAATTGTTTTTTTCGAATCAACTCTGAATAAACCTAAACAAATAGAACCACAAACTGTTGAACTACAAAATAGAAAGGTTAGGGAGTTACTTACTAGATTAGGACAAGCCCATAAGTCCGCTTTCTTTAGTTCTAAGCCACTACTAGTTGAAGGTCCAAGTGATATACTAATCTGTAATGCATTAAATCAGCATTTGGGCTTATATTTGGAGGCAGCAGGTTCACAATTGGTTCCTGTTATTGGTAAAGGTGAATTACCAGTAGTTGTTAAATTATTTAGGCTGATAGGAAAAAAACCAGTAGTGATAACTGATTTGGATACATTAGCTGATAATATTACGTTTTTGGATATTTTTTCAAATAATCAAGAAATTGTTGAAAAAATTCAAGAAATGGGGCATAGTGATATCATTTCTTTTTCTCGGTCAATTAATAATGACTTTATAGCTGCGATTAATAATTATTGGGATATTTTACTCCCAATGGCAGAAAAACATTCTTATTGGATTAATCGTGATACTTCAAAGGATGAAATAATTGCTAAAAAAAGAGCTGGAATGGCAGTACTATTAAATATGCCTAGCGAGGAAATTAAAAAACTCCATAACGGAGAGGTTCTATATGGTATAAAGAAGAGGTTAATTTCTTTATTTGATACTTTAGAAATAGCGGGTTGTTTTATATTAAGGAAAGGTACTATTGAGAATTATTACCAATCAGTAACTAATGTAGCCACAGGTAAACCGAATGCAGCAGTCGAGGAAATACAATACCTTTCAACTCAATCTAAAGAGCAAATTAATGATGCCTATTCAGATATCGTAAGAGGTCTTAAATATGCAGCTTCTACAAATGAAATTGATGAAGGCAAACTAGTGTCTAACTACTTATTAGCTGTTGTAGCTCCTGTGCTCGGAAGTATTGATGAGCAAGTTACAGATGACGAATTACAATATAGAGCGAGGAAATTTGTCGGAGAGATTGCTTCTATATTTAAATTGACTAAATTAAATATTAGTCAAACCCCGGTAATACGTGTTGATTTAAATAGTGAGATTTTAGAGATTGACGGCTTTCCAGTTGATTTTCCAAAAGGATCAAACCCTATAGACATTGTAAGAAATAGTTTAAACTAGGGGGAGAAAAATGATTATCAGATCTATTAATATACACTTCCCTTACCTTGTTATTATCTTCTACAACAATCGGGCGCGTTTATCTTAACGCGTCTTTTTTGTTTTAGGGTCAAATTATGGAGGAAATAGCTTCCATAATCATTGGATATTTGTGCTAAAATATGCTTGTGGATTGTGTAGAAATGTTTTTAAATAACGAAATATTTACTTATAAAAAGCATAAATCATTCCGATGATGTCTTGGCTAGTTACAAAATGTGATTATAATTAACTGAATTTTAAAACGCTAGATAACCTAATGAAAGAGAGGAATTCTATGGGATTAAATACATATTATAATTTTAAAAATCCTGTTAGACATTTTTTAAATATTGATAATATATTATTTCAACCTGACATAAATCAACTAGAGCTTGAAGATATTAGTTGGACAGAGCCTGTAAATTTTCGGTTATGGAAAAATGATGATAAATATAGGGTTCTTAAAATGCCGAATATATTAAATTTCTATTGTGCATTAAAACAATTTAAAAACTATGCTTCTTTTAATGATCCATCAAAATTTGATTCTCGAAAAAGACTTGTACCAAACATTGAAACAGGAGATTTTGCTACAGGTGTATATGATGAACAGTTAGAGAAAGATTTCTTTTTGCTTAGTGTGTATGATAACTTACTAAAACTTGATATAAAAAGTTACTATGAAAGAATTTATACACATAATATAGTATTTGAAAATAATGGAGATGAACGATACCTAACTAACTTAAACCAAGGGAATACTAATGGATTATTAATGGGAAATTATCTTTCATTGTACTTTGCAGAATTATTTTTAGTAAGTATTAGTGTAGAAATAAGAGAAAGTCTAGACAAAGAAAATATCAAATGTGATTTTTCTTATTTTTCTGATGATTTCTATTTCTTTTGCAATACAACAGATAATGTAAAGGTCATAAATATTTTTGACAAAGTTTTAGAAAAATACAATCTCGAAAGAAAAGATGAAGGAATTGAAATATGGACATACCTTTCATATAATAAACAAAATTTAGCAGAAAGATATTGGAAAAGTATTATATCTGAAAGTAAAATTAGATTCACTGAAGATAAAAAAGAAAACAAGATGTATTTTTCAAATCAATTGGTATATCGGATGTCTAATTTAGAGAGAGTAAAATTTCAAAGAACATTTTTACATACATTTTTCAAATCTACATATTTTCACGAATTAAAAATGTCAAAATATCAGATTGATTATTACAATTTCCATAACTTGTGTTTTATTTTTCAATTTGCTCCTGAAACATTACTTTACTCAATTGGTAAAGTTAAAAGTGTAGATATTTTTAAAAGTGAAGATTTTAATGTTTTTTTGAGTTCGAGATACAAAGTTTCGTTATCTAAGTCATTTCATGAGGAACAGTTGTACTATTATTATGCAATAAAATCATTAGGATTTAGGAGCATTTTAAAAGAGAATTCAGATATAGTCTTAGAGACTAATAATCAGTTATTAATTTCGTACTACTTAAAGGATTCCTTATTTAATAAAAAACAAATAAATGAATTAAAAGATAAAAAAGAAGAAAAATATTGGTTCCAGAATTATCATTTGATTTTATATACAGAATTAAAAAATGACTTAGAAAATAGTATTGATAAATATTTAATTCCCGATAATGTAAAAGCAATAAAAAAACAAAGTGCGAGGAATAGAAAAAGAAAGAGCTATATGGATTTTTATTCACTAAATCTATCCAATAAAATTTCATTTATTAAGGATATTAGAAAAATACATTCTGATGTTAATAAATACAGAGAATTATTGGTTGACGAAAGAATTGAAGTATTTGGCGAAGAGAATAATTAACTTTTTTTATAGTTTGGCATCGCAATGATATTCAACAATCGGGCGCATTTCTGCAGGAAGAAATGCGCTCTTCTTAATGAATTGGGCCAGATTATTGAATAACGACTTTTGATATTAAAAATTATTTATTGAAATATAGGATTACATAACTTAGTGTATTTCCTATAATATATCTAACTAAGAGACCATAAATAATTACTTTATAAGTTTTTGGAAAATAAAGATAAAGGTAAATGAAGAGGGAATACAAATGCTTAAACAATCTATTCATGCTGCAGCCAAAAAGATGCAAATTGATTTTGAAGAAGTAACGGAAAACATTAACCATATGGGAGAGAGAGGGAGCAGTAGGGAAGAAATTTTACTTAGCTATTTAAGAAAGTATATTCCTAATAAATATGAAATGAATAATGGAGTAATAATTGATGCAACTGGTGAGCAAAGTAGGCAACAAGACATTATCATTTATGATTCGTTTAATAGTCCTGTTTTATTAAATATGCAGTCTACAAAAATGGTACCCATAGAGAGTGTTTTTTCAGTTATTGAGGTTAAATCATCATTAAATAAAACTGAAATAAATAAGTGTGTAAATAATATTTCAAGTGTTAAATCGTTAGTTAAAAATAGTTTGGATGAAATAAATTCACCCACTGCTGGATTTGTATTTGCTTATACATCATCTACAACTTTAGAAACATTATTAGATAACCTTGTTGAAGCAAATAATCAAGTAGAAAAACATAAACAGATTAGTGCATTATGTATATTAGATAAAGGAATAATTGTAAATGTATCAAAGAAAGGCTTGAAGGAAATTACTCTTCTACCAAATGAGGATTCCACTCCTGCAATAATTAAAAACTCAGCTGAAAATAATTTAATGTTATTTTATCTCCTACTGATGCAGTACCTTAATCAATCAAGTGTATCTGTACCAAACTTATTAAAATATGCAAATGCTGGCGAGTTGTTAAATATAGAGTACTCAATACCTAAAAAGCATGTTCCATTAGATGGTTATTATAAATTTAATGAAGGAATAATTGAATTAGATACTGTCTATACAATGATGAATGATTCGGATTTGCTAAAAAAAATACAAGATAGAAAAGCTAGCTCAGAAGATATAATGCTATATTTCAGTAGACAATTAAAGAATATTATTAATTATGCCGAAAAGTTTTCTGGGGCAAGCCAACGTACTATGGAATTCATGGGAAAGATTTATCAAGTTTCTGATATTGAGAAAGCAACAGTTATATTTAATAAATTGAATAATGGGGAAGAAGTTAATAAGCAGGATTTAGATTTCTATACTGAGCTTAACAAAGATATGTATACACAATATCAAACTCAACCGTAATATATTAATCAATGTATGTATTTTATTCAACTGCCATTACTCAAGTATCTGGCGCGATTCAGAAGAATTGGATTGCGTCCGTTATTCCAGAAAAAGTGCGCAATTCTGCATAAAGAATACGCTCTTTCTTTATGTAACGGGCCATTTTCTTGAATAACACTTAATAACTAAATTGGATATTTGTGCTAAAATATAAGGTAGTTCATGTATATAAATGAATTTGGAATTTGCAAAAAGAGATAGCAGAAAACTTATTTTTGGACTTCTTGCTGGATTTTATTTATTTATTTTTGAAGCTGTATTTAGCTGATGCGAAATGGGGGAAGCACCTTGAATTTAACGGAATATACTTTGAATAAGTTAAAAGATTTCATAGCATGTGGTAAGGGAGAAGAATCTTTTTACTTTAGTGGACCTCAGTTAGTAAAATTATTCGAATCTGTTGGATTTGAAGATATGTATGTAATGAGTAAGGGATTTGTTGGCAATGATTTAAGAAAGAGTAATATGGGTTTGAGTAGAAAAGAGTATGTTATTGATCGATTAAAAAGAATAAATAGTTCTAAAAAACTAAAAGAATTTATAGAACTATTTATTAATGCAGTGTTAATTGATTTAGATCAATATACAATTGGAGATACAGAAGAAAAAGTGTTTGTTGCGAATCTGAATAAAATTATTAAATCAAATCGTTATAGCATAGAAAAAATAGAAGATAGATATTGTGTGATGGGTAATGATACATACGATGAACCAGTCAAACTTGAAACCCATTTTGAAGATATTCAAAATCAAATCATTGAGGAAATAAAAAGAGCTAAATATACAATTTGGGTTGCTGTGGCGTGGTTTACTGATCAAAAACTCTTTGAGGAATTGGTCCAAAAAAAGAAAGAAGGTTTAAATGTTCAAGTTATAGTCATTGATGATGATATTAATAGAAAATATGGATTTCGTTTTGAAGATCATTTTGAGACATATCGATTACCAGAACATGGAATGTTTAAAAATATAATGCACAATAAATTTTGCATAATTGATCTCAATACAGTGATAAGTGGCTCTTATAATTGGACAAAAAAAGCTCAATATAATGATGAATCTATAGATATAAAACATAGTCGTGAAGCTACTGAACCTTATGCAACAAAATTTATAGAGTTAAAAAAATCGAGTTCTAAGAGTTAATTTAAAGCTACATCTGAACACAATAATTATTCAACAATCGGGCGCTAATATTGAATAAACAAGAAAAAACAGCTTTATTTACTGCACAATACAAGGATTCTGGTAACTAATACAATTTATTAGGGACGATCACTTTTTTAGGGTGATCGTTTTGTCGTATTCGACCTAAATTGTGCAATAAAAAAAGTTACCTTTCAGCAACTTAGGAGTAGAAATCCATTATTTATATTTAGTAAGCCAGTCAATTAATTGGTCATAGTTACTTGAGAACATTGCATTGTCTTTGGTATTAGACTGTTCAAGGTGAATTAGAATATCCCCTTCTTCTAATAAAAAAGCAACTGCAATGGTGTTCTCTAATATATTATTAGAGAACAATTTGTCTTTCCACAATTTTTGTACAGAAAAATGTTCTGGAGTATAACCTTTACGATTAACTAACAACTTATACTTTTTTCCTTGTCTAATAAATGAATAGCACGTTTTCTCAAATGAATTAAACCAGATGTTTACATCAGCAAGGGTGATGAAACCTGTCAAATTAGTAATAATAATATCTTCAGAAATGGATGTACTTATATTTTTAACATTCAATTAAACAACAACTCCTTACTATCATTATAAACCAAATAATGGAGGGTAGTATAAATTTTAATGTTGCACAGTTCAAGGATACTTGCAATACACATTCATTAAGAGACGATTAATGCATTGCGTAATCGTCTTTCTTTTTGTATAAACACTAAAATCCCTGTCAAGATACGAAACTATCCTATACTATTAATGTATTTTTGGCATTTGAATAGGTAATCCTTAGTTTACAAATAAAAACTAAGGAGAGTCGATTTTTATGAACTTAGGAAAGCAAATATTATCAGATTTAGTGGCAGTGTATATTGCCACTCAAAAGTGCCACCTCTGCCATTTTTCAGAGCCACTTCTGACAGATTTCAGTGCCACCTCTGCCATAGCCAGTGCCACCTCCTGTATAATGAATTTGCACACTATTGTGCAAATTCATTATACAGGAGGTTTTTTTGTGATCAAATACCGTGAAATTCTGAGATTGAACGACCAAGGTCTCAGTAACCGCAGTATTGCGTCTAGTTGCGGTTGTTCTCGCAATACTGTTAATAATGTGATAAAAAGGGCTGATGAATTACAGGTTTCCTGGCCGCTTAAGGGTGACTTCACTGACACTGACCTTCAGAATGTACTCTATCCGGAAAAAGGTAAGTCGGATTTGAGGAAGCAGCCTGACTGTGAGCACATCCACAAAGAAATGGCCAAAAGTGGTGTTACTCTTTCCCTGTTATGGCATGAGTATTCTGAAGCATGTAGGCAACGGAGGGAAATTCCCTATAGTTACCGCCAGTTTTGCCGCTTCTATCATAATTATGCGACCGTATCCAAGGCAACGATGCGGATTAAGAGGAAGCCAGGAGAAATCATGGAGGTCGATTGGGCCGGCCAAACTGCATTTCTAAAGGATTCCCTTACAGGCGAATCCATTCCTGCGTATGTATTTATAGCTGCACTTCCGTGCAGTCAATATTCTTATGTGGAAGCCTTTGTGTCCATGGACACCGCCAGTTGGATTACCGCTCACCTCCACGCTTTTGACTTTTTCGGTGGAGTTACCCAAATGATTGTCCCTGATAATTTAAAAACAGGGGTTGTTAAAGCATCTTCTACGGATCCAGTCATTAACCGAACATATCAGGAGATGGCGGAACATTATCATACAGCTATCATGCCTGCGAGGGTAAGGCAACCAAAGGACAAAGCGAATGTGGAACGGACTGTGGGGATTATTTCAACCTGGATTATCGCTTCCCTACGGAATGAAACATTCTTTACCCTAAATGAATTGAACAAGGCAATCAAGGAAAAATTGGCTGAGTTCAACCAGAAGGATTTTCAAAAGAAAAGCGGAAGCAGGCAAACTGCCTTCATGGAGGAAGAGAAGTTCGCGCTCCTTCCGTTACCTGGTTCTCCGTACGAGTTGGCAACTTGGAAGAAGGCAACCGTACAATATGATTATCACATAATAGTGGATAAAATGTATTACTCGGTTCCCTATGAATTTATCAAATACGAGGTCGATGTAAGGATAACCCGAAAAATCATAGAAATATTTTATAAGAATTTCAGAATTGCATCCCATATGAGGCTAGAGGGAAAGGATGGGCAGCTCTCTACTATTCCGGAACATATGCCGATTCAGCACAAGCAGTATCTTGATTTCAATCGGGACTATTTCTTGAAATGGGCTGAAGCAGTTGGTCCCAATTCATTGGCGATGGTTAATGCACTTTTAAATTCCTATAAGGTAGAAAAACAGGCATTGAAGTCATGCATGGGGCTGACCAAACTGGCCGATCAATATTCCATTGAACGTCTAGAATCTGCTTGTAAACGGGCATTCTCATATTCGCCAAGGCCTAATCTTAATAGTATTAAAACCATTTTAAAGACCGGACAGGATAAATTGAATACTTCTGCCACTCGAACTACTGATGTTGATAAAGTCGACCAAGACTTTACGCATGGTTTTGTAAGAGGCGCAGCCTACTATGGGAGGAAAGATAAATGACAACCGAAAGCACATTAACCAAATTACACGAAATGCGTTTAAGTGCAATGGCAGAACAATTCCATGAACAACTGCGGAATGAACAGTTCAACGAGCTCCCCTTCGAAGACAGATTCGCTTTGATTGTCGACATCGAATGGTCACGCCGCAAAAACAATAAGCTAGATCGGATCATCAAGGGGGCTAACTTCCGTTATCCCCAAGCCTGCATAGAAGATATTGAGTACCACGCAGACCGGAGGCTCGATAAGACTCAAATCCTTAGGCTTGCATCTGGTGATTATATTCAGGGGAAACACAATTTAATCATCAAAGGTGCATCAGGGAACGGCAAGTCCTATCTTGCCTGCGCGTTTGGAATTGCCGCATGTCGCCAGTTTTACACAGTTAAATATGTCCGTCTTCCCGATTTACTTGAGGAACTGGCTATTGCTCGAGGCGAGGGAAACTATAAGAAAGTAATGAAGGCATATAAGAAAGCGGATCTGCTTATTTTGGATGAATGGCTACTTACTTCCCTTAGGGAAAATGAGGCGCGTGACCTTTTGGAAATAGTAGAATCGCGCCATCAGGTCGCCTCTACTATTTTCTGTTCTCAATTCGATATTCAAGGATGGTATGAAAAGATTGGAGAGGGTACCCTCGCAGATGCCATTCTCGATAGGATTATCCATGATTCATATAATATATTCATAGATGGGGAAACGTCTATGAGGGAAAGACATGGAATAAAAGAATAGACTTCTGACACCACTACCGCAAGGTAGGTTGGGATTCTTTAAAAAAATCCCCCTACCAGTTTAGTTAGGTAGGGGGAATTAAAAATATTGGATAATTATATTTCTCTTAGTGACCGGTTCTCCAGCCTCTAATTCTTTAATTCTATGCCTTAACTCATCTATCTCTTCTAACAGCTGCGCATTTTTAGTTTTCTCATCTATTCCTCTTTCATAAACGGTACCACTTCATCAATAATCCTCTGTTTCGTTTAATGTATTATATCCGGAATTGGTAAGTTGGGCAAAAGGTCATGGCACTCAAGATGGCAAGAGTGGCACTCAATTTTGTCACAGGCGGCACTAAAATTTGGCACTAGTGGCACTTTTTAATGGCAATATACAGGCAGCTTTAAAAGATTTATATCCTAATATTGAAGTGGAAAATACAAAGAATAAATTGTCTACTGTTCTATCAGAGTATTATATTCAAAGAGTTGAGCTAGGTGAGGTACATCCTGATCTTGAGGATAAAATACAGTTGTTCATATCGGCCAAAAGACTAGAAGGATTAAGTTCTATTACTCTAGGCAACTACCTCCTGGAATTAAGTGGGTTTGCTGATATCGTAAAAAAGAAGGCTGAGGACATAGCTACAACAGATGTTCGAATGTACCTAAGTCAAGATGGGACCTTAAAAATGAGCACAATTAGAAAGAAACTATCTATTTTAAAGAGTTTTTTTAGTTGGTTAGTTTCAGAAGAATATATTAAACGTGATCCAACTACTAAATTAAAAGCTCCAAAAGATGAATACCGACTTCCTAAATCCTTATCAATCGAAGAACTGGAAATGTTAAGAGAAGCATGTGAAACAGTTAGACAGCGTGCTTTTCTTGAAGTATTGTATGCAACTGGTTGTCGTTTATCTGAAGTTCATGGTTTAAATAAAGCTGATATCAATCAACAGAATATGAGCACATTAATTATAGGTAAAGGTGATAAACAAAGAGAAGTCTATTTTTCAATTAGAGCGATGTATCATTTAGTTAAATATTTAAAAGAACGAAAAGATGATTGTGAAGCGTTGATGATTACAGAGAGAAAACCTTATAGAAGATTATCTAAACGAGGAATACAAAGAGAAATAGGAATCATCGCTAAATAGGCAGGTCTGCAAGACAAAGTAAGTCCCCATGTTTTAAGACATACTTTTGCAACATTAACATTAAATAATGGAGCTGAACTCGTAGCTATTCAAGAATTGTTGGGTCACAGTTCGCCAGATACCACACTTAGGTATGCAAAGATAACTCACGAAAGAAAACGTGAGCAGCATAAAAGGTACCTAATTCAATAAGAGCGATTGTCATTAGACTTATATAGTTACACAGAGAAAGGGTGGTTTCAGTAGTAACCACTCTTATTATATTTCCATTTTATAGGTGATTTTGAAGGTGTTTTTCAATAAATATCGAACAATGTATCTTAAGGTCCTTATAGCAGAAATATGAGTAGTATTATTATATTCTATATTAACTTTTATACTCATAGAAATTTTTAATCAATTAAAGGAGGAGGAGTTCTAATGATATATAAATTTTATAAGGATGAAAACGGATATGAGAAATGGCTACTTGATAACAAACCAGGTTATGTTTTTAATCATTTCGGTACTGCTGAAATGAATAAAATGCATCATGCAACTTGTTACACATTACATACGTCAAAACATCAAGGTTCAAGGACAAATTATGAAAAAATTTGTTCCTTAGATTATAAAGAGTTAGAACAAGAGGCTAACAGAGTTACAAGGAACGAATGGAGCAAATGTAAAGCCTGTTTTTAATCTATTGTTCCTTTTCGATAGCTAAAGTTATATGAAGTAGGCGGAAGTCGGTTTGACTCACGCTTCTTTTTTTGTGTAACAACTACTGGGCAATAGACACATACTGTGCAATGGAAAAGGAAATAAATAACTGGTTTTCGAATGTTCAATAAGAGAAGAGCTTTTTATTCCACAAGAGATAAGTACATGGTGGATTATGATGGTGTTTCGGAAGAGTATAAGAAGAAATTAAAAGAACTCTGTGAGAGGATAAACCCGAAGGATAGAGAAAACAACGTATTATGGTAGCTGCTAATTGTGAAGATAAAAAGATAAAATTAATAGTCTCCTTTTGAGAAGAAGTTATTCCATATTAGGGGGCTATAAGAACATATGTAAAAAAAGGGGTACACAATAGAAGTTTTAGGGTATCTCTTTATCCTTTATTGGAGGGATTTTACAATATTTTGTCGAAGTATGCTTTAACTAAGAATATTTATTTATTGGAATACCACATAACATCGATTTGGAACCTGTCTAACATCCAAATTCAGATCAGCATACTGGCTTAGAAGAAAGAAGTAAAAATAGATGCAAGTAGAGAGTGCAATTAAAAAGCTTTTATTTCAATGCTGATGTTTCAAAATTAAATTGTAATATTAAAAAATGAAGGTAAATTGGAGGACGCTATGTATCTAAAACAATTAAAGATTTGGAATTTCAGAAAATATGGTTCGCAAAATAATGAACCAGGTTTAATCGTAAATTTTCATAAAAACTTTAACTTATTGGTAGGAGAAAATGATAGTGGGAAAACGGCTATCATTGATGCGATTAAGCTTACATTAGGTACTTCTAGTCTAGATAATAATAAAATAAAAGAGAATGATTTTTATTTAGATGAGTCAGGAAAGAGTACTGAGGAGTTAAAAATAGAGTGTGAGTTTTCCGATTTGTCTGAAGAGGAAGCAGGAATATTTTTAGATTGGTTAACTTTTGACGAGGTTAAGAATTATCAACTATTGGTAAGGTTAGAAGCTAAGAAGATAAGGGATCCATTAACTGGTGAAAGAATTGATAAAGTAATAAAAGGGGGACCATATGGAGGGGATAGTAGGTTAGAAGGTACGGCTCAAAGCTTACTAAGAACTACGTATTTAAAACCTTTAAGAGATGCTGAAAATGAATTGAAACCTGGTATTAAATCTAGACTTGCACAAATATTAAAAAATCATAAAGCATTTAAATTAGGAGTTTCAGATGAGGAACATAAACTAGTAGAAATCGTTAAGAAGGCAAATGAAGAAATTAAAGATTTCTTTGATCAACCTTTTACAGATAATCAAAATCGAACCATTAAGACAGACTTGCAGAACTATCTAAATGAATTCTTTTTTATTCCTGTAAGTGGAGAAAAAAGCTACTATGCTGATTTTGAAGTGGCACAAGCGAAGCTAAATGATATATTAAGGAAATTAAGTTTAACCCTAGACGACACCCCTGCTGGTTTAGGAAGTTTAAATTTACTCTTTATAGCGGCTGAATTATTACTTTATGATGAAGAAAAAAAGTTAGGCGCTAGATTATCGTTAATAGAAGAAATAGAAGCTCACTTACACCCTCAAGCTCAATTAAGATTAATAAAGTACTTACAAAACTCTACAAATGGTCAATTTATTTTAAGTACACATAGTACAACTTTGGCTGCATCGATACGCCTTAAACATTTAATCTTAGTTCATAATAGTAATGCTTATCCAATGGGAGAAGAATATACGAAATTAGATTCATCTGATTATAAGTTCCTAGAAAGATTTTTAGATTCGACAAAAGCAAACCTATTTTTTGCGAGGGGGGTAATTTTTGTAGAAGGTGACGCTGAAAACTTATTGTTACCTGTCATTGCAGAGATAATTGATCGTCCATTACATAAATATGGTGTTTCGATTGTGAATATAGGAAATACAGCATTTAAAAGATATGCAAATATTTATAAGAGGTCTGATGAATGGTTAGCAAAGTTTAGTGCCTTAGAGATGCCAGTATCGATTGTAACTGATGTTGATGTGCGACCGGAACAATATTATCAAGAGCAGGCTGTTAAAAACCGATATGTATACAGTTTGTATGAAGAAAATAAGAAGGTGGAATTAGAAGAATTAGGTATTTTACCTTCAGACATTGTAACAAAAATATATGGAACTATCTTTACTACAAAAACAAAGGTGTTAGAGTATCTATCAGAATATAATATTTCTCTTTCTTCAGAAGATTATGAGGTCCTTTGTCAATTACTAGAGAAAGAAATGGACCAAACTTCAATTGAGGTTCTAAGGAAATTAAAAAAGGAAAAAATCATGAATGAATTTAATGACGAAAACGGAAACTTAGAAACTTTTGTAGCCCCTAATTGGACTTTGGAATATGAAATCGCCTTAAGTGGAATCCGACAAGAATTATTACATGCTATACATCAATCTCGTTTTATTAACCCTAACTCGAAAGCAAATGAGAAAAAATTAGAGAAAATAAAAGAAGAGATAGATGGAAAGATTGGAGAAGATGTTGCTTACCCTATTTATAAACCATTATTAAAGAAACAGGCATCCAAAGCAGTAACTGCTCAAATATTAGCAAGTGATTTACTAGAAAGGAAAAGTGAAGTAAAAGATGTGATCTTAAAAGATCCATATTTAAAGTACTTAAGAGATGCCATTTATCATGTAACGGAACAGGAGTCAATTGATCATGATTGAGATAACTAAAGAAGATATTCGAATGATGGAACGATTATTGCTTCCTGAAGGCAGTACATTTAATAATGAGCAAGAGAGTGTTTTAATAGCGAATGATTCAGCAGATATTGAAGCATGCCCAGGAAGCGGAAAAACAACGGTCTTAATAGCTAAAGTCGCGATCTTATTAAAAAAATTAGAACAATCCTCATCAGAAAAAGGAATATGTGTTATTACACACACTAATGTGGCAGTGGATGAAATTAAAGAAAAATTACAACTGGTAGGGATACCGTTGGTGAAATATCCACACTTTATAGGGACTATTCAAGAATTTTTTAATCACTTTTTTTCAAGTAAAGCTTATCGAAAATTGTTTAATAACGATAAGCAATTAATGTTCTTAGATAATGATGAATACGAAAAATATTTTACAAAGAACTTTATAAAGTTCAAGCCTCAATGGTGGAATGCAAGGCTTCCCTTGCGAAGAATGAGAGAAATAAGATTTGATTTTAGAAGAAAAGATCTGGGATTGAGTCCCCTTGATGAAACTAATGTAAGTATTGCTAAAACTATTCTTTATTTAATTAAGCAAGGAATATTTCGTCATATCGAGACTTTAACTTTAGCTGATTGGTATCTAAGTCATTATGAAAATGAAGTTTATAAGGCTTTACCTCATAGGTTTTCATATTTCTTAATGGATGAGACCCAAGATACCAGTCAATTGCAATTTAAATTAGTAAATAAAATAGTAAATAAAAATAAAATTGTTTTCCAAAAGTATGGGGATCCTTATCAAGCACTATATAATATTTATAATGGAGAGACTGATTCTTGGATTCCAGAAGACGAAGAAAAAATAGAAATTGCTCAAAGTAATCGCTTTGGAGAAAATATTGCCAATATATTAAGGACTACCTGTAAACAAAGATACGATCACCTTAAAGGGAATAACAGTTTATCTTCATTTAAGCCATATTTACTTCTCTATGATTTCAGCTCAAAAAGACAGGTATTAGATAAATTTGCTGAAATAGTTAAAGAAAAAGAAGTTGATAATGAAGATTTTAAAAATAATAAGAAAGACGTATATGCTATTTGTCAACATCATTTAGAAGTTAATGAATATTTTCAAAGTTATATAAAGGAAAATAATGATAAAAAAAATACACCCTTCATTCAAAAATGTTTCAAAATGCTGCAATCAATAGTTACAAAGCTTCTAAGAGATAATGCCGATTCGGACATTAAATCTTCTAAAGACTTAGAGAATTATTTAAACAAATATGGGAAAGTAGAGTTATTGCAATTAAGATCAATCATTTCTAAACTAATAAAGGTATTAGAGTTAGAAAAAAATCAGGTAATTAATAGTTTAAAAGATGAGTTGTCTTCGAAAATTCTTGATATTTTAGAAATTTGTTCGGATGAAGAAATAGACATAAGTTCTGTTAAAGCAAGTGTGGATCAAACTATAAGCGAAATTAAAAAAATGGATAGAAACGAACAACAAAGTACTTCTATAACGAACAAAACAAACATTCACGGAGTTAATATCAATTTAGGATCGATTCATGGTGTAAAAGGCGAAACACATAAAGCAACTTTGATTCTAGAATCCAACCGAATGTTTAATGAAGAACCAGCTAAAGATTTAACTAAAATATTTAGTTTTCTAGTAGGGGAATATGATGAAAATTTGGCAAGTAACCAGGAAATACAAAATATTCTTAAACTTGCATATGTGGGAATTAGTAGACCGACACATTTGGTAGCAGTCGCACTTGATAAATCCAATATTGAAAACTACGATGAAAATATTCATAAAGCAATACATTTCGGGTGGGAAGTAGTTAATATATAAAAGTATATAGTTTAATTAGGAATGATAAGATTAAATTTCGTGTTATTACTGAAGAGAAATGGCGGTAACTTATAATTTCTTGGCTTTTATTTTGAAGAAGAACAAATTGCAAACATAAAGTCATTAGCTGCGCAGTACAACGATACTATTCAATAGAATATGATATTCCACAATCGCCGTGATTTCGAAAGACCAAAAGCTTAAATCCTCAGCAAAAATAGGAGGATTTAGGCTTTTTTACTTTAAAATCGTTGACGTTTTTCGATTGGTGAATTCTTTGACAGTAAGTGGTAAATTTCGTGGCAACTGCCGGTAAAAAATGGAATAGACGGTACATTTTCGTGGCTGTAATCAATAACAAATATAAACAGGACATGATGCATCTATTGTCAAATGGTTAAATTAATGGTAAGATTTTGTTGCTATAAAAATAAATGTAATGAGGTGAGGATCATGTTAGCAAAAAAATATACATCTTATCCTCATATTGCTTTTTAGTTATTTTTTATACAAATACATTAGGCTCTGAGGGTAGGATTTACTCTCAGGGCTTTTTATATTTAGGCAGAAGGAGAAGGGAACGTTTATGTCTTCTTGCCGATCTATGACAGCCACTTATGGAGTGGCTGTCATTTTTTTTGGACAAAAGGTTGGTCAAGGCAACAATAGTGGTTTTATTTTGAAATTGGGTAGGATTTAATCCTTTGTCAGAAAAATTGATTTGAACTTTATTAGGGGGAATATGTACTGACATTGAATTACGAAGGAATAAATTCATTTACGCGGAAAATCTCAAACAGTGCCGGTTTATGTTTGAGCAGGCTCATACCTGGAGATTAGGGGTCGACCCGTTTCGTCGTTACCTTGTTCCAAAGGATAAGGGGCCGCCTTTTCTAGATATCGTTTCCCGTTATTCACAGCTTTCCAAATATGAAAGGATGATGTTTTATTAAAAGACTCGCTCAATATTTTCGCTCGTTACAATCCGGACAGTCATCTTACGGTATGATTTATGAAGATCCAATCTACTGGAATGATGATGTTGCCTATTACATTGAACCGACACACAAACTCACACTGGATAAACCATGTATCACCATAAAAATCCCTTTTGACCGTCTCGGCTTAGATGAACATATGGATCAAGTTGTTCTCTCAGATTTTGCATTAAGAGAATGGGTTTATCATATGGAGGCATTAAATAAAGCGATTTATAACCGCTCACGTACTGATAAAGAAAATGGTGCTTTTTATTGTTTTCATCCCACCAATGTGGTGTTGCAACGTAATGCATCCTATGTCGAAGTCATCTCGGAAAAATGGTATGTATGCTTAATGATTACCGTTCAACTTCCATTCAAGAATAATAATAAAGCGATGCGCATGCTCTGCAAAATGCTGCCAAAAGAAGTGGAGAAGTTTATTGCCAAGTTTGATCTCAACAAATTAAAAGCAGCTTATGAATTGGTAAAAAACCAAACTATGATTCGCGAATGGCTGAAATCCAGTGGTTATTGTGCCTTTAGAGGGAATGGCAGCATTTTGCCAAGAAATAAAGACAACAGCGGGCCACTTGAGGGTGCCTTGCCTTTTACATCTCCGGAAGATGTTGAAGTTGAAATTGGTGGTTTGCGAGGAATGGGAATAAAACAGGGTGTGACGGTCATCACCGGCGGTGGTTATTCGGGTAAGAGCACATTGCTGGATGCACTAAATTTGGGGATTTACAATCACATCATGGGTGACGGAAGAGAATTTGTGATCACAGATCAAAGTGCAATGGAAATAGCTGCAGAGGAAGGCCGTTCCATAAAAAATATCAATATTACGCCTTTCATAAAATGGGTACCCAATAGTTCGGCTGAACAGTTTTCGACTGACTTCGCCTCAGGTTCCACTTCTCAAGCTGCCAATATTATGGAGGCAATCAACTTCGGCTGTAAGCTACTTTTAATTGATGAAGACAGAAGTGCGACGAATTTTATGATTCAAGACAGGAAAATGCGTTCATTAATCAAGCATGAACCTATTACACCTTTTACGGAACGGGTCAGGGAGCTTTATGACGCTGTTGGTGTTTCTTCTATTCTTGTGATTGGAGGTAGCGGTGAATTTTTATCCGTTGCCGATCAAATCATCCTAATGGACAATTTTGTGCCAAAAAACGTAACCCAGGAAGCAAAAGATTTATGTAAACACGACAAACCACGTGAACCTATCGCCCATACAAAATGGGAGATAGAAAGAATCATAACCACCAATCACTTTTCGAGCTATCCGCAGGGAAGTGGGACTGAAAAGCTGATGGTTTCACCCATGGGATACATGGTGATAGGTGATGAACAAATTGATATCAGAGGGCTTTACAATATCACATCACACGCCCAGCTTGCAGCTATTGCCTTTTTAATTCGAAAAATCGCTATAAGTAATCAGGATCACCACATCTTTCTTCATGAAAAGATTAAAAAAGCTCTCGAAGATATGGAGAGAGAAGGAGTGGATTGTGTATTTTCTTCCTTTTTTCCTGGTTTCGAAAGATGGCTTGAATTACCAAGAATCAATGAAGTATTATCTGTCATAAACCGAATGAAACAGTTGGATTTTATTCAGCTTGAGCCTTCTGAACACCGCTAATTACGAATGTTGGGTGGTGCCTGGCACTTTTTTCGTTTAATTTTCAGTATTTTGTCATTTTTCGACTAGCGCGGTGGGAGTCAGGCACCGATTAATTTGTGGGTTTTTTGTCAGAAAACTCGCATGTAAAGACATCTCCCATAATAAAGTAGATATAGACGGGTGTAACAAGCCTTTTAGTTGTAAAACATCTGGAAAGTTTCGTATGGCGGTAATTAAGAAACCATGGGCTTTTTAAGTTAGATGGGAGGGGTTTAATGTTTCATATTGTAGCCTGTATCAAGCAAGTGCCTGACACTAAAATTATTAAGATGAATCCAAAAACTAACACGATGGACCGGAGGACAGCGCCTGCGATTTTGAATCCGTATGATGCTCATGCAGTTGAAGAGGCCGTTCGTTTAAAACAACGATATGGTGGGACGGTATCGGTTGTCACGATGGGTCCACCTCCAGCGGTGTCCGCTATAAAGAAATGTATTGAAATAGGCGCGGATGAGGGGTATTTAATTACGGATCGCCGGTTTGCGGGTGCCGATACATTGGCAACGAGCTATGCCGTGACAAAGGCGATTGAAAAAATTGCAAAAACCAGACCCGTCGATTTGATCATTTGCGGAAAAATGTCCATCGATGGAGATACCGGGCAAGTCGGACCCGGAATAGCTAGGAGGCTCGATATACCACCACTCACTTCTGTGAACAAAGTCGTGGATATCAATCAAGAAGAAGGATATGTCGTTGTACATCGTAAGCTGGAGGATGGATATGAAGTCGTCCAATCCACCTTGCCGTGTTTATTTTCCGTTGAAAAAACTATTAATGACGTGCCATATTCCCCGATGCCGAACATGCTCAAAGCTGCCAGATATAAACCACATATCTGGTCTGTTGATGACCTTGAAGATGTAGATATCAAGCAGCTTGGTTTAAAGGGATCACCAACAATTGTTTCCAAAGTATGGGCTCCGCAAAAACCGGCAGGGGGAACATTCCTTGAAGGCAACCCGGCAGCACAAGTAGAGCAATTGCTTCAGATCCTGCTTGAAAAGAAGGAGCTGTTTGAAAGTAAGGAGGGAATGTAATTGGATTTTAACGATTACAAAGGTGTTTGGGTCTTTATTGAACAAAAGGATGGAGAGGTTGCCTCTGTATCCCTTGAATTATTAGGTGCTGGTAGGAAATTAGCTGATAAACGAGGTGTGGAACTAGCGGGTATTCTTATCGGGGAACATGTTAAACCTTTAACAAAGACGGTGTTTGAATATGGAGCAGATACCGTGTATGTCTATGATCAACCTCTCTTTAAGCATTATCGGACTGAAACCTACATGAAGGCGCTGTTAGAGTGCAGTGATAAATATAAACCGGAAATTATTCTCTACGGGGCTACCTCAACAGGAAAAGACCTGGCAAGCGCAGTGGCCACCGATTTGCCGACAGGGTTGACGGCGGATACGACGGAGCTGGATGTAGAAGAGGAAACGGGGTTACTCCTTGCGAGTAGGCCGGCGTTTGGCGGAAATATTATGGCGACCATATTATGTAAAAAATACAGGCCGCAAATGGCGACCGTACGCGCCAAAGTCATGAAGGCGCTGCCCCCAGAGGTAGGGAGAATAGGCAAGGTCGTCGAAGAAACCGTCTCATTAAAGGAAGAAGATATCCGGACAAAAGTTTTGGAAATTGTAAAGGAAACGGTTAAGAAGGTCAGAATCGACGAAGCGGACATCGTTGTGGCTGGTGGAAAAGGCTTAGGCAGCTACGAGGGATTTCAGTTAATACACCATTTGGCTGAAACGCTTGGAGGAGCTGTTGGTGCGAGCAGGGATGTGGTGGAAGCGGGTTGGATTGACCACCCCCATCAAGTAGGGCAAACCGGTGTGACGGTAACGCCAAAGATTTATTTTGCGATCGGGATTTCTGGCGCGATTCAACATATTGTGGGAATGAAAAATTCTGGTTTAATCATTGCCATTAATAAGGACAAAGAAGCTCCTATTTTTCAGAACTGTCATTATGGAATTGTTGGCGATGCATTTGAAATCGTTCCTGTCCTAATCGAACAGTTTAAACATGCACTTTCTAGTGAAAAGGTGATGAAGTAAGTTAGTGCTGAATTATTACCATTATTCCTCTCTCATTCGGCCTTAAAAATTTTCATTTAATCGCTAGACACTTTTTACTTTACTTCACTAAGGAGTAAAGCTTTTTTTTATCAAAAAGCTGCGTAAAACCCCTAACTTTAGTTATGTGGATACTCATGCTATAATTAGTACCAGATAATAGCACTTACTAGTAGGTTTTGGTCCTGTTAAGCAAAATAAATACGCCTAAACTGGAGATAATACTATGTTTGCAAATACCAAATTAAAATCACAAAGTGTCTCTGCCTATTTTAAGTCACTGGGTATCAAGGAATGCCAAACCAAAGAGGACTTTTGGAAGCATGTAACCGAGGTCGATCCCTTCTTGGCTAAGGAACTCCAACCCATTATGGATCGCAAACTAAAAGGGAATATTTATGAAGTGAAAAACCGAACACTGCCCTTCAGTTTGGCAGTAGAATCATGGACGATGAATTTTCATCAGTCCTTGCTCAACTGGGTCAGTCAGCAAACTTATTTAAAGCCGAAACGGATTTTGGAAATTGGCTGTGATAATGGGTTGCTGTCTTGCAGGTACGCCACAATGTTCCCAGATGCCGAGATTGTAGGGATCGACCTGTGTGGATATGGGATTCGATGTGCTCGAGAGTTGGCAATAAAGCAAGGACTGAACAACGTGAGTTTTTACCAAATGGATTTTATGGAGGTATCTGAGCACTTTTCCCTGAATTCTTTTGATTTAATCATTTCTGCACGGACCTTTCATGAGATCATGGGGCCTATCATGATTTCAAACTATTGGTCACTTCTAGCGTACTTGAAGGAGAATCCAACCTATGGTGACAGTCGTTATTTAGAAATAGTCCATCGTTTGTTAACGGAGGATGGATTGTATCTCTCTTGTGAACAATTGAAAAATTCCGCAGATCTCGGAAGGTGGGCGAATGTGCTTCAGGATGCGGGTCTCCATATTCAATGGGATGACAGTGGTACTATCGAATACCATGAAATAGGAGTAGATAGGCTGTCTCCTGTGATTGTGGCCACAAAAAGGGAGACATATCTCGAAACCTTGGAAGGGATGGAACACCTTTATACGAAAGGTTACCCACTTGTATTTGAGGAGGGGAGGTCTTATAAAGGAGGGACAGCGGAATTTGCATATCAACGGCTGGGGGAGAAAACATTCGTCACAGGGATTCAATTGAAAGTGACGAACCATTGGCATGTGTTTCGACTTGAGCTTTGGGAGACAGATGGGTTTCTGCTTGTCTATAACTATGGAAATATGGGGTATCATGAATTGGATATTTTACCTGCCTCCGCATATGAAGAGGGACACCAGTTAATGGAGAAGGCGGTCGGTAAGTTCGGTCACCTTGGTCCGCTTGTTTGGTATTACAACCTGGATGAACGACCAGAGTAGTTCAAAAAACATTTTTAAACTAGAAAGGAATATGGTTTCCAAAATTGTTTCGATTGCCGAGATTTCATATTGCTTATTTTAAGAGATATTTTTGCACTACTTGAATATATTAACTATTTTCATAGACGCCTAGCAGTCCCCCGGTAATCTAAAGCTTTAACGAACCGGGGGACTGACCCCAAACTTCCGTTTTATAATTCCGATAAAGCTCGCCAAACGTTTGAAGCCTTACAGGATGGCGGACAAGTTGAAATGCCACTATCAGAAACAGGTTTTAGTCCTGCTTACGGGGTGATTAAAGATAAATTCGGTGTAACCTTCCAATTTTACACGGAAGGATTTCAAGGTTAGTACATACGATAATGGGAGAAAAACGACTTTGTACAAATGGCAAAGTCGTTTTTTTATGGCTCCTTTTTCTCAGAAAATTAACTGCAAACTTTTGATCCGCACTTCAAAAGCTAACAAAACTGAAATGATCTACTCTAATTTTCTTTTTACTGTTTTGATTGCAAATAGGCAAGTGACAAAATTTGTGGTCTTAAATAATGTTGCCCTGCATGATAAAATGAATAAACTATATTAAAAAAAGAATGGTATCTTAGATTAAGATCTTCCGATACTAATAGGTGTGATGAAGTTTGAAAAGAAAAAAAGTAATCATCATGATTTTGGGTCTATTCATTATGTGTATTCTTCCTTCTATTTTTCTTATAGATCGAAATCAAGCAGGCCTTAAAACAGTTACAACCGTCGCGTCAGTTGAATCTGAACAAGTGGAAAATACCAAGGAAGTTGCTTCTAAAGGAGAAGAGAAACCAGTAGAAGATCCTTCCATTAAGCAGGAAAGTCCTAAACCATTCACCGATGAAATCAAGGAAAAGGTAAGGGAAGTAGTGGAAGGTGTCATTGATTTCTTCGAAAAAGATCAAAAGATGGTCGCAATCGGAGACTCACTCACGGAAGGTGTAGGAGATGAAACAAAGAGCGGTGGATATGTCGGGATCCTTAATCACACGTTTGAGGATCACAACCTTAAGATCAAAATAGAAAATTTCGGTAAAAAGGGAAACCGGTCGGATCAATTACTAAAGCGTCTGGAAAATAAAGAAATTGCCACTGCGATTTCAAAGGCTGATAGTGTTTTAATCACCATTGGCGCCAATGATATTATGAAAGTCTTAAGAAGTAATTTTACAAACCTTACGCTAGAACCTTTCCAAGTAGAAAGAGTGGAATATATTGAACGATTAACAGCCATATTCAATAGATTGAAAGAATTGAACCCAGATGCCCATATTTATTTAATCGGGTTTTATAATCCTTTTGAAAGTCAATTCGCAAACATTAAAGAATTAGACATGATCATTGATAATTGGAATGATGCAGGAAAATTATTGACAGAAGAATATGAGAATGTGAGCTTCGTTCCCACAGAAGATCTATTTACTAATTCCACGATGAATTTATTAGCAGGAGATCAATTCCATCCTAACACCAGGGGCTATAAACTTATCGCCCAGCGGGTCTTAGAATATCTAAAAGTTACGGAGGAAACAAGGGTCGCCAAAACTAATTAAGATCCAAACTCAAAAAATAGACGGAATAATTTCGTTTAATTTTTTTAGTAAAAAAAGCTTAATTAGACGGCGAGTTCCGCCTATTGACTCAAAATTAAACATATAAAGAAGGCCCTTATTTCAAGATAAGGGTCTTCTTACACTTTATTTATTAATACTGGTTGGGCTGTATTTACTATCCTAGTCTACCTCCCTTGAGAGAACCGTCTTTTGCTGAATTGGACATGTAGCAGCATGTTCGGTCTTTTTTTTTAATCATTCCGACCGATATTTGTTCCTTCACTACCTCATTTCGTAACGTAGTAAGTTGATTAACGGATAATAAATAGAATGCATGAACTTTGTTTTCTCTCCTAAAATTTTGTTATTATCAAATTAGTAAAATAAGGGAGATGAAAGTTGATGGCCAAACATATTCAAATTGGTAAGACGGATTTATATGTAAATCCGATTGGACTTGGAACCAATGCCGTTGGGGGGCATAACCTTTTTCCAAATCTTGATGAAGAAGAGGGGAGAGAATTGGTCCGAACGGGTCTGGAGCAAGGGATTAATTTCCTAGACACAGCCTATGTCTACGGTTTGGGGCGATCAGAAGAAATAATTGGGGAAATTGTGAAAGAACGGGGAAATCGCTCAGAGATAGTGATTGCTTCCAAGGCAGCCCATCAATTAAACGGAAATGAAATGGTCTTAAATAACTCACCAGCTTTTCTAAAACAAGCCGTTGAAGAGAGTTTAAAACGGCTTCAAACGGATTATATAGATTTATTCTATATTCATTTTCCCGACGATGATACACCTAAAGACGAAGCGGTTGGAGCATTAAAGCAATTAAAGGATGAAGGGAAGATTAGAGCCATCGGAGTGTCAAATTTTTCCCTTCAGCAATTAATAGAAGCCAATAAAGATGGCTATGTGGATGTCTACCAAGGGGAGTATAACTTGATCAACCGCGATGCAGAGAAAGATTTATTCCCTTACGTAACCGAACAACAAATATCTTTTGTACCGTTTTACCCTTTAGCTTCTGGATTGTTAACAGGTAAATACAATCAAGAAACTGAAATTAGTGAAAAGAATAGAAAAAGGCCGGAATTTCAGGCAGGTGTTTTCGAAAAAAACCTGGAAAAGATTCAACAAGTTCGTCGAATTGCAGCAACGAAGGGTGCGGAAGTTTCTCAAGTGATTCTTGCTTGGTACCTGTCGCGTCCATGTATAGATGTCATTATTCCAGGTGCAAAGCGTGCTGACCAGGTACTCCATAATCTTAAAACGTTACAGATTCAATTAACTGCTGCAGAGCTTCAAGAAATTGAGCAAATATTCCCTTTATAAGGAGAAATGGAATTCGAGAATGACTCAAATATGAAAAATTCAAAGCACCAATCTGTTTAAATATAATGACTAAATAGTCAAAATTTTAATAATAGGTATCCTGTATCTATTAAGAATGAGTAAATTAAAAGCAAAATATAAGCCTTTGAGAGAAGCGAATAGTTTGCTGGACATGATAAAATGAATAGGAAAGATTAGTTTGAAAAAATGAAGGATTTGCAAATTTAAGGAGGAAATGGAATGTTTACATCAGTAAATGATTTCTTAAACGAATGGAAACAAGAAGCAGCTGTTACCCAGAAAGTGCTGGACGGGCTGACAGATCAATCGTTGAATCAGGAGGTTTCTCCAGGACTTTACAGCATTGGAAGCGTAGCTTGGCACATTACTGGATCCGTTTACTACTTTCCTTCACAGGTAGGAGTAACATTCGAGATTCCTAATCTTCAAAAAGAAACACCTAAATCAGCTGCTGAAATCAGCGAGACCTACAAAACAGTGAGTCAGCGGTTGACACAAGCATTTTCTGAACAGGTAACTGATGCAGAAATGAACAAAATGGTGAATTTATTTGGAATGGACATGCCAGTACAAGCTGTTTTCCGTCTGCTTATTCAACATCAGGCCCATCATCGCGGACAATTGACTGTCCTTATGAGACAAGCTGGCTTGAAGGTTCCTGGTGTATATGGTCCTAGCAAAGAAGAATGGGAAGCAATGAACGCACAAAAGAGCTGATAGTATCATTGATGCAAAAAACCGCACCTATTATAAGGATGTTGAAGAAAAAAACAAAATAATAGTACAAATCGGCTAGGTTGTGCAGAACATATTTTATTCTGCTAATCTAGCCGTTATTTTTTACCCCATATAATGTTTGTCATTAAATCAAAGGTATCATTTATTAAGGATGGCCAACACGATACAAGGATACAGGACGTTCTAAATAAGTGGCAGCTCAAAATATTATTTCTTTTTTACTTTTACTAGACCTTTCCCTAAATTCCCTTTTTCAAAATAGCAGATGACTATATCATCGACTTCTATTTCATTATCCGAAACGATGTTTTCAGTAGAAAAAATGATCCCTGTCCCGTCATTACTTGTTCCGTAATACTGATTGCCTTTGATTTCGCTGATTTTATATTCTACGGTAGTATATTCGGAGGTATCGTTGCTTTTCGTATTTTGATTGTTAACAGGAGCAGCTATATGGCTTCTAAGTAAAACTAAGGCGATTAAAACTAAGGAGAGTACCCCAAGGATGATTATTCTTTTGAACATGTGACTCTACCTCCCTCTATGTATTTTAAGAGATAGAAAAAGAAAATAAATCCTACTATTATCCTTTAGTCTTTATACCTAGTGTTTCCAATAGGCTTGCAAAACACAGGTTCACCAATAAAAGAAGACAATGGTGGAATAGATAATAGCTTTTAAAAGAGGATTATATGTTGGTTTAAATTGCATCCAAAGGATGATCGTTACTGGAATCAATGAAAAATCCCAAGGTAAAAAGGCTGGAATTGTAGGTAACACTCTACCAGAATAATCCGAAAGCCTTTTTGTGTTTAATTTGAACAATAATTATTTTTTTAACAGTAACCAAACGATAATCTAATTATATATTTGAATCAGACGTGTTATCGAAAATAGGTTTTTAATTCTCAACGAATGTCATTATTCATTGATGCTATTTCAATTTTTGTCTTTTTCTCCTTTTGGAAAAAATCGGGGAAGGAATTAAAGGGAAAATTATATTTTACCGATGGAGATTTATTAACTAGATGGGGCTCCCAGTATAAAAATATTTCAGCTTCTGAGGTTGATAATCAATGGATTATGGTAGAACTAGATGATTCTCGCAAGATAGATACTGTAAAACTTTCTTGGGAACGAGCCAGAGCGGAAAAATATACATTGCTTGCTTCAAAGGATGGAAATTCATTCGAGGAAGTATATTTTTATCCAGAAACAAGTGGTGTGAGCCGTTCTGGTTAGAACCCTTGAAACGAGAATGGAAAGTTACAGGAATAGGTTATAGTTGTAGTGTCATTCCCTCATCACGTTCGATCCCTGGATCCATTAGTGGAGACGGGGATTTTTGATTTCCGTAAAGCCATATTGATGACTTTAGGATTAGTCGATATAGGAATTAATAATCAAAAATGGAAAATTATGAATATAAAAATTCAGATTTTTCTGTCCTCTTGATAGAATAGATTTGTAAACATACTACTAGAGGAGGGAAAAGGATGAAGGGTTTATGGAAAGCTGGTTTTACAGTTTTATTGGCTGTCCTCTTGCTTATAGGGACACTCCCTTTTAGCGCACTGGCGAAAGAGAACGAATTTGATTATGGTAAGTACAGCCAGGTAGCAGTCGGAAAGGATGGAATGGTGGCAACTGCCCATCCGTTTGCATCCGAAATCGGAGCTGAAGTGCTAAGAACAGGCGGAAATGCGATGGATGCGGCCGTGGCCATTCAGTTCGCATTAAACGTTGTGGAGCCCATGATGTCCGGAATCGGCGGTGGCGGATTTATGATGGTTTATGATGGGAAAACCAAAGAAACCACCATCATTAATAGCCGGGAACGCGCCCCACAGGGAGCAACACCTGATTTGTTTTTAGACGAGAAAGGAAATCCCATCCCATTTGCCATACGTTCAACAGGCGGTAAAGCGGTTGGAGTACCTGGGACGCTAAAAGGACTGGAAACAGCCTTGGAAAAATGGGGAACCCGGCCTATGGAGGCACTGATTGGACCGGCGATTAAACTTGCCGATAAAGGCTTCCCAATCGATTCAGTACTTGCTGATGCAATTGAAGAGAACAAGGAAACCCTGTCCAAAACAGCAGCGAAGAACGTCTTTCTGCCAAATGGAAAACCGCTTCAAGAGGGTGAAAATCTTGTACAAAAGGATTTAGCCAAAACATTCAAATTGATTCGCGCTAAAGGTCCAGATGCCTTTTATAAGGGACCGATTGCCGAAGCACTGGCCAGTACGGTGCAAAAATTTGGCGGTGCGATGACAATGGAAGATTTGAAAAAATATGATGTGACCATTGATGAGCCGATCTGGGGTGATTACCGCGGCTATCAGATTGCCAGTATGCCACCACCAAGCTCTGGCGGCGTATTCCTATTACAAATGCTGAAAATTTTGGACGGTTTTGATCTTTCACAATATGATGTGAAAGCTTGGGAAAAATATCATCTATTGGCAGAGACCATGCATCTAGCATACGCAGATCGCGCGGCCTATGCTGGAGACCCTGAATTCGTGGAAGTACCGCTGAAGGGGCTTCTGCATTCGGATTACATTAAGGAACGGCAAAAACACATTCGTCTAGATCGCGTTAACCCTAAACCCCAAGCAGGTGATCCGTGGAAGTATGAATTAACCCAAGCAAACTATCAGCCTACGAAACAGCCGAATGACCAAAAACCTGGAGAAACGACCCATTTCACGGTTACGGACAGATGGGGAAATGTCGTTTCATATACGACCACCATTGAACAAGTATTCGGGACGGGCATCATGGTTCCCGGTTATGGTTTTATGTTAAATAATGAATTAACCGATTTTGATGCCATTCCAGGAGGTGCAAATGAAGTACAGCCCAATAAACGTCCATTAAGCAGTATGACGCCAACCATAGTATTCAAGGACGGGAAACCGGTTTTAACCGTTGGATCCCCTGGCGGAACCACCATTATTACATCTGTGCTGCAGACCATTCTGTATGCTATTGAGTATGATATGGAACTGAAGCAAGCTGTAGAGGAACCAAGAATATATACGAACAACCTCAACTCCTATCGGTACGAAGCTGGCATTCCAACAGAGGTCCTCAACCAGCTAAACAGCATGGGCCATCAATTTGGAGCTGAACCTACAACAATTGGAAACGTCCAAAGCATCTTAATCGACTATCAAAACAACACCTTCAAAGGAGTAGCTGACTCCAGCCGCAACGGAGCCGCAATCGGCATCAATCTAAAAGGTAAAAAGTAACCATGGGGACCATTCTCTGAAACAGGGGATGGTTCTTGTGTATATTGTTTATACCAATCTACAAATTAAGCCAAAAAAGGAAAAATTTGGTGACGCCTGGAGTTGGGTCAGCAGGACTATGACGAAAGAACTGTTTTGTTCAAAAGTTTCGATTTTCGAAATAAAAGGACAAAATAAGTCTGTTTTTGTCAAAAATAGAAAGGTCTCGCCAAGAGGAATCGACATCTTATCTATCAACAACCTAATAGAATGGTAGTTGTATTGCAAAATAATAGAGGAGTGATGAAAGTGAAGAAGAAGAAGTTTATAACAGGACTGGGGATTGTGGCACTTTGTGCAAGCCTTGCGACACCGGTGCTGGCTACCAACTCTCCCAATGGCAATCTTACAAATCCTAACCAAGAGTATTCAATCAAAGGCTTTACCGATTATGCGGAAATGGTCAAGCAACTGAAGCAAATTGAAAATAACAGCCAGGGCCGGGTTGCTTTGAAGGTGGTTGGCCAATCCAATAGCGGAAGAGATATTTACCAAGCCCGGGTTGGGAATGGCAAAAAAGTCGTCCTCATTGAAAGTGAGATTCACGGAAATGAAAAAACAGGGACAGAGGCCATCCTGAACTTGCTTCAGTTTGTCGGTTCCAGCAATTCTCCGGAGGCCAAAAAAATTCGTGATGAAATGACAATCGTTGCACTGCCAAAAATGAATCCCGATGCATCGGAATTGGATCGCCGCGGAAATTCTATGACTTGGGACGAAGTTGTCGTCAAGTTCCCGCAGCTTGCAGGGACAAGTACGGCATGGAATTATTATACAGGCGTTATGCAACAAAGAGATTATACCCAGAATCCAGGGTTTGATGTAAACCGCGACTTTAATCCTGACTTAAATTACGTTCCAAAGGCTGCGGATTTTCCTGGAAATTCAGCTGGTTCTGGCTGGTACATAACACCGGAGTCGCAAACGGTCCGGGATGTTTATAAGGGCTTACAAAGAGAATTTGGAAAAGTCGATGTGTTTATTGATCTACATCATCAGGGCCAATACTATGTAGAGGGTACCGATAATCTTGTAACAATGTCCATTTCCGCCATGTTTGTCTCCGACCCGAGATTGTCAGGGTCGAAATTTGCCAAGTATGCTAAAAACTATAACTTGGAATTCTCGAAGCAAATCAATATGGCCGCATATAATGCGCTGCAATCCATTGGTGAAAGTTCACCATTCAACAACATCACGCTGTATGACCAAAACATCAATCTGCCTGGAACGGCTCTAGGAAGCTTCGCCTTAAATGGAAGCGGCACCATTCTCTTTGAGGTAAGAGGCCAATCGCACACTCTGGGGCAAAAGAAACGAGGACAACTCGTCAAGACAGTCGAAACCGGACTGTACGGCATTCTTAATGGCATCGCTGACGGATCTGTTTATCAGCTCAATCCGGCCGACTACGACAAAATCCCAAAAACCTCTTCCAGACCGTCACTCTAAGATGCTGCAGGTTGTGTCTTTAACATAAATGAACAAAGAGAGAAGCAACAGATGCCAAATTTATAGTAATACCTATACCTAAACGCAATTGAGCCATGTTATTACTGGTTTTAGGTTTTGGTATATTTGCGAAATCTTATTAATTAAAAGGCGTGGTTTAAAGTATAAACCTCGCCTTTTACAATGTTTTTACTACTACTATTTCCATTACATTTTTACTCAACATAACGATTCAAAACAACTTGATATATTATCAAAAAGCTGCGTAAAACCCCTAGTTTAGATATGGGGATATAAGCTGTATTTTTGTTTTTTATTTACGTTAGAATCAAGTGATTTCGCTATACATTTTAGTATAATCTCTGATATAATTAATACATACGGAACGTATGTTCCTCTTAGATAAGGAGGTGAAGGCTATGTATTGTTCTTATAAAGTACAAATCCATCCTGAACATGATTTATTCAATTACTGTGATTCGCTGTGTTTTAAAGCTAAAAATTTGTATAACATCACCAATTACTATATTCGTCAGATTTACACATCATTAAAAAAAGAAATAAGAAATGAAAATCAACTTCATGTGTTAATGGATATTGAAACCTATTTGCCCCAAATGAATGAAATTCGCCTTAAAAGCTTTGCAAAGGCAAAAGCAAAACCTAAGAAAGCAGACAAAAACGGCAAAATAAATGAACCAAAATTGAAACTTTTCGAAATGCCAACCCAAGAGAAATCATTCATGGGATATTTCTTTTTGGAAGCACTATTTAAGGTAATGAAACAAATTGATTATACCTCAATGCCCTCACAGTCCAATCAACAAACGATGAAGAAAGTATATGATGATTGGAAAAGCTATTTTGAAGCCTCTAAGAAGTATAAAATCCATCCTGAAGGCTTTTCCGGTAAACCGAAAATTCCAAAATATAAACCAAAGAACGGTCGCACAACTTGCTATTTAACGAATCAAATTACTGAAATAAAAGAGGGTATATTGAAATTACCAGGTACTTCTCTTTCATTAACCTTGGGAAAAATCGCTCATTTTGAAGGGAATTTACAACAGATTCGGATTGTACCGTCTTATGGTCGCTATGTAATAGAGATTATTATTAAAGATGAATCAGAAAAGGAAATCAAACGAACGGATAAACAAAAAAATAAATTTGTATTCACTCCAAGTCGGGTAATGGGTATTGATCTAGGTGTCGATAACCTAGCAACTATCGTCGATAACACGGGGCTAAGGCCTCTGCTTATCAAGGGCACAGGGTTAAAATCGACCAATCAATATTATAACAAATTAAGAGCTAAATACATGTGCATTATAAGAAATGGGAAAGGACCCAAAGAAGGGATATTTACCACGGATCGGTTGATTTCCTTGGATCGAAAAAGGAATAATCGCATCATGGACTTTTTACATAAAGCCAGCGCGAAAGTGGTGGAGATTGCCTTAGAAAGAACCATTGATACCATCATCATAGGAAGAAATATCGGTTGGAAATTGGAGGTCGAAATGAAAAAATCTAATAAGCAAACCTTCATCCAAATTCCGCATGCCACGTTCATTGAAATGATTCGCTACAAGGCTGAACGTCAAGGTATTCAGGTCATTGACCGTGAAGAGAGCTATACGAGCAAGTCTAGTTTTTTGGACAATGATCCGATTCCAACCTTTGGAGATGGTACCGATACTGAGTTTAGTGGGTATCGGTGCAGTAGAGCTTTTTACAAGATAAAAGGCTCGAAAGTGATCATTCATGCCGATGTAAATGGCGCCTTTAATATTGTTCGAAAATATGTAAAGGATGCCTTTAAAGGACTAGAGAGAAAACAGTTCCTTCAAGCCCCAAAGAAAATCAACATAATGGAGAAAAAACATGCAAAGCTGAAGGCAGCGGCCTGATGTACTAGCGGGACTTGTGGTAGCCCACGTAAAGACAATGGGCTGTAAAGCCTATTCTTTCGAAACCCCTAACTTTAGTTATGGGGATACTCATTTAATGTCCTTTTCCTCCACACAAAAAGACTCCCACCACATGAAAAAGGAGAATGAATTCATTATGGAATCATCCCCTCAAATAGTTTGAAGATGCTTATACTTTTATTACTCATCAATGACTCGCTAAACGTTTTTCAAAATCCGCCTTAAACAACAGAATAGCTTCAATATTTACAGCAAAATCATGGTCACTGATATTAAAATTAGTTATAAACTCGTCAGATCTCTCACGAACCATAATTGTCGGACGGATATTGTCTCCAATAGCGTCCTTAGTTACAGCACTTCCATAGAAATACCAGTTAGTTTGAGTAGGCGCATTTGCTGCATTCTTAGATAAGTCATTTTTTATTAATTCGCATAATTGATCCATAAAATCTTCATTAAGCTTAATGGTTTTTCCATGGTGACCATCAACAGTTATATCAGCATATCCATACCAAATATTCCTGCTTGTAAGCTTTCCGTCTTTTGAAGTGTATGTTTCATCAAATAAAATCTTCATTTCATACCCTCCGTTAGTATAAAATTTCCTCACACTATTTTACACCAATTAGAAAATGTAAAATAGCTTGCTGTTAGTCTCACTATACTTGTAAGAGTTAGGTAAACTAACTTCATGGTAGGGTTCCTCCTAAAGTTGTGAGTTAGAGTGGTGTCTATACTCATATCTTACTGAGGGGCTTTATTTTTTTCAAACCTGATATTTAACGATCTACTGGAATGCTATCGTATCTGACGTAATCTGCTTTAGGAGACAAGGTGGTCATCTCACCGTCTGGTAAACGAGGGCTATGGCTCCAGAATCAAATGTCTTGTTTTCGATAAGTTTAAGATTGATCTTCTCCTTGTGGCCTTGGAATAACGGCAACCCGCTGCCGATCAGGACGGGTGAAACCGTAATTTTATACTCATCTATTAAATTAAGCTGCATAAGGTAGTGTGCTAACCTAGGACTGCCGAGGATGACCATATCCTTGCCTGGCTGCTGTTTGAGGTTCTTGATCTCTTCCTCGACATCTTCTTTTACCAGTCTGGAATTGTTCCATTCGACTTTCTCCAACGTCGTGGAAAAAACGATTTTGGCTGTCTTTTCGATCCACTCGGCATGATTCCGTTCATACTGCGAAGCTGAGGGGTTCGAAGGCACAGATGTCCAGTAACTGTGCATCATCTGATAAGTTCCACGTCCCCATATGACAGTGTCGGCAGTACTCAGAATTTCTTTCGCGTGTTTCTCCAAGTCAGCATCGTAGGAAACCCAGCCGATGTCCATTTCACCGTTAGGACCTTCTACAAAACCGTCAAGCGATGCGTGCAGAAATAGAACGAGTTTTCTCATTTTTAGTTCTCCTTTGTTCATGAGGGATATTTTTTTATACTTCTTTACCTCCAATGTCAGTATAACCAATTTTTTATAAATTTGGGTAAAAAATTCTATAAGTTACACTTATAGTTTCTCTTTCACTTTCCTCTTTTGTGTTTTTAATCCAAGTATCAAAGGAAGGTTTGACAGGATAAAATATCCATTAGTCAGTTTCCTTTAACTTCCAGAGAACGTCTAAAATTTTGTGTAAATGGTTATACTTGCCAACTAAGGAGATGATCATTTATGCAAAATTTTGGGGATATGACGATTAAGGAATTGGCTAGCCAATGTGAAACCGTGGATGATATTCAAGCCATGATTAAGGGCCTCTTTAAGGAAACTCTACAACAGGTTTTTGAAGCTGAAATCGAGAATCACCTCGGATATGCAAAAAATGACGTAAGAGGGAATAACTCGGGAAATAGTCGCAACGGGTTTAAATCGAAGACGATTAAATCCAAGTTTGGTGAGACTAAATTAAGCATCCCAAGGGATCGTAATGGAACATATGAACCTCAAATTATTAAAAATTACGAAACCTCAATCAATGGTTTAGAGGATCAAATTATTGCTCTTTATTCCAAAGGAGTGTCAACGAGGGACATCGAAGCACATATGAAGGATATTTACGGTATTGACGTTTCACCAAGCTTGGTGAGTAAGGTGACTGATAAAGTTTTACCCATGGTTGTTGAATGGCAGACCCGTCTACTAGACCCTGTTTATCCGATTGTGTTTTTAGATGCCATCCATTTCAAGGTGAAACATGAAAATAGGATCATCAGTAAAGCTGCTTACACGGTATTAGGCATCAATTCGGAAGGTGTTAAGGACATTCTTGGCATTTGGATTGGCGAAAACGAGAGTGCAAGTTTTTGGTTGAATGTGTGCCAGGAGTTAAAAAGTCGTGGTGTCCAGGACATCTTAATTGCCTGTAAGGACGGGCTTTCTGGCTTCTCTGAGGCAATCAACGCGGCCTATCCAAAGACCACTATTCAGTCGTGTGTTATTCATGAATTACGTAATAATGTTAAGTATGTTCCAAATAAAGACCGTAAGGCCGTTATGGATGATTTAAAGAAAGTCTATAAGGCTGTTACTCTTGAAAAGGCTGAAATTGCCTTTGACGAATTTAAGGGGACATGGGGCAAAAAATACCCTGCTGTTGTGAAATCTTGGGAGGCTAATTGGCTCGAACTTACTGCCTTCTTCTCGTACCCTGTAGAGATTAGGAAACTAATCTATACCACGAACACGATAGAAGCCTTCCATAGACAATTGAGAAAAGTCACGAAAACCAAGACCGCTTATCCTACCGACAATGCACTCAAAAAGATTGTATATCTGGCTACAGTGGGTGTTACGGATAAATGGACTAATCCTATTCCGGGTTGGATAGAATGTAGACAACAGTTTGAGATTATGTTTGAAGGGCGGCTTGGGAAGTAATTCTGTAAGTTACCCTTTATAGAGTTAGGGCTACGCCCTAAGGGTTTATCGCTTTTGTTCTCCCAAAAGGAAAAAGAGAGGAAAATTCCCCTCTCCTTTTGTACAGAACCCTATTAGGTGCTCGGGTTGCTCCCCAGCATTGCCCTATCCCCCTAGTAGGTAAGAACATTGTAATGTCAGTATAGTCTAAAATAAGGTAATTCAACCATTTACACAAAATAATTTACATTCCCAACTTCCACTATTAAGGAATTAACTTTTGAAAAGAAAAGTTGATGATATCGGATATAAACGCTTTAAAACAGGTATATTAAGTCAAGGTTAATCTAGAATTTGGACAAAACAGTCGGAATTGATCATTTCATTACTAAAAAAGCTTTTTTAAAGGAGATGGCTATATATGAAAAATAAGAACAGAAATAGAAATACTGAGCCTTCAATCGCTCCAGGAATGGATGACAGCGAAGAGCTGGAGCAAGCTGCCACAAAGGATGAAATAGATAAGGGCGAATATACGGAAGTGACTACACTTTCTTTTGACGAAGTAGACCCAAGTTGAGAACGATTGCCGGTTTTAAAGCCCAGTCAAGCTAAGATGGATTAGCGATGAGACTGACAAACAAAAGGGAAGACAACTCTTTCAAAAAAATGGCACAATGAACACAACTTGTGAGATTGTATAAGTTTAATCGTCTAAAGTGGAATAGTGAATGACTGGGCAAAATCAATCTGCTAATGATCAGGAGCGTAACAAAAGAAAGCAGGGTGTTGAAGCAGCAGAGAATACGACAAAAAGTGCCATTGATGCTGTTGAAGATGCTGGAAAAGCAGTAGTGGACCGTATTTCCAACGCAGTTAAAGATGTTACAGCAAGATGATTGTTATTAGTCAATGAAGTAATCATTGAGCAAAGAAAAACCAAGAAAAAGTATGAAATAAGACCGTTAAGAGTTAATGGTTTTATTTTAGATTCATCCGTTTATTAAACTGCCAATATATTTCCAGCCTATTTGAATCCCTAAAAATCCACATACCACCAAATAGGTTTTTTCAGAAAAAAGCCCTTGCTTAAGAGGGCATTTTTAATCTTTGAACTCCCGTATGGCCCAGCTTTTTAAAAAGTCCAGACGACCCCGTTTTCAATATACTTTGTGTATTTAAAGCCTGTCTGGTTGACCAAATAATCAAATAGCTTCTTTGCTGTGCTTTTGATCATTATTCTCAGACCTAAACTGTCAAACACACGTGCATAGCAGCGGATAATCAGCGTATCATTTTCTGCAAACAGATGATAATAGACAATTTCTTTCTGCCTTTTTGCAAAACATTTGATAAATAGATAGTCATCTGTTGGCACGATCGCTTTTATCAAAAATTCCTTTTCAACTATTCGTTTAAACAAAAATAGAAAATTAAGAAAATAGGAATTCAAAAATTTTAAGGGTAATTCCCCACTGGATATAATTGCGAATGTATGTTCTTGTTTTGAAGAAGGTATGATATACTAGTAGTACAATAGAATAGGATTTCTCAAGGGTGGTCGGTACACTCCCAAATCGAAGGGGGGTGATGCCGAATGACAGTTTTTGAAGCGTTGATGTTTGCGATTGGCTTTGCTAGTCTAATCGTAGCTATTCTGTCATTTAAATCAAAAAAATAATCCACCCTTGAGTTAGAGGCTCAGGTGGATTATTCTACCCAAAAGCCGACCCCTTTGAGGGACCGTCTATTGTTGGACCGGACATGTTTCTAGGCCATGTTCGGTCTTTTTAATTTATTCAATTCTTACTCATATTATAACCTATGAAAGTAAAAAAGAAACTATTTTGAACACATTTTGATCAATTTTACTATCTAGCGTTAGATAGTTTTTCCCTTTTCTTCAACACTCCTTTTTTAACAAGGTTAACAAGTGTCCCTTTATTTTTATACCGATTATAAGCAATTAATCTATTTAAATCTTTTATTGTTAAAGTTGAAGGATGAATGGCCAATTCGAATTCATTTTTAATTTTGTCGATTAAAGAAAGGGCATATTCCATTTGTTTCGGACTTAATGTGTAATCTTCTTGATCGGCAGGCAGATTTTGCTCTGGTATATCATTTTTTGTGTATTCCAGTGTTGCCGCGTGCTCCCTAATTTTTGCCTCTACTAACGCTTCTACTTCAGCTGGGCTTATGGGCCGGGCTGCTGGTTGATTCCCTTTTAATAATTTATCTAAGATTCCTTTTAGCAAAATTTCCACTCCACTTTCCTGAGTTCGTATATTATCTATGTACGATCATTTCTTCCATTCTATTATCAAAATAATAGTCCAAAAAGACAATAGTTTTGGTGAATTTTGTTTGTAATAGTAGAAAAATGTTAAATTTAAGGGATTATATTCCTGTTTGTTTTAGGTTGATTGGTCCTATTTGTAGTATAATGGAGGAAAATGCAGATTTTGGAGCGGTTATAATGGCGATTACAATTCCAGAGACTATTCGATCGACTGCTACTGCTGGAGAGCGGCTGTTTTTTCGGACCCTAAAAAACTATTTACCTGATGATTATATTGTCTATTTTGAACCGGAAATCCAAGGGAGGAAACCTGATTTTGTCATCATAGGACCTGATCTTGGAATGGTTGTGTTAGAAGTGAAGGATTACACCAGAAATACACTTTTTCAAATTAATCATGATGAATGGCATATAGTGGCTACTAATGGGGAGCAAACCATTATCCCAAGCCCGATGAATCAGGCGAGAGACTACATGTTTAAAATTGCGGATGTGCTGAAAAAAGATAAAAACCTAATCGCGGCAGATGGAAAATATAAATTGAAATTGAAGTTCCCTTATGGCCATGGTGTTGTTTTTTCGAGATTATACACTAGGGACTTTATCAAAGATGGACTATATACGGTCATTGATCCCAACCTATGCTTGGCAAGAGATGAAATTGATCCCGAAAATGAGGGGTTTTCGGAAGAAATCTTGATGGAAAAAATTATGAATATGTTTGTTGTGCCATATCGATTAAAGGAACCGCTTACCATCGAGGACATTAATGCCATTCGTTATCATTTATTTCCTGAAGTTCGGATTAGTGCCGAATTTAAGGCTCCGGTTCCGTATCAGGATCAACTGCTCTTGTCCTTACATGACATAAAGACGATGGATCTTCATCAGGAGAATTTAGCGAAACAGATTGGCGATAAGAACCGGTTGATTCGCGGTGTCGCTGGCAGCGGAAAAACGATTATTCTGGCCAGCCGGGCGAAGATGTTGTCAAAACAAAATCCCGATTGGAAGATACTTATTCTTTGCTATAACATATCCTTGGCCAACGCGATTCAGCAAATGATCCATCATATGCTGAATGAGCCAGAGGATCTATTCGATTTTGATCCTAATGTAAAAGCGGTACAAAATCAAAACATTATTGTGAGAAATTTTCATGCCTGGTTAAAGAATGAGTTGAAAATTAGAGAACAAAACCTGTCAGAAATAATCGATAAAATTGAGAGGAAGGAAACCATTCTGCCTTCGTATGATGCGATTTTAATAGATGAAGGGCAGGATTTTGATGCGGATTGGCTCCGGCTTGTCAGTCTTCTGCTAAACACAGATACGCAGTCGCTTTTATTGGTTGAGGATCGGGCGCAGACCATTTATCGGCGAAAACGGTCGTATGTGCAGGATACAGGATTAAGCTTTCAGGGCCGGTCAAAAGTGTTGTCCATCAATTATCGAAATACACAGCAAATCGTCAAGTTTGCCTGGGAGTTTTACCGAGAGCATTCGATGTTTAAAAATAAGGTCGTGAATAGGGACCTTGAAGGTGAAATTATCGCCCCGCAAAGTACCAAGCGAAAAGGGCCAGAGCCAGGGATTATTAGGGCAGGAAATTTCTTTGATGAAATGAGATTGGTTGCCAGACAAATGAAAAAACTGCATGAAGAACGGAAAGTTCCTTTTGAGGAAATGTTACTTTTGTATCGCGTAAAAAGAACCCATAAATATCCTATCATCGATATTATCAAGCGATCATTACAAGATTCTGAATTACCATTCTATTGGATTACGGAGAATGACGTCTCCAAGCGTTCCTTTAAAAAGGATGATGGGAAGATCAAAATTAGTACAATCGACAGCAGCAAGGGTCTGGACTTTCAAGCGGTCTTTATCGTCAATATTGATTCCATGCCATTTCCACTTGAAGACGATAAGGAGAGAGAGGTTTCCTTATTTTATATTGGAATGACAAGGGCGAAAGAATTTCTATGCTTGTCGTACTCCGGGGAATCTGAGTTTACAAAGTATTTGGATGGAATCTTGCAAAAAAGGCAACAAATAAAGAACGGAGTAGAGAAAATTAATTAAAACCAGATAGAATTTATATTCGAAGAACAAACGTTGACAATAAGGTCAAAAGGTTACGAGAGTCCATCTTCATAAGAACTTAAAAAGAACCCATAAAATCCTTGAGCCAATAGTGGTTCAAGGATTTTTATTTTTAGTTATATACATTTACCATAGTGAAGAAAAGCCACCTTCGTTCAAGAAGAAAGTAGTGATTGATAAATAGGAAAAAACAGCTGACTTGGATGGGCGGGCCAGCTGTTTTATTATGTCTGATTGATAAAGCGAGAACTGCGATTGAGTGATCGTATGGAGTCTTCTATTGCAAATGTCGTAGTTTATCGGGATTCGCAACCGCGTAGATCGTCTGAATTCGATTGCCGCTAAAAGCAAAGGAGTAGACATATTGCAAGTGATCATCGGTTGTTAAAATCAGACCTTGCAGACCGTTGACCGATGTATATTTAATGGTGAACTTGTCTTCATACATTTTCAGTAGGTTTTGGAGCAATTGAACCACTTTGGCAGCACCGAAAATCGGTATTTGTGCGGCTTTTACTTTGCCGCCGCCATCCGAGTACATTGCGACATCTTCGCTGACAAGGTCCAATAATTGATTTACGTTTCCGTTTAAGAGGGACTGTACAAACTCTTTTACTGTAGATTCCTTCATTGAAATTGAAGGCTGTTTCTTAGGGTCATATTCCATGCTTTTTTTCGCTCGGTGAAAAATTTGCCGGCAGTTAGCATTGCTTTTTCCAAGAATTTCAGCTATTTCATCATAAGAGTATTGGAAGACTTCACGTAGCAAAAAGACGGCTCGTTCTATCGCATTTAGTTGTTGTAATAATAGCAAATAGGCGGTGGAGATGGATTCTTGTTGAAAGAAGGCTTGTGAAGGATCGTTTGATGAATTCTCTATTTCAAGTAATGGTTCCGGAAGCCACGGTCCGACATATACCTCACGTTTTTTTGCGGATGACCGTACCAAATCCAGACAGCGATTGGTTACAATCTTACATAGATACGCTTTTTTGTTTTCAATCTGTTCGCGGTTGGGAAGCTGATTAAAGGATATAAACGCTTCCTGGACAATATCCTCTGAATCCATCACGCTGCCTAACATACGGTAGGCTAATGAAAATAGCAGAGGTTGATAGGTTTGATAAATTCCTTCTATACTCATAATTTGATTTCCTCTCTAGTATTTAGTAGTTGTGAAACGGCTCGTTTAGCGCTGGCTACGGATGCATTAACGAGCAGCTCCCCATGTGAGGCCCAGTCACCAGCAATATATAGTCCCTCAATTTCAGGAACAGCAGGGCCAGGATCCTCCATTCTTTTCATATGAGGAAAATCGTGGACAACCGTCATTTTCGGCAGGAATTGTTTGCTAACTAATTCATTTCGCCAGCCAGGTTGAACCACATCTAACACTTGCTCCAACTCACGCTCATCCTTCGCTGCATCTGTTAGTGGACCCTGATATTTTAAAAGTGATATTACTTGTGTCCCATCATCACTCAAGATAGCTGGCCTCGGTTTTCCCTCCCGTGATTGGTGCGTAAAGAAAATTGGTTGGTCCAATCCATAGATAAATTGGTGCTCTTGTATAGGCAGCTGGCGTAATCCAACATCTAGACAGGCAACCGTAACAGGAATCGCTTGCTTGTTCCACGTGTCGAGTGCTGTTTGATCCGCATGGGGAACTAGATTGTGAGAAATAGAAGGTGGGGTAGTAAGTATAACATTCGATACTTCTATTCTAGTGCCATCCTCACATAAAATCGCGTGTACTTTTTGATCTTGATGGTCGACTGCAGCCACTTTACAACCAGTGACTAGCTCCACTCCTTGTTGGACAGCAAGTTCACGCAGTTCTTCTACGAGTGTCCCCCAGCCTTTATCGAGATACAAGACTCCTTTTAGTGCACACTGCAACTGCTTTAAGGCAGGACCAGCCGCGTGTAATTCAGGTGCAAGCACATACGTGGATGTTCGGAGCAGTGCATAGAACACGTTGCGCAGCATTGGATCATTCAAGTGAGTTTCAATCCAATCGCGGATACTAATCTGATTCCAAACGCTTGTGTCCATTTTTCCTAATTTAATGAACCATTTTGCTAACTCGAGCTTTCCTCCCCAACTTAGGAGCGGCGTTTGAATGAAGGAGGATGGGTTGGTTGGTATGGGGAATAATTGTTCTTTCCACATCCCGTAAGCATCAATTGACGGTGTGCTTCCATCAAGTCGTAATCCGAGTTCGCGGAATGCTTCATACGCTTCCCCTTTATACAATGCATGCGCGCCCAAATTAAAATATACCCCTTGCTTTTTGTTGGTGATGGCTCTGCCTCCCAATTGTTTTTGCTGTTCCAATACAATGGTTCGTTTTCCAGCTTTCGCTGCGTAGATCGCAGCTGTTAAACCAGCAATTCCCCCGCCTATAATCGCCACTTCATATTTTGTCATCGTCATCATCATCCTTTTCGATTATTTACAAATATAACGGATGAGTGAATGATTCTGTGACAAAAAGGAGGTGAAAGTTTTTTGATGGAGTGCATTGTTAGGTAATACGAACTGATTCAAGAAGCCAATTTAGGCACCGTACAAAAGCGTTTAGTAAAAGATATGATTAACAAAAAATACAAAGGGATAAACGTCTAAGTAAAATACTAACAAAGAAAGACCTTATTATCTTTATTCTTCATAAAATAGAAAAAACGGAGTAAAATCAAAGTATTGCATACAAAAACGATAAGGAAGGTTGAGTTAATGGGAAGTCAAGTACGTTCAGTTCCTCGTCCCCTTGTTCGAGCAAACCAGTGGTTTATTGTGATCTCTGTATTGCTTACTTGGATAACTAAGCAAGAATGGATCCTTGCTATCCCTTTAATAGCAGGTTTAATGAGCTTATTTTTTAAATTTAATCCTGTCATGCGTTTAGCTAAGCTGTTTTTAAGAAAGCACCCATCGCAATATATTTCTGAGGAATGGGATCAGCAGCAATTTAATCAAACGATTTCCGTCATTTGTCTCGCAGGAGGATTAATAAGCTTTCTAATGAATTGGGACATATGGGGGTATGTCTTTACCATTATGGTTGCTTCGGCTGCATTTATTGCAATTTTGGGATTTTGCGTTGGCTGTTTTATTAGATATCACTGGAAACAATACCAATATAGAAGGTCTCTTAGAAAATATTAATCTAGTCGAAAAATGTCGACAATTATAAAACAAAATAGTAGAATGAACTAATCATATGACTATTTATAAAAATTTCCGCTATTAGCGGTGGAGGTTCTAGCACCCCTCGGTAAAAAAACTAAGATGAAGCAGTACTCTATCTTGGGGTGCTGTTTTTTCTATTTAGAAAGGGGTTATCCTTACATGTTAAAAGATGAAAAAGCAATCGTTGTTTTTAGTGGTGGACAAGATAGCACCACTTGTTTATTTTGGGCATTAAAAAACTTTAAAGAAGTAGAAGCTGTTACCTTCGACTACAATCAAAGGCACAGTCTTGAGATCGAATGTGCGAAGAATATTGCGAATGACCTTGGTGTCAGGCACCATATTTTAGACATGTCGTTATTAAATCAACTGGCTCCGAATGCATTAACTCGTTCTGATATTGAAGTAACCGATGGCGGGGAAGGGGAACTTCCATCCACTTTCGTACCAGGCAGAAATTTATTATTCTTAACTTTTGCTGGTGTGTTAGCACGACAAATTGGTGCCAAGCATTTAATTACCGGTGTTTGTGAAACCGATTTTAGCGGTTACCCAGATTGTCGGGATGTCTTTATCAAATCATTGAATGTTACGCTAAATCTGTCAATGGACGACCAATTTGTCATCCATACCCCATTAATGTGGTTAAACAAAGCAGAAGCGTGGGCATTATCAGATGAATTAGAGGCATTTGAATATGTGCGTGAAAAAACATTAACTTGCTACAACGGAATTATATCAGATGGTTGCGGAGAGTGTCCTGCATGTATACTTCGCAAAAAAGGACTTGAGGAATATTTAGAGGTTCGAAAGGAGCGATAATACTTGTTCGGGTTTAGAATTGTCGATGAACTTCAAAAAATTAACAAAGATATTCAACTTGATCAGTTAAAATATCACAACAAGAGAGTTTTAGTGAGTAAGGAATTTACTTTTGATGCAGCCCATCATTTACACGCTTATGATGGGAAATGTATGAATTTACATGGTCATACTTATAAAGTGATTTTTGGTATAAGTGGATTTTTGGATGACCGTGGATTAATGATAGATTTTGGTGACATTAAGGATATTTGGAAAAAGGAAATCGAAATATATCTTGATCATAAATATCTGAATGAAACACTTCCACCAATGAATACAACAGCAGAGAATATGGTGGTCTGGATTTATGAAAAAATGAAAGAATCACTTAATAACGAAGACCGACAGCAACAATATCTTGGCGCAAGAGTTGAATTTGTTCGTCTATATGAAACCCCAACGAGTTATGCAGAAGCGAGACGGGAGTGGATCGAAATTGACTAAAGTTCCGGTGATGGAAATTTTCGGGCCGACCATTCAAGGGGAAGGAATGGTCATCGGTCAAAAAACGATGTTTGTTAGGACAGCTGGTTGTGACTATTCTTGTTCATGGTGTGATTCAGCTTTTACATGGGACGGTTCTGGAAAAGACTTAATCAAACAAATGGACGCAGATGAAATATGGAAAGAACTTGTTGCTCTTGGTGGAGAGGGGTTTTCTTTTGTAACGATATCTGGGGGGAATCCTGCCTTGTTAAAAAACCTAAATTATTTAGTTCATCTCCTTAAGGAAAAAAATATAAAAATCGGTTTAGAAACGCAAGGAAGTAAGTGGCAAGATTGGTTTATAGATATTGATGAATTAACCATTTCTCCTAAACCACCAAGTTCTGGAATGTCTACCGATTTTGATATTCTTGACACGATCATTGAAAAGCTAAAGGGAGCAGAGTCTTCTCACCAGGTTAGTTTGAAAGTTGTTGTTTTCGATGATCAGGATTACGATTATGCGAAAAAGGTTCATTTTCGTTATCCTGACACTCCATTTTTCCTCCAAGTAGGGAATGAAGATAATAAATCTATCGACAACCAACAGCTTATAAACCTGTTATTGAATAAATATGAATGGTTGATAGATAAAGTGATGGTAGATCATGATTTCAAAAACGTGAAAGTACTCCCTCAACTGCACACCTATATTTGGGGTAATAAGCGCGGTGTATAATGGTGATGCTGCACGCCAATTGTAGGTACATAAATTGACGTGCTTTTTTTGATCATGGAAGTGAGACATGTAGAAGTATGAGATATGGTTTATTTTGCTAGCTTGTGCGATAATTTTATGAAGGAGCAGCTGAATATATATTGATTCTAAAAGGCGGAGATACAAATATGGAAGTGAACAAAGAAAAGTTTGAATCAATGGATGAATACATTTCACAATTTCCTGTTACCGTTCAAGAAATCCTTAATACGCTCAGGAAAGTAATTCAAAGTGCAGCGCCGGATGCAACGGAAAAAATAAGCTATCAAATGCCCACTTTTTATTTACATAGGAATTTAGTCCATTTCGCTGCTTATAAAAATCATATCGGTTTTTATCCAACATCAAGTGGCATTGCAGCATTCATTAATGAATTATCAGAGTATAAGAATTCAAAAGGGGCCGTACAATTTCCATTAGATAAGCCACTGCCATACGAACTTATAACTCAAATCGTTAAATTTAGAGTTGGTGAAAATAATAGGCAGGCTGAGGATAAATTGAAAAAGAAAAAATAATATTAATATTAAGGTAAATGCACGACAATGGATTTCTAATTCTTATTTTTCAATTTGGGTGGGGAATAAAGAAAAAACAATACCTCATGGTTAGCAAAAACAGGCTGTTTAAGTGGTTCATAATGGAATACTTAGCCCTCTTTATGGGGGTTTTTTCTTTTACATGAGAGAAAGAACACATCCCGCTAATGAAACAACGAGCGGGATTGCTTAGTGTTATAGATTTTGTTCGCTGCGAATTTTTTTCAGTAAGGATTGACATCCATCGGTAATAAGATCATAGGTTTCCTGGAAATCGCCTGTGTACCATGGGTCTGGAACATCCTTTTTATGTTCCGTTAAATCAAGCAAACGAATGAATTTCGCATGATTTGCCTTTCCAGTAATCTCACCTATATTACGTAAATTGCTTTCATCCATTCCTACAATATAATCAAACTGATCGAAGTCACTTTTTGTTAATTTTCGGCCGACTAGTCCTTCTGCTGAAATGTTATAGTTTTGTAAAATAGCAAGCGTCCCTTCATGCGGGGGCGAACCAATATGCCAAGAACTTGTTGCTGCAGAATCAACTTTAATTTTATCGGCCAAATTTTCATTCTTCAGTAGGTCCCGAAATACAGCTTCTGCCATAGGGGAACGGCATATGTTGCCTAGGCAGACAAATAAAACATTGATCATATCATTTTCTCCTCTTATCCCTATTGTCTATTTAATGAAAAAGTCATTCCATCTTAATCATATATTAATAGTTATTTTAAAAGCAAAGGAACGCACTCATTGATTGGGCTTTGAATCAGAGTAATGCATAATGCCTTCTCATAATAAGGCCCTCCAGATGGAAGTCCTTTTATTTTGCATTAATTACAGCCATTATTAAAAGCAAAGCCAGATAATAAAACGTAGAAGTTGAGATATTTCCAAAGGATGGAGCCATTGAACTCTCTCCTTTTTTTCATGATTAAAGTTTGAATTGTTGTAAAAAAAGAAAAGAAGGTGGACTCACCTTCCTAATATGATTTGATTATTAAGTTTTAACTACGCTGAATTGTAGAGGTTGAGAAGTTTTTAACCATCTTTTGAAGGTTTCGATGACCCTCACTTAATTTAATCGTTTCATCGATAATTTTTTGGAATCCTTCCAAATCTCTATCACTTGCATTTAATAAAGACTTCGGTAGACCTTCGACGATTTGTTGTAGGGTTAGCTCCATACTCAGGGATCATGACCACCTTTCAACTGATTCGTTTGACAGCTGTTCCGTTTTCTTTATTATTTTGTAGCGGGATGATTTTTTCCTGCCTGTACGGTATAAAACTTATCTACATTAATCTCCATATTTTATAAAAAACCGTAAAAAACCTCCTTTTTCAGACAAATTAAGACGGTAAACCAAAATCCTATTCTCTTATTTGTAGAAAAATATTAAGTGAAAACACTTTATAAATGAAAATGAGTGATTTGTTGTTTCAGTTACCACCCGACATATGGTTTTACTTTCTCCATAAAAGTCTTAACGATTTCTTCCTCTTTTCTTAGACTAAAACCTAAACGACTAATAACTCCCAAAATGCCTGGTCCGATAGCAATTTTTACATGGAAGATAGTGTAAACTTTTTAAATACCACTGTCTAATTTTGAAAATACTTGCAATTTACAAGTATTCACTATATATTTAATAACAAGAAGAAGTTGGTAATGTTGGAGGGAGAATATATGGTCATGATTCGGGGAGCAGACAAAAAGGATTTAGAATCCATTTTGAATATATACAATCAAGGGATTGAAGACAGAATAGCCACTTTAGAAACTGAACCTAAAGATCTTCAGTACATGAAAGAGTGGTTTGAACAGCACAAAAGACGGTTTAAAGTTATAGTTGCTGAACTAGGAGGAAAAATTTTAGGATGGTCCTCATTAAATCTTTACAATAACCGGTGTGCCTATGCAGGAGTTGCAGATTTATCAATATATATTGCTAGAGAGTACAGAGGGATGGGGATTGGGAGTTTGTTATTAACCGAAATTGAGAACTTTGCAAAAGAAAATGATTTTCATAAAATAGTACTTTTTACATTTCCATTCAATAAGCTTGGCCAAGGGCTATATCTGAAGAAAGGGTATCGTGAGGTTGGAATATTTAAGAATCAGGGTATTCTAGATGGAAAGTATGTTGATGTTATGGCAATGGAGAAGTTAATCGTTCAATTTAAGTAAAGTTGGTGGTGATTTGTGACAGTAAATCATTCAGGTGTTCTATCTTCTGATTCTTTTGAACCTTACTTAAAGCTTGTCATTTTATCAAGGAAATATGATATTGTGAAGGCAAATGAATTTATGACGCAGAACTTTTTTAAAGGAGATTTACTGATATACGGTAAGGAGACATAGTATAATTTTGACAAAGCAAATCAATATTTAAAAACTAATTCAAAATAATAGTTGCATTTTGCAAATTATTTTATATAATGAGAAAGAGAGGTGAGAAATATTGGAAAATATTCGTGAATTATTTCAAGTAATGACACGGCGCTTTGGTCTTTTAAATAAAAATTGCTGCAGTGCAGGCGGTTGCGATATTTCCCTCATTCAAAGTCATATTCTTTATGAAATTGACCACCAGCATAGACCTTCAATGCAGCAAATAGCAGACACATTAGGCACCGATATCACAACATTCAGCCGTCAGGTACAATCATTAGTGAAAATGAATTTGGTAAAAAAAACACCAGATCCAGATGATAGACGAATCAGTATTCTATCCCTAACAACAGAGGGTAAATTTATTGCAACGACGATTGACCAACAAATGAACGCTTTTCTAAATGAAGTTTTTTCTCATATGAACGAGTTTGAAAAAGAAACAGTCATTCGTTCCATTAAGTTGTTAAATAATGCGATGGCAAAATCTAGCGTATGCTGTGGGACTATTTCGGGGTAATATCCCCAATTTTAATACTTGCAAATTACAAGTAAAAGGGAGGGTTCGAATGAATAAAGTATGGGATGCAATTGTGATTGGCGGAGGGCAAGCTGGCCTTGCCTCTGGCTATCATTTGCGAAAGAGAGGTTTACAATATTTAATCTTGGAAGCAACAGAACAGTCTGTTGGATCTTGGCCTAAGTATTATGACAGTCTTAAATTGTTTTCTCCTGCAAAATTTTCATCATTACCGGGCATGAAATTTCCTGGAGATCCTGATAAATATCTATTAAGAGATGAGGTGGTTAGTTACTTAAAAGATTATACAAAACATTTTGATCTATCCATTATGACAGATCAACAGATAGTGTGTGTTGAGAAAAATAATAAAGAGTTTACAGTTCGTACAAAATCCGGGAAGGAGTTTCAATCAAAGACAATATTAAATGCTACCGGCTCCTTTCAAAGCCCATATAAGCCTTTAATAAGGGACCAGGAGGTATTTAAAGGACGTATCCTCCATTCTTCTGGGTACCAGAAGCCAGATACTTTTGTCAATCAAAGGATAGTCGTTGTGGGGCGTGGGAACTCTGCTGTTCAAATTGCCATTGAGCTTGCAGAAGTAAGTAAGACAACTTTAGCAGTTCGCCAGCCTGTTCATTTGATAAGACAAAGACTACTTGGGAGAGATATTCACTTTTGGCTTAAAGTAACGGGGATCGATACATTTCCATTTTGGAGATTCGGCAAAACCACACCGACTTCAAGACCTGTAATCGATTTCGGGAAATATTCGAAACAGCTTGCTCAAGGAACCCCCGATCAGCAGCCCATGTTCACTTCTTTTGATTCGGATGGCGTGATTTGGTCAGATGGAAGAAAAGAGAAGGTAGATACCGTCATCTTTGCTACTGGATATCAAAACAATCTTATGAACTTAAAAGAAATAGGGGCTATTGATTCCAATGGGCAACCTTTTCATGTTGGAGGTGTAAGTACCTCAGTACAGGGACTTTATTATGTAGGTTTAGAAGGTCAACGGTCAATTTCTTCTGCAACTTTAAGAGGGGTCGGCTCTGATGCACAATTTGTGGTTCAAAAGTTAGTACGTTATTTGAAAGATAATTCATAAAAAAGATAACAAAATAATCAATAGTTGCAAAATGCAAATATTAAAGGGGATTTCATAATGGTTGGGAAAATACTCCAGGATTTTATTTCAATTGCAATAGAGCTTACTGCTCTATTTATTGGAATTTCTTTTCTAGTCAGTTTACTGCAAGGGTTGATCCCTTATCAAAAGCTCAACAAATATTTATCTGGAAGGAACACGTTTATAGGAGTTACAGCAGCCATTGCATTCGCATTTATAACTCCATTCTGTTCTTGCTCCACTATTCCAGTGGTAGTGAATTTGTTAAATAAAAAGGTTCGATTTGGCATCGTGATGGTATTTCTATTCGCTTCACCAGTTTTAGACCCAACCATCATCACTCTGATGGCAACGATGTTAGGAGTAAAGGTTGCGATTGTATATACGCTCGTTACTTCAATCTTATCCATCATCATTGGATTACTATTAGAAAAACTGGGCTTTGAATCGGCTGTAAAGAGAGTGACAATGACTGGCTTTGATGAAAAGGAGATTAAATTCAGTTTCAAAGAAGCAATAAAAGAAACCATGAGCTTGATGAAAACAGTTTATCCATATCTTCTAATCGGAGCAGCTATAGGGTCAATTATTCATGAAGCAGTGCCTACTGATTGGATCATGACATACCTTGGTGACGACAAGTGGTGGTTAGTCCCAATTGCAGCTGTCATTGGAATTCCGTTGTATATCCGTATATCGACGATGATTCCATTATCCCAAATACTTATTGCAAAAGGGATGGCATTCCCACCAGTAATGGCCCTAATGATTGGTTCAACAGGAGCTAGTTTACCTGAAATTGCATTATTAAACTCAATATTTCAAAAAAGACTTGTTTCAGCATTTATTGTGTCTGTTGTTTTAATGGCTTCAATATCAGGGTTTCTCTTCTATTTAATTTAAAGGAGGTGAGGAAGGATGGCGTGGTTCAAAAAGAGCAATGGAAAGTCGTGTTGTGATGTAAAAATAGAAGAAGTCAAAGAAGATAAAAACTCATGTTGTAATGGGAAAATTGAAGAAGTAAAAGAAAATAAAAAAGAATAGATTGTTACGTGTTAAATAATACAATTTAGAACATGAAGGAATTACAAGGAAAATGCATGTGGGAGTTCATGTAACTAATTTAATGATATCCATTGAATTCTACAAAAAGTTTTTGATGAAGGACCAATTAAAGTGAAATCGGATTATGCAAAGTTTTTACTGGATGACCCTGGATTGATTCGTTCAAATTGCTGATTATTTATCAAATATTTCTTAAAAAACAATATAGTTAGAGACGAAAAAAAGAACACTGTGAATATCAATCTGTTCTCAGTGTTCTTTTAACCGTCTATTGCATGACAGGACATGTAGGAGCATGTTTGGTCCTTTTTATTTTTTCGAAAAGCAACGAAATACTCGCTTTATTCATATATGTGATAAAAGTTGTTTTTCAGGTGATTATTTACAGCAAAATTAAGTGATCCCGCTAACGTCATTTCGTCTCTGAGGTCAACAGTTACCATCCTGCATACTGTTTTACCTTCTCCATGTTGATTTTTTGTTCCTTTAGGTCAGAAAATGCCTGGTCGAAAATCGAAACGGCTAAATCAATTTCTTCCTTTGAAATGGTGAGAGGAGGAGTGATTTCGATTACGTTGCTGTTTATACCAACATAAAAGACTAGCATTCCAAGCTCATAGCAGCGATAGCAGATTGCCGCGGTTTTTTCTGCTGCAGGGGTTTTGGATACACGATCTTCCACTAATTCTACTCCGATTGCCAATCCTTTCCCGCGGACATCGCCAATCCACTCATATTTATTCTTGAGCTGTTGTAATAAATCTTTAAAATACTCGCCATTTATCCGTGCGTTATCTATTAATCTCTCATCCTCGATAATATGTAGAGTTTCCAAGGAAGCGGTGGTACTGACGGGATTGCCGCTTGCTGTAAACATATGAATGCCTGTTCCGACATCAAGGATTTCCTTTCTTGCGACAACTGCGCTGATTGGCAAGCCGCCGCCAAGGGATTTTCCAAGAACCACGGCATCAGGTACAATTCCGTAATGATCGAAGGAAAACCATTTTCCTGTCCTGCCTAAACCCACTTTGACCTCGTCAAAAATGAGGTGAATCCCATAACGCCTGCAGACCTCCTGAAGACGCGGTAAAAAATCGGCAGGAGGGACAAGGAGACCGCCATCGCTTTGGATACCCTCTACGATGATCCCCGCAGTTGTCTCAGGGGGACAAATCGTTTTAAACACTTCCTGCTCCAGATATTGAATCAATTGTTCGGTTAAGTTTTCCGTCTCTCCAAAAGGAGGGCGGTAGGGATTTGGGTAGGGGATTTTTACCACATTGCCACTTCCGATAAACAGCGATTGGGCTGGATGGCCGGATAGGGAGAGTGAACCCATCGTTTGTCCATGATAGGACCCCATAAATGAAATCATTCTAGGGCGATTTTTCTCAAGTGGTACTAATTTAGCGATACAATCATTGGCATCGGACCCAGAGTGGCCAAACCATACCTTTTTGGGAAAATCACCAGGTGTGATGTCAATTAGTTTTTCTGCCAGAGTGACCATGGTCGATTCCGGTGCAGAAAGCTGCGAGGTAAAGGATAAAGTTTCATATTGATTCTTAATCCTGTTGCTGACTCTTGGGTGTCCATACCCAATCCCGGCAACGGCCCAGCCGGCTGCTAAATCCAGGTATTCCTGTCCTGCCTGATCAATGATGCGGGTCCCTGTAGCTGATTTTACAGAAATCGGGTAAAAGCGAATTTTCAAGCTGTTGGCGATTACCTCATTTTCAGTATCAAAAAACGATTTTGTCACATTGTTTCCTCCTTTTCAACAGATAAGAAAGTATAAAATTTCGACTTTGAGAAATGTCTAGCTCCAGCGCCCTAGCGGCTAGTGTCCTTCGCTCTCCGCCCTACGATAAGTCAACATCGAATCGCCTCCGGCTCTTCGTGTTTCCTTTATCTCAGTTGGAGCGCTCCAGGCCATACGCCGCTGACCAGGGCGCTTGCGCTTTTCTTATTTTAGGGAATAATCAAATATTTTTTCAGCTTGTAATTTAGGTTCTGTCTTGAGATTCCGAGCTGTTCTCCCGCTTTGGTTATATTTCCGTCGGACTGTTTCAATGCTTGTTCAATCATGATTCGTTCTAGCTTTTCCATTTGCTCCGGCAAGGTTCCGATATATGGGAATGAAGATTCTGTGCTTAAAGGCCGTTCTTGATGCTGAAGTTTCATTTTTAAGACAGGAGGGAGGAGTTCATAACCAATTGTCCTCTCATCGTAGACAAGGTTTAAGCAGCCCTCAATCACATGTTCAAGTTGGCGGACATTCCCCGGCCAATGGTAATCCATGAAAAGCTGAAAGATTTCCGGTTCCAGACCCTCGACGTTGACATCTAAAAGCTTTGCATGCTTCCGGATAAAATAATCTGTTAATATCCGAATATCCTCTTTCCGATTTCTTAGCGGTGGAATGACTAAATTTACAACACCGAGGCGGTAATACAAATCTTCTCGCAATCGTCCGTTTGCTACGGCTTCCAGTGGTTCCTCGTTCATCGTTGCCATGACACGGACATCGATTTGAATTAATTTAGAAGAACCGAGCCTTTGAACTTTTCTTTCCTGTATTACCCGCAGTAATTTTGCCTGCAGGCTAGTTCCCATTGAATTGATTTCATCCAATAAAAGGGTTCCGCCATTTGCTTGTTCAAATAATCCCGGCCGATCGACTGCACCCGTGAAGCTTCCAACCGTTGTCCCAAAGAGCAGACTTTCTAACAAGGATTCAGGTAGGGCGGCGCAGTTTTGTGCGATAAACGTCCCATTTTTTCTTGGACTTTCATTATGAATGCTTTGCGCGAACAGTTCTTTTCCGGTCCCTGTTTCCCCAACAATGAGGATATTGGATCTTGACCGGGCTGAACGGCGTGCTTGTTCAACTGTAAGTGCCATTTCTCTGCTGGAAAAGACGATATTTTCAAACTGAAACCGAGTGTTGTTTTTTTGGGTCTGCAGGGAAGAAGGAGGTAAGGTCGCTCCTTCCTTAGATTGTTTCTGGAGCTGCAGGATGGTATTGGTTAATTGTTTTTGTTCGCTAATATCTTTGCTTATTTCCATGGCCCCCACTCGCAGGTCGTCAAGTGATAATGGCACGGTACGAACCAGTGTGGTGATGGCTTTGCCATGGGTTGAAAACTGAGTTTCCCGATGATTGAGTGTTCGTCCGGTTCGTACGGATGTCAGCAAAGTACTGGTTGTTTCGTCCACGCTCCAAATGTCCTGAACCCGTTTTCCTTTCACGGCCTCTGGTTCCAATGTTTCTACTTCACCGGCCTTGCGATTGTAGAAGAGGATGGTTCCATGCTCGTTAATGACACAGATTCCCTCTTCCAATTGATCCAGAATGAGATCGAATACCTGCTTTTCTTTATGGAATTGCTGAATTTGGCTATTCAGCTGTTGAACTTGAGAGAGATCTTTTAGAATGATTACATACTTATTCCCAACATCTTGATTCTCACTATAGACAATATTTGCGACCAATTGCTTTGTTCCTAATGAAATAGGTACACCTGTTTTTCCTTGTTTCTGCAGGCTTTTTTTAAACTCATTCGAAGGAATCAATTCAAAAATGGAAGTACCAATAAGAGTGGAGGGATTTCCCAAAAACAAACGAGCGGCCGGCCGATTTAATGAAAGTATGATCCCATCTTCACCTGCCATAATGATACAGTCAAAAGAATGGTTCCAGACTTCTTCTAATGAAGTAAAAGAGAGTACATGATGCATAAAGACACCTGCCTAATATGAAAAATTCTGAGCGAAAAAAATTTATCTATGTTCGTTCTACCTATATTTTTATCATAGATTCCATTAATTTAATATAAGAATTCAGAATATTTTTTATAGATGAAAAATTTTATTCGAAAAAATTTTTTCGATGGAAAAATTATTTTCGTATTTTCTGAAGTTTACATATGGATCAAACAACATTCATTTGAATTTAAGCAGTTGGCACAAAAATTGCATCTTCAAAATTGTAAAGGAAAAGAAGGAGGATTCATGCAAATGAAGGTTTTATTAAAGGATTGCCAAGCTATTGACGTTCATGCCCATCCATACATTGCCAATGCTGTGCCATTTACGGTAGATGAATATGTAAGAAAGTTATCTTTGGCCGTCATTCCAAATCAAATTCCCCCCAATTATAAATGGGTAAAAAATCAACCGTACCCAGGCAGTAATATGTGGGTCCAAATCTTGACGGGGCGGTTGGCAAAATATTTTTCATGTGAGCCAACATTAGAAGCGGTCGTAGCGCAACGCAATGTCAAAGCAGCCAATTATAAAAAGTTTACTCGTGAACTGTTTCAAGATGCCCATCTCACGGGAGTGGTTGCCGATTTCGGATACCCGCAGCCGCCACTTAGTAAAACAGAATACGCTGATTTATGCGGTGCGCGAATATGGGAGGTTTTCCGAATTGAGCCGGAAATGGTCCGCTTAGGTGGAGAATGTCAAAATTTTGGTGAATTCATTGAAAAATATCGCGCGGTGCTTGCCGATGCCTTAAAGAGGAATGAGGTCGTTGGGTTAAAATCCATCATCGCTTACCGGAGCGGACTAGATATTGCTCCGATGGATCAAGGAAATGCGGCTGCGGAATACGAGGCATTCCGGCAAAATACCCGGGAAAAAGTGAAGATTTTCCGAGATTATTGTCTCCATGTGGCCATGGAGGAGTGTACGGTCGCCAATAAGGTCATGCATATTCATACAGGCATCGGTGACGGGGAGGTAGTCCTGCCGAAAGCAAGTCCAAGTTTCTTACTAGATATGCTGCGTGATTCGAAATATGAAAAGACAAAAGTGCATCTTGTCCATGGCGGATATCCGTGGGTGGAGGAGGCTGCTTTCATTGTTAGTATTCTACCAAATGTCTATATGGATCTTTCCTTACAAAACCCGTTCAGCGGCCATGGCGTTAAAAGAATTCTATCTCAGGTGTTTGAATTTGCGCCGTTTGATAAGGTCATGTATGGCTCTGATGCATTTACGGTACCGGAAATGAATTGGCTGGGGGTTCAATTATTTAAAGAATGCTTTGAAGAGGTGCTGGGCTCCTGGGTTGCATCGGATTATATGGATGCAGAAACAGCTAGAGTCATAGGTGAAATGGTTCTCTATCGAAATTTCGAAAATGTCTATCAAGACCAATTAAAGGGGGCAATTACATGAGCAATAAGAATCAATTAAGTCTTGAACCGCAGAGGAAGCTTGGGTATTGGTCGATATGGGCCCTTGGCGTAGGAGCCGTTATTGGTGATGGAATTTTCCTGCTCATGGGTCAGGGGATTGCAACTGCAGGACCAGGTGCGATTCTTGCGTATGTTATTGCAGGTCTCTCGCAATTATTTCTGATGGTCTCTTTAGGGGAACTGGCAGTTGGAATGCCGAATGCAGGGGCCATGTCCCATTGGGTTGAACGCTTTATGGGAAAATGGTGGGGGTTTCTATCCGGTTTTACCTTTGCTCTTGGCTGGGTTATTGCTGGCGGAAGCGTTGGTCTTGCATTAGGCAGGCTCACCATGTGGTTTTTTCCACAGCTTAAAGGGGAGTTTTGGCCGGTATTTTTTGCCGTCTTCTTCATTACGATTTTTGCCGTTTTAAACATATTAGGTACTGAGATTGCTGCCAAGACCCAATTGATTTTAGTCGTGATTATGACACTTGTTATGGCGCTTTTTTCCATTATTGGAATGAAGGATATCAATTTTGATCATTTTACTCCTTTCTTACCACATGGTACTGATGGCTTCTGGGCAGCCGTTCCACTTGGGACCTATGCCTATCTCGGTGCTGTCACTTTAGCAACGGCCGGAGGGGAAGTAAAAAATCCAAAGGATCTGCCAAAGGCACTGATTTGGTCAAGTATTACCTTTCTTCTGTTGTATACAACAGCTCAGGCTGTCCTGCAAGGATTGATTCCATGGGATAAAATCACGATGGATAGTTCGCCGTTCACTGAGGCTGCACGTATGGTCTTTGGTGTTGCCGGTGCCTTTATCATGAATATGGCAGCATGGATTGCAGCAGCCACTTGTATTTTAATGGGGACGCTTTATGCTTCTTCCCGTATCTTTTATGCGCAGGCAAAAAGTGGTTTTCTACCTGCATTTTTCGCGCACATCCATCCGAAAACAGGAACCCCTGTATATGGAATCATCGTGGTTTGGGCCTTGTCTGTCGGTTTAGTCATTTTAGGATCAGTCAATCCGGATTTTCTTTATGTTGAACTATCGACTCAGCTTGTGTTAGCATGGCTGGTTTCATGGACTCTTGCCTTGATTGCCGCGATCCTTTATCGAAAAAAGGCCCTTCAGGAAGTACAGATGCTTCCGTGGAAACAGCCGCTTTATCCATTGTTTCCGATTCTTGGGTTTGTCGGTATTGGGATTGTTTTTTACGGCACATTTATTGGAAGTCCTATGACACTTGTGCGCGGAGCCATCGGGATGGCCATTCTTTATGTATTGTTCCGCTTTTTCTATAAGGCAAAAAGTCAATCATTCAAAGCTGGTAAAGATACAACGATGTAAGGGAGATGAAATGATTGATTAGCAAGAATATGGTTAAGCTAAACGAAAATCTATTAGAAAAATTAATCGAGATTCGCCGACATCTACATCAATACCCGGAGCTCTCATTCGAGGAATTTAGAACCTCACAATATATTGCCTCCTGTTTAGAAGAATGGAAGATTCCTTTTAAAAAAATTGGAGAAACAGGCATTTTCGTAGACATTGTCGGAGAAAAAGGGGAAGGACCTACGATTGGGATTCGGGCTGATATTGATGCTCTGCCAATTCAGGAAAAAACAGGGCTTCCTTTTTCTTCCCTTCATTCAGGTATCATGCATGCCTGCGGACATGATGGGCATACGACGATCCTTCTTGGTACGGTTTATATGCTTAACGAGCTGAAAAGCAGCTTAAAAGGCAGAGTGCGTTGTATTTTCCAGCCAGGTGAGGAAGCAGATGGTGCGGCAGAGCAGCTGATCAAGCTGGGAGTGTTGGAAAATCCTCCTTTAGACGGGATGCTTGCCCTTCATTTATGGCCGCATCTCCCTCATGGTACGGTCGGAGTGAGATATGGAGCGATTACAGCTTCCTGCGACGACTTTTTGATTGAAGTCAGAGGAAAAGGCGGCCATAGTGCCAGACCCCATCAAGCTGTGGATGCCATAACGATCAGTTCGCAAATCCTCCAGGCACTGCCGACATTAGTAACAAAGGCAAGTAATCCTGTCGAGCCTGTTGTTGTCCATGTGGGAAAAATTAACGGCGGCAATGCAAGCAATGTAGTAGCGGACCTTGTTGTTTTAGAAGGAACAACAAGATCTGTCACACAAGAAACGAGAAATAGACTGAAAGAGCAACTGACACACCTGTGTGAAAACATCGCATCTAGCTTGGGAGGGAAAGCGATTGTCGATTATAAGCTCGGCCATCCACCTGTGATCAATAGTGATTCGGTTACCCGTGCCCTTGAAGAGTGTGCAATCGAACTTTTTGGTTCTGATAAGGTGATTCAATTAAAGGAACCTTCCATGGGAGCCGATGATTTTGGCGCTTTTGCTGAAAAGGTACCGAGCACGTATTTTCGATTAGGAACAGCGCAGGACCATAAGCCTAATTACGATCTGCATCACCCCCAATTTGAATTTCATGAATCGATTATTCCTCTGGGAGTCGAATTATTTACATTTGCTGTGTTAAGCAGATTACAAAATGGAGTGGAAAAATAATGTTATCAAAAAAACAGGTCTTAGAGATTGTTGAAAAAGAAAAAGTGGAATTTATTCGTGTTGAATTTCTCGACTATGCAGGTGTCACCCGCGGTAGAACGATTCGGCCCGCCCAATTAATGAATGCGATGGAAAAAGGGATTAATTTTAGTACTGCGATAATGAGTTTCGATGTATTTGATGAATATATTCCGAACCCTGCCTACGGCCCTAATGATGGAGACTTTTTTGCTGTTCCAGATCCGAGTACATTTGCTATCCTTCCTTATCGAAAAAATACCGCGCGGATGATTTGTGATTTGGTGGATATTAACGGGGATCCATGGCCAGGATGCCCACGAAGTGCATTTAAGCGGCTGTTAAATGAAGTGGAATCCATTCTCGGCGGAAAAATGAATATGGCGTTTGAGCAGGAAGCCTATTTATTAAAAGAAATCGATGGACAGCTTGTTCCTGCCGATAACAGCCATTGCTTTTCTACAGAAGGGGCTGATATTCAGGAAGATTTTATTCAAGAATTTGTTCACTCATTGGAAGCCATGGGGGTAGAAACAGAACAGTTATCAAGTGAATTTGGCCCTGGGCAGCTAGAAATCAACTTAAAGTATACGAATGCTTTAAAAGCTGCAGATGATCAAGTGACATTTATGCACTTATTCAAACAAATTGCTCGTGATAAAGGAATGGTGGGAACCCTCATGCCGAAGCCTTTCCAACATTTAGCCGGAAGTGGACTACATGTCCATATCAGCTTATATGATGAAACGGGGGAAAATCTTTTCGAGGATACAACGGATCACCGTGGACTGGATATGTCGGAAAAGGCCTATCATTTCATTGGGGGCTTGTTAAAGCATGGATCATCGCTTGTTGCTATTGGTGCGCCAAGTGTCAATTCATATAAAAGAATGCAGCCGGGATCATGGGCGCCCGCACATATTTGTTATGGATCAGGTAATCGTTCCGTTTTAGTCCGCATACCTGAGAAAAGAAGGGCGAGGCGGTTCGAATACAGAGGAGCAGATGGAACATCCAATCCATATCTTCTAGCGGCTTGTATTGTTGCAGCAGGACTACGTGGGATTCAAAATAATATTGACCCCGGTGAGCCAATTGAATTTGATGTAAGCGCAGCAAGTGAGTTTCAATTAAAGGAACGAGGGATCAGCTGGGTACCACGAAGCTTAAAGGAAGCGATTGATTGTTTGGCAGAAGATTCTGTACTGGCCCAAACCATCGGCAGATCCATTTGGGAAGAATTTATTAAAATAAAAAGAACGGAATGGGATAAATATTCACGCTATGTAAGTGATTGGGAACGGAATATTTTCTCTGCGAGATTCTAAGTATGCTAGTTTAGCAGCAAGGAGAAGAACAAATGAAAATCCACTTTATTCAAAATGACGAATTGGCCACCCCGGGGTTTATAGAGGAATGGGTAAATGGGAAAAAGTATTCATTATCTCGTACTCGGATGTATGATGGTGAGGCTTTTCCTTCTATGGACCAGTTTGATTTGTTGATTATCTTAGGCGGCAGGATGGGAGCTTACGAGGAATCTATATTTCCTTGGTTAATTCAGGAAAAACAATTTATTCGTGAGGCCATTGATCAGGGAAAATGGATATTGGGCATTTGTCTTGGTTCACAATTACTGGCCGATGTCTTGGGGGGAAAGGTTTATCCTCATACTCACCAGGAAATTGGCTGGTGGCCAGTAGAAAAAACAGAGGAAGCGGGAAATTCCAAGCTTTTTACAGGAGTACCTCAATCTCTCATTGCATTTCAGTTTCATGGTGATACCTTTGACCTACCAGTAGGCGCCATTCGTTTGGCATCAAATAGCGGCTGTACAAACCAGGCTTTTTCTTACGGGGACCGGGTTTTAGGGCTGCAATTTCATCCTGAATTCACAGGAGAGATGATTGACGGTTTGGAGCATATGTTTGGCAGCCAAATTCGTGAAGGAGAATTTATTGAGAAACCCCAACAATGGGTAAATCAAAATCAACACTTAAATGGGGCAAAATCGATGTTATTTACCATTCTGAATAACTTTGAAGCAAACATTTCCAAAAAGAAATGATTGAATAAATGTATTAGGCTGTTACAATCTAGAACTAAAGATTGAACCGTAGAAAATAAATAAAAACGTAATGATGCCAGTACTAGTAAACTGGAACCATTACGTTTTTTTATTTATCGGTAAAACCAGTTATGGGGATCCTCATTTTGAAAGGCCTTGTTCGGTTTTTGGAACCAGTGGAATTCGGTTGTAGATACTAATTATGATCCGACCAAGTGGTTCAAATACCGAACTGAATTTATATACAAGCATACTGGTCAACAGTGCTACAATCATGCTTCCTAGCACATCAAAAGGATAATGGTGCCCAACATAAATACGGGAGATCCCTGTTAGTATTGCAAATAATAGCATTCCAAAACCAATTTTACGATGACGCATTACTACCGCAAGTGCTAGTGAAAATGCACCTGTTGTATGATCACTTGGAAATGAAGAATCCTTTGCATGTTGAATCAATAGGTTAACATGATGTGTCACAAATGGACGAGGTTCATCATAGATATGTCCCAAGATATAGTTAATGAATAAAGCGATTGCACCAGTTATAGCAGCATACACAACAGCGTATTTATATTTTTCTTTACCAAAAATCCACATAAGAAGGAGAACGACTGTATAAACAATCAATGCATCTTTGGTAACGAAAGCCATTAATCCGTCTAAAAAAGGATGATGGCCAGCATTTTGATTGATAGCGTGAAATAATTTGTAATTCATTAAAAACCCTCCTTGAGGTTAATAAAATGCTTAAATCATTAATGACAACATTCGCTATTATCACTAAATCATTTGAAATTTTTAGGTCTCGTTTCGTATTCTGAAATGAGACTTTTTTTACTCAACTAACAGCCATCCCTTCTATTCAATTTCTTTCGATTTAAATGGGCATTTTAACTATATAAAATAAACTTGTCTTTTCCCCTTAATAAACCATTAATATTTCATTAAAATGAAAAAATGGGTATTTTCAGCATAAGGTTAGGTTATTTAGAAAATGCTACATAAATGGAATGATTCGTTAACGTCAGGGGGACTACCTTGTTCCATCAGATCGTAAAAGCTGTACCTAATTTATTTACAATTGGAAATTTTTTGTGCGGAGTTCTATCCATAACCTTTAATATGAGTGGATTTATAGAAGTAGCGTCCATTTTAATCTTCTTTTCCGCTGTTTTTGACCTTCTTGATGGAAGGGTTGCAAGAACATTAAAAGTGAACAGTGAGTTCGGTGTTGTATTGGATTCCTTAGCGGATATTGTGAGTTTCGGAGTAGCTCCAGCGCTTCTATTTCATTCTATAGCAGCACCATCAATCTTAACTTCTTTAGCATTTATCATTTTTCCAACGATGGGAGCATTAAGATTAGCTAGGTTTAGTGTTAAGCCGACCATTGGGTATTTTAAAGGATTACCCATACCAGCGGCTGGATTGCCATTGGCTGGAATGGGGTTCTTTTCATATAGCAATGCATGGATTACCCTCATCCTAGCGATTTTAATGGTAAGTCCAATTAGGGTTAAAAAATTTTAATTTAATTCTGGTACTAAAGCTAGTCCCCTTTTTCGAAAAGGGAATAGCTTTTTTATTTTGTTCCTAAACTTTTTGTTCATTTCATAAAAGATCAAAATGTAGGAATAGGGGAAATGAATTGATTTATCGTGGTCCATTAAATTAACAGGATGTCCTGCTGCTAATTCTAAAAGAGCGGTTTAGTTCAGGTGGTAATATTTCATTCAATTAGAATATGTATAAAAAGTCTAACAATAAAATATCAATAAAAACATTATACAAATTAATAAAAATTTATTGTAAATCGATAAATAATATATTAAAATCAAAACAGAATAATTTAGTGAGGTGCTTTTTATGGAACAAGTAAGGACATTGTTTTTAAAAATAGCTGTTATTTTTTTGGGAGTCCCAGTTCTTGCTCTGTGCATCTTTTTGGTGCCAGAGATGGCGGAACTTGCAGCAAAATTGCTTCCAGAGTTTGCTTTAATAAAATATCTCGTTTTCATCGTTTTTGATGCATCGGCGATACCTTATTACTTTGCTTTGTATCAGGCCTTCAAACTCTTACGTTATATTGACAAAAATAAAGCTTTCTCCGATTTATCTGTAAGTGCTTTAAAGAAAATCAAATACTGTGCCATCACAATCAGTATTTTGCATGTGCTAGTTTGGCCGCTCTTCTATATCTTTGCTGAAGTAGACGACGCACCAGGAGTTATCTTTGTCGGATTGGTGGTTCCTTTTGCTTCGATGGTGATCGCAGTCTTTGCGGCTGTTCTCCAAAAACTTTTACAAGAAGCAATTGATATCAAATCGGAAAATGATCTAACGGTCTGAGGTGAATAACAATGGCAATTATAATCAATATTGATGTGATGTTAGCAAAAAGGAAAATGAGCGTAACAGAACTATCGGAGAAGGTTGGAATAACAATGGCGAACCTTTCTATTTTAAAAAATGGAAAGGCAAAAGCGATTCGATTATCCACTTTAGAGGCAATTTGTAAGGCTTTAGAATGTCAGCCTGGAGATATTTTAGAATACAAAAGTGACGAAGACAGTTAAACATTGTGGAGGAAACTTAATATAGCAATTATTAGCGGAGGTATAACTATGGACAGTAACAATTATATTATTGAAAATATGGCCAATCCTCATGAGCTGGAGAAAATGTATAGAAAAGACCCGAAAACTTTTAAAAAATCATTCTCACACGCATGGGAACAAAATCCTGATTCTCAGGTTCTTGACGTTTGGTATGAAAGATTGCATTTCAAGGAGAAGGCACATACAGAAAAATCTTCCTTCTTTCAAAAAGGATTCTTATTCATGGGCATTTTATCCATTCTGGCCGGGATAAGCATCAGGATCATTTTCCATTTTGTCGAACAGGAGGCAATTGCTCCAATTAACCTGGCCTTTGGTATAATTCCCTTTATTGCCGCCTATTTTGTTTACTATAATACGCCGAAAAAAAGTGTTGTTTTTTCCCTTGCAGCGTTGTTCCTAATTTCCGGGTTTTTTCTTAATATGCTGCCATTAAATAATAAAGATAGTATTACCCTTGCTTATTTACACCTTCCCATATTCTTATGGGTATTGGTAGGGCTTGCATTTACAGGAAATGAATATGCAAAAGGCAGTTCAAGATTAGCCTATATTAAATTTAATTTGGAATTTTGTATTCTCTACGCCAGTATGGCAGTTAGCGGAATGGTGCTAGCCGCATTAACTATGCAGTTATTTAGCTTTGTTGGCTTGGATATAGAAGACTTCTATTTTAGTAATGTCGTTTTATTTGGTGCTGCCGCTCTTGCTATTGTGGCCGCATACCTGGTATCAATGAATCTTAAACTTGCTAAGAATATTACACCATATATAGCTAAAATTTTTAGTCCTCTTGTCTTGGTCACATTGTTGGTCTATCTTATAACGGTTATATGGGTCGGAAAAAATCCATTCTTAGACCGAAATTTCCTGATAGCCTTCAACGGAATACTTCTTGGTGTCTTGGCCGTTACTATATTTTCTATTACTGAAAGCGATTCAGACGAGAAAAAGAACATTTCAGATTATATAAATTTTGCCTTAATTGTTCTTGCGCTTATCTTTGACAGTGTGGCTTTGTCAGCCATCGTTTTCAGACTTTCTTCTTATGGGATTACGCCTAATAGACTTGCTGTTTTAGGAGTAAACATCCTTATCTGTGCAAATCTAATTTGGATTATGATTTCCTATATTCGTTTTCTACAAAACAAATCCGGGCTATCAGCGATCCAAGATGCCGTTACTAAGTATTTGCCGGTTTACGGACTTTGGGCAGCTTTCGTTACATTTATTTTTCCTATCATTTTTAATTAGAAAGGCTCTGTTAATGGAACGAACGGATAATCTTCTATAACGAATAAAATCCTTAGAGCCGAAATTATACAGCTTTTAAACACACAAGAAGTCAAATCTTGCATGGAGATTACGTGAATCGGCTTAGTGGAGCAATAAGATATATAGATGAATTACTGAAGGAATAAAAGGTCAATAAATTTTTGAAGAAAAAGGTTTTATCAAATATTTACAGAATGTAATACTAATGAAGAAAAATTTATGTAGGAGGCGTTAATTATGGCTGCAACTCAGGCAATTCTGCAATGGACTTTCATCTCCGAATGTCCGATTCCAAATGATGTGAATGAATTATTAGTGGATGGTGAAGTAGCAATGGCTGCTTACAAAACCATTCGTGATAGTGCGATTTTCACTAATAAGAGATTAATCGTAAGAGATGCTCAAGGTTTAACAGGGAAAAAGGTTGAGATTTATTCATTGCCCTATTCATCCATCAATATGTGGTCAACGGAGAATGCGGGGAGTTTCTTTGATGTAAATGCAGAGGTTGAATTATGGACCAGGGCAGGCCACATTAAGGTAAATCTTAAAAAGGGTGTTGATATTCGTAAGTTTGATAAATTAATTGCTAATGCACTCCTTTAATTTGGTGTTTCTCTTTCTTGTTTGCGAACGTACGTTTTGTGTTATAAAATATGTTTAAGGTAATAATAGTTGGTGGTTATTGCCACATGGAACATGCAAAGGATTGTAAAAAAAATTAGAACTAAGGAGCTGTTAAAAGATGTCAATTAGTTTGAACCCGTATTTGATTTTTAACGGTAATACGAGAGAAGCAGTCCATTTTTACGAGAAAGCGCTTGGCGGGAAAGTGATGGATATCACGACTTTCGGAGATATGCCGGAGGACCCGAATTATCCATTAACGGATGACATGAAGAATCGTGTGATGCACGCACACTTGAAAGTCGGAGAAGCAGATCTCATGTTCAGCGATACATATGAAGGCATGCCTTATCAGCCAGGTAATACGATTCAGATGGCCATCCATCCAAAAGAAGAGGCCAGGGCCAGAGAAATCTTCACCGCTTTGGAAGACGGCGGACAAGTCATTATGCCACTCCAGAAGACGGATTGGAGTCCATTGTATGGGCAAGTAAAGGACAAATTCGGTGTTACTTTCCAAGTGAACGTCCCAGCAGAGCAACCGTAGTATTAGCAAAAAGACTTCTGTTCCACCAACAAACAAAGCCTCCTGTTCTCGAATGGACCGGGGGCTTTCTCCGTTCGTTTATCATTCATGATTGTTCTTTCATCTAGTGATTTTCTTGAAATTCATGTAGGAATTTTAAAAGAAACACCGAATTATTTATTACTCAAGGATTCTTCTATAATTAGTCTTTTTCAAATAACGATTTCGAGGGGAGAACAAAGCCAATTGAAACCAGAAAATAGCATTCAGTATTACTGCTGTACAGAAGTTGAGGATCGGTTTATCTACCAAGCCTTCCATACTGGGTTTTCCGATTATATTATTAAAATGGATATTTCTGAGGATGTATTCCTCGCAAGGTTCTTTGGTCCGGAAGGGAATAGGAGAGAGAACTCCTTTATTGCCTTTGATCAGGATGAACCTGTTGGTGTTATTCTAGGTGGGCTGAAGATTTATGAAGGTTTCCAGACGATGAGATGCGGAACGTTGGCGGTTCATCCAGCATATAGAGGCAAGGGAATCAGTCAAAGATTGTTTGAACTTCACAAAGAAGAGGCAGTGAAACACGGCTGTAAGCAGTTATTTCTAGAAGTGATTGTCGGCAATGATCGGGCGGTCCGATTTTATGAAAAACTAGGATATGAGAAGATCTATGATATTGTCTATTATACTCTTGCAGATGTATCAAACTTTGAAAAACTTCGCTCAGAGTTCTCGATTAATCGAATCGATTTTGAAGAGTTCAAGCAAGCAGCGGAAAACTGGGACTATCATATTAATTGGCAGAATGATCTCGACTTTATTGAAAAAACAAATAATACCTATTTTTATCATGCTATGATGCAAGACCGTCTGGCAGGATGTTTAGCCATTTCAGCAGCCGGAACGATACATTTTTTAATGGTTGATAAGAAGGAAAGAGGGAAGGGAGCAGGTACACAGCTTTTGCAAACAGCCGCTCTAGACCTCCATCTCACAAGAATGTCGGCAGGTTTTCCTAATAACAGTCTGCTTGAAGGATTTTTAAAGAAAAAAGGGTTTAAAAAAGGGGAACTGAAACAATTTGAAATGTACTTACTCCTTTAAACATAAAGGAAGAATGCTGGTTGATTTGGAAAGGTGTGAAACTTAGATGGACCAAAAATACATAGAACTAAATTCGAAAACGATTGATAAGTGGGTGGAGGAAGGTTGGGTATGGGGACAGCCGATAAGTCATGAGATTTTTGAAAAAGCGAAAAATCATGATTGGTTTGTGGTTCTAACTCCGACCAAGCCTGTTCCAAAGGAATGGTTTGGCGATATCAAAGGTGCCGAAATCCTTGGCTTAGCTTCCGGCGGTGGTCAGCAAATGCCAATCTTTTCGGCATTAGGGGCAAACTGTACGGTTTTAGATTATTCAGAAAAGCAATTGGAAAGTGAAAGGGAAGTAGCAAAACGAGAGAATTATGAAATCAACACAGTCAGGGCCGATATGACCAAGCCGTTACCATTCGAGGATGAATCGTTCGACTTGATTTTCCATCCTGTCTCCAATTGTTATGTGGAGGATGTTGTGCCGATTTGGAAAGAATGTTACCGGGTGTTGAAAAAAGGCGGAATCCTCTTGGCTGGATTAGATAACGGTTTTAATTATCTATTTGATGAAGAAGAAACAACACTAACGAATCAACTGCCATTTAATCCATTGAAGGATCCCGAGCTATATGAAAAATCGTTAAAAAATGACTGGGGCATCCAGTTTTCACACACGATTGAGGAACAAATAGGGGGACAATTACAGGCAGGCTTTATCCTAACGGATATTTTCCAAGATACAAATGGTTCAGGTAAACTTCATGAATTTAATGTCCCCACTTTTTATGCAACAAGAGCGATCAAAAAGTAGCTAGGAAGTTTATCGTGATTAATTGTTTAGGGAGTGTCGAGAATATGAAGCAAAGTTTATTTCATGCATTGGAAGGTAAACATATCTCCTTTAAGGAATTAAGCACAACTGATGCTGAAGAAATCCATCACTATGCATCAGATATGGAAGTCTCACGTTTTATTGGCTGGAATTTAATGAACAGTTTGGATGATACGAGAGAACTTATTGAAACGATGGTAAACCGTGAGGCAGCAGGTACGCATTTATATGCGTCTATTGTTCAAAAATCAACTCAAGAAATTATCGGAACAGCGATGATATTCAATTTTGATCATGAAGCAAACCACGCAGAAATCGGCTATGTTTTTCATCGAGACCATTGGGGGAAAGGCTATGGTACGGAGTGTGTGGCCATGATTAGTGATTTCGCATTTGAATCCCTTCATCTGCACAAACTCCATGCCAGTGTGGTGGATGCAAATGTTGGCTCTGCAAGGATTCTTGAAAAGAATGGCTATGAATTAGAAGGAGAATTAAGGGATCACTATTTTATTGACGAAACCTTTTTTAACGCATTACTGTTCGGAAAAATTCAAACAAAAAAAGAGTAAGATAAACATGATCTTATGAAGGACCTCCATTGGAGGTCCTTATAGTCTTCTTTAATTGGACGTTTTGTTTATTTACTCTTCAAAGAAACAGAAAACTCTCCAAGTGTATTTTCTCCCCATTTAAGAGCAAATCGATCACCTTCCGCAACTGGCCCGACACCCTCCGGCGTTCCTGTAAAAATGATATCTCCTTTTCCTAGACCAAAATGTAACGCACAAAAATCAATTATAGTCTGTAAATCAAAGATCATATTTTGAATATTCCCTCGCTGAACTTCCTCCCCGTTCTTCTGAAGAGCAAAATCGAATTGCTTGCATCTTTCTAAACCCGGAAATTCAATAAATTGAGTCAATACAGCAGAGTGTGGAAAACCCTTTGCAAGTAGCCAAGGATATCCCTTTTTCTTTAACTCACTTTGTACATCCCTTAGAGTAAAATCTATCCCCAGCGCCATACGATCAACGAGTTCTTCCACTTTCATTCCCTTTTCATATGACTTCGCAATATGTACAACCCACTCCACTTCATAATGAATAGAACCACGATCACCAGGCAACTCGATCTCTTGTCCGCTTGTCTCCACCAAAGCGTGCGTCGGTTTAGAAAACAAAAAAGGGGAAGTGGGAATTTCGTTTTTTAACTCCTTTGCATGTGATTCATAATTCCGGCCAACACAGTAAATATTTCGAATAGAATTCATCAAAAAATCTCCTTTCACTAAATGACCTTATTAATACAAGATACATTTTTTACTTGCAAATATATTTCTAATATAAATTTTAACAGAAGAACTAATATATGAAGATTTAGTATGATGTAGCATTTTGGTACGTATATTTTATCCAGTCGGTTTTGAGGGAAATACAAATCATTTGAATTGTATAGTCTGCAAAAAAGAATCCAAACTAAAAAAGCGAATTACCAATTCACAAACGCAAACTGGTAGAGGTGGTGTAAAAATGTCTAAAAAGAAGAACAAAGAAATAAGGAATAATCCAGCAATGCCAACAACAGATGTAGAATTCGCGCAAGACGGACTTGAAAGGGTAGCATTAAAGGCTCAAGAAAAAAAGAAAAAGTAACCAAGAGGCCTAAAGCCGAAATCACTCCAAACTATTTAAAAAAAGTGGAGGAATTAGATCTTTTAAAGAAAAAGAGTCATTCGATTTAGTCATCGATTGGCTCCTTTTCTACTTAGGTAAAGAATAATCTTTCGAAATTCTTGCTACTAAACTACTATAATTTTTGGTTTGCTTTTATTAACAATGCAATCTGCTGTTCATCTGTTCGTGAAATCTGTTCCAGTTGATTAATAACTAACTTTTGTCGCTGCGAGGTATGGTTTTGACTTAACTTTGCTTTTCCTTCTATTTTGTTAATTTTAATTTTGAATCCTTGAATTCCTTTGTTCATACCAGCGAGAAACTCAGCATCTACGTCTAGCAAATTGTAGGAACTATCAGGATCTTCGTACTTCAATACCATATCATGTAAGGAGCTCATTAACTCCTGTTCATCCTCTAATAGTTCGACTTCTCCGTAAACATGAACGGTCACATAATTCCAGGTTGGAACTGCTTTGTTCGTCTCATACCAAGATGGGGAGATATAGCAATGCGGACCATGAAAAATAGCTAAGACCGTTTGATTTTCGATATCTTTCCACTGGGGATTCGGACGCGCAACATGTCCATATAAGTAAGAATGATCCTTGTTTAGATTTAACGGTAAATGAGTCGCAAAAGGCATTCCATTATGTTGAGAAATAAGGGTCGCAAAACTATTTTCCTTGATAATGTCGAAGGCCTCTGTTTCATCTTTGATTTTAAAATGGGCAGGAATATACATGTTTTTTTCTCCTCTCTGAATCTTTTCTTAGAATTTTAGTTATTTTTCTAACTAGAATTTCATTGAAGTACACCCTTTAATAATGTTATGTAAGAGTCTTAGTCATGATCATGTCTATTTGTTCTTCATCGCCCATATAAAAAGAGTGTGCTCCGGTTTGAACAAACCCCATTTTCTTAATTTCTTGAAGTTTAAGTAAATCGTCAAGCGAACACTTTTTTAGAGTGGTAGTCATTTCATATTTCGCCCCTTTATGTCATTAATAATTTCGCTTGTTCTCTTTTTTTACAAATTCCTGGTATTTTTCTACATTTTTTCTAAGGAGGTAAAAAATGATTTCTACTTCAACTTCAGAAAATCCTGCCAAAAAATGAAATAGAGTCCTTTACTAATTTTATCAATATCATTAGAAAAATGAAAAAGCGGTGCTAATCCAAATGTGAATTCCAATTAATCGTTCAGCATACTATAATAGGTGTGTTAGATATAAAAACGCATTAAGAGGTTAATCAATGAAAGTTTATAGACTAAAAAAGCAGTTTAATGGCTTTAAAAGAGGAACACAGTTCTACTTGATTAGTGAATCAGAATTTATTGGAGTGAAAGAGTTCGTTTTGAGAACGGAAGATTTAACAAATAGGATATTAATCAATGAAAGTGAATTTCTAAACAATTTTACTTATATAAAAGAAATCTTTTAATGAATCAAATGCGGTCGGTAACCTTATTAAAAACCATGAGAACCGCCCCCTATGCCACTTTTTCATGTATAGTAGAGTAATGGGTTTTTATTTTGAAGTGAGGGATATGGATGAGAAGAATTATTTTGACGACAGAGAGTGGTGCGGATTTACCAGCAGAATTTGCTGAGAAACATAATGTACATGTGGTTCCGATGCACGTGATCATGGATGGACAGGATTATTTAGATGGTTCGTTACCAGTAACCGATATATATGATTATTACGACCGGACCAAAAAGATCCCATCTACAACGTCCACCAATTCTCATGAGTATCTTGAATTTTTCACGAAGATTAAAAATGATTTTCCTGACTGCATCATTATACATATTGGATATACCTCAAAGGCCTCTTCTTCCTTCCAAAATGCAATCATCGCAACGGAAGATTTGGCTGATATATTTCTAATTGATGCTTTAAACGTAACAGGTGGATTAACAGCGATTGTGATGTATGCAGTTTCTGTATTAGAGAATGAGCCTTCCATTGACCCTGGCCAATTAGTACAGAAGATTGAATCAAAGGTTCCTAAATCAAGATTGGCTTTCGTTCCCGGCAGTTTAGAATTTTTAAGAGCCGGCGGGCGCGTTAGTAATCTAGCTTATCTTGGAGGGGCATTATTAAAAATAAAGCCGCGTATTGAATTAATTGATGGAAATCTTGTTTCAACAAAAAAGTATCGTGGGAAAATGGATCTAGTTTCAGAAAAACTGTTCCGGGATTATGTAAAACAATACGACATTGATAGAGGACAACTTTATCTACTTTACTCGATTGGTCTTGATGAAGAGATCATACAGAGGATGGATAATCTGGCAAAAGAAACTGGTTTCAAAAATGTAACATGGATTCAAGCTGGCGCCATGATATCTACCCACGCTGGACCCGGCGGCATCGGAATAGCTGGGTTAGAAGTTTAGGAAGTTTCAAAATATGTGGATATTATAAAAAACGTGCCAGGCATCTCCCTAATTTTAGGTGATGCCTGGCACGTTTTTGTGTCCATGGGTGTGACCTCAATGTTTATAGTAAAACTTTCTTTTTATTTTGTTATTTGTATGCTCTTTTCTTTATGCGTCCTACGAGAGGTATTACTATGATACCTGCGATTGCCACCTGCATAATGTTCCCGGGGATGGAGCCGAACGGCTGAATCCAGTTACCGTAAAGGATCACTTCGGTAAAATAGTAGCCTACAACTTTAATGATCAGTGCAGTGGCAATTGCCAAAGTGTGAACAAAGACTCGATTGCCGGGTACTTTCTCGGAAATAATTCCGACTATGAAGCCCATTGCACCTACGATGATAAAAGTAAACGGTGCCCATAATGCCCAGCCAGAGATTAGATCGAAGAGGCCCATTCCGAAGGCACCAGCTATGGCTCCCGTTTTTTTGCCATAAACGATGGCTGCTATAAAAAGAGGTACGTTACCTAGGTGGATTAGACCTCCGTTACCCATTATCGGCAGCTTAATGTTGATAAACATTGTGGCAACAAGGGTTAATGCGATGAAAAGTGAATTGATGACAATAGCTTTAGTTTTAGTAGTTTCTGTCGGTGTTAATGTTAGATTCATATGATTACCCCTCTGTTTTTAATAAAAATAATACCATACTCTCTGCTACTAAATAAACACTTATTTCGGTGGAAAACCTCCAAAATAGATTTACGGGGGCGGTTCTTGTGGTTTTTTTTAACCGCACAAAAAGCCACGAAAACCGTCTCCGTGGCATTCCCATGGCATTTTGTGGTACTTTACTGACCTAATGTTCCTGTTACTTGATTAGCTTGCAGCCTTTGTTTTTTGGCTTTCCGGAAATGGAATAATTCATAGAATGTTGGGATGATAATCAGCGTCAAAAGGGTAGACACGATGAGTCCAAAAATGACGACCACAGCGAGTCCCTTTGAAACAAGATTTAAACTCATCGCCGATTCATGTGTAACCAGAAGCGGTACCATGGCAAATACAGTGGCGAGTGCTGTCATAAGGATCGGCCTTAGTCGTACGATACCTGCCTCCATAATCGCTTCCCTAATGGTCATTGTTTCTTCATTATGACGGATTCGGTCAACCAATACTATGGCATTGGTTACCACAATCCCAACGAGCATCAGCATCCCGATCCCTGAAGAAATATTGATGCTTGAGTTGGTCAGCACGAGTCCTAATAGCGAACCGATCGCTGCAAGCGGCAAAGTAATCAAGATCGCGATGCTTGCCCGGAACGACTTTAATGTCACAAGCAAAATCATAAACACGATTCCGATTGATAACATAGACAGTTTTGCGAGTTCTCCTAATTGATCGGAGGACTGCATCGAAGAACCGGTTAGTTCTGCACTTGTCCCTTTGGCGAATGTTTCATCTTTGTTCCAGGTTAGTAGCTCCTGCTGAATTTTTCCGGTAACGTCTACCATTTTGTCCGGATTCACTTGAGCCGTTACCTGTAGATAATGATGGCCGTCTTTTGTAAAGATGGTCCCCAGCTCATTGCTTTCTTCAACCTTCGCAATACTTGATAAAGCAACAGGGCCATCTGGCGTCATCAGCTGCAGATTTTTTAAGTCATCGACCGTTTGAATTTCTTTTATTGCTCCTAATTTTACGGCGGTGGTTCGTCCATCAATCATTATGTTTCCAATCACAGCAGGCTTTATCATTGCATAAATAGATTGGGAGACTTCCTGTGCATTTGATAATTTGGAATCCACTTGAATGGTCACGGTCGGTTTTGTATTTTGATCGTTGCTTTCTACTTTTTCTACACCATCGATGCTGTTTATTTCTTTCTTCACCGTATCAGCTGCTTTTTTGATGTCTTCGTTGTTCTTTCCGATGACATCAATGGAAACAGTCGTCGCGTTGGTTCCAAGCAAGCCTGCTGTTTCAGCCGTCAGCTCCGCATTTGGAAACTGGTCTTTTGTTTTTCGGATGTCTTTTGCAAATTTGGCAGAGTCTGTCCCATCCTTCGTAAAAATCATAAATCGAACAACGTTTGCATCTTGCAGGTTGCCATATTGTGCCGCATCCTCATTGACACCTGCAACTGTAATATGGGTTTTTACCCCATCTTTTTCTGAAAGAATGCCTTCCATTTTCGCAACCCCATCTTTTATTTCGCTAAATGGAGTTCCGTTATCATAGCGAAGACCGATTGCTATGTAGGCTGAATCTTTCTGATCGACAGAACCTTTGGGCATGCTCAAAAATAACCCAATAGACCCGACTACAACGAGAACCGCTACCGTGATTGGTAGCCATTTATGATTAAGCGACCATTGCAGCAAAGAAGGGTAGAATGATTTCGGCTTGTGTTCCTTCATCTTTACCCTTTTCATCATTCGGGCGCTGAGTGCCGGTACTACTGTCAGTGAAACTAGCAGGGAAGATAGTAATGAACAAGTAATCGTAATCGCAAATGGTGCAACTAGATCTCTTAATCCTCCCGATACAATCAGCATTGGCAGGAATACTGCTACTGTTGTCAGAGTGGACGAGGTGATGGCTGATCCCACTTCTTTCACTGATTCTATAAGAAAGGCAGGGGTTAATTCATTATTTTGCTTCCTTCGGTAAATATTCTCCACGACGACAATACTGTCATCTACTAGCCGTCCGACAGATACGGCAATTCCTCCAAGCGTAAGGATGTTTAAGGTAACGCCAAAGAAGGAAAGTAGTATCATCGTCATGCAAAGGGACAACGGTATGCTGATAATCGTGATCAGGGTCATCCGGAAACTGCGAAGGAATAACCAAATTATAAGGGTGGCAAATAAGGCTCCTGTCAATACTTCTCTTGTCATCGAATTGATGGAATCAAGAACGGTATCACCTAAATTCATCACGATCGTTGCTTGAAGGGTTCCCTTGTAATCCTTATTGATTTTTTTTACTGCGTCTTCCACCTGATTGTCAAGTGTTACGGCATTGGAGGTGGAATCTTTTTGAATAACAACGTCGATAAAGCTTTTTCCATTTAAATGGATGATGCTTTCGGTATCTTCTTGCAAGGTAATAGCAGCAACATCCTGTAGTTTAGTCTTACTGTTTAACTGGATGTTTTTAAGATCATCGAGCGTTTCTAATTTTCCTGTTACGATGATGCTTGTTGCTTCGTTGTTGATCGTTTGTTCGCCCACGGCAACGGAAGCAGTTTTTCCTTGAAGGAGGGTGTAAAGCTTTTCAAGCTGGAAATTTGCTGCCGCTAATTTTGCAGGATCAACTTTAATCATCACTTGTTGATTTCTTCCGCCATTGGTGATGACATTGCCGACACCTTTTAAGTCCTTGAACATCGGCATAATCTCGTTTTCTACGACATTTAGCTCATTATTGCCAATTTCTTTATCAAAGGTGAGACCTAATTCCACAATCGGAATTTCAGATGTGTTGAGGTTGATGACATATGGTTTCATCACCCCATTGGGAAGATGGACCATTGAAATTCTTTCTTCAATTTGCTGTTTTGCTTCTTTAACATCAATTTTCGATTCAAATGTGACGGTCAACTGGCTAAAATTATTTCCTGTTTGTGCAACGACACTTTGTTTTCCTCTTACGCCGTTCAATGCCTTTTCAATCGGCTGTGTTACTTGTTCATCCATGCTTACGGCATCCATACCGTTTCCAACTGTTGAAATGGTTACGTATGGCTGGTCGGCAGATGGCATCAACTCCATAGGAATCGTGGTATAACTAAAAATGCCAAAAATCATCGAGGCAATTACAGCGAAAACCAATGCCGCCTTGTTCCGCAATGCCCATTTGGTAAACCATGTCATATAAAATCCCCCTAGTCCAAAAGTCATAAAAGCAGGTAAATTATACCCCCATTTGGTTGGATTTACCAGTAGTTTTTTCTTAATTTTACAAAAAATTAATGTATACAAAACAAAAAGCTCATTGTATCCAACAAAAGAATCCAAACAAAAATGCAGGTGCCAATTACGAAATAAGTTTTTATTCTGCAGAATAGGGTATTGAAAATATCGAGGTGAAAGGATATGAAAAAAAATAAAAGAAAACCAGATTTTCATCATACCCACTTGAACATGGACAACCCTGAACAATATCCAACTGAGAACGAGAGCTTGTTTGATAAATTTAAGAGTGAGCAAACAGTTGATCCAATACCGCTTGAGGATCTTAAGGAAGAACAACTTGAAGAAAAAGCGAAGCATGATTCAAAAGAGACATCCTCAAGTGAAAAAAAGTATAGAACAGGAATGAAATAACGTTATATGGAGTCCTTGGCGACAGTTCTTTTAGGGGACAAACAGAAGTTTTGCGCGTGAAAGGCCCGACTAGCGGATAGGAGCTAGTCGGGCCTTAGGTTATTTTATGGGGGAGCAAAATTTCAGAAAAATGAAATTAGTAGGTTGTTTTTTTAAATAAAGTATAATAAAATAACCTACAATACCAACTAAACCACTATGAATATATTGTTTTATGGTGCCATCTAGCTGCGTTAACATATGTTCGTCAAACAAAGAATGAAGCCTATTTCTTCGCGAACTTGACTCCAATAGTGAAACATTTTGTTAAAGTTCTGAATGGATAAACGTACTATTTTCCCACATACTTATAAAGGAATAGTCATGGGGGATTTTTTTCAAAATCATTGAAGGGTGGGAGAGCATTGAAACTTTACAGTTCAATCCTTGACTTAATTGGGAAAACTCCGATCGTAAAATTGAATAAACTGCCAGAGCCAACTGGCGGGGAAGTTTACATAAAATTGGAATCATTTAATCCAGGCGGCAGTGTGAAAGACCGTGCTGCCATTAATATGATTGAAAGTGCAGAGCATGAGGGGAAATTAATTCCGGGAAAAAGTACCGTGATCGAGCCGACTTCCGGTAATACAGGTATTGGAATCGCCATGGTATGTGCGGTGAAAGGCTATCGCTGTATTATTACCATGCCTGATAATGCGACTGCCGAGCGTGTGAAGATTTTAAAAGCATATGGAGCAGAAGTCCATTTGACTCCAGCTAAATTTCGTATGCAGGGAGCTATTGATGAAGCAAACCGTTTAGCCGAATCCATTTCTGATAGTTTTATTCCCATGCAATTTGAGAATCCTGCAAATGCCGATGCACATCGTGAAACTACAGCAGTTGAAATTCTTGAAGCGTTCGAAGGGAAATTAGATGCCCTTGTGTTGACTGCAGGAACAGGGGGTACGGTAACGGGGGTTGGAGAAGAGCTGAAAAAGCAGATTCCAGACTTGAAAATTTACGTAGTGGAACCGTTTGGATCTCCTGTTCTTTCTGGTGGAGAACCTGGACCTCATAAAATTCCTGGAACAGGTCCCGGTTTTATTCCTTCAATATTAAATCGTACTATTTTTGATGAAATTTTGCTCATTAAGGATGAAGCAGCCCAAGTGATGGCACGCCGCCTTGCCGCAGAAGAGGGGATCTTTGTAGGGGCATCAGGAGCATCATCGGCCCATTTCGCAGTCGAAATAGCAAAAAATCTGCCAACATCAAGCAGAGTCCTTTGTATCGCGCCAGACACCGGAGAACGCTACCTGTCTTCGGATTTATTTCCAAGTTAGGAAACGTGGAAACGGTCCTTGTGGCTTTTATTATCTTCACAAAAAGCCACGAGAACCGTTTCTTATCGTATCTTATGTTATCTAAGCACCCCATCTGGATCGACCAACCCAGAAAAAGCCCATGTTTTCCCTTGATCCTGAGAGGTAAACTTTGCTAGTACCTTTCCGCCAAGGTAATCGCCTTGTGGACCTTGATTCACTAATATAGTTCCTTCCGTTCCTTGAAAGGTTGGAATCTCCGCAATGGTGAAGTAGCGTCGATATTCTTCCGGTATTGGAACCTCTACGCGTTCCCAGTTTGCTCCACCATCAGTAGTCCGATATAGGTTTGGCATTGGAGGCTGTTCTTCCAACCGATATTCACCAAAGGAAATAAAACCTAATTGGTCACTAATAAACCCTCCATCTGTCACTAATGCATGAGTATCATCCACTGAACCAGCATTATACCATGATTGACCACCATCGTTGGTTTTAAATACAAAGTGTGCTTCCGAACTCATTGTTTTATCACCTGTAATAATCAGATAACCATCTTTGTCAGACGTAAACCCGAGTTTTAGCATGCGTAAAAACGGCAGCTGATCCGACACCAACGACTCCTTCCAAGACTTGCCTTTATCCGTACTAACTAGGACCCGTGTCCCTTTGTTAAGGACAAACGCTGTGATTTCCGGTGTAATCACATAGCCGCCATCACCTAATTGTTGTTCAGCGCTGTTGGATTCGCTGAAAAATAATTCTTCGATTGCAACGGGAACCTCCCGCCAGTTTTTCCCGTTATCATACGTGACCCTAAGATTTTGATCCTTAATTTCATAGCGGATGCTTTCCGATGGTTTCTCTATTCCCGCTTTCTTTTGATATTCTTTCCACGATTCAACGGGCGGCAGACCAATTTGTGTATCGGTTGTTCTTTCAATGTTTGTTAAGGTGTACGTTAAGTTCTCTTCCTTATTGATTGTTAGTTTCCAAACGATGGTAGGAACAACTTTATCCTCCTGCATCTTTCCCCAACCATAATCGATTGCTGGTGTTCTTTCGGGTATCTGAACTTGAAAAACGACCGCAACGACAAAAGAGTTTTCATCTCCCGATAACTTAGTAAATCTAGTAAAGGCCGGATTGACGATCGTTCCCTCGCTCTCTAAACTTTTCATGAAATCAAACCAAATTCGATAAGCAATAGTTTCCGGTTTTTGATCAAATTCTTCTACTTGAAGTGTGTAGGGGAGTTTACTGTTGATATCTGCCTTTTTTATTTCGACTGGTTTAGGAATGGGATTATCTTAATCCCCTTTCCCCATTTGAAAGATTAGGAAGAAAATGATTAATACTGAAAGGGGTATGAGTAATCCACTTAGCGTTTTTGTCATTTAAATCATCCTTCATTCAAAATATATACGTTTTATTTATTTACTTAGAGAGGAACTCCTCTTCAGAAAAAAACGGTTTTCATTTCAATCCGGCTACCAAACTGGTATATGTAGTATTTTTTCAATTTACATAATGTAGAAGGATTATTAGGAAATTGCGAATATATGTTCCTATTTTAAGGAGGATATGATATACTTGAAGTACAATAGAATAGGATTTCTCAAGGGTGGTCGGTACACTCCCAAACGGAAGGGGGTGATGCTGAATGACAGTGTTTGAATCATTAATGCTCGCGATTGGTTTTGCCAGTCTAATCGTAACCATACTGTCATTTAAATCAAAAAAATAATCCACCCTTGAGTTAACGGCTCAGGTGGATTATTCTGCCCAAAAAGCCGACCCCTCCAGAGGGACCGTCTATTGTTGACCGGACATGTTCCAGCATGTTCGGTCTTTTTACTTTATTCAATACTTACTCATATTATAACCGATGATAGGGAAAAAGAAACTATTTTAACCTCATTTTGATTAATATTACTAAGAGCCCATAGGGCTGTTCTTATAGTCGATATTATTCCAAATAAAAACCACGAGAACCGTCACTAAGGGATCAAGGTTGTAAAAAGGCGTTATAAATGATACACTTTTTTTTTGGCATTTGGTATAAAAAATGGCCAATTTTATTAGAAAGAAGGGACGTTGTTCCCAATCGGGACAACACAAACATGAAAATTATCATTATCATTTTGCAAATATGTATATTATATATCTTTTCCTTCGTTGGAACTGTTATTCATAACTTTTTTCACTTAGTCATTCCTGGCAGTATAATAGGACTCTTATTACTTTTCCTTTGTTTATGCTTAAAAATAGTTCCATTAAAGTGCATTGAGAGTGGAGCAGGTTTTCTATTAAGTATATTAATGTTATTTTTTATTCCTACTACAGTCGGGATCATGAATTATTCTTCCTTGCTTTCTATACATGGTGCATTGCTCGTTGCAGCCGTTCTATTAAGTACCATTTTATCCATTGCAATTACTGGAACGGCAGGTCAATTTTTTGAGAAAAAAGCACAAAAAAGAAAGGATGATAAAGAATGCAAGAATTCTTATTCGCATTCTGCATGATTGTACTAACCGTCGTCGCTTATTTTGTGATGACTAAAATTTATAAACGGTATTCTTACTCATTTTTAATTCCCGTTTTAACTGCCACTACTTTAATTATCATAATCCTTTTCATTCTTCGTATTCCATATAAAAGCTATATGATTGGCGGGCAATGGATTAATTCTCTATTAGGTCCATCAGTTGTAGCGCTTGCATATCCATTGTATAAACAACGTCATTTTTTAAAAAATCATTTTTTTCCCATAGTAGGCGGGGTTTTGGTTGGTGCCATTTCTGGAATGGTCAGTGTGGGCATTTTTGCTAAGCTGTTCGGGATCAATCATACCTTAATTCTTTCAATCATCCCTAAATCTCTTACAACCCCTGTTGCCATTGAAGTGACTAGAGGTTTGGGGGGAAATGCCTCGATGGCAATCGTAGGTGTCATGATAGCAGGCATATTTGGTGCAATTGCCGCTCCGACTATCTTTAAATTTTTGCGCATCCATAGTCCCATCGGAAGGGGTATCGCCCTTGGCAGCGCATCACATGCGATAGGAACTTCAAAGGCTGCAGAATACAGTGAACTTACCTTTTCGATGAGTTCTGTTACGATGACATTATGTGCAATCATAGGCTCCTTTCTAGGACCAATCGTAGTGTGGCTATTTCACATTTGATAGTCGTCCATGAGGACTGTTCTTGTGGCCATTACTAACATGTATAAAAGCCACGAGAACCATCCCGTCGGCATAAAAATGGCGTGCCCTGACTTTTGTCAGTTTGGCACGCCATTTTTATGATTCTCCTACTATTTCGCAAATACGTGATTCCCGATTGTTTCAACTGTTTCACGGGATCGAATCCAATTATCTGTTGCAATTTCAGGGTTATAGAAAAATATAGAATCGTTTAACGTATCTTCTCTATTTAGTGCTTCTTCTACTGCTTGAGTTGACTCTTCTGATGCCGGTTTATTAATTTCACCATTTTGAACAGGTGAAAAGGCATAAGCATGACCGACTACTTGATTAATTACCTCTGTCACCGTATCAGGAAATTGAGGGGACTCCACTCGATTTAACACGACGGTTGCAACGGCTACTTTTCCTTCATAGGACTCGCCTTTTGCCTCCGCTTCAACTAATCTTGCAAATAAGTCTTTTTCTTTATCTGAAATAGAAACTGCTGGTGTAGCAGGCTCTTCAACTGGAGCTTCCACTTTTGGTTCCACTGGAGCTTCCACTTTAGGTTCAGTTGGATCCTCCACTTTAGGATCAATTGGTTGAGCCGCTTTTTCTTCTGCTACTGCCGAATCATTTGACGTCTCAGCTGCATGTTTTGATGGTTCCGCTAGTAACTCAACTGCTTTTGCAGCTACATTTATTGCAGGCTTTGCTAATTGGATGGATAAGTTCTGCGGTTGCAAGATTTCTCCAATAGAAATATCTTGGAATAGCCCTTTATTTCCAATGGTTAAACTATTTTGTATATCATGTACCGGAAGGCTGTGTTCATTTTGATTGAATGATTGGGTAATCGCCTTCGCTGTATTAGTGTGTACTACTAACGCTATTGTAGCTACTCCAGCTACAACTAAGGATTTAAAAGAATTTTTCATGCTGTGTGCTACCTCCTGTAAAATTCTCATGATATTACCCTAACATGGCTTATGATTCATTTACAGAACGATAGCATTACAATTCATTTTAATTTGATGAACAGTATTACATTAAGTGTTGTTTTGTGACAATATACCTAAAGAAGTGTCATAAACTAGGAAATAAAACGAAGCGAAGGAATAAATTTCTTGGAAATGTCCATGGAAGCCCTTTTTGCATTCATTTTTCTATAAACAGGCAGGATTGCGGAATTCAGTTCTTGAATGTATTAAGTTGGAAATGTAATAAAACAGGTATTACAATACAATGGACATAATTAGTATGGAAGGTAGTGCAAATCAATGGATTTCGATGTAGTTATGCAGGAACTAGAAGCACTTGGTAAGGAACGAACGAAAAAGACTTACATAAGCAATGGTGCACACGAGCCGCTATTTGGCGTGGCTACTGGCGCAATGAAGCCGATCGCAAAGATAATCAAGAAAAATCAGCCTTTGGCCGAGGAGCTTTATGCCACCGGTAACTACGATGCTATGTATTTTGCCGGCATTATTGCGGATCCAAAAACGATGACGGAGGCGGATTTTGATCGTTGGATAGATGCGGCGTATTTTTATATGCTTTCCGATTATGTTGTGGCCGTCACTTTGGCAGAAACCGATATTGCGCAAGTTGTTGCCGATAAATGGATCGCGAGCGGTGAAGAACTTAGAATGTCGGCAGGGTGGAGTTGTTACTGCTGGCTTTTGGGGAATCGCCCGGACAGTGAATTTAGCGCCAGCAAGCTTGCGAGTATGCTTGAACAAGTGGAAAATACGATTCACGATTCTCCTGAGCGGACGAAATCCTCAATGAATAATTTTATCTACACCGTCGCGATTTCATATTTGCCACTCCATGAGAAGGCGGTTGATACTGCAAAGTCAGTTGGCCCAGTCGAAATCAAGCGGGACAAGAAAAAAAGCAGCATCCTGCAAGCCACCGAAAATATTCAAAAGGAAATAGATAGAGGGAAGCTTGGTTTCAAGCGCAAATATGTAAGGTGTTAAGAAGTCCATAGGAACGGTTCTTGTAGCCAATATTTATCTCACTAAAAAGCTACCCGAACCGTCCATATGGCATTCAAACCTTATTTAAAAAACAGATCAAAAGCGATTGAAATGAGCCACCAAAGAGCAAGTGCAACTGTTAGATATGTACCGATATAAAGTAAACTATCCGCCACGTTTCCTCACATCCTACATTAACATTACTATTCAATTTCTCTCTCTACGAATAAAGCCATTATAACAAGCAATTTTTAATAATTTGACGAATCAACTGATATTAACCAATTTGTAAAAAAATTGTTATCTTTCCTTAATAATTTTTAACCTAAAAATAGGTATCACCTAACTAGACAATATAATCAATGTCTCGTAGAGTGAAATCAAGTTTAGTTGAATAACGGGGAGGAATGATTGTGTTGGAATTTGATCTAAGTACGAACCAATTGGCCAAGATTAAAGTGGTGGGTGTTGGCGGCGGGGGAAATAACGCTGTGAACCGGATGATCGAGGATGGAGTTGAGGGTGTAGAATTCATTGCTGTTAATACAGATGCACAAGCGATTCATCAATCTAAAGCTACGATAAAGATGCAGATTGGTACCACCTTGACTAAAGGTTTAGGTGCAGGAGCAAATCCGGAAATAGGGGAGAGAGCCGCCGAAGAAAGCAAACGGCAGATTGAAGAAGTATTAGCGGGTGCGGACATGGTTTTCGTTACAGCTGGAATGGGCGGTGGTACCGGTACTGGGGCAGCGCCTGCTATTGCTAAAATTGCCCGTAAGCTTGGTGCCCTGACGATTGGAGTGGTCACACGTCCGTTTCATTTTGAAGGCAAGAAGCGTGCAGATAATGCGGAAAGTGGAATTAGGGCGATGAGGGAAGCAGTGGACACCTTAATTATTATTCCAAACAATCGCTTATTGGAGATTGTAGATAAAGAAACACCTATGCTTGATGCCTTTCGTGAAGCGGATGCTGTTCTTCGCCAGGGTGTTCAAGGAATTTCCGATTTAATTGCTGTACCAGGATTAATCAATCTTGATTTTGCTGACGTGAAAACGGTCATGTCCCATAAAGGAACGGCCTTAATGGGAATTGGTATAGCAACCGGCAAAAATCGTGCTGCTGAAGCTGCCCAGAAAGCTTTAAATAGTCCGTTATTGGAAACTTCTATTAATGGGGCACATGGTGTAATCATGAACATTACTGGCGGTCATAATTTAAGTCTTTTTGAAATACAGGAGGCAGCCGAAATCGTTGCAGCTGCTTCTCACGAAGAATTAAATATGATTTTTGGTTCGGTCATTAACGAAAGCTTAACAGAAGAAATTATTGTTACCATAATTGCCACTGGATTCACCGAGAAAAAGGATACAGACCTATCAAAGTCTTACTCTCCTTCAACAGAAGAGGTATCTAACCCATATCAAAGGAAACGACGAAAACAACGTATACAACGTGATCAGGTAAGCTACGGGGGGCAGATTCAAGATTATAACCAAAACACTGATAAGAAAGAAGAATCTCTTGATATTCCAGCATTTTTGCGAAATCGAAGTAAACGAAATAATAGAAGGTAAATGAAGAAAACAGGATTTCTAAAAAACAGTTAGTTAGGTTCAAGAACAATGGACAAATTCTCAGTCATAAACTATTGTATCAATTCGTGAAGGTGTTCAAAATGAGAGTTAAAAGGGAGATACAAATTCAACCTATAATCGGGCAAGCATGGACAGGAAGACATGTTGTCTTGCTTCACTGTACAAATAATAATGAGTTAATTCATCTTTATAAAAGTTACCACGCCCCGATTGAGCCGCCGCGCCACAATTGTGCGGAGACCTTATCGCAATTACTAAGTATTGGTTATCACCTTATGGCCATTACACCAATCGCGTCAAATCAAATTCAATACTTTTTAGTCCTTTGAAAACACAGGGACGGTTCTGGTGGCCTTTAGTAACCCAACTAAAAGCCATTAGAATCGTCCCTGTGGCACTTATTCTTCTAAAAAATGATTAAGTGCTTCTATATTTTGATTGAAGTCTACATCTAATACGTCCCCATGCTCTTCATCCCGTTTATTTTGAAAACTGCCATCTTCTGGTATGCGTATCGTTTCTATGTCTCTACTTTTCTTTGTAACTATGTCTTTTCCAATCGTTAAAAGGGTTGAACTATCCATATTTGTATCTATGTATTTATTTGTAAGACCTAAAAGCTTAGGAAGTTTAACAACACTATGCAGACTTACAGCTTCATCTGTTAGTTTTGAAATCACTTCTTGCTGTCTTTGAATCCGACCGAAGTCACTTAATCGATCATGGCGAAAACGGACATATCCTAACAACTCTTGACCATGCAATTGTTGTTTACCTTTTTCTAACTTCGTTTCTATGCCATAAGACATCTCGTAAGGTACATTTACTTCAATGCCATTTGGCACGAGCAGATCGACCGCTTTTTCGAATCCCTTAAAGTCAACCATCGCATAATAATGGATATCAAGCCCGAAATTTTCTTTAATCGTTTCCCTTAGTAATTCAGGACCTCCCAACGAATAGGCTGCATTTAATTTTTGTTTTCCATGTTCTGGTACAGAAATCAACATATCGCGCATTAGAGAAATAAGTTTGATTTTATGCGTTTGCGGATCATAATGGGCAACCATAATTGTATCCGTGCGAGCATGTTTTTCTCCACGTGAGTCACTGCCTAATAAAAGAACATTGACTTCATCTAATTTATTTTTCTCACCTTGAAATGGTTGTTTTCCTTCCACTTTTTTAAGTGGTTGGTTGACAGCTTTAAATGTTCCACCTATGTATTGAATTAGATGAAATAGGCCAACTAATAAAATACCTAAAAGAAGAAGGGCCCCAAACACTCTTCGCCATCTTACTCTTTTCCTTTTCGTCCTTAATCGTGTCAAATCTTGCAACTCCTTGGTAAAAGAATCAATTAATAAATGAAGAAGGGGTTTTCAACTTAACAACCCTTGAAGTCATGATTATCCCATAATTCGTTTTCAGCTATTTTAATATCAGGTTACATTTTCCTGAATTTCTGATTACATTATCATTTTTTAAAGTCCATGGAGACGTTTCTTGTGGCCTTTACGAACCTTAATAAAAACCACGAGAACTGTCCCCGTGGTGAATTATCGTAAATCTAGTTTGTTTTTTTGAATGAAATCCTTCATATACATACGATTCTGCTTTTCAAGCATTGCTGCCATTTGTTCTGTCCAACGATCTTTTCTAACTCCATCCGTTCTTTGCAGATAATAGTTTGCGATTATTTCATTATATTCATCAAGCTGCTGTAAATAAATTTCTCTGTTTGGCTCATATTCATCTTCGTGGTAAACATGTTCAAATGGAAGTCTTGGTTTTTGATCGGTTATTTTGGCTGGGTATCCAATGGCCAGCCCAAACAGTGGGATGACTCGGTCTGGGATATTTAAGATGTTCTTCACTTCTTCTAGGTTGTTGCGAATCCCGCCAATGTAGCAAATTCCCAGCCCAAGGGATTCAGCAGCAATCACAGCATTTTGGGCAGCAAGAGCGGTATCAATTAACGCCACCATAAATTTTTCGGTACTTTCAAGTGATGCTTCTAGGTTTTTATTTTCCTTTTCCTCAATCAAGGAATGCCGGTAAAGATCAGCACAAAAAACAAAAAAGTGGCCGTTCTTTTCCACATACTCTTGATTTCCCGCAAGCTCGGCTAATTTCTTCTTTTTAACAGGATCCTTCACTCCAATAATAGAGTATGCCTGAATAAAGCTTGAAGTGGCAGCAGCTTGTGCACAGGTAACAATTGTCTTTATTTGTTCTTCTGTCAATGCCTTGTTCTCGAAATGGCGGATTGAACGGTGATTAAGAATTGTTTCGATTACATCATTCATATAGTTTTCCTCACTTTTTATCATACTTTGTTGGCAAGAGTGATTGTATCAATAAGGACATCCATATTCAAGAAATGCAGATTCGGTGGGAACTCTTATGCTTACAATGAGCAAGTGAAGTCTTCCATGCACCCTTTGATATTAGGAAGTTTCTGGAACTAACTATAAAAAGTGGTATTAGCAATGCATGAGAAAACTTGTAATAAAAGCATTGATAAAAAGTAACTCCATTATTATTATAATCTTATGAATTTTCAGTTTATAATGATTTTAAAATAGTATTGTAATATATCTAAATATTCTTTATACTACTATTGAAATCATTTATAGTTTAGTTGAAATGGTGGAGAGTGAGTATTAGGATCCATCTAAGAAACTAGCAGGGGGGCATCTATGAAAAATTTATTGAAAAAGTGGAATCAAATCAGTCTGGTCAAACAAATCATTATCGGGTTAATTATTGGTGTTATTCTGGCTGTAGCGGTTCCAGAAGCAGCCAAACCAGTTGTTATTTTAGGATCTTTATTTGTAGGTGCGTTAAAAGCTATTGCCCCAGTCTTGGTATTATTCTTAGTTATGTCAGCCATCGCGCAGCATAAGAGTGGTCAGCAAACGAACATGAAATCGATTATCGGACTTTATTTATTAGGTACTTTTTTAGCTGGATTAATTGCAGTTATTGTAAGCTTTACCTTCCCAGTAAGTTTAACACTTGCAAAGGGTGCGGAGGATTTAGCAGCTCCTGGCGGTGTGGTAGAGGTTATCAAAACATTATTGCTAAACGTTGTTGATAATCCAGTGAAAGCCATTTATAACGCAAACTATATCGGTATTTTAGCTTGGGCGGTGGTCCTTGGCATTGCACTAAGAAATGCGCCAGAAACAACAAAGACAATGATTACTAATTTTTCAGATGCTGTATCGAAAATGGTAACATGGGTAATCAAGTTGGCTCCACTTGGTATTATGGGGCTCGTGATTGACTCTATTACGACAAATGGAATTGAGTCATTACTAAGCTATGGCCAATTGCTTGCCGTATTGATTGGTTGTATGTTCTTTGTTGCCTTGGTGGTCAATCCCATCATGGTGTTTGTCGTGATTCGTCAAAACCCCTACCCACTTGTATTCAAGTGTATCAGGGAAAGTGGAATTACCGCATTCTTTACGCGCAGCTCCGCGGCGAATATTCCTGTTAATATGAAATTATGTGAAAACTTAGGTTTGAATAAGGATACGTATTCTGTCTCCATTCCATTAGGTGCAACGATCAATATGGCCGGTGCGGCGGTTACGATTTCCGTATTGACACTTGCGGCCGTTCATACTCTAGACATTCATGTGGATATTCCTACAGCCATTATACTTAGTGTTTTATCTGCTGTATGTGCCTGTGGTGCTTCAGGGGTTGCAGGAGGTTCCTTATTATTGATTCCTTTAGCAGCGAGCTTGTTCGGAATCCCAAATGATGTGGCGATGCAGATTGTTGGAGTAGGCTTTATCATTGGTGTTTTACAAGACTCATTCGAAACAGCTCTTAACTCATCAACTGATGTGCTTTTTACGGCAACTGCTGAATATAAGGAATGGCGTAAAAAAGGTAAAAAAATCCAAATAAAAAAAGCGGCTTAATATAACCATTCAAAAACCCCTGGATTCATTTGAACCGGGGGTTTTTGAATGGTTTTTTGATAACGTCTAATATGAAATGGTCACTATTTTTTATTATTCTCGGATAGAGGGATTTTGACAATTTTGTTTTTTTGTCCAAAAAGAATTGCCGTTTTGTCTTGATTATTTTCCTTATCCGTTATAGAATGAGAAAAATCAAAAAATTTCAAACAAATCATAAACACGATGATTGGGAGTATTAAGGAACCATTATTGTCTAGAGAGCTGTCGGCTGGTGAAAGACAGTCAATAAATTCCCCAACTCGCCCGGGAGTGGTAAGGCTGAAATGTAGGCCTTAACGGTTGACCGCCGTAATCGTGTCGTAAAGTGGATTCGTTTTGTTTTGTTTTAAAACGAATCAAAAAGAGTGGTACCACGTAGGCAAAGCCTGTCGTCTCTTATGAGATGATGGGCTTTTTTATTTTTTTAAAAATGGACGATAAAAATGAAAAGGCGGTCGAGAATATGAAAAATGTTGAAAAGTATTCAAGAGGCTATTATATGCCCCCGGTACAAAGCTTGAAATGGACGGAGAAGGAATATATTACGGAAGCTCCCACATGGTGCAGTGTCGATTTAAGGGATGGAAATCAGGCGCTGGTTGTCCCGATGAGTTTGGAGGAGAAGCTGGACTATTTTCAAATGCTATTGGAGGTTGGATTCAAAGAAATTGAAGTGGGCTTTCCAGCTGCATCCGAAACAGAATACGCGTTTCTAAGGGCATTGATCGAACAAGATTTGATTCCGGAGGATGTAACAGTTCAAGTGCTGACACAATCAAGAGAACATATAATTGAAAAGACATTTGAAGCGCTTCGAGGTGTCAACAAGGCAGTGGTTCACCTCTACAATTCGACTTCCGTCGCACAGCGTGAGCAGGTGTTTAAAAAATCTGAAGAGGAAATAATCGAGATTGCGGTTAAAGGGGCGAAGTCGCTAAAAAAATATGCGGCTGAGACCGAGGGGAACTTCCAATTTCAATATTCACCGGAAAGCTTCACGGGTACGGAGATGGAATTTGCACTTGAGGTATGTAACCGGGTCCTAGATATTTGGCAGCCTGCAGCAGACAACAAGGTGATCATCAACCTTCCAGCGACAGTGTCCATGTCTATGCCGCACGTCTATGCCAGTCAAATCGAGTTTATGAGCGATCATCTGAACTACCGGGACAATGTCATCCTGTCCGTTCATCCACACAATGACAGAGGAACTGGAGTGGCAGATGCAGAGCTTGCGATGCTTGCAGGCGCCCAGAGAGTCGAAGGAACACTGTTTGGAAATGGCGAAAGAACAGGAAACGTCGACATCGTCACGCTTGCCATCAACATGTATTCACATGGGGTGGATCCACAGCTTCATTTTGAAAATATCCGTGAAATCATTTCTAAGTATGAAGAATTGACTAGAATGAGGGTTCACGAAAGACACCCATACGGTGGTGAACTTGTCTTTACGGCCTTCTCAGGCTCTCATCAGGATGCGATTGCCAAAGGGATGAAATGGAGGGAAGACGGAGAATGCCAGTACTGGACGGTTCCTTATCTATTAATTGATCCAAAGGATATTGGCCGAGAGTATGAAGGAGATATTATCCGGATTAATAGCCAATCAGGCAAAGGCGGGATCGGCTACATACTGGAGCAGCATTACGGGCTTGATCTTCCGGCAAAAATGCGTGAAAACTTCGGCTATCAAGTTAAAAATGTATCAGACCGTTTGCATAAAGAGCTGATGCCAACTGAAATCTATGACATCTTTATGAGGGAGTATGTGAATATTCATACGCCAGCCGAGTTTATCCAATATAGATATATGCAAAATGATCAGTATGAAACGGTTGTTGCGATCCGGATGGATGGTGAGATCCATGAATTTACTGGAACAGGTAACGGAAGACTCGATGCCATCAGCAATGTTCTACAGACTGAACTTGCAATTCAGTATAAGGATTTAGTCTACAAAGAGCATGCGCTAGAAATTGGTTCACGGTCGAACGCCGTATCATATGTTGGAATTACAGCAATGGATGGTACTGTTCATTGGGGCTGCGGCATCGACGCTGATATCATGACATCGTCTGTAAAAGCACTGTTTAGTGCAGTTAACAAAATGATTACCAGCACTCAACGGGCATTTGACAAAGAAGCACACCTTACCAAAAAATAAAATTTTAACAAGAATGATTATGTTAACAGCTATCACAGATAAAAATAATGGAAACGCCCAGTTACTGTTAACTGGGCGTTTCCATTCATTCCGATTATGCTAGAAAATCATTGATATTGTTTACGTATTTAGTTAAAGGATAGTGCCTGTAAAGATTGCTCGCCAACTGAACCGGATCTCCAAAGAAATACCTTTCATATTGGGTTTGTCTTGTTCCAAATGAACTCATCGTTAGATCCCAGGCCAGGCGAAAGAGTTTCACTCGTTCGTCGGCAGATTTGTTCACTGCTTGAAGATATTGCTTAAGGTCTGCACTAATTTCAGATTCGAAGGCTTTTTCGGATGGTAATGTGACCATCCCGCTAGCACCAATCAGTTGAACAATCTCGCAGAAGCGGGGATAGATTCGAGGGAAAATATTACTGGCCACTTGGAGGGGGAGTAAACTTGGACGCATATAGCCCCATTCATCAATTTCTGCATGATTTTCGGCCTGCTCTACGAGTGCATTCATGGTTTCAAGTCCGATGATTATTTCAGAAAGCTTTTCTTGGATATGTTGATATTCCCTAACATTAATCGTTTCGACCAAGAGTTCTGCAATGCCCAAAATAAATTCTGTTTTGACAATTTGCCTTGTCAAGGCTTGATGCGTGGCAAAGTGGTGAAACGAGCTATGGAACATGAAGTCAACAGCCGCGTCAATATTATCGTAAAAGAAGACGCGATCCCAAGGTACTAAAACATTGTCAAAAACAACTATGGAATCCATTTCTTCATATCTGGAGCTTAGTGGATGATTAAAATTAGACTCGCCACCGACAAAGGATTCCCTGCAAATAAATCTTAACCCTTTTGTATTGGAAGGGATGGTAAAGGCGAAGGATTCGGCCGGGTCCATGAACTTTCTCGGTGCTGTATAGACCAACACTTCATCGGTTAACCCGCCTTGGGTCGCAAGCAGCCGGGCCCCTTTTATCACAATGCCCTTTTCATTTCGGTCGATAACCTTAGCGGAGATTGGCTCATTAGAAGAATCGAAATTGTACTGAGAACGATTGATTTGTGGAGTAATAAACGTATGTGTAAAGGAAAGGTCATCTTTCTGTGCTCTCTTATATAATGTTAGAATATTTTCTGGAAAACAATTTTTTTTGCCCTTTAAAAGGAGGGCAGAGGAGGAGGCGAAGCTCATGATAACAGTGTTCATGTAGTCAGGACTTCTCCCCATCATACCATAAGTGTGCCGTGCCCATATTTCCGACATCTTCCGTTTTCGTCTTAAATCCTCTTTCGTTTTTGGCTGCAGGTAGGAAAGTCCAATCGGTTCGCCAGTCTCAGGGGACTTGAACGTCATTTGCTCTATCAATTCCTGCTCATTTTGCAAATCGTAAAGAGAAGCTTTTGTTTGCAGAATCCCCTTAAAGGCAGGATGCTCAGACAGCTTGCCTTGGATTTTGTCTCCGTCAACCCAAACTTCTGTATTCATTTGATCGATGCGGTCAAGCATTTTCTTTCCATTAATAATTCCCAATTGTCCATCACTCCCATTCTTTCCATTACCGAACATTTGTTACTTCTATTTTATTGCATTTTTCGGTGCTTGTTCCATTTGGAAGAGCCTTGTTTTGAAATTGGGGAAGAGTGGAGGATTTTCATTTGATTGTAAAAAAAATTTTAAAGAATTCATTAAACCATCACATATCTAAGTACACACCAATTATTTTATAAATGGCTACTGCCAGTCCTAATAAACTTGCTTTCATTTTCGCAGGATGGTTTCTCTTTCTTACATAAAGATAAATCAATATCACAACAAAGCCTAGCGGGAACCAAAGTTCAAATTTACCATCATCTAAAGTGTAGTGTGAGTAAAGGGGTGAGATGTGGGTGCTAATCAAGAAATATAGGAAAATAGTAAAACTTCGATTCTCTAATTCCTTACTCCATTTCCAAAGGAAATATAGAATGACGGCAAAAAAAATAACATGAATCAATAACGAAATATGTATAGTTGTATTTCCAAATTCTATTTGCACTCGAAATCAGACCTTTCATTAAATGATACAATGGTAGTCCTATTATAGCGTTTTTTGTGGAAAAATTGGTAAAAATTATAACATTTGATTTCCACATATTAATCCTTGATTAATTTAACTGTATATATTAAAATTACAGTATGATCAGTTGAGAAGGAATGGAGATGAATTCACATGAATAGTGATTTTGTTATTGCTATGCATAGTCTGGTTTTATTAGCAAACTTACCTGATCATATGGCAAACAGTGAAACCATCGCCGAAAATGTCTGTACAAATCCGGCAAGAATACGTAAGGTCATGGGGATTTTACGGAAAGAAGGCTTTGTAAAAACAAAAGAAGGCATTGGCGGAGGCTATTTATTAAATTGTGATTCTGATAAAACAACTTTGTCGCAAATCTATTTGGCTATTTCATCAGGTTCACTAAAGCCACATTGGTGTACAGGCGATCCTGAAAAAGAATGTGTGATTTCATCAAACACCCAGAGTGTAATGGATGAAATCTTTGTTGAGGCAGAGCAGCATATGCAAGCCTATTTAAACCAGATTACAATTAACAATGTTCTGCAAAAAATTAAGAGTCTCGAATAGCACCAAAAATGAATTCGTCGCTAAACTGTATATTTTTTAAATACAATTTTTAAACACAAATATCTCAAATTGATAATAGTATAATTTGAGATATAAGCGTAGCTTTATTTATATATTGTACTAAGGGAGTGTGGTTCAAAAATGGTCACCTTGTTTACGACACCTAGCTGTACTTCTTGCCGGAAAGCAAAGGCGTGGTTTGAAGAGCATCAAATTAATTACATTGAACGAAATATGCTAACAGCCCCCCTTACGAAAAATGAAATTAAATCCATTCTTCTTATGACAGAGGAGGGGACCGATGAAATCATTTCTACAAACTCAAAAACGTATCAAGAATTAGGGGTGGACCTTGAAACCTTGCCACTTCAAGAACTGTATACATTAATTAGTAACCATCCTAAACTCCTGCGCCGTCCAATAATCCAGGATGAAAAGAGATTACAGGTTGGATTTAATGAGGAAGAAATTCGCAGTTTTCTCCCACGCAGCCTTCGGACATTTTTACGAACCGAATCTCAAAAAGCAGCTGGTTATTAAAATTAGCTTATGAAAGGAGACAAATCACGATGATAGAAGTAATCGTAACCGTAAATTATAAAGAAAAAAATTATCAAACGAATGTTATCGCCAACAAAGAAATGAGCTGTGAAAAAATTAAACGCTTAGCAGAAGAGCAAGTTGTAAAACAATGGGGTGTGTTTAAATAGGTTTCTTAAGGTCGGTAAGCTGTGAAAAATAAAAATGATCCACCATAAACGGAGGTGGATCATTTTTGCCATCTAAAAATTTAAATTGATTAGCAGCACCCTGGATACATGGGGTAACAGCAAGGGTTATATGCCGGCGGGCAGCATGGATTAACCATCGGCTGTGGACAGCATGGGTTATACATTGGATAACAACAAGGATCATGCATTGGATAACAACAAGGATCATGCATTGGATAAGCTGGGTAACAACTTGGCTGCTGGTACACTTGTGGTGCTACATAGGGTATATTTGGTAGAACATTAGTGGGTAAAGTAGGCTGGTTTGGCATAATATTCGGACTTACTATCGGATTATTTGGCATTGCGTTCGAACTTACATATGGCTTATGTTCCATAATCATCTCTCCTTTTCATGTCTAACACAAAATAGTCTATGTGGATACAGGCAAATGTGTATAGACGATTCTCCCTATGGTATATTTGTATTCATTCATCGGAGGGAAGAAAAGGTGAAATGATCTGTTAAAAACGGAAAGGGGAGGAGAAGTTATGATAAAAATACGAAATGCAGAAATTGGCGATTTACCAGTACTTGCAGCGATTGAACAACACTGTTTTTCAAAAGAAGAAGCTGCTACGAATGAAGCGTTTGAAAAGCGAATTCTACGCATTCCGGATAGTTTTTTTGTTGCTGAAGTGAAAGGGGAAATTGTCGGTTTAATCAATGGGCCCGTCATTAAAGCTGCCTTTATTTCGGATGATCTGTTTAGTGAAATAAAGGAAAATCCTGCGTCGGGCGGTCATCAAACAATTCTAGGACTCGCTGTGTCACCGCATTTTCAAAAACGCGGCGTTGCAACAGCGTTACTTGGACATCTTGAAAAAGAAGCAAGAGCGAACAAACGTGAAACAATTACCCTCACATGTAAAGCAAATTTAATTGGTTTCTATGAAGGCCAAGGATATCTCAACAGTGGTGTATCAAACTCGGAGCACGGAGGTGTCACTTGGTATAACATGAGTAAAAAGATTAATTGACCTTTTGACTAGGCTATTATCGGTCACTCGGCGCTCTATATGTGTCCGATTTCTTAGCAACAGCAATTTCTAGTTCCAGTAGATCAAATAACAAATTCTAACAATATTTCGCCATGTTCTCGCCGGCCGGTATCCTTAAAGCCGAATGATTGATAAAGCTTTAAAGCCGCAACGTTAGAATCTTTTACACCAAGAATAATCGTCGAACTGCAATCGGGCAGTTCTTTTAAAAAGGTGAGTGTATGGGCCAGTGCCTGCTTGCCAAATCCTTTTCCTTGTTCAGTTTGGTCAATCATAAAACGGATAATCCAATACGTCCCGTCATCCGGATCTTTTCCATACATAAGAAAACCTATCATTCTAGCATCCAAATAAATACCCATCGGCGTAAAAGATGGTTCAAACCTCGATTCTGCTAGCGAATATACATTTGAAGCAACATAAGATTTCTGATCGTCGGAAACCTGTAATTGAATGCAATCATGCCAATTTTCCTGAGTAATAGACTTCAAAGACATAGACAAATCAATCACACTCCCCTTTATGATTGAAAATTATAGTGTATTTATTTTAACAGAAAAAAGACAAAATATTTTTGAACAATTTTGAGCTGTTAAAAATGAAAGAAATATAGAAGCCGGCGAAGCGCCGGCTTTTTGTTATTGAAATATATTGATTATTATCGTTGATTAGTAATGCCTATATTTTCTTACTAGTTCACTATTAACCAACAAATTTCTACATTATAGAACTTCTTTATGTAGGAAAAATGTTACTGAAAATGTTGAATATTCTTGTTTTATGTAGAACTATTGAAGTTTACTAATCTATTCATTTAAAAGATAATCAACGGGAAACGTTTTCATTTTCAGAAAAAATAGGAGGGTTTAAATGAAGAAGAAAAAAGTAGCGTCAGTTTTATTAACTGCAGGACTAGTCTTAAGTGTTAATGGAGTATATGCACAGGGGCAGAGCGGGGCGCCAAACACGAATGCAGCATCTGCGTTTGACAACAAAATTATTAAGAAAATTAGTGCCGACAACATGTATAACACGATTGATCTATTATCGAAGGAAGCTCGTGCAGCAGGAACTCCAGGAGAGCTAAAGGGAGCACAGTACATAAAAAGCCAGTTTGAAAAATACGGGTATGAGACTGAGCTGCAGCCTTTTCCATTCTATGATGTGGTAAGAAATAATGTAAGTGGAGTATTAGAAATTGGCGGACAAAATCTAAAGCCATACGTTTTTTCTGGATCATTTAGCGGTGAAGCGATCGCAGAAGTGGTGAACGCAGGTAAAGCACTTCCCGGCACAGTACCGGATTCGGTAAAAGGGAAAATTGCCTTGATTGAACGCGGCGATAATCCCTTTGTTGAAAAAATCCAAAATGTGTTGGATAAAGGAGCGGTTGGCGTCATAATGTACAACAATACCGGTACATCCAATGCATTTGGCCAAGCCAGCTATGGTCAAAATATTCCGGCAGTTGGCATTACGAGAGCCCAAGGTTTGGATTTAGTAAAGAAATTAGAATCTGAGTCATTTACAGCTCAATTAAAAGTATCTGGTTCAGGTTTTGTTGAAAAAACCTCCTATAACGTTATTGCCAAAATGAAACCGCATAAAAACAAAGATACCGGTCAAATTGTTATGATTGGCGCACACCACGATTCTGTACCAGGCGGGCCTGGGGCAAACGATGATGCTTCCGGTGTATCAGCGGTATTAGAACTTGCCAGAGTCATGTCCAACATGCCGATTGATACAGAACTCCGTTTTGTGACATTCGGCTCCGAGGAAAAGGGTCTTTTAGGTTCCTACCACTATGCCAGCACATTAACTGATGAAGAAGCGGATAAAATTGTAGCCCATTTCCAAATGGACATGATCGGCAGTAAGGATGCCGGGGGTGATCATGCTGCCAACGGGTTAATCATGTATACGATTGATGGTAAGAAAAATACTGTCACCGATCTCGCATCCGCGGCAGGTGCAAGAACGGCATTGGGTGAAGTTGTTCCGTATGGCCAGCTGGGACGCAGTGACCATCAGCCATTCCATGAGCTTGGAATTCCGGCAGCTCTATTTATCCACTCGCCGCTAGAGCCATGGTATCATACGCCGGCAGATACGATTGATAAAATTGACAAAAACAAACTGCAAGAAACAGCTGAAATTGTTGGTGCAGCCGTCTATCAAATTGCGCGTCCTGATACTCCAGCTTTACAGCATTCGAGAGTTGCTCCTCAACCGGTTGATTATGAATTTGAAAACCGTTCACCAGGGGCGTAACGAACTCCCAGAACAAATGGCGGAGGAAATATTGTCCGTCATTTGTTATTTATTTTTAAGAATTAGTTTATTTCTTGCCATTATTGAACAATTTATGGTTTAGACCTTTATAATCAAATGTATAATGAAAAAGAAAACAATTTTTTTGACCTTTTAGGATGGGAGAGAAGTCAATGATTAATCAAATCGGACAAGTTATGTTATATGTAAACAACCAAGACGAGGTATTGAAATTTTGGACAGAAAAAGTAGGGTTTACAGTTCTTTCTGATCAAAATAACGGCCAAGGTATGCGATGGATTGAAATTGCTCCAACTAAGAAAGCAGAAACGAGTATCGTCCTACATAATAAGGAATTAATTGCAAAAATGCAGCCTGAATTAAATTTGGGTACTCCGTCGCTTATGTTTTTCTCGGATCATCTCGAGGAATTATATAAAGAGTTTACCGATAAAAATATCACTGTTGGCGAATTGGTCAATATGCCAGGTGGCAAAGTATTTAATTTTGCCGATCCGGAAAACAATTATTTTGCCATTATGGAAAAAAGTAAATAACACGAAAAAAAAGTCCAATTTGCGAATTGGACTCTTTTTATAGCTGTTAGTTGATTTCATATTAATAATTAAGGGCAAAAAATGGAATGACTCCATCTGTTGTTAATAAATTCCCAAGTTTTCTTCTTTCACTTAGTACTCCAATGTACCTTCCACCATTTCTTGCTTTAGTTTGCTGGAATAAAGTCTTTCATTTCACTTGATAAGATAGCTGTTACATCCGGATGCCAAAAATAGGTATGACCATCAAAGTTTATGTCATACATATAGGCAATTGCATCCCCTGTATAGAACACCATATGATTGTAAACAGGATCACCATTTTCCGTATTTGGCTCAAAGTTTGGCGCTGCTTGACTGTTATTTAAAAGCTGAAGAAACTGTGAAACTTTAGGTTGAGTTATTACCGCAATAGGTTTGGGAGTGTCTGTATAGGCCTGAAAGATTTCAATCCGGCTGACTTTTTCCATTGGCATATCTTGAAATTGCAATTGGTTTCTTAGGTCATCTCTTGAAAAATAAATTTGATACCCGTTAATCGCTCTAGCAGACTTCACCGCAATAAGGTGTGGTTCCTCTTTAATCGCATAAATTCCCGTTCCTTTGTCATGAAAGGCGGCATCCCCATTTTTGAGCTTGTATTCCGGATCCGTGACATGATCTGCTACTTTAAATTTTACTTCCCCGAGTTTTTCACCAATATACTTTGCATCGGCTAATGCTCCGTTGTAAATCCCATCGTACGTTTTTCCATTCCACTTAATAAAATCGACCCAATCAATTTGAACATGCTGGCCAAATGGACTCGACCGGCAGCCTGTCAATATAATCATAAGGACAATAAACAGACTTGTGAATCTTCTCATTCAGATCACCTCTAATAAAATGGACGAATGTAAATCAAATCCGTTCCATCCTTTTTGCAAATATCATTAACCGTTGTAACATTTTCGGGGAATATTTAAATGGAATATTGAAAATCATAAAGATTGGTCAGAACTTATCAGATAGTGAAAAATTGGCATGACTCTTAGATTTGATTGGAGGAAGAATTATGCAATTGGCAGGACATGAGTTCCATGAGTTAAGTGAATTAGTCATGAGTTGCTATAACACGATCACATGTATGTCTAGTTTTATTGAGCAAGCGCAGGATCCAGAACTTAAACAGCTATTACAGCTGCATTTTCCAAAGCACATAGCGGATTACAATTTGAAGGCCGAATTTTTGCAAAGCAATACAACACCGGATATTACAAAGTTTGTGCCAACTGTCCTGCATCCTAAATTAAGTTCCTATACACAGCCACCCGCACCAAACTTTCCTGCTGTAGAGGTTAGATTATATGCACAACAACACAATGACAGGGAAATTGCCACAAGTTACTTATTGAATCAAAAAGCTGCAGCAAAGGGCTATGCAGGAGCAGTATTAGAGTGTTCGAACCCCGATTTACGAACTTTTCTCGAAAATGCCTTTCTAAACAGCAGCCGTCATGCTTATGATATTTGGCAATATATGGTTGCGAAGGGGTATTATCCTTTAAGCCCTGCACCACAGGGAGATATCCAAGCAGTTGGAAATATCTTTCCGATCGTGAATAACCAATAAACTTTTCCCAAAATGTTAGGTAGAATATTTCTTTCTGCACAGGAAAAAATAAAAATAGGTGTTTAAACACCGACTAACGACGATGTGGGGGAATTGCGATGAATATTCGTGAAGGGTTAATTCCAACCGCCTTAGGGACTGCAGTAACTGCGACAGGTTATGCATTAAAGCAAAAACGCGGGTCGAATAAAATGGTAGCTAATACTGTTTTCGGTTTTGGTCTAGCACACGTGGTATTAGGAGTAATTGACCTTGTAGAACACCGCCGTTAGAAATGAAGGCGAGTACAGTCCGTACTCGTCTTTGAAAGAAGATAAAAAAGGAGGTGTAGAACCATGAGACTGATACACAAAATTGCCTTAGTTCTTGTGATAATAGGAGCAATCAATTGGGGATTAATTGGTTTATTTAGATTCGATTTAGTAGCTACTATTTTTGGCGGGCAAGGCGCCTTTTTATCAAGAGTAATCTATTCTCTTGTTGGATTAAGCGGGCTGATTTGTATAAGCCTATTATTTGTTCCAATGCGGAAGGAAGAGCATAAAGTAAATCGCCAAGGCACCAACAACTTAAATTATGCTACTGAATTCGGTGAGGAAACCGATTTATCCAAATTAAAAAAGGATTAAAAAAACACTTATGATGACATAGTCATCTAAGTGTTTTTTTATTGCTGTGGATTCGCAGTCTTCTCCTTATATGTTTAGATCTCTGTTTAGTGGTTAATCAACTTCGGCCTTTCTAAAATTAATAGAAGAAAATGTAAGTAATGATAAACGTTAGTGCAGGACAAAATACCATTGTGCTTTAGGAAAGGTGGCACTGTTTATGAATAAATTTACCTATACACTAAGGAGGGCAACGATGGGAATTTTAAGTGGAAATCCTATGGAAGAGCCTTTGCACTATGGTGAAGTTTTTGATCTTTGGGCCTCATTATTAGCGGGCAATGGTATGATTGCTGGGTATCAAACAATGATCAACCATGCAGGGGACGATGACTTGAAAAAGTTATTAGCAGAGGCAGTAGAATTATGCCAGCAGGAAAAGAAACAAGTGGAAGAACTATTAAAAGAGAATGGTGTAGGTTTACCTCCAGCGGCACCCGAGCCGCCTCAAGCATGTTTAGAGGATATCCCAGTTGGGGCTAGAATCCCTGACCCAGCTATCGCGGCAACACTCTCGGTTGATATCGCTGCTGGATTAGTGGCATTTAGTCAAGTGATGGGTAAATCAATCAGGGAAGATGTAGCCCTGATGTATGGCCAATTTCATCTTCAAAAAGCAGCACTTGGATTAAAGGTCCTTCGTTTAAATAAGGAAAAGGGCTGGTTGATTCCTCCTCCATTGCATCTTACCAAACATGGTGATTGTTAGATGGTAATATAAATAATCAACATAAACTAAGTTCCTAACACAAACATTAAACATTTAAGGAAAATGACTATCAAATGTAAGTTATATGATAGTCATTTTTTATTGTTTATCCCTATATAGGATTTAGCTTTTCCAAAGTTAGAATAGAAGAATTTTGCAATGGCAATCCTAAACTAAAATAGGATAAGGGGATTACTGATGGATATTATCAACCCAATGGATATCATGAAACCAATAAATTTAACTACACAGGAATTAGACGAATCTCATTCTTTAACATCAGTGGAAATGGGTAAACTTTGGGTTACATATGTTGGAAATAGTATGTCAAGTCAAATCTTAAGTTATTTTCTACAACATTGCGAGGACCAATATATTAGAACGCTATTGGAAAATGGCTTAGCCTTATCTAAGGACTTTATGCAGAGGGTAGAAGGTTTTTTTAAGAAAGTTGATTTCCCTACACCTTCAGGGTTTACGAATGATGACGTAAATCTTGGAGCCCCACGTTTATTTGAAGATGCGTTCTACGTGCATTATTTAAAATATGCGGCTAAGGCAGGACTTAGTATTTATGCAGTAGCGGTTCCATTAGTCATGAGGGAGGATATTAGGGAATTTTTTGTTTATTGCAATCAATGCACGACCATCCTGTTAGGGCAGATTAATAATGTTTTATTTGAAAAAAAGTTAATTGCCAAACCTCCTATTATCCCTATACCGGCTGGAAACGACTTTATTAAAAAGCAAAATTACCTAAATGGTTTTGTAGGCGATGTCAGAACATTACATGCCTTAGAAATTACCCACCTTTATGATAACATTGAAAATAACACGACAAGTAAGGCATTATTATTGGGATTTTATCAAACCGTTAAAGATGAAAAAATAAAGGCTTTGTTTAAACGGGGTTTGGATATGACTGATAAATCGGTAAAACAGTATATGGAAAAACTTCAAATAGAAAACCTGCATACTCCATCATATATAGACCATTTAGTTACAAATTCAACCTATCCTCCTTTTTCCGATAAAATAATGTTATTTCATAAAGTGGATATGTTCTCGATGAAGATCAGGTCGTTTGGAAATTCACTTGCGGTAAACGGAAGAAGAGATTTAGGGATGTTATATGGAAGAACTCTCATAAACATTGGCTTATTTGTCGATGACGGAGCTAATATCTTAATTGAAAAAGGATGGATGGAATCACCGCCCAAAGCATTTGCAAGAGATTAATTATTAGCCAGTTCATCTTGGGCGAGTTTTAAGGATTTCTTATATTGAATCTATATAAGGGGAACGATGATGAAGATTCGTTTTGGATATGTGGCAAATGCACTAGGTTTATGGGATGCCAGCCCTTCGAAAGCTTTAACCTTTGCTCGATATTCAGCACTTCCCAAACACGAGCGAATGGAGAAACTCAAAGAAGTGACGGCGCAGAATTTACTTCATACAAAAAGAATTTTGTATTATAATTTCGCGCACGAAATTAAACTATATCGGTTTTCAAGCTCACTTGTCCCCTTAGCCACCCATCCGGAGGTGATGTGGGATTTCGTTACCCCTTTCAAAAATGAATGGGAGGAACTTGGACAATTGGTCAACCAATTTCAACTACGGCCAAGCTTCCATCCCAATCAGTTTACACTTTTCACGAGTCCACGCACAGAAGTGACCGTCAATGCGGTGAAAGATATGGAATATCATTTTAGGATGCTCGAAGCTATGAAGGTTCAGGATAGAGGCATTATCAATATTCATATTGGCGGCGCTTATGGGGATAAACAAACGTCAATCAAACGATTTCATCAAAATATAAAAAAATTACCAAGCGATATTAAAAAGCAGATGACACTCGAGAATGATGATAAGACCTATGATGTTGAAGAAACACTGGTTACTTGTGAAAAAGAAAAGATCCCGATGATTCTTGATTACCACCACTATATGGCGAATAAAGGGGAAGTTGACCTTTCGCTTTTTTTACCACGAATCTTTAGCACATGGAATACGACTCCAAAAGTTCATATTTCTTCGCCAAAGTCAGATCAAGCCTATCGTTCACATGCAGATTATGTCTCCATTGACTTTATTCTGCCTTTTTTAAAAATGGCAAAAGGATTTAATCAAGACTTTGATATTATGATCGAAGCAAAGCAAAAGAACCTGGCGATGTTGCAACTTATTGAAGAAATCGCTTCGATTCGGGGAGTCAAGCGTCTTTCTGGCGGTGAAGTGGAATGGTGAAAAAGAAGGGCAGGGGAATGAGGTGAAAATATGACGATTATACGTTTAGGATATGTAGCCATGAGTATGGAATTAAAAAACGCATCCCCCTCCCAAACAATGACCTTTGCACAATTCCAGAAAATTACTGACCGTGAAGCTGCCATTCGGAAACTAGAACGGATCTCGCTGTCGAATGTAGAACATACACTCAGAATTTTAAAGCATAATGCCGCATCAGATATTCATTTTTACCGGCTCACTTCGCGTCTAATCCCTTTGGCGAATCATGATGAGCTTTCTGATTGGAATTATATGAAACCATTGCAAAAACAGCTGCGTATGCTTGGTAATTTTGCCAAAGACCACGGAATTAGGATTGACTTTCACCCAGATCACTTTGTTCTTATTAATTCGATGAAGAAAGAAATATTAAATAATTCCATTCAGACTTTAAAAATGCATTATTTACTTTTAAAGGGGATGGGGATTGATCCTGCCCACAGATGTGTGATGCATGTTGGCGGAAATTATAAAGATACAGAAACTTCCCTCGAACGGTTTATCGAAAATTGGATGGTTGTCCCAAGATCGATTCAAAAAATGATTATGCTTGAAAATGACGATACCTCATTCACATTAGAGGATACTCTTTACTTATGTGAGAAACTGGACATTCCCCTTGTATTTGATTATCATCATCACCTTGCCCACCATCGTAATGCCCATTGGGAAGAACACTGGGACCGGGTCATCCAAACTTGGAGGAATTCATCGTTACCGATGAAAATGCATATTTCAAGTCCGAAAAGTCTAAAAGAATTCCGCCATCATGCGGATTATATTGATTTGGATTTGTTCATTCATTTTCTAAAAGAAATTAAGGGAAGTATTCCTCAGATCGATTGCATGATTGAGGCAAAAAGAAAAGACGAAGCCCTGTTTCAATTAATGAAAGAGATTAAATCGAGGGATGATGTGGAAGTTATTGATGGTTCTTCGTTTTACTTAAGATGATACGAAGTGTCACGAGGTATTTTAGTGGCTGTAGTAAAAGAATGTTAAGCACCTGAATGGTCTAATTCAGGCGCTTTTCTTTTTATTGGATATCCTTTTTTTGATCTGGAAGTATTAGGAGACTAATAACCCATTGATCGAACCCAACACTTGTTGGACTGCTTCTTTACCTGCTTTCTCCCATCTGCTTTTATCATAGATGTAGCCGTCTTTATCTAATGGGGTCTGAAATTGATCAAGCCCGGTAGTGCCGGTGATGAATGCATTTTCATCGTGATCTAATCCAATATTGACGACATGTTTGATGACAAAAGGGGTTCCAAATTCAATCAATGCACCGGAGTGGTCTAAGGCCCCATCCAAGACATAGATAGGGACCCTTAGATAAATAGATTCTCCGCCATCACGGTATAACAATGCATCGAATTTCCCTTGGTCATAATCAAAATTACTGCAAAAACTGCAGCCATAAGAATGAAAAATATCGCGAACTGCTCCAAAGTAGGCCCTTTTTCCTTCAATTTCTGTTTGTAACTTAATCATCTTTTCATCACTCCTGTAGTAGAAAGGTTTGTTACTATTCTTAACCAGGAGTTGAATAAAATACCTATTTTTCAAAGAGAAATTGGTATTTTATTATCTCGATTTTTATGATTCTTCGAATAACTTCAGGGATGTAACAAATCCTAATGAATAAAGGAGGTGCTTACATTGCCAAATCAAGAACAGACTAATCGCGAGATGCAAAAAGGGCAATCCGCTCATCAATCCGGTTCAGGTTCAAGGTACCATGAGGAACATGCAGGGAAGGTTACAGGTTACGGACAACCAGATGTTACGGCTGAGGAGCTAACCAATAAATCTGAAGACAGACCCTCTAATTAAAGAATTTTTACGCCGGTGTCAGCGGCGTTTTTTTCAGTTGTAAAAAATTTGATATTATGGACGGTGAAGATAATGGAAGTAAATCAGGAGAATACCTCCTATAATCTAGGTGACATTGTCTACGTCTTTTATCGTAATCCTCATACTCAGGACGTGGCTAATGTGCAGGAAGCGGCCGTTGTGAATAATCCAGAGAATCCTGGTGAACTGGCTATATTTCTATATGAAACCTATTATCCATTAACAACTGAAATGGCTGTGTACACTAGTGAGTCTGATGCGATGCTGGCTTACGAACAGTATTTTGGATTTGAATAGAATGGGGATTGTGTGATGAATAAACCGTTTACACCTCAACTCGTATACTTCGAACCTAAAGCATTAGAGTATCCCCTTGGGCAGGAATTGAAAGAAAAGTTTGAAAAAATGGATGTAGAAATTCGCTATACCACCTCTCATAATCAGGTAAGAAACCTTCCAGGCGATACTGATTTTCAGAGGTACCGGATTGCTAAATCTACATTAGTAGTGGGCATAAGAAAAACGCTTAAGTTTGATACGTCCAAACCTTCAGCTGAATATGCCATCCCATTTGCAACAGGCTGCATGGGCCATTGCCATTATTGTTATTTGCAAACGACGATGGGGTCGAAGCCTTACATTCGTACATATGTCAATGTCGATGAAATTTTAGAGGCGGCAGATCGTTATATGGAAGAACGAGCACCGGAAATCACACGGTTTGAAGCTTCTTGTACCTCTGACATAGTCGGTCTCGATCATCTAACACATACCTTAAAGCGAGCGATCGAGCATTTTGGGAAATCAGAGCTTGGCAAGTTGCGCTTCGTCACAAAATTTCATTATGTCGATCATTTATTGGATGCAAAACATAATGGAAAAACGAGATTTCGTTTCAGTGTAAATGCCGATTATGTGATTAAAAATTTCGAACCTGGTACTTCTCCATTAGCAAAGCGGATTGAGGCAGCTGGGAAAGTAGCCAGAGCAGGCTATCCTCTTGGGTTCATCGTGGCACCCATCTATTTGCATGAAGGCTGGGAAGAAGGATACTATCATATGTTTGAGCGTCTAGATGCTGAATTGCCAATGGATGCAAGGGATGATATCACATTTGAGTTCATTCAACATCGGTTCACAAAACCAGCAAAGCGAGTAATTGAAAAAAATTATCCAATGACCAAATTAGAATTGGATGAGACAGCGAGAAGGTATAAATGGGGAAAATATGGGATTGGTAAATATATTTATCAAAAAGAGGAAGAAGAGGATATAAAAAGTCATTTATACTCCTACATGGAAAAGTTTTTCCCAAATGCTAAACTGGAATACTTCACCTGAAATGAGATTAAAGTCAAACACACGATCTTTCATTCGAAAATTGTGTGTTTTTATTTGTCCATTTAGGATCAAAACAGCCGGTCAAATCGCTAAAAATGTCTTTAATAAGCCGTCTTAAGGACAAAACACCCGGACAAATCGCTAAAAATGTCTAAGGAGACATCTAAAAGACAAGATTTCCTCCATAATCAAAAAAGTGTACACAGTACGTTAGTGCTTACCCTTTTTCGTGTCTGTCCTTTACCGTTGAATTGTAAATTCTGTGTAAATTTAATGTAAATTCTCTTCATGAAAGGTTTACAGTTTGTTCACAATCGAATAATTTGGGAGTATACAAGTTTGTCGAAATGAAGGAGCTGAATTTTTTGGAGTTTAACATTCAAGAAATGATCTTCACCTTTATTGGTGGGTTAGGAATTTTTCTATTTGGAATTAAATATATGGGGGACGGCCTTCAGAAATCGGCGGGCGACCGTTTAAGAGATATTCTTGACCGATTTACATCTAACCCGCTAAAGGGTGTGCTGGCGGGGATTATTGTTACCGCCATGATTCAGTCCAGCTCAGGAACAACTGCGTTGACAGTCGGACTCGTTAGTGCCGGTTTTATGACACTAAGACAAGCCATCGGTGTCATTATGGGTGCGAACATTGGAACCACCGTAACAGCCTTTATCATCGGAATTGAAATCGATGAATATGCCTTGCCAATAATTGCTGCAGGGGCTGTCGCACTATTTTTCTTTAAAAATCAGAAAATCCAATCTATCGGTCAAATCATCTTTGGTTTTGGTTCATTATTTTATGGCTTGGACTTAATGAGCACTGGGATGAAGCCATTACGATCGCTGGAAGCCTTTCAGACATTAACGGTCAGCATGAGTGACAATCCCTTTCTCGGGGTCATTGTCGGGACAATTTTCACTGTTGTGGTTCAAAGCTCCAGCGCGACGATTGGTATTTTACAAGAATTATATGGCCAAGGAGCAATCAACTTAAACGCTGCGTTACCGGTGTTATTCGGTGATAATATTGGTACCACGATTACAGCCATTTTAGCGAGTATTGGTACTTCGATTGCCGCTAGACGCGCAGCACTTGTCCATGTCATGTTTAACGTTATTGGCACCGTCATATTTTTGATTTTCCTAGTGCCATATACAAAGCTGATTGGCTTCATGCAAACATCTCTTAGTCTTAACCCAGAAATGACGATTGCTTTTTCACATGGGATGTTTAACGTCACCAATACGATTATTCAATTCCCGTTTATTGCCGTATTGGCCTGGATTGTGACCAAACTGGTAAAGGGAGAAGACACCTTTATTAACGTCAAACCACAGCATTTAAATCCGATTTTTATTGAACAGTCTCCTTCGCTTGCCTTAAGCCAAGCGAAAGAAGAAGTGGTCCGGATGGCGGAGTTTTCTCTTAAGGGGCTACAGGAAGCAAGTTCATATTTACAGACAAAGCAAAGGAAGCATGCGGATATTGCCGTAAAACTAGAAGAAGCGATTGATAATTTAGATATACAAATTACAAATTATTTGGTAGATCTCTCAGCAAAGCCACTTTCTGGTATGGATTCGCATAAACATTCGATGTTATTAGATTCTGTTCGCGATATCGAGCGCATTGGGGACCATGTGGAAAATATAATTGAAGTGGTGGATTACCAAATGGCCAATCGCGTTAAGCTATCAATGGAAGCTAAAGTTGAATTAAAAGCAATGATTTCATTAACTGTTGCCACTTTAACGGATGTGATAGGCGCCCTAAAAGATTCCGATGCCGACTTAGCCCGTCATGTCCTTTCAAAAGAAGTTCAAATTGACTCTATGGAACGGCAGCTTCGGAAAAAGCATATTATGCGATTGAATGAACGGATTTGCAGTCCTGATGGCGGGACCGCATTCGCAGATCTCGTGACCAATCTCGAACGAATCGGCGATCATTCCGCGAATATTGCTGAGGCCGTCCTGGAGGAAGTAGGTATAATGTCGAATCGTTCAACCGTTAAAGTGAAGCCTTTGAATCTCGGAAATCCGTTGCAAAATGAACTATAAAGGAAAAAACTCCCCAATACTCGGTAATTGGGGAGTTTTTTTAATCATATAGAGAACCTCGACTTTTTTAAAGGATGATTTTTCACATATATTTATAAGTCCAACATACATTTAATGTAGAGCAGTCAATTCAAAGGGATAACAGATAGTACAAGCCAATCGTTCATAAAAGAAATTGCTTGGCTGATTTCTGAAAGGAGAAAACTGCAGATGGAACTCCTCCATGAAATAATAAATACGTATAGTACATTTCTTTCATTAGAAACCTTTGAGAATGTCGTTTCGGACCCGGCCAACTGGGGAATAATTGGAACCCTAATAATTCTCGAAGGATTATTATCCGCTGATAATGCCCTTGTTCTGGCGGTGATGGTCAAGCATTTGCCGACTGAACAACGGAAAAAAGCCCTATTCTATGGAATTTTTGGTGCCTATTTTTTCCGCATTGTGGCTATTGGATTAGGAGTTTCATTAATCAATATACCTTGGATCAAAATTGTTTGCGGACACTATCTTCTATTTATTGTTTTCCAAAACTTTATTAAAAATAATCAAGAAGATGATGACGTTCAAAATAAGAAAATGGGATTCTGGCGCACTGTTTTGACTGTTGAACTCATGGACATTGCTTTCAGTTTTGATAGTGTCATCGCCGCATTTGGTGTTTCCAATCAAGTATGGGTATTATTCTTGGGGGGCGTGTTAGGAATCTTAATGATGCGCGGTGTCGCCCAATTATTCCTGGCACTGATTGAAAAAGTACCTGAATTTGAAACCACCGCATTTATTCTAATCGGTGTAATTGGCGTAAAAATGATCATCGCTGCATTCAGCATCCATATAGATGAAGTAGTATTCTTTAGTCTTTTAATTGCTGTATTTTTGGGAACCTTCATCATCCATATGTTCAGGAAAAATTCAGGGGATGAAAAAACATTTTAATCGTTTTTTGGGGATGAAATCAATTAGATTTCATCCTTTTGATTTTATAAAATACCGATAAATATAGTAGAATGAAAACAAAGCATAGTAGGAAACTTTCTGGTTTTGGAGCTTAGGAATGAGGTGTGAGCCGTTTTGAAAAAACTATTTTTTCTTTTCATATGTTTGTGTGCATTTATGTTTCTTTCAGAAAAAAATATGCTTCCTTCTATTGAACAAATAAAAAGCCTAGTAAAGTTGAATAGTTATCAACCATCTAACCAGGAGAATCAAGAGATTGAAACCAGGGAAGCAATTGTGAATCAGAAAGACCCAGCTGAAGCGGGACAAGTATCATCTAAAGGTACCTATCCCCCAACTGAAATCCAAACCTACCAGGTAACAGTAGAAAACGGAAAGCTTGTTGTAACGGGAAAACCTACGGAATATGGGAAATATAATGATTCAGATGGTGTCATTTTGTATATTCAAGAAGTGCGGGCACATAAGAATACGACTCTAAAGGTTCCTTTTACCGAGGGGAAGATTAATTATTCCTATCCATTAACCTATACTGTGGGAGATGTGATTCTTAATCTTGATGAATATTACAATGGCAAGGAAAATGATCCCAATAAGGTACTGGGATATGCCCAATATACCTTGAAAGATGGTGATCCTTATTTGGCGCCAAGTTATATGGTGCAGAGCAATGATCCTGCTATTGTGGCCCTTGCCGAAAATATAACAAATGGAAAGCAGTCTGACGTAGATAAATCTCGGGCAATTTTTCAGTGGGTCGCACAAAACATTGCCTATAACGCACCGCTTGTGAATGCAGCCAATCCACCAATCTATTCTGCAGTCCAAACCTTTCAATCTCGTAAGGTTCTTTGCACCGGTTATGCACACTTAAGTGCTGCCTTGCATCGAGCTGTCGGAATTGAAGCGAAAATTGCATACGGAGAAAACCATGCTTGGAATGAAATTTTGTTGAATGGTGCATGGCAGTCTGAAGATCCGACCTATGGCTCCGGATATATTAATGCTAATACCAATAAATTCGTACGAAGCTATCAACCGGCATATTTTTCGAAAACAGATAAAAACAAGGAAGGCGAGTATCCGTGGTAAAGAGAGAAATTACACGTTTGGCTAATGAAAACGATTAGAATAACGCTCAAATCTAGCTTTCAGTATTGATTTCACTTTTTTGAAAATTAATAGAATATACAGGAGAGTAATATCATGAAAATAGTCATTGCTCCGGATTCTTTTAAGGAGAGTTTGTCTGCGCTGGAGGTGGCTGAGGCGATCGAAAAAGGCTTCAAACGCCATTTCTCTGATGCGCAGTTCATAAAGGTTCCTATGGCCGATGGCGGTGAAGGAACGGTTCAGTCTCTCGTTGATGCAACTGGCGGTGAAATCATTCGAAAAACGGTAACTGGCCCGCTGGGTGAATCAGTAGAAGCCTTTTTTGGGCTTCTTGGTCACAAAACGACTGCTGTTATTGAGATGGCGGCAGCTTCAGGTCTGCATCTTGTTCCTGTTGAAAAACGCAACCCGTTGATTACCACAACTAGAGGGACAGGAGAATTGATCAAGGCTGCCCTTGATTTAGGCGTGGATCATATCATCATTGGCATCGGAGGCAGTGCGACGAATGACGGAGGTGCAGGAATGGCCAAAGCCCTTGGCGTTCGCTTTCTCGATATAGAAGGTCATGAAATTGGTGAAGGAGGCGGGGCTCTTGGGTCTATAGCTTCTATCGAACTAGCTGACTTGGATTCCCGCCTCCAGAATGTGAAAATCGAAGTGGCCTGTGATGTCGACAATCCTTTGATTGGAGAAAGGGGAGCCGCCGCTATTTTTGGACCGCAAAAAGGAGCAACACCAGAAATGGTCGCTCAATTGGATCGCAATCTTGGCCAATATGCCGCGATTATTGATCGTGATCTCGGTAAAAAGATTATAGATGTTTCGGGTGCCGGTGCTGCCGGCGGGCTTGGTGGCGGCCTGCTTGCTTTCTTATCGGCAGAGCTCAAGCGCGGTGTTGAGATTGTCATTGATGCCACCGGGCTTACTTCATTGGTTCGGGATGCCGATTTGGTTATTACCGGTGAAGGAAAGATTGACGGACAGACGATTTTTGGCAAGACACCAATTGGTGTAGCGAAAACGGCTAAAAAGTTCGCCGTGCCTGTTGTTGCAATAGCAGGGAACGTTGCAGATGACGCCAGTATTGTCCATGACTATGGAATTGATGCGGTTTTTAGTATTGTTCCGGGTGTTGTGATGGTAGAGGATGCCTTTAGGCATGCAGCGGAATATGTCGAAAGGACCTCTGGCAATATTGCTGCGGTTTGGAAGCTTAAAAGATAAAAAAGTAAACCTGACCCATAGGTAAAATCTATTTAGTGTTAGTGAGGAACATGTATGGAAATGCTTGGCTATTTAATTGAAACTCTATTTTTGCTGGTACTTTTTGTCGGAATTGGACTGATATTTGGTATAATTGGCTGGAAAAAGAAACAATACGCTAAAATGTATGGTGGATTCGGTCATTTTTTCGGTGTTATTATCAGCTGGATATTGAGTGTCCTTGTAAGTTTGGATGATCCTAGTAAGGGAATTGCCATTATGGTTCTCTATCCGCTATTTTCTATCGGAGGCTGGTTAATAGGTTTGTACTTTGGGAAAGAAAAGGATAAGCGCAACAGGGATAAATAGTAAGGGGGAAATAAAATTGCATACTGAAGGATTTATCGATGTTACCGGTGGAAGGGTTTCCTATCACAAGTTTGATGAAAATGGCGGAGGTACGCCGGTTATTGTTTTACACGGCGGGCCGGGGTCTTCGTGTTATTCTCTGCTTGGTTTAAAGGCGCTTGCAAAGGATCGGCCAGTGATTTTATATGATCAATTAGGATGCGGAAAGTCCGATCGGCCAACGGACACGACGTTATGGCGCCTCGATCGTTTTGTAGAAGAATTAGTGCAAATTAGACAGGCACTTAACCTTGATGAAGTACATATTCTCGGTCACTCCTGGGGAACTACGCTCGCAGCCGCTTATTGCTTAACGAACCCACGCGGTGTGAAGAGTGTGATTTTTTCAAGTCCATGCCTCAGCGCTCCATTATGGGAACAGGACCAAAAACGAAATCTAAAGAAATTGCCGCTTGATGTGCAGGAAACCATCAAACGGTGTGAAGAAAATGGCACGACCGATTCAGAAGAATTTGCAGCAGCCATAGAGATATTTGGAAAGCATTTTGTCAATCGGCTTGAGAAGCAGCCGGAATGGCTGGAACAAAAACCACCAGGATATCGGAACGCTGATATTTACAATATAATGTGGGGACCGTCTGAATTTACAGTGCTCGGCAATTTGAAAAATTTTGATTGCACCACACAATTAAAAGAAATTACCTGCCCAACTCTATATACGTGCGGGCGTTTTGACGAAGCAACACCGGAAACAACGGAGTATTATAGCAGCCTGACGCCGGAGTCGAAATTCCATGTTTTTGAAAAAAGCGCGCACATGCCATACATTGAAGAGCCGGATGAGTATATAATGGCAATTGGAAATTTTCTTAAATCAATTTAATACCTTTTTAGTCCTAAACGATTAAAGGAGTGCAGCTGAATTCTATCAAGCAGCACTCCTTTTTTTAGATAAAAATGGGAAAATAAAACTATTCCTCCACCAATTGTGAATAATTGGCTAATTATTCACTCCAATTACACTAGGAGTAAAGAATTATTTTTGGAAGATATAGGAATCTAACCCTATGAAAAAAGTAAAAAAATAGTTATAAAGATATATTTTTAAAATAAAACAAGCGCTGTCTACATGTATATGGGCTAATTTTCCATTTTTCCCAACAGCAACCAAACTATCATTTTCTGAATACTCAATTTCGCTTGTCAATGTTCGACACAAATCCAAGCTGTAAACAGCTATTTTTAAAGTAGCACCTAGTTTTTGACATATAGTGTGCGAGGAAAGGAGGGTAGTAGTTTTATTGGAAAGGAAAATACTTAGGGGGTAAGAGGATGAAGAAAAAGAAAAAACGATTGTTATCTACTCTATTAACCGCCGTCTTAGTTGTACCATTGCTCCTGCAGCCGCAAATGAGTGTAAATGCTGCGACGAAAGGAGTGAGTACTTCAGCGAAAGATCAGCTGCCAGCACCTAAGCAAAAAGTAACGAAATCGCTCTACAAACAGTTTGATGATCAGGATAAAGTCACATTCCTCATCAAAATGAAAGAACAAGTGGATTCGGCAAAAGTTGCCAAGAATGCGGAAGATAAAGCAAAGGTTCAGAAGGCTACACCAGCGAAAACAAAATCATTAAAGCGAAACACAATTGTATCCGAATTAAAAGCGACTGCACAAGAAACACAATCAGACGTGTTAGCATTTTTACAGGAACAAGAAAAAGCCGGTAAGGCAAAAGATGTTCATTCCTACTACATCGTGAATGCAATTGCTGTTACAGCTACCGAAGAGGTAATGGAAAAAGCAGCAGCATTCGCAGAGGTTGAAAAAATCCTTCCGAACGAAACAAGACAATTGTTTGTCCCGGAAAAATCTACGGCAACAGCTGTTCAAGAACCAGCAGCCGAAACGACAGCGATTGAATGGAATATTGATCGTGTCGGAGCACCGGCAGTTTGGGAGATGGGGATTGATGGCAGCGGCGTTGTCATCGGTTCAATCGATACAGGTGTTCAATGGGATCATCCAGCATTAAAGGAAAAATACCGCGGTTATAATCAGGCTACAGGTCAAACGGATCATACGTATAGTTGGCTGGACGCCGTTCGCGGGCAAGCAACGCCATATGATGACCATGGACATGGTACACATACAACAGGGACAATGGTCGGTTCAGAGCCAAATGGTTCGAATGTAATCGGAGTCGCTCCAGGTGCAAAGTGGATTGCAGTAAAAGCGTTCACAGCCGCAGGGGGCACAGATGCTGATTTATTAGAAGCAGGTGAATGGATGATCGCCCCTGGTGGCAATCCAGATAAGGCACCTGATGTCATCAATAATTCATGGGGCGGTGGTCCTGGGCTTGACGAGTGGTATCGGCCGATGGTTCAAGCATGGAAAGCAGCAGAAATCTTCCCGGAATTCTCTGCAGGAAATACAACGTTAAGTAACCCTGGCGGTCCCGGGTCCGTTGCCAATCCGGCTAACTATCCAGAGTCATTCGCTACAGGGGCAACTGATGTCAATAACAAACTAGGAAGTTTTTCTTTACTTGGACCTTCTCCATATGCAGAAATTAAACCTGAGATTGCAGCGCCTGGTGTCAATATTCGTTCAGCAGTTCCTGGCAGCAGTTATGAAGGCGGATGGAATGGAACGTCAATGGCTGGCCCGCATGTTTCAGCAGCGATTGCTTTAATTAAGCAGGCTAATTCAAACTTAACCGTCGATCAATTAGAACAAATTTTACAAACAACTGCTATTCCGTTAACAGACAATACGTACCCGAACTCACCGAACAACGGATATGGTTCAGGTTTATTGAATGTCTTTGATGCTGTTTCTTCCGTTGTTTCTGGCTTAGGAAAATTGAAGGGCCAGGTAACGAAAGATGGAGACGACAGTGAAGCACCGGTGTTAACGCATTCCCAACCTGCCACGGTTTTTGCAGGAATGCCGCTAACGTTAGAAGCTTCAGCTGCCGACAATATTAGTGTAACAGATGTATCGCTTCAATATCAAAAACAAGATGGATCATGGGCAACCGTTGCCGCACAGCGCACAAGCGGTGATTATAAAAATGGCACGTACAGTGTGACAATTCCTGGGCAAGAGATTTCCGGTACAACCTTTGCCTATAAGTGGAAAGCTCTTGATTTCGGCGGCAATGAATCGGTGAGTGAACATTCGATCACGGTTCTTCCTGGCATTACAGTAGGCTACGCTGCGGATTTCGAAAGCAATCCTGATGGCTGGACTTCTTATGGAGCCAATGATTCCTGGCAATGGGGTGTCCCAACGACAGGACCAGGGTCCGCTTTTTCCGGAGAGAAAGTATATGCGACAAATTTAACTGGGCCATATGCGAGCAAAGCAAACGCTTCATTACAAATGCCACCAATTGATTTGCCGGAAGGAAACAGCTATCTCCAATTTAAACAATGGTATGAGCTTGAAAGAAACTATGATTTCGGGCATGTATTTGTTTCAACAGATGGTGTGAACTGGGTGCAAAAGCTTCGCGTCAATAACCTGTCAAATGGCTGGATTGACGGTGAAGTCGATTTAAGTGAATATGCAGGACAAAGAATCTATGTCGCTTTCAACATCACTACAGATGGCAGTGTAACGAAGCAAGGCTGGTATTTAGATGATGTCCGCCTGACGAATGCACCACTTGCCGCACCACAGAAAGCAGAATTGGGTGATTCCTCTGACAAAGAAGAGTCTGCTTCGGATTCTGTCAAAAAAGAAAAGATTAATCCGGATCAGATTGCCATCACGATGCCAGAGGTGAAAAAGGAGGCCGCCAAAGAAAAGGCTGCGCCAATGCTTTTACCAATGCAGGCACAAGTAACGGTTATTGAATCCGGACGTTCGGTCAACACCAATCCGGCAAATGGCAGCTTTGAGATGACCCATGCGTCAGGGACGTTTACTGTGATTGCAGAAGCGTATGGCTATCAATCGCAAACCAAATCAGTAACAATCGAACAAGACGGAGAAGCAGCTGCAAACTTTACCCTTCAGGAATTAGCAAAGGGGACGGTTTCCGGGACGATTACGAATCAAGCATCAGGACAGCCAGTTGCAGGGGCAACTGTATATATAATCGAAGATGCGGCCGTACAACCTGTCCAAACGGATGCAAACGGACATTTTTCAATTACGGCTTATGAAGGGGATTATACGCTTAAAGTTATTGCCCCGCATTATTACAGTCAAGAAGTGGCCATTAAATTAAAAGGGAATATGGAGCAGAATTTTGATATCAAGCCTTTCATCGGTTTCCCAAGTGAAATCGGTTATGACGATGGCACAGCTGAAAATGCACGGGCCTTTTACGATGCCGGAAATGGCTGGGCGGTCAAAATGTCATTAGCAAAAGGCCACAAAAAAGCATTAGTGACGGGCGGATTGTTCCGTTTCTGGACATCGGAGTGGCCAGTTCCAGGCGGCACTGCCTTCAAAGTAGCCGTATATGACGCAACAGGCGTTGATGGTGCACCTGGTAAAAAACTTGCCGGCCCAATTGATGCGACAGCCCTTCGAAATGGGCAGTGGACACAGGTAGATTTAAGCAGCCACGGGATTCTTGTGGAAGGCGATTTCTATTTGGTTTACATCCAGGCAGATGTCAATACGAAATCACCTGGTTTGGCAACAGATGAAAATGGGACAAATGCGAAGCGCAGCTGGCAGTTGGTTGGCGGTGCATGGTCACCATCTCCGGAGGACGAAGGGAACTATATGATTCGTGCTGTGGTGGATTATGAAGTAACGGCACCAACGATCACCTCTCCTATCGATGGAACATTCACGAATGTTGAAACGGTAAACGTAAAGGGTGAAGCTGCACCAACGACAAAGGTTCATATTTTTAATAAAGGCAAAGAAGTTGCAACAGTTGATACAAAGAATGATGGCACCTATGCTGTTGACGTGAAGCTGGCGAAGGGTGAAAACCAATTAACGGCAAAAGCTTCGACATCACAAGGGATGACAGATGCATCCGCACCTGTAAAGGTCATTTTCGATGCTGATGCACCGGAATTAACAATTGGAGCTCCGACTGACGGAAGTAAAATAAATAAAGAAACCGTAACAGTTAGCGGAACAGTGGCAGATGACTACTTGAATTTCGTGCTGGTCAATGGCACGACAGCGAAAGTAGAGAATGGCAAATATTCCGCAAGAATTATGCTTGATGAAGGAAAAAATGCAATTAAAGTCACGGCCAAGGATCAGGCAGGAAACACAACCGAAAAATCAGTTAACGTGGATGTGGATTATACAGCCCCATTGATTTCAAATGTGAAGCCAGATGTTGATAAAACCTTGAAGAAAGGCGAAAGCGTAAAAATTGAGTTCAAAAGTGAGCCTGGCTTGAAGACATCTTTCTCTATTCATATGCCGCTGACACAAATGAATTCAACACTAGCAGCAAATGCAACAGAGCTTCCAATGATGGAAGTATCACCGGGTAATTATGTTGGCTACTATACGGCTACGAAAGACATGGTTGCTGATGGTGCCGTGATTGAAGTGAAGGCAGTTGATTCCTTTAATAACGAATCAAGGCAAACAGCTGACGGAAAACTGTATATTAATGTTAAGAACAATGGCAAAGGAAAAGGTAATGGGAAATAAAATATGAATGAAGGGGCACTGTGCTATGGCAGTGCTCTTTTTTTATTTGTGATAACGGCTATTTTTATAATTTTATGAAGGATAGTCATGGGTTTTGTCGAATTGTATAATTAAAACTATTATCCTAGTAAGCGGGGAATATGATGAACAGGTCGGGTCAAATTACACTGGTTCTAATTTCGGTCTTATTTACCACTTTCCAAAAGGTGTGGGATCATCATCCATTTTTTTCAATAGACTTTTTTGTATTTACTCTGATTGCATGGGTGGTTGGCTGGCAATATGATAAAGCGCGTGATTTTGAAAAAAAGGCTCGCGCTAGTGAAGAAAGCTATAAAAAATTAATTGATTCATTGCCTGAGCCGGTCTATATTACGAGAGAACATAAAGTTCTTTATGCCAATCATGCTGCAGCCAGTCTGGTTGGAGCCGCCAATAAAGAAGAGGTAATCGGTAAAATGATTCTTGATTATATCGTTCCGGAGTATAAGGACCGTTTAATGGAACGATTTAAACAAATAAAGAAGGAACAAAGTCCTGTCAACACAATCGAGTACAAAGCGAAACGGATAGATGGCTCGACATTCTTTTTTGAGGTATCGTCCTTGTTTATCGTATATGGCGGCACAGAGGCAGTGCTTTCTATTGGGAAGGATATTACCGAACGGAAAGAACAGACCGAACGCTTGCTGCAAAAATCAGAAAAATTGGCACTGTTAGGACAAATGGCAGCAGGTATTGCTCATGAAATTCGAAATCCACTAACGTCTATAAAAGGATTCATCCAGTTATTTAAAGCGAACCAACAAAAAGAGGAATATTTTGATATTGTCTTAGCGGAACTTGATCGGATCAATACCATAGTGGGTGAATTCCTTGTACTCGCCAAACCAACTGCCGCCGTATATGTTGAAAAAGATGTAAAGATACTATTTCAGGATGTTGTGACCTTAATCGGCACTCAATCTATTTTAAATAATGTTGAAATCCTTGTTGACTTCGCCCCTGACTTGCCCATGATTAGCTGTGAAGAAAATCAGTTGAAGCAAGTTTTTCTAAACCTGCTCAAAAATGCAATTGAAGCCATGCCTCATGGCGGTACTATTTATGTTCAGGTGGAGGAAAAGGAGGCAGGGAATATTTCGATAAAAATTATTGATGAGGGAGTTGGTATACCAAAGGAACGCCTCTCGACACTTGGCGAGCCTTTTTACACCACGAAGGAAAAAGGAACTGGTCTCGGCCTAATGACCTGCTTTAAAATAATCGAAAGTCATTCTGGTGTATTAACGATTCATAGTAAAGTCAACGATGGAACGACAATAGAAATTATTTTACCTACGATGAAACAGCCATTATTAAAAAAGGAACTTAGTTATATGTAAAAGTGTTAATTGGAAAAAATATTCCATTGTTCTCTGCTCAAACTTTAATATATTATAATCCTAGCAATTGAAACAATTAATAGTTTCGGAGGGATCAATTATATTGAAAAAAATCATGCTTGTTGCCGTGGTTTTTACATTGTTATTTTCTCTAATTCCTTTAAAATATGGTCATGCGCAGCAATCTGAGCCGATTGTTAATGTTAAGCTTGTCAATTATTTAGGCAATAAAACGCAACTTTCATTAAAGCCGACTGGTGATTATATTATTAATGGATCCGATCTTTCCTTAAGCTCTCAGAATACTTATCTATTAAAAACGGAAAATGGAAGATTATCATTGTATAAAGATAATCTTTTATTGAATTCATTTGATACTTTTTCTGTAACACCTGTACAAGCTGAAGGTCAGCTGTTCATTAATGACCGGGGATATTTAGGCAGTTTTAAATTTGTTGTGGAAAACAATCAATTTGTACGTCCCATCAATTCAGTCAAAATGGAGAACTATTTAAAAGGGGTTGTTCCCATTGAAATGTATCCTTCCTGGGAAATTGAAGCATTAAAAACACAAGCTGTTGCCGCTCGAACGTATGCGATGGGTTATTTAAACAGCGATGTCATTAATGATACCATTTCATACCAGGTTTATGGCGGATATGTTTGGACAACGAATACCTCCAAAGCAGTAGATGCGACACAGGGTCAGGTTGCCCAATACAACGGCCGGTTAATTGACGCCGTTTATTCTGCTAGCAACGGCGGTATGACAGAAAGTAATGCAAATGCATGGGGGAATACAGCCGTCCCTTATTTAACCATCAAACCAGACTCGTACGATCCCAAAAAGGTTTGGAACTTTTCCCTTCATCAAACGCAAATCGATCTAACCACAAAAGATTTGGCGAACCCTACTTCCTGGTGGACTGAAACAAACGAAGCAGATGCAACCATTACTACTAATATTAAAATGTGGTTAAACAAAAATGGTTATGCAAATAAAGATATTAAAATTGTTTCCATTCCTGAATTTTCATTATCCGGTATAGCTTCTGGCGGCCGTGTCAGCAAAGGTAACGTAACTTTGGAGTTTTTTGTAAAGGATAAAATGGATGCAGATGGAAAATTAGCTTTGCAGCATGTTTCATTATCAAATTTAAGTGCATCCACCATCCGGAATATGATTGGTGGACGGGTTATGTTGAGTCTGTTGGTGGATAGTGTGAATACCGAAAATAATCTCATTACGGTTAAAGGCTTTGGAGATGGTCATGGTGTTGGTATGAGTCAATGGGGTGCTCAGAACATGGCAAAAGCAGGTAAATCTTACGAGGACATTCTAAAGTTTTATTATACTGGGATTTCCATTGTTAAAATATATGATGTATCTCATTCAACACCACAAACTCCAATTCAACAACAACATGGCTGGGTATACACAAATGGCAAGTGGTCCTATTTTAATTCCACTGGTTCAAAGGCAACCGGCTGGTTAAAGGATGCTAATCAGTGGTATTACTTAAACCAATATGGTGAGATGCTTACAGGCTGGCAAATGGCGGGCGGAAAATGGTACTTCCTTAAATCAAACGGGGCGATGGCAACGGGTTGGTTGAAGGATCAAAACAAATGGTACTTCTTAACCTCTTCCGGAGCGATGGCAACGGGTTGGCTGAAGGATCAAAACAAATGGTACTTCTTAACTTCATCCGGTGCGATGGCGACCGGCTGGATTTTCGTCCAAGGGAAGTGGTACTATTTATCCGGCAGCGGTGCAATGGTTACAGGCTGGCAAAAAGTTGGCAGCAAATCGTACCTATTCCATTCTAGCGGGTATTGGATTCGTTAACTTTATACGATCGATTCGTTACAGACTCTGCAATTCTGTGGGGTCTGTTTCTTTTTTTGTTAAAACCCACATAAATTAAAGGGATATTTTGCTATAATGATAGATGCGGGAAAATATACATGTAAATAAAAGGAATTTTTTTCGGTGTAGGAGGATTTTATGGGGAAAAATAGATATGTATTTTGGGGGCTTGTCATTACCACCCTCATTTCGGCGCTCGATGCCAATATTATGCAGACAGCAAGTCCAACTATTGTCAAACAGCTTGGCGGAATGGAGCTTTTTGCTTGGATTTTTGTTGTCTATATGCTCGCAAGTACTGTAACGGTTCCACTTTATGGGAAATTATCGGATATGTATGGCCGGAAAAAGCTGCTAATGATTGCAGTAGGATTATTTACGATAGGGTCCATCCTTTGTGGTCTCGCGGACTCGATGGTGATGCTGGTGGTGTACAGAGGAATACAAGGACTTGGAGCTGGCGGAATGATTCCGCTCTCCATGATCATCGTCGGCGATTTATTCACGATAGAGAAACGAGGCAAAATTCAAGCGGTGTTTAGCACAATCTGGGCGATTTCCTCAATTATAGGGCCTGTGTTAGGATCCTTTTTTGTGGAAGCTCTGACATGGAGATGGATTTTCTTTATCAATATCCCGATTGGTATTGCCACGGTTCTTTGTTTACTCCCTTATAAGGAAAATATGGTATTTAAAAAGACTCACATTGACTATAAAGGGTTTTTCCTATTCGGGATTTCCATTACCCTTTTATTGCTTTCGACAAGTGTAAGGCAGCCTTTATGGTATCTTGTTTTTGGATTGCTGGGCTTAATCATTTTTGCTTTAGTTGAAAGGAAAGAAGCGCATCCCTTTCTTCCTGTTTCTTTATTTAAAAATAAAGGAATCTTGAGGACCAATCTTTTTATGCTCGTTTACTGTCTTTCTTTTTTTGGCACATCGAACTTTATTCCATTGTTTTTACAAGAAGGCTCTGGTATGAGTATTTATAAAAGTGGATTAATTCTGTTAAGTATTGCGATGGGCTGGATGTTTGGCAGTACACCAGCGGGAAAATGGATTATCCGCTATGGTTATAAAATCTTGTTTATTATTGGCAGCTTCATTACGGCTGTTTCCGGTTTTGCCCTTTATTTTTTCATCGAGGATATTTCGTACCTCGGCTTGTTCCTGATTTTGACTGTTCAAGGGGTTTCCTTTGGATTATTATTTGCGGTCGGGACCATTGCTTCGCAAGAATTTGCCGAATCCCATATCAAGGGAATGTCCACCTCACTGCAGATTTTTCTTCGTAATATTGGAACTTCAATTGGGGTTACCATAATGGGTTTACTGATCAATCAGGCGGCGAACGTTGTCATCGGAATGAAAAATGTGTTTCTTTATGCCTTTTGTTTAAGTTTGGTTACAGTTGCCTTAAGCTTTTTCATTCCGGCGAAAACCGAGGCAGTGACCGAAGGCAGCCCACAGCCCGTTTCATAATTACCTTTGAAAGACTGAACACTTGTTCAGTCTTTCTTTTGCATTGGTATCGTTTCCCCATGCAAATTGAGGAGGCAATTAGAGAATACTATTTTTTATAAAAAGGTTCTCTAAGAAAGAGGTTTACGCGTTGGGTAAAATAGGTTATTCGTTACCGCTATTCAAGTTTGTCAAGCAGGCATTAGAAATTAAAAAGAATCCTTTTCCATGGGAAAAAGCGATTTGCGCTGGTTTTTGTGCAGCCATCCCGGCATTCATTGGTTTGCTTACCGGAAATTTAGCTTACGGAATGCAGGCAGGGATTGGCGGCTTTACCTACCTCTATGTATTTAATGAACCCTATGCCCAAAGGGCGAAAAAACTGTTTTGGGTGATGATTGGCTTGAGTCTTTCCGTAGGGATTGGGACCCTTCTGGCTCCGCACCCGTTTTTATCATCTTTGATGCTTGGCTTGATTGGATCAGTCGCGACCTTTATTTTTGGAGCACTAAAAATTCCAGGTCCGGCAGCGGTTTTTTTCGTTTTATGTTTTGCGATGACCTCAGGAATGCCGATTGACCCAACACTTGCTCCGATAAGAGCGGGTCTTGTTTTATTGGGTGGGCTGCTTTCATGGGTAATTGGAATGGCGGGCTGGCTTTTTCATCCTCATGCACCTGAATTGAGGGCAGTAAGAAAAGTTTATCTGGAGCTTGCCTGCTTTTTAGACGCTATTGGGACGCAAGACTATAATCAAGCAAGGCATCGAACCGTGATGCAGATGAAGACGACGGATGATATTCTATTAGCGGGGCATATTACGTGGCGAACTACGGATGTATATAACCGGTTACTTTTGTTAAATCATCATGCCAATGATATCTTTTTACATGTTATCGAACGTTTTTCCGAATCGTGCGGAAAGCTGCCGCCGGAATTAGCGGCAGCTGTCAGGGGGATTGTCGATTCAATTGATGACAAACAGACCAAGCTTCCTAAAGTTCGCCAGCCTGAAGAAAGAAATGAAGCGATCGACCAATTGTTTCGTAAGATCTTTGATGCTGATGCCATCCTGAATGAACCAGTTTCGAAAATCAATCAAGAAATAATCATTTTTAAGCGTCCCATTATGACGGTATTTGGCGGGGCTTTTGACAAGAATTCGGTTGTCTTTCTTTCTGCTGCCCGCTACGGTACCATCCTTGCCATTGCAGCGATTGTTGCCTATTCATTTGAATTTTACCGCTCCTACTGGATTCCCTTATCCTGTGCGGCCGTAATGCTTGGATCCACCATTATTTCTACCTTTCATCGCGCAATACAAAGGACATTAGGAACGATTATTGGCATATTGACTGCAAGTATCATCCTTTCAGCAAAACCTCATGGGATTTTTATTGTGTTGATCATCTTTACACTAACAACCTTAACAGAGCTTTATATTGTTAGGAATTACGCGCTTGCAGCGATGTTCATCACTCCGAATGCCTTGTTAATCGCCGAAAGCTCGACACACTTACATAAGCTGTCCATTTTTGCCACAGCTAGGATTACAGATGTGTTAATTGGCTGCGGTATCGGGTTATTTGGGACCTATCTAACGGGAAGAAGGTCAGCTTCTAGCAGACTCCCACATGCAATATCGAAAACAATCCGAAGCCAGATGCAATTTGTACAAGTGTTATTTACAGGGCAATTGAATGATTTTCCATTTGAAAAAATCCCGGATCAGAGCAAAATGCATACAAATTTTGATAATTTAAAAATTATCTATACAACAGCATTAGGAGAACTTCCACATAATAAAGCTGCTTTAGGGAGGCTTTGGCCTGCCATCTTTTCAATGGAACAGTTGAGGTTTTATCTAGACGCTTGTTTAAGACGCGAGGACCGGCCCATCCTTTCCGATGAAAGCCTTGCCCGATTATTATTGATTTTTGAATCAATGGCAAGCGCAGTAGAACATAAACAGCCCGTAGTGAAAAGGATGGTCCCTGAAATAACGGGATTCCCAAAAATTCAACAAGAAATAGCAGACTTGCAAAACGCCTTGAGCGTGAAAAATGTCAATAAACAGTAATGCTAAAAAAGTGAAAGAGAGATTTGATTGAGGTGAATGGGTTGGGTGATCCAGGAGAAGATTTTTTAATTGAACTTAAAAGGATCGAATTTTTAGCGCCGAAGGTCAATAGAGGGATTCAATTTATTTTTTTGATAAACGGCGACCTAACGGTTGAGACGAATAGCCGCTTTTATTCATTAGGTGAAAATGATTTACTGCTGCTTAATCGCAATCAGCTTTATCAATTTCACGGCACAAAAGATAATTGTGTGCTGCTGTTAACCATTACGGATGGTTTTATCGACCGCTTTTATCCAGAGTATCACAAGCGTCGGTTTCGATGCTTTTCTCGGGAAGTTGAAATGGGGCGGGAATTAAAGATTGATAAAATAAGGAAATTACTGGCGGAAATGATGATTACTTATTTAAGGAGGGAGGAAAGCTATAAGCTTGAAATCCAAGGGAACATCTGTCAGATCCTATTGATTCTTATTCGTAATTTTAGCTTAGAAGGAACGGCTTTTGAAAAAATCGATACCGATGATCAGCGGTTAACACAAATCATTGATTATATGGAACGAAATTATGAGCAGCCGATCACTTTAGAGGAAATGGCACAAAAGACGTTCTTGTCAACGGCTTATTTATCCCGCTATTTTAAACAAAAGATGGGAATGGGGTTTAGCCGTTTTTTAATGAATATTAGGCTGAAACACGGTCTAAAGGACTTACTTTATACAACCGATTCGATTTCGCAAATTGCGATGAAAAATGGATTTCCAAATTCAAAATCATTTACAAACTTGTTTAAAGAGGTCTATGGTGCCACCCCGCATGAATACCGAGAAACACATAGCCCCGAACAACCTATTGAATCTGTCAACAGCTATAATTTACATGATTCGGAAACACTGATGAAGTCTCCGGAGGTTTTGGCTAAATTAGGGATGATTTTAACAGCTGGTGACAAAATGTATGTCAATACGGAAACACGTTATGAAGAATTGATGATTGAACTTTCCCATGATAAACAGGAAACAATCAACCTTCCTGATAACATCCTGATGGTAGGTGAATTAAAGGAATTATTAAAAGAAAATGTTCGTTCTCAAGTGTTAATGGTGAAAGATGATTTGGGATTAAGTTTTATTGGAATTCACCATTTAGTAAGTGGGGCAACCATCCTTCCTGATGTGGAAACGGACGAACGGATTGCTACCACATCCCCTTACTTTAACACGGATAGCGCATTAAATTTTATATTAAAAAATAATCTATCCTTGTATGTGCGGGTAGATTATCAAGAAATTTCGGCAGACGAGGAGCAGTACTTTAGTAAACTCACCAAATTTTTAAAACATTGCTTGCAGGTTTATGGAGAAAAGTTTTTGAATTCATGGCATTTCATCTATTATGAACCATATTTTACGGCAGTAGAGGCGAAAAATTTACATCAAATTTATCTAAAATTACATCGGCTTCTCAAACAGCTGGTCCCAGATGTCAAGGTCGGCGTGTTTCTGCCGTTTTCCTTTCATGACGAAAATATCCCGAAAGAGCATGAATGGCTGTTGGGAGAAGGGGATCGTTTTGATTTTATTGGCTTTCATGCTAACCAAAATGAAGTGATTGATTTTACCGACATGGGCGATGATCGCTTTTCTTTAACAAAGGATTACATTAAGGAAACAACGAAAAAGGTAAAAGGATTTTTAAAGCAGAATGAAATCGATAAGCCGCTTTTTCTCGTTTCATGGAATACACTTTCCGGAAATACACGATACACAAATGGCACGTTTTTCCGCGGTGCGTTAGTGTTAAAAAATGCTTTGGATTTAGCCAATGAAGTCGAATCACTGACCTTTTGGGTCAATACTGAATTACATGAAGAGGATAAACCGAACCATAGGATTCGTCTCGAAGGATTGGAATTATTTCATTATTTCAATGGAAAGCGTCCTGCCTATTATTCGATGTTATTTGCAAATAAGCTGGAAGGAGTAGTGGTTGCAACGGGTCAGGACTTTCTCATGACACAAACGAACAGGGGCTACCAGCTGGTTCTCATGAATTGTAATTATGTTAACCCGTATTTTTCCATTGAGGAAGCCTTCCTTCAAAAACTAAATAAAGATATTCGCGTGAAAATTTCTGGCATACAGAAAGGTGAATATCAAGTTCGTAAGTATATTTTTGACAAGGACAACGGGGCATTGTACACGAATTGGTGGAAAATGAGCAGTAAACATGGAATGGATGCCGAAATGATTGATTATATAATCCGTACCAGCCATCCATCATTAGAACTATTTGATGAGTCCATTGATAATGAATGGGCGTTCTATTCCTATATGACGACAAACGCCATTCATTTTTTCGAAATTCGAAAAGTATATGAGTAATCAAAATAGCCATTGATATGTTTTCCATATCAGTGGCTATTTTTTGTCCAAAAATAAACGACTGTCAAAAATCGACGTCTATTTTTAGCTATAAAAGAAGGGCAGTTAAAAAAATAACCATGAATACACCTAAACCACACAAAAATTGACTCGGTTCAATCGGTTGATTTTTCTATAATAGGGCTATGAACAAGATATGAGTTAACTGTTTTGAACAATAACTAGACAATATATTTTTAAGTTGAATTGAAGGGATTTCTTATTCAAATACTGATGGTAGGATTCCTTCATTATTGATCAAGATAACGGTTAACAAATAAAACATCTAGGAGGTTCACCATGGATACAGGTTATAAAGGAACAAATAAAATGATTACCGGAATTGTGTTCGGTGTTATTACGTTTTGGCTGTTTGCTCAGGCAATGGTTAACGTCGTTCCAGCGGTTCAAAAAGATTTAGGTATTTCATTAGGTATGCTGAATGTAGCCATTAGTTTAACTGCCTTATTCTCAGGAATCTTTATCGTAGCTGCAGGTGGATTGGCAGATAAAGTGGGCCGTAAGAAAATTACCAATATTGGATTGATTTTAAGCATTATTGGTTCACTATGCCTCATATTTGCACAAGGATCTGCCTTACTCATCATTGGCCGTGTGATTCAAGGACTATCAGCAGCATGTATTATGCCTGCAACGATTGCTTTAGTGAAAGAGTATTTTGAAGGGGCAGAACGTCAGCGCGCCTTGAGCTACTGGTCCATTGGTTCATGGGGTGGTTCAGGTGTTTGTTCATTTGCCGGCGGCGCGATTGCAACCTATATGGGTTGGAGATGGATTTTTGTCTTTTCGATTGTTTTCGCCATCCTTGCCATGCTGTTGATTAAGGATACACCTGAAAGCAAAGGGGAACAAACAACTACAGCAAAATTTGATGTCAGTGGGTTTATCACCTTTATCATTACGATGCTTGCGTTAAACTTAGTAATCACACGGGGTGGAGATTTCGGATGGACAAGCCCGTTAACATTAATTCTTATCGGCGTGACCATCATTGGAGCCATTGTCTTCTTTAATATTGAAAAACGAAAAGCAGCAAGCTTCATTGATTTTGGCTTATTTAAAAATAAACCCTATACAGGTGCAACGATTTCTAACTTCTTATTAAATGCCATCGCTGGAACACTTGTTGTTGCGAATACGTATGTTCAGGTTGGCAGAGGATTTACCGCTTTTCAATCAGGTATGTTATCTCTTGGATATTTAGTCGCTGTCTTAGCGATGATTCGAGTTGGAGAGAAAATATTACAAAAGGTAGGAGCAAAATCTCCAATGATTTGGGGGGCGATTATTACTACGGTTGGTGTAGCGCTCATGGGATTAACCTTCTTGCCTGGTGTTATGTATACAGTTGTGGTATTTATTGGATTCGCTTTATTCGGCCTTGGCTTAGGAATTTACGCCACCCCGTCAACAGATACAGCTGTTTCGAATGCCCCTTCGAATAAAGTTGGGGAAGCTTCCGGACTTTATAAGATGGCCAGCTCTCTTGGCGGATCATTTGGTGTCGCGATTTCAGCAGCTGTCTATGCAGCGATTGATTCTATAGGAAGCATTGAAGCTGCGGCAACCGGAGGGGTAATTACAAATGTAATCTTTGGTATTCTTTCCTTGCTTTCAATCATTGCGATGGTTCCAGGGAATGCTGGTAAGAAAAAAGTAAAAAATCCATCACCAACACCAACGCCGGTAACAGAATAATCAGGCGAAGGTTGTCCATAAGTGCTGCTAATGTTAAATTGTGGCGGCACTTATCCTAGCATGTGGATGATTGGGAGGCATAAAAATGAGAAACCAATTAATGGGAATGTTAGAAGCGCGTAAAGAAGAAATGATTCAAATTCGTCGTTATTTACATGAACATCCTGAATTGTCTTTTAAGGAAGAAAAAACAGCGCAATATATTGCTGATTTTTACAAAGGAAAAGATGTTGAGGTAAAAAGAAATGTGGGTAATGGTAATGGGTTGATTGTGACGATTCAAGGTGGAAAGCCCGGAAAAACGATTGCCCTTCGCGCCGATTTTGATGCGCTGCCTATTGCTGAAGAAACTGATGTGCCATTCAAATCGAAAAATGAAGGTATTATGCACGCTTGCGGTCATGATGCCCATACCGCTTACTTACTGGTTCTTGCCGATTGTTTGATCCAATTGAAATCCTCACTTGCTGGTACGATTAAAATTATTCACCAGCACGCAGAGGAAGCACCTCCCGGAGGCGCAAAAAGCATTGTCGAATCAGACGTACTGGACGATGTCGATCATATTTTTGGTATACACATTTTCCCTACCCATCCAGCGGGATTTGTGGGATACCACAGCGGTTTCTCACTGGCTGGAAGATCGTTTTTTAAATTGGGAATTCAAGGTGTAGGCGGACATGGTTCCTCTCCACATTTGGCCAATGATGCGATTGTCGCTGCTTCCTATTTTGTCACGGCTGTTCAAACAGTCATCAGCCGCCGTTTAAATCCGTTTGATCACGGTGTGATAACAATCGGCTCTTTCGACGGAAAAGGAACCTTCAACGTGATTAAAGATCGTGTGGAGCTTGAAGGTGATGTGCGTTACATGACGGTCGAAACACAGCAGTTACTTGCTAACGAAATACACCGGATAGTCAAGGGAATTGAAGCAGAATTTGATGTTCAATGCGATCTTTCCTATATAGCGGATTATCCGCCATTATACAATGATCCGGAAGTAACATCTGATGTCGTTGCAAGCCTTAAGAGCATGGATGATCCAGATATTCAGGAAGTTGGCGAATATCCAATGCTCTCAGGCTCGGAAGATTTTGCTTACTATCTTGAAAAAATCCCTGGTTGTTTCTTTTTCATTGGCTGTAAACCTAAAGGTGTAGAAAATGCTTACTTTAATCATCATCCGAAATTCGATATTGATGAAGAGTGTCTCCTTGTAGCCGCAAAGTCTGTTGGACAAGTGGTTTGTAGTTATTATGGGTTGGAATAGTTTTTTCAGAAAGGATGGTTATAACCATGAAAAAACAATTAATGGAATTGTTAGAAGAACGTAGAGAAGAAATGATTCAAATTCGCCGCTATTTACATGAACACCCGGAATTGTCTTTTAAAGAAGAGAAAACGGCTCAATATATCATCGATTTTTATCAAGGCAAGGATGTTGAGATTCAAACGAATGTGGGTAATGGCTTTGGGATTGTTGTTACGATCAATGGAGGAAAGCCAGGTAAAACAATTGCCTTACGAGCTGATTTCGATGCCCTTCCTATTTTGGAAGAAACAAATCTTTCATATAAATCAAAGAACGAAGGGGTCATGCATGCGTGTGGTCATGATGGACATACTGCCTATTTATTAATTCTTGCGGATTGTCTTATTCAATTAAAGGCTTCTTTGCCTGGTACGATAAAAATTATTCACCAACATGCTGAAGAGGTGCCGCCAGGTGGAGCAAAAAGTATTGTCGAATCAGGCGTTCTTGATGATGTGGAAAATATATTTGGTATCCACTTATTGCCGCTGAATCCAGCGGGTAATGTAGGCTATCATAGCGGCTATTCCTTTGCAGGCAGATCGTTCTTTAAATTAACCGTTCAAGGTGTTGGAGGACATGGATCATCTCCTCATTTAGCGAACGATTCCATTGTCGCCGGTGCCCATTTTGTTACAGCGATTCAGACTGTCGTCAGCCGCCGTTTAAATCCATTCGATATGGGGGTTATTACGATTGGCTCATTTGACGGCAAAGGGACTTTCAACGTCATTAAAGACAAGGTTGTACTTGAAGGGGATATACGTTATATGTCACCTGAAGCAAAAAAGATTATTGAAACAGAAGTACATCGAATTGCAAAAGGGGTCGAAGTGGAATTCGGGGTTCAATGTGAGCTAGCTTATGAGTCTGATTATCCGCCACTATACAATGACCCAAGTATGACAGCTTTGGTAAAGGAAAGTTTAGAAAGTGCCAATCAACCGGAAATTCAGCAAGTCGAGGAGTATCCAATGATGTCACCATCCGATGACTTTGCCTACTATTTAGAAAAAATCCCTGGCTGTTACTTCTACATCGGCTGTACGCCAAAAGGGGTAGAAAAGCCATACTTCAACCATCATCCAAAATTCAATATCGACGAAGACGCCCTAATCGTCGCAGCGAAATCAGTCGGCTGCGTCGTCTGCGGGTACTATGGTATAGAATAAAAATACAGGTGTCAGGCACTATGTGAATTTTTCACATGGTGCCTGACACCATTTTCCTCAAAATGGTAAAATTTCATATGCTAACTTTAAAATGATTGTCTCGTGCTGCGGATATTTGAGTAATAGCTCTTTTTGTGTAAATAGTTCAAAGTCTTGGAATTCAAAGCCGGGTGAAACCATGCAGCCCACTAATGAAAAGGTGTCTTGATCGTTAACGGAGGATCCAAAGATTGAATTCTTCGGAACCAATGCTTGAGGCACCTCTCCTTTTTCTAAATTCATCCCTAATTTTATTTCCTCATATTCCCCATTTTCGTGAATCACATGGATCGTCAATGGGCTTCCCACGTGAAAATACCATAATTCGTCTGATTTCAAACGATGAAAATGGGAAACATCATCTGAAGTTAAAAGAAAGTAAATACTCGTATAAAGCCTGCGGTGCCCATCAAAATTCACACTTAACTCATCATCAGATATTCTTTCCGTCGATTGGTACGTGCTTTTGTAGTAGCCTCCTTCTGGATGAGGAGCGAGTCCAAGGTTGATTATTAAGGATTGTATTTCATTTTTGTTCATATTAAAAATCCTTTCACTATACATTACTATTCCATTTGCAGGATGTGGAAAAATCCATTTTTATCATACGATACGTAGCGGGATTAATCAAAGCCGGACATAATATAAGCCGCTGTTAAGAAATTCATGATTTCATTTCCAATACTCGACTCATATAATGAATGAAATGTATTGTCGAGGTGAGTTCATGAAATTAAACATTGCAAGGACAAAAATGAGCGAAGCGGAGGCCCTATTAACCATTCAAAGAGAAGCGTTTCAATCCGATTTGAAGAAGTATAAGGATTATGATTCAAGTCCTGCAGCCGAACCATTAGATTTTTTTAAGTATAAACTCAACCAATCCCTTCATTACACCATTTTCCTAAATGGAAAAATTTCCGGCGGCATCTGTATCGTGAAAATAACGGATACCCATTATCGCTTGTTTCGTCTTTTTCTCAGCCCCGCCATTCAAAATCGAGGCTTGGGCAGCAAAATCTTGACACAACTAGAAAAGAAGTTTCCGCAAGTAAAGGAATGGAGCTTAGACACCCCAAAGGATAATGCCCGGACCCGCCATTTTTACGAAAAATTCGGCTATAAAAAAACGAAGGAATTTAAGGTTAATGATCGATTAACTCTTATAGAATACGAAAAAAAGATAAAATGACAGTCGTCACATTGATGAAATCCACCTGGGATTAGGTGGATTTTTTAGATATAAAATAAAAGTGGTAAAAAATGAACTATTGGAAATGTAAGCGCTTTAATAATTAACAAAATAGTTAAAATAGTCAAAAAACATTGACAGGGCATTTTTTCGGTGGTACCCTTATCTAAAATTAGATATGAATTGATGACGAGAAGAGTAGGATATATCCCTTGTTCCGCAGAGAGTCGACGGTTGGTGGAAGTCGATGACAGGTTTATCTGAAAATCATCTCTGAGATGTATAGCTGAAGGATGTAAGTAAGCTGTACCGGAATGTCCGCCGTTAAAATGGAACACGTACTCACTAATGGTGCGTTGATCGAGAGCCGCAGTTTTCATTTTAAAATTGCGGAAGTAGGGTGGTATCGCGAGCTAACTCGTCCCTATTCCACAGGGGCGGGTTTTTTGTTGTGTTTAAAAGCTTAATCATCTACTAAACGAATACTATTTTGAATGGATAGTAGGAAATACAGAGGAGGAAATAGAAAATGAGTCAACAAGTCGATAAGAAAACGTTTAATGTAGAGGATATCATCCTTGCCAGCCATAATATTAAGGATGAAATTTCACCAACCCCTTTGCAGTACAATCACTTATTGTCAGAACGATATAACTGCCATGTTTATTTAAAACGCGAGGATCTGCAAAGTGTCCGCTCGTTTAAAATCCGCGGAGCCTATAACCGCATCAAAAAGCTAAATGAAGATGAACTTCAAAATGGGATTATCTGTGCGAGCGCTGGTAATCATGCGCAGGGTGTCGCTTATTCCTGCCACCTGTTAAATATTCATGGCAAAATCTTTATGCCAAGCACGACTCCGAAGCAAAAGGTGAATCAAGTGAAATTTTGGGGCAAGGACAGTGTAGAAATTGTCTTAACCGGTGATACCTTTGACGATGCGTATGTAAAGGCGATGGAATGCAGCCAGGCTGAAAATCGGACATTTATCCATCCTTTTGACGATTACGATGTGATTGCCGGTCAAGGGACGGTTGCAGTAGAAGTGCTGAATGATTGTCCTGAAAAGATTGATTACCTTTTTGCAGCGATAGGCGGAGGCGGTCTCCTCGCTGGTGTCGGAACGTACATGAGACATTATTCACCACAAACACAATTAATCGGTGTTGAGCCTCTAGGTGCACCAGGCATGAAGGAATCAATTTTAAAAGGAGAAGTCACCTCGCTCGAGACGATTGACCCGTTCGTTGACGGGGCTGCTGTGAAAACAGTTGGCTCAAAGACATTTAACATTTGTAAAGAAATGGTTGATGACATTATTGTCATTCCGGAGGGTAAGGTTTGTACCACACTTTTATCCTTATATAATGAAAATGCCATTGTTGTGGAACCTACCGGTGCTCTTTCTGTTGCCGCCTTAGATACATATGCAGATCAAATTAAGGGCAAAACGGTTGTCTGTGTCGTCAGTGGCGGGAACAATGATATCGGACGGATGCAGGAGATTAAAGAGCGTTCCAAGCTTTACGAAGGGCTGCAGCATTATTTTATTGTTCAGTTTCCGCAGCGTCCGGGGGCATTACGCGAATTCCTCTTTGATGTTCTTGGGCCGAATGATGATATCAGCCATTTTGAATATACGAAGAAGAATAATCGTGAAACCGGACCGGCAGTTGTGGGAATTGAATTAAAGGATAAAGAGGATTACCTTCCATTAATTGAACGGATTAAGGCAAAGGGTTTTATTTATCGGGAACTAAATAACGATAGCACACTGTACCAGATGCTTGTATAGTGGAATAGGACCATCCATAAAACATGGAATGGTCCTGTTTTTAGCGATTTTTTCATTCATCAACCCCTTTTTTAATGATCGGATACTTAACAAATAACACTTTTCATGTATAATATTATCTGTGTATCAAAACAGCATTTTTCCATAAAGTGATGTTTGACAGGTAAATAATTCGTCAAGGACTCCAAATTGTTATAGTAAAAAAGTATTGAAGAATCCGCTTTTTTTATTATAATAATTTTGTGCAGATTCAATCCGGAAAGAGAGTGTTCGTAATGGGACGTAAATGGAACAATATTAAAGAAAAGAAAGCGTCAAAAGACGCAAATACAAGCCGTATTTATGCAAAATTCGGGGTTGAAATTTATGTAGCTGCAAGGCAGGGTGAACCAAATCCCGAATCTAATCAGGCGTTAAAATTCGTTCTAGAGCGGGCCAAAACATACAATGTGCCTAGACACATTATTGATCGTGCGATAGAAAAAGCAAAAGGCGGGTCTGAAGAAAGCTATACCGAGCTTCGTTATGAAGGATTTGGTCCGAATGGATCAATGGTCATCGTCGATGCGCTAACAAACAACGTTAACCGTACTGCTTCAGATGTTCGCGCGGCATTTGGTAAAAATGGCGGGAACATGGGTGTCAGTGGTTCTGTCGCTTATATGTTTGATGCAACAGCGGTTATTGGTGTGGAAGGAAAATCCTCCGATGACGTGCTTGAATTGTTAATGGAAGCAGATGTTGACGTACGTGACATTATCGAAGAAGAAGAGTCAGTGATTGTCTATGCGGAACCTGATCAGTTCCATGCCATGCAAGAAGCTTTCAAGCAAGCAGGTATCACTGAATTTACCGTTGCCGAATTAACGATGCTGCCACAAAATGAAATCACGCTTCCAGAGGATGGACTTGCTAAATTCGAAAAAATGATTGATGTATTAGAAGATTTAGAAGATGTGCAACAAGTATACCACAACGTGGATTTAGGCGAATAAAAAACAGGCAGGCCGATGTGGTCTGCCTATTTTTTTGAAGCGGATAATATAAAAATAGTGGAGATGATTGAAAAAGAACCGATCCACTCTGCCGCACCAAAGGTAACATGGAGCCAGGCTACGGCCAAAAAGGATGCGGATAATGGTTCAACACAGGCGAGCAGGCTTGCTTCGGATGCTCGGATATACTTCAAACTCTCCATATAGCAAAAGAAAGCAATTAACGTGCCAAAAACGACGACAAATACTACCGCTAAAAAGGATGTAAGATTCCAACTACCTTGAAATTTCCACGGTGGATGAATGAAACTGAATCCGATGCCTCCAATTGTCATTCCCCAGCCCACAGTAATCAGAGAGCCCCATTTAGACAGCAGGCTGCCTGGATAAAGTGTATAAAACGCAAGCGCAAACGCTGATAGAATTCCCCAGAATAACGCCGGACCGGAAATGGACAGCGAATGAACACTTCCTTTTGTGACTAGAAGAAAAGTGCCAAAAAGGGCTAGGCCGATCGCAATCACTTCTTTTTTTGCGGGCAATGATTTTGCTCGCAGGCATAAAAACACAGCGATGATAACCGGAGCGAGATACTGTAAGACTGTTGCCGTAGCCGCATTTCCATGCTCAATTGCTGCAAAATAAGTATATTGAACACCAAACATGCCAATGATGCCAAAGATAATAAGACGAATGACATCCTGTTTATTTTTCCAAACGCTCCAAATATTTTGTTTCCCAACGGTTTGAGAAAAAAACAATAAACCCATTCCCGAAAATATCAAGCGGGTAACGACAAGCCAGTTCGTGCTGTAGCCTTGCTGATGAAACAGATATTGGGCAACTGTGCCGGATACTCCCCAAAAGGTTGCGGCTATTAGTACTAAAATAATTCCTTTTGCCCTTGGGTAGGGCATTACTGCACCTTGCGAATTCATGTCTTTCCCCCCAAAACGTTTTCCTACATCTCTGCTATTCTATAAATATAACAAAACATTATAACATTTTTAAGGCAGCTGGTTTAAAAATATCTCTAATAAATGGATAGGATTTTCCTGCTATATTTCAGCTTACTTCCGCTAACTTACAACTATCAACATGCTAGCTAACTGATATTCTCTTGCTAAAAGGAGTTAGCGTACAGTTGAAGCCGTATTTTCGCTTTATCCCTTTAACGTATGGTAATATACACTATAATACATATGGAAAGGATGAATAAGGTGTCACTAGAAAGTGTAAAAGCCCATTTCAAACAATGGAATCGTGAAATGGACGTCATGGAATTTGAAACATCCAGTGCGACTGTTGATCAAGCGGCTGAAACCATTGGGGTAATCCCTGCTCGTATTGCCAAGACATTGTCCTTTAGAGGTGCAGATGAAAAAGCGATCTTGATTGTGGCTGCCGGCGATGCAAAAGTTGATAACAAAAAGTTTCGGCAAAAATTTGGGTTCAAGCCTCGGATGCTTGCTCCAGAAGAAGTACTTGAGCAAACAGGTCATGCGATTGGCGGGGTTTGCCCATTTGGATTGAACCATGATCTTAAGGTTTACTTGGACGTGTCCATGCAAAGATTCGATACTTTATTTCCCGCCTGCGGCAGTACGAACTCTGCCATCGAGTTGACGAAGGAAGAATTATTTCACTATTCGTTTGCTATTGAGTGGGTAGATGTGTGTAAAGGATGGGAAGAGAACGAGCATACAGCAAAAGTCAGCCAGCAACTCGAAGTTTAACTAATAAAAGGATGTGAATCATAAAGATTGCACATCCTTTATTCTATCTCGGAGTTATTGGCTTAACTGTAATGGCCGGAGTGTAATTTGTAACCAGGCATCCCTCTAAATTAGTGGGATTTAATAATCCTAGGTTAAGCGCTGCTTTTATTTTTGCATCATCCGGCTTTTTAACCACCTGAATGAGATCATTCATCTGTAATTCTTCTAATCTTTCAACGGTTACCACTTCATTGTATTTCTCCGTTTTTCGAATTTGCCTTTGCAGCTTGTAACCACTCACGGTAATTTCCCCTTTATGATTGGATCCAACCAGATGATTAAAATAGGTTTGAAATGCTTCCTTTAATTGATTCATTTCAAATTCGATTTCTTTTTTTTGTTTATTCAGCTCGTAATACCTGACCAACATCTCACCTGTTATCAAGGAATCATTGTTTTTTAACAATATCCTCGCCTCCCTACGAACGTATATTCCATTTTATGATGAGTGCCGGAAAATATAACCAATCGAACTGAAATAAAAAACATTTGCATTCCTGAGCATATAATGGCAAGCTTAAGTATGATAAAAAACTTCATTGGAAAGAACATTATAGGTGATTAATATGATTGAAGTAAAAACTTCTAAGCTTAGTGATGGGGATTTAAATAGAGGGGTATTTGCAACTCGTGATATTGCTAAAGGGGAGCTAATTCATGCGGCACCTGTTATTCCTTACCCTAATGAGGAGCATGTTCACATTGAAAAGACCTTACTGGCTGATTATGCATTTGAGTATGGAATCAACCATACAGCGTTTGTTTTAGGATACGGTATGTTGTTTAACCATTCGTATGAGCCCAACGCCACTTATGAAATAAATTTTCCAAATCACACGTTTGATTTTTATGCTTACAAGGATATCAAAGCAGGCGAAGAAATCCTCATCAATTATAACGGCGACGAGGACGACAATGAACCACTTTGGTTTCATAAAGATGAAAATAAATAAACAAAAAAGATAGATGGAGGCAGGTAACCTGTTTTTCCATCTTTTTTTATTTTTTAAAAACTTTCTAGTGTTATACGTCGTCTAAGATTTAGCAAGGGGGGACAAACGTGGAAGAAATGACAGCAGTTGTGCTAGCTACAGAAGATAAGGAAGCACTTATTGATGAAATGATGACCAGGTATGGACAGGAGATTTTGCAGCTGGTTTATTCTTATGTAAAAAATAAAGGCTTGGCCGAAGACCTGACCCAGGATATATTTATTAAATGTTACAAATCACTTCATACATATAGTGGAAAATCAAAGCTGCGGACGTGGCTGTGGCGGATTGCGATTAATCATTGCAAAGACTACCTGAAGAGCTGGTATAACCGAAACGTCGTCACGACAGATGAGGAACCGGCAAACAGTCAATCGAAAAAAGAAATGGTCGAGCAGGTCGTCATCCAAAAGGAAGAGGAGGATGAACTGATTGCCGCCATTATGACGTTGCCGATTAAATATCGGGAAGTGATTTATCTTTTTTATTATGAGGATTTACCGATAAAGGAAATCGCTGTGCTCACTGATACCGGTGATAATACGGTTAAAACAAGAATGAAGCGTGCGAAAGAACTCTTGAAAAAACGATTGGAGGCATAGTTCATGGAGGATCGTTTAAAGAATTTAAAGAAATCAATGGATCAAACTGCATTTTCACAATTGAATTTTACCGACCAGCACCGTAAAGACATTCGTGAAAAAATCAATAAACAGAAAGACAATGAAGAAGATATATTCCTAGCAATCATGCAGCTTCTTGTCCAGGAAAAAACGGGCTTCGAATTGGCACAACGTTTACGGGGACGCGGCATCCGGAAATTCGAGGATAACGAAGGATATCTCTATATTTTGCTCCATCGAATGGAACAGAACCAGTGGATACAAGCAGCCTGGGACAGATCGAATACAAAATATTACCGCATTACTGTTAAAGGTAAAAAGGTACTGCAAAAAGCTGCAAAAAAACAAACGAAAACACGATTTGAGCTTAAAGAATTGCTTGAGGGGTGAGACAAACGTGGCGAATAAAAAAACTATTTTCTTAAATGAAGTGACCGGACAAATTAAATCGAAGGAAGCTAAGAAATATGTGGCAGATGAATTAGGTTTTCACCTGAAGGAAGCAAAGAACCTATGGATGGGAAAAGGACTCTTAGAAGCAGAGGCCGAAGAAAAGGCGATTGAGCAGATGGGCAGCCCGACCAAATTGGGGATCCAAATGAACAAGCTGCACAAACCAAAGATTGATTGGTTCACCCTAATCCTATTGATTACGACCTTAGGACTTGGATTTTTACCGATCGTTTCACTTTGGAATATAGACGAACGATATTTCTCAGTCAGTAAGACCATCATGGTTTTATTAGGAGGTGCCGCAGCATTAGGAATGATGGCAATCGATTATCGTAAATGGAGAAATCGTGGATGGTTGTTTTATTCTCTAGGGATCCTCTTCCTAATTGTGATTAGGACTTTTTCCAACACTACGATTAATGGTGTTCCATTGTTAAGAATCCCGTCGATAATTACCTTAGAAAGCTCCATGGCTTTACCATTCTTTTTCCTTGCCTGGGCTTCGTTTTTTACAAATGAAAGGCTCAAAGTCTGGCAATTTTTCATTTTGTTTTTCCTTCCATTTTTCTTCTTCTTTACCGTTCCAAGTACACCCGTCATTTTTATGTACACGGTCATGGTATTCGTGATGATATGGTGGAGTAAATATAGTTATAAAAAAATTGGGAGTATTTTTGGAATCATGGTTAGTGGTTTCACCCTATTCGGGTGGATGGCGTGGCAATGGCAATACCTTAAAATGTATCAAATGGAAAGATTAATGGCCTTTATAAACCCGGAGGAATATTCGAGTGGCGCGGGATACCTGGTATTGCGTGTGAAAGAATTAATGACTGAAGCAGGGTGGTTTGGACACCCGGTGAATAAGGAATTTATCCCGTCCGCACATACAGATTTTGTTTTTGTAAGCTTAACTTATATTTACGGCTGGCTTTTTGCGGCTGCCTTAGTTTCCATTCTTTCCTTATTTATGGTTAGAATCATTGCCATTTCTTTTAAGATTCAAGACTCATATGCAAAGCTTCTTTTGATTGGTGCAGTTACATTATATGGTGTTCAGTTGGCCTGCAACGTTGGCATGGCACTAGGGGTTTTTCCACAAACGTCCATTTCATTGCCATTTATCAGTTATGGGCTGATGCCCGTTTTGTTAAATTCCTTTTTAATCGGGGTTGTGTTAAGCGTGTACCGGCGCAAGGATTTCCTCTCACACCGAATTGTTTGATTATACGTCAAAAACATCCGTCAAGGTGGTCAAATGGAAAGATCGTTAGACACCGCTCCGGTATCCACTGGAGCGGTGCTGCTATTTTAATTCTGAAAGTTTTCCGCTATTACAATAGTTCGATATATCCTTCTGTTCCGTTGACAAGAATTCGTTGTCCATCTTTTATCAGTTTCGTGGCATTTTCCACTCCTACTACTGCAGGTAAGCCATATTCACGTGCGATAACTGCTCCATGGGTCATCAGACCGCCGACTTCAGTGACTAGTCCTTTTATCGATACAAACAATGGTGTCCAGCCGGGGTCAGTAAAGGAGGTTACTAATATATCTCCATCTTCTAAATCAACATCTTCCATGTTTAAGATAACACGTACTCGCCCCTCTATAACTCCAGAAGAAACAGGCAGACCTAAAATCGCTTCGGCTGGGAGATTTTCTCGTTTGTAATTACCTGCAATGATTTCACCATCAGACGTGATTACACGTGGGGGAGTTAATTTTTCATATAATTTGTACTCGTCTTTCTGTTTGTTAATGACCTGGTAATCCAGTTTATTTGCACGTACGGCCTCCCGGAATTCTTCAAATGTGAGATAGTATATATCTTCTTTTTCATGAATAATACCCGCTTGCACGAGTTGCTCTGCTTCTTTCAGTAATGCCTGCTTATAAACGAAGTAGCGGTTAATCATGCCGTATTTTGGATATTCACGATACCCAATGAAATTTCGGATTTTGTCAATCATTCGTTTTGTTTCTTTGGCCTTTTGTTCACCATCAGGTAATGGTTTCAATCGGTCTACTAACTCCTGTTCTTTTTCCAATGCAAAACAAAGCCCTTGCTCAAATTTGCGCTTGCCAGCATTTGGTTCAAAGTTTTTGATGTTACCAAGAATCATGGGGACAAGGGTAATTGGTTTTTCACTCCAACGAGTTTTCGTGATATCGATTTCTCCGGCACATCGCATTCCATATTTGTTGAGAAAAGCATGGAAAGCGTTTCTCGCTTCCTGTCCACCATCAAACCGAACCAATTCATCCAAAAAGTTATCATCTTTTACTTGTTGTAAATAATCAATGATTTCTGAATAGGGCCGAATTACATCGGCGACATCCAATAGCGCCAGACCCATTTCCGAAGTTATATTGTTAGGTACAGATTGGGAAAGCGTGTCTGCTGCGTTTTTTTCACCCAACCACTCCTCCATTTTTTCGTTGATCCATGTTGAAGCATTTATAGCAGCCATAAATACAGCTGAACTTTGTGGGTCAAATAAAATCTTCTTTAATTCCTGAATATCTTCTAGAATAAAATCAAATAAATCTGATCCTGATTTCGTTTGGATGTTTTGTTTTAATTCCTCAATGGATGTTTGGCTACGCTTAATCAAATCAGAAACAATTGATGGATTGTTTTCGATTTGTGCCAGCATATCTGTATTGCCTCTGCTGGGACTCGGTGCTTTATTATCACTTGGTAACGGTTTTTTAAAATCTCCTCGCTTAAGTGTGTTCATAAGTGCGTCTTTCATGAGCGGATCGTGTTGTCCCATGGCATTTAATAAAATGTTTCTACTGACAGGTGAAGCCAGTTGTTGTGTGACATCCACAAACAACCTTCCACCAGCTTTCCTCATTGGTGCAGGAGTAGTTAACAGGTAAAAAGACAATCCCAATGGTTTAATGGGGTCTGTCATCATCTGCTGATGGCCGACAGATATAAAGACGCGGTTTTCTTGATCATTCGCTTCAGGGATGGGAAAAAGAGTCGTGACTGGTCGGCTTTGGAGAATATAAAAGATATCATCAACCAAACACCATTCGATATCTTGCGGACAACCAAAATTAGCTTCGATCTGTCTTCCAATGCGTGCCAATTGTAAAATTTGCTGGTCAGTAAGTGTTTGAATCTTTTGCCGATCATGATCGATTGGCACGGTCTCTGTACCGCCTTCTTTTCGTGCATTGATAACTAATTTTTTGGTTGCTATCATTTTTTCCACGATTTTATCTTCCTGAACTTTATAACAATCGGCAGATACCAAGCCAGAGACCAGTGCCTCTCCAAGTCCAAAACTCGCATCGATTGATAGCAGCTTTCGATTAGAGGTAATCGGATCAGCGGTAAATAATATCCCTGAAGCCTGTGGGAAAACCATCCTTTGAACGATAACGGATAAATAAACTTGACTGTGGTCAAATCCATTTTGCATACGGTAGATTACCGCCCGATCCGTAAATAGGGAAGCCCAACATTTGCGGATATGCTGTAAGATTGCTTCTTTGCCGATGATATTTAAATAGGTGTCATGTTGACCAGCAAAAGAGGCATTCGGTAAATCCTCAGCAGTCGCACTAGAACGCACGGCATAAGCATGTTCCTCGCCAAATCGGGAGAGATAATGAGTAACTGCGCTTGCAACATCGGAAGGAATTTCTACTTCCATAAGGATTTGTCGAATCTTCCTGCTGATTTCTCCAATTTCTTCTCGATCTTCCACTTCTAGCATAGTAAGCCGATCCAACAATGCATGATACGTCTTGTTTTGTTCGATGGATTTTTGATATCCCACTGTTGTTACACAAAATCCTTCTGGTACTTGAATTCCTTCAATTTTTGATAATTCCCCTAAATTTAACCCTTTCCCGCCAACGAGCGAAACCTGCGCTTTGTCCATTTCCTGAAAACCGAGAGCCAAAGAACTCATTCTACATCTCTCCTTACCATGAATGTTCTTTTGATTTTAGCAGTAGTAAATGAGAATAAAAAGTCTATATTAACCATTTTTTACATGCTATAATTAAATTAGGAAGAGTTCCAAAAATAGTTTAACCTTGATATAGCAATTAAAACGCAGGATGAATTGAAGTGTAAATTCATCGTGCGTTTTTTTGTGTTCACGTCATGTTTTTATGCTCTTTTCTTTTTTTTGGGCTAGACTAGAAACTGTTAATAAAAGGTAAAGGGGTTAGTAAATGACCAAGCATGAGGTGTTCAAAATATTGGTGTTGATTGAATCTGTTTACCCGTCTTTTGTTACGAAAGATGATACCGTTCTTCAATGGTTGGAATTTGGCAAGCAAATGGATTATCACCAGGTAATGAAAAACGTACTAACACATATTCGGAAAAGTCCATATCCACCAACTATTGCAGACATTATTGAAGGTAAAGTAGAAGTTATCAAAGGAAGCGGCCAAATCCAAATGGAAAGCTGGAGATCCATACCGGCTTGGATGATGGAATATACACTGAAGCAGGATGTACAAAATTGAGTAGCACAAGAAGGATTGAAAATATTTAGCGATTGTCACCAACATAGTTTAGCAAAATTCAGGACTCCTGCCCATGCCTTTTTATGGTTTCAACATACTCTAGACTGTAACCTATATAAAGGAGAGATGCTCAAATGAACGATATGAGACAATTTGGTGCAGGTATGGGAGGATTTCCAGGCGTGGGTGGATATAGCGGATTGGGATTGAGTGGATTCCCAGGCGTGACTGGATATAGCGGTATGGGAATGGGTGGATACCCAAGTTACGGTGGATATGGCGGTATAGGAATGGGAGGATACCCTGGATATGGTTGGCATGGCGGCTGGCATGGCGGCTGGGGTGGAGGATTCCCTGGTCACGGCTGGCATGGCGGCTGGGGCGGTGGATTCCCGGGTCACGGCTGGCACGGGGGCTGGGGTGGAGGATTCCCTGGTCACGGCTGGCACGGCGGCTGGGGTTGATTCCCAGGCTGCATAGGGGCAACACCCATTTACCTTAATTGGAGACAGAATATAGAATTTTATATGTCATAATGAAAAAAGCCTTGGTCATTCAAGGCTTTTTTCTGTGAGAATGAATTTCTTAAAACAGAAAGGATTCTGTCTTTCAACTCCCACTAATTTGATTTTAATTGTGAGAGGGTGTCTTTATCACAAATAACGAAGAGCTGTGCGGTATCTGGGATGTGGTCGTCTAGTTTTTGATTAATGTGAAGGTCGCCGCGATCGGCAACAAGTGTGGCCCCTTTGTTAAGCAAATCTACGAAGGCATCACGATAGGTTTGCCATTCGGCTTGTTTTGGAATTTCAAACACGGATTCTCCATACTGGGTGCTCAACAGTTCTGAATACATATGGGTAACACCAGGCGAGAATAAAGATCTAACGGCTGCATGGGAGATCATTTCCTGTGTAGGAATAAATTCATCTACATTCACATGCTTGAATAGGGGGATATGGCATTGATTAATTACTTCGGCGGTCACATGAATATTTTTATTATATTTTTCTTCCAGTGTCGTAATCGCAGTCGCAATTAATAATGTTTTCCCATCCACAAGCAGCGGATCTTTCGTTGCAAAATTATCCTGCGTGATTTGATCAGCAAAAATAATTACACCTTTTGCTTTCGGTAAATTTGCTTGAAGGAGAATATCTTCATTCGTCGCATCACCATGAACATAATGGAGCCGTTCGTTGATTAATGGAGATTTTTCCAAAACATCAATAATAACAATATCAATCTTTTTATCTGATTTAAAAATTTCATCAATGGCTAATCTGGACTTCGCATTCCATCCAACCAAAATGATATGATTTTTGCCAGTATATTTCATTTTTCCTCCGAGTTTCAATTTATCGATAAAATAGACAGAATCAATAATTTTTCCAATAAAGACACTGACAAGGGCAATACCTGTGATATAAAGAATAATGGTATAGAACTTACCTGTGTTGGTAACTGGGGTATAGTCTCCAAACCCTACCGTTGCAAGGGTAGTGAGCACCCAATATAAAGAGGTTAAAAAAGATTGAAATGTTTTAGGCTCAATCCAATAGATCGTAAAAGCGGCCAATATGATATATAAAATGAAAAATGGAAAAAAGATTTTATTCCGAAGTTTCACTAAGTAATAGAGCCATTTTTTCAAATGCATTCCCACAGATATGCATCCTGCCTTTCATGTGAACGAATACCCTTATATTTCCCAAATGGTGCCAAAAAATCAGTATTATGTAATAACCCATAAAAAAAACCCATCACCACTTGGGGATGAGGTAATTAAATGAAACTGTTTTTTGCGGTCCAGCTGTCACTCATGTCAGAATCGTATATATAGGAAATAGGGATAATCATCGGGACAAAATCACCATTTTGTTCACCATAGCCTTGGTTTCGTTTATAGGAAACGAACTGGTCAATAAACTGGTTTGGTCCCATATTCATCACGGAGCCATGATCGAATACATTGACCTTCAATGCCCCCAGATTGACAACCATCGGTGCAAAAATCAACTATATCACCCCTAGAAAATCATTAAATAATACTATTTTTCGCTGAATTACTATCTGATACATCAGGGTCTACAACCCATGAGATAGGGATGTTTACAGGGGATAAATCACCGTTTTGTTCGCCCACGCCTTGGTTTCGTTTATAGGAAACAAACTGGTCAACAAATTGATTGGGTCCGAGATTAATGAACGAGGAATTATCCACTGCGTTTACCTTAAAACCTAAAAAATTGATCGCCATTGGTGCGATATTCAATACAATCACTCCCTACACCTGATTTATTTTTATCGAGGGGATATCGATGATTTCTTCATCTAAAACAATGTGAATGGGAACAGCCGTAATAGATAAATCCCCAAATTGCTGGCCAAAGCCTTGGTTTTTTTTCCCGGCAACATTGATTCCTTTTAAAAAGGCAGAGCCAACCGAAACGGCACTTTTATGATCTGGGCTGTTAATTTTCATACTGCCAATATTGACATTAGTTGGGATAAAAAACATGTTAATCTCCTTTCAAAAAAAGGCCGTTAGTAAGCATTTTTATTAATATATTCCTATGAACGGATATTAAGACCACACGCAAAACAACTGCCTATCAATCAAAAAAAAAGAAAGTGGTGTAAACCACTTTCGAAAGAAGGAAAACTTTTATGGGTAATAACATGATATGTCATAATTGGACGTGCATGTAGTGAACATGTCCATTTTGAAATAAAAGGGCGCTAACAAATTTTATTAATTAGCTCAATTGTATTATTTTTAGGCGAGTTAACTAAGGTTGAAACTTCATAGGTCTCCATTAAATGGTCGTCATACGGGACAAATAATGATTTTAATAGGGAGGGGTCTGGGGCTGACGGATTGAGCCATGTTTGTTCATCTTCAAGCTTTAAAATGACGGGCATCCGGTTGTGAATATCCTTCATCAAATCATTAGGGCCGGTTGTAATGACAGAACAGGTGTAAAGCGTTTTTCCATCCGGAGTCTTCCAACCCTCCCAAATTCCTGCCATGGCAAACATTTCATCTGACTTTAATTTGATTCGCATCGGTGTTTTGCTTTTATCCTCATGGCGCTTCCATTCATAGAAGCTATCCGCAATGACAAGACAGCGCTTCTTTTTGAAAGCATTTCGAAAGCTCGGTTTTTCTGATAAGGTTTCGGCTCTGGCATTGATCATTTTATTGCCAATCGACACATCCTTCGCCCATGGAGGAACTAAGCCCCATCTTAAAAATCCCATTCGATTTGACCTCCCGTCATTAATTACGGCAAGTACGGACTGGGAAGGGGCAATATTATAGCTGGGGGAATAAAGCTCTTCCTCCATAAACGCTTGAATATCAAATCGATTGATGATTTCTTCAATGGTTGCTGTTAGCGTAAATCGGCCGCACATATTTTTCACCTCATCCATTTGTTACAATTATTTTAACAAAATTTTCTCCAAAACACATTTATCTATTTCCATAAGAGTGTGAAAAGAGGAGGCCCAGCAGGGGCTCCTCTTTGGAAGTTTGTTTTAACGTGCTCTTCGGGCGAAGTCGACAAAACGGAATTTATCGGGTCTGTGCCGTGATTCTGTGTACTGAAAGAGGGTGGCATCGTCTAAGTACACTTGGTTTTTGATGACAACGACATTATGAAAACCTTCTAAATCCAAAAGCATACGGTCTTCATCGGTTGGCTCAGCCACGGTAATTTCTTTTTTAGCAAAACTGATGGTCAAGTTCAACTCATTTTCCAGGTATTGGTAAATTGAGTCGGCACAAATCTCTTCTGTTAAAGAAGGGACGTACTTGTTCGCAAGAAAATCCTTATCTAAAATAATTTTTTCGCCGCCCATTTCTCTTGTACGAACGACCTTCCATACTTGATCTTTCCCGCCTAGCTGAAGCTGCTGCCGTATAAATCCATCAGGTTTAATTAACGAGAGTTCATTTACAATTGTTTTTGGTTTTTTGCCCATTTTACTTGCCAATTCTTTGAAGCTGACTAAGCCAGAAACAGGAAAATCAAATTTGCTGATGTCGATGACAATCGAACCTTTCCCTCTAACTTTTTGAATATAGCCATTTTGTGAGAGCAGATTTAATGCTTTGCGAATCGTTTCCCTCGAGGTATCGAACTGATCTTTTAATTCGTTCTCAGAGGGGAGAAGCGTCTGCGGCGTAATTTCGCCGCTTTTAATTTGCTCGACTATGCAGTTATAAATGGTAAGGTATTTGTTTGTCATAGAGATTCTCCGTTCATTTTTTCAAGTGGTACACGATGGATTCATAGGGCCGGAGAAGAATTTCTCTTCCTAACTGGGCAGAATCCTCATAGTTAGAGAGTAACATCTCGCTCGTAAAATCATCAAGGTTTAAATGTGGAAGGAGGATAACTGTATTCTCCTTACCATAAAAATTGTTAATGATCAGTAATTTTTCTGAATCGGCGTTTCTGATAAAAGCAAAAATCTGTTCATCTTGATCTAGAATAAGCTCATAATCCCCATTAGTAATGATATCATAGCTTTTTCTTAATTGAATTAACTTTTGATAGTGATAGAAAATGGAGTCTTGATCCTGTACAGCCGCTTCGGCATTAATTTTTTTATAGTTTGCCGCCGTTTGAATCCAAGGGGTTCCGGTCGTAAAGCCGGCATTCCTGCTTGCATTCCATTGAATCGGAGTTCTTGAATTGTCACGGGATTTTTGTTTAAGTATGTCAAGAATCTCATGTTCCTGCATTCCTTCTTGCTTTTTGATGGTAAACATATTTAACGACTCAACGTCACGGTATTCCTCAATAGAGTTAAAGTTCGGGTTCGTCATCCCGAATTCCTCTCCCTGATAAATATAAGGCGTTCCCTGCATCATATGGAGGGCTGTGGCCAGCATTTTGGCAGATTCTTTGTGATACTCTTGGTCATCACCAAAACGGGAGACCACCCGCGGCTGATCATGATTACACCAGAAGAGGGCATTCCAGCCGCCGCCTTGATTCATTTCAACCTGCCACCTGGACAAAATATCTTTTAAAGCCTGAAAATCAAAATCAGCTTTTGTCCATTTATCTCCGTTTGGATAATCCACCTTCAAGTGATGGAAATTGAAGGTCATATTCAATTCCTCTTGCTCCGGATTGGTATAACGGATGCAATTATCAATCGAAGTAGAGGACATTTCACCAACGGTCATAATGTCATAGCGCGAGAAAACTTTCTCGTTCATTTCATGTAAAAACTCATGAATTCTCGGTCCGTCTGTATAAAATTTCCGTCCATCACTGTCATCTTGCGGGAATTGCCGGTCTTTTGAAATTAAATTAATGACGTCCAAACGGAAGCCATCGACACCTTTTTTCAGCCAAAAATGCATCATTTCGTATAATGCCGCACGGACTTTTTCATTTTCCCAGTTTAAATCAGCCTGTGTTACATCGAACAAATGCAGATAGTATTGTTCAGTTTTTTCATCGAACGCCCAAGCAGATCCGCCAAATTTAGATTCCCAGTTTGTCGGCGGCTCGCCGTTTTGGCCGTCCTTCCAAATATAGAAGTCGCGATAAGGATTGTCCTTAGAGGACTTTGCCTGTTGGAACCATTCATGTTCAGTTGATGTATGATTGATGACGATATCCATGATGATTTTTAGACCGCGTTTATGGGCTTCATCTAAAAGCAGGTCGAAGTCATCCATTGTGCCATAATCCTCATGAATCGAATAGTAATCGCTAATATCATAACCGTTATCACGCTGTGGAGATTTGTAAATAGGAGTAAGCCAAATGACATCTACTCCAAGTTCTTTTATATAGTCTAGTTTTTCAATAATCCCTTGTAGGTCGCCGGTCCCGTTTCCGGTTGTATCTTGAAAACTTTTTGGATAGATTTGATAAACAACCGCTTTTTTCCACCATGCTGTTGACATTTCAAACACCTGCCTATTTATTTTAAGTACTCTAATGTGGAAAAGGAGGGAGTGGGTCTCCCTCCTTGATGGAGTGTACATTTACTTTTTAAGTTTCAATTTTTTAACACCTGTTTTTGCAAAAATAGTCGTTAAGATGAATGGCACCACAATCGAAATCAACATACAGATTGCAAACATAGCCATATGTTTTGGCTGAATCGAAAGAATCCCAGGGAGACCGCCGACACCAATCGAGTTCGCCATTACACCGCTTGCAACCGATACAACGCCTGCAATCATAGAACCAATCATCGCTGCTAAGAATGGAAAGCCATATTTAAGGTTAATCCCAAACATAGCCGGCTCCGTTACCCCTAGGTAACATGAAATCGTCGCAGGAATGGAAACTTGCTTTTCTTCTTCGTTTTTACGGTTGATAAAGATCATTGCTAGAACGGCTGAACCTTGCGCAATATTGGAAAGGGCAATCATTGGCCATAGGTTTGTTCCACCCAGTTCACTCATCAATTGAAGGTCAATTGCGTTTGTCATATGATGTAAACCAGTTATGACAAGTGGTGCATACGCAAATCCGAAGATAGCAGCGAATAACCAGCCAAATGCAGAAGTTAAGCTGGAATATACGACATGAGAGATTCCAGAACCAATAGACCAGCCAATAGGACCCAAAATAGTGTGGGCAATTAATACGGTTGGAACTAAGGCTAAAAATGGTACAACAATCATGGAAATGGAATTTGGTACGATTTTACGTAATCTGGTTTCTAGGAAGCCTAATACGATTCCTGCTAAAATGGCAGGGATAACTTGGGCTTGATAGCCAATCATTTTAATTTGGGCAAAGCCAAAGTCCCACACTGGAATTTCCTTTGCACCTGCAACGCCGTAAGCATTTAATAATTGCGGTGAAACTAAGGTGATACCAAGGACGATACCTAGTATTTGAGACGCACCCATTTTTTTCGCAACAGACCAGGTGATCCCGACAGGAAGGAAGTGGAATATCGCTTCACCAATCAGCCATAGGAAGGCGTGAACACCGGCCCAGAATTGTGAAACTTCGACGATCGTCTTTGTGCCGTCATCCAATAGCTTAATATCACCGATTACATTTCGGAAACCAAGGATTAAACCACCGACAACAAGTGCTGGAATTAATGGAGTGAAGATTTCAGCCAGGTGACCCATCATGCGCTGAAGCCAGTTCTGATTTTGCTTAGCTGCAACTTTAGCTTCTTCTTTTGACGTACCATCTACACCGGCAATTTTGACAAATTCATTATAAAAGCTTGATACTTCATTCCCAATGATGACTTGGAATTGACCTGCTTGGGTAAATGTACCCTTTACGAGTTTCATCGACTCAATTTCTTTTATATTTGCTTTGTTTGGATCATTTAAAACAAATCTCATTCTTGTGACACAGTGGGTCACGGCTGCGATGTTTTCCTTACCACCAATATGTTCCAGTAGGTCTTTTGAAGGATCTGTATACTTGGACATGTTTCTTTCCCCCTATAATGGGATTACTCCCGGTTTTTAGCCGATAGGAAAGTAAAACTTTCCCATTAGGCATAAGTGCAACTAAGCGTCTGTCTTCACCCTAACGGGCTAGCCAATCAGCAAGTTTTCTTTATCTAATTTTTATATACAGCTATGGGCACGTTTTCATTTGAAACGGGTGCTTGTATATACAAGTTTTGGTTACGGTTTCATTTTAACTTGTATATACATGTATGTCAACCAAGAAATATTTATTCTTTTGTTTTGGGGAATTCCTATGACCTTTTCAATTCAAGTTTGTTCCTATGTCTTTCGAACCACTTTTTCCCTTTACAGCTTTAAACTATTGAATGAATTTTGAAAAGGTGCTAAAATGGGAATGTTTAAATTCTTCTGAGTTTAGACCTCCTAATTGTGGGAACCTAGCCTGGACCGCTAAGTTCTCGTTTAAACCTTTGAATCGTATTCAAAGGTTCTTTTTTTGAAAAAAGACAATGTACGATAAAGTACAAGTTATTATGATAATAGACAGGAAAAAGGAGGCCAAATCAGATACCGGCCTCCTTTTTTAGTGATATAAGATTTTCATGTTTCGGCTTTGAGAATTGTCCAGCGCGCTTGCGCTTTTCTTTTCTACAAATATAGTCCTGCTAAGAATATACCTAGTGTTTTTTGATAGATTTCATCAAATTGTGAGATTGGAAGGGGATTGACGCCTCTGCCAATCTCAACGGTAAAGCCCGGCCGCCGCCAGTCCTGGATAAACCAGTCCTTGAAACCAGCATAACTTTCAATTGTTTTGACTGGCTCGTAGCCACTGACCCTGCTAAATTCTTTCACGATGACTTCAGATTCCGGTGGTTCGGCATTTTCAAACCCCCAATAAATCACTTCACCCTGTGTATGGAAGGCTAGTACTCTCGTAAAATCTCGTTTTTTTGTCAGTTCGGCCATAGCGATTGCTTCGGGCTCGGATAATGGCTTTTCGCCGCCATAATCCCTTGGGCCCGGCTTGTCGGGGTTTCTCGCTTTCTCTAATTCCCATTTCGCCGGAAATTGGTCATTCAGGTCGACACCTCTTATATTTGCCTTCCATCCTGAAAAGTCCATGCTGCCTTTATTGTATTCAACTACTCGCTGTTTCCATGGTTCATTGGCAGGAGGTCCATGTAAGACTAGATCCACTCCATCGGGATTTACCATTGGGACAATTGATAATGTGTTTTGCTGATAAATAGGAAAGGTGGATAGACCGCGAATAGTATTTTGATTTGTTAAAGAAAGTAAATAGTCATTTATAAAGGTCATGAGGACGGGTGTGGTAATCCATTCATTCGCATGAAATGAAGCGTTATAATGAACCTTTTTACCACCGGTACCAATGAGGATTTCTGAAATGGTTTTTCCTAAAACTGTATTCCCTATTGTAGAGACTTGCAAAAACGGATAGACTGCCTGCAGCCGTTTGATATCATTCAGCAACAATTTGTAATCGTAGTTTTGTCCGCCATGCACTAATCTCCATGTAATCCGGAGTGGAACTTTAATGATCTGGCCTGTCTTCAAATTATTTGGGTTTATGTTAGGGTTAACCAAAAGAATCGCTTCAAGTGGAAGATGGCGATTTTGGGCGATTTTCCATAATGTGTCACCATGGCGAATCTGGTATTCTTGGGCAACAAACCCGGGAATCCGTACCTGCTGTCCAATGTTGAGGCTGTTCACTTGAATCATTCGATTCGAATCAATGATAAGCTGTAAATTGATTTTAAATAATTGACTGTAATGCCATAAAGAATCCCCGCGCCTAACAAAAATATCCATTTTTTTCCTCCTGGCTGAGTAAAATAGTATTACTAAAAAGGTATGCAAAAGGGAATAAATTATTAGTTGGTAGGTTTATTCTAAGAATCTGTTTTTCCATTCCGGGGATGGGAGGAGGCAGGTTTCTTTTTTTCCGAACCATTTATAGCGGTTTTTCGCAATGATATTGTAAAGGGTGTCGCGAATAATTGGAGGGATAATGAAGAAAATCGATACCAGCTTCCAAGCTCCATTTAATTGTTTTCCAACACGTAAAGCTGCACTTGATTTCATATGAATTTTTTCATTCTCAATGAAAATAAAACTGTTTAGGTTTGTCTTTAGACCATATTTTTCTAATAACTCTTGACCGGATTGTCCTTGGAGAGAGGCAAATTTAAATTTCGCCTTAGGATCCCTCTTAATAATAAATTGCACGCTGCTATTGCAAAGATTACAAATTCCATCAAATAAAATTATCCGTTCCACACTATCACCAGCTTTTTCAGTAAGTTATCCTTTATTTAAAATTATTGCATTGTCAAAACTTAATTACAATAAATGATGATTGAAGAAAGTCTCAATTTTATAAATTATAACAACGAATGGGGAGTGAAAAGCATGTAGAAAAATGAGTTAACCACATTATTTAACATAAATTATCCAATCATTCAAGCACCGATGGCAGGTGGACCGACAACCTCTGAATTAGTTGCTGCTGTTTCAAATGCAGGCGGGTTGGGAGTGATAGCTGCAGGATACTTAAGTCCCATGCAATTACGTAACCAAATTTCTCAGGTACGAAAGTTAACGGATAAACCATTCGGAATTAATGTATTTGTTCCTGCAAATTACACGGCAGATACTAGCAAACTCCGAAAAGCTAATGATTTATTAAAACCAATGTGGGAAGAATTTCAGATTATTGAAGTACCGGTCCTTCCAACCTTTGAACAGGATCTAGATATCTTCGAGCAGCAGATTAATATAATAATGGAAGAAAACATTCAAATTTGTTCCTTTACCTTTGGAATCCCGTCGCAAGAAATGGTAACGAAACTTAAAAAGAATTCGTCTTTTTTGATAGGAACTGCTACGACGGTTCAGGAAGCAATCATGATTGAAAAGGCAGGAATGGATGCAGTAGTCGTCCAGGGAGCTGAAGCGGGCGGGCATCGCGGAACATTCATTGGGAAAGAGAATCAAAGCCACATTGGATTAATGTCACTCATTCCACAGGCTGCCGATGTAATCAGCCTGCCGCTTATTGCAGCAGGCGGCATAATGGACGGCAGGGGAATCATGGCTGCAAGATGCCTCGGAGCTCATGCCGTGCAAATGGGTACTGCTTTTCTTGTTTGTGATGAGAGCGGGGCAAACACTCTTCACAAAGAGGCGATTATGAAGGCATCAGAAGACCAGGTGGTATTGACCAAGGCATTTTCAGGTAAATTAGCCAGGGGCCTTCATAATCGCTTTATCGAAGAAATGAAACCATATGATGAAGTTCTCCCGGCATATCCCCTGCAAAATGAACTAACGAAGGGAATTAGAAAGGCATCTGCAGCAGCCGGATCCATCGAATATATGTCGCTATGGTCAGGACAAAGTCCTAGATTAGCAAAACCATTAACCGTTCGCGAATTAATGAATAAGATTATTGGGGAGGCAGAAAACCTACACCAAAGACTATAAACAAAAACCATTCCAAACGAATAAATGTCCGCCTTGAGCGGACACTGTCCACGGACGGTGCCTGACACCAAAATATGTATTTTCATTGTAGTTATGGTATTATTAAATGGGTTTGTCTATTTTGTCTATTTATCTCATATTATTCAAGTTTATCCTTTTTAAGGGGAGGGGTGGTTGTGATTAAAATAGTTAGAAAAACTCCCTATTTGCTATTTTTGTTGGTGATTCCGCTTCTTGCTGTGGTTTACCAATTTTTAAATAATCGATCACATAAAGCGGTTGATATTTCAACGGCGTTGGATCAATCAATTCCATTTTTGCCAATCTTTATCCTCCCGTATATTCTTTGGTATGCTTATATTTTTTGTTATTAGGTTTACTTTTGCTTTCAGGATACAAAGATATACCTCAAAACCTTATTAATGATTGTCATCGCCGAGTTGATTTGTTTTGTGATTTACTTCCTTTTCCAGACGACAGTCCCAAGGCCGGCACTAACCGGCGACGATTTCCTAACTAATTTAGTGCAGTGGATTTATATGAATGATCGTCCATTTAATTGTTTTCCAAGTATACATGTGCTGACAACTTTTGCCGTTATGCTTGCATCGCTCCACATCAAAAACAAACACATCCTAAACACCTTATGTATCCATATCTCAGGTTCGTTTATAATCATTTCAACTCTTTTTGTTAAACAGCATGTTATCTTTGATATGATTGGATCTATGTTCTTAATTACCTTTCTGTATGGAATCACATTTGAATTACTGTCTTTCCGTTTGAGGGAAAAATCAGAAACTGTTTATGTGAAAAACAAATAGACTTTGATTTTTTAAGAATGACTATTTTATTAATTGGCTCTGTTAAAGTTCATTGTTGACTTTTTACCACTGTTGATTGGAGCGGAAGGCGCGAGACTCCTGCGGGAGCAGCGGGACAGGTGAGACCCCACAGGCGCTTTAGCACCGAGGAGGCTCACCGCACGCCCCGCGGAAAGCGAAGCGACTGTAGCGGAAATCAACAGCCACGTTTAACAGAGCTTATTAATTAAAAAGAGTGCCACCCGTGGCACTCTTTTGCATAGTTCTAAAAGCTTGTTTCATAAACAGCCATAAATAGAGATCAACCTAGGTCATATGGACTGTTTTAATATGCTGTAGATTAATATAGATTGGCTCTTCTTTTGCACCGATTAATTCGACAAAATTATTCTTAATTCCTTGAATTTTGCCGATGACATTCTCGTTTTCACCGATATTAAAAACGATTAATTCGCCCATTAACTTTTCAATTTGGACTTCATATGATCGGGCGAATGTGATATTGCTCGGATTCACTGGAAGATTTGCGTTACTTAGACCATATGGCCGCTGATTATTCGTGTACGGGATTAACCACTTTAAATGGTTAAGGGAGATAAACATCGTTTTGTATAAGGGGGAGTAAAAGACAAAATAATTATTCATGATGCTAATAATATAGCCATGCAGTGCTTGTTTACTTGTTACGTAGATTTCTGTGAAAATTCCCTTTGCAGATGTAAGGGTTTTTCTTAACGATGTTTCTTCATTGTGATTATAAATAGGTGTTGGTTCATCATTAAAACTAATTTCCGCAATTTCATCCTGTTTTAGAAATTGCCAGTTTTGGACATGAATAGTTGGAATGTAAAGATAATCATTGCCATTGAATACTACCCATATATCACTGCCAATATCCACTAACAAACCACTGATGAATTTCTTACCAGAAATCTCCAGTTTAATATATTTGCCGATGTTTTCTTTTAACTTCATTTACTCACTTCCTTTCCTTGTTTTTTCCTTATACAAATAGAGATGGGCTTAGGAGATATTTCTATTAAAGTATTAAAAAAAATAAGATCTGCCCAGCTCGTATTTGTAAGATGATGTTGATTTGCTGAAAAATTGGTGGGATTTAAGAATCATTAATTGTTTTTCCATTTCATCAAGGGGACTCCGGTTAAAATCTAAAGGTTCTTTTCTTTCTGGTTGGCCATCCAGCAAACGGGAATGGACGTTCAGCTTCTCGGGAAACTGGTTCACCGGCGAATCGGAAAGCCCGTTTTTCCTGATCTTTTTGTTTCCATACACTTTTAGTGTCATTAACAAATCTGTCTTGTTTATTATCCTCTGTCTTTTTAGGAGCAGCATTCTGTGTAAGAACTGGTTGGGTTGTGGTTCCATTGTCACGTGACTTTACTTGTTTCGTTGTCATTCCATTGTCATGTGATTTTACTGGTTTGGAAGGATTTCCAGTGTTTTGTGATTTTACTGGTTTGGATGTATTTCCAGTGTTTTGTGATTTTACTGGTTTAGTTGTGACAATTGTATCTTGCGATTTTACTGGTTTACTTTCTTTCTTAGCTGCCGGTGGTGCGGATACAGGCTTCGGTTCCGATTTAATGACTGCAGATTCTTTAACAGGTTCCTTTTCCTTTGCAGGTTCAATGGATTTCGGTTTGCTGCCTGTTGGTTCTTCTTGCATTTTCTCTTTTTGATTTATTTCACTGTTTGGTTTCTTCCATTCACTTTTAACTAATGGCGTTATACTAATAGAGGTATATTGATTTTTACTTGTGGATAGAGGTTCATCCATCTTTACAGACATGCAATCTTCTATTTTTATCGGTTCTGACCATCCCAATGTATGATCTGGTTCAGCCATTTCCGTTGTTGCCACCACTTCTTCTTTTATTTCACGCTTTTCATTGGTGGCCGTAACCTTTTTTTTCTTTTCTGCAGTCTGACGGGTTTGATTTACTTCTTCTTTTACCTCTTTTTCATTTCTCTTTTCTTCTTTTTTCTTGTCGCCATTATTGTTTTCAGCTTTTTCCTTTTTAGTTTCCTTCTCTTTAACAAATCCCTTTAAGATATTGGATATGTGCGTTATTTTAATTAAGATGCGCTCTTCACCATTAATTAGAGTAGCGAAATCAGTATCAATATCACTTAGAACACCACTAAATCTTTGCTTATTGATACTTAAGATGGTTACCCAAGAATGGTGGAATGAGTGTAAAAGTTCTGATAAGCTCTGTGTTTTTTGAAACTCCGCTGTTGGTTCCTCAGGCTGAAACTGCCTCGTGTTTTTTGTGATCGCTTGAATTTTATCAATGTTGTAATAAAAAATGTATTTATCTTCCGTTTCCATTACCACATGATCCGGTTCCACGCCAATCAGTTTTCCTTTATAAATGTCTTCACCTACATAGAGATTTACATTAAACCCCTTTAATAAATCTAATGCAGCTGAAAATTTATCTAACCCCATGTTTCATCCTCCTTAAGAGATAATGTGTCGCTTCTCTTTTGGAGAAGCGACGTAATGGTTATTCGTTATCCTCATTGTCATCGTTATTTTGGTTGTTATCGTTATCCTCATTTTGATCATCGTCATTGGAATTTTCGGAGTCATTTTTCTTCTTTTCAACCATTAAGCCGTAGCTAATATTGCGTATATGTTTCATGGAAAAACGTACCACTTCGTCTTGTACGATAAGTGAAGCGAAATGTTTATTTGCATCACTGAGTACGCCTTCCAATGACTCCGAACCGCCGCGGTTTATTTTTACCCATTGGAATCTGATGCTTTCCAGAAGTTTATGAAAGTTTTCCGCTGTCTTGTAATCTAATTTTGTTGGAACCTTTATTCCGAAATTCAGGATGTCCTTGGAACTTTCTGTCACGCTTCTGACATGGTTCGTCTTGTAGTAAACCACACCATCGGTTTCCGTTAATAGGACAAAATAGTCTTCAAATACTGCCAGTAATTTCCCAATTCTAGATTCTGGGCCTCCCCGGTCAACCCTGATTGTTTTACCCACATGTTGATTCATCATTTCTCTATCCATAAAAGAATTTTCCTCCTTTAATTTAAATAAACATTTACACTGCATCTATATGTATCACGGGGTGATGTTGTACTAATAAAGTAGCCTTTTTTTCATAGATGCGGTAAAAAATAGGCAAAAAAAAGTATATGATATTTAACCATATACCTGTTCCTTTATTGGATTTTCGTCATTTGTTGTTTCAAAAAAGCATTTCTTTTTTGAATAAAAGTTTGTATGAATTCCTTTTCTCTATCCAATATTTCCGAGGTTGTTTTAATAAACGGATCGAGATGAAGGTGTGGTTTAACTGATTCAAATAGTTCATCAATCCTCTCAGTTTGTGATTCAACAGTAAACTCATAATCTAAAACGGCGGATAGAATATTCCGATATTTTTCTTTCACATCAGGAAAATGAAGCAATCTCCCAGTTAGCGTATTATAGCCAGTTATAGGCACAAAGTCATGGTCGAGAGGTTTCCCATGGAGGTCCCTGCCCCAGGTGCCATCATAATCCCAGGGGGTGATTTCATATAGGCCGGTTCCACCATTTTGATATAGTGCATAATTATGGATAAAACCGTCGAAGTTTTGGGTACAAACAACGCCAGTCAACCACGTTAAATACTGGATGACATCAAGCACCTGAGGTATTTGTTGTTCAAACTCTTCATTGCCTAATGTATTAATCATAGCAATCAATTCTTCTAAATTGGCGAGGTCATTTTTTTCCCCATATTTGATTGTGTAGCCTTCGTCCAATGTTGTTTTTAATTCTTTGTCTGGATTTAATAAGGAGAAATTTGCGTGATAATTGGTGGCGTAAATGATTGGACCATGCGGTAAATTTCTTTTTTTCAAAAAATATTGATCGAATGATTCGAGCTCTAGATAAATTCCTTTACAATAGCCATTAATATATAGGAGGATATGCTTGGAGTGTGGTGAGATGACGCCTATTCTGTCAAAGAAATCAAGTGATAGCTTATTACGGCTGAGTGATACATCATTAAATTCGGCATTTAGATGGATTTCGTGGGCTCCGTTAACGGTATAAGGTTTTTGAAAAATGATATCATAGGATTTCTTTTTCTTCTTTCTAATCACATTTCCGCGATACTTTATGTTGACTGAAAATTGGTCACTACCGATTTTTAGGGTAGCAGGGACATGCTCATTCAACCAAATATCTTTATCCAGCTGGTTTAACATCTTGGGATTAATGAAAATCTCATATTTTTGCAATGGTAATACCCCTATAAATATATATTTTTAAAATATTATGCTCGAAATATAGCAATGGTGCCGTATATGGGCATTTGGTTAATTATAAAAAAATAAATGTTTGTCTATAACCAATTCCACTTCTTCCCCATAAATTAACAATGAGCATAAAACTTAAGAAAGTGGTGGAAGGGGAAAATGAGTATGGTGATGGAAGAACTGTTATTACAAGCAAAAGAAAATGGGGTCGTGGACTTTTTAGTCAATAACCCTGTGGAATTCAAGTTAGGCAAGAAAGGAAAAAAGGGAAAAAAGCACAGTAAAGGGTCAAAAGGAGGAAGTAGGGGCAGTCACGGTTCAAGAGGATCATCCGGTTCCCACGGTAGTCATGGTTCATCCGGTTCCCACGGTAGTCATGGTTCATCTGGTTCCCACGGCAGCCATGGTTCATCTGGTTCCCACGGCAGTCATGGTTCATCTGGTTCCCACGGCAGTCACGGTTCATCTGGTTCCCACGGCAGTCACGGTTCATCCGGTTCCCACGGCAGTCGTGGTTCATCTGGTTCCCATGGCAGTCATGGTTCATCTGGTTCCCACGGCAGTCATGGCTCGAAAGGCTCAAAAGGCAGTAAAGGTTCGAAGGGCAGCAAGGGCTCTAGGGGCAGTAAAGGAAAAAAGGGACCAAAACATGGACCGCTAGCTAAAAAGCGTAAGCCTGGTCCAAAAGGCTCGAAAGGCTCAAAGGGCAGCAAAGGCAGTAGGGGATCCAAAGGCTCACACGGCTCGAAGGGCAGCAAAGGCAGTAAGGGATCCAAAGGCTCGCACGGCTCAAAGGGCAGCAAAGGCAGTAAGGGATCCAAAGGCTCACATGGTTCAAAAGGAAACGAATAGTCTTTACTGTTAATCTGTCTTTTATCAATTATTTAAACCATTAACATGCCGATACCTAAACAGTATCGGTTTTCTTTTGTTGATGGAAATGATAATTAAGCTCAGGAAATCCTATTGTTGCTAGTTCATATACCTAGTAAAAATGGTGAATGACACCTGCCTATTTTGTTTCCTTACGAGATATTCGTTTAGAACAAGCCTTCCTCTGTTACGTAAAATAGACCAAAGGACAAGAGGTAGCAAACGAAAAAAAGAAGGGAAACTAATTGAAGGGAGAAAATTCATTTTTATGTATCATCAATCAACGATGATCATCACCATATTTGCATTTATTTTCACAATGGCTTTGATATTTATCCGTCCAAAAAATATGAATGAATCAATACCAGCCACGATTGGAGCCATTCTCGTATTTTTAAGCGGGAGTGTTTCGACGGGCGATCTGCTTGATATAAGTTCAAAAGTTACAGGAGCCGCCATCACCATTATTGCCACTATCGTTATGGCCATTGTGCTTGAAAGCTTCGGCTTTTTCAGTTGGACCGCTGCGCTTATGTTAAAATTGTCAAAAGGGTCAGGAATTCGCTTATTTTGGAATACGTTACTGCTCTGCTTTTTAATGACCTTATTTTTTAATAACGATGGTAGCATATTGATAACTACACCCATACTTATCCTCATTTTAAATAATCTTAAGTTAAAAAACAGCCAAAAAATACCCTTTCTTTTAAGTGGTGCATTAATCGCAACTGCTTCTAGTGCTCCAATCGGGGTTAGCAACATAGTCAACCTTATCGCTTTGAAAATAATCGGAATGGATCTTTATCTGCAAACAGAAATGATGTTTGTTCCTGGTGTGCTTGGATTACTTTTCTTATCCTATTTGTTGTTTCTAGTGTTTAAGAAGGATATTCCAACGGAAATTGGCCACCATTCCTACTCAATCCCTTTACAAAAAAATCGGCCTTTCCATCCCTTGCAGAAGAACGCCGAAAATTTATTTCACCAACAGAAGAAACTCATGATAAACATGTTAATTTTTGTATTCCTCGTTAGAATTAGTCTATTTGCTGCCTCTTTTATTGGCATTTCCGTATCACTTGTAGCGGTATGCGGTTCAATCATCTTATTAATTTGGAGGTGGATCTATTTAAAGGTAAATCCTAAAGACGTAGCAGGAAAAATTCCATGGCATATATTAATCTTTGCATTTAGTATGTATGTCATCATCTTCGGCTTGCACAATATCGGCTTAACGTCTATCTTAATAGATAATCTGACATCACTCGTCCATGACAGCCTGTTACATGCAAGCTTAACAATGGGTGTCATAACAGCTTTGTTGTCAAATATCTTTAACAATCACCCAGCCTTAATGATTTCCACTCTCGCCTTGACAGATATGGGACTAGACCCGCTTATTATGAAAACAGTGTATCTGGCCAATATCATCGGCAGTGATATCGGCTCACTGATCCTGCCAATAGGAACGTTGGCCACCCTGATTTGGATGCATATTTTAAAAAGAAATAAAATACAAATCACCTGGGTTGAATATATGAAGATTACCCTCCTTGTCATTCCACCAACGCTCATATTTACACTAATTTGCTTATATGGATGGCTGCTGCTTGTATTTGTACCGTAATACAGCCAAAAAAGATCCCCACAGACAACCACTGTCCATTGAAAACCTGACAGCGCAATATGGAATTTTGCATCGGTATTAGGTACAATCTAAGACATGGATGTTTTATCTAAAATTATTTAGATTGGGGAAAGAAGAATGATTGCCAAGACAGAAGAGGATTTTAATGGTTTAAAAGCGATAGGAAAAATCGTTGCATCAATAAGAGATGAATTAGTACAAAGAACGAAACCTGGTATCACAACAAAGGAACTTGATGATATTGCTGGAGCACTATTTGAAAAGGCAGGGGCTGTTTCAGCACCGAAAGGGGAATATGATTTTCCAGGTTATACTTGTATCAGTGTGAACGAAGAAGTGGCACATGGCATTCCCGGCGATCGGGTTATTAACGAAGGGGATCTAGTAAACATTGACGTTTCGGGTTCCAAAAATGGCTATTTTGCTGATACGGGTATTTCTATTGTTGTTGGGGAAGGCGATGAACTATTTAAGAAAATCTGCAGCGTTGCAAAAGAAGCATTTGAGGCAGGACTAAAAAAAGCAAAACCAGGTTCAAAAATAACTGGAATGGGTAAGGTCGTTCACCAAATTGCCAGACAGCATGGATTAACAGTTATCAAAAATCTAACTGGTCATGGAATAGGACGGACAATCCATGAAGCACCAGAGTATATTTATAATTATAACGAAACTTCGGACAACGGCCTGTTAAAAGAAGGTATGGTTATCGCATTTGAACCATTTATCTCAACCTTAGAAGAAGAAGTATTTCAAGTGGAAGATGATGAATGGACCTTTGTTACCGAAAACAGCTTTGTTGCACAGTATGAACACACATTAATTATCACCAAAGAGGGACCAATCATTTTAACAAAATAAGAGGGAAATTTTTATAATAATATTTACGCTGTCTTAGGATCCTGGACATTTTCTTTAAAGAAAATGTCCAGGATCCTTTTTTAATGTGTATATACCAAATACCTCCTGATAAACTATTATTGACACATTACCATTTATGAATTACAATTATCTCATATTCAAGATAAATTAATTTGAGATAATTACTAATAAAATCATAGCAAGGAGTGATGTACGTGGAACTATTAGGACTACATCATGTGTCTATCCTAACAGGTAAAGCAGAAAGAAATTATGACTTTTTTACCAAGATTCTAGGAATGCGATTGGTTAAGAAAACCGTAAATCAAGATAACACAGACTCCTATCATCTTTTTTATGCGGATGCGGAAGGAACTCCTGGAACGGATATTACTTTCTTTGATATTCCCGGCCTTGGGCACACATATAGAGGAACATCAGATATTTCTACAGTATCGCTTAGGGTGAAAAGTACAGATTCATTGTTATTCTGGAAAGACCGTTTTGATCATTATCGAATTCAACATGATGAGATTGAAAAAAGAGCGAACCGCGACACACTAGCCTTTAGAGATTTCGAAGGCACACAATTAATCCTTGTCGCAGATAACGGCGAAAAGGGTGTACGAGCAGGGGTTCCATGGGAGCGTGACGATATTCCATTAGAACATACAATTATCGGATTAGGACCTGTTACACTGACTGTTGGCATTGCCGAACCAACCATTGGGGTGTTGACTGAGGTTATGGGATTTCGCTCCGTCGGTTCTTATCCATCGCTTGATGGAAAGCATCCGGATATATTGGTATATGCAACCGGCGAAGGCGGCAGCGGTGCAGAAGTCCATATTGAAACCAGACCAGAACTGCCTAGAGCTAGATTAGGCCGCGGCGGGGTACACCATGTCGCTTTTCGGGTTCCGAACGAGGAAGAATATGATCAATGGGCAAAGAGACTAAAGGAGTACCGTTTGCCGAATTCCGGAAAAGTTGAGCGATATTATTTCAAAGCATTGTATTTTCGAGAACCAAATGGCATATTATTTGAACTTTCAACAGATACTCCAGGATTCGCTACAGATGAACCAATGGAAACAATGGGTCAAAGCCTGGCATTACCACCATTTTTGGAACCAAAACGCGTCGATATTGAAGCGAAATTAAGACCATTGGAACTTCGTTAATGTAGGCCGACTCCTAAATTAGAATCATGAAATGGAGGAAATAGAAGATGAAACATATATATAATCCAGGGAAAGACGCTGCAAAACCCACATTACTTTTACTGCATGGTACTGGTGGAAATGAACTGGATCTTTTACCACTTGCGGGAATGATTGATGATGAGGCAGCTGTATTAAGTGTCCGAGGAAATGTATTAGAAAATGGAATGCCTCGTTTTTTCCGCAGATTAGCAGAAGGAATTTTTGATGAAGAGGATCTTATTTTCCGGACAAAAGAGTTAAACGAGTTTCTTGACGAAGCAGCTAAAAAGTATCATTTTGATAGAAATAATATTATGGCTATTGGTTATTCCAATGGAGCCAATATTGCTGCAAGTTTATTGTTTCACTATCAAGATGCATTAAAAGGGGCAATTCTTCATCATCCGATGGTTCCGAGAAAAGGTATTGAACTTCCTGACTTAACAGGAAAATCAGTATTTATTGCCGCTGGAAAAAACGATCCTATCTGTTCCCCGCTCGAATCAGCTGAACTACAATCATTATTAGAGAAAGCAAACGCAAAAGTGGAGCTCCATTGGGAAAATAGGGGTCATCAGTTAACCGTCGATGAGGTAGAAGCGGCGGCTGCATGGTATAAAAAGATTGTAAACAAGTAATAAAGTTCAAGACAGGGAATGAATCCCTGTCTTTTCTCATTTAAGAATATCACTAATTGTGAAGAAATTGTGAAAGTCAGGAAAGATGGCTTTACAATCTTATTTTGCGGTTTATAATACCCATATAGGTATTAAACCCATGGGGGTATATCTTGGAGGGTATGAATGGAAGGGTTCTTGTAAAATAAATTTGGAGGGATATAAAATGACCAAGAAAATCATCATCATCGGTGGAGTTGCAGGTGGTGCAACTACAGCAGCAAGATTAAGAAGAATGAATGAAGAGGTAGAAATTATCCTTGTAGAACGCGGTGAACATATTTCATTTGCCAATTGCGGTTTACCTTACTATATTGGTGAGACAATTAAAGATAGAAGTAAATTATTAGTGCAGACGGTAAGAGGAATGTCTGAACGGTTCAAATTGGATATCCGCAATTTCAGTGAAGCATTGAGCATCGATCCAGAAAACAAGAAGGTGACGATCAAAAATTTACAAACTGGGGAAGTGTACGAAGAATCATATGACAAATTATTATTATCACCAGGTGCACGACCTATTGTCCCTCCAATCCCGGGATTAAATGAAAACGGGACTCTATTTACTTTACGAAATATTCCTGATACAGACCGGATCAAAAACTATGTTGATTCTAACAATCCTAAAAAGGGAGTCATTATCGGCGGCGGTTTTATTGGGATTGAAATGGCCGAAAACTTAGTGGATAGGGGAATAGAAGTAACTATTATCGAGATGGCCAATCAAATAATGGCTCCGATTGATTTTGAAATGGCTAGTATTTTACACAGTCATTTAAAAGAAAAAGGTGTACAGCTAATTTTAGAAAATGGTGTTCAATCATTTAGTGACGAAGGAAAGCGGATCGTCCTATCTGATGGGACGGAAATGGAAACAGATATGACAGTTCTGTCTATCGGTGTTAGACCGGAAAATGAATTGGCTAAGACAGCAGGTTTGGAATTAGGAGAGCGCGGCGGAATCATTGTAAATGAGTACCTTCAAACATCGAATCAATATATTTATGCTGTTGGAGATGCAGTAGAAGTAGTTGATTATATAAGCGGTGCAAAAACGATAATCCCGCTTGCCGGACCTGCTAACCGTCAAGGTCGGATAGCTGCGAATAACATGATGGGGAAGAAAGAGAAGTATCAAGGAACAATGGGTACCTCAATTGCGAAGGTGTTTGACTTAACTGTCGCTGCCACTGGAAATAATGAAAAACTATTAAAGCGCTTAGGTATGTCCTATGAAGTCGTTCATATTCACCCGAGCTCACATGCAGGGTATTACCCAGATGCAGCACCAATTGCCTTAAAAGTAATATTTGAGAAACAAACTGGAAAAATCTTTGGAGCCCAAGCCGTAGGCGCGGACGGTGTCGATAAGCGGATCGATGTGATTGCTACAGCCATAAAAGGCGGTTTAACAGTAGAAGATCTGACTAACCTTGAATTATCCTACGCCCCACCGTATTCGTCTGCTAAGGATCCTGTAAATATGGCAGGCTATGTGGCATCCAATATCACAGAAGGTGAATTGGAGCATATTCAATGGCATGAAGTGGACCAAATTGTTGCAGAGGGTGGACTCTTAATCGATGTTCGAGAGCCAATGGAACGTGAATTTGGATATATTGAAGGCTCCATAAATATCTCCCTAAACGAACTAAGAAATAAATTAGCGGATATTCCAAAAGATCAGACCATTTATGTCAGTTGTCAAGTAGGATTAAGAGGATATTTAGCCAGTCGGATTCTAAAGAATAACGGTTATCGTGTTAAAAATGTAGATGGCGGTTGGAAAACGTATTCTTCTGTAAGAAACGGTGATTAAATTTTGGATTAAAAAGATATAATACAGGCATATTGGCATCGTCAATTGATGCTCTTTTTGCTTGAAAAAATATACGGTTGACAAAATACCCTAATGGGTATATTATATAACTTGTCAATATCGTTCTGTATCAAGGAGGTTACGTGCATGGATTATAATGATCAAATGAAAAATAGAGTGAAACGGATTGAAGGACAATTAAGAGGAATTCTTAGAATGATGGAAGAAAATAAGGATTGCAAAGAAGTGATCACCCAATTATCTGCAGCAAGGACAGCCATCGATCGTACAATTGGGGTTGTCGTTAGTTCTAATTTAGTGGAGTGTGTTCAAAAAGCCACTGAAGAAGGCGAAAGAAGTATGGAAGAATTAGTAAAAGAAGCGGTTAATCTGCTGGTGAAAAGTCGTTAAAGAAGGGTTGACACCTTCTTTAATTTTTAATACTATTATACCCATAGGGGTAATGGTAAGTATTCTTTAGGAGGAATGAATCAGTGAATATAGCGAAAGTATTAGATGCAAAAGGTTTAGCATGTCCGATGCCAATTGTTAAGACAAAAAAGGCAATAAATGAACTTGAATCTGGTCAAGTACTAGAAATTCACACCACTGATAAAGGGGCAAAAAATGATCTGTCTGCATGGGCTAAATCAAGTGGACATGAATTAGTAAAACACGAAGAAGAAAACAATATTTTAAAGTTTTGGATTAAAAAGGGATAATTTTTTTAACTAGTAATATACCTATACAGGTATATGAAAAAACAACCAGGAGGTAACGACATGACAGATAAGAAACGGACAACAATTGTCTTATTTAGTGGAGATTACGATAAAGCGATGGCGGCCTATATTATTGCAAATGGAGCTGCTGCTTATGATCATGAAGTAACTATTTTTCACACATTTTGGGGATTAAATGCTCTTCGAAAAGATGCAAACGTTCCTGTGAAAAAAGGGTTTATGGAAAAAATGTTTGGAAAAATGATGCCTAGAGGCGCTGATAAAATGGGACTTTCCAAAATGAATTTTGCTGGATTTGGACCAAAAATGATTAAAGATATTATGAAAAAGCATAATGCCATGCCTTTACCGCAGTTAATCGAAATGGCTCAAGAGCAGGATGTAAAGCTAGTCGCATGTACTATGACAATGGATTTGTTAGGACTGAAACAAGAAGAACTTTTAGATGAAATTGACTATGCTGGTGTTGCAGCCTACTTAGCAGACGCACAAGACGGGAATGTAAATCTATTTATCTAAGAAAATAGGAGGAGGAACACACTGTGAGAGAAATTTCTACAAAAGACGTTGAGGCCTTACTAAATAAAGGAAAGAAAATAACTATCATTGATGTTCGTGAAGTAGATGAGGTAAAGACTGGCAAAATCCCAGGAGCAATCAGTATGCCTCTAGGCTTAGTTGAGTTTCGCATGCATGAATTGGATAAAACCAAAGAGTATATCATCGTTTGCCGTTCAGGCGGAAGAAGCGGCCGGGCTTCACAATTTCTTGAAAGCTATGGATATAACGTAATCAACATGGCTGGCGGAATGCTTGCTTGGGAAGGTAAAGTCGAATAATTTTTTTAATACAAATAATACCTGGATGGGTAAGTTAACAGGAGGATTATGATGAACAACATGAAAGCTAACGTCATACTGGATGCCAAAGGTTTAGCTTGTCCAATGCCAATTGTAAGAACAAAAAAGGCTATGAATAATTTAGAAGCGGGACAAGTATTAGAAGTTTTAGCGACAGATAAAGGTTCAAAAGCGGATATGAAAGCATGGGCTGAAAGTACAGGTCATCAATATTTGGGAACCATTGAAGATGGAGAAGTTTTAAAGCACTATCTTCGAAAATCATCTAACGATGAGTTAAATGAAAAAAAACATCCAAATACGATTAATAATGACGATCTTGAAAAAAAATTGGAAGCAAATGAAAATATCGTACTTCTGGATGTAAGGGAAGCAGCAGAATTTGCTTTTAACCACATTCCAAATGCCATCTCTATTCCTATTGGAGAATTGGAGGAAAGAATGGCCGAATTAAATAATGAAAATGAAATATATGTTGTTTGTCGCACTGGTAACCGGAGTGATCTTGCAGCCCAAAAGTTATCTGAAAAGGGATTTACGACCGTAATTAATGTTGTCCCAGGTATGAGTCAATGGATGGGACAAACGACAGGAATAGATCGTTAATTAATTTTTTTTAACCAAAATAATACCACAGGGGGTAATTTGGAAAATGACTGTAAATGTAATGACCTCAAAAGATGTAACTGCAAAAGTTTTTAATAAAGAAAAGTTATTTATTCTCGATGTTCGGAATAAAAGTGATTTTCAAGATTGGAAGATTGAAGGAGAGAACTTTAACTATTTAAATGTTCCCTATTTTGAATTGCTCGATGGTGTAGAAGAGATCTTGGAGAAAATGCCTGCGGATATAGAGATATTAGTTGTTTGTGCTAAGGAAGGTTCATCGGTTATGGTAGCTGAGATGCTTGCTGAAGCTGGGGTATCAGTTTCTTACTTACAAGGTGGTATGAAGGCGTGGAGTGAGCACTTGGAACCCGTCAAGATTGGGGATTTGAATGATGGCGGCGAAATTTATCAGTTTGTACGGATTGGTAAGGGGTGTTTGTCTTACATGGTTGTTTCTAATGGTGAAGCCGCATTAATTGATGCAACACGTATGACTGATGTTTATCTTCATTTTGCTGAAAGTATGGATGTGAAAATCACCCATGTTTTCGATACACATCTTCATGCGGACCATATTTCAGGAGGACGTACAATTGCTGAAAAAACCGGTGCAACTTACTGGCTGCCGCCGAAGGATGCAACAGAAGTAACCTTTAAGTACCAGCCATTAGAAGATGGCAATGGGGTATCGATAGGTAAAACAACAATTTCAATTCAGGCATTATATTCTCCAGGTCACACGATTGGTTCTACCTCATTTGTTGTGGACAAAAAATTCTTACTCTCTGGTGATATCTTGTTCATTGATTCAATTGGAAGGCCTGATCTCGCTGGAATGGCGGAGGACTGGGTTGGCGATTTAAGGGAAACTCTTTATTTCCGTTACAAGGAATTATCTGAAGAGCTCCTAGTTCTCCCTGCACATTTTATGATCATTGATGAATTAAACGATGATGGTAGTGTATCAGAAAAGCTTGGTATATTATTCGCAAAAAATCATGGTCTTACAATTCATGATGAAAATGAATTTAGAAAGCTTGTAACCGAGAACTTACCGCCACAACCTAATGCGTATCAGGAAATTCGCAAAACCAATATGGGGATAATGTCTCCGGATGAAGCACACCAAAGGGAAATGGAAATTGGACCAAATCGATGTGCAGTACGGTAAGGAGGGCATTATATGTCTGAGAAAACAAAACAAACCAATAATTGTACAACAACGGGTTCTTGAGGAATTTGTCGGTCTAACGTTTCTGGTGATGAAAAACAAGTTTATATTATGAGTTTCAAAGGAGATATATTATGCAATTAGTAAATTATCTTATCCTTGCGCTATTTCTTTTCTTTATTATCAAGCGGTTCTTGCCAATAAAAGGTGTGACAAATATTTCAACTGCCGATTTAAAAAGGGTATTAAATGATAAGAATAAACAATTTGTCGATGTCCGAACACCTGGAGAATATAAGGGGAACCATATTAGAGGTTTCAAAAATATTCCTCTCCAGCAGCTTGCACAGAAATCTGATAAGGAATTGTCAAAGGACCAAGAAGTGGTGGTAATTTGCCAAAGCGGCATGAGAAGTCAAAAGGCAAGTAAAATGCTGAAAAATCTAGGATTTACTAAAGTAACGAATGTTAAAGGCGGCATGAGTGCTTGGCATTAGACAAAGTGAATAAGTAAGCGATAATAATAGCGATTAAAAATTATGTAAAAGGGGAACCAATGCTGTTTCCCTTTTTTTAGAGGAGGATACCATGGACATTAGCTTTATCATCACGATTTTCCTGATTGGATTTGTGGGCTCCTTTATTTCAGGTATGTTAGGAATTGGCGGGGCAATTATCAACTTCCCGATGTTATTATATATTCCGGTCTTACTCGGTGTTGGCCAGTTTACAGCGCATGAAGTTTCCGGTATTACTGCCATACAGGTCTTTTTTTCGACAATTGGCGGCGTTTGGGCCTATCGTAAGGGTGGTTTTTTAAATAAATCTCTTATAGTCTACATGGGAATTAGTATTTTGCTTGGTAGTTTGATTGGCGGATTCGGCTCTACTCACATGCCAGAAAGTGGAATTAATATCGTTTATGGAATTTTAGCGTTGATGGCCGTAATCATGATGTTTGTCCCTAAAAAGGGAATTGATGATATCCCGCTAGACCAAGTTAAATTTAACAAGTGGCTTGCAGCGCTATTTGCCTTCATTGTTGGAATTGGGGCAGGAATTGTCGGAGCAGGCGGTGCGTTCTTGTTGGTCCCCATCATGCTAACCGTGTTAAAAATACCTACAAGAATGACGATCGCTTCCTCCTTAGCTATTACACTTATTTCATCAATAGGAGCCGTTACCGGAAAGATCTCAACGGGACAAGTGGCAATCCTGCCTTCCCTGATCATGGTTGCTGCCAGTTTACTTGCTTCACCGTTAGGAGCAAATGCAGGGAAAAGAGTGAATACGAAGGTATTACAAATGATTATGGGGATTTTAATTTTGGCAACCGCCGTCAAAACATGGATAGAAATTTTATAAGTAACGTAAGAATCCATTAGTAAGAAAGACCGCTATCGTTTAGCGGTCTTTCTTACTGTAATCCCAGTATCTAATGCTGTCTGTCTTTCCGGTAGGTTCACTTTTAATGATATTCCCATCCTTGTCCTTGTAAACCTCAATTTCCTCGTATGTTTCTACAATATAGCCATCGACTCTTTTAGTATTTACAAGTTTTTCTTCTAATTCTGGAACATCACTAGATTGCTCTACCTCTACAGGTTGTGCCATGACAGGCTGATCGGCGGTGTAGGCATAGTTCTTATTCAAAAATGAGTAAGGGGAATCTAGATAGGCAGCTAAGCCTAACATAACCAAAAGCAAAAAAACACTTGTGACTGTTTTTCTTCTCATGCTACAGGGCTCCTTTTAGAAATTCTCTCCTGTACCATTTTATGCATGTCCACTGCCGCCGTATGACTGGAAGTTTTAGTTTAAGAATTCATCGTGTTTACCATATTTAATCGTGAACGGAACGTTAAAAACAACAGAAAAGCTACAATAGTGATTATCGCGCCCGAAATGTATGGGAGACCTATCGCCATCGAAAACAGCCAGCCTCCCACCGGAGGGCCGATAATGCGTCCCAAAGAATCAAAGGATGATAAAAGCCCCGTTGAACTTCCATGACCGGCAGCAGACGTTTTTGTTAATAAAGAAGAGACGCTGGGACGGATCACCCCGTTGCCAAGGCCGAAAATGGTTAAATAAATTGCAGCTGTCGTAAAATTATGTACAAGTAAAATTAAACCAAATCCAATGGCGGAAACAATCATACCGCCTTGTATGACTGCACTTTCCCCATATTTTTTGGTCAATCGGCCGACCAATCCGCCTTGTACCAATGCACTGCCAAAGCCCATAATCATGAAAATGTAGCCGAGCTGGATGGCGTCTAATCCGGCTTTTTTAGCAGCAAAATAAGCAAACGTTGCCTCCAAACCAGAGAGAGACAACGAAATGAATAATTGGACAAAAAATAGCACGGATACAGCACCGTTAAATGCTTTCCAAATCGATGTCTTTTCCTTTGAAGTTTGAGTCTTGTTTTGTTTAGATTCTTTTAAAAGAATAAATACCAAAATCAACGTGATAATTGAGGATCCACTTGCTAGATAAAACGGCATACTTAAGCTGATTTTTGAAAAAATACCGCCAATTGCCGGTCCGAACACAAAGCCTAATCCTGTGGCGGCACCAATGATCCCCATGCCTTTACCGCGATTTTCTTCTGTTGTGATATCAGCAACATAGGCCATGGCTGTCGGCATATTTGCAGATGAAAGAATCCCCCCCAATATTCTCGCCGCAAAAAGCATCCATAGTTCAGTTGAAAGAGCCTGGATCAAGAAGGAAATTGCTAAACCGGCTATTCCTATCATCATCACCGGCTTTCGGCCAATACGATCGGATACCTGACCCCACATCGGTGCAAAAATAAGCTGCATGAGCGAATAAACGGCCATTAACAGTCCAAGTTCCGTTGGATTTGCCCCAATTTCTTCAGCATAAAAAGGTAAAACCGGAATAATGATTCCGAATCCAACCATGACTAAAAACATCACGACAAATAAAATCGGTAAAGCTTTCTTTGTTTGCACTAGATTCTCACTCCCTAGGTGAATCGAAAAATTCATTTCTTTCCCTTTATAGGATAATAGAAATAAACGTTCTAATCAATTTTTTCCTAGCTTGGCAATAGTATGCAGCCTAAATCATTTTTGAAATTCTTACAAAAATGTAAGATAAGAGTCTAAAAGCGTAAGGATTCATTATGGAAAACCTGTTGTTATTTTCTTATAGTTAAACTATGGAAATAAACGGTGGAGGCTAATTATAAATGGAAACAATTTTAGAAGCAAAGGGAGTAAACAAGGTGTTTGGCTCAAAAAGGAACGTATTCACTGCACTGGATGATATCGATCTCCATATCACTAAAGGAGAATTTGTGGGAGTCATGGGGCCATCAGGTGCGGGAAAATCCTCCTTACTGAATGTTTTATCATCGATTGAAACCGTAACATCCGGAACCATCCGGATCGAAGGGACAGAAATTACGAAAATGAAAGAAGATCAGCTGAGAGAATTCAGAAGAGATAAAATGGGGTTTATTTTTCAAGATTATAATCTGCTTGATACCTTAACAGTCGCAGAAAATATCATGCTGCCGCTTACCTTTACGAAAATGGCAAAGGATGAGATTAAAAAGAAAACAGCTACAGTTGCAGAAATGTTTGAAATTCAGGCTATTTTAAACAAATATCCATATGAAATTTCCGGCGGTCAACAGCAGCGGACAGCAGTATGCCGAGCGATCATTGGCAGACCAAGTATTTTGTTTGCAGATGAACCGACTGGTGCACTTGATTCAAAATCAGCCCATCATTTGCTGCAAACGTTTCGGAAGTTGAATGAAGAGATGCAGGCGACGATTTTAATGGTAACGCATGACCCTTATGCAGCCAGTTTTTGCTCTCGAGTATTGTTTATTAAGGATGGTTCTCTCTTTACAGAAATCCATAAAGGAGATCAACCAAGGAAGCAGCTTTTCCAACAAATATTAAACATCTTGTCAACCATTGGGGGAGGCCAATATGACATTATCTAGCATTGCCAGAAAAAACATCTGGAAAAACCTCCGTCAATATATAATTTATTTAAATTCAATGATTTTCAGTATAGCCATCTATTTTACATTCGTTTCCTTACAGTATAATGAACAATTGCTATCATCGACGGTAACCCTAAGAAAGCTAGAGTCAGCATTTGCAGCCGCTTCCATCATCCTGATCATCTTTGCAGCAATCTTTATCTGGTATTCCAACTCGTTTTTCACGAAAAAGCGGAAAAAGGAAGTAGGTCTGTATGCACTTTTTGGAATGAGCCGTAAAAAAATTGGCCAATTACTATTATATGAAAATTTCATTATGGGAGTGCTTGCTTTAACAATTGGAATGACTGTTGGTTTGCTATTTTCAAAGCTTTTCATGATGATTATTTTTAAGCTTATGGGGTTTTCATTAGAGGTGTCGTTTAGCATTCCAGCGCAAGCGTTCATCCAAACGGCGGCTGTTTTTCTTTTCATCATTCTAGTCACATCCATTCACAGTTATCGATTAATTTATCGTTTTTCTCTTTCAGAATTATTTAAAGCGGAGCGAAAAGGGGAGCGGCTGGCCAAAGGGTCACCGATTCTTAGTGCTATGGCTGTTGTTTTCATTGGATTGGCCTATCTACTATTCCTTAATCCCGATCACTTAATAAAGAATACTGGAATTCGCTTTCTAACTGCCATTTTATTCCTTGTAATTGGTTCCTATTTCTTTATGAATTTTCTAATCACGTATTTACTTAAACTAGCACAAAGATTTACATCCATCTATTTAAAAGGAAAAAACCTGCTTACGATTACGAATTTATTATACCGGTTAAAAGGCAATGTACTCATTTTGACGGTTATTTCCTTATTAAGTAGTGTCACGTTAATTGCCTGTATGGTTACTTATAGTTTATATTATCAAATCGACCATTTTTCAAAGCGCGATAACCCATATAGCTTTATGTTTAATCTGAAAGACGACAAGGTGAATCAGGATGTTCGGACCTTAATAGAAAAAAAGTCCGGAGAAGATCTTCTTTACCACAATGGGATTCCCTATCTCTCCATTAAGCCAGTTGGTTCGAAATTGAATCGAGTGCCAGATTTTTTCCAAACGCTGCTCATCTCCGAACAAACCTATCAGGATTTGATGAAGCTAAGAGGGCTGAAGGATTCCATTCACTTAAAGAAACATGAAGCTGCAGCCTTTTATGATGGCAACCTTGATCAGAAATCGGATCCATTTACAGGGGGGCAGGTTGCACTTTCTGCCACTGCAACCATTACGATTACAGATTATAAGGATTTTTCTTTGGTAAACCAAGGAGAAATGTTATTTCCTTTGGTCATTAGTGATGAACTATACGAAGAATTAAAACACGGAATGACTCCGGAAGAAACCTTGTATATCTATAAAACCTCGAATGAAAAAATGGCGAAGGGGTTAGATCGTGAGATAAATAAGGTTGTTACCCCATTTAGGTACCAAGAGAATGCGCCGATTTACGCCAGTTTCTATGAAAATTATCATTATGGTATGGAAACGTATGGACTGCTTATCTTTATTGGAGGATTTCTTGGCCTTGTATTTCTCCTAGCAACAGGGAGCATGATTTATTTTAAGCAGCTGATCGAGGCAACCACTGATAAGGAACGGTATAAGGTTCTTAAAAAGATTGGAATCCCAGATAAGCAGATTTCAAAAGCGGTAGCAAGGCAAGTTGGCGTTGTCTTTATTCTCCCGTTACTGCTGGCAGCAAGCAACACGGGGGTTATTCTTTATATCCTAGCTGACTTTTTACAAATCAACATGCAAGTCCCGTTTTTCACCTGTTTTGGCGTATATTTACTCATTTATTTGGGGTATTACTTCTTAACCACTGCCAACTATCTAAAAATTATCAAAGAAACGTAAAAACAAGCCCTCTTTTTGGAGCTTGTTTTTTACATTTGATAAAATGAATGCTCATGTTCTTGAAAGGTTAAAATCGCTTCCGTGTAACTCCCTGCTAGAGAGGTGAGGAAGAGGTCGTGGCCTAATTTCTCAGTCGTCTTCTTCGCAAGGTAAAGCCCCATTCCAGTGGAACGCTTGTGGCTGCGCCCGTTTTTTCCAGTAAATCCTTTTTCAAATACGCGGGGAAGGTCCTCTGCTGGGATCCCAATCCCATTATCACGAAGGATAAGCTGCTTCGTCTCCGGGTGTATTGAGAATGAAATTTCTCCCTGTTCATTCGTATATTTGAGCGAATTGAGCAATAGCTGGCGAATGATATAGGTTAAGGCTTTTTTATCACTTAAAACTGTTACGTTTTTTTTAGGCATATTGACTTTTATCCTTTTAGCAATAAATGTCTTTGACTCAACGATAACGATTTCCTTAATTAGGTTTTCCATTTCAATCTCTTGGATCAGATAATCTTTATTAAAATCATGAAGGCGGGAGAAATAGAGTGCCTGTTCAACATAGCCCTCAATCCGATCCATTTCCTCCTGCAGACTTGGTGATTCGACTTCCGTTTCTAATAATAAGCGACTGACCGCAATCGGTGTTTTTATTTCATGAAACCATTGGGTCATAAACTCAAGCTGTTCCTTCGCAGACTCGTTCCTATCCTGAATTTGCGTCAAATAGTGATCACTGACATTATGCAATGATTGGAGATATATTCGCTGCTCAAATGTTTTCGCATCGGGGTAGGCGCTAAATCCATCTAAAGTTAATTGCTGCCATTTTTCAAGTTGATGTTTTTTATAAAAATAAGAGGCAATGAAATATACTTGAAAAATAATGAGTGAGATTATGACCATATATAGGAGGCTGCCAAGACTAACCTGTAATTTAGGGTCTACACTTATTACGATCGAAATGAATAGCAAGTTGAAATGATAGGTTAATAGAAGCCATTTTTGGTCAGAAAGGTGCTGTTTAAATGTCATGGAATGATGTATCCTTGCCGTTTTTTTGTTTCGATGAAATCCGTGAGCCCCAATTCCTCTAATTTCCTTCTTAGTCTGGCAATGTTAACCGTTAACGTATTATCATCGATAAAATTTTCACTTTCCCACAGTGCCTGCATGATTTCATCCCTGGTCACAATCGTTTCTTTCTTTTTCATAAGTAAAAATAATATTTGATATTCATTTTTGGTTAAATCAAGTTCAAAGTCCAAATAGGTGATACTACCTTTATTCATATTTAGAATTAATCCTTTGTGTTCGATATAATCATGATTCCCTTTTTGGTATGTGTAGGTTCTCCTTAAAATGGCATTAATTTTGGCCGTCAGTACCTCAAGAGAAAATGGTTTTTGGATAAAATCATCTCCTCCCATATTCATTGCCATCACAATGTCCATATTTTCCGTACGTGAAGAAATAAAGATGATCGGAACCTTTGAGAGCTGCCGGAATTTATGACACCAATAAAAGCCATCATAGACTGGCAGATTAATATCTAGCAAAACTAAATCCGGCTTCAATGTTAGGAATTGTTGCTCGAGAGTCTCAAAGTCATTGGCAGCAAAGGGATGAAATTTCCACTTTTTAAGATGCTCATACATGATCTGACTAATTTTTTCATCGTCTTCAATAATCATTACTTTGTACAAATAAATCACCACCAAGTTTCGTATTCTTGTAAAAATTATTATACAGGAAATGTCAGTTTCTTAGGAACGAAATCAAAAAAGAACTATAGCCAGTGTTTCAATATGCCATAGTTCTTTATCTGATTATTTCACTGCTTTTCTGGTACTTTCTGATGCAAAATCGGCAATGATCACCAGAATCATGTAACATAAGAGTAGCAAGGTGATTTGCGTGTAATCGAAAAAGCTCATCGCGAGCTTAAATTCCATTCCCAGACCGCCTGCACCTACAAATCCAACGACAATCGTTGTCCGCATAATGACTTCCCAGCGGTAGAGGATATACGTAAGAAACTTCGGCAATACAGTAGGAAGGATGCCATAGAATAGAGTTTCTATTTTAGAAGCACCCGCTGTAGCTAAATTTCGGATTGGGCGGGAGTCCATATCTTCGATGACCTCGGCCCATAGCTTTCCGAGGATCCCGAAATTGTGAAGGGCAAGGGCTATGGCTCCAGGTAACAGCCCAGGTTTGAAAATAAAAATGATCATCATCGCCCAGACAAGCTCTGGAACTGATCTTGAAAAAATGTAAAAGATCCGCACTACACCATAGAGAATCCAGTTGTACCATTTCTTTGCCCCAGTTAATTGTCCATTGGCGATGCTTCTGGCGGCTGGCACTACTGTTAGGAAGGCAGCAATGGTCGCGAATCCTATTGCCATTATACTCATTTCAAGTGTTTCAAGGGTTAGTTTTAAAGCAGCTGCCCAATTATCCGCGTCAAGAAATGCGGGGTGCTCGCTAGTTAAACCAATGAGCCCGCCAAAAAATCTCTTGGCAGCTTCGAGATTTTTATCTGATAGTAATTCAAAAAATTGTGCATTTTCAGCAAGGTGAATGTATACCCAAGAGCCGATGATCAACAGCCCGGTAAAAGATACTGACCGCCAGCCAGGGCTGAATCCACTGGATTTCTTCCGTTCTGTTAAGGCCCTGCGTACAAAATTACTCCATATATCCACGAAAATAACCAGTCCGATTAGGAAAAAAACAAATGCCCATACCCGGTCATATTTTACATCCTGGAGTGACAGTTGAATTTGGTAGCCCAGTCCGCCAAGTCCAATAAAACTCATAATCGCGGAGGATCGGATTGCACATTCAAACCGGTACATGGTATAGCTGATCATATCCGCCCAAATTAATGGGAGATAACCGTAGATAAGGATTTGCCATTTCGATGCCCCTGCTGATTTTAATGCTTTAATCGGCTCTTCGGATACATCGTTAAGCATATCCGCAAAAATTCGGCCAAGTATGCCGCCGTATGGAATGGCCAGCGCAAAAATAGCGGCAAAAGGGGAAAGTCCAATAGCCGCTACAAAAAGCCATGCCCAAATCAGTTCATGAATCGCGCGGGTAAATCCTAGTATTCCTCTAAAAAACACCTTCGAAATGATTCGGGTCATTTTATTGGAAGTTAACACACCTGATGCGAGGATCCCAACGATGAAGGCATAGATAACGGCAAGCGACATTCCAACAACAGCATAGGCGAGAGTAATCCACGCTGATTCGAATCCAAGCTTTAAAACCTCTGGAGACAAATCCGGTTGAACGAGACCATCTACTATTTGTAAAAGTGTGGGGATACCGCCGGAATGAACTAAATCGGCATTCCATTTGATAGAAAAGAGACTCCAGATAAATACAGCGCCCAACAGGAGTGTAAGGATGAAACGATTATGCAAGCGGACGAATGAGACTACTTTCATACCTTCACACCGCTTTTAAGCTGATAGAGCTCTGCCAATAGCTCATCTGTTACCTGCTCTGTCGGCAAATCAAAGAATATTTCCCCATTTTTCATCGAGATGATTCTGGTAAAATACTTTTTTGCATATTCAACGGAATGCAAGCTTGTGATTAATGTCTGCTTTTCTTCAGTTACGATTTTTGTTAACATCGCCAAAATATCGTCGGCTCGCGCTGGATCAAGAGAGGCAACCGGTTCATCAGCCAAAATGATTTCAGGCTTTTGCACCATCAATCTAGCCATGGCCACACGCTGCTGCTCACCGCCGGATAGGTTCGATGTGATCTCGTATGCCTTGCCATGAAGACCGACCCGCTCCAATGCCTGGATCGCCAATTCTTTTTCCTGAGGAACAAGCAATGAAAAGAGTGATTTGAACGTTCCCCATTCCGCCAGTTTTCCGGCAAGGACATTGTGAATGACGGCAAGTGGTCCAATTAAATCGAATTGCTGGCGGATGACACCCACTTTTTTCGCGAAAATTTTTCCTTTTTTAAAAGCGGAAAGGGGCTGGCCATCTAGTAATAGTTCACCGCTAGAAAGGGGCACTAGCCCGGCAATGGAATTAAGCAGCGTCGTTTTTCCGGCACCGCTTGGTCCAATCAAAGCCACTAATTCCCCTTGTTTTATAACAAAAGAAAGGGAAGATAGGGCTATCTTCCGCTCAAAGTGTTTGATTAAATTTTTTGCTTCAATCATGTTTTTTGAAGACATCTATGTCTACACCTTCTACTTAATAATCTTTAATTCTTTTGCCACTTGTTCAATCTTTTTGTAATTATCATTGTTTGTTTCAACAAAACTGTCCGTTTGGAATAAGTCTGCAATGTCTTTTTGCTCGCCAGTGATGGAAAGAAGGGCTTCTTTTACCTTTTCCTTGGAGCCTTTACCAAATACGTCATCCACATTGCTGTTAATTGTCCAGTTATAATCAAAATAAGAGGGAGTCGTGTAAAATACTTTCACTTTCGATGTATCCACTTTTCCTTCCTTAACAGCCGATTCCCAAACGGCTTCGTTCAATGCGCCTGCTTTGAAGGCACCAGATTCAACTAGTTTATAGGTTGCATCATGGGAACCAGAGTAATTCGGTTTGCCGTCAAAGTCTTGATCCGGGTTTATACCAGCTTCCGATAGAAAATAACGCGGCATTAAATGGCCGGAAGTAGAGCTTTCACTACCAAACGTAAACGATTTGCCTTTAATATCTTCAAGCTTTGTGAAGTTTTCTGAGGCCTGTGTAATAAAGACGGAATGGAACTCAGCATCACGTGGCCGCTGGACAATTGATTCAGCATCTGGGACAAGGTTTCTCGCCTGTACACTTGTTAAGCCGCCGAACCAGGCCATGTGAATTTCTCCACGCTGGAAACCTGTAACTAGTGCTGCATAGTCAACGGAAGGAACAAATTCCACCTTTAATCCCGTCTGGTCGCTTAGATATTTGGCAACAGCCGTCATTCCTTTATCAAGATCTGCAGCATTCTGGTCAGGAATTGCTCCGATTTTAAACACTTCGTTAGTGGTTGTTTCTTTTTTTCCTTCACTTGCTTTTTCATCCTTTTGGCTGCCACATGCAGTTAAGGAGAAGACAAGAATAGCTAATAATAAAACAGAAAGCCATTTCTTCATTAATATAGCACCTCTTAGATTTAATTAATATATCATGCGTTTACCATTATAGAGAAAGAATTTTATCGAATAAATTCATAAAATCTATTTAAACTATCGATATCAATCGATTATTTAAATAGGAAAATATCGGTATTCATAGTCTATACCCTGTATTAATAAGGAAAACCCCTGCTGGGAGGCAGGGGTTTAAAAGAGTGCTTATACAGTTAGATGTGACCATTCTTCGACATTCCAAACCTTCGTTACCCAATCCTCATAAAAGTCTGGTTCATGGCAGACTAAAACGACAGTACCTTTATATTCTTTAAGGGCACGCTTTAACTCTGCCTTTGCATCAATATCCAAGTGATTGGTCGGCTCATCGAATAATATCCAATTGCTTTCATTCATCATCAGCTTACAAAGGCGGACCTTTGCTTGCTCACCACCGCTCAACTGGTTCATTGGACGGGAGATGTGTTCATTTTTCAACCCGCAGCGGGCAAGAGCCGCACGGACTTGGTGCTGATCCATCGAAGGGAAGGCATTCCAAACATCATCAATCGGTGTCAATGCGCCTGCTTTTACCTCTTGTTCAAAATAAGAAGGGAAGAGGAAATCGCCGCGTTCAACTTTTCCGTTTAATGGGTCGATTTTACCTAGCATTGTTTTAAGCAGGGTAGATTTACCAACACCATTACAGCCTATAATGGCAACTTTTTCGCCGCGCTCAAGTGTCACATTCATCTTCGGGAGGAGCGGCTGTTCGTAGCCGATTTCCAAATCCTTTGCTTCAAAAACATATCGGCTGCTGCTGCGTGACTCTTTGAAACCAAACGTTGGCTTTACCGCCGTTTCCGGCCGGTCAATCCTTTCAAGACGGTCAAGCTGCTTTTGACGACTCTTGGCACGGCCAGTTGTCGAATATCGTGCTTTGTTTTTTGCAATGAAATCTTCTTGTTTTTTAATGAATTCCATTTGTTTTTCATAGGCGTTAATATGCTGATTCTTATTAATTTCCGCTAATTCCAGGAATTTCTCATAGCTGGCTGTGTAGCGGGTCAGCTTTGAAAATTCTAATTGAAAAATGACATTGGATACTGGATTCATAAATTCCGTATCATGGGAGATGAGAATAAACGCATATGGATAATCTTTTAAATAAGAAGTTAACCAGCGAATATGTTCCACATCTAAATAGTTGGTCGGCTCATCGAGTAATAGAACCTTTGGCTGTTCCAAAAGCAACTTTGCCAGAAGGACCTTTGTCCGCTGACCTCCGCTGAGTGCCGCAACATCACGGTCTAATCCGATGGCATCTAATCCTAACCCGCGGGCTGCTTCTTCGATTTTGATATCAAGTGAATAGAAGCCGCCGGCATCCAGAGCATCTTGAATTTCACCCATTTTTTCTAAAAGAACTTCAAGTTCTTCAGGAGAAGCGTCAGCCATTTGCGCTGTTACTTCATTTAATTCCTTTTCTTTTTCAAAAAGCGGGAGAAAGGCATCGCGGAGTACATCGCGCATGGTCCTTCCCGGAGTCAATACAGTATGCTGATCCAAGTAGCCGTAGTGAACGCCCGGTGTCCATTCTACACGACCGCTGTCATGAATTAATTGGCCTGTAATAATATTCATTAAAGTGGATTTACCAACGCCGTTTGCACCGACAAGTCCAACATGGTCTTCAGCTAATAATCGAAAGGAAACGTCTTTAAATAAAGTACGGTCCCCGAAAGTATGTGATAAATTTTCAACATTTAACAGGCTCATTTTTTCGTTATCCTCGCTTTGTTTCAGACTCAATACATTATTCCATCATACTAAATTTTAGAAGATTCGACTAGATTTTTGACATGGAAAACACTATAAATTTATTGGAAATATAAGTTTTGCTGTAAAGTACTTTTCTAATTTCTATTAATGAATAGTGTGCCTAGCTTTTTGGGTATCGTATTAATAAAAAGGAATTCAACTATGGTCGGACTTATAATTGCCATCTTCATTTTTAATTTCATAGCCTTTACAAAAAATAAAACACTGACAGTCAATCAAATCATTCATATCTGGACCTTTACGATTGCATTCCAAGTTAATTTCGACGCATTCATCGAGTTTAAATACCATGGTTATTGGTATTTTTCCAAAGAGATCGAATGGAAAGGGCTGATTCCACATTTATTCCTAGTTCCACCAGCTAATATGATCTTTCTAAATTGGTATCCGTTTAAATCTGCGATCAAGAGACAAATTTTATATATCATTGGATTTGTTATAATTATTTTAATTTATGAAATGATTACTTTATTGCCTCCACCTTGGGGTTATTTCCATTATGGCTGGTGGAGAATCTGGCACGCTGCAATCATTAACCCATTTCTATTATTGATTGTGTTACGGTATTATAAGTGGATTTGTAAAGTTGAACAAAAAAGTGTTTGTAAATAAGCTGGAAGATATTGAAATAGTCTATTTTTTGAAGAAATGGAGACAAGCTGCAGGACCTGTACATACAATAAAAGAGAAGGGAAGGAGTGTGAAGTGATTGACTGTTAATCGCGATGGTGTTAGGATTGGGACCGTTTCCGGCGGTATTGTTAACTTTGGGGGAGCCGAAATTATTGCTCCGATATCCATTACCAAAACAACCAGAGGAGCAGGTGAGGATAATACAGGTACAGTGACAAGTATATTAGACTTAATCAGCCGGAGCATAAAATAACCCCGGCTGATTTTTTTAACTATTAGGATACCTTTAAACTTTGAGTCGTTTGACTTTTCTTCATTGGTTTTGCGACATTGAAGACAATGTTTAGAAAAATGGCCGTGAAACTGCCTGCTACAATCCCGCTATTTGTCAGGATTTTGATACTTTCCGGAAGCTGTGCAAATAAATCCGGAACGGTGGTAACACCTAATCCGACTCCCACAGAACATGCGATGATTAAAAGGTTTTCTTGGGATGAAAAATCGACTTTACTGAGCATTTTAATTCCGGAAGCAATGACCATTCCAAACATAGCGACCATGGCACCGCCAAGAACAGCAGTAGGAATCACGGTTGTTAAAGCAGCGATTTTTGGAACTAATCCTAAGAATATCAAGATTCCAGCCGCTGTATATATAACCTTTTTATCTTTGACACCAGAAAATTGGACAAGCCCTACATTTTGCGAGTAGGTGGTATATGGGAATGAATTAAAAAATGCCCCAATGACGCTAGCCAGACCTTCTGAACGATATCCTTTTACCAAATCATTTTCCGTAAGCTTTTTGCCTGTAATATCACTTAAAGCAAAGTAGACACCTGTTGATTCTACGAGACTCACGATCGCCACAAGCGTCATCGTAATAATCGGAGCCAATTCGAATGATGGTACGGCAAAATGTAACGGGGTGACCAGATGGAACCAAGAAGCTTCGCCAACAGCGGTAAAATCTACCTTTCCCATTAAAAATGCTGCGATTGTGCCGCCAATTAACCCAAGTAAGATGGAAATGGCACGAATGAATCCTTTTGAAAATCGATAAAGGATAATTATGAACAATAATGTACCAAACGCAAGGGCAATATTGGAAATCGATCCAAAGTCAGGGCTGCCTTGACCGCCAGCTACATTATTCATGGCAACTGGAATAAGGGTAGTACCAATTATCGTTACGACAGAACCTGTCACAACCGGTGGAAAGAAACGAATGAACTTTCCAAAAAAGGTTGCAATCAACATCACAATTATTCCAGAGACTAGAATCGAACCATAAATAGCGGAAAGACCATATTGCCCGCCTATAGCAATGATTGGTCCTACAGCGGTAAACGTACAGCCAAGCACAATGGGAAGGCCAATCCCAAAATAACGATTTTGCCAAACCTGAAGCAATGTGGCGATGCCGCTTGTGAGTATATCTAACGAAACTAAATAGGCTAATTGTTTACTAGAGAGACCCAATGCACCGCCAATGATGAGAGGGACGATCACAGCCCCTGCATACATAGCTAATACATGTTGAATCCCTAATGAGGCTGTTTTCATTGGTTGTCCTTTCATCAGACCAATTCCTCCACTTTTTCATTTATAAATGTTGCTTTTCCATTTTTGAGTGAGGCAATTCTTGCCAGTGATTCCACTCTAAATCCTTGTTCTTTAAGCTTTTGCGCCCCTTCTTGAAATGACTTTTCAATCACAATCCCAATCCCGATCACCTCGGCACCGCTTTGCTGCACTATTTCTATTAACCCAAGGGCAGCTTGTCCATTAGCTAGGAAATCATCAATGATAAGAACACGATCATTTTCATTTACATACTTTTTAGAGATGGAGATCTCATTCGTTTCATTCTTAGTAAATGAGTGAACACTAGCAGTCAATAAATCATCATTTAGTGTTAAGGATTTTCTTTTTCGCGCAAAAACCACGGGAACATTCAAATAATATCCGGCCATTACAGCAGGAGCAATCCCTGAAGATTCAATCGTTACTATTTTCGTTATCTCTTCATTAGCAAACCGTTCTGCAAACTCTTTTCCAATTTCCAGCATTAATGCAGGATCAATTTGATGGTTTAAAAACGAATCTACCTTTAACACTTGTTCTGATAGGACCTTTCCGTCCTTTTTAATTCTATCCTCTAATAACTTCATGGTTTACCCCCTAAGTGTAAATAAAAAAGCCCAAAGGTCATGGCTCACATCAAAAACTGAGTGAGGCAATGACCTTTGGGCTTGATCTCCAAAGGAAAGAAAGATACACACATAAAAAGTGTAACTCTCATTACCCACCCATAGTCAGATTATTTACGGTAATCCGGTAGAAACTTGCAGGCCATATCCCTGCGATTATATGAGCGAAACCTTATAAATTTATGTTCACATTATATCACGGCCAAAGTGAATTTCAACCCTTTTTTACAAGTAACCGAACAATAGACTTAAAAAGAATGCAATTGTTCGCCTTTTAAAAAAAGCGTTTCCATCCCGTAAATAATCATTAAAATCAAAGATTGAATACCTATTCATTTTCATGTACTATTAAAATAAGTAATTTTATTCAGAAAATTCTAAATCAAGAGGTGGATACGATGAAAAAATCAATACCTGAAGATTGGTGGTATCAGTTGAGGTTACCTGTTATTGCAGCTCCAATGTTTTTAGTGTCAGGCACCGAGCTTGTTAAAAATTGCTGTTTAAATGGCGTGATTGGTTCATTCCCGGCTCCAAATGCAAGACCGATTGAGGTTCTGGATCAATGGATGGGCCAATTGAATCAAGAACTTGAAAAGGCACGCGAAAACGACCCTCACCGTAAAATTGCACCATGGGCCATGAATATGGTAGTACATAGCTCCTATAGCCGTCTGCAAGATGAACTGGCTTTAATCAAGAAACACAAACCTCAGTTAGTCATTACTTCATTGGGAAGTCCCAAACACGTTGTCGACATTGTCCATGAATATGGAGGTTTCGTTTTCTCGGATGTCAGCGATCTGAAATTTGCTAAAAAGGCGGCAGAGGCAGGAGTCGATGGTCTCATTTTAGTAGCAAGTGGTGCCGGGGGACATGCTGGGCAAATAAATAGTTTTGCTTTTGTTGATATGGTCCGGACATTCTGGGATGGAATTATTGTCCTGGCAGGTTCAATTTCAACTGGCAAGAGCATATTAGCAGCACAAGCTGCGGGAGCAGATCTTGCTTACATGGGAACAAGATTTATTGTCGCGACTGAAAGTATGGCTAATCAGGATTATCGTGAAATGCTTGTCGAGGCAACCCAGGATGATATCATTTTAACAGATGCGTTTTCCGGAATAAACGCAAACATGCTGAAACCTAGTATTAAAAAAGCGGGTCTTGACCCTGATCAATTGATGAAGAAAGAAAATGTTAACTTTGACGATATGCAAAAGGAAACAAATGCAAAGGCGTGGAGGGATATCTGGTCCGCTGGCCATGGTGTAGGTGCCATTGATCGAATTGAATCAACGGCCGATATCATTAACCGATTGGAAGCAGAGTATGAAGAGGCACTCCAATCCATTATTAATAATGCAGGGAAATTAAGCACCATTCAGATTAATTAAAGCACGGGATACGAAAAAGGGACCAAATCGGTTCCTTTTTTTTGTAATATCAGTATTTATAAGTTTCGACTTTGAGAAATGTCCAGCTCCAGCTCCCCAACTCTTTCTTAATTATTTTTACTTTTCCATTTATCGGGTAAACTAAGTAAGAATAAAAATTTTGTCCGCTACTAGTGAACAAATACAAAATAATATGATAAAGTATAGTATAGAAATCCATACATACTACCGATTCATCGGTATTGTAGTGTCCTCTCCAGACGGACATCTGTATTTTTAAAATTTATTAGACTAAGGGGGAATGAAAGTGTCCAGTAACACTTTAGAGCAATTTTTAAATGAGAATCTTGAAGATTTAAAAGGAAAAGGTTTATACAATGTCATTGACCCGTTAGAAAGTCCAAATGGACCGGTCATTACGATTAATGGCAAAGAACTAATCAATCTTTCTTCAAATAACTATTTAGGTTTGGCAACAGACGACCGTCTCAAAAAAGCCGCTGCTGATGCGCTTGAAAAATATGGTGTGGGTGCAGGTGCAGTTCGTACCATTAACGGTACGCTTAAGCTGCATGTTGAATTGGAAGAAAAATTAGCTGAATTTAAACATACAGAAGCAGCGATTGCTTATCAATCTGGTTTCAATTGCAATATGGCGGCCATTTCCGCTGTCATGGATAAAAATGATGCGATTTTATCCGATGAATTAAACCATGCCTCTATTATCGATGGCTGCAGACTTTCTAAAGCAAAAATTATCCGTGTTAATCACTCCGATATGGAGGACCTGCGTGCGAAAGCAAAAGAAGCAAAGGAATCCGGTCTTTACAATAAGATTATGGTTATTACGGACGGCGTATTTTCGATGGATGGGGATATTGCTTTATTACCTGAAATCGTCAAAATTGCGGAGGAATTTGATCTCATTACGTATGTTGACGATGCTCATGGCTCCGGTGTCCTTGGTGATGGAGCTGGTACGGTAAAACATTTCGGATTGTCAGATAAAATCGATTTCCAAATCGGTACTTTATCAAAAGCAATTGGTGTAGTTGGCGGCTATGTTGCCGGCAAGAAGAACCTGATTGACTGGTTAAAGGTCCGCAGTCGTCCATTCCTATTCTCGACTTCCTTAACACCGGCAGATGTAGCTGCTAGTAAAAAATCCATTGAACTGTTAATGGAAAGTACGGAGCTTAACAAAAAGCTATGGGAAAATGGCAACTATTTGAAAAAGGGCTTAAAAGAATTAGGATTTAATATTGGCGCAAGTGAAACGCCTATTACACCATGTATTATTGGCGATGAAGGGCTTACGCAGCAATTTAGTAAGCGTCTCAATGAGGAAGGGGTATATGCCAAGTCCATCGTGTTCCCGACCGTTCCAAAGGGAACCGGACGTGTACGCAATATGCCGACTGCCGCACACACAAAAGAAATGCTTGACCAAGCGATCGCGATTTATGAAAAGGTCGGGAAAGAAATGGGCATCATTTCATAGGTTTATCCAAGACACTCTAGACCACATAGTAACGTATTTATGTGTAAACAGGATTATACAGCTTAAGTAAAGAGGACGGAGAAACAACGATGAAACGTATTTTAATCACAGGTGCATTAGGTCAAATCGGATCAGAACTAACCTTAAAGCTGCGCGAGGTTTATGGCGCAGATAACGTCATTGCCACAGATATCAAGAAAAATGACAGTGAGGCGGCACAAAGTGGTCCCTTTGAAACAGTGGATGTCACCGATTTAAATAAAATGGTTGAGACAGCAAAAAAGTATAAGGTTGATACGGTCATGCATTTAGCTGCGCTTCTTTCGGCAACGGCGGAAGCAAAGCCTGTATTTGCTTGGAATTTAAACATGGGCGGGCTGATGAACGCCCTTGAAACAGCGAGAGAGATGAAAGCCCAATTTTTCACTCCTAGCTCAATCGGAGCATTTGGTCCATCCACACCGAAGGATCATACTCCCCAGGATACGATTATGCGTCCCACTACCATGTATGGTGTAAATAAGGTAGCAGGGGAGCTGCTTGCAGATTACTATTATCAAAAATTCGGTGTCGATACACGTGGGTTGCGTTTCCCTGGCTTAATTTCTTATGTTGCACTGCCTGGTGGCGGGACCACTGATTATGCCGTTGAAATCTATTATGAAGCTGTTAAAAACGGCAAATTTACTTCTTATATTGATAAGGGGACGTACATGGATATGATGTACATGCCGGATGCCCTAAAAGCGATTATTGATTTAATGGAAGCGGATGCCTCCAAGTTGATTCATCGCAATTCATTTAATGTGACTGCCATGAGCTTTGATCCTGAAGAAATTGCTGCATCCATATCTAAATATGTTCCAGGGTTCGAGATTTCCTACCATGTGGACCCGGTTCGTCAATGTATTGCTGATAGCTGGCCAAATTCAATTGATGCTTCGGCTGCCAAAGAGGAATGGGGCTTTAAAGCAGAATATGATTTAGACAGAATGACGAAGGAAATGATTGAAAAGCTGCGTCAAAAATTATAAAGTGGAAACCGTTTATTGGCAAAAAAACAGCGAGGCTTATGAAAGCCTCGCTTTTATCGTGTCACATAAATAAGTTTCTCATGTTTCTCTGTCACCCTGCCAATAATGGCAGCGTCGAATAAACCATTTGCTTTAAGCCGATCAACATACACAGCAGCCTCGTCCTCACTAATAGACACGAGAAGACCTCCCGAGGTAATGGCATCGCAAAGCACAAGCTGTTCTTCAGGAAGAATTCCTTCATAAACAACATCCTCACTTAACCATTTATGATTCGACTTGGACCCACCTGGGATAACGCCATCTCTAGCTAATTCCAGCGCTCCTTCAAGAACAGGTACGCGACTTAGAGAAATCTCAAAACTTACATGACTGCCGCGTGCCATTTCACTCCCGTGTCCAAGTAAACCAAAACCAGTAACATCCGTAACGGAATGCGGCTGATAATTCATTAGCTCTACAGCAGCCGTTTTATTCAGCATCGCCATGGTTTCGGTCACCAATTGTTCCTGTTCAGGAGTCACGGCAGATCTTTTTATCCCGGTAGTCAGGATGCCAACACCAATTGGTTTAGTTAACACCAGAACATCACCTGGCTTTGCGCCAACATTTTTCCATACTTTATCAGGGTGCACGATGCCTGTAACCGATAAACCAAACTTTGGTTCTTGGTCATCAATCGAATGGCCGCCTACGGTTATCGCACCCGCTTCCTTCACTTTATCAGCGGCACCGCGAAGGATTTCAGAAAGCATTTCTGCACCGAGCTTTTTAATCGGGTAGCCGACAATATTTAATACCGTTTTCGGTTCTCCGCCCATCGCATAGACATCACTCAATGCGTTAGCAGCAGTAATTTGACCAAACATATATGGGTCATCCACGATTGGGGTAAAGTAATCGACCGTTTGGATTAAGGCGATCGAGTCGGTTAAGCGATATACTCCGGCATCATCAGATGTATCAAGTCCCACTAATAATTCAGGAACAGGTTCTTGTTTTGGTAATAAGCGCAAAACTTGCGCCAGGTCCTCTGGACCAATTTTGCAGCCTCAGCCAGCTTTTGTTGAGAAAGAAGTCAGGCGAATTTTTTCTTGTTCACTCAATATGTCCACCTCCATTAAATAGTATAACTGTTTTATTATAAATCCGCACACCTCGTGCTGAACAATTGCGGAACAGGAGGGGATGGGATAAAATGTGGTTACATATTGGCTGAAAAAAAGCCTTGTTTTAGGGGGATAGGAATGAAACAGTACCAAGTAATTATCGAATTTTGTATGCAATGAAACTACGCACCAAAAGCCGCGAGGTTCGCGGAAAAATTGTTTACCCATTTTAATCGAACAATTCAAAGGGTAGAGCTTATTCCCAGTTCAGGCGGTGCTTTCGAGATAACAGTCAATGGGGAAAAGATTTATTCAAAGCTTGATACTGGTATTTTTCCTGATGCAGAAGAAATGATCGAGATCATTGAGACAAAATAGAAACGACCCTCATAGCATTTATGAGGGTTTTATCATTTAAGGCAGTGTGATAAATCTGTTTTTTCCCAATCCATTTTCTGTTTTTGAAATAAATACCTCTAATATACCCTTCGTGTAAACAGCGGTTACTTCTTGTTTTGTGACGTAAAAAGGAAATTCAATTGAACGACTTTTACTGAGTTGGGTTACAGAAGGGGGGTACTTGCAGGCAGAGATCAGTAATTTTTTTTCTTCGATATAAACCTTTATTTCCGATGCTTCGAATTCGCTTAAAATCGCCTCAACAATCCATTCTTTTTCCGTTTCATAAAGATCAATTTGGAATTGAGTTTGATCATAATACGATGTAAGCGGGTCCAGAAAAAAATTCTCGAGCCACTTTTCCACTAATTCAAAATCAAAGGTCTGATTTTGAATCTGCTTCTTTTTCTTCATATCTGACCCCCCTTGCTCGTTTCATTTTATTCAGAGTGAGGTAAAACGTGAAATCCATATGCTATAATGGGTCTAAAGAAGGGTAAGTGAAGGAGTTTTTATCGTGAAAGAATGGTTACGTTCAATTCCAGCTATCCATGAGCTTCAAAATGATGGTGAATTTATACAACTTTTAAAGGAGAGTCAGCTAGATCATTCACAGTTAACGAAACAATTAAAAAATATTCTTGATCAAATCAGGTTTTCAATTCTTAATGAGACATGGCATGGTGCCATTCCGGGAACGAATCAATTCATAGATGATTTGTTTTCCAGCGTGAAAACGAATGTAGAAAAACAGTTTTCCTATACAATTGAAAAAATGATCAATGCAACAGGAACCATATTACATACGAATCTGGGCAGGGCAAGATTAAGTGATAACGCGATCCGCCATGTTATTGAAACGGCAGGCAATTACTCAAATCTTGAATATAATCTTAATGAAGGGGTGCGCGGCTCGCGTCATAGCCATGTAGAGGCACTGATAAAAGAAATTACAGGTGCTGAAGCCGCGATGGTCGTTAATAACAATGCTTCTGCCGTCTATCTTGTTTTACGGGCACTGGCAAACAATAAAGAGGTGGTCGTTTCCAGGGGACAACTTGTTGAAATCGGCGGATCCTTCCGTATTTCTTCCATCATGGAGGAAAGTGGAGCCAAATTAAAAGAGGTGGGTACAACCAACAAAACACATCTGTATGATTACGAGAATGCAGTATGCGCTGAAACGGCGATTATCATGAAGGTACATACGAGCAACTTTATGGTCATTGGCTTTACAAAATCGGTGGAAACAGAAGAATTGATAGAGTTAACAAAAAAATTAGATGATGTCATTTTTTATGAAGACCTTGGCAGCGGGGCACTCTATGATTTCCGAAAGCATGGAATTGGTGATGAACCGGTCGTAAAAGAGGTCATCGAATGGGGAGCAGACGTGGTCACCTTTAGTGGAGACAAGCTCCTGGGGGGACCACAGGCAGGGATTATTGCCGGAAGGAAAGAAATTATCGACCGATTAAAAAAACATCAGTTAGCACGAGTGGTCCGGGTGGATAAAATGACACTAGCTGCACTCGAAGGGACATTAATCGATTATGCGCGCAGCGAAACTGCGATGAGAACTATTCCAACCATTCGCGATTTGTTAGTTACTCTCAATGAATTAGACGAAAGAACAAAGAGTTTTGTTACAAAACTGTTACAAAGAACAAGCAGCTTTCAAGCTAAAATTTTTCAAGATACAAGCCAAGTGGGCGGTGGAACGATGCCAGACGTGCAGCTCCCAACAATGGTCATTGCCTTAACACATGAGTCCCTTTCTGCAGAGCAGCTCGCTCGAAAACTGCGAACAGAATCGAAACCAGCGGTCATTGCACGGATCCAAAAAGATGAATTTCTCCTTGATCTTAGAACAGTCACACCGGAGGAAGAAGAAATCTTGCTTGACGCGTTAATAAGCGTTTGTTAAGGATAGCCATTCAGCTCCAACCCCTTTTTAGGGGTTGGAGCTTTTTATTTTACATATCATGACTTGAATTATGCTTTTGGCGTGTATGGTTGCGATTCTTTACCTTTTTTGAACCGCTTAATGGTTCTGGCTGTCCGGATTGTTTTGGTGCATTCTTCCGCATATCTTTTCCATCATTTTTGTTCATTTTTATCCCTCCTCATCATTTAGGATGCAATCAATAAATCTTTTTATGCCGAATATTTTTTTCTGTACTGTGCAATTTAATGGGTAAACAAATTGAAGGAGTGAGATGAAACCATGCAAAAATATCCTTATAATAAGGACAAACAACAGGCTTTTCAAGCAGCACAACAAGGATATGAGGAAGCACAAGGACTTTTTGAGACAATTGTGAGTGATAGTGCCAGTTACGGGCATCAACTAAAGCATTTAAAGAACGAAGTAAATGAAGCCTATCAACAAATAGAAAGTGCACTTGAGGTCGCATCTGAGCATCAAAGAGCTCAGTTAGAACAATTCCAACAGGACTTACAAAATATAGTTTCCGAAGTTAATCAGACCGAATAATCAAGCAGAAAAAGAGGGTCCCATCCCAAGGGGACCCCGTATTCTTTACTGGTTTTTCTTCCGCTTTTTATTGTTCATTCTCTCTTTTACTGTTTTTTCCGGTTCACTCGCAAATTCCTCGTTAAAACCCGCTCCTTTTCCTTGACCCTTGGCAGCATTCATTCCCGGGATGACATGATTAGACTTTCGTTTTACCATTTCCTTCACCTCCTGCTATATGATTACTATTTCCTTTAATCATTTAAAAATGACAACAAAAAAGTTTTTTGAGATAATAATAAAGAGAAGAAGTATTTTCCCATTTCCAAATTTATTCTAATCTTCATGCGAGTTATCAAAATATTGCGAACAAATTACATAAAAAGCATAAGAAAAACTTATCAAACACAATAACTTTCTTGTTATTTACTTATGCAAAAGGTTGTATTAAGATTAGAATTGTGAGAAAAGTGAACCAGGATGGGAAAATTCAAACTTTTCAACTTTTCGTTAATTTTATTGTTTTATAACGAATGAAGGGGGTTTTTTACAAATGGTAAAAAACGATGTATTTAATGCACGCGCTTCCTTTGAAGCCAACGGTAAACGCTACCACTACTACCGTTTGAATGCACTTGAAGAGGCAGGTATTGGCAAGGTTTCTAAATTGCCGTATTCCGTAAAAGTCTTACTTGAATCCGTACTACGCCAATATGATGGCCGCGTCATCGCAAAAGAGCATGTTGAAAACTTAGCAAAATGGGGAACAAATGAGCTGAAAGAAGTGGATGTTCCATTTAAACCGGCTCGTGTTATCCTCCAGGACTTTACAGGTGTTCCAGCAGTCGTTGACCTTGCTTCATTACGAAAAGCAATGGCTGACCTTGGCGGTGACCCTGACAAAATCAATCCGGAGAAAACGGTTGATCTTGTTATCGACCACTCCGTACAAGTTGACGCTTATGGATCTGCAGATGCTTTACGAATCAACATGGATTATGAATTCGAACGTAATGCAGAACGTTACCAGTTCTTAAGCTGGGCGCAAAAATCATTCAACAACTATCGTGCTGTACCTCCTGCAACAGGGATTGTTCACCAAGTAAACCTTGAGTATTTGGCAGATGTTGTTCATGTTGCTGAAACAGACGGAGAATTGGAAGCATATCCGGACACATTGGTTGGAACAGACTCCCACACTACCATGATTAACGGCCTTGGCGTTCTTGGATGGGGCGTTGGCGGTATTGAAGCAGAAGCAGGAATGCTTGGACAGCCTTCTTATTTCCCTGTGCCAGAAGTTGTCGGCGTTAAATTAATCGGTGAGCTTCCAAACGGAGCAACTGCAACAGACCTTGCTCTAAAAGTTACTCAAGTTCTTCGTAAACATGGTGTAGTTGGTAAATTCGTAGAATATTTCGGACCTGGTGTATCTTCACTACCACTTGCAGATCGTGCAACGATTGCTAACATGGCTCCTGAATATGGTGCAACTTGCGGATTCTTCCCAATTGATGATGAGTCACTTGCCTATATGCGTTTAACAGGACGTGAAGAAGAGCAAGTCAAAGTAGTAGAAGAGTATTGCAAAGCTAACGGACTATTCTTCGATCCATCATTTGAGCCAGTATATACTGATGTCATCGAAATCGATCTTTCTGAAATTGAAGCAAATCTTTCTGGTCCTAAACGCCCACAGGATTTGATTCCACTTTCAAAAATGAAACAAGAATTCGTCAAAGCTGTTTCTGCACCACAAGGAAACCAAGGCTTCGGCTTACAAGGTGCTGAGCTTGATAAATCAGCAACCGTGAAATTCAACAATGGTGACGAAACAGAAATCAAAACAGGGGCAGTAGCAATCGCATCTATCACAAGCTGTACTAACACATCTAACCCATATGTATTAGTAGGTGCAGGTTTGGTTGCGAAAAAAGCGGTTGAACTTGGAATGGAAGTTCCTAAGTTTGTGAAAACCTCTTTAGCACCAGGATCTAAAGTTGTTACTGGATACCTTCGTGATTCCGGCTTGCTTCCATACCTAGAGCAAATCGGCTTCAACTTAGTTGGTTACGGTTGTACAACATGTATCGGTAACTCTGGTCCATTAAAAGAAGAAATTGAAAAAACCATTGCTGAAAACGACCTATTAGTGACATCTGTTCTTTCAGGTAACCGTAACTTTGAAGGTCGTATTCACCCGCTTGTCAAAGCAAACTACCTTGCTTCACCGCCGCTGGTTGTTACTTATGCACTTGCTGGTACTGTGAACATTGATTTTGCTACTGAAGCAATCGGTAAAGATAAAGACGGCAACGATGTCTTCTTCAAAGATATCTGGCCATCTACTGCAGAGGTAAATGATGTCGTGAAACGCACCGTTACTCCTGAGCTATTCCGTAAAGAATACGAGAATGTGTTTGGCGACAACGAGCGCTGGAACGAAATCAAAACGAGCAATGAGCCCTTATACACTTGGGATGAGGATTCAACATATATTGCTAACCCGCCTTTCTTCGAAGGGTTATCACCAGAACCAGGTACTGTTGAACCATTAACAGGACTTCGTGTGGTTGGTAAGTTTGGTGACTCTGTGACAACTGACCATATCTCACCTGCAGGGGCTATTGGTAAAAATACTCCAGCCGGTAAATACTTGCTTGAAAAAGGCGTGCAGCCACGTGACTTCAACTCTTACGGTTCTCGCCGTGGTAATCACGAAGTTATGATGCGCGGAACATTTGCAAATATTCGTATCCGTAACCAAATCGCACCAGGTACAGAAGGCGGCTTCACAACTTACTGGCCAACTGGCGAAGTTACTTCGATCTACGATGCTTGCATGAAATATAAAGAAAACGGCACTGGCTTGATCGTTCTTGCTGGTAAAGATTACGGAATGGGTTCATCGCGTGACTGGGCAGCGAAAGGTACAAACCTTCTTGGCATTAAAACAGTTCTTGCTGAAAGCTTTGAACGTATTCACCGTTCAAACCTTGTGTTAATGGGTGTGCTTCCACTTCAATTTAAAGAAGGCGAAAATGCTGAATCACTTGGTTTAACTGGTAAAGAAACAATTGATGTTGAAGTGGACGAAAACGTAAAACCACGTGACCTTCTAAAAGTTACGGCTACTGACGAAGCTGGTAACAAGAAGGAATTCGAAGTTCTAGTTCGTTTTGACTCTGAAGTTGAAATTGATTACTACCGTCACGGCGGAATCCTGCAAATGGTTCTTCGTGAAAAATTACAAGCGTAATGATTTGAAACACCATGCCAATGTCGGCATGGTGTTTTTTTATATAGCAAACAATTTGAAGAATAGGATAAATCCGTTCTTTTTTCCGGTATTGGGCAATCAAGCTATAATGCGGTTGGAAATGAGGCCGGAGGAGTATGTAATTAAAGATGCGAAAAAAGCTCAAGATACAGAAGCAGACTTATTAATTATTGAAAACAAAATTGCCGCAATATCGGAAAATGGCAAAAAAACTCTTTAAATGAACAAACGGAAAGCAGGTTAATTATGATCTCAGAAATAAAGTATAAAAAACAAATTTGTGAAATAGGAAAAAGGATTTATGAACAAGGCTTTATTGCTGCGAATAACGGCAACATGTCCATAAGGATTAGCGATAATGAATTTCTGATCACGCCAACAGGCGTCAGTAAGGGCTTCTTGACACCTGAGATGATTGTAAAGGTAGACAGACAAGGAAATGTTCTTGATGGTGAGTACCTGCCTACCTCTGAAATGAAAATGCATCTGCTTGTCTATCAAGAACGACCCGACATACATGCCATTGTCCATGTTCATCCGCCATATGCAACAGCGTTTGCAATTGCGGGTATTCCATTGGATCAAGCAATCATGCCGGAATCAGTCATCTATCTTGGAACGATTCCTATTGCGGAATACAGAACACCTTCAAGCGAAGAGGTGCCAAATGCCGTCAAGCAACATGTTCACGACCATCAAGGAGTGCTCTTAGAAAACCATGGTGCGTTAATCTGGGGTAAGGATTTAGAACACGCCTATTATATTATGGAATCCTTAGAGTTTACGGCAAAAATTAATTGGATCGCAAAACAGTTGAACGGTGACCGGGAACTTTCGAAAAAACATGTTCAAACACTTGTGGAGATGAAATCGAAAGTGGGGATCAAAGGGATGACACCACAGGGGGTCGAAACACCGGATGGCCACCATGCGAAGAAGATCACACCCATCCGAGAACAAAGCTTATCTGAGCAAGAATTGAATATCATTATTGAACGAGTTTCAGAAAAGATTATAAATGAATTGAAAAAGCATCTTTAAAAAGGAAACGAACATACATTCGCATTATCATTTTTATAAAAAGAATTACGGAAATTGTCACAGTTTTGGCATAGACAAGTTTTGTTTGTAAAGGGTTTATAGTGTAAAATCAGTGTAGCAGGATGAAGTAAAAGGAGGTTTTCGGGGATGATTAAGAAAGTAATTGCTGCCGTTGTATTGGTTACTCTACTCACGGTAGCGATTGTACAGGCGATGGATAAAAAGACAGAAGGTCCCGAAACATCAAACCCGGTATCAGCAAATAAAGAGGGCCTCTCCATTGGCGCGAAGGCTCCTGATTTTGAATTAAAAACGTTGACGGGAGAAACGGTAAAGCTTTCGGATTTAAAAGGGAAAAAGGTGATGTTAAACTTTTGGGCAACCTGGTGTGGTCCATGTAAAGCAGAAATGCCCGAAATGGAGCAGTTCTCCAAAGAAATTGGTGATGATACTGTTATATTGGCCGTAAACATTGATCCACAGTTAGATGTTCAAAGTTTTGTCGACGAATATAAAATCACATTTCCAATCCTTCTTGATTCAGAAGACAAAGTAAACGGCATCTATCAGATCATGTCCATCCCTACAACTTATTTTATTGACAGCAAAGGGTTGATTAAAAATAAATATGTCGGCACGATGAGCCTTGACATTATGAAAGACTTTACAAAAAAATTAAACTAAGCTGGTGACATTGGTTCATACCAATGTCTATTTTTTTCAAAAATTAAATACGATATAATTTTCAAAAAGTTGTAATAATTGCAACCGTTTCCGGGCATAATAACTGTTACAATAGGTAATAAGGAAGGTGATACTAATGAGAAAGCCAAGAAAACGTTCTTTTGCGGAATTAGTTTCCGAAAATAAATCACAACTTTTAAAAGATCGCGCTGCCATGGAAAAAATTGAACAGCGCCTAGAAGAAAAACGTCTCGGTAAAGCAGAGTAACCGCAAAAGTTTTCCAATCATCGTTTTCTCTCCTTTGGGCAAAATGTACATAAGGAGGGATTATGACATGAGTAATGAATCTGGTTATAAAACAAAGCGATTTAAACCCGATCATATTGGAACACAGCCACGAGGTTTCGGCGGAAACAAGGGCAAGAAGATGCAGGATAAATCTGGACAGCAAGTTCAGGTAATGCAAACAAAAGGTGAATAATCATGGATTAAGACCCAATTGGCTATGCCAGCGGGTCTTTTTTGTCTTTTTCTTCCCATTAATTTTTGTGATATTTTTCTCCCGCTGATACAAACTATATGTGTACAAAGTACAATTTTGAGGAGGAATTTGATCATGGCCTTTACAAACCAGCCGAAACCTGACGATCGCAGTGATAATGCCGAAAAGCTTCAATCAATGATTGCTGATACGGAAGAAAATATCCAAAAAGCAGAAGAATCAATGCAATTTACGGATAGTGCCGAGCAGCGTCAGCAAATTGAAGCGAAGAATCAGCGAAGACGCGAAAGTATTGAATCCTTCCAAGCTGAACTCCAGGATGAGACTTAATGAAACAAGCGTTGAAACGAAAAGGGCCGAAATGGCCTTTTTTTTCTGCTTGTCATTTCATTTCATTTCATAGGTGTGATTATGATAAGATATAGAAGAATTTTCGAAAAAGAAGTGATGATATTTGAAGCAACAAGGAAAACAACGGTCAGGATCCACTGAGCTAATCAACCAATGGGAAAAAGAATTGAATGAAACTGGCGTTATTAACGATGAAGCACAGTTGATTACTGAGATAAGTCAAGAGCCAAACCCACAAATCAAGTCGAAATTGTTAACATTAGCCGCAATTTCACGACTTGGACGGAATAATCAGGATTCACTAGCAGGTATTTGGCTTCAAGAAGCCCTCAAACTTTATCCTGAAAATCAAAAAGCAAAAGAATATACGATACAATCAGACTGGAAAAGGCTGCATGATCTACTATCTCCGCTATCCTTTCCTCCGCTCCGGGAAACAGATAATCGTACAGCAAAAAAGAAAACAGCGGAGCAGCTGATCGAGGTTTGTCAAACCTTTTTAGCAAATGCAGATCAACAGATCAACGATTTGCACACCACTCTGGATATTACCTCATCAATGGTAAATAACGAGCTTTTTCAAAAATATCAAAAGCTGATCGATTTGCTTTCTTCCGTTATTGAGGAAACGAGCAGCCTTTTAACAGCGGCGGAAGATTACGATCAATCGATTACGGGTGTTTTCCATACGTCAACCTATTATGATGATTTGAAATTGCATATGGCGAATGTAGAAGAGATAAAACAAACGTGGGAGCAGCAATTTCTTGAAGCAGATAAAACAGACATGGAAGAAGAAAAGGCATTAGATCAGTTAAATAACATGATTGGAATGGATTTGGTAAAAAAACGGGTGAATGACTTCTACCGTTTTTTAAAGTATCAGAAGCAGCGAAAGGAATTAGGATTTCAAATAAAAGATGAATTGAGTCTCCACATGATATTAACCGGCAATCCAGGGACAGGAAAAACGACCTTAGCCAGGCTAATGGCAAAAATCTATCATGAGCTTGGGGTACTGCCACGTGCAGAAGTGATTGAAACAGACCGCTCCCAGTTGGTCGGTTCCTTTGTAGGCCAGACTGAAGAAAACGTCCGAAGTATTGTCGAGCGTTCAATTGGTGGTGTGTTATTCATTGATGAAGCCTATAGTCTTAAACGTGAGGGGCAAACAGGAAATGATTATGGACAGGCAGCGATTGATACGCTTGTTTCACTGATGACCGGCAATGAGTATGGCGGAAAATTCGCCGTTTTTTTGGCGGGGTACCCGGAAGAAATGCGCACTTTTTTAGATGCCAATCCAGGTTTGCGCAGCCGTTTCCCACAGTCCAACCTTATTCATTTACCCAATTACTCAAACAGGGAACTCATTGAAATTGCCGAGAAGGTTGCGGCAGAAAATGATTATATCCTAACAGAGGAATCCAAGATTGAAATTCACCACCGACTTGATCAAGAACGGGTCGATGACACCTTTGGAAATGCAAGGACTGTCCGCAATATCGTATTGGATGCTATTTTCAAAAAAGGAGCAGACAATCAAGCTGCAGATGAGGGCGTTTTAGACTATATGCTGCTCAATAAAGAGGATTTTCTTACAGAAATCGAGAATATTAGTGAATCACCCCAAGATAAACTGAACCGATTAGTTGGCCTCGAATCATTAAAATTAGAAATGCGAACCCTAATTTCGTTTGTAAAAATGCAACAGTTTCGAAGAAAAAAAGGGCTGCCAGCCGTACCAATACAGCTGCATGCGGTGTTTACCGGAAATCCAGGGACAGGAAAAACAACGGTTGCTAAAATCTACGCTGAGTTTTTAAAAGAATGCGGGATTCTGAAGCGAGGTCACTTAATCGTTGCCAGCAGAGCTGATTTTGTCGCTGGCTATGTTGGTCAAACAGCCGGTAAAACAAAGAAAAAGGTAAGGGAAGCGCTTGGCGGCGTTTTATTTATTGATGAGGCTTACTCACTGCTAAGTCAAACAGCCGGTGATTTCGGAAAAGAGGTCATCGATACACTTGTTGATGAAATGACAAAACATAATGAAAATCTAGTGGTGGTGCTGGCCGGTTATCCAAATGAAATGGATCAACTGCTTGAAAGCAATCCGGGGCTCCGCTCCAGGTTTAAAAAGTTCCTTCTCTTCCCGGATTATTCCTCCGAAGAATTGCTCGAAATTATGTCATCCTATGCTGAATGCTTTCAATACCAACTTACCCAAGATGCCAAGAACCTCCTCATTCAGACAATGGAAGCGGAAGTGTTTAAGGGTAATGGCCGCTTTGCGACAAATTTGGTTGATGAAATCATTCAAGCACAAGCATTTCGATTAATGGATGGAGATGAGGATGAAATTTCATTTGAAAAATCTATGCATCTTGAAGTAGAAGATGTTAAAAAAGCCATTACAAAAATGTAAGTTAGTTGGCAAGGAAAGGAACGTTGTTGTGGATACTTATTTTGTTTCGACAAGGGAAATTCAGCTTTACTACGCTGACACAGATATGATGGGTGTCATTTATCATGCCAACTATTTAAAGTTTTTCGAGCTTGGCCGGACCGGGTTTATTGAAGACATCGGCTATAGTTATTTATCGATGGAGGAGATGGGCTATTACGCGCCTGTTTATGACATTACCATTACGTACAAAAAACCATTACGGTACGGCGATCAAGCATTTGTAAAAACTTGGGTCGAATTAAATGACGGTATTAAAACCATTTATGGCTACACCATTGTTAATGGCGGCGAAGAAGTTTGTGCGGTTGGTACATCTACTCACATTATCGTGAAAAAAGATAATTTCAGACCAACATCCTTTAAAAAGGCTTTTCCGGAATGGTATTTAAAATACGAGGAAATTAAGAAAAAATAATGCCGAGGAAGGCCATTAAAACAATGCAATTGTGAGGTGACTAGCTTGGCTTTTGGGATCAAACGCCAGGATATAAATGACTGGAAAAGGAAAATTGATGAGGGGGAAATTGCTTTTTTAACGCATTACTGGCTCGATGACCGCTTTCCTGACAGTAAAACGGTAACAAAAGTAGGCTGTCTAGACCTTGACCGGTTGGCAGTTTGGGGTCAACAATATGGGTTAAAAAAAGAATGGATTCACCATAGAGCTGATGGGTATTCTCATTTTGACCTAATCGGGCAGAGGCAAAAAGAAATTTTGCTGCAAGAAGGCTTACTCGAACACATTTGGGAAGATCAGATAAGTACTTTGTAAAAAATTTGGCTCCGTTTTAACGGAGCCATTGCTTCATATGGTCTTGAATTTCTTTGTATTTTGCTTCGGCATTTGATAGGCCATATTCACCGGCCTTTTCTAATGGTACGACACGGAAGTTGTGATATTTTTGACTGGTTACATAGGTTGGATAAAAAACTGGGTTCGAAAGTGCAATCGTGTTACCTTTTTCAGATATATGTTTAGTAATTTCAAGCGTAGCTAATCCGCCAATATCCTTATAATCACCATATTGTGCAGAAATAAAATTACCTAATGAGTAGATTACGAACGATTTCCTGCCATCAGCTGTCTGAATCCATTCCATCGGCTGTAAAACGTGAGGGTGGGAACCAAAGATGATGTCAACACCTTCATTTGCCAGGAAACCAGCTAAGTCCTTTTGATCATTTGTAGGGATTCTCTGGTATTCATTTCCCCAATGGATGCTCATCACCACTACATCTGCCTCTTTTTTTGCCCGATGAATTTCGTTCTTCATCATTTCGCGGTCAATCAGATTGACGAGGAAATCCTTTCCAACTGGAACAGGAATTCCATTTGTCCCATAAGTATAAGAAAGAAAAGCGATTTTGATACCGTTCTTATGGAGGATCCGCAATTTTTGACGATCCGTTTCGTCCAAAAAGCTGCCCACATGTGGCAATCCGATGCTTTCTAAGTATGCTGTCTCCGATTGAATCCCTTTTTCTCCTTTATCCAAAGTATGATTATTTGCTGTGGAAACAATGTCAACTCCTGAATGGACGAGGGCATCAGCCACCTCGTGCGGGCTGTTGAACATCGGATAACCGGATAGCCCCAAATCAATTCCACCCAACATGCTTTCTTGATTAGCTGTGAGTACGTCGGGCTTTTCTAAAAGCGGTTTCATAGGTTCAAACATAGGATTAAAATTGTATTCTTTACCATTAAATGCATCCAGATAAACAGGGCTGTGAATAAGAATATCTCCGATAGCACCAATCGTAATTTTTTCTGTCATCTCACGATTGACCGTTTGTGATGGCCGCGGCTTATGTTCCTTAGACAAGAAAACCGTGTCTTTCTTTTTAGAGGCTTGATTTTGCTGAATAAGCACAACCGCTGTAACCACAATACAAACCAAAATAATAAAAATAGAGGGAATAATAGCCTTTTTTTTCATATACTCTCCTTAATAAATTCATTCAATAAGCAAACTATTTTCCTGCACATTGATTATACTATATTATATTACTGAATAATTTTAAACTATTCTTAATAAACGGCTTAAATATAAGAGAAGGGAGCTTCCTCTATTGGAAACTCCCTTATTAACGCAATGTACAATTCATTTTACCATTCAAGAATTCCTTTATAGCCATTTGATTTTTGGCTCTGTTTTGTTGATGATTCTTGTAATATTTGCCCGATGCCGGTAAATGACAAACGATGCCATGAGGAACACAACGATCAGCAAGGGGATGTCCCATTCACGGACAAAGCCGGATATTAAAGCAAACAAAATAGCGATAATTCCTGCAATCATGGATGAGAGGGAAACGTATTTTGTTATGTACAAACTGATAAAGAAAGCCACTAAGACTGTTAAAAATAAATAGGGTGCACAGAACAATAAAACACCGCCGGATGTAGCCACGGCCTTCCCGCCGCGAAACCCGGCAAAGATCGGATAGGTATGTCCGACAACAGCGAACATCCCAGCAAGCAGTGGGTTTATATCAATCGAAAACAGTATAGGCAGGGATGCTGCCAGTGTCCCTTTCAGGATGTCGGCAATTGTCACAACCAGGCCCGCTTTCACACCAAGTGTTCGAAAGGTATTAGTACCTCCTAAATTTCCGCTTCCATGTTTGCGAATATCTGTTTTGTAAAAAACCTTGCCGATAATTAAACCGGATGGAATCGAACCGAGCAAATAAGCAAGGATTAAGACTAAAATAATTTGAACCATTCATAATTTCTCCTTCAAAAAAAGATCGGGTTCTTCTATTTTACCATGTATTTTTGAAAAAACACTATGGCTTTCACCAATATCTTAAAAGATTCGGGATCACGGAGTGAAAAAACACCTTCTCATTTCCCAAATAATACCTTAGGATAGAACTAAGGAGGAACAGAACCATGGCACGAATTGACTATCAAAATAATAAGAAATTATCTATGAACTGGATCATGGGTGGATTCATAGGGGCGGTTTTCCTCATTTGTTCATCGATTTTTCTATTATTATACCCTTTTGCATCAACAGATAAGAAAACATTTTTTCAAGGAGAACATCCCATCCTATTCAATGGAAAGCAGGAGGGAAATGCAATCATCGAAGGAAATACCTTGTTTGTTCCACTCTCCTTTTTGAAAACGAACATTGATCATTCCATCGTTCACGATCAAAAATCAAATTCAGTTATTATTACTACAAGGGATAAAGTTGTTCAAATGCCCACCGATTCTTTAACTTATTATGTGAATCAAAAAGAGGTCCCATTACAGCTGTCACCCGTCATCACCAGGAATGGAGAAATCTTTATTGCCCTTGAGCCCATTCTTTCCTTTTATCCCATCCAATTTAAAACAGTACCTGATAGTAACGCCGTTTGGATTCAACGGGATGGGGACAAATACGAGAATGGGAGATTGACAGATAAAGATATCAACAAAGAAAAACTTAGACTGCGGACAGAGGCTTCTTGGCGCTCACCATATACAGCAGAAATGGCTAAAGGCGAATCCATAACCATCGAAGGGGAAAAAGGGGATTTTTTTCTTGTTAGGAAAGTGAATGGGATAAGCGGTTATATAAAAAAAGAATATGTTCATAAGGAAGAACGTGTACAGATTTCGATCAAAAGACAAAGTTCAGCTTTTCAAATGCCTAAGATTGATGGCCCGGTTCAATTAACCTGGGAAGCTGTTTATTCGAAAAACCCAGACTCTTCTAAAATACCCACTTTGGAGGGTGTGAATGTCGTATCCCCTACCTGGTTCTCCCTCGCTGCAAATGACGGGTCCGTTAAAAACCTCGCATCACTTGAATACAGTGAGTGGGCACATGCAAAGGGGTATCAAGTTTGGGGCGTGTTTTCAAATTCATTTGATCCTGTGCTAACCTACGAAGCATTCAAAGATTTTGAAACCCGACAGGCTATCATCCGGCAATTACTTCATTTCAGCCAGATGTATCAGCTGCAAGGAATTAATTTTGATATTGAAAATGTAAATCAAGCAGATGGCCCACTCGTTACCCAATTCATGAGGGAGGCTGCCCCGTACCTGCATGAAGCCGGTTTAATCGTTTCAATGGATATTACTTTTTCTGCCGGGGAAAACAATAATTGGTCTTCTTTTTATGAACGGCCAAAGCTTGCCGAGATTGTCGATTATTTAATCGTGATGGCGTACGATGAACATACAGGTTCTTCATCTGATGCAGGAAGCGTGGCAAGCTTGCCTTGGGTCGAGCGAAATCTTAAAAACTTGCTGACAGAGGTACCCAATGGAAAGTTGATACTTGGCGTTCCGTTATATGCCCGTTTATGGAAGGAACAAACCAATACGGATGGGACTGTTGAGGTGACGGCACAAGCTCTTTCAATGGATAAAGTGAAAGCCTGGCTCACAGAAAAAGGATTGCAGCCAAAATATGATGAAGAAAGTGGTCAAAATTATGCAGAATACGCTGCTGCAGACGAAAATGCCATCTATAAAATTTGGATAGAAGATGAATTGTCATTGAAAAAACGAGCTGATTTAGCCGAAACCTATGATTTAGCAGGAATTGGTACTTGGTCAAGATTATTTGGCGATTCCACTGCATGGACAGCGTTAAATTTAAATTCAGATCAGGCAGTCACACAAAAATAAGGGAAAAAATAAAGGACGAGAGCTAGTCCTTTATTTTTTCCCTTTTATTTTTATTAATTGTCTAAAGTAAGAACAAAAAAAGTCAATTTTATTACAAAAATATGGAGAATTTTCAAACCATTTGTAAACTCATTGAAAGCAGCGTATGGAGTCACTATAATTTAGTTAAAATCAAATAAACAAGCAAAAAACCGACCACTCGATATGTACATTGGGCGGTTTTATCTTATATTTTCTTATTCAAATTTAGGGGGTGACCACGTTATGAAAGAACTATCAGAAATAGAAAAGAATAATCAAGACCTGCTAAAAAGGTATGAGTTAATGGTACACCAAAATCGGTATTTGGAGAAACGGGTACAAGAAGAAGCCGCTAAAAATAAACAAAAGGATGAACTATTAATCGAACAATCTAGACTAGCTGCGATGGGAGGCATGGTTGCCAGTATAGGGCACCAATGGCGCCAGCCGCTAAATACTTTGTCTTTATTAATGAATGACCTAAGAGAGGCACTCGAATTTGGAGAAATCAACGATCAATATATTGATCGTTTCACAAGAGAAAGCATGCTCCAAATTAAACATATGTCCCGTACAATAAATGATTTTCGGAAATTCTATAAACCCAATCGGGAGAAAATGCCATTTTCCGTAGGAGATTCAATTGAAGAGGCCTTATCTATCTTTTCTATCAGTTTAAAAAACCATGAGATCCAAGTGGAATTCGAATACAGGGGGCAACAGATGGCCTACGGCTATCCGAATGAATATAGCCAAGTTGTCCTAAATGTTTTAACAAATGCCCGTGATGCCTTTGTTCAAAGAGATATAAGCCGCCGAAAACTATGGATAAAAATTAACGAAACAGAGGAATTTGTTACAGCAGAATTCATTGATAATGCCGGTGGAATCGAACCAATCCTCCTTAAGCGGGTATTTGATCCCTATTTTACCACTAGAGAAAACGGAACCGGTCTCGGCTTATATATAACAAAGCTGATTCTCGAAAAGATGAACGGCAGCGTCTCGGTTGAAAACACGAGTGATGGAGCCAGATTCTGTCTTTCGGTACCAAAGATTACCGCAGCAATGAAACAGGAACTTTTGTCAGTTTAATCATCTTACAAACATGCTCCTTATTGGGAGCGTTCTTTATTTGGAAGCGTTTTATTATATTTTTATTGTAAAAAGAGGTAAAATAAAGAAAACAATGTAATAGGAGTGGTGATTTTGACTATTGATAATCCGAGTCGCGAGGAAATTGCGGTTATATTAAAAAATGCAAAAAGAATAGCTGTTGTAGGTTTAAGTAATAATCCAGAACGGACATCTTACCAGGTTTCAGCGGTGATGCAAAAAGCAGGTTATGAAATCATCCCTGTTAACCCGACGATTGACGAGGTGCTTGGAGTAAAGGCAGTGGCATCCTTAAAAGATATTAAAGAGCATGTTGACATTGTTAACGTATTCCGCCGATCCGAGCAATTGTTTGACGTAGCCAAGGAATTTGATGAAATTGATGCAGATATCTATTGGGCACAGCTTGGTCTAGCAAACGAAGAAGCATATAAATTTTTAAAAGAAAAAGGCTATACAGTAATAATGGACCGTTGTATTAAGGTTGAGCATGCATTAACAAGGCATTTGCAATAATAAATGAAGGCTTTTACTAAAAACTGCTGAACTTTAGCAGTTTTTTTATTTTACCCTAAATTTTGGAAGGGAGGGATGGCGAAAAAGGGGTTATCTTAAAATACAATTTGCCAAAACGAAATAAATCGCTACAATTAAGCATAGACGCTGCGAGAACATGTGTTAAAATGAAAGTGGCAAACATTAGTTCTTTTTGGTGGTAATGGGGCGGAGCGCCGCAATAATATAGCAGTATATCTTTTTATGTTGTAATAAACATTTATGTTTTTAGATAAGTGATTTAAGCTCTGCTCACACCACCTTTATTCTTTTGAACGAATAAATATAATAAACAGGTATTACAGCAATTTAGAAGGTTGTTTTGTAAGGTGAAAGGGGTATTTTAGTGGCAAGGAATCAGCAGGCTTTTGAATATAATGATGAAGCCATACAGGTACTAGAGGGCCTTGAAGCGGTTCGAAAGCGCCCCGGGATGTACATTGGCAGTACCGATGCACGCGGTCTCCATCATCTCGTCTATGAGATTGTCGACAACTCAGTCGATGAGGCGCTCGGCGGCTTTGGTGATCAAATCATTGTAAAAATACACAAAGATAATTCAATTAGTGTTATTGATAAAGGGCGCGGAATGCCTACAGGTATGCATAAATTAGGGAAACCCACTCCGGAAGTCATCTTAACAGTTCTCCATGCCGGCGGTAAATTTGGGCAGGGCGGCTATAAAACGAGCGGCGGGTTACATGGTGTTGGTGCATCAGTCGTCAATGCGCTTTCAGAATGGTTAACCGTCACCATTAAAAGAGATGGATTTGTTTACGAACAGCGTTTTGAAAATGGCGGTAAGCCGGTCACAACACTTGAAAAAATCGGCAAAACCAATCAAACAGGGACAACCATCCATTTTAGGCCGGATCCATCCATTTTTTCGACCACGGCATATAACTTTGAAACCTTATGTGAGAGGTTAAGAGAGTCTGCCTTTTTGTTAAAAGGATTAAAGATTGAAATTCATGATGACCGGAATGATCTCCATGAAGTATTTCATTACGAAAATGGCATCGAGGCATTTGTTGAATATTTAAACGAGGAGAAGGATGTGCTTCATCCCGTTGTCAGCTTTGAAGGTGCACAGAATGGCATTGAAGTCGATTTTTCCTTTCAATTTAATGATGGCTATTCGGAAAACGTGCTTTCGTTTGTCAACAATGTCCGCACAAAGGATGGCGGCACGCATGAGGTTGGTGCGAAAACTGCCATGACGCGTGTATTTAATGATTACGCCCGCAAGGTGACCTTGTTAAAAGAAAAAGAAAAAAACTTAGATGGAGCTGATATTCGCGAAGGCCTATCGGCCATCATATCTGTCAGGATCCCGGAAGAGCTTCTCCAATTCGAAGGACAAACAAAAGGGAAACTAGGAACAAGTGAAGCCCGTTCGTCTGTAGACGCGGTTGTATCTGAACATCTATCCTATTTTCTTGAAGAAAATCCTGATATAAGCTCCCTCCTTATCAAAAAATCAATAAAAGCCTATCAAGCGCGAGAGGCAGCCAGGAAAGCACGTGAGGATGCAAGGAGCGGCAAAAAGCGAAAGCGGTCAGAAACTGTATTGTCCGGTAAATTAACACCGGCACAATCCCGCAACCCACAAAGAAATGAACTTTATCTAGTTGAGGGTGATTCTGCAGGCGGCTCAGCGAAACAAGGCAGGGACCGCCGTTTTCAGGCTGTTCTCCCTTTGCGAGGTAAAGTCATTAATACTGAAAAAGCAAAACTGGCAGATATTTTTAAAAATGAAGAAATTAATACCATTATTCATGCCGTCGGCGGGGGCGTTGGTGCTGATTTCACTGTTGAAGACATCAATTACGATAAAATCGTCATTATGACGGATGCCGATACAGACGGGGCACATATCCAAGTATTATTGCTTACTTTCTTTTATCGCTATATGAAGCCGCTTATTGAAGCAGGTAAAGTGTTTATCGCCCTCCCTCCTTTATATAAAGTAAGTAAAGGGACAGGAAAAAAAGAAATAATTGAATATGCGTGGAATGATGATGAACTGCAGGGGGCCATCAAAAAAGTCGGCCGCGGCTATATTATTCAACGTTATAAAGGATTAGGTGAAATGAATGCCGACCAGCTTTGGGAAACAACCATGGATCCTGAGACTAGAACGCTTATTCGTGTGAAAATAGATGATATTGCCAGAGCAGAACGCCGCATTACGACACTTATGGGCGATAAGGTTGAACCCCGCCGTAAATGGATTGAAAGTAACGTGGCATTTGGATTAGAAGAGGATGACACCATTTTAGAAAATGAAAATATTACGGTCGCCGAGGAGGGTTCTGAAGGATGAGTGCAAATGAAAAATTCCGTGATTTGCCTCTAGAAGATGTGCTTGGTGATCGTTTTGGCCGATATAGTAAGTACATTATTCAAGAACGTGCCCTGCCGGATGCCAGGGACGGCTTAAAGCCGGTGCAACGAAGAATTCTGTATGCGATGCATGTTGAAGGAAATACATTTGATAAAGGATTTAGGAAATCTGCTAAGACAGTTGGTAACGTAATCGGTAATTATCATCCACACGGTGATTCTTCCGTTTACGAGGCAATGGTGCGGATGAGTCAGGACTGGAAGGTTAGAAATGTCCTCGTGCAAATGCACGGAAACAACGGGAGTGTCGATGGTGACCCTCCTGCAGCGATGCGTTATACGGAGGCCAGGCTTTCTGCAATTGCCGCAGAACTTCTTCGTGATATCGAAAAAAATACGGTCGAATTTATCCCAAACTTTGATGATACTTCAAAGGAACCTACGGTCATGCCGGCCATGTTCCCGAATTTACTTGTCAATGGATCAACGGGAATTTCAGCAGGCTATGCAACGGATATTCCGCCGCATCATCTTGGAGAGGTCATTGACGGGGTCATGATGAGAATGGATCAGCCTGATTCTTCGGTTGATGAACTCATGAAAGTCATCAAAGGACCGGATTTCCCTACAGGCGGAATCATTCAAGGGATCGATGGAATTAAAAAAGCCTATGAAACTGGTAAAGGGAAAATTATTGTCCGCGGGAAAGCCGATATTGAAGAGGTTCGCGGTGGCAGACAGCAAATTGTCATCACGGAAATTCCTTATGAGGTGAACAAAGCCAATCTAGTCAAAAAAATGGATGAATTCCGCTTGGACCGAAAGCTGGAAGGAATGTCCGAGGTTCGTGATGAAACGGATCGGACAGGCCTTAGAATTGTGATAGAGTTAAAAAAGGATGCCGATGCTGAAGGTGTCTTGAATTACTTATATAAAAATAGTGATTTGCAAGTTACTTATAATTTTAATATGGTAGCCATTCACAATAAGCGGCCAAAACAAATGGGACTGCGTGAGTTACTTGATGCCTATATCGGGCATCAAAAAGAAGTGGTTACCAGAAGAACACAGTTTGACCTTTCCAAGGCCAAGGAACGTCAGCATATTGTCGAGGGGTTAATGAAAGCTTTATCGATTCTCGATGAAGTGATTGCTACCATCCGTGCTTCTAAAGATAAGCGCGATGCAAAGGACAATTTAATCGCTAAATACGCATTTACCGAACTGCAGGCTGAAGCAATTGTGTCTTTACAGCTTTATCGCTTAACCAACACTGACATCACCGCATTAAGACAGGAAGCGGAAGAATTAGCAAAGAAAATTGAAGAGTGGACGAGCATTTTAGCAAGTGAGAAAAAGCTCATCTCGGTGATCAAAAAAGAATTAAAAGATGTGAAAAAACGGTTTGCCGATGATCGTCGTTCAAAAATTGAAGCAGAGATTGAAGAGTTGAAAATCAACCTTGAGGTAACCGTTCCAAGTGAGGATGTTATCGTAACGGTTACGAAGCATGGCTATGTCAAACGGACAAGTCAGCGTTCCTATGCTGCATCAGGTGGTCAGGACTTTGCAATGAAAGAATCCGATCGACTGTTAGCGCAACTCGATATGAATACAAAAGATGTTCTTCTTCTCTTCACCAATAAAGGAAATTACCTGTTTTGCCCAGTTCATGAACTGCCAGATATCCGCTGGAAGGATTTAGGTCAGCATGTGGCAAATATCATTCCTATTGAACGCGATGAAGAAATCATTCAAGCGATCCCAATCAAGGATTTTGAAGCAGATGCCTATTTCGTTTTTATAACGAAAAATGGGATGGTCAAGAAGACAGAATTAAAAGCCTATAAAGCGCAGCGTTACTCTAAACCGCTTGTTGCTGTCAATCTGAAGGATGATGATCAAGTCGTTGATGTCCACCAAACGGACGGGACCAAAGAACTGTTCCTTGTTACACACCTAGGCTACGCCCTCTGGTTCCATGAGGAAGAAATCAGCATTGTCGGTATTCGTGCAGCAGGTGTAAAAGGAATTAATTTAAAAGATGATGATTTTGTTGTCGCCGGGAAATTAATTAATGCAGATAGTCATCAATCTATTGTGATTGCAACACAAAGGGGTTCCGTGAAGCGGATGAAATTAAAAGAGTTCGAAAAAGCAACCCGTGCAAAGCGTGGTGTCGTCATCTTAAGAGAACTCAAATCGAATCCACACCGAATTATGGGCTTTATTGTCGCGAATGAACAAGACGATATTTTTATTCAGACTGATAAAGGCTATACCGAAACGATAAAAACTAGTGACCTTCGCTTTAGTGACCGTTATTCCAACGGCTCGTTTATCCTCGATGAAGGGGAAAATGGCAAAGTAACGACAGTTTGGAAAGTGGAAGCACCCGAAAATCCAGCAGAATAATATTTTTAAGATCCTCTAAAATCAGAGGGTCTTTTTTCATCTTTTTCCTAAAATTGGGCATACTAACTAAAGATAGACAGTATGGAGGGGACATTGATGAAAAAAGAAATGCTGCTTGCGATTGTATCCTTTTTTTTCATATCCATTACCGCAATCACTGGTGTTTATGCCATTGAAGAAAATACGAAGGTTATTACTATTGCGGAAGAGGAAACGGATATTACAGGGGATCAAATCGTCGAGGCGATCGTATTAAAAGGTGTGCCATATCAAGAGGAAAATTCCTTTTTGAAAAAGATTTATATAGAAGTTGCAGCCTCTAATGGCAAATTATATTCATTACCATTGGAAAGTGGTTCAAAAGCAGCAATACAGCTTATCGACCTTGACCACGATGGCATAAAAGATATTTTTGCGAGTGTTTTAACTGAGGGCAGTGAAGGAATTGTTAACAATTATTTCATTTCATTAAAGAATTTCGTCCAAACAGACTTACCAATTCCTGAGCCGCTTGAGATGGATGCTAAATTTCTAAATGGCTACAAGGCTGAAATAAAACTGAAGCAAACAGGAAAAACCTATAAGTTTGATTTAAAGGATCGGAAGAAATACTACAAAAAATTAGGCTTTTACTATAAGGGCAGACTAAATGAGCCGACTGAATTATCAGTAAACCCATTTAATAGCCTGAAACCAGTACAATTAGAGCATGATAAAATTGGATTAAAAGGCCAGCAGCGGGTTACTGGAGTTGCAAATGCAGACACCATTGCAATAATTGAATCTATTTGGACTTTTGATAATAAACAGTGGAAGCTCCATAGCACCAAGGTTACAAAACAGAAACCGTCATAAAACATAAAAATGTCCTCATGATCACCACATGAGGACATTTTTATGTTTAGATTCAATTGTTGTCTTCCTAAACACATAAATAATAATTGACGTCGAATTTTCCCGGGATTATACTTAGGTATGTTAATAATTAGGTTACCTAACTAATTAGATTTAAAAACAAAAAGAGGTGAGAAAAGTGGCAGATATCGAAAGTGCCACAGCGCAAAAGCTTCTTAAAGCCTTTATGCAATTTCGAAAAACAGGCTGGCACGAAAAGAAGATAGCGGGATATAATCCGAGCGAATTCAAGGTACTTGCTACTATTCAACAAGGTGCAAATGAGAAAGATAGCGGGATGAAGGTATCAGAAATTAGTCAACTCTTGCATGTTACTCCTCCAACCGTGACGCAAATCATTAATACCCTTGAAAAAGATGGCTTAGTAGAACGCACAATTGATCCTGAAGATCGACGGGCAGTAAATATCAAACTATCTCCTGCTGGCATGGTAGTAACGGCCAATGCAAGAAAACGGTTCACCGAAACTTTTTTGGGGTTGATCGATTATTTAGGAGAAAAAGAAAGTGAACAGTTGGCTGAATTACTATCCAAAGTTCAAGATTATTTCAATCAAGAAAGTCGTTAAAAGAGGAGAGGTTGAACAATCATGTTTAAACTGAGCAAATTCCTAAAGCCATTTAAAATACCCATTTCCTTTGTTCTTGTCCTTATCCTCCTTCAGTCAATAGCAGAGCTATATTTACCGACGTTAATGGCTGATATTGTTGATAAGGGTGTGGTAACAGGTGACACGAACTACATTTGGAAAATTGGCGGTCTGATGCTCCTTGTAGCGGCGGGAGGTATGATCTGCTCTATTGTTGCCAGCTTCTATTCAGCAAAAGCCGCCTCCGGTTTCGGCAAATTACTGCGCAGTAAAACCTTCGCTCATGTCGGTAATTTCTCCTTACATGAGTTCGATAAACTTGGAACAGCTTCGCTGATTACCAGAACAACGAACGATATTACCCAAGTCCAACAGGTACTGATCATGATGCTCCGGATGATGGTAATGGCGCCAATGATGTGTATTGGCGGGATCATTATGGCCTTATCAAAGGATGCTAAGCTTACCTTAGTTTTGGCAGTGTCCTTGCCGGTTCTTGTCATAACCATTGTCATAATTGCAAGAAAGGGAATGCCGTTATTTAAAGCCATGCAGGTAAAGCTCGATAACCTCAACCGAGTATTAAGAGAAAACCTAACTGGCATACGTGTTATCCGTTCTTTTAACAGAGTGTCCCATGAAAAAAAACGGTTTGATGCAGCAAACTGGGACCTAACGCAGACAGCGATAAAGGTCAATAAACTCATGGCTGCGATGATGCCGATTATGATGATTGTCCTTAACCTTACAACCGTAGCAATCATCTGGTTTGGCGGAATTCGGATCAGTAATGGCCATATGGAAGTCGGCGACATGATGGCATTTATTCAATACGCGATGCAAATCATGTTCTCTTTTGTGATGTTATCGATGATGTTTGTGATGATTCCAAGGGCATCGGTTTCAGCGGGGAGAATAAACGAAGTGTTCGAGACAACGGCCGATATTCAAGACCCGGCAGTTTCTGTACCTGCCAAAGAGCAAAAGGGGCAAGTAGAATTTCGCAATGTCACCTTCAGCTATCCCGGTGCCGAAATGCCTGTGATATCCAATATTTCATTTAAAATGAATCCGGGTGAAGTGACGGCCATTATTGGCGGGACTGGATCCGGTAAATCTACGCTTATTAATTTAATTCCGCGTTTTTATGATGTTGACAGCGGCAAGGTGCTGGTTGATGGAGTCGATGTAAGTGAGATGAAGCAGGAAACCCTTCGCGAAAAGATTGGCTTTGTGCCTCAGCAAGCGGTTCTATTTACCGGTACGATTTCAGAAAACATTCGTTATGGGAAAGAAGATGCCTCAGATAAAGAAGTACAGCATGCTGCTGAAATTGCCCAAGCAACAGAGTTTATCGGCAATATGCCAGAGGGATTCCATTCAGTTATTGCCCAAGGGGGAACAAATGTTTCTGGCGGACAAAAACAACGCTTGTCGATTGCACGGGCCCTCGTTAGGAAACCGGAAATTTATATTTTTGACGATAGTTTTTCCGCACTGGATTTTAAAACGGATGCTAAGCTGCGGGCTGCATTAAAAGCGGAAACTGCGTCATCCTCGATGCTAATCGTTGCGCAGCGTGTCAGTACAATTATGGATGCTGATCAAATTATCGTATTAGACAATGGTGAAATTGCAGGAATCGGAAAACATAAGGAATTAATGGAAATCAGTAAGGTGTATCGTGAAATTGTCATGTCGCAGCTGAGTGAGGAGGAAATCGCATGAGTAATGATTCCAAACATCAAGGTGCTCCGGGCAGAGGTGGGCCTGGCGGGGGATTCGGCCCCATGGGCATGGGAATGCCTCCCCAAAAAGCAAAGAACTTCAAAGGAACACTTAAGAGATTAATCACCTATTTAAAACCTTATAAATTACAGCTGATATCTGTTTTAATTACAGCTATCATCAGTACTGTGTTTTCGATTGTCAGCCCGAAAATAATGGGGAAGGCAACGACCAGATTGTTTGAAGGATTAATGATGAAAATAAAAGGAGTTCCAGGGGCAGAAATAGATTTTGATTATATCGGACAAATTATCCTGCTCTTGATCGGGCTGTATATCATAAGTGCCCTATTTGCTTATCTACAACAATATATCATGGCGGGTGTAGCACAAAAAACGGTTTATCATCTTCGAAAAGAAGTGGAAGAGAAACTCAACCGGCTGCCGCTAAAATACTTCGACTCACGCACCCATGGAGAAATTCTTAGCCGGGCTGTCAATGATGTCGATAATATCAGTACCACCTTGCAGCAAAGCTTAACCCAGCTAATTACATCAGTGATTACGTTACTGGGGGTTATCGTAATGATGCTTACGATTAGCCCGCTCATGACACTGATTGTCGTCCTGACCATTCCACTAAGCTTTGTCGCGATTATAAAAATTGCTAAAAAATCACAGACCTATTTTAAGGGGCAGCAAAAATCACTTGGTGAGCTTAATGGTCATGTGGAAGAGATGTACACAGGTCATAAGGTCATTAAAGTGTTTGGCCGGGAGCAGCAATCGATTGAAAAATTTGAAGAAACGAATGAAGCCCTTTATCAATCTGGCTGGAAGGCACAATTTATGTCAGGTATGATTATGCCATTAATGTCATTTATTAATAATATCGGCTATGTGCTTGTGTCAGTAGTTGGGGGACTTTTGGTCACAAAAAAGGCCATTGAAATTGGGGATATACAAGCATTTATTCAATACGCAAGACAATTTAGCCAGCCAATTACCCAAACCGCAAATATAGCCAATGTCATTCAATCGACGATTGCAAGTGCAGAACGGGTGTTTGAAATTTTAGACGAAACAGAAGAGGTACCTGAAGCAGTTAAAGCTGTGGAGTTCATTGATCCTAAGGGAGAAGTTTCATTCGAACATGTTTCCTTCAGCTATAAGGAAAATGAACCGTTAATTGAGGATATGAATATTGAGGTGAAACCAGGTCAGCGTGTGGCCATTGTCGGTCCAACAGGTGCCGGTAAAACGACGATGATCAATTTATTGATGCGGTTCTATGAAATTAATTCTGGGGAAATTTTAATCGATGGAATCGATACGCGTGATCTAAAAAGAGAGAAGCTGCGCAGTTTGTTCGGGATGGTATTGCAAGATACCTGGCTTTTCAATAGCACCATTCGTGATAATATTGCTTACGGAAGGGAAGAAGCTACGGAAGAAGAGATAGTGGCAGCGGCACAGGCAGCCAATGCAGACCATTTTATCCGAACACTTCCTGAAGGCTATGATACAATACTAAATGAGGAAGCTTCTAATATCTCTCAAGGTCAAAAACAATTATTAACAATTGCACGGGCAATTCTGGCGAATCCTGCCATTTTGATTCTTGATGAAGCTACGAGCAGCGTCGATACTCGAACAGAAGTTCAGATTCAAAAAGCAATGGATCATTTAATGAAAGGGCGCACGAGTTTTGTCATTGCCCACCGTCTTTCAACGATCCGTGATGCAGACCTGATCCTGGTGATGAATCATGGAACAGTGATAGAAAAAGGAACTCACAAAGAATTACTAGAAAAAGACGGCTTTTATGCTGATTTGTATAATAGTCAGTTTACCTTTAATCAGAGGAATGCGGGATAATGAATGGCATTTAGAGAGCTTTTCTGCTTTCTAAATGCTTTTTTTGTAACTTTTATGAAGGTTATTCGTATATCATTAAATAATTGGGTATGTTTGTCTTTTGTCCATATGTTGTTAGGAGTTGATGAATATGAGATATTACTCAAAAAAAGGGATTATTACTGGTGTTTTAATATGGGGAGCAGTAGCCTTTTTAATCGGTTCTTTTCTATTCCTGCCTGGCGGGCCAGAAGGGAAGGGGGAGATCATTGCTGCAATTCTAGTATGCGGAATGACTAGTGCATTTATTATTTGGTGCTGGTTCGGAACATATTATCAAATAAATGGGAACCAATTAAAGATAGTGAGTGGGCCATTTCGCTGGAAAGTCGATATTATGATAATTAAAAGTATAAGAAAGACGAGAAATCCGTTATCAAGCCCAGCATTATCATTGAACCGTATAGAACTTTTGTATGGCAAATGGGACACGATGCTGATTTCTCCTAAAAATGAAAAACAACTTTGCGAAACTTTAAAGAAAATAAATTCACAAATTGAAATAAACTTTTAAAATTGATTCCGTCTCATTATCTTAAGTATACTTAGTGATTGAGACAGAATCAATTTTTGTTACCATAATAATATTATGTAAACTGATAAAAGATCAAAAATGGCTGCCACGAGTAACAGCCATTTAACATTATTCCAATTGTTCTTTCGGCATATCCATCTTATCAACTGCAATTTTTAAATCATCATTCTTAATATGCGTGTAAATCATCGTTGTTTGAATCGATGAATGGCCTAATTGACGGCGTAATTTCGGTACATCATTGATTTCTGCATGATATCTGGTAGCAAACGAGTGCCTTAGCTTATGGACGGATAATGATGGTTTGCCAAATGCGATTGCATATTTTTCAATCAACTTTTCAACTGATCTGGCCGTAAGCCTGCGCGACTTGCCTTTAGGACCCATTTGCGCAGAAATAAACAATGCCTTATTCGTCTTATCAACTTTATACTTAGCCGTTCTAATAGAAAGGTATTCTTGCAGATCAGACATTGCCACCTGGCTAAAATAAACAAATTGCTCTTTATTTCCTTTTCTAATGACTCGCACACAATATTTACTAAAATCAAGATCGTCTAAATCGATGCCGACTAACTCAGATAGGCGCAGCCCGGAACCAAGAATCAATGATACAATCGCCGTATCACGTTCCTTGTTTAATTGATGAAAATTAAAGAGTTTTTTGTTATCTTTGTTAAATTCACCGTAATCATTGGCCACGAATAAACGGAATTTCTCGTATTCATCCCCAAGCAGGATTTTTCCTTCCATTTTAGTAGCCTTCGTTTCCATACTGTCTTTTACTTCATTAAATTCAATCTTGGCCATGACATTTCGATTGATATACGGCTTTAAATCAGGAGTTTCCGCAATATTTTGCAGGTAATTAAACAATGATTTTAAAGCAGATAACTTACGATTAACGGTTAATTCCTTATTATCTAATTGGTAATGCAGATAGTTTAAAAAGCTTTCAACCTCTAAAACTGTCATATTCTCTAAACGTTCCAATGAGATATCCTTAATGCTACCGGTCCATAACTGTTCACTGATCATCCAATTGAAAAAAATCTTATAATCATGACAGTAGTTAAACAGTGAAGCCGTAGAAAGTTTTCGTAATTTATGATTGATATATTCATCTACATACCAAGGCAATTCCTGAAGCAAGGTTTGCAGTTTATTAAAATTAGTTTGTTTTTCTTGTTTTACCATAATCACACCTCACTTCTATTTTATCCCATCATCATTATTACGTCAAATTTATATTTTACGTAATAATGTTTTTGTCTAAATCTAACATGAACCCGGCCTTCCCATTACACCACTATACGACTTTTTGGACTGCTTCTCTAAAATTAATAAAACCAATCGACATGTTCGATTGGCAATAAATCATGGTTGCTTAATTATTATGATTGTTACTCATTTGCCTACCCGCTACACCCCAATTTTCATGTGGCATGTCATGGAGTAATACTCTGATTGTTTCAGGTGAATTACCTAACGTCCTGCTAACAGCTGCAGTAATCTCTGAAATCAATTGTTCTTTTAATTCTACTGATCTACCCTCAAGCATGTGTACCTGTATAATTGGCATTTTAAACCTCCTGATTATTAAATGACAGTCAAATCAATTTCACCCAATTCAACAAATTCGACCTCAATGGAATCACCATGGCTAACATGAATTGCTTCCGTTATTCCACCGGTTAGTACAATCATCCCAGGTTCAATACTAAGCCCAGAGGAATGTAACATTTTGACCAATTCAACCACTGATCGAACAGGATTTCCCATAACAGCTGAACCTATTCCCTCTTGAACTACTTTACCATTCAACTTCATTTGAACCTTTGCTTTTTCCCATTGAAATTTATTAGGTTCATATATTTGTTCCGAAAGAAAAAATTTTGCACTGGAAGCATTGTCTGAAACGACATCAATAAGGTTAAATGAAAAATCTTTATATCGACTGTCAATTACCTCTATTGCAGTCATTATTCCTTCAGTAGCCAGCCAAACATCTTGCTCAGTGACATGATTTCCCTCGAGTTTTTTATTAATTAAGAAAGCAAGTTCCGGTTCCACTCGTGGATGAATTAAGCCATCTAAAGAAAGCTCCTCATTGGTTATCACCATTGACTTAAGCAATCTTCCGTAAATGGGCTGCTTTACTCCTACCGATTGTTGCTTCGCGAAACTTGTCAATCCCATTTTCCAGCCAACGAATTGATCGCCATCTTGTAATTCTTTTTCCATGTTGATTTCTTGAATTTTATAAGCATCCTCAATTGTAATAGAGGGGTAACGTGTTGAGATTTTGTCCATTTCAACAGCACTTTTTTGATGACGGTAAATTTCATTTGCAATGACGTTCAGGTTCATGCTCACATTCTCCATTTAATAAACTCCTCAACATTATCCAAGTTGCCAAACGGTGTATATTTATCTTCGTAAATCCTTTAAAATCCAAGATTGAAAATCTTGAAGATTTTTTTCTGATACTGAATGCCCTTCAGGATAAGATTTAAAAGTTACCGGAACCCCTAGCTTAGTAAAGTACTCTACATTTTCTTTTCCCCACTCATATGGCAGGACCTGATCATATTCTCCATGTGATATGAACACGGATAAATGCTTTCCTGGGTTTACCAAATATTCTTCCTTTACGAATTGAGGTATATAACCACTGAGCGCTACGATACCTTTTATTTTATTTCCAAGGGTGAGTCCTAACGTCATGGAAACAATGGCTCCTTGGCTAAAGCCCATTAAGTATGATTGCTCTGGGTCTATTGGATAATTTACTGAGGCATAGTCAATAAAGTCAGCTAATTTATTGATTGCCACATCGAATATCTCCCTATGTGGCTTTCCATAGCCCTGGATCGTAAAGTAGGCAAATCCTGGCCCCTGGGACAAATGTCCCCTTACACTAAAAATAAAGAAGAAATCCTCTAGACCATTTACAAGTGAAAGCATATTTTGTTCATTGCTACCTATCCCATGCATAACAAACAGTGCAGGATACTTTTTCCCAGGAATAATATTCTCAGGACGGCGAAGTTCATAAATCATTTCAGTTTCCATTTGCAAAACCTCCTAGTAAGTAACATGAATATAACAACAAAAAAAATACATAATAAAATGTTTATCTTATCTAAGTTTTCTTATATGAATTTTTGTTCCCTCATACAATATCAAAATAAAAGATTGAATGTCAATGATTTTTTATTAATATGAAATTAAGTTCACTATTAGAGAATTTTCGAGATGATATGTTATGTATATTAAAAAAGACCGCTGGTGCTGTAACACCAAACGGTCCATGTAATGGCAGGTTCCATTACTTTCCCTTTATATTTCAAAGCAATACAAATATTTTTCGGAAAATGAAGGAGTTTATTAAATTAATTCCACCTATCATATAAATTTTCCTTCCAATTCTATTTTAATAAGTTGAGGAATCCCTCTTTTTCTAAATATGGTATGATGATTATAGTCAACCATATTAGGAGTGAGATCATGAGTGTACATAAAGATTTAATCAAACATGCAGCGAATCAGAACAAAACATATCAAGTGTTTCAGGAGCTAGACCAGCAACGTGAAAACTACATTGAGGAAGCTATTAAGTTATGTAAACAAGGCAATCCCTTTTCAATTGATAAAATTAATGAAGTAACAAATAGAATGAATAAAATAAAGCTGCGATTTGTGTCAACAAGAAAAAATGTTACAGTTGAAATGGTTCAAGATTACGTAAAATCACTGACAAAATAATCATTATGGGTGGTGGCTGCTACGATTTCGTTAACGAAAAGAAGAAGGGAATTTTTAGACCAAATTTGGCGTCAATACCAGAGTACCAATCTCCCTGTCCATTATTCAGAGGTGGCAGAAGCCATTGGTGTGAGTAAATGGACGGCCTATGATGTGTTAAAGAGTTTGGAAAGTCAAGGTCTTTTAAAAAGAGCTTATGCTGCAAACGAAAATGAAACAGGACGATCCGTTGTTGTCTTCTCCCCGACAGAAATCGCTGATCATCTGTTTCAAAGGGAAAGAAGAGAAATTTCGAATCCGGATGAATGGGAACAGATTCTCCAAAAGGTACATGACTTAATAGAAAGAAAACAGCAGCTCCCTTTGATGGATGGGATTAATGATATTTTAGAACAAATGAAAACAGTCGATGTAAAACTGGAATTTTGTGCTTACTTCCTTTGCATCCTCATTTTATATTTGAATAGTCTTGGAGATTCGATAAAAGATTTAACCGTCAATATGATTAATGCTTCAAAGAAACAAAACGTACAGCTCACAGTATTCGTTGGTGCCGTTGTTGGAATGATCATCCAGTCTGTCGGGGAAGAATTAAGCCCTGAAATGATCACATTGGTCCAGCAGTTTTTTGATAATACCAATCAGCTCCATTCTGCAGAATTGGATTTATTAGTTGAATTCATTAGACAAAGCTAACTTTCATTTTCCTTCTCTTTTTTTGGTCAGCCTGACTTATAGGGTGACTTTTTATTTTTCCTGGGCATTTATTCGTTAATTTTCTCATAGAATAACTATTATTTTCAGAATTTTTATTCTATTCATAATATTATTCTTGACATACCTTATTTAAATACGGTATATAAGTGGTATATGTTTTTGGGTTTTTTGGGTGTCTTCACCGCTCTTTTTGGGTTTTTTGTGTCTCTCGTTGATAGATTACATACATCATAGACTGCAGTAAATTAGCTACATTAATTTTTTTTTAAAGTGAGGTCATGTTATGTATAAAGTATATTGCAGGTCTTTTCAGAAGGTGATGAAAATGGCATCCTCCCTCATGCCTTGGCGGGAACCTGAGCTGTTAGAGGGAGAAAACAGTTTAAAAGAACTGCCGAAATTAATAAAACAGAAAAATGTTGAATGCGTTTTAATTGTAACCGATCAAGGAATCATGTCGGTTGGTCTCATGGACAATTTTCTAAATAACTTGCGTATGGAAGGAATTGACTATTATATTTACGACAAAACTGTTCCAAATCCTACGATTGAAAATATTGAGGAAGCGTATCAAATGTATACCGCAAACAATTGTAAGGGCATAGTTGCGTTTGGCGGCGGATCACCAATGGATTGTGCCAAGGGTGTCGGTGCCCGAACAGCAAGGCCAAATAAAACCATTCCCCAGATGAAGGGTGTATTAAAGGTACTAAAAAAGATGCCTCCCCTGTTTGCCATTCCCACCACAGCCGGTACAGGAAGTGAAGCAACATTAGCTGCAGTTGTATCCAATAGCGAGACACATGAAAAATATGCCATAATGGATACATCGCTCATTCCACATTATGCTGTCCTTGATCCCTTGCTGATCGTTAATCTACCACCACATATTACAGCCGCAACAGGGATTGATGCATTAACGCATGCTGTCGAAGCCTACATTGGCAAAAGTAACACAAAGGAAACAACCCAATATAGTAAAGACGCGATTACATTAATCTTTGAAAATCTCTATGAGTCCTATTCGAACGGGACAAATATTCACGCACGGACGAACATGCAAAAAGCGGCTTATTTGGCTGGGATGGCTTTTACACGGGCATATGTTGGGTATGTCCATGCAATCGCCCATACTCTGGGTGGATTTTATTCTGTCCCCCATGGCCTTGCTAATGCGATTATCCTCCCATATGTCCTTGAATACTACGGGGAATCCATTCACAAACCATTGGCTGAGCTGGCAGAATTAGTTGGGATTGGTGAACCGGCAGATGACATTGAGCACAAGGCAGTTAAGTTTATTGAGGCAATAAAGAAGCTAAATGCGAGTATGGCGATTCCGAAAAAAGTAAGCGGGATCGTCGATAGTGATATACCGTTAATGGTGGAACGTGCAATTAAAGAAGCTAACCCATTGTATCCTGTACCAAGGATTTTAAATAAAGTTGATCTATTTTCTCTTTACCATTTAATAAAAGATTAACGGGATACCAAAGAATGAAGGTGGTTACTGAAATGGAAAATTACAGTTCTTTACTAGCTAAGCAAAAATCATTTTTTCGAACGGAAACACCAAAAGATCTGCTTTACCGTCTAGATGCACTTCAAAAGTTAAGAAATGCAATTAAAAATAATGAGCAAGTGTTAATGGATGCCTTAAGGGCAGATTTAAATAAATCTGAATTTGATACCTACACCTCTGAAATTGGATTTGTTCTTGAAGAATTACGATTCACCATTAAGCATTTACGTTCTTGGGTGAAGCCTAAGAGGGTAAAAACGCCCATTACTCATATTGGCTCGAAAAGTTATATTTTTTCAGAACCCTATGGTGTAACACTGATTATCGCCCCTTGGAATTACCCTTTTCAATTGGCAATTGCTCCGTTAATCGGTGCTATTGCAGCGGGAAATTGTGCGGTCATTAAGCCTTCAGAATTGACGCCAAGAACATCGGAGGTATTAGGGAAACTGATTAGTGATCTATTCCCTGTAGAGTACATTACCGTTGTCCAAGGCGGAGTGGAAACTAGCCAAGCACTTCTCAATGAAACATTTGATTATATATTTTTTACGGGAAGTGTCCCTGTTGGAAAAATCATTATGGAGGCGGCAGCAAAACATTTAACCCCTGTGACATTAGAACTGGGCGGAAAAAGCCCATGTATCGTGCATGAAGATGCAAATATAAAACTAGCAGCCAAGCGGATTGCCTGGGGAAAATTCACCAACGCCGGACAAACCTGCATCGCCCCGGATTATTTGTATCTTCATAAAAGTATTAAGGAGCAATTTCTTAAGCAATTCAAGGAAACAACGTTTGAATTGTACGGTCGCGAGCCATTAAATAATGCAAATTTCACTAGAATCGTCAGTGAAAGGCATTTTGATCGATTATCAACCTTTTTAGATAACGGGAAACAGTATTTTGGCGGAAGCGCTAATAAAGAAAAACTTGCCATTGAGCCGACAGTTTTAACGAATGTCACTTGGGAGGATCCGATTATGCAGGATGAGATATTTGGGCCCATCCTTCCTGTCCTTGAATACGATTCTCTGTCAGAGGTATTTGAAGGAATTCATCGTCATCCGAAACCGCTCGCCCTCTATATTTTTACAGAAAATAACGATGTACAACAGGAAGTCCTAAACAGCGTCTCTTTTGGCGGCGGCTGTGTAAACGACACGGTCTATCACTTTGCCTCCCCCTATCTTCCCTTTGGAGGTGTCGGAAATAGCGGAATTGGCGCCTATCATGGAAAAGGCAACTTTGATACCTTTTCCCATCAAAAAAGCGTTCTCAAACAAACGAATTTATTCGATATCCCGTTCCGCTATCCGAATGTGAAGAATGGCCTTCAAAAAATAAAGCTTTTTATGAAATAACCGCGGTGAACGAGAAAAACCATTAAGTCCATCACTATGTACTCGATGGTTTTACCCCTTGTTTTTATTTAATCTCAATACGGTTACGAATAATTAAAACACGTCTGACATAAAATCAAACGTGTTTTTCTAGATTTAGATTCGATTATGGTCTGCTCGCCAATTTGTTATAGCTTTCTTAATTTCATCCGGCTTTAGATTTTCCATTGCAGCCCGTTTACTTAATGCTGGAAGTTCCTTGTCGCTTGCAAAACGTAAAGCTACCACTTGCGCAATACTGAGTCTAGCATCTAACAACTCTCCCGTTAAAATATAAGAACAAAGGTTCTCTTCCGCTCGTATAGCACGATCTTGAGCCTTTAATGGGTAAAATCTTAAAAGTACGGCAACGATGATCATGATTAACACCATCAAAAATAGGATAACAGATAGAAGAATGTTTTCCTCCTGATTAATCGAACGAACTAGAAAAACAATAGTAGTTATTAATGTTCCCAATAGTAATATCTGTAAAACATAATGATAAATTGGGTGCACTCGTACATGAGATTTATATTCTTGATTTGGCATTTTTTCCTCCTTTACTGTCCTCTTTTCATTCCTATTCAAAATAAGCCTGTAATTATTCCCATTTAAATGTATAGCTGGCAATAATAAATGCTCCTACAAGCCAGCCACCCAAAATCAAAGCCTCTGTCCCTAAGCTCAGAAACGATGCTCCTACATTCATCGTCTCTCTTAAAGCGTGGCTAAGATGGGCAATGGGTAAAATTTGCACAATTGGTTGTAGAAATTCAGACATGTTTTTTATCGGGAAAAACACACCTCCCAAAAATAGCATCGGAAACGATAGAAAACCGGCAATTGGTGCTGCACTTTCCGGTGTTTTGGCAATGCCGGCGATAATAAATCCAATCGCCATAAAAGCGAGCGTCCCTAATATCACAAAACTGATTAAGGTAAACCACGACCCGCGGACTTCAACATCAAAAATTAGATTGGCCACCCCTAGAACAATCAGCGCTTGGATGCCATTTAAGACAAGTCTAGCGGTAATTTGCGCTGCAATAAACGTGGAAGCTTTTAACGTAGTTCCTTGCATCCTTCTTAATATTCCCCGCTCTCTCCAGGCGGCAATTTGACCGGCAACTCCATTCATGTTGTTACTCATTATCATCATCGCCACAATCCCCGGCACTAAGAAATCAATATACTTTAAATTTAGCGTTTCGACTCCCTTCATATCCATAACAACTACTGGTTGATAAGCCACCTTCTCTTTGCTAATACCATCGATGATATTATTTACGATCTGAAGACCGACTTGTGAAGCAGTAATGTTCGTTTCATTATAGTAAACGGGGAGTAAGTAAGGTGTTGTTTTAGCTGGTGTGCCACTTAAGCCAGCGTCGTATCCTTTTGGTATGATGACAACTAGTTGTAAATCATCTTTTTTCAATTTGTTTAACGCCTTATTTTCGCTCTTTTCCATTTTTATGTCTATGGCTTTGTTTTTCATTAAAGCGGTTAAAAACTCGTTTGATTGAATGGATTGGTCTTGATCGACAACACCAATCGTTAATGAAATTCCATTTCCATTTCCTAAAAATGAACCCATGATAACCATGAGGAAAATCGGAAATGCCAGCGTCCAAAACAAGACCTGCCTATTTCGAAGGAAAATCCGTAACTGCGATAACGATAGCTGCCAGTAAGCCCTCATCCCTCTCTTAATCCCCTTCCGGTCATATGTATGAACACATCTTCTAATGTAGCTGTACGAGTTTGCAAATCTGTTAATTTCAGTTGCTTATCTGTGGCAATCTGAATCAAGCTGGTTAAAGTAATTTGAAGTTCGTCAGTATATAAAACATACACTTCTTTTTGCTTCCTTACCTGTTTTACTGCTTCGATTTTATATAAATCAATTTCAGTGGATTCATTCTCAAAACGAAACTCAACTGCACTATCTGAATGCAGATTTTTAACAAGCTGGGACGGTGTGTCTAAGGCAATTAATTCTCCTTGATTCATAATCGCAATTCGATCACATAACACATGTGCTTCATCCATATAATGGGTAGTTAACACAATGGTTTTTCCTTTCGCTTTTAAGTGAAGGATTATATCCCATAACATCCTTCGTGCCTGCGGATCAAGCCCTGTTGTTGGTTCATCTAAGAAAATAATCCATGGATCATGTACCAGAGCTAAGGCAATGGCTAGTCGTTGTTTCTGTCCTCCTGATAAACTTTTTATGCGACTTTTTCTTTTATCATCCAGTAACATTTCCTTAATTAAGGAAGAAATCGAAACCTGTTTTGGATAAAAGCTTCCATACAAATGTAAGATTTCTTCTACCGTCAGGAGGTCAAAAATTGAGGTCGATTGTAATTGTACACCGATGACCTCTTTCACCTTTTTTAGTTCCCGCATGATGTCAAATCCGCCTACCATCGCTGTACCTTGATCGGGTTTTCTAAGTCCTACCAGCATTTCTAATGCTGTTGTTTTACCTGCACCATTTGGACCGAGCAGACCGAAAACCTCTCCCTTATGAACCTGAAATTCTATCCCCTTTACCGCCGTGAAATCGCCATATTTTTTCACTAGATTCATAACTTGAATGATTTCTTCATGAGAATCCATCTTTCACACTCCATATTATCCATAATTAACCGTACATGATGCCCACTTCAATTAATCTTTTTTCTTTAGAAGTTTGTATCCCTACTTGTTTGTGTTAAAAAACTGCTCTAAATACCATTATTCTACAAAAATCAATTTATTCCTCTAGAATGAAAAACAAATACCAATGCAATTAGACTTAAAAAATTAAGCTTTTTTATGAAGTAATCTTTGGGTTAAATGAAAAAACCTTGAGTACATTATCAAGTACTCAAGGTTTTTTATCACAAATTATCTAAAATATTCTCATTCTTTGGTCCTTCGTTAAATGTCAGTACCTCGTCAACCGGCTGATAGGATTCGCCGTAGAAGTGTTGGTCTCTATAGGTATGAATCATATCGTATGTTTTTTTCATCGCGGCAAAGATCATTTCTTCAGATTCGTTATTTGGTGCCCAATAAAGGATTTCCATTTTATTAATCTCATTTGTTGCGAGCGACCTTCTCTCATATCCGATGGACTTCGCATGCTCGAACCCCTCACGTTTATAATACCGCAGCCTTTTTTCCGTATCACTGTCTTCATAATTGACTGGTTCTACTTCAAGAATGATTGGTTTCCCTTTGCTTTTCATCTTTTCCATCAATTTATGACCAAGCCCCTGACCACGGGCGTTTTTCGACACGAAGAGATAATCAATAAAGACAAAATTGTCAAGCTCCACATACATTAGAACATGATTGGGTCCTTCATCTTTATGATAGATCTCAGACCGTTCTTTCAGTAAGGTTTCCATATGCTCTCTTGATTTCATCTCTTCAACTGGAAAATATTGATTCAACTTTTCATACCAATGCATACCCATACTCCTTTTGTAAATTTCATAATGGAAGTATGTGTTATTTTTCAGATTTAATACTGTACTTCACTATTTGAGTTTCGATTTGGATTCAACTGCTCATTCTTCATGGTTCGGATAAAAATATTCATAACGATCGGGTACACGTCATATTCCTTTTAAAGTCCAACCAATTCAGGTAAGATTTACTAAAAGACTTGTAACTAAAAGAGGAGAATTTTTCGTATGTATGTGACAAATGTAACGACACTGCTGGTAACCATTGTTCTCATCGGGAATATTGTGCTTGCGGGTGTAGTTGTATTTATAGAACGAAGGGATATTGGTTCTACTTGGGCATGGCTGATGGTTCTTTTCTTTATTCCAATCGTCGGCTTTATAGTCTATTTGTTTCTAGGAAGGCAATTAAAACAGAAAAATTTTTACCAGTTATCATCTGAAGAAAGAAACTATCTTCAAACAACTGTAGACGAACAAATTCAACAGCTGGAGAACAGGAGGTTTTTCGACCGTAAACTGCTCACAAAACATTCAGATTTACTCTTAATGAACTTGAACTCCTCCAATGCGCTACTTTCCATGTTCAACGAAATTGAGATTTTCAGTGATGGCCATGAGAAATTTCACTCTTTGTTTGAGGACATTCGAAAGGCACGAGAGGAGATCCATCTTCAATATTACATTATACAACGGGATTCCCTTGGAAAAAGGCTGCGGGATGAACTGACAAAAAAGGCGATGGAAGGTGTCAAGGTCCGAATTCTCTATGACGAAATTGGTTCTAAAAGGATTTCTCCCGGTTTTTTTAAAGAACTTATTCAATACGGCGGCGAAGTCGAGGTCTTCTTCCCATCATTCCTTAAATTAATCAATTTCCGGATTAATAATCGAAATCACCGGAAGCTTTGCATCATCGACCGAAAGATTGCCTATATCGGCGGCTTTAATATTGGAAATGAATATCTAGGATTGGATAAAAAGTTCGGCTACTGGCGCGACACCCATTTACGTGTTCAAGGTGAATCTGTTAATCAAATACAAGGAAGATTCTTGTTAGACTGGAATTATTCCGCAAAGAATAAGTTGAATCTTGAGCCCTATTCTGTTCCTGTGGAAAAACCTTTAGGGAACACTCCTGTTCAGATTATTGCGAGCGGTCCAAACTCTGAAACGGAACATATTAAAAATGCTTATATTAAACTGATTATGTCGGCTAAAAGAACTGTATACATACAAACACCGTATTTTGTTCCGGATGCCAGTTTTATGGATGCCTGTAAAATTGCCCTGCTCTCAGGTGTTGATGTCAGTATCATGATCCCAAGTAAAGGCGATTCCCCTATCGTTTATTGGGCAACCTTGTCCTACGCTGGAGAATTAATTGATTACGGAGCAAAAATCTATCTATACGAGAAAGGCTTCATCCATGCGAAAACGATTGTAGTGGATCAAGAGGTAGCTTCTGTGGGGACTGCCAACATCGACACACGAAGCTTTCGATTAAATTTTGAAGTGAATGCCGTTTTGTTTGATGAAAAGGCAGCAAAAAAACTTCATACTTTATTCCAGCAAGATTGCCAGGATAGCTCTGAATTAACAATAACAAGATATACAGAGCGTCCCTTAATAAATAAATTAAAAGAAGCGATAACACGGCTTCTATCACCCATTTTATAAGGAAAACTCGGCACCTCTGTTGAAATGCCGAGTTTTTTTATAGTTCAAACTCCCATTCTTCCTGTAGAAGCAAATAAAGGACTAGAAGTGTATCTTCTAATTCACTTTCTAATTTTCCGAAGACTTCCACCCCGATTTTCGGAAACAGGATGTCAGCAATTTGTTTGGTGAGCTGACTTTTCTCCTCAGATGGTACTTGATGAAAGCGGCTTACATACGTGCTTATAAGCTTCCACTCTTTCAACCCCAGCGATTTCAACGTCCATTCATCCAGGATCAAATCATTCTTGGTGAGACCGCGATTTTCAATTTCTTTTTCAATAGGTGTAAGTTTTTTCTTCCGCTTTGCCTTCCGCTCATGTACAACAATCGTACCAGCGACAAGATCACCAAGCCGTTTATGCTTCGAATGAAAAAAGATCATGACAATTCCAAGAAAATAGGCAGTCGGCAACGAATCAATAATGCGGATAAGATTCCGGATGAAGCTGGATAATAATGTGATACTGTGCCCATTTTCTTGAATGACTCGAATACCGACCAGCTTCTTCCCAAGGGTCCTTCCCCCGTAAAAATATTCAAAGGCAAAAAAGTATCCCCAGTTCACAATAAACAAAATAATAATCGTAATCGCAATCGGAAGCGAACTCTCCATGAGAAAAAAGGGCATGGATGACAGTCCGTCCATCACAAAATATAGCACAACTAATGTTGAAATATTGACAACCATTAATAGTAATTGATCAATAATAAAAGCTGCAGCCCTGCTGCCTAACCCGGCAAGCTGAAACTGAATCGAAACATATTCAGGTGTTTTAATATTTAATTGGTCTTGATTCATAAATCCTCCATTACACCGTTGATTTTTTCTATTGGTGTTTCTATTTTTCTACAAAATTACTATAATAAGGAGAATAGAGCAAAAAGAAGGTGTCAAAATGAATTTAAAACAATTTGTCAAAATGCATCGAGAAGAATGGCAACAGCTAGAACAGTTAATCGGAATGATGAGTAAGCGCCGAAAATCCATTACTGGTGAAACGATCACACAATACAACCGGCTCTATCAAAAGACAGCCCAGAACCTTTCATTTAGTCAAACATACTTTCCCAATGACGAGGTAACACAATACTTAAATGGACTTGTTTCAAAGGCACATAACCTGTTGTACAAAGATCAAGTATCTAGTTTCAAACAAATTCGCCATTTTTTCAGCAGCCAATTTATTGGCTTATTAGTAGAGCAATGGAAGTTTGTCGTTGCCGCGATGATTCTATTCGTAATTGGTGCGGTTGGCAGTTTTGTCGCGGTCGTGAATGACCCTCTACACATCTATGCCATCCTGCCGGCAGAAATTGCCCAAGGCGTAAACCCTAACCAAATTGGAAAGGCCAATGGTGCAATCGACTCCTCACTTATGTCTGCAAGTATTATGACCAACAATATCAAGGTAGCCATTTTTGCTTTTGCAGGAGGGATTACATTTGGGCTGGTAACGGTGTATTTGCTCATCTACAATGGCATTCTTGTAGGAGCACTCGCTGCCCTTTTCTGGCATCACGAGAAATCCTATGATTTTTGGGCGTTTATCGTTCCCCATGGGATGATTGAGCTTACAGCGATTTTTATTGCCGGCGGTGCCGGGTTGTTAATGGGCTATAAACTGTTCATTCCAGGTCATTATACTAGGGGTTATCAATTAAAACATCATGCGAAACGCTCGGTCCAGCTCCTGCTTGGGACCATACCGCTGTTTGTCATTGCCGGAGTAATTGAAGGTTTCATCACCCCGGCGGATATTTCATTGGAAGCAAAGTATATTGTTGCTTTCCTAACAGTGATTGGATTAGTTCTTTATGTGGTCATCGGAAAAGTAAAACTAAGTAAAACAAACACTATAGAAGATTTTGATTCATAATATCAATATAATGAGAAACAGCGGTAGTTGCCAATTTTTCTTCCCGGGCCTCGATCATTTGGAGGCCTTGTTTTTCCCATTTGCTTTTTTCCCGTTTCTTCAATAGCAGCTGCTGTTGGGCAATACTTTTCACCATCGCTGCATGTACTGTACTTGGCTCCCCATTGACCCTTTTATTCAACGTTTGATCCTCTATTCCAATCATGAAAAATAAATGCCGCTGCCGAAGTCTCTTCAATAGGATGAGGGCACTTTCCTCATGAAGGAAAGTTCTCACATCACTAAAGAGTAACAACAAACTCCGTTTCTTTTGAACCAATTCTAGGTATTGCAGAACGGCTGCATAATTGGACTCAGCAGCATCTACTTTAACATCATAGATTGCTTTCAGGATTGTTTGCAGGTGCGCCAATCCTTTTGCTGGTGGTACAAACACCTTAATATCCTTTGAAAAGGCAAGGACGGAAACATAGTCACCTTTTTGGAGAGCCGCGGCCGTTACCGTCATTGCCGCTTCCAACGATTTCTCCAAACGACTGCCCTTCTTCAATTCCGCACCCATCATTCTGCCGCAATCTATTAAAATGGTTATATACTTTCCATGCTCCGGTTCGTATTCATTTGTCATTACTTCACGTAATTTTGCTGTTTGCCGCCAGTTGATTTTGCGGGGATCATCCCCGACGACATAACTTCTAATCTTCGAAAAATCCCCAACACCACTGCGCTGCCTGCGAATTTTCAACCCTTCATATTTTAAAAATTGCTGAGCATTTTCTAAATATTGCTTTGTCTCGGTTAAATCGGGTATAACCTTTACCGTATTCCTTATTTCAACAGTCGTTTGCTTCTCCCATAATCCTAAAAGACTACAATAGCGAAAGTATACCTTATCGATTGTGTACTTTCCTCTTATATGGGCAATGGTGTCATATGAAATCTCCATGGTCGAATCCTTTGAGCCAGTTCCATGGAGAGGAAAGGGTCGTGCGAAGGACTGTGGTAATCCATCGATCATCCGGTATGTAAACGAATAGGGGGAAGTATTCTTCAGCTGAATCTTTACCTCATAGGAAATACCTCGTTCTATTTCATCAGCCATAGTTCGTTGAAAGGTTAGCTGACTTTTTTTCGGAGAAAATAGTAAATCTACAAGACTAACAAAAAATACTAGTATATTGATTGTAATGATATACGCCCACGACATTCCCCAAACCGTCGCTATTATGAATGCAAGTGAAAGAACAAGATAAAACAGTATTAGCCGTTTCGTCGGCAGGATTCCTCTATCTTGGAACAGGAACCGAGCCCACAAGCTCTTCAATGATTTGGTCAACGGTTGCTCCCTCCAATTCTACATGCGGGGATAACTGAATCCTATGTCGTAATGCCGGCTTAGCAACCATTTTAATATCATCGGGTGTCACATAATCCCGTCCGGCCAGGTATGCCCATGATTGTGCCGCTTTTCCAATTGAGATCCCTGCCCTTGTACTGGCACCAAAGCGAATAGTTTCGGAATCTCGTGTTTTCCTGACAATCTGCATCGTATAGTCCAATACATTATCACTAACCGTCACTTTTGAAATTTCATTTCTAATTCGTAAAAAAGTATCCATGTCTAAAATTGAAGCAAGGGGCTTTTCATAAAAGCTATTTTCTATGACTTGCTTTAGCACATACTTCTCTTCCTCGAAGGCAGGAAAATCTATTTTCAACTTAAACAAGAAACGATCCTGCTGCGCTTCCGGAAGTGGATAGGTCCCTTCAAATTCAATCGGGTTTTGCGTGGCAACAACAAAGAATACTTTCGGTAATGGATACGTTTCTCCTTGGATCGTCACCTGTTTTTCTTCCATAGCTTCCAATAATGCCGCCTGGGTCTTTGCAGGAGTACGATTAATTTCATCTGCAAGCAGGATATTGGTAAAAATCGGCCCCTTCAATGTTTGAAACGTGCTTTCTTTCATGTTATAAATCATGCTTCCGGTAATATCACTTGGCAGTAAATCCGGAGTAAACTGAATGCGGTTAAAGCTTCCGCCAAGTAAACTTGCAAGCGTCCGCACCATTTGTGTTTTACCTGTACCCGGTACACCTTCCAGTAACACATGGCCACCGCTTAAAACGGCCGATAGCAAAAGCCTTAGATTCAGACTCTGACCGATAATCCGCTCCTCATATTTTTCTAAAAAAGAAAGTAATTCTGTTTTCATCATTCAACCTCTTTTCTTAATTGCTCCAGTTTTCTCGACCATAATAGGTATTCCTGCTTACTGATTTTATCTTTTTCAAGGATGGTAACCAATCCGGTGAGAAAAGACTTAATCTCACCAGCAGGCATTCGAGTCCATTTTTTTTCAAAATAACTCGATAAATCCTGCCATTCCCTTTTATATGGAATTTGCCAGCGTTCTTGTAATAGCAGCTTCAGATAATCTGCTTGAATCAGTAATGAATCATGATATTGTTTTCCTCTTAAGTACCATGCAGCAATAGCCTGGATACCCTCATCACTAAACCGAATCGATTCTTCTCTGGGAATGAAAATAGGCCCGAATCGTTTCCCTTTCAGCCATAACCAAAGGATCATGACTAGGATTCCTTGTATAACAAACAGCAAAAACCACATCGGGTAGACGGTCAAAATAGAGGAGGCATTCTCCCCGCCGTGAACGTACTCATCAAACAAGTAGGTCTTTGCATTACTTTCATTCAAAAGATATAAGAGGAGTGGTAAATGATCATGTTTTAAAATTTTATCATTTGTCATCCATTCTGGTGCTATTGCCACAATCAAATACCCTTTCCCATATGTACGTTTGAGCGCTATCGTTTCCTTGCTATTATCCAGTAAGAGCTCATCTTCTTTCGTACTCTGTAAACGAATATCAGAACTGATATCTGCCCGGTAAGTGACATGTGACGGATCATATACCTGTGGCGAGGGCTTTTGTTCCGCAAACTCCGTGTTTACATCAAACATTCCTTTTGGATTGGTTTGAAATAATAGGATCGTATTTCCAGCCTCCATAAAATGAACGTATTCCTTCATAAGTTCTTTCTCTGGAATAAAAGCGGGCTCGACCATAATAAGTAATTGGCTTTCGTTCCCTTTTGGCAGCATTTCAGGTGAATGGTTCCATCGCTTTGCATCCATTTCTTTATTTAAATATGTATAAAATGCCTTTACACCGGTTGGAGACGGCGAGTCAGACACATACCCCGGATAAACTTTCGGCTTGGGTGAGAAGGAAAAGTAACTGATGGCTAAAAATAGGATGAGGAGTACAATCAGCCAAATCCATGTCTTCCCCTTTGATTTTGGTTTTATCAACTACTCTCCTCCCTCCTTTCACCCATCCATTGCGTAGCCTCTTGTTGAAATTGAACATATTCTTGTTTACTTACGGTACGTTCCCCGTATGTCACTTCATCAAAAAAGTAGGCGAGACGATAAAATTGATCGGCATTCTGTTGATCGACTTTCCGAAGCTCATCATAGTAGTCCCAATTTGTTTTCCAAATTCTCGCCTCAAGCCATCCTTTATCATGCAGATAAAGCAGTAAAGCTAAAAACAAATGACGGGTTGCCAATGTATATTCGGCGGAAGATTCATATTTCCGAGCTTCTTCAAGATGCCGTCCGAATGTCCAATTGATTTCAATGAGTGATTGGAGCGGTTTTTGCTTCCGCAGCATCGAATTCCGACTAAAATTGCGAGTCAGAAAATATGCCGCTAATGCGATTAAAATGACAACAATTACAATTATCGCGATCAAAATCGGACCCGAAGCGCTGTCGGCCGATTTTATGACTGGGAACAGTTTTTCCAGTTGATCGGCCAGCCATTCTTTTGCCCGCTCCCACCATGTTTGAATCAATCCTTTAGAATCGTTGTAATAGACTCTATATTCCTTTGAATTTACTATCTCTTCAAGGTTATCTCGTGCCTTGTTTACATCTACCATAATCATCACCTAACATAATAGGTTATTTTAAATAGTTTTAAAGTCTTCAATTAATTCTTTTAAATCATCTGCATCATGTCTTGTTTTTAAATCAAGATACATCACCCCATAGCCAACTGAGAAAATCATCGTTGTAAACAGTGTGGCCATATTAGAAATCATCGTTAATAACACACTGTTTCCTAAAAAAGCACCAAAGGTCATCTGAACGACAGCCCCAATAATGGAAACGATAATATAGAACACAATATATAGTCCCATCAATACCCAAGTTCTATTTTTTGATAGTCTCCAGCTTCTTGTAAATCCAGGAGATGTCTTATCAAGTACAACCGAGCCAAAATAAAAACTCCAGCGGGTTAATAATAGGCCAATCCCAATCGCGCCAGCAAAAAATAACAAGATCCCGAATAAAATGAGGAAAATCATGTTACCATCTGAAGCTGAAACACCGAATGAGAAAACTACCATCAAAATGGGGAGCACAATGATGGCAATTGCGATGAGCCCAAACAAAATACTGCTTCCCAACATAGGCCAAAAGCGTGAAAAGGCTTGTTTAATCACGTATCCAACTGAAAACTCTTCATTGTTCCTAATATGATGAAGCGCAAACAGGATTGCCGCCTCTGCAACCGGGAATAGAATCACACTTAATAGACCGACAACGATTAAACTAATGTCCATACCTAAACCACCGGAATCAATTGCACCGGTTTCTTCAAATCCCGAAAGGATTTGTTCAAACCAATTATCCCCTGGGCCTACCTGTCTAAAAAAGCTGATACCTGAGGCATATTGAATAATCGCCTGCAACAAATAGACAGGCCCCATAAAAATGATCAAGATCACGAAGAATTCTTTAAAATGATTTTTACTTAAACTAAATGTGTGATCCAATATTTCACCGAATCCTTTTGGTTTTTTAAACTTTTCGTTCAATGTGTACTTCCCCCTTGAATGTCAAAAATGGTTATTATTACCGTTAATTTTATCATTCTTCAGATATATATGGGACAGAAAATTGTAAAAAGCAGAAATATAGCCTAATCCCCGTGTTTTTTTATAGTTGCGCCGGGGTTAGGCTTAGATATCTCTTTATAATTTCGAAAACTCTTCCACAAGTTCAGTAAATTTTTTTAATGAGTTTTCAATTGGCAATGGAGTTGTTAAATCAACACCAGTCTTTTTTAATAAGTCAAGCGGATAGTCAGAGCTGCCGCTTTTTAAGAATTCCAAATAGGTTTGCAGTGTATTCTCATCGCCTTCAAGGATCTTGGTTGCCAAATGGATCGCGGAAGCAAAACCTGTTGCGTATTTATACACATAAAATGGTCGATAAAAATGTGGGATTCTTGACCAGCCGTATTTCACCTCTTCATCAAAAACAATTGCATCTCCGTTATAATCCCGAAATAGGTTTTCATATGTTTGATTAAACACTTCAACATTTAATGGCCTTCCGGCTTCCGCCATTTCATGGGTTTTCATCTCAAACTCGGCAAACATGACCTGCGTGAAAAACGTCCCTTTAAATTGATCGATGAAATGGTTCAATAAATGCTGCCGAATATCCGGATCCTTCTCGTTGTTTAATAAATAGTTAATCAAGAGCACCTCGTTAACTGTAGAAGCGACCTCAGCGACAAAAATACTGTAGCGGGCTGTTATTTGCGGTTGATGCAACGAACTTAACCGGCTGTGAACACCATGGCCGCATTCATGTACAAGGGTAAATAAACTATCTAAATCGTCCTGGTGATTAAGGAGGATATATGGATGAACACCGTACACACCCAGATTATAAGCGCCTGAACGTTTTCCCGGTGTCTCACGGACATCAATATAGCGTGAGTCCTTAAACTCCCTTAAGATGTTGATATATTCCTCCCCTAAAGGTGCCAGGGCATTACACATCGTCTCATAAGCTTCCTCATATGAAATCACTTGTTTGACGCCGCTGACAAGCGGGACACTCATATCATATTGACGAAGCTCCTCAAGTTCTAACTTTTGTTTACGAATCCTCGTGTATTGATGGAGCGGTGCAATATTATTTCGCGTTGTTTGGATTAGATTTTCATAAACCTCTTTAGGCACTTTATCTCCAAATAAGGCTTTTTCCAGTGCGGAAGGATAGTTGCGGATCCGAGCCATTGTCACATTATTTTTAATCGCTGCTGAAAGTGTGGAGGCAATTGAGTTTTTTAATTGCACATAAGGTTGATAGTACGCTTTATAGGCTTCCCGGCGCTTCTCACGATCTTCGTCCTCAATTAACTTCGCATACATTCCGCGGGTTAGTTCCACCCGTTCACCGTTTTCGCTGGTAATTTCACCAAACTTTATATCTGCGTTATTGATCATCCCAAACGTATTACCCGGAACCGACAAGGTCTCGCCTAATTGCGAGAGAAGTTCTTCTTGTTCTTTGCTTAGCACATGTGTCTTGTAGCGAAACGACTCCCAGATGTCCTCGGCAAAGTAATCTAATTGAGTCTCTGCATTGAGGAAGCCTTTTAATGTTTCTTCATCCAGTCCTAATAAATACGGCATGAAAAAGGAGGTCGCTGCGCTCACTTTTACACTTAGCTGTTTTGCCCGGTCTAACAGAGCTTGCGCCTCTGTCTCCCTCGTATTTTCATCTACCATCAACATCGCATAGGCGTACACCTTATTAAAATGAAAAGATAGCTCTTCCCGTTGTGTCAGATATTGATATAGCGAATGACCATCATGAATTTCACCATCAAATTTTTTAAGCTTAGCTGCTATTTCTTCAATCAGCCGATAATCTTCCTCCCATTTATTGATATTTGTATAGATATCTGCCAAGTTCCATTTTTCATTCGTTGGCACTTCGTTTCTGCTTGTATAGGTTGTCATTTTATGCTCCTTTCGGATGAATCATAAGATTTAAATAATAGCCTTCAAAAGTATATTCCATATGTATCATTGTTTTCCTTTTTTATGTAGGAATTTTAATTGTTCATCAATAATAAAGGCAGGTCAACCGAATGACCTGCCTCAAGTTTTTATAGGGCTGCTTCTTTCTCAATTGCCATTAATCTTTCAGTTACTTCTTCCTCACTCAGGCCGTGCGCTAAAACATAGCGGTTGCGCGGGTGAACCCTGCACTCATGGGAACAGCTGCGTAAATGTTTATGTTCATTTTCCTCTGAGCAAAGGATCTTCTTATTACATTCCGGGTTGGCACAATTCACATAGCGTTCACATGGCTCACCGCTGAAATAATCTTTTCCAACGATGACATGCTCTTTTTGATTCACCGGAACACTTATGCGCTCATCAAACACATAAAGCTGTCCATCCCATAACTCCCCTTGTACTTCAGGGTCTTTCCCATATGTGACAATTCCGCCATCAAGCTGTGATACGTCTTCAAAGCCCTCTTTAAGCAGCCAGCCGGAAAATTTTTCGCAACGGATTCCACCGGTACAATAGGTAAGAATCTTCTTACCTTCAAATTCCTGTTTATTTTCACGGATCCATTGTGGCAGGTCCCGGAAATTTAAAATGTCTGGACGAACGGCTCCGCGAAAATGGCCTAAATCATATTCATAATCATTGCGGGCATCAATAACAACAGTATCTTCATTTTGCATTTGCTCGAAAAATTCCTTCGGCTTCAAATGCTTTCCTGTGAGTGTATTCGGATCGACATCATCTTCCAAACGCAATGTAACCAATTCAGACCTGTAACGCACCTTCATTTTTTTGAATGCGTGCTCAGTTGCTTCATCTATTTTAAAAATAGTTCCTGCAAATAGTGGATGCTCGTCCATGTACTTCATATAGGCATCAGTTTGTTCAATCGTGCCCGACACCGTCCCATTGATTCCTTCTGCGGCAATGATAATCCGACCCATTAAGCCTAAATCCGTACAGAATTGACGATGTTCATTCGCTGTTTCCTCGGGATTCTCTATTGACACATATTTATAATACAGTAATACTCTAAACTCTTGTTTCATATTAACCACCTTACATTATATAAAAATGTACTTATTTTTAACATTAGCCTATTAACTATATCAAAAATCAGCAGTGGTTTTCAAATGAATGAATTTCCTATATTCGCTTAGGTGAATATTACCAGCTAAGTTTCATTCATTTTTCTGATACAATTTTTATATGTGAAAAAACTAAGGAGGAATAAATCCTATGAAGAAACGCACTGTCCTCCTAACACTGGTAATTGCGATTGCCTTCATTGGAGGAATTTTAACAGGAGTTTTATTTTCCGCTAATACATCAAATGATAGAACAGTTATTACAAAAGAATCACCAAAATCAGCCATTAAGCCACAAACAAAAATAGTACCAAAAGTGGAAAAAGCACAGTCCAAAGTGCTCATTGGTTATGTTCAAGATTTCCGCGACCCAAATGTTGTGGATTACGCAAAATTAACACATGTCATTTTCTCTTTCGCTCATCCAACTAAAGATGGGGCAATTTTGCTAAATGGTGATGCTTCATTAAAAAATTTAAGGACAGTCGTTAAAAACGCTGAAAAATATGATACTAAGGTAATGCTTGCAGTAGGCGGCTGGTTTCATATCAATGGCGGCGAATCTTATGAGTATTTTAAAACTGCTATATCAAATCCTGAATCTCGATCAAAGCTAGTTAATGAGCTTACAAGTATCGCAGACAGCGAGCATCTTGACGGGATTGATATCGATTTTGAGCATCCCCGTTCGAAAGCGGATGCCGCAAATCTTGCTACTTTTACAAAAGAATTAAGCACACAACTACATTCAAAAAATAAAGAATTATCTATAGCAGTTTATTCAAAAATTCATGCCGTTACGTTAACGGAAATTGGCTTCGTCATTTATGAGCCGTCAATGTTTCAGGATGTTGATCATGTCAATATTATGGCCTATGACGGGCAATGGGATGATGGCTACCATGCTGCTAATCTTTCACCCTATCCGTTTACTGAGAAAATTGTAAACTATTGGGCGGATTTGTTTGAGAAAAATAACCTGCCTAAAGAAAAATTGGTGTTGGGTGTGCCGTTTTATGCCCAGCCGGAAGATCCAAAAGTAAAACAGGTGTCTTACGCAGCTATCATTAACCAAGATCCAGCTAATGCCGCAAAAGACACAGTTAGTATGAACGGCACAACCTACTATTACAATGGCGGTTCCACAATGAAAAAGAAAACAACCTTGGCACTAGATCACGGCTTCGGAGGGATGATGATCTGGGAAGTTGGGCTCGATTCTCAAGGATCGACCAGTTTAACAGGAACTATTTCTCATGTATTAAAGGACTCAAATTCGGAGCCGATCAAATATTATTCCGTGAAAAAATAATAGTGAAAAAAGCTGTACTAAAGTAGTACAGCTTTTTGAATTGTTAGTCATTCTGTTTAAATGTAACTTTTATTTGGACAATTTCCGAGCGGCTGCCGATTCGAATTGGTGTCCCCCAAAAGCCATATCCCGAAGAAACAATGGATTGAAGCTGACCGCGTTTAAGATATCCCCAATCATTTTCATAAATCTTCTTAGTAATCATGTTCATCGGAGCGATTTGGCCGCGATGGGTATGTCCCGACACCATCAGGTCAACGCCATTGTTCTCGGCAATTTCTAAATCATACGGCTGGTGCTCAAGTAAAATCACCGGTTTCGTTATTTCCGCTTGCTTCATTAAATCAACCAGTTTGGCTCGGACAACATCTTGATATCCTCTATCTTTCCTGCCGATTAGAGTAATTCCATTATCCAACTCCACTGTTTGATCGTCCAGAACATTCATGCCGCTATTCGTAAATACTTTTACCAAATCCGCACTTTGATCGCGATCATGATTACCAAATGATGCATATACCGGAGCATTTATTTGTTTTAATATTTGTGGAATTCCTTTGTCGAGATACGGTTTCACATCATCATCGATTATATCCCCTGGGAATAATACCAGGTCAGGATGCAGGGAATTGATTTCTTTAACAAGGTTTTTGGCATGGTTGGCACCAGACAGGACACCAAAATGCATATCAGACGCCATTACAATGTTCAGCGATTGTTTTCCTTCAACCCACTTCGGGATGTTGACTGTATATGTTCGAACAACTGGGCTGTACGCATTGAAAATGCCAAAAACTAGTAAGCAGCAAATGGCGATACCAGTAGCGAAACCTGACCATTTCATTACATTTCTTTTCGAAAAGCGGGTAAATCTCGATAAAAAAACCAATAGATTCACAATCGGAAGTAAAAACAGCGAAAAATAAAAGATTCCCAGCCAAATGGCTCCAACCCATGTAATAATTTGAAATGCCTCTAACCAGCGCCCAAGCATAAATGAATAGGCGAAAAATATGAGAAGGACCCAATATATATACTTCGTTGACCGCTTATTTCCCCATATTGTCTGAATCCATTTCCACCCATTCCAGCCGATATAAAATAAAAGTAAATTGTATATCACAAAAACAACGATGAAAAAACCCATCCTATGAACCCCTCTACCTAGAATACTTACTTTTATTAGAACGTATTTACAGAAAAATCACAACTATTTGGTGCCTGACATCAAGTTCGACACAATTCTGTAATAAATATTGGTAGTTTTCTAAAATATTTCCAAGATTTTTGAAGGAGTTTGTCGAAATATAGAGAATGAAATAAGGGAGATTTTAAAATAAGGAGGAATTTGCTTGAAGAAATTATTAACCGTTTTATGTGGCATTTTGGTTGCTTTATCATTATTCGTGACAACTGGGAATACGGCGAAAGCGGCAGTTACTGTTCAATCAGATGAACTCTCAGGTGAATGTGGATGTGTTGTTGAACCTATCCTAGGATCTGAAAGAAATAAAATTGCTGCGAATTTAATCAGCAGTGAAGCCTTTAAAACAGTGAAAAAGAATCTTAAAAAAGATGGATTAAAATGGACAGATGCTAATTCATTAGAAGTAATACATAATATTTCACACAACATAGTAATGGTTGGTGTCCCTTTTGAAAACAAGCATGGTGATGTATTTATGGCAGTATTTTTTGATGGAACTTTTATGGGTGTATCGCCTGCAGATGAACACTAAAACAAAAATTCCCGACCTGTCGATTGGTTGGGAATTTTTGTTGTTTTATTTTGAAACTAAATACTTGATAGGTATTTCTTCATTTCAGAAATTAGTTCCTCATCGTTTTCATACATACTCATATGTCCGGACTCTTTTATTACCACTTGCTTGATGTTCTCCCTGCTAACCGAAAAGGTTTTTTCTGCTGGAATAATCTGATCCTGTTCTCCGGCGATTAATAATACCGGCAAGGCAGTGGACTCCAATACATTATTCCGATCAGGCCGATTCTTCATTGCTGTTAATGCACTAATGGCCCCCTTCGGTGATGTTGCGTACCCAATTTCTTTGGCTGTTTTTACATAATCCTGCTCAACGTTTTCGGGTGAAAACAGCTTCGGAATCAATCCATCAATGAGAGAATTCATTCCCTCATGTTGTACCTTTTCTACATTCGCCACTCTGCCCTTTTTCGCCTCTTCCGAATCGGGAAACGCAGTGGAATGGACAAGCGAGAATCCATTTAAATGGTCACTATATTTTTCAGCGAAGGCGAGTGTAATATAGCCCCCTAATGAATGGCCAAACATTGTAACCTTTTGAATATTTAATTGAACTAATAATTCCTTAAGAATGTCCGCATAATCCTCAATCGAAAAAATTTCTTTATCAATACTAGAATTTCCATGCCCTGGAAGGTCTGGGGCAATCACGCGGCAATTGGTTGATAGTTTTTGAATGACGTTTTCCCAATAACCCGAACTACCGCAAAAACCGTGGAGCAAAATGATTGCATCCCCTTCGCCCTCATCAACAAACGCAATGGTCGCATCTGGTAATGTTATTCTTTTTGTTATCATCATTAATCACTCCTCACTTTGTAGGTACCCATTAATATAGAAAAAAATCATAAAAAAGCATTACCTCATTTCGAAGCAATGCATTTTGGTTATCCAATTTGTTCCTCATTGATATCATTGGTTATTAAGGAGCGTTTAGTTGGGATTAGCGTTAAATTCGATCTTTTAAATAAATAATCAAAGTGTTCAACTGGCATTGAACCATGGCCCTTGCTGTCACCAAGAATAAATTGGACAGTAACCCCATTATTGCTTTTCACCGTCATCGTTTCGGCTGAATTGAAAAATTCTTTAGCTGACTGTGAAATTTGGTATTTGGTTCCTTCTTCAATTAACATGAGTGTTCTCCTTTGTAGATATTCTCCATGTTAGTATTCCAAAACCAAATTTATTCATACATAATTTTTCCAATCGAATTATTCTTCTTCATCCATCATTTCATCAAATGCAGCAGAAACCTTATCAAATTCCTCATCGCTTTCTATGGCGGAGAAATCCCCATCCTCATCAACCTTTAAAAAGAAAATATCAATATCGTCATCCGTTTCTTGTTTCACGTCTTCGGCAAAACCGACAGCAACATAATCTATTCCTTCAATCGTCATGACCCCTAGTACTTCTACTTCTTGCTCCTCATTACTCTCGTCACTTATCGTAAAGATTTCTCCTACTTCAATTTTACTCATAATTAATTCTCCCTTCATAAAAAGCATTCTTCAAACAGTATTTCTATAAAAAATAAAATTTAACCTGTCAAATTCGTTTGATTACTAATCCCTTAATAATTATATATAATGAAATTTATAAAAGATACTAAGGAGAACCGCTATGAATCAAAAAGAACTAGAACGAAAGATTATTCAACACTATCAAGGAGAAGAGAAAATGATGATTCTCGTATTTGCACAATGGTGTGTAAATCATGACCTTGATCCACAAAACCTTTATGCAGCTGCCTATCCAAATCAATCATCTAACCCTGCCCTGCATGAGGCAATGGAGCTGACAGTTTCTAAAGAGGAAGCGGGGGAAATTACGGACGAAACATTGCTAGGTGTTTTATCATTGTTCGGCAATGATGATCTAGCTTTTGTTGTAACAGAAGAAATTCGCAAAATGAAATAAATAAACAAAACACCCGTTTTTCTGATGAGTTAGAAAAACGGGTGTCTTTTTTTATAGGATACCAAGCAATCTCACTGTTTGCGTAATAATAAGGGGAACGAGGATGGCAATCACTGTCGGAATAAGAAAGGCCAGGAACGTCCACTTTTTACTCTTCGTTTCCTTATAAATATTCAGCAATGTCGTTCCGCACGGATAATGGAGAAGTGAAAACAACATCATATTTAATGCTGTGAGCCATGTCCAACCGTGATCTAGGAAAATTTTCTTTAAATCTACCAGACTGTTAACCTCTGTTAAAGACCCTGTTGACAAATAGCCCATTAAAAGGATCGGCAGGACAATTTCATTTGCCGGCAGCCCAAGAATAAACGCCATCATGATGTACCCATCAAGACCAAGAAGTTTACCAAACGGGTCTAAAAATTCCACCGCATACATCAAAATACTAATATCGCCGATGTAAATATTTGCAAACACCCAGGTGAGAATGGCTGCAGGTGCAGCTACTTTAACCGCCCTGACTAATACGGACCATGATTTTGTTAATGATGAGCGGATCACTGTATCAAAAAACTTAGGTTTCCGGTATGGCGGCAGTTCTAACGTATAATGGGTAGGAATTCCTTTTAAAGCTGTTTTTGATAATACCCAGGAGACAAAAAACGTAACAATGATTCCAAAGAGAACAATGCCAACAATCACACTTGTGGTAACAAGGGACTTTAGCCCCCCGGTAAAATTGGCTGCCATAAAAAGGGATGCTAACACAATTAATGTTCCCCAGCGTCCATTACATGGAACAAAATTGTTTGTAAGAATGGCGAGCATCCGCTCCCTAGGTGATTCGATAATCCGTGTGGAAATAACGGCGGCGGCATTACAGCCAAATCCCATGGCCATCGTCAACGACTGTTTCCCATGTGCCCCAACCCTTTTAAACAATCGATCCATATTAAAGGCCACTCGAGGTAAATAACCATAATTTTCAAGCAAGGCGAAAGAGGGGAAGAAAATTGCCATTGGCGGCAGCATCACACTGATCACCCAGGTCGTTCCACGGTATAAACCGAGTACAAGCATTCCATGAAGCCAATCCGGTGCATGGAGGAAAGCAAAAAACGTGGTTAAGTATCCTTCAATAAAACCAAAAAACTCAGCTAGCATCGATGAGGGAATATTTGCTCCAGCAATGGTTAAATAAAATAATACACCTAGCAAGACAATCATAATCGGAAAACCGAATATCGGTGAAGTAAATATCGCATCCAGTTTTTCTGTACGAGTATCCCTTTTTGAATTAGTATAAGAAATTCCTTCGCGGCATAATGTATGGCTCCTGTCGTATAGATGTTCCACAATGTCATCTCGCAGCTTAGACGTTGACAAACTTTGTGCCTCAACATAAAGCTCTTGAATACTCATTCCCAAACCTCCTCACGAATCAGTCGTTTGCTAATTTCATTGAGTAATGTCGAATCACCATCTAGTAATCTTAAAGAAACCCAGCGCGAAGAAATTTGATTTCCCACCACTTCAATCACCTTAGGTTCAATTTGTCGTATTTTTTCTTCGATTTCTTCAGGATACTTCAACTGAACCGGATTACATTCAATTGCCCCTGTTACAATCCGGTCAATGGTATCGAGAAGCATCGGGAATCCCTTCTTATTTCTGGCAGAAATTTTAATGACTGGCACCCCTAATCGATTGGTCAACAATCGTTCATTAATACGAATGCCCTGATGTTCGGCGACATCGATTAAATTAATGCAAACCACAACATTTTTGGTCATCTCTAACACCTGGAGCGCCAAATTGAAGTTCCGCTCCAATGAGGTGGCATCCAGCACAACAAGTGTCACATCCGGTTTTTCAAAAACAATATAGTTTCTCGCCACTTCTTCGTCCGTTGAATTTGAAAAAAGCGAATAGGTGCCGGGTAAATCGATTAGATGAAAGGTTTTCTCTTTAAATGCTAAACTGCCCTTCGCAAGGGAAACCGTCTTTCCAGCCCAGTTTCCTGTATGCTGCCTAAGTCCGGTGAGGGCATTGAACAACGTACTTTTACCGGTATTCGGATTCCCCGCTAAGGCAATTCGGTACTCATTCCCCATCAGATACCAGCTCCCCTTCAATTCTAGAACTCTCTTCTTTCCGGAGAGCAATGGTTGTTTGACTGACCCGAAAGGCAATTGGGTCACCCAATGGACTTTTACGGACAACCTCCACCATTGCTCCCTTTACAAATCCCAAATCTAATAATCTTCTTCTCATTACCCCATCTAAATGCAGGGACTTGATTTTTATCAAATTTCCCTTCTCCCCATTAACCAATTGAATTATTTTAGGTTTATCCATCTCTCTTTCCCCTTCCCGAAAATCTTTCCCGAGTGCAACTTTTATTCAATTATATGAGATAGTTGCAACTATTGCCACCTTTTTATAAAAAATAAGCTGCCCTCTTTTTAAAGGCAGCTTAAATTAATCAGATATTATGTCAAAACCTCGCGCAAGACAATACCGAGTGAGATGTCGATGAACATTGAAGTTAATGTACCGAGAAAGAAATACTCCACCCAATCCCAATCAATCAAATGAGTGTAAACTGCTTCCATTCTTGAGGCAAGAGCATTTGATACTGCTCTTGTAAAAAACGGTCGTCAACAAGGACAATTGTCCCATGATCTGTTTCCGAGCGAATCAATCGTCCGCCCGCCTGTAACACCTTATTCATGCCTGGATACACATAGGCATAATCATACCCATTTTTGCCCTGATGGTTAAAATGATCCTTTATTAAGTCTCGTTCAAAACAAAGCTGTGGCAATCCTACACCCACGACCACCACTCCATTTAAACGATCACCGATTAAATCGACACCCTCGGAAAAAATCCCGCCAAGCACGGCAAATCCAAGCAAGGTCTCGTTCTGCTCAGGCTTAAAGGCTGCTATAAACTCTTCCCGTTCTGCTTCCGACATCCCCGTCGTTTGAATTAATGTTCGGGTTTCCTTATTTACTTCCTTGAATTGCTCATAAACAGATAGCAAATATTGATAGGAGGGGAAGAAAATCAAGTAATTTCCTGGCCTTTTTTTAGTTAATGCTTGCATAATCGAAACAATCGGGCTCTTAGTCCGTTCCCGATCCCTGAAACGAGTCGATAATGGCTTGATAAAAACATCGACTTGTTCTTTTGAGAACGGCGAAGGGATGGATAGTAGATAATCCTCTTTCTCCCCGCCAAGGATATCTTGATAATAGGGTAACGGTGAAAGCGTGGCGGAAAAATACACCTTAGTACTATACCCTTTCCCCATTTGTTTAAGGAGTTTCGATGGATCTATGCAAAACAGTTTGACAATCACGTCATTTTTATTTTTTTCTCCGTAGATAACGTAATGTTCATCGAGAAGTTCAACGATTTTCAAAAAGTTATTTACCATGAAATACGCTTCCAATAGATTTTGTGAAGCATCTGTCCGAAGGCATTGCTCCGTATCCTTAATAAATTGACGGAGTTGCTCTAAAAAAGACTCATCTAGGTGGGTTAAGATAAACTCATTATTCTTGCCATATATCTTTTTTATCGAAATAAACGAGGCATTTAATTTACTAGCCGCCTCAAAGATTACCTTATTGACGCCTTTAAAGTCTTTTTTCAGTTGGAGAAACGTTTCTTTATGTAAAGAAGCTGAGAACATCTCCCGGCCGCGATCAACTAAATTATGTGCCTCGTCCACCAATAAAATGCTTGCCTTCTTTTGCACCTCGAACAACCGCTTTAATGACACCCTTGGGTCAAAAATATAATTGTAATCACAAATGATCGCATCAACCGTATATGCAAGGTCAAGCGAAAATTCAAAAGGGCAAACTGTATACTTACGGGCATAGGATTCGATAACCTCGCGGGTCATAGCCGTTTCATTTGTTAAAATGTCGAGAACGGCATCATTAATCCGGTCATAATAGCCATCTGCAAACTCGCAGTAATCCTTTTGGCATTTCGTTTCTTCCTTAAAACATACCTTATCCTTCGCCGTAATTGTGACGGCATTTAGATGAAGGCCACAGGAACGCATCTTGGAAAATGCCTCCTCAGCAGTCGTTCGGGTAATCGTCTTGGCAGTTAGATAGAACATCCGATTCAGCTGTCCTTCTCCCATTGCCTTAACGGCTGGAAAAAGGGTAGAAATGGTCTTGCCAATTCCTGTCGGCGCTTTGGCGAATAGATTTTTTCCATCTATAATAGATTTATAAACGCCCCCAGCTAATTTTCGCTGCCCGGCTCGATAGGTTTCAAAAGGGAAAGCCAGAGCTTTACAGCTTTCATTTCGTTTATTCCGGTGCTCTCGCTGCAGCTTGGCATATGGGGCGTAGCCTTCAACCACATTAAAAACAAATAACTCTAATTCTGAGAAAGTATACTTCTTGTTAAAATATTGTTTAGCTTCCGTCTCGATATGGACATAGGTTAACTGTACGCTGATTTCCGGCAGCGCATGATCTTTTGCATATATATAGGCATACACGTTCGCTTGAGCCCAGTGTACAGGGAAACCTTCTCCCGTCATTTGGTCAAGCGGCATGGTGATAGACTTAATTTCATCGATTGTGACGTTCCCGTCATGAAATAACAGACCATCACATCTGCCGTCAATAATAAATGTGAGGCCATCATAGGCAATTTCCGTTTTAAGAAAAACCTCTTTTTGATCACCATCACGATAGGTTTTCTGGATCTTTTGGTGAATCCTTGTTCCATCTGCCAGTGTCGACTGAGTACGGAAACGGGCATCAATACTGCCGCTGTTATATACGTGTTCAACGAGAGATCGAACGGATATATGAATTTTATCTGCCATGAGAACACCTGCTAACTTAAGGGGAATGTACGTTTGTATATACAGTATAACAGAAACCAAAAAAATAGGCGCCATTTCAGCGCCTAAAACAAATTTTATGAGCGGATTTGCCCCGTTCCCTGGACAATTGCTTTCGAAGTCGTCAATGCTTTTAGTCCCATTGGACCGCGGGCATGCAGTTTTTGCGTGCTGATGCCAATTTCAGCACCGTAACCGAACTGTTCCCCATCCGTAAACCGTGTCGAAGCATTATGATAAAGGACCGCCGCATCTACTGCCTTGAAAAATAAACTAACATTTTCTTGATTTTCGGTAATGATTGCTTCAGAATGCTTTGTACCAAATTCATCAATATGTTCAATCGCTTCTGTCACATCGTTCACGAGTTTCACCGCAAGAATCGGGGCTAAAAATTCAGATTGCCAGTCTTCTTCAGATGCTGGTTTAACAATCGAATAGCTAGAAACCAGCTCTTCACTTCCGCGAAGTTCAACCCCATTTTCATGAAGGGCATGCAGGAGCTCTGAAATATAGGGCCATTCTTCATGAATCAGTAACGTTTCGGCAGCATTGCAGACCGATGGGCGATGTAGTTTTGCATTTATCGCAATTTCGATCCCCATATTTTGTTTAGCTGTTGCATCTATAAACACATGACAGTTGCCAACACCTGTTTCTAATACGGGTACAGTAGCATTTTGAACGACTGTTTGAATGAGACCCGCACCACCGCGTGGAATTAGTACATCCAAGTATTCATTTAGTTTAAACATCTCTGCTGCAGTTTCACGGCTCGTATCCTCCAAAAGCTGCACCGCATCCTCCGGGATGGCCGTCCCTGCCAGTGCCCCGCGCATAACATGAACAAGTGCTTTATTGGAGTGAATGGCTGAAGAACTGCCACGTAAAAGTACGGCATTTCCTGCCTTTAAACATAAGCTTCCGGCATCAACCGTTACATTTGGCCGTGCTTCGTATACCATCCCAATTACTCCAAGCGGCACCCGAACGGTTTCAATTTGCAGCCCGTTTGGCCGTTCCCACGCCTCGATGGTTTCACCAACTGGATCTTCTAACTGAATTAATTGACGAACGCCATCAACAATTTGTTCGATTCTTTCTTCAGTTAACAGTAATCGATCTAAAAGAGACGACGACAGACCATTTTCTTTCCCCGCCGCAATATCCTTTGAATTCTCGCTTATTATCCATTCTTTTTCGGTTAATAAATGGTCAGCCATTTTCGCTAACGCCTCATTTTTCTCAACAGCTGACAGCATCCCCATCTGTTTTGCAGCCTTTTTTAATTTTCTTGCCTTTTCTATTAATTCACTCATTCCTAAGTTCACTCCTTTGACACAGCGACCCAATTATCACGATGAATCACTTCTGCCTTTTTATTTATGGAATACACCTTTGACTGTTCACTTGGTAATCCTTTTACCTTTAGCAAATCATTGGAGGAATAATAAATTTGTCCTTTTCCAACCGTTTTCCCTTTTTGATTTCTGACTGCCACGACATCCAGAGCATTAAATTCACCTATTACATTGGTGACCCCTACCGGGAGTAAGCTTTTCCCATGGAAAAGAATTGCTTTTTCTGCCCCATCATCGATTTCGATCACGCCGCCGACTTGAGAATGATAGGCAATCCATTGCTTCCTCATTTGCATTTGTGTCTGGAATGGACCGCCGATATAGGTTCCATCCCCTTTTCCAGCCAATATATCAACCAGCTTTTCTTTTCCGGTTCCAGTTCCAACGAAGACGCTGACACCAAGAGATAATGCTTTTTTCGCTGCAGCTAATTTCGACTTCATACCGCCGGTTCCAACGGATGAGCCGCTATCACCGGCAACTGCAAGCAGGTCTTCTGAAACCTCTGGGATGAAATTGAATTTCTTTGCCTCTCTGGAAATTTTCGGGTTGCCATCATATAGTCCATTAATATCCGTTAAAATAATCAAAGCGTTGGCATGTAAAAAACCACTCACAAGGGCTGATAGCAGGTCATTATCCCCGAAGGTTAATTCCTCAATCGACACCGAATCATTTTCATTTATTATCGGTAAAATGCCTCGTTGCAGCAGTTCATGGATCGTCGAGAACAGGTTTTGAAACCGGGTTTGACTGTAAAAATCTTCACGGGTTAATAAAATCTGCGCGGGTACCATCTCAAATTTTTTGAACAGCTGAATATAATGCTGCATTAACAGGCCTTGACCGACAGCAGCCGCCGCTTGTTTTCCTGCTGTACTTTTTGGCCGCGCCGGATACCCTAAAGAGCCAAATCCTGCCGCAACAGCCCCGGATGAAATCAGAATGACCTCATGCCCTTCGGCTTTTAAATAAGCGAGTGCCTCCACATGATCACGGATTTTCTCCTCGGAAATCGTCCCCGAAGCATTTGTAAGCGAACTGCTACCAATTTTTACAACCACAAGCTGTTTTTTCATAATCTGTTCGAACCTTTCTAATTAAAAATAAAAAAACGATTCCTCTGTCCTAAAAAAGGACGGAAAAATCGTTTCCGCGGTACCACCTTCATTGACGCAAGCATCACGCCCGCGTCCCACTTGAGCCCGTAACGAGGGAAAACGGCTTATGTTTGCATAAGCAGCATTTAAGGGCAGGTTCAATCATCTTTCTGTGAGAAACCTTCCAGCCTAAGGGTTTCACTCTCTAACACATTCCAATCATTTACTAGTCCCTTACCGTTAACAATTTCTTAATTTCCTTTGATTATCCATAGAAAACTAGAAAAAGTCAATAGAATTTTTAGAAAATTCAACAATGAAAAAGCCAATTGGTGATGTCCAATCAGCTCTTCTCTCTTATTGATTCGCCTTTTTTACCCATTCAGCAATAGTTACGGTCCGTTTTGCCTGGTGTTTTACCGTTGCCTGTACATCTTCAATCATTTTCCCGTCCTGACCTACGGTAACACTTGTGCCGTATGGATTTCCTCCTGAACCGAAAATGACTGGATCCGTATAACCTGGTGCTGCCACAATCGCTCCCCAATGGTACATGGAGGTGTAGAGTGATAAAATTGTTGCTTCTTGACCGCCATGTGGATTTTGCGCCGATGACATCGCACTAACAACTTTATTCACAGTCTTGCCATTAAACCAAAGGCCGCCGCACGTATCGAGGAATTGCTTCATTTGTGCAGGCATGTTGCCGAATCGGGTAGGAACACTAAATATAATAGCATCAGCCCACTCTATATCCTCTAATTTCACTTCAGGCACATGTGCTGTTGCCTCTACATGTGCCTTCCAGCCCGGATTACCTTCAATTACAGATTGTGGTGCAAGCTCAGGCACCTTTAATATTTTTACTTCTGCACCAGCTTCTTTTCCACCTTCTGCAGCCCATTGAGATAGTTGATAATTCGTTCCACCCATACTGTAATAAATGACAGCTAATTTTACGTTGGTCATTTTCATTCTCCTTTAAGTAAAATATCTAAACCATAACGAACAAATTTATCATTCCCGTTTATTCTGTTTTAATTCAAAAAAAAGAGAGACCAAAAATTGGCCTCTGTGCTACTTTATTGGTAAAAATTGACTCAAAAAATATTCTGAAACCTTCTGGGAATCAAGCCTCACCGAAATAAATGGCGGTCTTACATCACTCGCTCCTTCAAACAGGTGTCCTAACCATATGACTCTATCATCAATGACGATAAATGGAAATGACAGCCCTTCGTTTTGCCATTGATCAGGTTGTATTTCTGTTATTTCTGCTTTAGAAATAACCATTAAACTTACTTGTTTCCCTCGATTGCGGAGTGTGTTTTTCCATTCACGCGACAGTGAGGCATGCGCTGGAATAGAAATAACAATCGATGACATGGCAGCCTCGATATCCTGAAAAACACTTTCTACCTTACGTGCATGCATCCATTGCAATCTTGGGTGCTGGTGTTGAATCCACCTGCCGATCTGTCCTATATCTACAGTTTGGCGGTGCCCCACTTGATGCTCCACAAGTTGTCTAAGTGTTTTTCCATTATATATATGCTTACGAATAAATGACTGATTACTTACATGAATGAACTTCCCTCTTGTCCTTGTAATCGCTACATTGATCAACCGTTCGCTATCCTTGCCTATTAATAACATTCCTGCACGAATCTGAGGCTCGCTGTCAACAGTGTCAAACACCATGACATCCCGTTCACTGCCTTGGAATCGATGAACAGTTGCCGCAATAATATCGGCTGTGGCACATTCGGCTGCATATAAATCAGCTAATAAAAGCTCCATTACATTTGCTTGAGCACGATAGGGGGTAACATACCCAATTGATCGCAGGCCATTCACGTATGATTCATGAATCAGTTGGAACGATAATAATGCCTGCCAAAAATTCATTCGTGAATGAGAAGAGCGCTCTGTTATACAATAGGCACCGGTAAAACTCGTATCCACCAGAACAGATGCTCTGTCAGGAAAAGGGGCTTTTTTGACAATCGTATTTCTGCTTGTACCAACACTTTCATGATCACCAACATGTGAATCATAGATGAATTGATTGGTAAATGCAGAAATATCGGGATGCATTCTCCGTTGTTCTTTTAATAACAATAAATGGGGATGGAGTTCACCGCGCTCAACCCACTTTACAATGCCTGCACGATGAAAAATATCCTCTTTTAACCACAACGTAACAAGAGAATCTCTAGAAGACGCGATTGGCGGCAATTGCTTAAAATCACCGCAGATGATTACACGTTTTCCGAGTGTAGCAGCGAAGGCAGCCTGAGGTACATAAGCCATACTCGCTTCATCTAGAATAACAACATCATATTCCTTTTCATAAATCGCAGGATCACTTGCGGCTTTTGCCAGTGTTGTCCCAACTACAAATGCATCCTTCACAAATTGAATTTCCTTTTGGCGAATCTTTTCAAGAATTTTGGCTATTCTCATTTCAAGTTCCAACAAATGATCGGTGTCCCTTTTACTAAAAGAACGGACTAGATCCTGCTTGAGATGTCGTCTTTCCTCTATTAATTTTTCTTTATCCTCAGCAAGATGCGGGTCAACCTTTTGGAGGAGCTGACTCGTGGTAATCGCTTCGTGGGCTGCGAGGAGTTCCCCAGTATTTAAACCATAGCGAAGGACATCCCCTTCTCGATAGCGTCCTTTCTTTTTTATAAAAGATGAAATTTCACTAATTAAGACATCAACGGCTTGATTACTATGTGATAAGATTAATACTCGTTTTTCTTGAAAATATTTATTTGCGGCTGCCCGGGCTAGTGTATAGGTTTTTCCCGTCCCAGGCGGTCCCCAAACAAAGGTAACAGGATTATATTTTGAGCGCAAAACTAATTCGTGTACATTACTTTTACTTTTTTCAGCCGGATGCTTCGCAGGCATCGAGGGGTCCATTAATTTTTTTACTCGCAAACGTTTCTGTTTGGTTTTTTTGATGTCATCCAATCGTTGGATCAGTTGTTCCAGCAGTTCCCATGGATCGTGAAATAAAAAGGCTTCTGAGATTAAATCTCCAAATGATTGCTCAAGGGCAATGATCACGCTTTTGCCTTCAGATGAGAGGACATGTCCGGTTTGCTTTAAACCACCCCATTCAAGGCGTATTGATGATCCTACAGGGATTCGTAATGAATAGGAGGTATCAAAATAATAGGTAAACGAATCATCACTCGATAATAATCTCCCATTAGAGACGATGAATTTGTTACTGCCGTACTTTTTTAAATAGGATATTTCATTTTGAAGGGCCTGCTGCCATTCTTTGATGTATGTTATTGTACTTGTCATGAATCTCTTCCTTTAATTTAAAAAATGCTCATCCTTGATCGATTTACTGTTTGTCCAATCATATCATTTAAGGAAAAAATGAAAAAGCACCCGTTTCAAATTAGAACGGATGCCTGGGTGGGACTATTTATATGGAAACGTCTCCAACTGAGAAGGTACAATTTAACACATCTGAAATTCTGGCCAAGGTTGATACCTGTACATCTAACTCGCCTTCTTCAATCGCTGCAATTGTTTCAGCATGCAGTCCTGAAAGGAAAGCAAGTGTTTCTATTTCCATTTCACGGTTTACTCTTATTTTCTTCAATTGATGTCCAATATTGTTCATTAGAAGCACCCCTCATATGGAATAAAAATTAATAACCGGTACCTTGTCCGCCCGTTATGATAGCAATACTTGAGCTTGCGCCAATTCTGGTCGCACCTGCTTGGATCAACTTTCTGGCAGTATCTAAATCTCGTACACAAGCAGATGCTTTCACGCCCATATCAGGACCGACCGCCTCGCGCATTAACTTGATGTCTTCAGGTGTCGCGCAGCCAGGACCAAAACCGGTTGAAGTTTTCACGAAATCGGCACCGGCCATTTTCGCTAAAATACAAGCCTTTTTCTTTTCTTCGATTTCAAGAAGGCCGGTTTCGATAATGACCTTAACAGGTGCGTGGCCTTTGGCTGCTAAAACAACCCCTTCAATGTCTTTTTTCACGGTGTCAAAGTCACCGGATTTAAGTGCACCAACATTTATGACCATATCGATTTCTGTTGCACCATTTGCAATTGCGTCACGTGTTTCAGCTGATTTCACAAACGTGCTTGTTGCTCCTAACGGAAAGCCGACAACCGTGGTAACACCTACGCCAGATCCTTCCAGTTCTTTAGCAGCAGTCTGTACCCAGTATGGATTCACACACACGGTTGCGAATTTATGTTCTTTTGCTTCTTCACAAAGCTTGATGATTTGCTCTTTAGATGCCTCTGGCTTTAAAAGTGTATGATCGATCATTCGAGCAACAGACGGGCCCGTGATAATGGCGGTCGCTGGTCCTTCTTTATACGTTACGTTTCCAGAAGGTTTAACCTCCTTCAACGCTTCCTTATTTGTTAATTGCTGCATGATTTGATTTGTAATTTGTTCTACTAATGCTTCAATTTGCACCCTTATTCACCTCACCCTTAATGTAGTCGATCAACGATTCCGGCAATGACGGCATCAAAAGAACCAGTTGGATCTTCTAAAATGTCCTTGGCCGATCCGCCTTCTTCCAAAACCAGTACATAATCACCAACTCCAGCCTGAAAGCGGTCAAAGGCAATCATGGCTTCACCGCATTCGTTCCCCTCTGCATCAACAGGGATCACAACCATTAGCTTTTTATTCTGATGACTCGGTGTTTTAATCGTTGATACGACATTCCCAACCACTTTTGCTAGTTTCATTATTTTACTGCAAGAAGAATTTTTTCGATATCAGTATGCGGTCTTGGGATTACATGGACAGATAAGAACTCGCCAACACGCTGTGCGGCATCGGCACCTGCTTCTGTTGCTGCCTTCACCGCACCAACATCACCTCGCACCATGACACAAACCAAACCTCCCCCAACATTCACTTTTCCAAGAAGGGTAACATTTGCTGCTTTTGTCATCGCATCTGCCGCTTCAATAGCTCCTACTAATCCTTTTGTTTCAATCATTCCTAATGCGTTGCTCATTTATTTTTCCTCCATTCGTTTAGTCACATTATAGTAATCGATAATTCCTAAAATCCCAGCGTCTGATGGGACTAAATCTTTATTAAGCGGTAGGGAAGACTCCCTGCTTTTGGCAAGATAAACGAGATCCCCTTGTCCTGATTGTCCTATCGTATCTATAGCCACAAGTGGTTTGCCTTTATCCTGTAACTGATCATCAACTGGTTGGACAATCAGAAGCTTTAACCCTATTAAATTTTCATTTTTATGGGTACAGACCATGTTTCCAATCACTTTGGCTACAAACATTTTTCTAACCTGCCTTTAACGATGTAAGAAGCGACTTTCAATTTCCATAATCTTCGTGACACGGCGGTCATGTCGGCCACCTGCAAAGTCGGTTTCCAGCCAAGTTTTTACTAATTGCTTTGCAAGACCTTCGCCTATAAATTGCCCGCCAATCGATAACACATTGGCGTTATTGTGTTCTTTACTGTTGATGACAGAGGATAAATCCCAGCACACCGCACCGCGGACGCCGGGGATTTTATTTAGTACCATCCCGCTGCCGATGCCCACACCATCGATCATGATGCCGACATAGTCAGCATTCGTGGCAACTGTTTCGCCAACCAGAAAGGCGATATCGGGATAGTCTACTGATTCACCCGCCTTACAGCCAAAGTCAAGATATTCATAACCTAGTTCAGTTAAATACGTTTTTAATGTTTCTTTCAGTTCGTATCCACCATGGTCGCAGCCAATCGCAACTTTTTTCATTTACTTTTTTCTCCTTTGGCAAATACATTAATTATTCCGTCAAACGATTGAGCCTTCAGGCTCGCACCACCGACAAGTACGCCATCTATATCCGGCATCACACAGTAGTCGGCAGCATTGCTTTCATTCGCTGATCCTCCATATAAAATCGATATTCCGACTGCTTGAGGGCCGAGAATTTGCTTCAAAACGGAGCGAATATAGGCATGTGTTTGCTGGGCTGAATCAGCTGTTGCTGATTGCCCTGTTCCAATTGCCCATACCGGCTCGTACGCAATAATCACTTCGCTGGAACTGACATCCTTCAATGCGCCGAAAAGCTGTGTCGTTAAAACTCGTTCCGTTTGCCGTGAATTTTTTTCTTCTAACGTTTCGCCGATGCAAATAATCGGTGTTAGCCCTGTCTTTAGCGCCTGTTTTACCTTTTTATTTACGAGTTGATCATCCTCGCCGGCATACTGCCTTCTTTCGGAATGGCCAATGATGACGTATTCGCATCCAACATCCAGCAGCATGCTTGTGGATGTTTCGCCTGTGTAAGCCCCTTGATCAGCCCAATGGACGTTTTGGCTGCCTAAAGCAATTGGTTTTCCTGATTGCTTGATCAAAAGATGTGCCGGATAGAGAAGCTGTGTCGGCGGACAGATAACGACAGATACATTCTTATTGCTCTTTAGGTCATGAAAGAATTCGGCTGCCTCAGCTACCATATTGTTCATTTTCCAATTGCCAATGACATACGTCTTTCGATCGTGTTGAAGCTCAAGACCGCTTAATGTATGACTAATTGCATCTCTTACAAGGTTTTTGATATAAATTTCAATGAATTGTTCCATTCTCTTTCACCTTATTCAGCTTTCGGTAAAATACCTTCTACATCACCGTTTGGACGTGGAATGACGTGTACAGAAAGTAGTGTACCCACACGCTGTGCGGCCTCGGCGCCCGCTTCTGTTGCTGCCTTCACAGCACCAACATCACCACGGACCATTACCGTTACAATTCCTGCTCCAACTAATTCCCTTCCCACTAATGAAACATTGGCTGCCTTCACCATCGCATCTGCTGCTTCAATCGCACCTACTAATCCTTTTGTTTCAATCATACCTAACGCTTCTTGACTCATTATATTTCCTCCTTTAGTAACCTCTTGTTTTTGTGTTGCCTCTTTTTCTTCTTGTGAAGGGACGATTTGTTCTTCCTTCGATTTGGCCAATTAATACACCTCGCTATATAATTCTAAATCCATCTACTAAAACGCAGCGGCGCTGACGTGTAAATGTTTTCGCACTGGTTAATCCTTCACCCGTCGGCCCGGCAATAGTCAGTGTTGTGAATCCTTCGCTTTCAAAACCTAAACCCGCTACTGAAGGTCCATTTTTCACAAAAATAGTCGCTTGGATTTCCTGCGCCATTTTTGTTAAATTAGTAACGTTTTGCGAGTGCATAATCGCTGTATGGCGGTTGCCCTTTTCAGCGATGACTGCAAGCTGAATTGCTTGATCGACATCAGTAACCCTGACGATCGGTAAAATCGGCATTAACATTTCTGTCATCACCAATGGGTGATCTTTCGTTGTTTCTGCAATGATTAACCTTACATTAGGGCTTGCTTGGATGCCGGCTGCCTGCAAGATCACCGGAGCGTCTTTTCCGATAAAGTCTCTGTTTGGATAAAACTTATCGTTTTTCTTCACCAATATCTTTTCCAGCAGCTTTTCTAATTGGAAGCCTTTCAGTTCAATGGCTCCGTTTTTCACCATTTCCGCTTTAAGGGCATTGGCTATTTTATCAACAACGAAGACTTCTTTCTCAGCTGTACATAACACGTTGTTGTCAAAGCTGGCACCTTTTACGATGTCAGCAGCAGCCTGCGGGATGATTGCGGTTTCATCAACAACAACAGGCGGATTACCAGGGCCGGCTGCGATCACCTTTTTGCCCACCGCCATCGCGGCCTTTACAACAGGACCGCCGCCGGTTACGACAAGAGCATTCACCATGGGATGATTCATCACTTGCGCAGACGTTTCCAGATTTGGTGCAGCCACAGATGTGAGTGCATTCTCCGGTCCTCCTGCAGCAGTTATCGCCTTGTTTAACAGCTTCAGTGTTTTAAGTGAAACTTGTTTTGCACTAGGGTGTGGGTTGTAAACAACCGTATTCCCAGCTGCAATCAAAGAAATCGAATTGTTAATCACGGTTGCAGCCGGGTTGGTTGAAGGCGTGATTGAACCAAAGACCCCAATCGGTGCATATTCGACAAGTGTTAATCCATCATCACCCGAATAAGCCGTACTGACTAAATCTTCAACCCCTGGCGTTTTATTCGCAGCTAAAAGAATTTTCGCGATTTTATCTTCGATCCTGCCAAGCTTTGTTTCTTCCACGGCAAGCTGCGCCAACTCCCTCGCATGCTGCCGGCTTGCTGCTCTCATGTTTTCAATCATTTGTTTCCTTGCGGCAGTGGTTAGCTTGCGCAGTTTTTCCCACGCCTGCTTTGCCGCAGCTGCTGCTTCATCAACAGTGGCAAACACACCATCGCCAAGGCTGATCCCTTCATCGGCATCAGCTTCGGCCGTTTGAGGATGCCCCAATTGCTGCAGTACTTGTTCAACCATTTTTTTGATATCGCTTTCATTTACTTGCAATATTAGCTACCTCCTTTTTTGAAAGTAAGGGCACCTTGTATTTCAATTTGATCGACGATACCTATAATCGCAGCATCTGTAGGGACACCATTTGTCATATCTGTTTGCCGTGCTGAACTACCGCTGACAAGTAACACCACTTCTCCTACACCTGCTCCGACGGTGTCAATCGCAACAAGCGGTTTACCGTCGTCGATAATCGTCCTTAAATCAAGCGGCTGGACGATTAGGAGCTTCTTCCCTTTCAATTTTTCTGCTTTGGTGGTGGAGACAATTGAACCAACCACTTTACATATGAGCATAGCGTCCCTCTTTTCTAGGAGTCTTTTTTCTTAATCTCAAGCTTTAAATCTTTTGCCAGGTCCATTGCAGATGGTGTCACCTTACTCCTTGCCGGGACGATGATTTGTTTAAGTCCTTCCTGAGAAGCCTTTTCCACATGTTTTGCAAGAATGAGAGATTGTTTCTCCCGGTATGCCTTAAATTGGTCATCAACAGTTGCTGCCAGCTTTTTTAAAGGAACCCATTTCACCTGATCCGCTTGAATCTGTCTTATGTATAACTGCAAACGATCCTGAACGGACTGGGGGGCATGGATTTGCTGGTACACATTTGGCGCTACATCATTGCTCGCGATGATAATCGGCTTGCCAAGCATTTGAAATTGTACCGTAAGCCAGACAGCCAGTTCATCATCTATCGTAAGGGCCAGCTTCGAAAGCAAACGATATGATGCCGCAGGAACAACAAGCACAGAGGAGTGTTCAACAACGCTAATCAATTGTTGCTGTGTTGCCTCTTCCAATAAAAGATAAGATGTTCCATTTAATGGATTTACAGCAGGGAGCCAATCCTTCGAAAGGATCCACGTTACTTTATAAGCTGTCAGTATTGGAGTAACTGCTTCCAAAACCGATGCAGGATTAGGAGATTGATAGCCTAAAAGAATCGTGATCGGTTGTCCTTTATTTTCATGTAAATGATTATGTAAATACTCTAGGACTACTTCCCTGACAATTTCTTTAATCTCTTCTTTACTACCCATCTCCATCACCCCCCTCCTGTATGCTTAGTGCTTTCCAGTGCCACAATCTCTCCCAACTGCCCATTTTTGATGTTAGCAGCATTGGCTTCGTCAAGGTCGATGTGCATCTCCAGCTTATACTTTGGTGAAACTCGTATTAAAACATTTGCAAAAATAACCCCGCGGTCTCCATCTACCTTCACTTGGACCCGATCCCCATCAGCTACACCAAACGACTCACTATCGCTAGGGTGCATATGAATGTGGCGCCTTGCACAAATCAATCCTTCATTTATTTTGATTTGACCCCTGGGGCCTTGGATTGTGATTGACGCCGATCCTTTAATATCACCGGAATTCCGTAACGGGGGTTTCACTCCAAGAGTAAATCCGTCAAATAGAGAAATTTCCACCTGGGTGCTGCCTCGCGCTGGTCCGAGAACCCGTACATGTTGGATCTTTCCTTTAGGTCCGATAAGGGTAATGGTTTCCTTAGCAGCAAATTGGTTCGGCTGGGATAAATCCTTCAACTTCTGTAATTGATAGCCGCGTCCAAAGAGCCGTTCCACATGTTCAGGTGATAAATGAATATGGCGATTGGAAACTGCAATCGGAACCTGCTTAGATTTTTGCAGTGTATTCCTGACAATCTCCTGGACTAATTCTCTTATTCTTTCTTTATCCATGAATGGTATCACCCCCCAATTCGAGTAAAGCCTTGGCAGTATATTGGTCGGTAATCAGGACATTGGCATGACCCCCGTGAAGGGCACCGTAAATCCCATCAACTTTTGTATTGCCTCCGGCTATAAGGATGCCGTATTCTTTTTCAACTAATTGTGATAGTTCAATACCAATCGTACGATCATTTAGAGCCTCGTGACTAATATGTCCTTTCAAATCAATAAACCGCGAGCAAATATCACCGACGGTTTTATTTGACTTTAGTATTTCGATATCATTGTCTAAAAAATAGCCGGCGTGCATCAATGTGGATTGTTCACCGGGCTCTCCTACCGTGAATATCGCAATATTTGCCTGTTTGCCTAGTTCCAAAATCCTTCTCACATGCCTGTCGGCAACAATGGCCTGCTTTACAACAATATGGTCAACAACCGCTGGAACCGGCAAGAAATGCGGGGTCGTATGAAAAGCATTTGCCAACCCATTGATAATCTCTGATGCATATGTACTGGATTCCGAGTAACTCACCCCGCCATTAAGCTGGACAATCGTTACATCCTTTACATTCTTAGGCTGCAGTTTTTTGACTAGTTGAAAAAGGGTTGTTCCCCAAGTGATCCCGATGGTATCTCCGCTTTGTACAATCTTATGCAAGTAATCGGCAGAAACTTCTCCTAGTTTCTCTTTTATTAGTTCATCCTCATATTCCGGAATCGGAGCGACAATACAGTCCTTTAGCTGAAATTTATCTCTTACCCTTTTTGCAAGCTCGAGAACATTTTCAGTGGGGTCACATATTTTTATATGGACAACACCCTCTTGAACAGCTTGGACGAGAAGCCTTGAGACGGTAGGACGGGAAATACCTAATTTCTTCGCAATTTCCTGCTGGCTGTAGTCTAATTGATAATACATTTTAGCCACTTCCACTAGCCGCGATATTTTTTCATCCGCCATCATCATTCACCTATTTTTCTATAGTTATCATATTCAAAAACAACCATTTCCTAAAAAAGTAAACGGTTTCAAAGCATTGTTTAACTAATATGTACAATATTTCAAAAAACACAAATAACTGAAATTATGCTAAACCATGATGAACATATGTTAATTTCATTATAACCGATGGAAAGCCACTGTCAATTACTCTTTCGGAGTATTTCGACATTTTATAGTAAAAAAAACACTCGCAATTTACAAATTGTAAGATTGCGAGTGTTCTTTTTCTATTCCTATAGTATTTTATTTCAAAATTAACTCACAAGACTTGATGGTCCCGCCTCTCTTTAGCAGCAGATAAGTAATCATGGACAAGAAGCATAAATTCAATGGCGACCCTTTTTTCGTGCGCCATAAAATCCTCCCCCAAGAGGTTTTCAAGCTTCTGGAGTCGATGGTATAATGTTTGCCTTACAATATACAGTTTGTTAGATGTTTCCTGTTTAGAGCCATTACATTCCAAATAGACTTTTAACGTTTCTAGAAGCCTGGCATTATATGTACGGTCATATTGAATAACAGGCTGAAGATATTCTGCTGACAGCTCCTGTAAATCGTTATACACACTTAATTGAGAAATGAGACGGTATAAATGTAAATCCTCGTAAAAATGGGAAATTTGTTTGTTTGGCATTTTTTGTTGTATTCGAAGAGTCTCTTTTGCTGATTGATAGCTTTTATGTACGTCACCTACGGAATGAATAAACTTCCCGGCTGCGATGATGAATTTCGCCGAGGATTGTTTCTGAATAAATTCAGATTCCTTAATGGATTCGATTGCTTTTTTAATTCGTTCCTTCAAATTCCTTTTCGTACGATTATTCAATAGAATGAAGGTAATTACGTTTCTTTTATCAACAAAAAAAACCGAAAATCCATTTTGCTCAAAAATTGATCGAAACAATAATTTTAAATAAGTCATATCCTGACCTGCTTTTTCTTTCATAGGGATATGTTTCGTGAGGATAACCACAGCATCATTCGTCTTTGTTTTTATTCCATTTTCTAATAAGTAATCATGGATTTCCTCGAGTGAATGCTCATTCTCCAACCAGCCATGGAGCCATTCAAACTCTTGCACCCGCTTTTTTTCCTCTACAAATAAATCTCTTAATAAATGCTGGGCTAATGCAGTGGCTGTTCGATCCAAAATCAATAAATCATATTCGTTGATCGGAATATCTTTGGAATATATAAACAACTCGGCATATTCCTGACCAAATAAGAAAATTGGCGATGCAGCGATATGTAGATTGTCTTGTTTTTTTGCCTTTTTTAGCTGTTGTATAATAACAGATTGTTCACTGCTGCTTATTTCTGGTACAAATTCATACTCCTGATTTTTCAGACGGAAAATAATTTGGACATCTAAAGCCGAGAAAATAAACTGAAGGATATCCTCGTATGTTTCGATTGTTAGCAACTGTTTATTTAGGCTCTGTGAATAATTCTCTAAATCCGAAATTTTTTGATATTGCTGATTAATGATAACCGAATGTAAATCTTGGGTAATTTCAACAAACGGAACTTCTTTTTGAAAAATAATGATCGGAAATTGATGTTCATTGGCAATTTCAATGACTTCATCAGGAACTTTAGTTAAATACGTTCCAATCTCCATACACAATCCAGCGGCATTTTGTTCAATGAATTCCCTGACCATTGACACAAATAAAGTTGAATTGTCCTTCCAGGCAACACCGGTTGATAAAATGAGCTCATGCCCATTTAACAGATTCCGAATACTAGTCGCTTCCACCACATGAACCCATTTGACGGTCCGCTGGATGCCTCCATACCCTGCAATCACTATGGCATGTTCAAAATGTTTTCGCTTAAAAATATCTGCGACCGTTAATAGGAAATGTCCCTTCATACCTATGATTCTCCTTGAACTTAAGATATTTGGGTAAAGAAGGATTGACCATTCGACCAATCCTTCCCTAATTTTGCGAAACCCTTTCTTAGCTGTTTGCCTGTTTCTGGTTAATTAAAAAATGTGAGAAATACTTGCGGCCATTTGCTGTTCCGATAAGAAGGGTTTCGGTTACGTTGCCATTTGGGTGTAGAAAATCAACGGAAGCTCCGTTTAAATGTTCTCTTACCCCACTGATCCGGCAGCCCTTTTGGATAAGGAAATCAATTTTGTCTCTTTCATCGAGAAATTGCTGATGTTCTGACATGTTATCCTCCTCAAATTCTGATTTAGTATAAATCTACATTATTTGGAATTTCCTCTATAACAGGTTCAAATGCCTTGTCTTCGATAACCCAATCACGGCCAACAGAAATACCTAAATATTTTTCATCGCTGGGATCTTCAATTTCCGCTTGCTTATATTTTTTGAACCACCAGTATTTAGCAAGGACATAGTAGATTCCTGCACCAACTAAGAAGCCTATTAAAAACCCATATTCCGGCACAAAATAGGATGCAATTCCACCGATAATCCAGGCAAAAAATCCAGCAGCATTTACACCGCCCATATATTTATACTGACCATGATCTTCATATAATTCAGGGACATTAACACGTCGTTTCCGAAGCAAATAATAATCGGCAAATAGAATACCTACAATAGCCGATAATATTCCCCCGACAATGAGCAGAATCGGAATAATGACACCAAACAATGTCCATGGCTGGACGATGGTGCCAACAATACCTGCAGTGATTACACCCGCCCAAAATGGAAACTTCGGACCTCCCACATTAGAGAATATGGTGGCTGCTGGAACAACATTTGCGGCGGTATTGGTTGACCATTGGGCCAACACAATCATCAATAGCAGAACAGCAAGGATAAAACCGCTAGCAGATTCCTGAAGCGCAACAACAGGGTCGTAATTTAATACCGCAGCATAGGCAACAGCACCAATAATGATCATAAAGGTTTGCGTTAATGGCATCGCAACCATGTTTCCAATTAAGGAGCCTTTATTACGTTTAAACCAGTTCTTTTCATGTGCGGGCGCTTTAATAAAACGGGAGATAGTCGGTATATCGGCACTCAATGTTGCCCAAAAGCCCATGTTACTGAAAATAACTACTAAAAAGGCAGTAAAGGCAGCACCGCCCGTAACAGGGGACTCCGCCCAACTCCAAATATCTCTTCCGGCAGCTGCAGCTTTATCTGATAAAGACGAATACATCCACAACGAAATTAAGATAATGATAGGAGCAGCAAGGTCAGCAAATCGCTCAATCGATTTAATTCCTAAAGCAGTATTAACTAATTGAACAACAGCAAAAATGAGGAAGCAGATAAACCAATTATCAAAGCCAAATAAAATATTCAAGATGCCGTTCATGGCTGTCGCACCAAAATACGTATTAATCCCAAACCACATCGATGCCGTTACACCACGCGTAATAGAAGGAATATGGGTACCAATCGTACCAAAAGGTGCCCTCATATAAACAGGAAAGGACAACCCGTGTTCAATCCCAATATCAGCGATTAATGAAATGAAAAAACCAATCGCGAGGCTGCCAATGACGGTGGCGAGAATTACCCAGGGTAATGAAAGGCTCATAATCCCGGAGCCCCCGATGGCAAAGGCGGCAAGAACGACACACATTCCTACCCACATAAATGAAAACCCTAATTTGGTTATTTTTCGATCCTTTTGATGAATCGGTAATAAGTCGGGCGATTTTAAGTGGCTTTTTTTCATATGAACACTCCATTTCGGTTATTCTACAAGAATTTTAGATTCCAAAATTCAAAACCGACAACAGCATTTCAATTTAAAAACGGCAATTGCCCAGGATGTTCTGAGCAATTGCAGGAGTGGTTCCATAATTGGTGAAGTGAAGCTTGCTCATTTAGTTGATTGATAAAGTTTGGTCTTGGGCCGTTGCGGCACTCGTATTATATTTTGCCCGTTTCAAATATTGCCCAGATCCCGGATTTCCCACAAACTGCTTATCACGGATCACATATTCCCCGCGAACTAAAACAGAAACCGGCTCCCCCGTCACCTTCATCCCTTCAAAGGCGTTGTAATCTACCGCCATATGATGGGTTTCAGCTGAGATCACCCGTTCAATCGCTGGGTCAAAAATCACGATGTCTGCGTCAGCACCAATAGCAATTGTTCCTTTATTCGGGAACAAGCCAAACAGTTTGGCAATGCGAGTAGATGTGATATCAACAAATTGGTTGAGACTAATGCGTCCTTTTTTCACTCCCTCTGAAAATAGAATGGATAAACGATCCTCAATAATCGGTCCCCCATTCGGGATTTTAGTGAAGTCCCCCTTCCCTAAATCCTTTTGCCCGTTAAAATCAAACGAACATTGATCAGAGCCAAGTGTTTGCAGCTGACCGCTCTTTAAGGCATTCCAAAGAACTTCCTGGTTCCATTTTTCACGTAATGGCGGTGACCAGACATATTTTGCTCCTTCAAAATTCGGCTTTTCTAAATAGCTCTGGTCGAGGACTAAGTATTGAGGACATGTTTCGCCCCAGACATCAAAACCCTTACTGCGTGCCTCCGCAATTTTTTCTACTGCATCAGCACAGGATACATGGACAACGTAGAGCTGCGAGTTTGCCAGTCCGGTAAGCTTTGCCGCCCGTCCTGTTGCCTCACCCTCTAATTCAGGCGGTCTTGTTAACGCATGATAAATGGGTTCTGTTTTTCCTTCCTCTAATGCCTTTTTCGTTAAATAATCGATGACGTCGCCATTTTCCGCGTGGACCATTACCAATGCTCCGTGTTCTTTCGCGGAAACTAGTGTACGGAATAATGTTTCATCATCAGCTTGGAACACATTTTTGTAAGCCATAAATACTTTAAACGAGGTAATCCCTTCCTCATTTATGACCTGTGGAAGTTCATTAAGAACATTTTCGTTAATTTCTGAGATCATTAAGTGGAAGCCATAATCAATGACAGCTTTTTCACGTGATTTGTCATGCCACGTTTGAATCGCATTTTTAAGCGGTTCCCCTTTATTGGTTAAGCAAAAGTCAATTACGGTTGTGGTTCCGCCAAAGGCAGCAGCAATGGTGCCCGATTCAAAATCATCTTTTGTCACCGTTCCGCCAAAAGGCATGTCTAAGTGGGTGTGAGGGTCAATCCCTCCCGGAAAGACAAGGCAGCCTTTCGCATCAATGACTTCTGCACCAAGAGCTGATAAATTCTTGCCAATTTGTGATACTTTGCCATCTTCGATTAATATCTCTGCTTGGTACGTGTCAGAAGCAGTAACAATTGTGCCATTTTTAATAATTTTTTTCATTGATTGGTTCCTCCTAATCTATCTCTCTTACTTGGTTACATCTGCTTTGCATTCTACTGCAACATTTAAAGCGGATTGACGCTCATTCCATGTCATTGGCGGCAGCTCCCTTGCTGCTTCAACCATGTCAATCGCACCATCAACCGGACAGACAATTGAACATAAATTACAGCCTACACAGTCTTCCTCTCGTACCTTAAGATAGCTTTTTCCTGATTCATCTGTAAGCATATCGATGCATTGATGGGACGTATCTTCACAGGCAACATGACATTTGTTGCAATTGATACAAACATCGGTATTGATTTTGGCAACAATATTGTAATTTAAGTCCAAATTCCCCCAATCCGAGTATCTTGGGACAGACTTTCCAATAATGTCTGATACAGATGCAATCCCTTTACTGTCTAAGTAATGGCTGAGGCCCTCAATCATATCCTCGACAATGCGAAAACCATGGTGCATTGCGGCTGTACAAACTTGAATCCCCGTTGCCCCCATGAGCATAAATTCCACTGCATCCTGCCAATTCGATATGCCGCCAATTCCGGAAATTGGTACATTAATATGCGGATGTCTGGCACATTCTGCAACCATATTAAGGGCAATTGGCTTAACCGCGGGTCCGCAATAACCGCCGTGTGCCCCTTTGCCTGCGACATGCGGGATGGTATTCCAGGAGTCAAGATCTACTCCCATTAAGCTATTGATTGTGTTAATCATACTAATGGCATCTGCTCCGCCATTACATGCTGCTTCGGCTGTAGCGGTAATATCCGTTATATTTGGAGTCAATTTTACAATAACAGGTGTCTTGGCCACTTCTTTTACCCAATATGTTTGCCTTTCGACAAGCGCCGGCACCTGGCCGGAAGCAGAACCCATTCCCCGCTCTGCCATTCCGTGCGGACAGCCAAAGTTAAGTTCTAGGCCGTCAACCCCGACATCCTCCACCCGCTTGACAATTTCATGCCATTTTTCCTGCTTTGGCTCGACCATTAACGAGGCGATAATGGCATGGTCAGGGAATCGCTTTTTCGTTTCGTAGATTTCCTTTAAATTCACATCTAATGGCCGGTCGGTAATGAGCTCGATATTATTAAAACCCGCTACCCTTTGTCCGTTAAAACTAATCGCGGCAAATCTGGATGATACATTCAAGATCGGATCACCTAATGTCTTCCAAACTGCCCCGCCCCAGCCGGCTTCAAAAGCCCTCTGAACTTGGTAGCCTGAATTGGTAGGCGGTGCAGATGCCAGCCAGAACGGATTAGGAGATTTTATTCCTGCAAGATTAATGCGTAAATCAGCCATCACTTTTCCCCCTTTGTGATTCCTAGATTAATAGATTAATTTGCCAAACCTACAGCTGAATTTTGCTTGTGGATTGCATAGGCAACATTTTTCCCTTGCTGGGCAGCTGTTACGACCATTGCATCCCCTTTTCCTTTACCAAAAACCACATCACCGCAAGCAAATATTTTTGGATTGGAAGTCTGGAGGGTTTCTTGTTCGACCTTTACTACACCGCCAGCATGCTGCAGGCCAAATGCTTCGATTAATTCTAAGTGCCTTGTTTGTCCGATTGCCTTTACCACTGCGTCCACAGGAATGACGTGTTCGGAACCTTCCATCTCATATGGTCTGCGGCGGCCATCCTTTTCAGGTTCTCCAAGTTTCATTTTGATGCATTCAATCCCCGTTACCTTTCCAAATTCATCGCCAATAATCCTTTTTGGTGCGGTTAACCAACGGAATTCTACCCCATCTTGTTTCGCAAATTCATATTCAAAATTGTAAGCAGTCATTTCCTCTTCAGTTCTCCGATATAAAATCTTAACGTTTTCTGCCCCTAAACGAACAGAACATGTTGCCCCGTCAATCGCGGTATTTCCGGCTCCTATGACCACCACTCGTTTACCGACAAAGCTTTGCGATAACTGACCGCTTTTCGTTGCCTTCACAAATTCAATTGCATCATAAACTCCATCCAAATTTTCACCTTCCACACCGAGGTTAGGAACATGTGCCATTCCTACAGCCAAGATGATGTTATCGAAAACTTCAGTTATTTCTTGAACTGAAATATCCTTTCCGACAACTGTGTTCGTTCTAATTTTTACATTTAATTTTTCAACCTGTTCGACTTCCCAAAAGGAAATTTTTTGCGGCAGCCGGAACGAAACTATACCATAAGTATTTAATCCCCCCGCTCTTTCAGCAGCTTCAAAAATAGTCACATCATAGCCCAGTCTGGCAAGTTCCCGTGCAGCTGATAATCCGGCTGGGCCGCCGCCAATCACGGCAACTGTTTTACCATTTGAAACACCAGGTTGAAAAAGAGTTTGTTCGTTTTGGATTGCCCAATCTGTTGCGTACCTTTGGAGATTGCCAATCATGATTGGTTTTGTGGAATGGTTGAGAACACAAGCTCCCTCACAGAGCTCCTCTGTAGGACAAACCCTGGCACAGCTTGCCCCAACAGGATTCGAAGACATAATGGTTTTAGCAGATCCAAGCAGATTTCCTGAGGCAATTTTTTTAATAAAGGATGGAATATCAATTCCGGTAGGACATGCCTTTATACATGGGGCATCATAGCAATAGAGGCATCGGTTTGATTCTTCAACAGCTTCTTGCTTTGTTAGTGCTTGTTCCACCTCAAGAAAGTTGTCATCAAGGTTAGACAAGGATATACGCTGCATTTTTTCATTCGCCAAGTGAAATCCTCCTTCAATTTTGAATGGTTAATTTACTAGAAATGAAAGCGCTTTAAAAATAAGAGATACCTAAATTTACACCAACCCCTTTTGGATGAATGAATAATATCCAGAAAATTCCGCATCTTATCTTCCATTTTACAGTTCCTTGATAGGCAATTCACCATACAACTTGTAAAATGATGACAGTATTTCATTATCCAATATGTAAAAAGAAATTTGTTTCCACTAACCGCTATGATAGTCGACTGTCATAATAGCCTTCTTGTACATATTTGAATTCTTTTTCAATTTATCACAACCATATCAAAAAAAATGTAAAAAAATGACGAATTAGCCATTTTTTGAATAAAAAACTTTCGACATTCGTAAATTACTTGCTGACATTTGCAGAGCAGATGAACATTTCGGTCCAATTAGTGAATCTTAATAAAAAATTAAGGATAATTATCTATGATCATGGCATACTAACGTTTTAAGTGAGGAGTTACCCATGAAAAAATTCATTGTTTCTATCATTCTTATTATCGCAGTGTTAGGCTTTCCCGTTTATCAATTGACGAATGCCAGCACCACCCCCTTTTTTCATTTGGTAAACGGAAGTGAAGCTACAGAGACAGTAAGTGTCGTTGAGGAATCTGATACACAAACCGAACAAACTGATAACAAACCCGCATTGCAGTTGGCCATCATGAGTGACACTCACATTGATACACATGATCCAGTTGTGAATCAGAAATTTGTAACAGCTTTACAGGATTTAAAAAAGGTCGCACCAGATTATGATGCGATTTCCATTAACGGTGATATGACAAACTTCGGCCTGGCTGAGGAATACCAACTATTCAAGTCCATCCTTAAGGAAAATAAAAACCCGTCTGCGGATGAATTCATGGTTATCGGTAATCATGAATGGATGGAAAAACGGATTATTCCTGAAACATCTGTATCTGATGAGCAATTAAAAGGCAGATTTATTGAAGAAATGAATGTGTCCGGACTTTATTATGATAAATGGATTAATGGCTATCATTTTATTACAATTGCAGGTGAAAAATCAGAGGCCACAATGGTTGGAATGTACGGAGATTCTGAGAGAGACTCCGCCTACGTGACAGAAGAACAAATTAAATGGCTGGAAAAAACGCTGCCAATCAACGCTGTGGATCATAAACCAATTTTTGTGTTTTTTCATCAACCTATTACAAATACGGTTTATGGAAGTGAATGGGGAGCTAGACTTCAAGACCAAAGAATTCTTGCCATCCTGAAAAAGTATCCTCAGGTTATTCTATTTTCCGGGCATTCTCATTACCCCTTAGATCACCCTAAAAGTATCTACACTGATGGCATTACAATGGTAAATACAAGTTCCGTTGCTTACACATACACACCTGAAAGCGGAGAAAATTACACCTTATCCCAAGGTTATGTAGTAAATGTTTATCGAGACAAAGTAGAATTTAAAGCTCGAGAATTCAGTACAGGGTCTTGGATCAAAACAGTGACCATCCCTATTACAAACCCTACCCAGTAAAATCAGCTGGGTAGGGTTTGTAATAACATAATCAATCATTTCTTATTTTCTTTAACCACTTCAACCAAGTGTAAGAGGAACCTATAAATTAACTCGAACGCTTCCCCTATCGATAATTGCTCCGTATAACCCTCGACAAAATTTAAGGCAAAATTCAAATTCCATAATCCATCCTCTTGACTGAATAATAAATCAAATTTCGCTTCTTCACTTTGTAAACTGGCATTCAGTTGATCTTTTATCATTTTTTCAAATTTTTTCTGCAGCTTTAACCCCAACATGACATCATATGTGCCAAAAACATCATCTGCTTCTATTGAAATAGAATCTACACTTACATCCTCAAACCATTTTGATTCCAAATAGATAAACTCATTTTTATGCTTTTTCAAGTAATCAAGCGGTTCAGATAAAAACGCAGATGTTTCATTCTTAATCATATTTTCCGTTTCTTTATCACAGCGTTCTATATAAGCTTCTGCAAATCTGGCACCGTTAACATTTTCTGTGAATTGTTGATCCTTTAACATGAAAACCCTCCTAAATGTATCTTCCTCCATTAATATTGTGTTTTTTTTTATAAAAAAGCAAATGATACAAAAAAAGAGATGACTACAATCGTCATCCCCAGTTTTAAAATTAACCTTCTGGTATTGCTGCGCCAACATTTTTACCAGCAGGCTTTACATCATTTGGTTCTTCAGCTTGTTTCGCCCGTTTAATAAAGAATGAGAGAATTAATGCAACTGCTGCAATTCCTACTGTTACGAGGAAAGCATCATTGATTCCTTCTAACATCGCTTTCATCATTACTTGCTGCTTTATTTCGGCTATAACTTCCGGTGTTGGCGGTTTGGTTAAGTGAGCCATTGCTGACTTCCCGATTTCCGCTGCATGTGTTTCTGTGCGGTTTGACATAACCGTAACAAGCAATGCCGTTCCGATCGCGCCGGAAACCTGTGACATGGTACTATTCATCGCCGTACCATGCGGATAAAAGCGCGCAGGTAATTGATTTAGGCCATTCGTTGAAACCGGCATATTGACCATTGACATACCAGCCATCCGTATTGTGTATAAAATAATTAGATGTGTGTAAGTTGTTTCAAGTGTAAGTTTGCTAAAATAATAGCTTGTTACCGCAGTAATCGTTAAACCAATAATGGCTAATACTCGGCCGCCAAACTTATCAAACAATTTCCCGGTGATCGGCATCATGATGGCCATTAAAATTGCACCAGGAAGCATCATTAAACCGGCATCAAGCGGTGAAATTCCGCGGATGGTTTGAACATAGATTGGCATTAACAGCATTCCGGAAAACATTGCCATCGTAACAACCATTGAAATAACGGAAGACAAGGCATACATTGGATACTTATAAATCTTGAAATTAAGCATCGGCCTTTCTTGCTTTAACTGTCGGAAGATGAACACAACAAGGGAAAAAACGCCTATAATCAGTGTCCCATATACTTCCGGACTGTCCCAGCCTTTCTTACCAGCCGAACTAAATCCATAAAGGATTCCGCCAAACCCAATACTCGAAAGCAAAAGGGATAAAAAGTCAAGATGAATATAAACTGTACCCGATAGAGTAGACACTTAAAAAAGGTCTGTTCTATCGGGTACTTTTATGTATAATGAATAAAAAATGTGAGAATCGGAGAATAAACCTATGTCAAAAAAAATCTTCACTGATAAAGAAATAAAGATCCTTTCTAATAATCCTTTTGTCAAATCTGTAAGTACAAAAGGAATTACCTACACTGATGAATTTAAAAGGATTTTTATATCTGAAAGTGTAAATGGAAAATTACCACGGCAGATTTTTGAGGAGAATGGTTTTGATGTTGATATTATTGGTATCGTTAGGGTACAAAGAGCAGCTTATAGATGGCGTGTAGCTTATAGTGAATTGGGAGTATTAGGACTTCGAGATACACGTAAAGATCATTCTGGGAGACCGACTAAAAGAGAGCTTAGTTTAGAAGAAAAGAATGCAAAATTAGAAGCTCAAATTCAATTGTTGCGGGCTGAAAATGAATTGCTAAAAAAGTTAGAAATGATGGAAAGGGGGCTGGAGAGAAACGAGTAAAAGTAACTGCGGAACAGAAGTTCCTTTTAATTCGTAAAGTAATTGAAAAGTATGATCTTAAACATATGGTGAGTTTCTTATGCGAAATATCTGAAGTTTCTCGTTCTGGTTATTATAATTATTTTTCTCCGAAATCTCAGGAAAATAGAGAACGCCGTGAAAAAGAGGACTTAATTTTAAAAGAGAATATTTTAAAGGCATTTCATTTTAAACGACGTCATAAAGGTGCTCGCCAAATTAAGATGACGTTAAAAGGGCAGTTTAATATTAAATATAATATTAAACGAATCCGAAGAATTATGAAGAAATATAAGATTATATGCCAAGTTAGAAGAGCTAATCCATATAAGAAGATGTTGAAAGCTACCCAAGAACACTCCGTACTACCGAATTTACTAAACCGAGAATTCAAACAAGAAATCCCAGGTAAAGTATTACTCACTGATATTACTTATTTATATTATGGGAAGGGCCAAAAAGCTTATTTGTCCACTATTAAGGATAGTTCCACGAATGAAATATTGGCCTATAACCTGTCAGATCGACTTACATTGGATTTAGCAACGGATACATTGGTAAAGTTAAAGAAAAATAGAAAAGTAAAGTTTGCAGAAGGAGCCTTTATTCACTCAGATCAAGGAGTACACTATACTAGTCCTACTTTTCAGAAGCATGTAAAAAAATTAGGGCTAGGACAATCTATGTCAAGAAGAGGAAATTGTTGGGATAATGCTCCACAAGAGTCGTTTTTTGGCCATTTTAAGGATGAAGCATATATAAAACCATGTAATTCCTTAGAGGAACTTAAAAGAGAAATAAGGAGTTATATGACCTACTATAACAATTTTAGATATCAATGGAATTTAAAGAAGATGACTCCTGTTGAATACAGAAATCATCTTCTAAATGTGGCATAACCTTTTTAAATATGTCCTTTACAACGGGTACAGTTTAATATTAACCTTATCTTTTTTATCTTTCAATAAGAAAAAGCCGATCAACAACACTGCAAACGCAATCGGTGTAACAAAATGGAACAGCATTCTCCAATCATAATGTTCAATTAACCAGCCCGATAATGTCGGGCCAATGGCAGGGGCAAACATTAAGACTAAGCCAAATACCCCCATCGCTGCTCCTCTTTTTTCCACTGGAAAGCTGACTAACATCACATTCATCAAAAGCGGCATCAAGATCGCTGAACCCGCACCTTGAATCATTCGTCCAGTTAACAAAATTGGAAATACATGAGCAAATCCAGCAATGATCGTGCCTATTGTAAATAACCCCATTGAAACGAGAAATAATCGTCTAACCGTATATTTTTGTATTAAAAAGGCTGTCGCCGGAATTAATATTCCATTCACTAGCATAAATCCGGTCGCCAGCCACTGAACGGTTGATGCTTCAACCTTTAAATCCTTCATAATAGACGGCAAGGCAATATTTAATAATGTGTTATTTAACATGGCAATAAAGGCGCCAATCATAAGAACTGCTAAAATCCCGTACGGTGGACGCTTTGTGTTATTTATCGTTTGACTCACTAAATTCCCTCCCTTTAAACTGGTAGTCCATTTTTTTATACCAGGGTTTCATACTTAGATAATAATATACTGTTAGTTAAATATTTGCAACCAAAAATCACTAGAAAATTATAGGTTTGTAAAGGGACTAAGATTAAGGTAGTATTATTTTATACAAGGGGTACAAAATGAATTAAAGGTGATTATATGTACAATCGGAAACAGCATGTCATTAAAATGGCCCATCGGTTATTTGTCGAAAAAGGATTCCTGGCTACGTCTATTCAAGACATTTTAGATTACAGCGGAATATCGAAAGGGACTTTTTATAATTATTTTTCATCAAAAAATGAGTTATTAATTGGCATTTATAAATCAATTTATCGGAAGCTGGAACAGGATCGGAACGATTTATTAGTTGGTAAGGACACTAAAGATATTGAAATTTTTATTAAACAATTGGAAATGCAAATGATAACAAATAGAAAAAATAAACTCATAACCATTTATGAAGAAGTGATGGCTTCAAATGATGCTGATCTTAAGCAATTTATTCAAGAAAGCCGATTAAATGCGCTTCGTTGGCTTTATCACAGGTTCATTGACATTTTCGGAGAAGATAAGAAGCCCTACTTATTAGATTGTGCCATCATGTTCCAGGGCATATTGCAGCATAATGTTCAATTTAATCGCAGAGCACATAAATCCGGTGAAAATATCAGCCATGTGGTTCGTTACAGTGTAAGTCGTTTGGTAAAAATGGTGGAAGAGGTATCTGATTCCGAGGATCAATTGCTTAAGCCGGAGTTATTAGAAGATTGGCTTCCTAGCTGTCCGAATAAAAGTGGTCACGAGTTTAAAAATCAGCTTCTTCAATTATCAGGTACTATACGAAAAACAATTTCAAAAAATGTACTTGCTGAAAACGAACAGGAAAAATATATTGAAATGGTAGAATTTATTCAGGATGAATTACTGCACACAAATAACCCGCGAAAATTTTTAATTGAAAGCATTCTTTCTTCTATGAATAAATATTCTTTTTGGAAAAAAGAACTTATACAGCTTGAACAGTTAGTGGAAGGATTCTTTACACAATTGGATGAATTTGAAAAAAACCCTAATCTGTAGGATTAAGGGTTTTTGGCATGTCTTTATTCCTGTTTTAAAAATGAACTTGGCATGACTACAGCGACCACTTCTCCCCGTGCACAGAGTTGGCCGTCAGCAAACACTTCTGTTTCCACTTTAAATTTCTTCGAATGAATTTCATGTACGGTTCCAACTGCTTTTATTGGCACACCATGCGGGGTTGGCTTCAAAAAGTCTACATGTAATGAAGCTGTCACAAACCGAGGAGGTTCTGCCCCTTCACCTGGTTCATGTCCATTTTTCCGATGCAGTGTGAGCGCCGCGGAACCTGTCCCATGACAATCAATTAATGAGGCGACAAGCCCGCCGTAGACAAAGCCCGGCAATGCCAAGTGCTCAGGCTCAGGCGAATAAATCGTCACCGTATGCTCCCCTTCCCATCTTGTGCGGAAATGATGACCGGCTTCATTTAATCTTCCACAGCCGTAACACCAGGCATAATCGTCAGGATATTCATCTTGAATGGCATTTAAACCGTTTTCTACCATATTCACTCCCCCTTTTTCAGAAAAGTATAACATATTTCATCCAATATGATAAAATTTAGTGGTACGAAGGTTTTTTATACGAGGAGGAGATTTTATGAAAAAAACGGTTGAAAAACGCCTAGTCCGCTCAGAGGTTCCCGTAGAACTGACATGGAACCTCGACGATTTATTCCCATCTGAAAAAGAATGGGAAGTTGAATTAGATGGAATTAACAAGGAAATCTTGGAATTTAATCAATATAAAAGGGCATTACATACTGGTGCAAAGGCATTATTAAATTGCTTACTTGCAGAAGAACAGCTTTCGATGAGAATCATTAAAGCTTTCACATTTGCAAGCTTAAAGCGATCCGCAGATGGAACAGATCCGCTGAATCAGGCGAATTTTTCCAAAATCTCTGCCTTAAGAACTAAGAGTATTGCAGCATTATCATTTATTCAATCCGAGATTCTCGCTCTTGATGAAGGTATAATTGAACAATTCGTAAAAGAAGAGCCCGGACTGAAGGACTTTATGAAAAATCTAGCAGAGCTTCTCGAATCAAAAAAACATAAGCTTTCGCCGGAAACCGAAGAAGCATTGGCTGCTCTCGGCGAACTTCAGGGTGCTCCTTACCAAATCTATCAAATGTCAAAGCTGGCCGATATGGAGTTTGCACCCTTTCAAGATGCAGAGGGCAATGAATTGCCGATGTCGTTTGCATTATTTGAGAGCCGATACGAGTTTTCGACAGATACAGATATTCGCAGAAAGGCCTACCACTCTTTCGTTAAAACACTAAAGCAGTACAAAAACACAATAGCCGCAACGTATGCTGCAGAGGTTAATAAGCAGGTTACCCTTGCTCGGCTGCGCAATTATGAGTCAGCCACCCATATGCTGCTGGATCCGCAACAGGTTACGATAGAAATGTACAATAACCAGATTGACACCATTTTCACAGAATTAGCCCCCCACATGCGCCGCTTTGCGCAATTAAAGAAACAAGTTTTAGGTCTTGATCAAATGCTTTTCTGCGATTTAAAATCACCATTGGATTCTGATTTCAATCTGAAAACCACCTATGAGGAGGCAAGTCAAGTCATCTTGGAATCGTTAAAAGTCATGGGGCCGGAGTACAGTGAAATTATTGAGCGCGGATTTAAAGAAAGATGGGTAGACATTGCTGATAACATTGGGAAGTCAACAGGCGCTTTCTGCTCCAGCCCATATGGTTCCCATCCTTACATTCTAATCACCTGGCAGGATAATATGCGCGGCTGTTTCACACTGGCACATGAATTTGGCCATGCCGGACATTTCTATTTAGCGAATAAAAACCAGCGGGTCATGAATGTCAACCCATCCCTGTATTTTATTGAAGCGCCATCAACGCTGAATGAAATGCTATTAGGCCAGCATCTGCTAGCGAATAATAAAGATAAGCAAATGCGCCGCTGGGTCGTTCTACAGTTGCTGGGCACCTACTATCACAACTTTGTCACACACCTGCTCGAAGCCGAATACCAACGCAGGGTCTATAAGCTTGCCGAGGATGGCAGAGCTCTTACAGCGACAACATTAACGGAAGTAAAGGCTTCTGTTCTTTCTGAATTCTGGGGTGACACAGTTAAAATTGATGAAGGTACAAGCTTAACCTGGATGCGTCAGCCGCACTATTACATGGGCTTATATCCCTACACATACTCTGCCGGCTTAACCGCTTCCACAGCCGTTGCCCAAATGATTCAGAAAGAGGGCCAGCCCGCCGTTGACCGCTGGCTTGAAGTACTGCGCGCCGGCGGAACCATGAAACCGCTTGAACTGTTAAAACATGCAGGAGTCGATATGTCCACACCAGATCCCATCCGTAAAGCAGTAGCCTTTGTCGGCTCACTAATTGACGAACTAGCACAATCCTATCAATAAATGATTAATGGTGAAACTTTTCCATTTTGTATTCCGTATAGTTATCATGAAGTATGAGAAGTCATGATAAAAGGAGATTTTTTTATGGGGAATATATTATTATTTACGCTGATCATTGGGATTGCTTCTGCTCTTATTCTATTACCTGTCTATAAAAATGAGCAGCTAAATGCAAAAGAAAGTAAACAACTAAAGTCAGGTATCATCCTAGCCGTGATCATCATTTTGATGCCAGCAGTATTTGCTTTCTATTATTTTAGTAATAATGATAGGAATTTTTCTAGTTTATGGCCATTAGCCATTCTAGTTACCGCCGGTGGTTCGATATTTTCAAAAGGGGTAGAAAGGAAATTCAAAGGAATCCTATTCTTGCTAAGTCTGATCGCGGGGGCTTATTTCTTAACCGCCTTTATATTGAATGCAGATGAAAAATACGAATTGGCAAAAATGGATCAAAAAGTGGAAATCAAGACCTTTGATGAAACAGAAACACCTGCTAGCGTTCCGCCGCAGTTTGCTCGAAACAAAATGAAAAAAGCTTTCGGCCAGGTTCCAAATACAAGCTACTATGAGCTAGGAAATTTACAAATCCAAAAAGTGAATGGCGAATATGTATACATTGCTCCAGTTGAATTCTCTGGGTTTTTCAAATGGTGGAACGGGAATCAAACTCCGGGCTATTTTTCATTAAGTGCGACCGATTCGTCGGAAAATCCTAAATTCATCAAGTCTGAAATGGTTTACACCCCTTCTTCCTATTTTAATAAAAATATTGAGCGTCATATCCGTATGCATGAACCGAAAAAGATATTTTATGGAGATGTTCAATTGGAAATTGATGAGGACGGAAAACCTTATTACATCCGTTCATATGGAGAATTTGTTTCCGCCCGAAACGGGTTTGATGTAAAAGGAATAGTAGTAGTGGATTCAAAAAGCGGCGAAACGAAAGAATACCCATTAGCTAACGTTCCTAAATTCATTGACGGCGCCGTATCGCCAGAAGTAGTCAGTCTGCAAAACAGCTACTTTGGAAACTTTGTTCATGGATTTTGGAATAGCAAATTTGGAAAATCAGATGTCAAGCTCCCTTCAGATGAAGGAACAGAGGCAAACGTTAGTCCTATATTCGATGAAAATGGAGTAATGTATTACTTCACTGATTTTACGAGTCCTAAAGAAGGTGTCGATTCGATGCTCGGCTACTCTCTTACCAACTCAAGAACGGGCGAAGCCACCTATTATACCGGGAACCCGGATCAATCCTACATGGACTCTCAGGGGGCATTGCAGATTATCGAAAAGAAATTTATCGAAAAGAAATGGCACGGGCAAATGCCGATTCTTTACAACTTTTACGGTGAAGCAAGTTGGTTGACACCAGTCTTGGATTCCAACGGCTTTTTGCAACATTATTTCATCGTCTCGGCAGCAAATCCTGAAATTTCCGTATATGGTGTCACACCAAATGAAGCCCTAAAACAATATAAAACTGCCTTGCAGCGTGGAAAAGGGACCGTGAACGGCAGCTCCAAAGCGGAAGAAAAGCAACTATCAGGAACAGTCCTTAGGGTCTATAAAGAAAAATCCGGCGATTTCACAATTGTTTCCTTTCTCCTTGACAATCATAAAAACTATCTGATTTCGTCAGAAAAAGCTCCATTAGCCATCTATCTAAAAGAAGGGGATCGGGTATCAGTTAAGTACCTTGAAACAGGTGAAGAATTCCTGCCTGCAAAAACCATTGTCATCGAGGGTCTGGAATGAGCTAATTATCATAAAAGCAGGAGGATCCGAAACGTCTCGGATCCTCCTCTATTCGTATAACGGTACTGTCGATTACTAGCTGCATCTATTTATTTGCAGTGCTAATTCCCCTTTGCGATCAGGCTTTGATAGGCTGCTGACGTTCTCACCTCAACCGTTAATTTCCCTTTGTCATAAATGGTCTTTAGAATAAACGGTACTCCTGTTGTATTTTGAAAGCGAAAGTCTTTACCGCCATAGGATACTGTGGCATCCCGACCTGCAGGCACATAACCGACGGATAAGGAATGATGATGCTTCTCTACATAACTTACACCCACTTTGTCAACCGCATTAAATAAGGTGGAGGATGTTTGGCAAATGCCACCGCCAATTCCATCGACTAATTGCTTATTAACGATCTCCTTAGCCGGTTGATACCCATGTTCAGCATCACTCGGTCCCACAGTTGTATTAAATGAAAAAATATCCTGAGCCCCGACAATGATTTGATCGATCGCTTGTGCTGAAAGCTCAATATTCTTTGAGCGGCCAGCCACGCTGCTATTGAAGTAAGTCGTAAAGGAAGCAACCACCACTTCATTTAAATGGGCAGCCTCCTCAGGTTTATAACCACTCTCTGTTACTGTAAGCGGCAGTTCCACATCGCCTCCTTTAATGGATGCTGTCATTAATCGATCCACTAATTCGGCTTCATCCAAAATGATTTGTGGTTTTCCTTTTATAATTTGACCATTCGCATCGATTTTATCAAGTTCCATTCGTTGGTCATAACCGGTCGTTGTGTCAGTGCCTCTCGCTAAATCTTTCGCCCACTTCTCCAAATCCTTTTTATATACGTCCGGTTCTGTCCCAAATCCCAAATCTAGAGGTAAAAATGTTTTTAATATGCTTTTCGTATTTGGGTCGATGACATTCACTATAATTGGCTTTTGCTCTTCAACCTTTGGAGTTTCTACTGCCGGTTTTTGTTCTGGCTTTTTTTCCGGTTCGATTGCCCTTTCTTGTTGAATGGAATCTTTAGAGGTCTTTTCTGTACAGCCCGCTAGTCCTAGCAAACTACCAATAACAAAAATTGAAATTGCCCATGTCCGTGTAGCCATTTCCCTCAACTTCTCCTCTTTCCCTGTATTCTTTGATGTCCGACGAAAATCCCGTAAATGCTAAATTGGGAATACTTCCATTCACCCATTTTATTCCTGCCGGCATGTCAATATTACAGAGAGATTACACAGTTCAAGAAAAGTTGCGGTGCCTTTTTACGATATAAAAAACAGCAGAACAACCGCCCTGCTGATAAAAATATTTTTACCCTACTTTTTCCATTGACTTAATCATCTTTGACACGGTAGTGGCAGATTCATTTTTTCTATAGGCATACCAATATGCCATCGCAATAAAGATCGTTCCGCCTACAGCATTTCCTAAAAAGACCGGAACAAAATTATCCAAGTAGGCCATCCAACTAAAATGGCCAGCAAAGATGGCTGCTGGGATGACAAACATATTCGCTACCACATGCTGAAATCCGATTGCCACAAAGGTCATCGTTGGAAACCAAATACCGGCAATCTTACCGAACATGTCATTAGCACCATACGAAAGCCACACGGCTGCAGAAACAAGCCAATTACAGCCAATTCCTGATATAAATGCTTGGAGAAAGGATGCCTCAAGCTTGTGTTCTGCAATACTAATGGTCTTCCCAAGGTATGGGGCAGTTTCGGTAAGCCCAACAAGATGACCGAAAAAGTAGGCAACAAATATGGCACCGACAAAGTTACTGACCGAAACAAGAAACCAATTAACGAGTATATGCATAGTAGAAACCTTGCTTGCCATCCAAGCAAGCGGGACGGCCATCATATTCCCCGTCAACAGTTCTCCCCCGGCAAGCAGCGTAAGAATAAGACCGATTGGGAACACGGATGCACCGATTAAACTGCTTAGCCCCTCTAAATGTGGTGATAAAGGTGCTGTAACGCGGATGAACAATAAGTAACCTATTGCAATAAATGCGCCTGCTTCAAAACCTAATATCATTGTTTGCACAAGAGAGTATTTTACTTTTTTTACGCCATTTTCGACAGTCAATTCCAAAATGTTTTCCGGTTTACTGAATCCCATATGTACTTCTCCTTTTGTAATTTCTTATCACTTAAAGTTTGTGAAATGATTAACATACCTCTATTTTATAGTACTTTCGCCATCAATCCTGTGAACATTTTTTAACTTATTAAAATTCCGCCAAAGCTTTTATAATCCTTTTAAAAAACATAGAAAAAACAGCCCCATGGAAGGCTGTCTTGGTCTGAATTTTTTACTTTGAAGAATGATCAGGATGGTCACTTCTGAATTTCGACTTGCTCATGAGAATTGGAGACCCCACACAGCAAATTTGTAAATTAGCCAATGAATTATCGGTTAAGTACATTGAATACTGCAAATCGCGTACTATATTGTGAAGTTTCGAACAATTTATGACATTATTAGATGTTAATCAGTTGTACACCCCCTATCTATGGTTTAATGAAATTAGCTAGGTTTTCCATCTCAATTTATTGGAGAGTGAAAATACCATGTGGTTTTCCAAAAGTATTGATTTGATTTTGGCGGAATTGAGGACTGACCCTTCTTCTTCATTGAAACAGCAAATTTAAAGGGAAATCCTACTGAAATTGCCCTCGTTGTTGCGGCAAGGCAGCATGGGTTTATTAAACAGGGCTTGGACACAAGCTATCAACGAGTCTTCGAAATCCCCTTTGATTCTGAACGAAAAATGATGGCCACAGTCCATCAAAATGAGGGGCGTTTATTCGTGATGGTAAAGGGGGCGTTTGAAAGCATTCTTCCATTAACATCCTTTTTAGTTTGTCTAAACTTAAGGAACAATCATAAGTCACTTTTCAGCATAGGACTATTAACGAATAAATATTTATTGGGTTCGATATCAGGGGGAATTTGTATTCAAGTGGCATTAGTGAATATTCCGCTTTTCAATCAAATTTTTGAAATCAACAACTTAACTCTAAGGGATTGGCTGTTAGTTCTAACCCTGCCGCTGCTGCCGGTGATATTCAATGAGCTTTGGAAGGCCGGAAAGCGAATCTTTGAAGCTACATAAAATGTACCGAAGTTGAACATAAACGGAGCAAACAGCTGCTGAAAAATCGGCTGTTTGCTGTCTTAATATTAGGTAATTCGACAAAAATCTACATCATTCCAAGTGCTCATCACTTTTCTGCATTAAAGTGTGGTATAATAGATATGATGTACTGCATGCAGAGAGCCGTAAAGATAATAGTCGGCGTAATATAGCCACTTTTTTATAGTTTCCAACAATATGTAAACTGCCCAATGATGAACTTGAGATAGAAATGAATGTAGAAAAGGTGGTATATATGGAAAATTCAATCGAAACTGTTTATTTCTTAGAGAATCCTGAGAAGAATATCATTAAGTTTGCAACTGGCACACAGCTGCGCTACGAGGATGTCATTAAAGAGGTTTTTGGGGTGGCATGTATCAATGATCTACACATGATGCTCCAATATAACAAAAGTTTCCAAACAAGCATCTGTAAAAGTTATGGAATCAGTGAAAAGAAGATTACCCTGGATAAAATCATCCGAGTTGCATCTAAAGCAGATATGCTTCGGTTAAAAAAGCAAATGATAGAAGCACAAAAAAATAATATGAATGAAATACATCACGAAGAAGAATACTCCATCCAATGCCCTTTCGATTCCATCATAAAACTCCAAGAAGGACTTTACCAATGGGACGACGCCAATTTCTCCTACAGCGCTGTTACAAATGGTGCCTGACACCCTTTCTTGTATTATGATAGTTCTTATATTTGCATCATAGGAATATTCAATGGGGCGAAGCCGAATGGTTCCGCCCTCAATTTTTTTGCTCAATTCCTTCATTTCCGTTTTCTTTTTACTGTGCCACAGAATCCTCCTTTGTCCCAAAATCCCTTTTCCGAGCATCCAATACACGAAAATCCCGCAGCAATACAGCGGTTGTACCCCATTGATTCGCAAGCATTAAATGCTGTTGGGCCTTTACAGCCCAACTTAAATAAGCAATATCCTTTCCTTGTTCCCTCATCATCATAGCTTTCCACAAATAGTTTTTGATCAAAATAGGGTTTACGATGGCATGTCATATGGACTGTTTTCTGATAAAAAACCATAGGCCGCTTCTTTTTGTCAAGTTCAGGCAGTTCCCCATGAAAATGAATATGTAAGAGCGTTCCTATTATGGCCTCCGGAATCGGCGGGCAGCCCGGAACAAGCGCAACGGGCACTTCCTCAGGAATCACCGCCATTACATCCTCAGCATTCGTTGGATTTAAACCAGCAGCTGGGATACCACCCCATGCCGAACAGCTTCCCACGGCAATAACCGCCTTTGCATTTTTTGCGGCATGATAAATCTCTTCTCTTACTGATTTTCCAGCTATCATGAGAAATTCATCACTGCCGGGAACACTTCCTTCAACTGCTAGTACATATTCCCCTTTATATTTTTCAAAAATAGATTCCTTATGGGCTTCTACATGCTCCCCAGAGGCAGCGGAAAGCAGTTCACTATATTCCAATGAAATGAAATTCAACAATGTATCCAATGTACTTGGTTCAAAAGACCGAGTAAACGCCTCCTTGCAGCCAGTACAATCAAGTGCACTAATCCAAATAACAGGAAGTCTTTGATCTGTTTTCATAAGCATCTCTTCACTAACGCTAATTGCTTCTAACCAATTATAATCTGCCATACAATCATTCTCCCTTTCATTCGATTTTTTGAATTTGCTTGTTCAATATTTCACATAAAACACTTTGAGTTGCTCGCTAATGGGCTATAGTTCAAGTGTATTGCTTAAGTTGAACCATTGTCTATTTCTTTTGAAAAAGTTAAAAAAATGTTCTTTAAAATATACTCAAGTTAAAAATCTAGAAAATCAAAAAAGACTCCCCGGCATAATTAAATGGCGGGCAGCCTTTTAATAATAAACTATTTCCGTTTTTTCTTCTTATCCTTAGACGTGGTCATTCTACCAATTAAAAATGCCCCGGCTGCTACACCGATGATTGTATTGGTTTTTTTATTAAAAACTTGCTTGGCAACTAGATTTAAATTCTGTGGTCTTTCAGCAAGTCGTCTCATAAAATACCCGTACCAATCGTTACCAAAAGGAACATACGTACAAAAGTTATATCCTTCACTTGCTAAATTTAGCTGCATCTCTTTCCTAAAACCATAGAGCATTTGGAATTCATATTTGTCTTTTGAAATATTATTACTTTTTACAAAATCTTTTACATGATTGATAATTCTATGGTCATGTGTGGCAATAGAAGTAAATTTTCCATTTAATAAATGCCATTCGATCAACTTGATATAATTGGCATCGATGTCTTTTTTATCTTGGTAAGCGATTTCTTCTGATTCCTTATAGGCTCCCTTTACAAGTCGAATCCGGAAGTTTTTATATTTTTCAACGTATTCAAGCGCATTATGGAAATAGGCCTGGATTACGGTCCCTACATTCTCAAATTCAACCGATAGGTCGTCCAATAAATTGAAAGTAAGTTCAAGGTGCTTAAAATCTTCCATATCGATATTGACAAACATATCAAATTGGCTTGCTTGAGCGACAATTTCCCTTACATTGTTCAAACAGAAGGAATAATCTATATCCAATCCAACCTGGGTTGGTTTAAGCGAAATATGGGCATTGACCTGATTCTCATGAATGGCCTCAATGACTTTCAGAATTTGTTCTTTTGCTGCTGTTGCTTCTTCTTCTTTAAAAACAAATTCTCCCAAATTATCAACAGTACAAGAGATACCGTGGGCATTTAGTTCTTTAATGCTTTTGATGACTTCTGGTATATTCGTGCCAGCTACTACGTTTTGCGCCCCCATTTTTAAGCCATATTTTTTTGCTGCACTATTAAGAAATTGGTTTTGGGATAAGCCCATGAATAAATCTTTCAACATCGCGATTACTCCTTGCTGTTGTTTTTTTATCATCATTATAGCATACGCTTTCAATAAAATTTATTTTGAGAATTTTCGGAAATAAAACGCTTTCTTGCAAAAGAAAAAATAGAAAAAAGCCCACTTCCAAATATGAAATGGGCTTATTAGCATAAGGCTAATGGTGCAAAGGGTGTCAGGCACCAAATTAGTTTTCTGCTAATTTCGTTGTGACTTTTTTATTGGCGGCATTTAAGGTGCTGCCCCCTTTTAGTTCATCCCCTGCTTGTTTGACGCGTTTGATAAAGAATGCAAGTATTAGTGCTACGATTGAGATAAAGGTAGCGATTAGGAAGGAGTAATTGATACCATCTAATGTTGCCTGCATCATTATCTGTTGTTTCATTTCAGTAAGTGCCGCTGGTGTCGGTTTCCCAGTCAAATGTTTCATAGCCTCTTCACCAAGTATCTTCCCTTGTGACTCTGCTCGGTTTGACATGATTGTGACCATTAAGGCAGTACCAATCGCACCAGCAACCTGATTTAATGTATTGTTCATGGCTGTCCCATGCGGGTAGAATTGCCTTGGTAATTGATTTAGACCATTCGTCGAAACTGGCATCATAACCATAGACATTCCAAATGCACGAATTGAGTACAAAATGATTAGATGTGTATAGCTTGTATGAAGTGTTAACTTACTAAAACCATATGTTGTCACCACAATAATCGCTAAACCAATAACCGCCAATATCCGGCCGCCAATTTTATCAAATAATTTCCCTGTGACAGGTGACATAAATGCCATTAAAATGGCCCCAGGCATTAACATTAATCCTGCATCCATTGGTGAGATGCCTCGTAGGTTCTGCACATAAATTGGAAGCAGCAGCATACCAGAAAACAAAGCCATATTAACTGTCATTGCAATGACTGATGACAATGCAAACATAGGGTATTTATAGACCCTGAAATTTAATAATGGCTGTTCTATTTTATACTGACGCAAAATAAATACAAACAATGAAACAACACCCACTACAATTGTACCGTATACTTGTGGGCTATCCCATCCCTTACTTCCAGCAGAACTAAAACCATAAAGAATACCGCCAAAACCAATACTTGATAATAGAAGCGATAAAAAGTCGAGTCGGATATCGACTTTTTCTTTTTTATCTTTAAGCAAGAAAATACCAAGTAATAAAACAATGATAGCAATTGGTGTAATAAAATGAAAAAGCATTCTCCAGTCATAATGTTCAATAATCCAGCCTGATAATGTCGGACCAATTGCTGGGGCAAACATTAAAATCAGGCCAAAAACACCCATCGCTGCTCCCCTTTTTTCGATTGGGAAGGCTACGAGCATCACGTTCATTAACAACGGCATTAAGATTGCCGACCCTGAGGCCTGAAGCATCCGCCCTGCTAACAGAAGCGGAAAGACATGGGCAAAACCGGCGAGTATTGTCCCGGCTGTAAATAAAGCCATGGCCGCTAAAAAAATATGCCGGACCGAAAACTTTTGAATTAAAAATGCACTTGCTGGGATTAAAATTCCATTTACGAGCATAAAGCCTGTGGTTAGCCACTGAACGGTGGAAGCTTCAACGTTCAAGTCCTTCATTATGGAAGGAAGCGCAATGTTTAATAACGTATTATTTAAAAATGAAATAAATGCTCCGATCATTAATACCGCAATTATCCCATATGGCGGACGATCGTGCTTTTTTATGGATTGATCCATTCAAGTTCCCCCTTAGACATATAGTTCAAATTTATCCTCTAAATTCGCATAAACAATATCTTATACCTTTAGTTCAAATTTTGCAATCAAAAAATATCCTGTTATTTAATGGGTTTGTAACCTATAAAAAATTAAGGTACTATTATTTTTATACAACCGGTTTTTTATACAGGCAGTCTAAACAACCAAATAATTAAGGGTGATCAAAATGAATGACAGGAAACAGCATGTGGTTGATTCGGCCCGTCAATTATTTATTGACAAGGGTTTTCAGGCTACGTCTATACAGGACATTTTAAATTACAGCGGAATCTCAAAAGGAACATTTTATAACTATTTTTCATCTAAAAATGAATTATTAATCGCTCTATTTAAAATGATAAATAAAAAGCTTGATCAAAATCGGAATGAATTATTGATGGGCGAAGATCCAGCCGATATAGATATCTTTATTAAGCAAGTGATCATGCAATTGAAAATGCATAGAAGTAATAAATTATTTTTTCTATATGAAGAAGTGCTAGTATCAAATGATGAAGAGCTTAAGCAATTTATGCGGGATGGCCAGTTAAGGAATGTTCAGTGGATATACAATCGATTTATTGATCTATTTGCAGAAGCGAAAAAAGACTATTTGTTAGATTGTGCCATAATGTTTGTAGGAATCTTACTCCACAATCTTAAATTTCAAGGAATGGCAAATAAGTCAAATTCGCGGGATTATGAAAAAATTGTCCGCTATAGTATGAAACGTACAGCGACTATGATTGAGGATGTTTCAGAAAAAGGGGAACAATTACTTCACCCCGAGGTGTTAAAGGAGTGGATCCCGCATTGTCAGAATAGCAGCAAGCATTTCCAACATGACCTTGTTCACACCATATTGTCATTAAAAAAATCGCTTAGCCATAACGAAGAGAAGTTGAAATACATGGAGTTATTAGAATTTATTCAGGATGAACTATTAAACAGCAAGAAACCGAGAAGATTTCTTGTTGAAAGCGCCCTTTCATCCTTACAGGTGAAAAATAACCTGTTCGATCTGGAGAAATTACAAAAACTCATACAACTGGCGGCATCTCTTTTTGAATAGCTTGAAGAAAAAAGCTAACCCCCAAACAATAAAGGTTTGGGGGTTTATCAGTTATCTTGACCTTCTATTTCGATTTCGTAAAAATGCCGGGATATCTAGTAAATCATCATTCTCCTGCTGATCGATACGATGATCATTTTGCTCTTCATTTGGCTGATGCCAATGAGGTTCTTCCTGGTACTGGCTTTGATGTCGATACTCGTTTACCGGCTCCTCCTCAATGGTTTGTTCACGTTTAGACCGTTTTTTATCTTCAGGAGCAGACACCTTTGGCGAAGGGCTGTCATCATCAACAAACCCGGTAGCAATAACAGTAATCATAATTTCCTCTTTTAAGCTCTCGTTGATAATAGAACCAAAAATCATATTTAATTCCTTGTCTGCTGCAGACGCTACGATATCAGCTGCCTCTTGTACCTCATACAAACTGAGATTACTGCCGCCAGTGATATTCATAAGTACACCTTGAGCTCCATTAATGGAAGTTTCAAGTAATGGACTGGAAATCGCCTTTTTTGCAGCTTCAACAGCACGGTGTGGACCTTTTGCAACACCAATTCCCATTAACGCTGTTCCTTGATTCGTCATAATCGTTTTCACGTCAGCAAAATCCAGGTTGATTAAGCCAGGAACTGCAATTAAATCCGATATTCCCTGTACACCTTGACGAAGGACGTTATCCGCTTCCCTAAACGCTTCAACCATCGGTGTTTTTTTATCAACAATCTGTAATAAACGATCGTTTGGAACAATAATTAAGGTATCCACCGCTTGTCTCATTGCCTCAATGCCGCTTGCTGCATTTACCGCACGCTTGCGCCCTTCAAATCCAAAGGGGCGAGTGACAACACCTATCGTTAAAGCCCCGAGCGTACGAGAAATTTCCGCTATCGCCGGTGCAGCCCCTGTGCCTGTACCGCCGCCCATTCCGGCTGTGACAAAGACCATATCTGCCCCTTCTAATACCTCTTTCAGCTGATTTTTGCTTTCTTCTACGGCCTTTCTTCCTACTTCCGGATTCGCACCTGCTCCTAATCCTCTAGTCAATGATGCCCCAATTTGCATTTTAATCTCTGCTTTTGATAGATTAAGAGCCTGTGAATCAGTATTTACTGCAATAAATTCGACTCCTTGAATCCCGCCTTCTATCATGCGGTTAACGGCGTTATTCCCACCGCCGCCAACACCGATTACTTTTATTCTCGCTATTTGATCTATATTCATATCAAAATCCCACACTGACAATACCTCCTAGCCTGAAGACAACATTACTTCATTTTTCAGAAAATTCACCTTAATGTTATTATATGATATTTATCCTAAAAAAACTAATGACTATTATATTTTAGCAAAATAATAGAGTAGTTACTATAGTACGTCTTATTCAAATTGAACGTAATAAGTAAATTTAGTCGGTTCCTCTATTTATTCTTTTTATTAATAGAAAAAGCCCCTGTTCAATAACAGGGACACTACGCTAGCTTTCCTGAACTTTTGTTTTGCTGCCACCTTTAAACATATATTGCAGGGCGAGCAGGAGGCCAAAAGACACCAGGCCAATAATATCACTAATTTTTTCTGGATAAATCAGACATAACCCGGAGATAAAGACAAGCACCCGTTCAATCCAATACATTTTTCGCATCCAAAAGCCAATTACTCCTGCACTAATCGCTATCATCCCAATGAAGGCGGTAAACACAACCCAAATCAAATAGGTCCATGTCGTATCAATCATTAACAACTCAGGTGACAGGACAAACATATACGGAATGATAAAGGCAGAAATGGCCAGCTTGGAGGACTCTACCCCTGTTTTGAAAGGCTCCCCGCCCGAAATGGCTGCTGCGGCAAAAGCGGCCAAGGCCACCGGCGGCGTGATATCGGCAACAATCCCAAAATAGAACACGAACAAATGGGCTGATAAATCAGGGACACCTAATAAAATGATTGCAGGTGCGGCAATCGTTGAGGTAATTACATAATTAGCCGTCGTAGGCGAACCCATCCCCAAAATGAGAGAGGCAATCATTGTTAAGAATAATGTTGGGAGAAGTGCTCCCCCTGATAGATCAAGCAGCCCATTTGCCATTTTTAAACCTAGTCCTGTTTTCGTAACCACCCCGACAATGATCCCCGCAGCTGCAGTTGCTGCCGCTACTCCGAGGGCAGTTCTTGCCCCATCAACAAGTGCCTCAATGATTCCTTTTAGGCCAATTCGCGTTTCTTTTCGAATCCCACTAACCACCACCGTAATCACAATCGACCATAATGCCGCTCGTATAACACTCATTCCAGACATCATTAAAAGAATGATGGCGATTATCGGTACTAATAAGTATAAATTTCCAAATACCTCTCTCCGGTTTGGCATTTCTTCTTTTGTTAAACCGCGGAGACCGATTCGCTTGGCCTCAAAATGCGTCATGATCCATATGCCGGTAAAATAGAGGATCGCGGGAATAGCAGCCGCTTTAGCGATATCCCAATAACTGATGCCTCCGCCGATGAACTCTACCATCAAGAAAGCAGCAGCACCCATGACTGGCGGCATTAATTGTCCGCCGGTCGAAGACGATGCTTCCACTGCACCGGCAAATTCCTTTTTATAGCCAAGATTTTTCATCATCGGTATCGTAAACGCGCCGGAGGTCACAACGTTCGCGACTGAACTGCCGCTTATTGTTCCCTGCAAGGCGCTTGAAAAGACGGCAACCTTAGCCGGCCCTCCGACACTCCTCCCTGCAATTGCAATCGAAAGATCATTAAAATATTCCCCAACCCCCGTTTTGATTAAAAAGGAACCAAATAATAAGAATAGAAAGATAAATGTGGATGAAACGGCAAGCGGCGTACCAAGGATCCCTTCAGTGGTAAAAAACATCGTTTGCACCAGCCGCTCCAGATCAAGCCCGCGATGGGCAATAAACCCCGGCATGTATGGCCCAAACACGGCATAGACCATAAAGAGAACGGCGATGATGGTTATAGGCAATCCAACCGCACGGCGCGTCGCTTCTAAAACCAACAAAATCGCTGCCATTCCTATATAGAAATCTAAGCTAGTTACATTTCCTGCCCGCAATACCAAATCATCAATCATCAAGGGCCAATAGGCGCCGATAATGACTGATAATGCCGCTAGCATCATATCGTACCATGCCACTTTATGTTCTTTTCCCCTATTCTTCCTTCGTGCTGGAAAAAGTAAAAAAATGAGTGCAAGAGCAAATCCTAAATGAATCGAGCGCTGAAGCTGTGCTGTTAATACCCCAAAGATACTCGTATAAAGCTGAAACAAGGAAAACGCTAACAGTCCTCCAAAGGTGATCCATCCCATCATACCTTTTAATTTCCTAGTTCCAGCTTCCGGATCATATTTCTCCATCAGCTCCTGCTGTTTTTCTTCAGATAGTGCCTCTTCATAATGACTCAAGAATATTCACTCCCTTCCATTGCTCAAGCAATGTCAGCCTTCGTATTTCAACCTTGACTGACGTTCCCGGTTTAATCGAATGTGATAATGGGTATTCTGTGTTTTTATAAATCACCCGATGGTTGGCGCGAACCTGTCCAATTCGTAAATAAAAGTAAGGAAAAATTCTCTTCATGTTTCTGATATAATATTTTCCACTTTTTTGTTCAAAGGTTTCTCCCTCCTCAGCATTTGATGGCATACCAATGGAAAAATCCTCATATTCCAATTCAACTTGCCGAATCAGTTGTCTTGGTGTAATGTGATAACTTTCGATCACATCTGATAAATGAATCGAATGGGTGTATTTAATCTTAAATTGTTTTTCATCTTTTATTGGAATGAAAGCAAGCTTTTGATTTGAGTGATTCGGTTCAAATACAATGGTTTGCTGGAGCGGAATGCCCGCTAGGAAGGTGATAGCAATTACAAAGCAGATTACTAGTATAATGGTCAGGTGTACTAGCTTTTTATTTTTCATAATATCTCCTTACACCTTTTCAATCTTTACATCATTCCAAAAACCGGAGAAAAGGAGACCGGCACGCTCTTCTGCTGCCGGTCAACATTTGATGATATAAATGGATTCACAGCTTACTGTGCTTTTACCCCTTTTTCGTCAAAATATTTTTTTGCTCCTGGATGGACTTCAATTCCCACACCGTTAAGCGCATTTTCTACTTTGATTAATTTCCCTTTCGCATGTGTCACTTTATCAAGATTTTCAAAGATAGCCTTCGTAATATCGTAAACTACTTGTTCTGAAAGGTCGCTCCTTGCCACCAGCATCGCTTGAACTGCTACCGTTGAAACTGCCCCCTCTAACCCGTATGTTCCAGCGGGAATCTCGTCTTTAATGTAATATGGGTACTTTTTAATCAAGGCCTCAATTTTGTCTTGAGCTATTGGGATGATGACAACATCCTCTGTTGCTGATAGACTTTCAACAGCGCCAGTAGGGATTCCCGCTGTTACAAATGCTGCATCAATGGTCCCATCTTGAATGCCTTGAGTAGATTCATCAAAAGATAGATCTTGTTTCTTAATATCATCAAACGTCATCCCGTGGACTTCGAGTATTTGTTCAGCATTTGGATTTGTTCCAGATCCAGGGGCACCGACAGAAACCTTTTTTCCCTTTAGGTCTTCTACAGACTTAATCCCAGACTTTTTCGTAGTAACGATTTGAATCGTTTCCGGGTAAAGGGTCGCAATCGCTTTTACATTGTCCACTTTTTTGTCCTTAAACATTAATGTTCCTTGATTCGCATAGGAAGCAATATCGGTTTGTGAAAAAGCAATTTCAGCATCACCATTTTTCAGGGTTGTCATGTTTTCCGCTGAAGCACCTGATGTCTCCGCATTTGCCTCAATACCTGTTTCATCTTTAATAATTTTCGCAAACGATCCACCTAGTGGATAATAGGTACCACCCGTTCCCCCAGTTAGAATACTAATGAATTTTGGTTTCTCTTCTGCTTTTTTCGCGTCGCCTGAACCCTCTTTTTTCCCGCCTTCCTCCTTACTGCCACAGGCAGCTAGAAACATTGACATCACTAAAAGAAAGACCAATGATAGAAATAAACTTCTCTTCTTCAAATTGAAAACATCCCCCTTTATTCATTTTCTATCTGTCGTATTTATTCTTATTAGGAGGGACCAATAAACTTGTCAAATATAATTAAAATAGTGCTTTAGGCCTATTTTGAAATCAAAATGATGATATTTCCATTTTTCTCATTTTCAGAATTGTTGACTCACTCGAATCTTTATGTCAATTTAGAAACATAATGTCAATATTCAATCACATCATCTTGTGGAAGGAGTCATTTTGCTCATGAAGAGAAAAGTCATTGCCTATAACTTTGTATTAACCGAAGCCTTAAAAAAATTGGAGGACAAATTTGAGGTTGAAATATTTGATGGGATTGATCCAAAAACAGATACCTCCTTCTTAGTTGCCCTAAAGGAAGTAGAAGGGATTGTGGGCCTGGCGCTTCCCGTTGATCAGGAGTTCCTAGATCTTGCACCCAATTTAAAGATAGTCTCAAATAACTCTACCGGCTACAATAATCTTTCGATTGAAGAAATGACGAAACGGGGCGTAATGGGGACAAATACACCCGGCGTACTCGAGAATACAACAGCCGACGCCATTTTCGGCATTCTTCTTGCAGCTGCACGAAGGATCCCGGAATTAGACCACTTTGTGAAAACAGGAAATTGGAAGCAGCATTTAACCACAGAACAATATGCAATTGACGTCCATCATAAAACTTTAGGAATAATTGGAATGGGAAAAATTGGTTCAGCCATTGCAAAACGTGCCCATTTCGGTTTTGATATGAACATTTTATATCACAACCGTTCTCGCAACGCTTCAGCAGAGGAGCGATATAATGCTACATACTGTGACCTTGATACATTACTTAAAGAAGCTGATTTTGTTTGCTTAATGACCCCCCTCACACCAGAAACCGAGAATTTGATTGGGGAACGCGAATTTAAGCTGATGAAGAACTCATGTATTTTTGTGAATGGCTCACGTGGAAAAACAGTAGATGAAACGGCACTGATTGAGGCATTAAGAAATAAAGAGATTCACGGTGCAGCATTGGACGTATTCCGAACCGAGCCAATCCAGCCGGATCATCCATTACTACAATTCCCTAATGTGGTAACGACACCACATATTGGTTCATCCACTCATGAAACAGAACTGAAAATGGCAAACCTGGCTGTTGAAAATTTGCTGGCGGGACTTACGGGCAATCGACCTAAAAATTTGATTAATCCTGAATTGCTAGACAAATAATAGAAGAAACAAATAGTGCCTGTCTCCGCATGACAATTAAATCAAAGCGGAACAGGCACCATGCTTTAAAGGTTTATTACAATCTATTACTCGTCACCTTTTACCCCATAGGATGGAGCTATTTCAGGGATGACTGCCCTTACTTTGTAATCGTTTGCCTGTGGACCGTAGATTTCCCAAAGCTTTTTTAAATCCTCAAGCGGCTGCTCACTAAAATCCACTCGTAAATCAACATAGGCGAACGGTTCGTCTGTAAAAACAAGAAGTCCTATAGAGCGTTCTTGATCCAGCTCCCCGCCCATTTGGAACCCCTTTTCGATTGCAGCAATTAACCGTTCAGTCAGAGGCTGCCCTTCTGTCCGTAGGAATTCTCGGCCCATGGCTTCCGGAATATCAGGGTCACTTAGCAAATTACCGATGCTGGCAACATTTTGCGCGCAAAACTCACCATGTACACCTAATGCATTCGAACCAGTGAAGGCAGCTGGTTTTCCGTTTGCATCAACTACCGCCAACTGTCTGTAATCCGGAAATGGTGATGTTGCCTTCATTGCGCGAATCGCCGCTTCCGCATCATAACCATTTTCTAAAACTGAAAAACCAATTGCTGCTAACCGTGGATCAGTCACATTTTGTGTTAAAATAGCACCGACACCTGTTTTCACCCATGGGCATCTTGCCCCAACAGATGGACTGCTGGACGTAACAACGACTCCAAATGCACCCGTGGCAGCACAACGTCCTGCTACTGAAAATGTCATTAAATTCCTCCTTGGTGACACAATTATTCAACTTATTATCACTATTTTCACTATAACAATAGTAATAATAATCAGTAAAAAAACTATATTATTCGCTAATTACTGCCTCGACATCAATTTCCATTAACATTTCAGGCATGGCAAAACCGCTGACTAGTAATCCTGTGCTGCATGGATAAACATCTTTGAAATGTTTCCCGATAACCGGATAAACTTTGCTTCGATCTTCGCGGTGCATCAAGTAGACTGTTATTTTACAAATATCATTAATCGTACCGCCAGCCTCTTCGATTAGCTGTTTCACACAAGTACAAGCCATTTCTGCCTGCTCGACTACATCTCCAACACCATGAAAGTTTCCATCTAAATCAAATCCTGTCTGTCCCCTTAAGAAAATCCGATTTCCTGCTCTTACTGCCATACTAAATTCATTTACAATATGGTGCTCCGGTTTTCCTAAATGTTTTGGATAATACTGGTCTGTTTTGAATTTACGGAATCTTTGAATTTCTACCTTTTTGGTTTCACCATGAACTGACATCCTTGATCATCCTCTCCTCTAGTCATTTAAGGAATTAATCCTTATTTGGTCCTTAAACATAATATAAAGTCTATTCAGAAAATTGTCAAGTTTGCGAAAAAATTAATTGCTCTTTTATCCAAGATAGGACCGATGAACAAGCTCACTTTCTTTTAACTCTTTTTTCGTCCCTTGACCAGCCAATCTGCCTGCCATTAAAACATAGCCTCGGCTGCAAAAATCAATCGCCATTTCCGCGTTTTGGTCGACTAATAGAATCGTTGTACCTTGCTGATGCAATTCTGTGATTTTATCATACACTTCAAATACTAGTTTAGGTGATAACCCCATAGAAGGTTCATCAAGCAATAATAGTTTCGGACTTGTCATCATCGCACGTGCGATAGCCAGCATTTGTTGCTCTCCGCCTGAAAGAAGACCAGCCAATTGTTCCCGCCTTTCACGGAGGATGGGAAAAGGTTCTGTCACCTCTTCAGCACGTTGCTGACGTTCCTTTGCAGATAGGGTATACCCCCCCAAAAGCAAATTATCCCAAACAGAAAGTAATGGAAATACATGCCGTCCTTCGGGAACAAGTGTCATACCTCGACTGACTAGTTTAAACGTTTTTTCATTTGCGATTGACTTACCGGACAGCTGAATATCCCCGCTTTTCGGACGGAGCTCTCCGATGATTGTTTTCAATAAAGTACTCTTTCCTGCCCCATTTGCGCCAATCACAGAGACGGCTTCCTTTTCTTCCACCTTAATACTGACCTTATCTAAAGCACATATTTGTCCATAGTAGGTACTCACATTCGAGATATTAAGCATTTACCTCAGCCCTCCCCATATAGGCTTCCAATACTGCAGGATGACTCTGAATCACTTCAGGAGGACCTTCGACCAGCTTTTCTCCAAAATTAATCACAGTGATTTTGTTTGACAGCGCATTCACGAGATGCATGTCATGTGCAATAATTAAAATAGTGATACCCTGTTTATTGACTTGCGTAAACAGTTCCATAAGCTCGTTTGTTTCCGTCTGATTCATGCCGGCAGTTGGCTCATCAAGTAATAACAGCCGTGGATTGGTTGCCAATGCCCTGGCGATTTCCACTCGTCTTTGGTTGCCATACGATAATTTTGCCGCATATTCATTACGCATATCCCACAACCCTACAAAATGCAAAATTTCTTCAATCAGCTTTTTGGCAGAGTATTCGTTGTTTCGAAAGTTCTTTGTTCGAAATAAAGCCGGGAGAAGTTTCGCGCCCGTCAACAGATAGGTTCCAATCAACACTGTTTCAAAAACAGTCATATCCGGAAATAAACGAATATTTTGGAAGGTTCGCGATACACCTTTCTGTGCAATTATATCAGGTCTCAAAGCTGTGATATTTTGATTGACTAGTTTTATTTTCCCTTCGTCGGGTGTAATCACTCCAGTGATCAGGTTAAAAAGTGTGCTTTTACCAGCTCCATTTGGTCCAATGATGGCATGAATATTGTTTTCGGTAACGGAAAAAGATAGATTGTTAACAGCCTTTACTCCCCCGAAGGCTTTTGAGAGATTCGTAACGGTTAAAATAGCTGAATTATTAACAAGATTACTGCTCATAACTCAACCCCTCTTTCTCTACCACCTTTTTTTCTGCTTGACCTGATCCTTTTTGAAGACGTCTTTTGGACATTTGGAATAGTCCCATAATTCCTTTAGGGAAAAACATAATCATAATGACGATCAAGCATCCATAAATCAGCATTCTTAATTCTGGTGTTTCTCTTAAAGCTTCAGAAGAAACCGTCAGAATGACCGCTCCAATAATTGCACCTGCAATCGAGCCCTGCCCGCCAATCATAACCATGGTTAAGATCGTGACAGACATTCCAAAAGCGAATGTTTCCGGACTGACCACATGAAGAAAGTGGGCATAAAGGGCACCGGCCGCACCGCAAAAGGCTGATGATATGGTAAACATGGTAACTTTTGTTTTAAATATAGGAATTCCCATTGCTTGAGCAGCCAATTCATCATCACGAATGGCGGTACATGCACGCCCAAACCCGGATTTGATAATCAGCCATGTGATCAAAATACCTAAATAAACAAAGATTAATAACAAGGGATAATAATCATGGTATTGGATAAATGGAAATTCAAATAACCCTATTGTAATTGTTGGAGGTGCTGATATTCCCGCAATCCCCATGGGACCACCGGTTAAATCTGTCCAGTTAAGAAAAACTAGCCAGATAATAGTTCCAAAAGCAAGTGTTGCCATAACGAGGTATTCTTCAATTAATTTCAACCCAATAAATCCAATAACAAACCCAATTACCGCCGTAACGACAATCGAAAATGGGAGTGTTAACCATAGGGAAAAACCGAGGCTTTTCGCCATAATCGCAGCTACATAAGCACCAATCCCAAAGAACGCACCATGCCCCACGGAAACCTGACCTGTATAACCCACAATTAAATCAAGTCCCAAAGAAAGGATGGCATAGATTAAAATAAGATCGATAACATACATAATGTAAGGATTTGCTATGCCAAGCGGAAGGAGAAATAATGCAATTCCTCCAAAAATAAACACGATTTTTCTAAAACCTGTTTTTTTGATTTGTTCCATTTCTTCTCCCTCCTTTACACTTTCTGTTGGACAATTTTCCCAAAAATCCCTTGAGGACGCACAAGTAAGATAATTAATAGAATGACCATTGCAACCGCATCTCGGTAACCGGAGGAAATGAACCCAGCAGCGAAGCTTTCAATAATACCAAGCAATAAGCCGGCGATCATTGCACCTGGAATATTGCCCATTCCTCCCATAACGGATGCTGTAAATCCCTTCAAACCGGCAAAAACACCCATTGTAGGATAAACGAGAAACACCGGTCCTACCAAAATACCGGCAAGTGCTCCGACGGCTGATCCGATGGCAAAGGTAATCGAAATAATCTTATTTGCATTAATTCCCATTAATTGGGTTGCTTTAATATTTTGCGAAGCTGCTTGAACGGCTTTACCCATCAGCGTTCTATTAATAAATAACTCTAGTACAATCATGACAAGAATTGTAAGGATAATGATGAAAATATAATGCTGATTGATCATCATATCTCCAATAGCAATATTTTTAGAAAGAAAGGGAGAGGTTAATCTTTCAGGTGTCGCCCCCCAAATATATTGGGCCAAATTTTGCAGAACAATCGAAATTCCAATTGCTGCAATTAATAAATTCAGTTTTGGTGCGTTTCTCATCCTCATATAAACCATTTTTTCCATGAGATAACCAAGCAGTGCCCCGGCGCATACTCCTCCAAGGTACGCAAGCCAGATAGGTGTATCTAATAATAGAAGATAAAGGGACACGAATGCCCCTCCCATATAAACCTCACCATGTGCAAAGTTGATAAAACGAAGCACATTCCATACCATTGTGTAACCGATGGCCATTAACGCATATATACTCCCTAGAACAATACCATTCACTAATTGATCGACAAACACAAGTTATCACCCTATTCTGATTCTTTAATAACTACGAAGTCACCCTTTTGTACCTGCATAATCATCGGTGTATTGGAACGATCCCCGTTTTTATCGAACTTGATTGGTCCGGTAATACCTTGATATTGAATGTTAGCTAAAGCGTCGCGTGCTTTTTCAGCATCATCCCCGCCTTCTGCCATTGCCTTTGCAAGAGCCATGGCCGCATCATAAGCAATCGCCGTATTGGCTTGGGCTGGAATCTTATTTTCTTCCGCTAATTTTTTAAATTCTTTCATCTCTTCTGTATTTGCATTTAAATCAATCATAGAGGCAAAAATATGATCTTCAACGGCATCCCCGCCTAATGAGATTAGCTGTTCAGAATACATGGAATCGTCTGGTGAGAAAAACTGGACATGCAAACCTGCCTGTCTAGCTTGTTGTTCAATTAAGGCAACTTCATTGTATAACCCAACAACCATAACTGCATCGGCATTGAGTGTCTTGATCTTTGATAATTGAGCCGAGAAGTTTTTATCGCCAGGGTTATATTTTTCAGCTGCAATAAATTCTACACCAAGTTCTTTAGTGGATTCTTTGGCAGCATCATACATCGTAATCCCATAATCCGTATTTTCAAATAATGCGGCAATTTTCTTAACCTTTTTCTCTTCAGCCATGTATTTCATTACTGCCGGGACGTAAACAGATCCTGTTAAAATGACGCGGAACAGATACTTATTCCCTGTTTTCGATAAATCGGGACTCGCTCCCATATTCAAGTGAAGTACTTTTGCCGGTCCTGAAACATCCTGAGCGGCAAGTGTTGGTGATGAATTATAGCCGCCAATAATCGCTTTCACCCCGTCGTTCATGATCATTTTATTTACCACAGCAACTGCCTCGGATGGAGTAGCTTTGTCGTCACCCACAATTAACTTAAGTTTCTTTCCGTTAATTCCTCCGTCACTATTAATCTTTTTAAAAGCTAGTTCAACGCCATTTTTCATATCCTGTCCATATTGGGCATTATCACCTGTCATCGGAGCTTGTAATCCCACTTTGATAGTGTCGCCACTTTTTGAAGAGGAACTGCCATTTCCCGATGATGAATTTGCGGCAGAACACCCTACTAACAAAACTGCAAGAACCAAGAACATGACCATTTTTTCCACTAATAAATGTGTGGATTTTGCCAATTTACATCCTCCTCATTCTTCGTTCATTTTGCTAATCTCTTAAACATCCATTCCCTGCCAAATCATGGAAGACTGATGGATGATTTATCGTTTTTGGTTTGAAGCCCTGCTGCTTTTCGCACTAATTTTCGCTGTGGCTCCATATCAAAATTATTAAACACAGCCATCTGTTGCGCGAAAGGCGGACTTTGAGCAAACAGTTCAAACGTTGTCCGGTGACCCGCATAAGAGGAATTGACCAAATCTCTAGCGAAGTATAATAATTTTCCACGGTCCTCAGGCGTCCACTCACCAACGGAGTAATATTGATCGAAATATTGCTTGATTTCCGGATCTGCCATAGTCGCGGAATCCGGTGTTACTGCTAATTGGCCGCCGACTAGTTCTCTCGTTAAATGGGCCATTGCCGGGAATTTTTCCAGTGCAAATACGCGGCCGGTATACAATAGTGATTGGTTCGGCATCATTAATCCGCCTGGGCTTCTTTCCGCTTCAGCCACAGCGGCTGTTAGATGGGCATTGATGCCTTCACGGTAATTAATCAACTGAGAAATTTTTTCCTTTACTGCTTGAAGATGGGTTAAACCCGTTTGTTCGACATTTAATAAAGCGGCCCCAATTAAATAGTCGGCCCGGCGCAGCATTCTAAGAGTGTAATTAAAGGCAGAATAACGATGAAGTGTGGAACGGATATAGGCAGCTGATTCTAAGGAGCGATGGAAAAGGACATTTTCCCATGGAATTAAAACGTGATCAAAAATTAGTAAGGTATCAATTTCTTCAAATTTTGTGGCAATTGGATAATCTTGCGGATTTCGGTCTATACCAAGGGATGTGCGGCAAATATGCTTTAGGCCCGGTGAGCCCATATCGCAAATGAAGCCGCAGGCAAAAGGCGCCATTTTTTCAGAACCGGCATTCCAATCTAAAATCGTCGGCTTGACAAAGGCTTGGTGTGCGTAGGCAGCGGCCGTTTCAAATTTAGCTCCCTTTACGATGATGCCTTGGTCATTTTCTTCGACTACATGGAGCAAGGTTCCGCCGTCTTTTCCACTGAATAATTTGCTTCTGTCCCCTTTAGGATCGGTGTTCGCCGAAACATGAAACAGATCTTCCCTTGCGACCCGGTCGATATGGTATTTAATATTTTTGGCATATGTCGGATCAATTTCATTTAATTTATCTTGAGCATCAAATAACGACCACATTTCTCCAATCGTTTCATCGCCAACTCGATAAACCACGCCGCCAAGATCATCCAGAACCGTTTCCACATGCTTGCGAATAGCAGACAAGTCATCTTTTGTTTCAGGCATTTTGTATGCGCGGGAAACAATTTCGCCATCTTCCAGTCTGGTGGTCATCGTTTCGGAATGTTTCTCTTCAAATGCCATGTCATACATTCTCGCCTTTACATCAATAATCGGCTTAAAGGATGGGTGCTCGGCAATATTCTTAACCTTTTCCCCGTCGATAAAAACCTCCCTTCCGTCATTAAGAGACTCACGGTATTGTTTACCTGTCATTAATGCCATACGATACCTCCTAAAAATAGAGTATTTTAGCTCTTTGTTGCCTTGACGTTCAAACAATCTAGTTACGATTTATTTACGGATTTTTTCTTTAAATATTCTTTTAATTAAAAATAACAAATCCACTGTGTTTATGTCAATTAAATTTTCTAAAAATTCTTTATTTTATAAATTTATCATTTTTTAAATACTATAACATTTTTTCTACTCGAGTTTGAACTACTAAATTATCCAAATGATAGACCTAATTTTGATATGAATCGTCTTTATTTTAGTAGAATAATAACTGAAAAAGGCTGGCTAAATGAATAGCAGCAGCCTTATAATCTCTACTAGGAGTAGAAACTATTGGACTCGAATCAAACTCGGAATTCCTTCATTTATCGCCTTGGACACAATATCCGGTTCGAAAAAGCGCATGGTCTAAATGAATAATTCCTTGTAAAATTAAATTTCCCGCCTTTTCAATATCGTCGGGATGGCTATACTCTTCAGGGCAATGACTTTTTCCATCAATACTTTTCACAAATACCATGGCTGATTTAGTAATACTTGCCATATGGGCAGCGTCATGTACCGCCATACTAGGCAGGATCAAACATGGCTCATCCATTTCCTTAGCAGTGTTTTTAAGAATCGATATAATCTCATAATCTAAAGCTGCTGGTTTTTGATCAAGAAACATTTCTTGCTGGATGTTCACTTGTCTTCTGATTGCAAGCTCCTGCCAAGCACTGTTGATGGCATCTATCGTATTTTGGATTTTCTCTTCAGTTTCCGCTCTTACTTCAAAAACAAACTCAACCTGTCCCGGAATAATATTAGCGGCATTTGGACTAACATTTAATTTGCCTACTGTACCAACAACATCGCCTTTGTTCTTGCAATACCTTTCTACTTCTAGAACCATTTCCGCTGCGGCGGCAAGAGCATCTTTTCTATTTACCATCATCGTTGTCCCAGAATGGTTCGGTTCACCACTTACCTTTACTAGACTGCGATACGTGCCAACCACATTGTTGACAACCCCCATCGAGATATTCGCACTTTCTAACCTTTGGCCTTGTTCGATATGAAGCTCAATAAAAGCTTTTTTTCCACTTTGCATATTTTTCATCATCATGAAACGATCAAGTCCGCCGCCAACCTTTTTCAATTCATCATCTAGCAAAACACCTGTTGAATTTCGTGCTTCCTTTAGCATATCCGTGGTTAAACGACCGACAAAAGCGCGGCTGCCGAATGTTGATAAATTAAAATCATTGGATTCTTCTGCCGTGAATGACACGATTTCAAGATCATGATTAAGTGTAACTTTTTCTTCAATGAACGTTTTTATAATTTCCTTAGCCATAAGTACACCCAGCGGGCCATCATATTTACCTCCATTTGGAACCGAGTCCAAATGGGAACCAATCACGATACTGCCTTTCTGTTTCCCATTGCCCATCCGCTTTCCCCAGATATTTGCTGCACCATCTACCGTTACTTCCAGGCCCAATTCTTCTAATTCTTCAATAAACAGTTGCCGTACTTGATGGTCAGCTTTGGAAAAACTCGGCCTGGTGACACCTCCAAGTTCATTTTTGCCATACTCGGCGTATTTTTCTAGATCTAGGAGTAATCGCTTGAGATTTATTTTCAAATTACAGGCCTCTCTTTCAAACTTATTAAATTAAGGCAATCATGAAAAATAGGGAGCACCAATAAGGAAGACTCCCATCGTTGCTCCTGGTCAAACCTTTATTTTTACAAAATAGTAATCAGTTTTTTACAATGCATAGTTTTTTTCTGTGACACATCGGATGTCTCCAAGTAAATTATTGGCTGACAAATAGTTTCCTTGTTGTAATAGATGACGAATACGTGTCGAGGAGATTAATTCATTTTGTTCACATTTAAGTGGGCTTAACACACCAACATTAAAATAGGATTGCAAATCGTCAATACTTCCCCTGCGATCTTTACCAAATTGAAAGTTTGGACCTTCCCAGATTTCAACAGGATTGATTGCCTGAATCTCTTGAATAAAAGCAGAAACGCTTTGTTTCGTATAGGCTTCGTTAAATTTCGCCACAATAACATATTCTGCGCCAAGCATTTCAAGGCGATTAAGTTTTTCCTCCAGAGTAGTAAGCATTTGGCATTTTTTAAAGAAAACCTTCGGTGGCGGATCAAAAGTATAGACGACAAAAGGAACCCCAAGCTTCTCGGCCCGCTCTTTTGTTTTTAACAATAATGCCTGATGACCCCGGTGTACACCGTCAAGAGCACCAATGGATAAAGCGGATTTAGGGAGCTTTAATGTTCCTGGAGTGTAAATGTCCAATGAAAAAACTCCTTTCAAATTTCAACTGTTTACTAGTCACCGGTACAGATTGTTTCAATCCCGCAGCATGAAGCACTAATTTTCGCTGCGGCTCCATATCAAAATTATTAAACACAGCCATCTGCTGCGCGAAAGGCGGACTTTGAGCAAACAGTTCAAACGTTGTCCGGTGACCCGCATAAGAGGAATTGACCAAATCTCTAGCGAAGTATAATAATTTTCCACGGACCTCAGGCGTCCACTCACCAACGGAGTAATATTGATCGAAATATTGCTTGATTTCCGGATCTGCCATAGTCGCGGAATCCGGTGTTACTGCTAATTGGCCGCCGACTAGTTCTCTCGTTAAATGGGCCATTGCCGGGAATTTTTCCAGTGCAAATACGCGGCCGGTATACAATAGTGATTGGTTCGGCATCATTAATCCGCCTGGGCTTCTTTCCGCTTCAGCCACAGCGGCTGTTAGATGGGCATTGATGCCTTCACGGTAATTAATCAACTGAGAAATTTTTTCCTTTACTGCTTGAAGATGGGTTAAACCCGTTTGTTCGACATTTAATAAAGCGGCCCCAATTAAATAGTCGGCCCGGCGCAGCATTCTAAGAGTGTAATTAAAGGCAGAATAACGATGAAGTGTGGAACGGATATAGGCAGCTGATTCTAAGGAGCGATGGAAAAGGACATTTTCCCATGGAATTAAAACGTGATCAAAAATTAGTAAGGTATCAATTTCTTCAAATTTTGTGGCAATTGGATAATCTTGCGGATTTCGGTCTATACCAAGGGATGTACGGCAAATATGCTTTAGGCCCGGTGAGCCCATATCGCAAATGAAGCCGCAGGCAAAAGGCGCCATTTTTTCAGAACCGGCATTCCAATCTAAAATTGTCGGCTTGACAAAGGCTTGGTGTGCGTAGGCAGCAGCCGTTTCAAATTTAGCTCCCTTTACGATGATGCCTTGGTCATTTTCTTCGACTACATGGAGCAAGGTTCCGCCGTCTTTTCCACTGAATAATTTGCTTCTGTCCCCTTTAGGATCGGTGTTCGCCGAAACATGAAACAGATCTTCCCTTGCGACCCGGTCGATATGGTATTTAATATTTTTGGTATATGTCGGATCAATTTCATTTAATTTATCTTGAGCATCAAATAACGACCACATTTCTCCAATCGTTTCATCGCCAACTCGATAAACCACGCCGCCAAGATCATCCAGAACCGTTTCCACATGCTTGCGAATTGCACGTAAATCTTCCTTCGTTTCAGGCGCTTTATATGCACGAGATACCACTTCACCGTCTGGTAAGGTTGTTGTTAATGTGTCAGCATATTTTGCTTCGTATGCCATATCATACATTCTTGCTTTTACATCAATGATTGGCTTAAATGATGGGTGGTCAGTCAGATTCTGAACCTTTTCCCCATCAATATACACTTCTCTTCCATCATTCAGTGATTCACGATATTGCTTACCTGTCATCAACGTCATATCATTTCCCCCTTTTATAACAATTACTCTAAGATTCTATCTAAACTTACGCTTCCTTAAATTGACCAAATTTACCACGATAGTACACTAAGGGCTCCCCATTCGCCGCATGAGCTTTTTGTACTTCTGCAAGAAAGACAGAATGTGTCCCTCCTGTCACTTCCTCTACCACCCGGCATTCAAGATGTGCCAGCGTATCTTCTAACACAGGATTTCCTAACACACCATATGAGAAAGCAACACCACTAAATTTATCTGTATTGGCCCTGGCAAATCTTAACGCTAGATCCTTCTGTGATTCATTCATGATGTTTACCGTAAAAGATTCAGCGGCCGAAATTGCATGACAGGTTCCTGTACTTTTGTTCACGCATACTAACAGCATTGGCGGATCAACAGACACGGAACTGACTGCACTAGCAGTAATTCCAAAATCCACTCCATTATTTCTCACCGTAATAATCGAAACCCCACTGGAAAAATGACCGATTACATGTTTGAATTGATCTTGTTCAACCAATGGTTCCAGCTCTTTATTCTCCTTTGATACTTTCATTCACTAACAGTCCTTTCTTTTAAATATACGGAATTATTCTTAATATGTTCCTTAAATGAAACTATACAGAGGAAAAAAGTCAATGTCAACTGAATTTTCAAAAAATTCACTATAATTATGTTGATAATATTATATATACATGAGATAAATTTAAGTATGGAGGAAATATATACCTAAAATTATCGGACATTGCTATAATTAAATAACATCATTACCATGGGGGGAAACTCTTTTGAAACCAAGAACTGGAATTATTGGGCCAAATGATTCAGTCCGACTAATATCTGAAATTGCAGCCGAATATAAAGATCGGCTTCAGATTATTCCTTTTATTTATCAAAAACCTGAAGAAGCAGCTGATATTGTACATAAAAACCAACATTTAGTTGATCAATGGATCCTTGCAGGACCGGCAATTTATAAATCATTTCAAAAGAGCGGCGTCAAACAACCATTTTTTATACTGAAATTAGACGGTTCTAGTTTAACAAAGACCTTAGTGGATATTGGCTACAATGATAAGAAAAGTCTTGAAAATATAAGTATTGATATGCTGGCAGAACGTGACATTTTGGAAACCTACCGCGATCTTGGGATTCCAAGCAAACAGATTTATATACAAGAGTTTACAAAAGAAACTAAGCTTGAAGATCTTCTCTCCTTTCATCAAAAACTTTTTCAAGATAAGAAAGTCGAGATTTGTATCACTTGTTTGCGATCCATATATGATCAACTGCGTTTGCAAAACATTCCCACATATAGGGTAACTCCCACAAGAAGCAACATCCGCGAAACCTTATCGACAGCGGTTCAAAAATGGGAAACGATGCATTTTAAGCAATCACAAATTGCCGCGATTTTAGTGAAAGTGCAAGGGATGGAGAAAAAAGAAGATCATAATATGGTATCTTACGATTTACATCGCTTAAATTTAGAGATTCAAGCAGCAATTTTACAGTTTGCAGAATCAATCTCAGGTTCCTTCGTTACGATTGGGACTGGTGTATTTGTTATTTTTTCAACAAGAGGTTCTATTCAGGAGACCGATAAGCCCATTGGGTCGTTATTAGAAACATTAGCAATAATTACTGACTTACCAGCGAATATCGGCATTGGTTATGGCGATACCGCCCTAACTGCTGAAGAAAATGCCCGTCTAGCCTTAAATCATGCGCAAAATTATGATTCCTTTTGCGCCTTTCTCGTTGATAATGACGGGACGATTGAAGGTCCATTGAAAGAACAAGAAGCCATCTCCTTTCAATATCGGACAGAGAATAAAGAAATTAGTGGCAAGCTGAAAAATAGCGGTATATCCATAACAACCTTTAATAAAATTTTATCAGTACAGAAAAGAATGGGGAATGGCTCGATTACCGCCAGCCAGATTGCCGAATGGCTAAAAATGACACCACGAAATGCCAGGAGGATTTTGACAGGTCTTGTGGATGAGGGTATTGCGGAAATTATTGGGGAAGAAGCTCCAACCTCTAAGGGACGGCCGCGGAAAATTTATCGTGTTGGTGAAGGATTTTAAAAGGAGAATGTATGAACAGTAAAACAGCAGTTGTTACAGGATCATCTAGTGGCTTTGGATTGTTATGCGTAATTGAACTAGCTTTGAAGGGCTATACTGTCATAGCGACAATGAGAGATGTAAAAAAAGCGACACCAATGGTTGAACTTGCAAAAGAAAAAGGTATAGAAAATAAAATTCATATCAATCAGCTTGACGTTAGTTCGTCTGCCTCTATACATGAGTTTAAAACCTTACTTGTAGATTATCCATCTATAGATGTGTTAGTAAACAATGCGGGGGTTGCCCTTGGTGGCTTTAGCGAGGATCTCTCAATTGAGGAATACCGGCAGCAATTTGAAACTAATTTTTTTGGGGTCATTTCAGTGACAAATGCTGTTCTCCCTTTTATGAGGACAAAAAAGCAAGGTAGGATTATTAACATGAGCAGCATCAGCGGAAGATTTGGTTTCCCTGGCCTATCTGCATATGCTGCTTCCAAGCATGCACTTGAGGGTTATAGCGAGAGTTTAAGGTTGGAACTTAAACCGTTTGGCATAGATGTCACATTAATTGAGCCTGGTTCGTATCAAACCAATATTTGGACTAGCGTGGATCGAATGGAAATTAACTCTGAATCCCCTTACTCTTCCTATATGAAGAGTTTGCTTGGCGAAATTGAGGGCGGAAAGTCGAATCATGGTAACCCGAGTGAAGTAGCAAGGCTTGTAGCGCAAATTGCTTCACAAAAGAAATCACCGAATCTTCGCTATCCCATTGGGAAGGGGATCAAGCAAACTCTGTTTCTAAAAAGCCTATTGCCATGGAGGGTTCTGGAAGCAGTGATTTTGAAAAAGCTTGGACAATAGCCGAATTTGAATCAAGTTTCCAATTACCCTTTCATTTCATCCAAATAATCGCTTAGGTTAAATGCGGGCATCTTTAATGGACCTCCATCTAGATGTTGAATAATCGTCTTTAATGTATGAATCGTTGGCGGTGCCATTAAAATTTCCCCATTTTGACAGGCATTTAATGCATCGGCTGGAGAAAGCCAAATGGTTTCGCTAATTTCCTTATTATCAGGTTTTGGGATTTGCCTTTCTGGCAGCCTAGTTAGAAAAAATCGTGTATCAAAGCGGATCGGGTTTCTCTTCGGAGTAATGATTTGACCGATATAGGAAAAGTCATCAAGCCGAAATTGAAGTCCTTCCTTTTGAAGCAGTTGTACAAAAGAGATTTCACCGTTTATTAGGAGATGACGGTATGCCACTTCTGTTTCCACATCAAACAGAACAGGAGATCCGTCTTCCCTCTTACAAACCAGCACCCCCACTTCTTCGAATAATTCTCTTGCAGCAGCTACATAGTGTGAAAGTTCAAATGTTTCATTGCGTTGTCCATATATTAAACCGTTACAGTCATGAATGTCGTCAGCCTGGTCAACCGCTCCTCCAGGAAAAACATAATATCCGCCAAAAAATTTCATTGTTTCGGGCCTTTTGGTCATATAGACCCTTGAGGATTGATCCAATAAAACAACAGTTGATGCAGGTCTAGGTATTGTAGTCATTGATTACCCACCTTTTTTCATATTACCTTTTATATTCAATTTTTCACTTGGATTTCCCTTCTCTTCCTAAAGCACTTTTCCCTTTCATTAAACAATTTGCATCTCCAATAAGGTAAAATTAACCATTAACAATAAAAATGTTGTATGATTAAAAGGTACCAATTTAGGAAGATTCTAACCGAAGTTTCAATTCTTTCTAGTCTTATAGAAAAGAATATAGGAGGTCTTTATGCTAAGCAAATCTTTAATTGAAGACGTACTGACAGAGGCTTTATCAACAGGTGGAGATTTTTCGGAGATTTTCGTTGAAGATCGTTTTACAAATAATTTCACACTGCAAAGCGGGAAAATTGAAACCTGTCTATCCGGTCGTGATTTTGGAATAGGTATCCGTGTGTTTAGAGGGTTGCAAAGCGTCTATGCCTATACAACGGATCACAGCAAAGAAGGTCTGCTTAAAGCGGCCAAAAACGCTGCACAAGCAATAAGTGGAAATACGATCCATCAACTATCCCCATTTATACAAGAGTCATTTGAAACCATTCATCCCGTTCGGCTGCTGCCACAAGAAGTAGATAAAAACCGAAAGGCAGCCATCATGAAAAATGCTTATACCACTGCTAAGAACTATCATTCTAGTATCTCTCAAGTCACAGTCCGTTACATGGATGAGGAACAAAATGTACTAATTGCCAATTCCGAAGGAAAATTTATTGAAGATAAACGTGTTCGCTCAAGACTTGCCATTCAGGCAGTAGCCGTAAGAGATAATCAAATGGAAACGGGTTTTTATGGTCCGGGTGCCCATCAAGGCTTTGAGTTTTTTGAAAATTTAAATTTATACCATTATGCGAATGAAGCAGCCCGTATTGCTGTGACAATGCTGGATGCCAGTCCATGTCCAAGCGGGAAATTCCCTGTGATTATCGACAATGAATTTGGCGGGGTTATTTTTCATGAAGCTTGTGGACACGGTTTAGAAGCTACTGCCGTTGCGAAAAACAACTCAGTGTTCGCGAATCGTATTGGTGAACGGGTTGCTCCTTCCATTGTTACATATATTGATGACGGGACAATTCAAAATGAGTGGGGTTCCATCCATATCGATGATGAAGGCGAAAAGGCGCGAAAAAATGTACTTATCGAAAATGGGATTCTTAAAGGCTATTTAATTGATAAATTTAATTCTCGCAGAATGGGTATGGAATCAACTGGATCCGGCAGAAGACAATCATTCCGTTTTGCCCCAACCTCAAGAATGACGAATACGTATATTGCTCCTGGAAAATCAACACCAGAAGAAATTATCACCAATACCGAACAAGGAATTTACACTAAATATATGGGCGGCGGCCAAGTTAATCCGGCTACAGGTGATTACAACTTTGCAGTCATGGAAGCGTACGAGGTGAAAAACGGCAAGCTCGGAAAACCTTTGAAGGGTGCTACATTAATCGGTAATGGTCCAAAAACATTACAGTTGGTTGATATGGTCGGCAATAATTTGGGTCATGGCGCCGGAATGTGCGGTTCATTGAGTGGAAGTATTCCAGTGAATGTGGGTCAGCCAATGATCCGTGTAAGCGAAATTACTGTCGGCGGGACGAAGGGGGAATAAGCCGTGAACATTCAAGAATTTCAAGCGAAATTATTTAATGAGGCACAAAACCGCGGATACACGGATGTAGAAATGTATTATGAAAGGAAAGAAGTCTTTGGCTGTCAAGTATACAATGGCGAAATTGATCAATATGAAATTGCTGAAGACGGCGGAGTTTCCTTCCGCGGTATCATTGATGGGAAAATGGGTTATGCCTATTCCGAAAAAGTTGAAGAGGCTTCCATCCCTTTCTTGCTGGAAAACGCAAAAGAAAATACACAGATCATGCATGATGAAGATATTGAAGAAATTTTTGCCGGAAGCAGTCAGTATGAACAAGGAAACTTCTTCTCAACATCCTTAAATGAAGTATCCATTCCCGAAAAAATAAAATTTATTAAAGATGTTGAACGTGAATTACTTGCAATAGATACTCGAATTGTGGCGACCGATTATTGCATGATACGGACAGAAACAGTTTCTCGGAATCTGTCCAATAGTAAAGGTTTGTCTTTAACCGACCAAATGAATTATATGTATGTCATTACGGAAGCCATCGTAAAAGACGGTGAGGAAACGAAAACTTCCTTTGAATTTAAAGTGACAAAAGACTTCTATCAGTTGGATGCCAAGGAAATGGCTAGAAAAGCCGCAGAGGAAGCACTTTCACAATTAGGGTCCAGAAATATTGCCAGCAAGGAATACCCCGTTCTATTACGAAATGATGCAGCTGCAAGTCTGTTAGCGACATTCTCGTCTAATTTTTCTGCTGAGAACACACAAGCAGGTATTTCATCCTTAAAGGATAAGCTAGGTAAGAAAATTGCCGGGCAAAAGATTACGATTCTCGATGACCCATTTCTAGAGGATGGTCTTGCCAGTAGAACCTTTGACAGTGAGGGCGTTGCGTCGAAGAAACTGACATTAGTAGAATCAGGAGTATTACAATCCTTGCTTCACAATCAAAAAACAGCGAAAAAGGAACAAACTGAGACTACCGGTCATGCACATAAGGATTCTTATAAAAGTGCAGTTAAGGTCGGTCCTTCTAATCTTTTCCTGAAGCCTTCCGCAGTATCGTTTGAAGATTTGCTCGGCAGAATGAATGAAGGGATATTCATAACTAGTCTATCGGGCTTGCATTCCGGGGCAAATACGGTTTCTGGTGACTTTTCCGTCGCTGCAAATGGATTCTATGTTGCTGATGGGGAGATTCAATATCCGGTAAATTTAATGACCATCGCCGGTAATTTCTATCAATTATTAAAGGATGTCGAAGAAATTGGTGAGGATCTAATCTTCCCGCTTACACCAGTTGGTTCTCCGTCGGTCTTAGTTAAATCATTATCGGTTACGGTCGAGTAATAGGGCTTTTAGGTGGGAGCGCCATTTTATCTTGGCGGCTCCTCTTTTTATTTTTTAAAATAATAAATACTGTCTTTAAAGAGCTCCCGATACGGCATAGGAACCAAAATCAATCTCTGTCTGTTTACCCATCACATGCTTAGCTATCTCTGCACCAAGATATGGTCCGCTAGTTAGCCCTGAGGCGCCAAGTCCATTGGCAACATAAATTCCTTCGAAATGTGGTAATGGCCCTGCCACTGGTAAAAAACCCGGGGTGAAAGGTCGAAACCCCACCCTTGTTTCAAGTAAAGTACCGTTCGATAGACCTGGTGCCACCTCTAAGGCTTGGTTTAAGATCTCATGAATACCACCGGCCGTTACTCGAATGTCAAATCCAGCTTCATTTTCATGTGTGGAACCCACGATTACCCGGCCATTTTCAAAGGTAAGGATGTACTGGTTATGGAGTGGCATGACAACCGGCCATGAATTTGTATCCGTTTCAGGCAATTCCAGATGAACAATCTGTGCCTTTTGTGGTTTGACTAAGAATTCCACGCCCAGTGGCTGCAAAAGTTCTTTTGACCACGCCCCTGCCGTAACAATTACTTGATCCGCCAACAAAAGAGTTCCTTCGTGCCTAATCCCAATAACTCGATTTCCTTCATAAATAATGGCAGCATTCCCTCTCAGGATAGTCACTCCATTCTTTATTGAAGTATGGACCAGCGAATCCCGTAAAGCTCTGCCATTTACTCGTGCTCCACCACTTATATGAACGGAACCAAACACCTCTGAGACCGGTGGAAATAGACTTTTCGTTTCCGTAGGTGACAAAATGGATATTTCACCAATTTCCGGGGCATCCTCCCGGCGTTTTTCGGCGCGCTCCGCCATCTGCTCCAGCTTATTACTGTCTGTATGAAGACTAATGGCTCCAACCCTTTTGTACCCTGTATCATTTTCGCCCTCTGCTTCCAATTGAGCAATTAATTCAGGATAATAGCGCGCTCCCCCTTTTGCCAGGCTATACCAGGCTTTATTCCGTCGCTGCGAAAGCCAAGGACAAACAATCCCTGCAGCCGCATCTGTTGCCTGTCCACGGTCGTGGCGGTCAATTAAAGTAACTTTTACCCCTAAATTAGCAAGGTGATAAGCGGTGGAGGCACCGAGAATCCCTGCTCCTATCACAATTACCTTTTCCATATAACACCTTTTCATTTTAGTTTTCTTAAGCTCATTTTAGTTGTCCAATCTGTACTTTACTAGTTCATTCACATTTTATGACGAATGATACCCCATATAATGATAACAAAAAATTGAAATATTATAAATTTGCTGTTCATTAAAGCGTTTCAATTGGACAAATCACTTGAATAATAATGAATTATCTGTTAGATTAGAAATCAATTAAATACTTTCTTACTTCAATACCTTTTGAAGTGAGGATAGAGGCGCAAAGACCATTAGTACACTTTTTGAGGATGATGAGATCCACTGAGAATGGTGGAAAGGGGAATTTGCCGAAGCTTCCAAGAACTCATTCATCTTGAAGCTGGTTCTGTTGTTGAATAAGCACAGAATTGTCATATAGGAAACTATATGGAGGGCTATCTCACGCATAGGAACTTTGTTTTATATTATGTTTCTACTGCAGCAGCGTACCCTCGTTGCTGCTTTTTTGCGTTGATAAAAAAGTGGCCTCTGCCCCTCTAATTTCTAAAAAAATGAAAAAGGGTGAGAATGATGAATTTTGGCCAAGTATTAACTGCAATGGTGACTCCATTTGATCAAAATGGTGAAATTGATTTTGACGCAACACGGAATTTAGTGAATCATTTACTTGCAAATGGAACCGATGGATTGGTTGTTGCTGGGACAACAGGTGAGTCCCCTACCTTAACAACCGAGGAAAAAGTCGCTTTATTTAAATTTGTGGTTGAAATTGTAAATGGAAGAGTTCCGGTCATTGCAGGTACGGGATCAAATGACACAAGGGCTTCAATTAGCCTTACAAAACTTGCGGAGGAGACTGGCGTTGACGGGATTATGCTTGTTGTTCCCTACTATAACAAGCCATCCCAAGAAGGGTTATTCCAACACTTTAAAGCCATCGCCGAATCAACTTCTTTGCCGGTAATGCTTTATAATATCCCGGGCCGAACTGGCATCAACATGGATGTGGACACTATTGTCCGGCTTTCAAACATTAACAACATTGTCTCCATCAAAGAAGCAAGCGGCAATCTAGATGCGATCGCAGAAATTATAAGTCAAACTTCTGAAGATTTTACGCTTTACAGTGGCGATGATGGACTAACATTGCCCATTTTAGCGATTGGCGGTACAGGAATTATATCTGTTGCTTCCCATGTCATTGGTAATGAAATGCAGGAAATGGTGACTAATTTTAAAAATGGGCATTTGAAGGAGGCAGCATCAGCACATTGGCATCTTCTCCCGCTCATGAAAGCCCTATTTGCTGCACCAAACCCAACACCGGTTAAAGCGGCCTTGAATCTAACTGGAGTCAATGTTGGCGGTGTCCGCCTGCCGTTAATTCCGTTAACGAATGACGAAGAGTCAGCACTAAAAGGGATTTTACCGGTTAACATGCTCGATAAATAATAAACGTAACAAGGCTGCCAATTCCCCCAAAGGGCTAGGCAGCCTTATTTTTTCACAATCGTAGATTTCATCAATAACCTTGCTGCCTTCTTGCCTAGGACCATCCAAATCCAACTATAAACTAATGAAAACAGAAAGATTAATAGGACTACCTTACTATTAAAGGTATGAGAAACGGTTGGGCCTAAGACAGGAAAACCAAAAACATATAATAAAGCCATGATCCCTGCTGTTAGTGAACTGCCACCAAACACGGTGATTGACAGCCAATTCTTCCAAAACTTAAATGCTGTCCCTAAGCTAATCCCTAATAATCCAGTTGTAAAAGGAAATACAAACAGCTCGCTAGGCAGGAAAATCATTAATAATAATATAGTATTAAAATATGACATAATTCCAATCCTTAAAGAAATCAAACATGAAAGGACAATTGGCAAGGTGGTTAAAATACTTAATGCATAACCAATGCCAGCAAAAACACCAGCTGACTGAAAGATTGCTGCCAGAGCAGTGAAGACAGCACCCAAAACGATTTTGTTTGTTCGTGAATAAGAGACTTTCAAGGGAAATTGGGTATTTTGCTGCTGTCCCCTTCTGCCCTCGTGCTCATTCATCGCAAACACCCCCTGTTTAAGTTAATGTCTTTGTATCTTAAATTATGAGACATAATTTTAAACAGGTAATATGTCAGCGGACTTTTAATTTCCGCTTCGATATAACTCGCGGCTCTTGTAACCTTTTCCGAGAATCATTTTCATTTCCTCGCGTCGTTTTGCTTTTGTTACCTCTTGTTTTGCACTGTATACATATCGAGCCCAATCTTTACGGTACCCAGGGGTAAGTGATTGATAGAAGGCAAGTAAGTCCGGTGTATCCTGTAAATCCTTTTCTACCACTGGAATATAGGAAATATAATCATCCACACATTGACTCGCTTTCGGAGATGTTTGATTTTTGGATTTTGAATCTTCTTTCAGACCAACCACCGTAAAAACCTCATCTAACCCGACCATACGAGAAAATTTGATCGTGCTTGTCCCAATATAGCCATCTTGATCTGCACCTATCCCGCTTAACAAATCATCACGATGAATGAAGGTTGGATAGATTTTATTTCCCTTTTTTGGATAAGCCAGATACATATAGCCGTTTTTATTTAGATAATTTTTATCAATGACCTTTTTTACAAGTTCCTGTAAAGATGCCATATCTAATACAAAGGCAAAAATAAGATCATATGAATGTTCGCGCAGTTCATTATCATAACCAGTGAGTTCTGCCAAATAATCAGCACCATAGGGTAAATGTAGTACGGCTATTTTTTTATATTTCTGTAGATTTAGTTTTTCTACTATTGTTTTTCCCATCATTCCACCTGCTTGGATATTTTCGAATTGTAAAAATACAATAATTAGTATACATCGTTAGTTATGTCATTGCTATTTTTTTATTTAAAAATGGGCTAGACCCCCGGCGTTTAAAATATTGCTGCACCAGTGGTCTGAACCCAAAAATGGTTTACATTCCTTTATACGCTAATCGGTAAATCTCCGCTAATTCTGTAACTAACGGAAGCTTTGGATTGGCAGTTGTACATTGATCTTCAAACGCACGATCTGCTAAGAAATCAACTTTGCTTTCGAAGTCTGCTTGATCGATATTGTTTGCCTCTAAACTCATTGGGACTTCTAGTTCTTTGGCTAATTGAATGATAGCCTGCACGAGACTCTCAACACCTTCCTCAGTTGTGTTTGCTGGGAAACCCAAAGTTCTAGCAATTTCTGCATAACGTTTATCTGCTTTGAAGTGGTTATACTTTGGAAATGCGGTAAACTTCTTCGGTTTTGTGGCATTGTAGCGAATAACATGCGGCAAAAGTACCGCATTCGCACGTCCATGTGCAATATGGAATTCAGCTCCTAATTTATGAGCTAGACTATGGTTTATTCCTAAAAAGGCATTTGCAAATGCCATACCCGCAATTGTTGAAGCATTATGAACCTTTTCACGTGCCTCTTCATCACTGCCATTTTTGTAGGCTCTTGGCAGGTATTCAAAGACCAATTGGATTGCTTTCATCGCCAGTCCATCTGTAAAGTCATTGGCCATACAGGATACATACGCTTCTATCGCATATGTTAATACATCCAAACCTGTATCGGCTGTAATGTGTTTTGGTACCGTCATGACGAACTGGGGATCAATAATCGCCACATCTGGTGTCAATTCATAATCAGCGAGCGGGTATTTCGTATTTGATTCCTTATCGGTAATCACGGAGAATGAGGTTACTTCTGATCCTGTACCGGAAGTCGTAGGAATGGCAACGAATTGCGCCCTTTCTCCAAGACGTGGATATTTTACGATTCGTTTGCGAATATCCAGGAATTTTTGTTTTAAGCCAAAGAATTCGGTATCAGGAAATTCATAAAACAACCACATTCCTTTAGCAGCATCCATTGCTGAACCACCGCCAAGAGCAATTATGACATCCGGCTGGAATTTCGCCATCCTTTCTGCGCCTTTCATCACTGTTTCAATGGATGGATCTGGTTCCACCTCGGAAAAAATCTCACAGTGGACATAATCTGGCCGCTTCCGTAAATAGTAAAGCACCTTATCAACATAGCCCAGTTTCACCATGCCGGGGTCAGTGACAATAAAAGCTTTTGAGATTTTCGGCATCTTTGCTAGATACTGAGTAGAGTTTTTCTCAAAGTATATTTTGGACGGCACTTTAAACCACTGCATATTGACATTCCTTTTCGCTACTTTTTTTATATTGATTAAATGTATCGCCCCAACGTTAGTGGACACTGAATTTCCGCCATATGAACCGCAGCCAAGAGTCAAGGAAGGAATATATCCATTATAAATATCACCAATTGCCCCTTGGGAGGATGGAGCGTTTACGATAATCCTTCCTGCTTTCATCCTTAATCCATACTCTTTGATGACCGTTTGATCATTGGTATGAATCACAGCGGAATGCCCTAGACCGCCAAACTCCAGCATCTCTTCTGCCCTTCTATAGCCTTCATCATGACTGCTGACCTTGTAGCAGGCTAAGACAGGACTTAATTTTTCTCTTGATAGTGGAAATTTGGGACCGACTCCTTTTATTTCCGCGACGAGAATTTTCGTGTGTTCTGGAACCTTCACACCTGCTAGGGCGGCAATTTTGGACGCAGCCATCCCAACAATGTTTGGATTTACCGCACAGGATTGTTCATTGATGACTAATTTTTCAACCTTTTCTTTTTCTTCCTTATTTAAGAAATAGCAATTGTTCGCAATCATTTCCTCTTTCACTTCTGAGTAAATTTCTTTATCGATAATAACTGCTTGTTCAGAAGCACAAATCATTCCGTTATCAAACGTTTTGGATAATATTAAGTCATTGACCGCCTGATGAAGATGAGCCGTTTTTTCAATATAGCAAGGGACATTTCCAGGTCCAACCCCAAGGGCTGGTTTTCCTGAACTGTATGCGGATTTGACCATGCCAGCCCCGCCGGTTGCCAGAATCATCGATATTTTATTGTGGTTCATCAATGCTTGTGTAGCCTCAAGGGATGGGGTTTCAATCCATTGAATGCAATTTTCCGGTGCTCCGGCTTTGATTGCAGCATCTCTCAGGATTCGAGCTGCTTCACTACTGCATTTTTGTGCAGATGGATGAAAGGCAAAAATAATAGGATTCCTCGTCTTGATCGAAATAAGTGATTTAAACATCGTAGTAGAGGTTGGGTTTGTGACAGGTGTAACCCCTGCAACCACACCTACAGGTTCAGCGATTTCAATCATACCCTCATGCTCGTTTTCATTGATGATTCCAACGGTTTTATCGTATTTGATATTATGGTAGACATATTCAGTTGCAAACATATTTTTAATGATTTTATCCTCATATACCCCTCTTCCGGTTTCTTCAACAGCCAATTTTGCAAGGGGCATATGCTGATCAAGACCCGCCAAGGCCATTTGCTTGACAATTTGGTTAATCATTTCTTGATCAAAGCTGCGAAATTCCTCTAATGCTTTTAGACCGTTTTCCACCAAAGCATCAATCATGTTGGTCACCGATTGTTTTTCTTTTAGCGATTTTTCTACCACTGCCATGTTTGTTCCCTCCAATTGTTTAAAAGCACATATTTTGATCATTCACAAACCTTAATTTGTGAATTATTTCACATGTGTGATCAAAAAAATATCAGGAGCGTTTTACTCGCAAACAGGATTTCTTGGAATTTTTTCAAATAAAATGTCAGTTAGGACTTTTGAATATTTTTTGACGATGATAACGTAATTTACCGTCCAAATAAAAGCAGGAATTTCTTCGTTTTCTTTAAATAACATGGCTTCAAATTCATCACCCACTGTTTCTTCAAATAATTCTTGAGTATAGGTTTCAGAATCGGTTGAGAAGGTTTTCCATTCACAAATCATCATCTATCATCACTCCTTGTTCTTTATGTATTTATCATAACATGAATTTTATATAATACATTGTGAAATATTGAACAAACTTTGAAAACTTAGTAATTATTGATAAATATAGGACAATCGTCATATCGACAATAACAAGTACGTAAAATCAAGAAAGCGATTTCATCTTTATTATTATTCTACTATAATAAATATTCATGAGGTACGATAAATTAAAATAAAAAGTCCCTATTAATATTTACATCTGACTATTTTCACTTTAACATGAAAAGGGTTGATACCAATCTTCAAATGGAGATTGTGCTTAGCGTAAAAAAACAATATAGAAATGGAGCCAGAGTAACCAGTGATTTTAGTAATTGACAACTATGACTCATTTACGTTCAATTTAGTCCAATATATCCAAACAATTGGCGAAGATGTTGTTGTGATCCGGAATGATCAATTGTCGCTAAAAATGATAGAAGAAATGAAGCCTGATCATCTTCTACTTTCTCCAGGGCCAGGTAATCCCGATTCAGCCGGTCTATGTTTAGATATTGTGAAAAGATTTTATCGAGAAATCCCCATATTAGGGGTTTGTTTAGGGCATCAAATTATTGCGCAAGCGTTTGGTGGAATCATTATTAAAGCTTTAAAACCCATGCATGGAAAAATCTCATCTCTTACACATGATCAAAATGGGATTTTTCGTGATTTACCATCTCCATTCCAGGTAACAAGATATCATTCATTAATCATCGATGAGTCCACCCTTCCAACTTGTCTAGAAATCAGTGCAAGAAGTGAGGATGGAGAAATAATGGCAATCCGTCATAATCAATATAAAGTGGAAGGCGTTCAATTCCACCCCGAGTCTATCTTGACGAAAAACGGCTTACAGATGTTAGAGAATTTTTTTAAAAAGGAATGTAAAAATGAATATACAAAAGCCTCTCTTATCTTTTGAATTTGCAGATTCAAACGGTATAATAAAACCGCTGACTTTTCAAAATCCATTTAAGGTGATTACAGCGTATACAATCGATGAGGTATTGCCAAGCCTTAAACTAGTTGAGGATGCTGTTGAGAACGGTTATTATGCTGCAGGGTTTCTTTCCTATGAGAGTGCAGCTGCCTTCGATACTGCTTATAGCGTTAGAAGCGGAGGTAAAATGCCTCTCTTATGGTTTGGCATTTTTCAAAATCCATTGCCGCAATCGCTTAACAGCAACGCCACCTACAGTCTCACGGAATGGATACCATCAATTAGTATGGCGGAATACGATCAAGCGATTCTATCTATAAAGGAATCGATAGAACGTGGTGATACTTATCAGACAAACTATACGATACGTCTTAAATCTCATTTCCAAGGGGACGATATCGCTTTTTTTGAAAATCTTAAAAGGGCACAATCTTCCAATTACAGTGCATACATCAACACCGGTGAACAAAGTATTTTATCCGCCTCACCTGAATTGTTTTTTCACTTAAAAGATGACAAAATTACCACCCGGCCGATGAAAGGTACATCGAAAAGAGGAAAATCGGCAGCTGAGGATCAAGCAAACGCCAATTGGCTTTATCATTCAGATAAAAATCGTGCTGAAAATGTGATGATTGTCGACTTGCTGCGAAACGACTTAGGCATAATCGCCGAACCAGGAACAGTGTCTGTAACAAAGTTATTTGAAATTGAGCAATACCCTACCGTTCATCAAATGACTTCAACGATCAATGCACGGGTGTCAAGCAATACCAGACTCGTTGAAATCTTTAAGGCTCTTTTTCCATGTGGATCCATTACAGGTGCGCCAAAAATTAGCACGATGAACATTATTGCAGACTTAGAGCAGGAACCGCGTGAGGTATATTGTGGGGCGATTGGATTTATCACACCGGAAAAGGAAGCTATCTTTAATGTGCCGATTAGAACCGTAATGATTGAACATCAATCTAGCCAAGCTACCTATGGTGTTGGCGGAGGAATCACTTGGGATTCCACTACTGAGGGGGAATATCAAGAAATCCTGGCCAAAGCAAGCTTACTTAAAGAGAACAGACCTGAATTTCAATTGTTGGAAAGTTTGTTTTTAAATAATGGAACTTATTTCTTATTAGTAGAACATCTCAATCGTTTGAAAAATTCAGCTAACTACTTCGGATTTCAGTGCAATCTAACCGATGTAAAAAGGGCATTGGATAAATTTTCAATGAAAAATCGCAGTGGTAAGCTAAAGGTACGTCTCCTTTTGTCTAAAAACGGCGACATTGACATCGAAGGAAATTTAATTACACATCCAGGGGCAGATTTGAAGGTGCTGCTTGCTGATATACCCGTAGATAAGAACAATATCTTCCTCTACCATAAAACGACTAACAGGGATATGTATTCACAATTTCAGGTACGAAAACCCGCCGATATGTTCGATGTGCTCCTTTGGAACAATGATGGGGAGTTGACTGAATTTACAAATGGGAACGTTGTCTTGGAAATAGATGGGTTATTATGGACACCCCCATTAAAAAGCGGCTTACTAGCAGGAACTTTTCGTGAGCAGTTGCTAAATAATGGTGAAATTGGCGAAAAAACAATAACCATTACTGACCTGCAAAAAAGTACGAGAATCTGGTTTATCAATAGTGTACGAAAATGGCTCGAGGTTCAATTAATAAATGATAAAAGGAAAGCGAACAGTTTGTAAACTGTTCGCTTCTTATTTGGTAACGGAGGTTATTTATATATCGCCGCAACCACTTGATCGTAAGTCATTTCACTGTCCACGACATATACCCCTGGACGCAAACGATTTTCTATCCCCTTTTGCTCGATATCCTGAGAAAAAGCAAATGCATCCTGCACCAAGTTTCCTTGTACTAGTGCCTTGCCGACGTCAATGCTCGTCATACCTTCTGATACATTCACAATCACTTTTGTGACTGTTTTGGCAGGTTCGTTGTTTTCAGAAGGGTTTTTCTTTTCTACTGCTGCCTTGGCATCCTTCAAATTCTGGTCATATTCAGTTTTGGATTGAACGACATATCCTTTCGTTTCAAGCTCTTTTTTCATTTCATTTTCTGATATTTTTACCGTTGTGCTTGATTTGGCTGTGGTGGCAGGTGCCTTTCCGTCACTCTTGTCAACAAAGTAAATAGCACCGCAAATCAATGTGCTAATCAATATTCCGCCTGCAAAGCTGCTCAGTAAATTAATTCTCATTGGCAGCGGCACTCCCTTCATCACTTACCTGCTGCTGATAAGGAGCAATAATCTGTTCGATTTCATTTTCAGTAATCTGTTTCATTTCTGCAATGCTTGCAACAGAGTAATTTCTTCTAAATAAATCTAATACCTCACGCTTTAATTGTTTTTCCTCAGTAGAAAGTGAAATCCCTGCCTCATTCGTAACCACTTCCAGATCAAGCTCAAGATTTCGAATGGAATCTTGAAGGGCATTAATTTCTTTCATTGTCGATATATGAATCAGATCAATTTGTTCATGTTCTGCCTTAGCTGACCGATTAGATTTTACTAGTGATATAATTAGTAAGATAGCGGATAGTAAAAATAATCCGGCTAATGTCCATTCCATCAAAGTAATTCCTCCTTTAATTTATGCAAGTCCTTATTATACATCCAAAATTGTATTTTGGCGCTTTTAAACCCAAAAATACGACAAAAGTCGCAGGACCCTTACAAATATTGTGGATAAAGGAAGTCTATTCTTTCCTGCTCGTTTGCTTGAAATTGCGGGTTTTCCAAGTCTTGTAACGGTCTTATCTGAATTTGAATTCATTATTAGGATAAAATATAGTCGAGCAATATTCTAAATTGCTCAAAAAACTTCGTCGGGAGTGATGTATCATGGCTAGAAACAAACTATTGGTTCCTGGTGCAGGCAATGTTTTGGATCAGATGAAAGAAGAAATCGCCAACGAGTTTGGAGTGGAGCTAGGTGCTGATACGACCGCACGAGCAAACGGTTCAGTCGGCGGTGAAATGACCAAACGCCTAATCGCCTATGCTGAACAATCGTTACGAAATCAACAGGAGCACTAACTTGTCGATTTCAGAAAAAGGGGTGTTCCGATTTGGAACACCCCCTTCCTTCCTGAATTAATTCGCAAACAAAATCTTGATTTCACTTTCTGCCTCGACCATTCTGCCAAAACGATAACCTTCAATTAGTACATGTCGCTCATGGTCACTTAAGCGGCGTCCCCATTTAGCCTCTAAATAGAAAATGGCTTCGTTATAGAAAATTTCCGGGTAATCAAAAGGGGTTTTCATTCGCGCAACTCCATCCTCTGCTAAAGTCTTCCTTTACAGTCTTGACAAGATTATCTTGTTTTAAAAAGGAATTGCTTTTTCCAAACGGTTAAATCAAAATTAGCGGACAATGATCCGATTTCCGTTGTCGCAGCAGCACCAACATGATTTGAAAACTGAAGATAATTTGTTAATTGGGATTGAGTGGCTGGCTTTCCTTGTTCGTGAAAACAATATAAAAGTGCTGACATAAAGGCATCACCTGCTCCGGTTGTATCGATGGCATTGACCGTCGGGGCAGAAACAAAAATATTGTTTCCATTGATTACAGCACAAGCCCCTTTCCTTCCCATCGTTATGAAGAGAAAAGGAATTTGATAGGTTGATAATTTTTCTATACCTTCTTCTAATGAGTCTGTTTCTGTTAAAAAATTCAACTCATCTTCCGCAAGCTTAACGATATCTGCCTGTTTGAGAAATGCTGCAATTGTTTTACGGCAATGTTCCTCGCTCTCCCACCTCTTAGGACGAATGTTTGCATCAAAGGCAATCATATTTTGGGATTCTTTCGCATATTTGATTGCAGCTTCTGTTGTCTGTTTTGCTTTATTCAGAAAAAGTGTTCCAGAACCAAAATAAAAGATTTTAGCTTGTTCAAAAACCTCTCTCGTTAATTCATCTGCCGATAGAACTTCATCCGGTGTCGGGTTCGAATAAGAATGGAAATATCGTTCTCCGTTTTCATTTATATGAACATATACACCACAGATTTTTTTCTTCGGAGAGTGGATAGAAAAGTCAGTATCAATCCGGTCTTTTCTTAATTCATTTTCTACAAATTCACTGATCTCATCCTTACCAAATTTACACAAATAATAGGTTGGAATCCCAAGTCTCCGTGAACCCACTGCTACATTTACGGTAGCGCCTCCTAGCAACTGCTGATATTCAGTATTCGTTCTATCTATTGAAATATAGTCTACAAATGCTTCTCCTAATGAGATTATTCCCTGCTTACCCAAGATAGTCCCCCTTTATAAATGTAAATCTAATTGGATTAGCTATTATTTTTTTTCCAATTATCATATATGAATTCTTGGAACATTTCATTTAATTGTCGTTTTTTTTGACTCTTTAACCATTCAACCTGGTCGATTGGCAGTTTTAATTTTAAACTGACCTCTTCAATTGGCATTTCCACTTTTCTTATTTCTTCTAATGTAATGCCTTCTTCTATGTTCGGAAACCAAGCATCATTTTCGGTTACAATATGTAATCCATCAAACTCTTGAATGTCAGCGAGCTCACAAAATAAATTAAGCTGCGGCAAACCGCCTGAAAGGATTTTTACATGCATAATCGAATGAATATTACGGCCATCCTCCAATTCAATCTCAATAATAAGGGTTTCCTCTTTTTTATACTTTTTTACAGTAACTTCACTTACTATGATATCCAATTCCAACGTAAATCCAATGCTTGATTCAAAAAGATAGATAGCACTGTTAAAAATATAGATACATTCACCATCTATTTTTACTGTTTTTACTCCAACCATAAACCCTTCCCCCATACAGTTGTTTCTTCCCTATGTGCTTAACACCCTATTCTACCTCTTTTTGATGTTACATGTCACGATTGGGAAACCTAGCTTTCTTAAAATCTTGTAAGGCTTCGATCGCTGTACAAATGATAATGGTAGCAATGAATCCCCTTGATAATCCAAGTTACGGAGACGCCAATCCGGACTAATTTGTAATCAAATCCTCCAAAGCAGATTGGAGTGAAGGAAACTTGAATTCAAAGCCTTCACTTATTAAGATTTTTGGGATAACATACTGTCCTTCTAGAACAAGTGAACTCTTTTGTCCAAGTGCCATTTTCATGGCAAATGATGGGACAGGAAGCCAATGTGGACGATGTAATACAGTACCAATTGTTTTTCCAAACTCCTTCATCTTGATTGGGGATGGAGAAGTGACATTTACAGGACCTCTCAGATGATCATTTTCAATAGCAAATGAAATGGCTCGAACTACATCGTCCACATGGACCCAGGACACCCACTGTTCACCCGAGCCAACTGTACCTCCGGCGTACAATTTATAGGGCAGTGCCATGAGCGGAAGTGCTCCGCCTTCCTTACCTAGTACCACACCGAACCGCATGAAAACGGTTCGAATGTTTTGTGACTCTACTACTTTTGCTTTGTTCTCCCAGTCCGTTACTGTCTGTCCAAGAAAATCATTTGCCCTTTTTAGGGACTCTTCTGTATATACTGCATTTTCTGAAGAGGGATAAATGCCAATTGCACTCGCATTGACTAGTAAAGAAGGTTTTTCATTCAAGGAAGCGATTATTCTAACTAACTCATCAGTTGCTTGCATCCGACTGTCATATATTTGTTTTTGATGGTTTGCATTCCATCTGCCATCGTTGATGGAAACTCCCGCTAAGTTTATTAATACATCCGCATTTTTTATTTCATTTTCGGGAGCAGTGCTTTCTTCCAGCCACCTTACATACGATACATCCCTCGAAGGCCGCTGATTCTTCCTAGTTAAGATAACGATAGTATGTCCCTCTTTAAGTAGAAGGTCGGTCAATTTTTTCCCAATAAATCCAGAACCACCAGCAATAACAATTTTCATGCTTCCTTCTGCCTCCCTATTTCCACCCGCGGGCAATCCGAGGTTTGCAACCGCCATTTTATACTAATTTTACCATAAAGAAGTTCTACGGGACCGTAATTAGTGATTTGTCTCCTGTTTGGTCTTGTTGCATGTATTACTGGTTAACATAATTAATTTATCGTAAAACAATCAATACTGTTATACAACATTTAAAATCTGTACTATATCAAAACTCTTTTTGTAATAAACCAATATATGATATCAATCCAAAAACCGCTTAATAACAAGGGTTTTGAAGTGAAATTTTTTTTACTTAATAATCTGTTGTATTTCATTTTCAGTCCTGTTACAATGAAAATGAAATAATTTATAGAAAATTTATAATATTAAAAACAATTAATAGTTAGGAGGAATACGATTGTCAAAACTGCCAAAAATGAATGACTTAGGTTTTTTTGAGATTCGCCTGGAATCTATTGGCGGGTTAGGAGCGAATTTAGCCGGAAAAATGCTTTCCGAGGATGGAGTAGTTGGAAATGGACTAAACGGTGTCGGCTTTTCATCCTATGGATCAGAAAAGAAAGGCTCTCCCGTTAAAGCGCATATTCGCTTTTGCGACCCGGAAACAAACATCAGAGACACTACACCCATTGAACGCCCTCACGTTGTCGGCATTTTCCATGATGCCCTATTTAAAACCATTGATTGCACAAGCGGAATTTATCCCGACAGTACCATCTTAGTGAATTCACAAAAATCCCCTGACGAACTGAAGCAACTTATGAAAATTCCCGGTGGAACAATAGCCATCATTGATGCAACTGGAATTGCCTTGGAAGAACAAACAAAAGCCAATACCGCCATGTTGGGAGCGCTTTATCGGATTTTGGACTTCTTAGACCCTGAGTCGATGAAACAAACGATTCGCCGTACCTTTGAGAAAAAGTATCCGCATTTTGTGGAGCCCAATATCCGTACGTTTGAGCGCGGGTACAATGAAGTGGAATTCAAAATATTCTCGCTCGATGAGGCGTTCGAACCTAAACCATTTACACGTGCAGAACCGCTTCTTGGCTATCAAACGCAAGCGATTGGCGGCACAATCACAAATCCTGGAAACAGCATTTTAAAGGATTTAAGCATTTCTCGTGCAGGGATGCTGCCGCATTTCCATGAAGATAAATGTATTAATTGTGCGGCCTGCGATACCGCCTGTCCAGACTTTTGCTTTGTATGGGAAGAAAAAGCAGACAAACGAGGCCGGCCACAAATGTTCCTTAAAGGAATTGACTATCAATATTGTAAAGGCTGTTTGAAATGCGTTACCGCTTGTCCTGTCGAGGCATTATCAGGAGAAAGAGAATACAATGACGGCTACGCAGACAGTAATCGTGTACCGCACCTATTTGATTTAGCCACACAAAATTAAGGAAAGGACTGATCTTCATGTCCATTAATTTAGATCAAGAAAAGTTATCCATGCACAAAGGGTCAGTTGAACAAAGTGTTGTTTTTGAATCCGGCAATGAAATGGCTGCTTATGCCGCCCATCAAATAAATTATCATGTTATGGGCTACTTTCCCATCTCTCCTTCCACTGAAGTTGCCCAGTTCCTTGATGGGATGAAAGCCAAAGGTGAACATGACATTGTATTGATTCCTGCAGATGGCGAACATGGATCAGCTGGTATCTGCTATGGGGCATCAACTGGTGGGGGTCGTGTATTTAACGCAACAAGTGCAAATGGTTTTCTTTACATGCTTGAGCAGCTCCCCGTTCAATCAGGAACCCGCTTTCCAATGGTGTTGAATTTAGTTAATCGCTCTGTATCAGGACCATTAAATATTCATGGAGATCATTCAGATTTATATTTCGCGTTAAACACCGGATGGCCCATCTTAATGGCGCGTGATCCGCAAATCGTCTATGATATGAACATCATCGCGATTAAACTAGCAGAAGATAGTGAAGTCCGGCTGCCCGTCATTGTATCATACGACGGATATTTCACCTCCCATCAAAAAAGACGTGTCAATGTTATAAAAAAGAGAGAAGATGTTCAAAAGTTTATTGGCGAATTACCAACAAGCTTTACTCATGCCCTAGATCGTGAGAATCCGGTAACGATCGGACCTTATATGAATGAACCCGATTATATCAACAACTGTTATCAACAATCTGAGGCTATGTATAGAGCTGAGGCTGTGTTTGAGCGAATTTCAAAGGAATATGCGGAATTGACAGGACGCGAGTATCCAGTTCTTGATCTATACCGGATGGATGACGCAGAAGTGGCTGTCTTCATGCTGAATTCTGCTGCTGAGGTTTGTAAAGATGTGGTGGACCGCCTTCGCTCACAAGGAATAAAAGCCGGGGTCATCTCACCCAATATGATACGCCCCTTCCCCCAAAAACAAATAGCGGAAGTGTTAAAAAATGTGAAAGCGGTTACGATTGGTGATCGTGCAGACTCCTATGGAGCTCACGGCGGAAATATGGCACTTGAGGTAAAGGCAGCGCTCCAAACAGCAGGAAATGTAAGTACAAAGGTCATAAATCGGATTTACGGTTTAGGTGGCAAAGATTTCTACGCCGATGATGCCGAGCACTTTTTCCAATTAGCAAAAGAAGCCGCTGATACTGGTATAACGGAAAAGTCGTTTGACTACTTCGGACATAATCCTGGCAGATCGGAATATGCACCTAAACGCGTCTTAAATCCAATGAAAAAAGAAGATTTAAACACAGGTCTCATCACCGTCACGCCTGATGAAAATACGAGTGAGCTTAAGGTTAAAATCCCTCCAATGCGGAGCTTGACGAAAAAGCCCAAACGGTTAGCTTCCGGACACGGCGCTTGTCCAGGATGTGGTATTTTCTCGGGACTGGAGTTGTTTTTTAAAGGAATTGAAGGAGATATTGTCGCACTTTTCCATACCGGCTGTGCAATGGTTGTGACGACCGGGTTCCCGTACAGCGCTCATAAAGCGACTTACATCCATAATCTATTCCAAAATGGCTCCGCTACGTTATCGGGTCTTGTGGAAATGTTCCATGAAAGAAAACGCCGCGGTGAATTAGCAGATTTAGGTCTGAGCGATGATTTTACCTTTGTGATGGTGACAGGCGATGGCGGCATGGATATTGGCATGGGTCCTGCCATCGGAACGGCATTGCGTAACCATAAAATGATTATCCTTGAATATGATAACGAAGGTTACATGAATACCGGCAGCCAACTCTCCTATTCGACACCGATGGGACATATGACGAGCACATCAAATGTTGGTTCCTTCCAGAATGGGAAGCCGTTCCATCATAAGGATACAGCGCAGATCATGGCGGCCACTCATATTCCATATGTTTTTACCGGAACGGAGGCGTTTGACCGCGACCTGTTAAAGAAGGCAGCGAAGGCACAATGGTATGCGAAAAATGAAGGCTTGGTTTACGGAAAAATTTTAATTACCTGCCCACTAAATTGGAAATCAAAGGATGAATTAGGCCAAACAATCGTAGAGGCTGCTGTTAACTCCTGCTTCTTCCCTCTTTATGAGGTCGAACGAGGAATCACAACCATTACTTATGATCCAGAAGCTAAAAAGAAACGCTTAGCTGTATCGGAGTGGTTGAAGCTGATGGGGAAAACGAAGCATTTACTAAAAGAAGAAAGCAATGTGATGCTGCAAATGTTTAATGATGAAGTAGAACGCCGTTGGAACCGTCTCAAAGCTAAACATGAAAGTCCGTATTTATAAAAAAGAAAATGCTGCAGCCTGGTTATGACTGCAGCATTTTTTATTTTACTATTTTTTTATTATGAATTAATCCGTGTGGTTCCCTGTCATTGTAATTATCAACTGCGCGGTTATTGCTAAAAATGCCATGCCCTTTCATCGTTTCTGACAAAAAATGGTTTGCCTGCACTCCGTTTCATTTTCTTCAAAAAAAAGGATCGTCCAATCCTCAAATTCATTTAATAACTCTTTCGGCTTTAATTTGTACTGATTCGATACTCCCTGATTTTCGGTTTGCGGTGAATGATAGTAGGTTTCCATGAAAAAATAACCATTTTTATTTATGATTTTTTTCACAATATTGAAAAGCGAGCGATCGAGGTAATACGTTATAACTACTAGATCATAGGAAATGTTCTCCCAACCTCCATATTTCCATTCGGTAAGGTCACATACCCTTGGAGCGATGGTAAGCTTATGGCTTGCAGCCTGCTCTTGAATATAGTTAATGGCAACATCCGAAACATCCATTGCCTGAACTTGATAATTCATCCTTGCCAGAAACAAACTGTTTCCACCAAGACCGCAAGCCAGATCAAGTGCAGTCCCTCCCTTTAGAAATGGGGACAGTTTCTTTAATCTAGGATTGGGAATAGGTTTCTTACTAACATTCAAGCGATCTTGATGTTTCATATTCCATTTGGTTCGTGTGTCCATTTGAAAACTCCTAAAATGATCTCAATAATATCTGTTCCAACTTTATTTTACCATGTTCTGACCGTCTCTCCTATTAATCGAAACAGTAATGAATCTTCTGATAACCAGACCGCATTTCAATGATACGCTTGCGAATCGTTTCGACTGGTTCTTGATCCTCCAGCACACGGACAATATTGTCTGCAATAATGTCCATCTCTGCTTCTTTCATTCCTAAACGTGTAATTTCGATGGTTCCAATCCGTAGTCCACTTGGAAAATTCCAATCTTCTGGTTTATCACTTGGAATTAGATTTTTATTGGTAATAATATTTGCCTTAGCTAACTTATGGGCAACTTCTAAGCCTCCGCCAAAACGTTTAACGTCAAGAATCACTTGATGTGTTTCTGTGAAACCTTTATGCGCACCAAGTACATTGATTCCTCGATTGTGCAGCGCTTTTGCTAGTGCTTTGGAATTGGCGACAATTTGTGCCATATACTCTTTTCCAAATGCAAGGAATTCAGCCGCTGAAGCAGCCAATGCAGCAACACGGTTTACTTGGTGTGTGGCCGCTAATGCTGGGAAAATCGTATCACAAACTGGTTGTGTAAGCTCCGGATCATTCCAAACAATGATACCGCTTTGCGGACCACTGAAGGTTTTGCCAGCTGAACCTGTCATAATGCATGCTCCCTCGTTTAATGGATCCTGGAATTGTCCGCCCCCAATAAGGCCAAGCTGGTGAGCACCATCAAAGAAAATCTTGCCTCCCCACTCACTGACAATCTCTGACATTTCTTTTAACGGGAATGGGAAAAGAGTCATAGAGGCACCAAGCGTTACCAAGCGAGGTTTCACCTGTCTAGCTATTTTTGCAAATTCATCGAGATCAACCACCAAATCAACCGGATCCATCGGAACATCATAAATATTTAACCCTCGAATCCCAGCAGGTCCGTCATAACGATTGCTAGAATGTCCCCCTAAAGGCTGAGCAATCGTCAAAATATTGTCCCCTGGTTTTGTCAGAGCAGCATAAACGGTCATGTTTCCGATCATGCTTGCTACAAGACGGTGATCTGCGTAATTACAATTAAAAACCTTTTTTAATAGCTCCACACATAATGATTCAATTTCATCGATATATTTGGTACCGGAAAACCACCTTTGTGTAGGTCCAATATGCCCTTCTGCAGCTCTCGTACCTACTTCGGATGCTAACAATTGGCGAACGGTTGGACTTGTTGGGGCTTCCGGGGCTAATAAATTGAGGCACTCCTGCCCCCTCCAAATGGCATTTCTATCAACCGCATCAATAATTTCCTTCTGAATCAATCTTGGAGAAGAGCTATTTTCAATGATTTCCTTTGCCCAATTTAATACCTTTTCATCATGTACTTCAAAAGTATCCGTTTTAGTTGTGATTGAACTCATTGTGATTCCTCCCAATTTGTTATTTTACAAGACTACCTCTAAAAACTTCAGACTTTTTGAGAAGAGACATAGACTATAACCAATTCGCTTGCCTCATGAGCGGTTGACACACATCTTTTTTCAATAAGAACGGTATGTAAAGTGAAATGGCCCATTACTTAAAACCAATATATCGCATATCACTTTGGTGGTCAATCTATTTTTTGATAATTTTGTCAATTTATATGGAAATAAAAAAGAGTACACCTGAATATGTACTCTACGCATAACTCATTATTCTTGGATTTCCTGATCTCCAACTAATACCCTGCCTAAACTTAACCAATTCTCCTCTACAAGAGTGGAAGCCAGGTTATGATTTTTCCCTTTACAAGCTAAAATGATTTCCTGATGCTGCTTGAGGGAAGTTTGACCGTCAAATGAACTGAATTTAGAGAACTCTAATCTTCGAATCTTAGGCATGATTCGTTCTAGGGCTAATTCAATTTCCGAGTTCCTTGAAGCCTTTAATAGAACTAGATGAAATTGATCATCTGCCTCTACAGCACAAACAACATCCTTTCTAGTTAATGCATCATGTAACTGACTATTGCTAAGTTCCATTAAATGTATATCTTCGTTTGTCATTAGTGGAACAGCAAGACGTGCAGCAAGACTATTTAAGGTGGCAACAACCGTAAATGCGTTTCTAGCCTCTTCCAAATTAACTTTGGTAATTCTAGTCTGGGAACCTGGCAGCGATTCAACAAGCCCTTCATCCTCTAGTCTTTTCAGCGCTTCCCTAACAGGTGTTCTGCTGACTCCAAATTCAATCGCCAATTCTTTATCTAATATTCGTTGTCCAGGTTCTAATTCCAATGTAATAATTGCTTTTTTTAAAGATTCATATACTTGATCTCTTAACACAGGACGCTCAATCGTTTTTATTGTTTTCATAAAATCAATATATCAATGGAGGTTTTTGCTGTCAATTAGGTTGATTTTCCACCTACAATATTTCGTTTATTCCATTGATACGTAAACACTAGCCAAAGCAACACATAATATCATCATCATCACAAAGCTAATCATTAAATTTATTACTATATAATTTAAAACTCACATATTATAGTAACTAGTATTAAGGGGGATGAGTTTAATGAGGAACCAAGAAAATGGAGAGGAAAAAAAGACTTCAGAACTAGAAAATGAAATTCAAACTGATTTTCAAAAAAATATGTCTTATGGTGATTACCTTCACCTTGAAACTATTCTTTCAAGCCAGCAGCGCCTATCGAATCACCACGATGAAATGCTGTTTATAATCATACATCAAACAAGCGAATTATGGATGAAGCTTATTCTCCATGAATTGAATGCTGCGATTCAGTGTATTCTTCAGAACGATCTGGAGCCATCATTTAAAATGCTGTCGCGCGTATCTAGAATTCAGCAACAGCTCATCCAATCATGGAACGTTCTTACAACTCTGACCCCTGCAGATTATATGCAGTTTCGTGGTAAACTTGGGCATTCCTCCGGATTCCAATCCTATCAAAACCGCCTAATTGAGTTTGCACTTGGACAAAAAAATGCTCACACCTTGGCGGTTTATAAACACCAAATAGGGCTATCTGAAACTATGTTGAAGTCACTGCATGAACCAAGTATTTATGATGCAGCCATCACAGCACTCTCCGTCCATGGATTACCAATTAATAAAAACGTTCTTAATCGGGACTTGTCCCAAAGCTATGAACCCGATCTAAGTGTTGAAGAGGCATGGCTGACCGTTTATCGCAACACCGGTCAATATTGGAATTTATATGAGCTTGCAGAAAAGCTAGTAGACATTGGTCATCAGCAGCAGCTCTGGCGCTATAACCACATGTCCACAGTAGAAAGAATTATCGGTCATAAGAAAGGTACTGGAGGATCATCCGGTGTAACCTATCTAAAAAAGGTTCTTGACCAATCATTTTTCCCTGAACTCTTAAGTCTTCGTACAAAACTGTAAAATCGAACCACTGCGGTCAGTCCCTCCTTACATAGAACTAACCGCGTTGTTTTTTAATTTGCCATTTAGCCATTTACAATAGTTCCACCATTCACATGGAGAATTTGCCCTGTTACAAAGGAAGAATCGATGTTGGAAGCAAGATATACATAAGCTGGAGCAAGTTCTTCCGGCTGCCCTGGTCGCTTTATCAATGTGTCTTGCCCAAATTTACTTACTTCTTCTTCCGTAAAAGTAGATGGAATGAGTGGAGTCCAAATTGGTCCCGGAGCGACTCCATTCACCCTGATTCCTTTTTCCGCTAACTGGATGGCAAGAGAACGAGTGAAAGACGTGATTGCCCCTTTTGTAGCAGAATAATCGACAAGCGTTGGATGTCCTTTGTAGGCTGTAATTGATGTCGTATTAATAATGGCGCTCCCTGCCTTAAGGTGTGGTAATGCCGCTTTTGTTAAATGAAACATGGAGAAAATATTTGTTCGAAACGTCTTTTCCAGCTGATCTGTGGAAATGTCAACAATGCTTTCCTGAGGATGCTGCTCCCCTGCATTATTCACTAATAAATCAAGTCCGCCTAGTTCATCTACTGTTTGTTGAACAGCTTCCTGACAAAAGGTTTCATCACCAATATCCCCTGAAAGTAATAGGCATCTTACTCCTTGTTCCTCGACAAGTTGTTTCGTTTCTTCCGCATCATGGTTTTCACTTAAATACATGATTACAACATTTGCTCCTTCTTTTGCAAAAGCAATAGATACTGCTCGCCCTATCCCACTATCTCCACCCGTAATAATAGCGTTCTTCCCTTTCAGCTTGTCACTACCCTTATATTTGGGATTCATGGTTTCCGGGACTGGTGTCATATCCTTTTGGATTCCCGGCTGCTTCTTTTGCTCCTGTGCAGGTATTTTGCTTGGGTATTTTTCATTGTTCATCTTATCTTCCTCCTATTAATCTATAATTTTCAATTTAATACCCCTTTGTGAAATGAAATAAACAAAAAGGAATAATGTGCAAGAAGTTTAAAATCTCTTGCAATGATCATTAGCAATTTCCTCATTTAATATTCCCATATCTCTAATATGTGCACGGCTGTTTGCGTCACCCAAGTAAAAAAGGATGGTATAGATCAGCACCAATCTCCGATCATATTCCATATTTTGAGGCTGGTGGTGATACTCTAGAAAAGGAATATGGGATCGAAAATAGCTTTCCCAATCTGTTATGTCATTACGGTCAAATAGACGTTCAATGACAGCCACTTGAGATTCCGTTGCTTCGATTTTAAAATCCCACTCTCCATCGAGAGGACCTCTGAAAATTTCCTGTGATTGGATATTAATATAATAGCTGTGTTTTTGTTCATTCATCCGATCATCTCCTATCTTTTTGTTTGTTTACCACAACATTGATTGTTTTAATCATTTTCATACATTTAATTACCTTTCTATTAAAAGGGAAGAATGAAAAAAATGTAGAAAAATAAAAGAAAATGAAAAAGGATTAAAGGTTTAGAAATTTGAAATATTTGGGTAAACGAATACTAGGAAGATGAAATATAGTTGCAAATAAATGGAGGGATGGATCATGAGAATTAATAAACATGAATGGCTTTCATTAAGCAAAGATATTAAAGTGAAGCTTATCCGCTTAGCCATTTTAGAAAATAACAACAAACAATCTTGAAGAAGATTTTCCCTGACTTTTCTCGAAGACAACAACATAAAAAAACGAAGTCAGTAGAGCTGACTTCGTTTTGGATTAAAATGGATTGGTTGCCAAAAGGCTGGCTGCTTTGATATAAACTCGTGGATGTAATTTTAATTGGGAAACAATAAATTCGGCAATATCTTCTGGCTGCATATACTTGTCTTCATTATTTTCAGCAATTAAATTGGTTTTGACAGCCAGTTCTGTAGCTACAGTGCTAGGAGTTAAGGCCGTCACCCGAATATTGTTTCTGCGGACTTCTTGCGCTAATGATTCAGTTAGACCGATTACACCAAATTTAGAGGCGCTATATGCACTAGATGTGGCTGCACCGTTCAACCCATTAGTTGATGAAATATTAATAATATCGCCGCCATTTTTTTCAATTAATTGTGGTAGAACTGCACGGGTAACATGATATGTTCCCATAATATTAACATCAATGATCTTCTTCCATTCTTCTGGGTCCATTTCTAAAAGTGTCGCAAATTTTCCTATTCCAGCATTATTAATCAGAATATCTGCTGTCCCTAATTCGTTCGTCAATTTTTCAATGGCTTGATTTACCTGTTCTAATGATGAAACATCAACAGCTGCATATGCTGCTTTCACTCCCAAACCAGCCACTTCGCTTGCGACTTCCTTTAATGCAGCTTCTGTTCTTGCCAGCAAACCGACCTTTACCCCTTCATTTGCTAATGCAATCGCAATCGCCTTACCAATTCCTCTTCCAGCACCCGTTACAATTGCAACTTTACCTTCTAATGATTGTGCCATTTGGAACAACTCCTTCCGAAAACTATTATTCCCTACTTGACCATTATATTATTAGGTAACCACCTTTTCTAAAATAATGCCTGCTCCTTTTTCCGCGATAGAACAGCATTTTATCGTACCGTTAACCAGGAATTATTTATTACGAGACCAAACAACTACCGGAATCAACAATAATGATAAGAAACCTCCAGCAAGTGAAAGTACAGCATAACTAGAGTGAGCGGCTACCATACCCGAAAGTACTCCTCCGGTGGCACCGGCTAATGCAATCAACACATCTACCGTTCCTTGGGTCTTAGCACGCGTGGTGGGAAGAGTTGAGTCTACAACAAGCGCTGTGCCGCAAATCAAGCCAAAGTTCCAGCCTAGCCCTAGCAAAGCGAGAGCGGTGATGATGCCTGCCATGGAATCTGCAGATGCAAAAGCTGCGATCACTCCGGCAGCAAGCAAAGTAATACCAGCTGCAATTGCCATTGCCGAACGACCAATTTTATCAACGAGAATACCGGTAAAAAAGGACGGCAAAAACATGAAAGCTACATGAATACCGATGACCATTCCCACCTCACTTAATCCATGACCATGGTGCCTCATGTGGACTGGAGTCATGGTCATAATGCCTACCATAACCAGCTGAGTTACAATCATTAGGACAGTTCCCAAAACAACTCCGTGATTATTTATTTCTTGAGTGTCCCTAGGGGTCTCTATTGATAGATTTACCTCTTCTTTGCTTTTCACTCGCGCAATGACATTAGCTACTACAAGAGGGTCGGGACGCAGGAATACTAAAAGCACCAAACCCGCTAGAATAAAAGCTGTGGCAGCCAGAATGAAGGGGCCCGCTAATGCTGGAATTCCAATTGACGTGGCAAATTCCCCCATTACCTCCACCATGTTGGGGCCTGCAACGGCTCCAAACGTGGTGGAAACCATAGCAGTACTGATGGCTGTTGCCCGCTGTTTTGAACTAGCCATGTCGGTACCCGCATAGCGTGCTTGCAGATTGGTTGCTGATCCGGCGCCATAGATTAATAGAGAGGCAAATAGTAATAGAATATTATTGGTTATTGCAGCAATCACAACACCGATAGCGCCAATTCCGCCTGTCAAAAATCCGGCGGCTAGCCCTGAGCGGCGTCCAAACCGTTGAGATAGCCGCCCCACAATATACGCAGCAGCAGCGGAGCCCAACGTGAACAAAGCAGTTGGAACACCCGCAAATTGATCAGTGCCGAGCATATCTTGAGCAATCAGGGCACCAACAGTAATGCCCGCAGCAAGCCCAGCACCACCAAAGATTTGTGAGAGAACAACAATAATCAATGTCCGTTTATATAACTGTCTTTGTTTTTCAGGGGAATCTATATAACTTTGGAGCCAATCTGGTCGAATTTCTATAGCCTTTGCATCGTCAGCATGATAAGACATCACTCGGTCCGCCTTTCTAATGAAAACCATCTTCCTCATCTTATTCTTTACTTCTTATTTACAGACTCTACCAAAACAAATAAATCCTTGGAGTATTTTTGCACCCTCGTCATCATAATATCATGTCCGTTTAATAGCTTAATGGTATTTCTATTTAAACAGCATCCATCACAAATTTTTTTCCAAACAGGTGTTAACAGCTCCTGAATGGTCCCAAGTATGCGATTTTCCATTTTCACATGTTCAAATAGGAGGATTTTTCCATTAAGTTTACATACTCGTTTCATTTCCAAGATTGCTTTTTCCGGATTTGGAATCGTACAAAATACGAGCGTGGCTACAACTGTATCAAACATATCTGCCTTAAATGGTAAATCCTCTGCAACTGCCTGAACCACTTCAATTGGAATAACCGATTGTTTTTGTTTGGAAATGGATTGCTCAATCATATGTAAGCTTGGTTCTACCGCTGTAACTTTTTCAGCAGAAGTATAATAGGGAAAATTCACTCCAGTGCCTGAACCCAATTCAAGGACGCTTCCCGTAGCGTTTGCCAAAAGTTTCTTTCGAATTTGTTTAAATTTCTTCTTTTCCAAAGGCTTCATAAAAATGTCATACCATTTTGCAAAAATACTGCTCATCTTTTCAACTCCAAAATCATTTATATACAACAAACAGCGGTATAAGAAAATGCCAACCTCCTTACACTTGCTAGGAGATCGGCATTGTATTTTTTATCTTCTTTACTTAGCGTTGGCTACTGGATGCATAGAAAAATCTTATTCAAATAAAGGACTTACCGCTTTCTCGTTATGAATCCGGTCAATTGCCTCTACAAGCAATGGAGCGACAGATATTGTTTTTATTTTTTCAATTTTTTTCTCTTCTGGTAACACAATCGTGTTTGTTACCACTAATTCTTTAATTGGTGATTGCTCTATTTTTTCAATCGCCTGTGCTGTGAATACAGGATGTGTACATCCGGCATAGATGGATGTTGCACCATTTTCTGCCAGCGCCTGAGCCGCTGAGGTGATGGTTTCAGCAGTATCAATTAGATCATCAATAATAATGGCATTTTTCCCTTCAACATTACCAATGACAAAAAAGGTTTCAATCTCATTTTCTTCTAGTTTTCTTTTATCAATCAGGGCAAGTGGAGAATGTAATAGCTTAGCCATTTTTCTTGCTCTTCCGATACTGCCATTATGCGGCGCAACAACGACAATATTGTCTAATCCTTTATTTTCATAATACTGTGTAAGGATTGGAACACCAAACAGATGTTCAACCGGTATATCAAAAAAACCTTGAAGCTGAGGTGTATGAAGGTCCATTGTCAGCACTCTTGTTGCTCCGGCAGCTTCCAAAAGGTTTGCGACAAGTTTAGCCGTAATTGGTTCTCGTGAACGAGCTTTTCGGTCTTGGCGTCCATACCCATAGTATGGAATAACAACATTAATCGCTTTAGCAGATGCCCGTTTCAAGGAGTCAATCATGATAAGAAGCTCCATCACATTTTCATTAACTGGAGAGGAAGTAGATTGAACAATAAATACCTCACTTCCGCGAACGCTTTCTTCAATATGAATTTGAATTTCACCATCACTAAATTTCGTAACAGAGCATTTGCCCAGCTCACAGCCTAAAAGCTCAGCCATCTCAGCTGCAAGTGTTTGATTTGAATTCAATGTAAACATTTTAAATCTGTTATTTAATTGATAGGTCACCTTAGATCCTCCACATTATCTAAATTTATCATTGCTATTGCTATACATTCATCTTATTTTACTATATAAACTAATATAGTGGTAGGAGTTAACCAATCAAAACACTAATTTCCATCCTTGGTTGATTCGTCTATTGATTAATTGCTATGTAGCATGCGGATTCAATAATCTGTTCCTTACTTTTGTAATAGTTGAATGAGGTTCTTAAGCGTGTATAGTCTAGCGGTAAAGAGAAATAAGTCATTGTAGTTATTGGTTACGTATTCATCAATAATGTTAATCCCTTGTTGAAAATGGTCAACTAGATAGAAAGTGTACTTTTCGTCCCAGGAATACTGATTTATTCTGTGGAGTTCATCGGCTAATATGTGAAACTTAAAATCATCCATCCAAAGTTTAATTTGATATATTTTATCTTTGTTTGGATTAAGGCTGTTCTCCACTTTATAACATCTTTGGACATATTGAATAAAACCATTTATCTCTTCTGCCAGCATATTGGCTTTTTGCATCTCGAAGTTCATATTTCCCTCTCCCTAATGTCTAAATTGAAATACGTTCCTTAGAAGAGTGTATGTTTTGGGAAAGTCCTGTATCACCCTGACATTAATGTCATTATTTTCAATAAAATCACCAAAACCCACTATTCTATATGCCTTTTCACCTGTAAAATTTGATGAAGAAGCAAATGTCAAGGGGGAAATTGAATGGCTCAAAATAGGCAGATAAGAAGATATGATATTGATTGGCTTACAAATATTGGAATCTTTCTATTATTTCCGTTCCACTCTGCAAGGGTTTTTGACTATTGGGATCCTTTTTATGTTAAAAGTGAAGTTTTGAACTGGGGGTTAAGCTGATTTATTATCGTAGCAAATTTATGGTTTATGCCGCTGCTATTCTGGTTGGCCGGATCCGCAAGCTGGTGTGCCCTTCGTGTGAAATCCACTACATATTTTCTAAAAGAAAGGTTAAGCTGATTATTCATTCCATTGTTTTTGGGAACAAATGAAGATGATTTTGTTGAGCATCTCATTACGACAAAATAACAAAAGTGCCAGGCACCATTCAAGTTCCGGATGCCGCAGCAGGCACTTTTTTTGATGATCAGTTAGTTTTTTTATTACATACAAAAGGAGCAAAAAATAATAGTTCTAATTATTCAGATATTCAGTAAAATTAAAAGTAGTAAAAAAGTAGGAGGTGAAATCATGACATTATACACATTCATATTGCTGATCCACATTGTAGCGGCCGTAGTTGGACTAGGGGCTACTTTTGGCATGCCTGTTTTAATGGGAAAGGTAAAAAATGTATCTCAAGCAAAGTTTGCTCTATTGGTTTCACAAGGAACAGAGAAATTAGCCAAAATCGGAAGCATTACACTGCTAATCACAGGGATTATCATGGCCATAATCCATCCGGAATTATTCAAGGAAATTTGGTATATTGCCTCAATTGTCATCTACATAGCCGTTCAACCCATTGCCGCCGGAATCCTTCCGAAGAAAGCTAAACTTCAAATCGAGGTCCTTGAAAAACATCAAGGTGAAGAGTTGCCTGAAGAATATAAAAAACTGGCAAAACAAGCAATTCCATTAAATAACATTTTACATATGGCGGCTATTCTTTTAATTATTCTGATGACAATAAAACCATTTTAACAAAATTGCCAAACAGTTGGGGCCTGACCCGCTTAACAACACTCAAGGTCAGGCACCATGATTTGAAGAATTTTGTTTATAAGGAACGCCTTTTTGGAGAAGCAATGCACTTATGTGTTTAAGCTGATCAGCATTCTGTACAACTATGAATTGAGGCTGAAAAATAGTCCTTTTCAGTATAAATGTCACCTTAAACGCATTGTTCACGTTTGTATCGAGACCATATAAACTATGCCATCGAACGATTTGCTCTGTTTCATAATGTTTAATTTGATTGTATGATACAAATTTCCCATTAAGTATTATTCCATTTGGCAAAAGAAATAAATTGCCACGATGTCGAACCGAGCCAATAATGATGAAGAACAGATAAGCCAAGCTGAAAAATGAAGATTCAAACCAATCTGTCGTTAAGACCAGCACAAAAAGAGCTGTTAATAAACCAAGGGCAGCAATCGTACCCCATTTGACATATCGATAGGACCTTGTGTTTTTCGTCAGCGGCTCCATTGATTTCCAATCAGTCGGAATAATAATACCTGCAAACTCACTTTCATTTATTGGATAAAGTGCATCTTTTGAGACATCTGCTGCCTTTTTCAAATTGAATAGATTTCGTAATAAATAATAGATTCCACTTAAAAGTACTAAAGTAAAAATAACTGTTACAAGAATTGTGTATCATACCTTTCCTTAGTTAGTCATTTATTCCGTAAACGACGATTATAATCCCTTTCAATCCCTTCTTTCCAGGTTCTGTCAATCTTTTTGCCGCTTCGAAGGGTAATCACAGCTTCATTAACCGCTTCATAATTAACTTGAGTTCCTACATGATCAGCATGATAATCCACAGCAAATTCCTCTTCGATTCCAAATTGAGCAGCGGTTGTGACCGCATCGATATTTGCTCCGAGGAACAGGAATTCCCAGCCATATTTGTCTTTTTGATGCTGAATTATTTTTTTGATTTTGTCAGTTGTAAATTCGCGGCTGGCATTTTCCATCCCATCCGTTGTAATCACGAAAAGGACCTTTTCTGCTCGTTCACTCTCACTTGTCCTCTTTTGTACATTCACCATTTTTTGAACGGTAAAACCAATGGCGTCTAATAGTGCAGTAGTCCCGCCTACCTCATAATCCTCTTCTGTAATAGGAGATATACCCTTAACATTTATTCGGTCATGTAATAACTCATAATCGTGATCGAATAAGACTGTAGTAACAATGGCTTCTCCTTCTGCTTTCTGCTGCTTCATCAGCATTGCATTATAACCGCCAATTGTATCTGCTTCAAGTCCTGCCATGGAGCCGCTTTTGTCTAAAATAAATACCAATTCTGTTACATTCTTTTTCATATTCTTCATCCTTCGTTATTTGATAAACTTAGGATAACAATAATACGATAAGAATTGGTCGCTTTGTAAGCGACATTTTAAGCACCAAGTAATGGCTGGTCAAAAGCAAATAAGGCTTCATTAATTTCATGAATATTGTAGTTAGCCTGCTGAATAAAGTATTCAATAATAACATCGAATTTACTGCTGCGTGACAAGGTATAACCAGCGGTCGTCAGCAGAGCAATCGTTTCATCTACATTTAAATGTAATGCAATCGCAAAAGCAACGGCAGTTTTCTTTTTTGGAGTGTAATCGATGCCATTCCGGATTTTAGAGAATAATTTCCGGTCAATGTTTGCCCTTTTATATGTCTCAACATCTGTCATTTCCTTTTCATCAATTAAACGAAGCAGCCGTTCGGAAAAAGATTCATCCAGTTGGTTCAATAAGTTTTCTAATGAATAATCAGTCTCTTTATATAGGGACTCTTGAAGAATTTCAACTTCTTGCCGTTGTTCCAATATAAATGGTTCTTCTCTATTACGAGTAAACGTGCTTTCTACAAGCTCGACATAATGCTCATCAATAAATTGATGAATGGATGTAAATAACTTCTTGCTTAAACAAAAGGATTTCTTGTCGAAAACAACAAGAAAAACGTGCATATCATGATGTAATAAAAATGAACCGATGGTGGAAACCGCAATCTGTAATGCTTCATCTCTTGGATAGCCGTATATGCCAGTCGAAATCAGTGGAAAGGCAATTGATTCACATTGGTGTTTTTTTGCCAGCTCTAAGGAGTTATAAAAAGATTTCTTTAACAAAGCTGCTTCTTGATGGGAGCCTCCTTGCCAAATTGGCCCAGGTGTATGAATAATATATTTTGCATCCAATTGAAACCCATCAGTAATAACGGCTTCCCCCACCTTGCATTCACCAATTTGATTGCATGCTTCTTGCAACTTACTGGTGCCTGCTGCACGAAAAATCGCTCCGCAAACACCACCACCCATTTTCAATGACGTATTCGCAGCATTCACAATTGCATCTACCTTCATCTTGGTAAGATCATGGCGAACAATTTCTAAGGGCATAATTTTTTCCTCCCTATTTTAAGAACTTTTACTACGTGAAATGGCACCTGGCCCCCTTATTTCGATCTATTGTTCTAAAATCTTACAGTATATAAATATTAATAGAATTAATCTTCATATACTTTGTGGGATTGATATTTAAAACCCTGGTACTGATAGTTTTGCCTTCTGTACATTTCTCTAGGAGTATCTTCACCATCCGCGACTAAAATGATGGTTTTATTAGAAAATTGATCCATAACAAATTTCTGCAATCTGCTTCCTATGCCCTTTTTCTGAAAGTTTTCATTAACAACCAAACCGTCAATTTCCGCTGTGTTTTGCTTAATAATAATATCTACCGATCCTGCCGGAGTACCTTTATATGATGCAAGCAGCTGCTGAATATTCGGATTCTTAAAATTTCGTTTATGCAATTCCTGATTTTGATTTGCAAAGTCACGCCCATTCTCCAAATCTTGCTGATATTGTAATGTAAGAAAGGACTCAAGATTGTTATCAGACAAAGTATGAATCTCAATATCTGGATTTTCTATTACTGAAGGAAATTGATTAGGTTCAATCGCATATAGTTCGAGAAATCCAATTTCATAGCCTGAATTATCCATGTAATCAATTAGTTCTTCAGCAGGTTTTTCATTTGGAGGAAAATAAAACTTTAGGTGGTTTTGACCATGTTTTAAATGGAATTCTCTTAAATAACTCTCTGCCTTTTTAAATTCTGTCAGAGTCGGAATCTGTTTAAACTCTATAAAGTTACTATCATATCTAGTTAACATTTCTGGATAATGTATCTGGCTGTATAGATTATTTTCAGATATGACATGACCAAGCGTATAAATATTTTCAAATGTTATTTGCATTTTGTTACTCCTTCTTTTCGAAATATAGTGCCTGACCCCCATTGATCTAACTCTTACCTCCATCGGGGGTCAAGCCTAACTTGTGCCACAAGAACCGTCCCCATGGTCACCATTAAATACTATATAATTTTAGCTCGTACTCTTCTTCTGCGTATATTTCGGTGGTTCGTCCGGAAACGTCCTCTAACTTTAATACACATACATCCCCAGTTCGATAACGGTCTTCAAGCAAATGAAATACGACATCTGTTTGGCGTCCGCTTACCTCACCTTCCGAATCGAAAGTAATTGTTATCTCATTCGAGATTCGTTCATTGTTACGGTAAAATGCGGCCCGTAATGTTCTTGGATATAAGTGGGTTGAAACCTTCTCCTCTTGGAAAAATGGGACAATAAACATATAACTGGTGATCACTTTTTGAATCGAGGCGATACGGACATTTACTCGATCTTCCTCTGCCTTTCGCGCTTTTCCTTTCATTTGCCTGTACTCTATCAATGGGATGATACACTCTTGCGGCATAGCTCCTCCGTGAACAAATCGCAAACCGCCGCCTGCGGTAAACCGGTTTAATCCTTTGGCAATAACCGCTTCCTGCTCCAGCCCTAGATATTGTAAGGAAATCTTCACGGTTCCTTCAGGAGTATTCAAATTATTTCCTATTGCAAAGCGCCGGTTGCGATCAAAGACATCGCCATTAATACTTTCTGTCTTCTGGTATTGTTCGACAAGGGAGGTTTGATAAAGAAAGCCGTGATCACTTGTCAGGTAAATCCTTCCTGCTTCATATGTTCCGGTCAACTTTTTGACAGCTGTTTTCAACCGTTCCAATGTTTGTGCGACTGCTTCATACGTATTCCCTTCTGTCTTACTGGAGTCACCGATAGCATCAATATTGTCATGATATAAATAGACGACACGCTTACCCTTTATTAACGCTAATCCCTCTTCTTTTCCTAATGGAATAAATTCATCCAGCTTTAGTGCAACAGAGTCAGGCTCATTTAATTGTAATATTTTATTACGATTGTTTAGACCTTTTGTGGAAAATCCATCGACAAATACGGTGCCATCACTTGAAATTCCGGTTATTTTTCCGGGAAGTAATGAGGCCATTCCGATTTGCGTATAGGTTGGTAAGGTTGCCTGCATAGGTATTAGCTTTACTTCTGCATTCAATCGCTGACTAAAATGCTGGGTTAGTTCATTTCCAATTTCAAATCTCATTGCATCGGAAATTACCACAAAAACCCGTTCTCGAGATCCCTCTATCAATGGCCGTATGATGGTACGATAAAAGTTCTTCTGCTGCATTATGTCTTGCAGAGGCCAATTAGCTTTTAATTCCGTCTCAATCAAATCATCGGTATAACGACTCAGTTCCATTAAATACCGATTTTCATACCAGAAGGTCAATTGGTCGAATAGCACTCGGTATTCTTCTACACCGGATTCACTCATAAAGGTGTGTTGTAGCTGACGGTAGGCTTGGTCGATATTAAAATCTTTCTCTGTATATCGATGAAACCATTCTAGTCCAGACTTCGGTGCATCATTTTTTTCAAACACTTTCAGCCACTCATACAAACAAAGAGCTTTCTCTAACAGCTGATATTTTTGAAAAAAACGTGTTTTATACCAATAACTCTTACTGCGTTCAGAAAGAATGCTTCTCCACTCCGTTACCACAATTGTTTCATTTAAAAGGAGTTCATGTAAAACTTCTAAGATCTTCTGTTCAACCACCGCAAATGTATCGCAGCGTAGAAAGGCTTGGTAGGTATGCTGTTCAACATCATGTTCAACATTCCATTTCTGTTCCAACTGATCTAAAATATGTTCTAATGACATTCTTTCCTCAGACTTTAACCATTCTTCAACAAATACCTTGCAAATATTAGGAACTGTGGATTCATAACTAACAGATATTACTTTCTCATCTATAATATGTGCGGCGTAATGCTGAAACACAATTGTTTCGATGATATGTGCTAAGCGATTTCCCCCATTCTTTGCAATGCCAAAATACTCACCCACATAGGTAAAAAATAATTCCTTATCTATGTACTTCTCAATTTTTCCAAGTTCCTCATTTGAATCTGATAAATTCCCACTAGATAAAACGCTTTTTAAAATATCTTGTGGATGAATAGTTCTTGCATTACATAACACAGCAAGCGTCGTTTGCTTTACTTGATCAATCGTGGGTTTATTGGGAAGTAGTTTCTGAAACTTCGCAACACGCTGTTTGTTTTCAAAAAACTTGGCATGATCTTCAAGAAATTTGCGAATGGGTAAATGTTCTAAACGTAATTCCTTCATGCGAATAGCAATTTCATCCGCTTGAAACTCACCGTATTTACCGCTATAAAGCAATATATCAAATAAGAAATTATCTTCATCCTCCGGCTTGGCATATGGCGCATATAGCAAATAAGAATGATCGGTATCCTCAATTTCAAGTAAAACTTTTGTCCGAAAGGAACTGTCCCGATCTAGGTGATGCACTTTTATTTGTTCTTGTTTTAGAACCGCTTCTATCTCAGAAAAATCGCGTCTTTCACTTTGGGAGTCATACCAAAATACAAGCGAACGATGTGCTCCGTTGTTCTCCGCCTGCTGTTCCCGAAATAGTCGCAGCAGTTCTTCAGTAATATTCATTTGACACCAACTCTCATCATACATAATCTTCATTCTTCTAGAATAAAAAAGAAAACAATGATTGTAAACTAAAGCGAACAAAAATGGATAGAGTCCTTGCTCTATCCTTCTGGAACTCACTTAATCTTTGCAAGTACATTTTGCATCATTGCGTAGTTCACAACGACACCATCATCAAGATCAAGGAAAATCCGCCTATTCGCAAGCTCTGCCAATTTCCTGTCAAAGTCAATTAACTCTTCTTGCTGGGCTTTGATCGTTGACAGATGTTTGTCATAACGTTTTTTCGTCGCAGCCGAAAGGTTCGGGTTCATGAGATCTTGTTCCAAACGTTTTTGTTCCTGACGCAATTTTTCCTGCAGGTTCTGAACATAAGAAAAGCGCATTGTTGCCAATGTTTCTGGCGTATAGCGATGCAAGTAGAACAAGGCACGGAAACCTTTCTTGTTTCCTGATTCCACCATCCAGTAAATTGGCCGTTTTTGATAAATCCTGTAATGATCGGCATAAAATTCATCAAAGAAATACCGGCGTAGGCGCTCTACAGGAGTTTCATTTGCTTTCATGACCAATGACTCGGCCAGCCAGCGAAGATTTTCGGCTAAACTCTCTTGTCCGAAAATAAGAACTAACAACTCTTGAAGTCTTTTTACTACATCGTCTTCAAAATACTCCGAATCTGTAAGTGGAATAATTCCATCTGAATCCGGTTGGAAGGACGTATATTTTCTGGCATCCCAGTTGCCGCCTGCAAAAGCTAATCCTGCTACATCTAAAGAATAGCGTCCCATCATCAGACCGATACAATAGGAAAGGAAGCTCCTTGCATCACGTCCACGATCTGCAAGTCTTACGCTTATCTCGTCATCCGTGACCTTAGGAGTTAATTCATCTTGTAAACCATACAAATCAATGAAGAATTGATTTAAGGATTCTTCATTTTGCTGGAGTTGCCGGAATTGGTTTTCAGAATGTTTTTCCCAGTTTTCATAGCATTTCTCTAATTTCGTTGCCTGTTGATTGTATGTTAGGAATGGATGTTGTTTGAAATCCCAAGATGTTTCAAATGAAATCCAATCATTTTTGGCAAGATGAATATTCTTATCCACGATATTTAAGGAGTTTGTATCATTTAATTTAACAGGAATTCTTGCAATAATTCCTTGGTCAAAATTTATTGTTGAAGACAATTGTTGTGTGAACATACTTGTTAATTTAGAGTTCAATAACCCTAATAAAAACTTTAAATACTTATCAGTGAAAACCATCATTCCCGCATTGCTAAATATAAAACCCTTTGGCGAATAACGAACTGAGAATCTCGAGCTAGAAATCGCCGTCCATGTTAACCCTTCCTTAAAATAATATTGGGTATTTTGCGGTCTTGATTTAAGTTTCCCTTTCGAATCAACAAAGTTTTTAATTTCCCATCCATTATTCTCCCAATTCACAACATAATCCTGGTTGCCGTACCATTTCCTGTATTCCCCGCCCTTATTATAAGGGAACCATTTTCTTTTACCTTTACATGCATCCTCATTGCTTTCATAATGAAATCCTATTTTATCTATTATTACCTCGTACCATAAACGTATGAAACGATCATTATCACTAGTTTGAAGTCCAACTCTTGGCTCAGCAATTTCCGCTAATTTTGGATTGTTTTTAAAAATGTTCCGTACTTGTTTCGAACTCCAAAAGGCAAAAGGTGAACCTGGTATGGAATAAAAATCTTTACTATCCGAGGTATAGCGATATGATACAGCTTTTTCTACGGCTTCTCTAACTTTAACAGGCTGAATCTCTGTTCCCTTAAATCCCTCTAAACGTATATACTCTCCCTTTGTGTTTCCTTTCTGGTTTTGAATAACAAACGTACAAATAGGTACCGTTGCTTCAGAAAATGCTGAGTACTCTAATTGGATTAGACTTGAGATACTTTGATTAGCAATAATATATTCTCTTAATTTTTCATGAGTAGCGATAAACATCCATGTAAAAGGAGTCATTAAACCGGCAAAACCATAATCCGTTGTCAATTGAATAGAACGATAAATAAATGCCGAATATAAGTCTGACTTATATTCTTTATAATTATCATTCAAAAAATTCTTTAAAATTGGATTATATTTATTATGATAAGGTGGATTTGTCACTACTGCCTCGTAATTTACTGCCAGAAGATATGCTTGCTCTATTAACGGAAGTAAGTTCTCCTTTATTTCAATCAAAACGGCTTCCTCTAGCAAGTTAGTTGCCTCTATGCTAGATGAATGAATGAAGTTCATAAACTTCAAATAAAAAGAAGCAGCTTCTTTCGGAACAATAAGTGAACCGAATTGTTTTGCATTTTCAAATTGTTTTTGTAAGGAAGTAATCCAGCCTATATCACCCGCTTTATCTGCCATAAAGCGGGTTGCCTCTTCAGATAATGGTTTACTATCGTTAAATTCAAGAATGTTCAGTTTTAAATTAGTTGCCTTTTTTAAGAATCTTCGGTACTTTTCCTGCCCCTTCATCATTAATGCAAAGCATGCGATTTGGACAGCCCGTTTATCAATGTCCATCCCATATAGATTTTTTTCAATAATTAACCTTGGAATATCACGCTCTGAATACCCGGCTTCCAAATACATATCATAAAGTAAATCAAATGCATAAACTAAAATATGACCCGATCCACATGCAGGGTCAATTATTTTTATTTCCTCTAAAGATGCAATGCTCGGTGTTGGCAATCTTTCAGATGATTTTAAATAATACGCCCATTGTTTAGCAAGTTCATTGTCGGGGTTCCAGTGATCATACAGCTTACCTAAAGAATTTTGAACCATATACTCTACAATCCATCTGGGAGTAAATAACTGGGTAACAACAGGTAAGTCTTCTTTTTTTACTGCATTATTTTTTAGTCCGCCAACTTGTTCTTTTTTCTCTGACATATAGTACTGATAAAGCCATCCGATTACTTCTACCTCTTGAAAATCCTCTTCTGCCAATTCGGTCACTAATCTATTGATTAGGGAATCTGCATGCAGCAATGACTGCTGTAATAATAACTCCGAGTAGTCGGCTAATTTTTCGAATAAAAACGGCATTATCTCGCTCAGTTCATTACATTGGGCAACTAATAGCTTTCGATATGCTTCTTCTTGATTCCCTTGGGTAATTAAAGATGCTAATTCCTGTTTATTAACAGATAGATCCGTAAACTGATATTCCGTTAAAATATCTGGATCCACTTTCCCTTTCGTTTCACTGGATAACACGCGAACTTTGGAAGGAAGATCATTATGAACTTCCATAAAGCGAATCGCAATAAGCCGGTTGAACCATGTATAGGCCACCTCTTCAATCACATGATCGTAACCTTTTGTTTTTAACTCAGTTAATAACTTCTCAATTCCTTTTTTATAGGTAATGGGGTGTTTTATACCATTTACTTCTACATAGTCAGCACCAGTTAATAGTGAAGGAATGCTGTTTTCGGTAATTCCAAAACTTTGTGCCCGAAGTGAAATTTGATTCCTTAACTCATTTCGAGCATAAACCGCAAATTCTCTTAAAGCCTTTTTGTTCATTTCATCACCCAATTTTGGAATTCATTTTTAGAGAATTGGTCAAGGTTAGCCTTGACCCTATTTTATCTTAGCTAAAACCGTTTTTAGCTTTTCGTAGTTAGCCGCCACACCATCATCCAAATCAAGCATGATCCGCTGGTTTGCGACTTCCGCCAGCTTCTTATCAAAGTCAATCATTTCTTCCTGTTGTGATATGTTAATTGTCACCTGTTTTTCATAACGCTTTTTCATTGCAGCTGAAAGATCCGGATTCACAAGGTCTTGTTCTAGACGTTTTTGTTCTTGTCGTAGTTTTTCCTGCAAGTTTTGTAAATAAGAAAATCTTATTGCAGCCAACGTTTCGGGAGTGTAGCGATGTAAATAAAACAAAGCACGAAACCCTTTTTTAGGTCCCGATTCAGCCATCCAGTAAATTGGCCGTTTTTGATAAATCTTACAATGATCAGCATAAAACTCATCAAAGAAATAACGCCGCAACCGTTCCACCGGCGTTTCATTTGCTTTCATTGTAAGCGACTCAGCAAGCCAACGAAGATTCTGGGCTAACGAATCCTGTCCAAATAGGACAACTAACAGCTCCTGAAGACGTTTAACAACATCATCTTCAAAATACTCTGTATCTGTTAGCGGGATAATGCCGTCTGAATCTGGCTGAATTGTTTTATACTTACTTTCATCCCAGTCCCCACCTGCAAAAGCTAGTCCTTCAACATCTAAAGAATAACGCCCCATCATTAGACCAATGGTGTATGACAGAAAAGACTTTGCCTCTCGTAATCGATCAGCGAGCTCACTGGTCACATCTTCGTCCTGTACTTCTGAAATTAACTCATCTTCAAGCTCATATAGTTTAATAAATATTTTATTTAGTTCTTGCTGGTTAGTTTTTAGCTGATTGAACTGTTTAATTAAAGATTCTTCCCAATTGTTGTATATTTGTTCTAATAAAACGAGACTTTTCCTTGATTCCAATAATGGATGACTTGTAAAATCCCAGGAAATTTCAAAGGAATCCCAATCAGTCTTTGACAATTGAATACATTCATTTATGACCGGAACAGGCTCAGAATGGGAAATAGGTTTAAATGGCAAGGAACCGATATTCCCTGGCTGAAAGTTTAATGTTGGATTGATAGCCTCAAGATAATGGGTTGCAACTTTAGAATTAAGAAAACCTAAAATAATTTTATCGGTCTCTTCATCTAGTGAAGTTAAAAAAGCATTAGCATCATCATACAAGAAACCTGGGAAGGAAAATCGTGCAGAAAATTTATTCGTTGTTATTTTATTCCACAGGATGGCAGGTTTGAAAATATAATCTAAATTATGGTTAGTTGATCCCACCTTATATCCTTCACTTTTCATATGTAATAACTCATATCCATCATTTTCCCAATTTACGACAAAGAGGTTGTTCCCGTACCACAGCCGAACTTGTCCTCCCTTATTATAAGGAAACCATTTTTTCTTCGATGCTTTTGCTTCTACACGGCTTTTAGCATCTTTATTAAACCTTTCATAAGATACTTCAAACCAATATCTAATAAATCGGGGGTTATCTGCAGTAACCATACCTTTACGTGTATTACATACATTTGATAATTTATTATTATTATAATTTTTTAGCATTCTCTCAGTGACCCAATACGCAATCGGAGACCCGGGGATTCTTTGGAAATTATTCTGCTTTGCTTGATATTTATTCTCACCTAGCAAAAACATTTGTTCCTTTTCATGCGTATTATTATATTTCACTAATCTATAATAAAATGCAATATGATCAGGGATCCTGATATTTCTTAAAACTAAACAAGTATTTTGAACAACTTCTCCCCCAATTTCCTCAAATGTTCTTGGTCCTAAATGAATCATTGAAACAATCGTTTGAGTTTTGATCATTTTTTTTCGTAAAGTCTCAAAACTACTTAAAAACATCCACGAATGTTGATTTATAACTGCATGAAATCCATTATATTTTGTAAATAACTTGCACCGCTCAAAGAAGACTGCAAATAAATCGATTTTAGAATCTGGGTAGTATTTTTTCACATAATCATTCAAAGCTTCATTCATCCCTTTGGTAGCCATATAGGGAGGATTTGTAACGACTACATTAAATTCACTTGTAAGGATTAAAGCTTGTTTTAGCAAATTATCTATTTTACTTAATTGTTCAAATACTACAAAGTTTTCCAATGTTGGATTTCCCGATTCTTTAAGTGCTTTAACCTTTTCGAGATACTTTTTAAAATTTAGATTTTCTGGTTTTAGAATGGAGCCGTAGTTTTTTGCATCGATAAATGTACGAAACAAACTCGTTAACTCGGATTTTTCACTATGATTTTCTCCGATTAATTCCGCTGCTTGGCTTATATTAATTCCATTTGACTCTTCAATAGAAAAAATATTCAATTTCGGAACTTCGCGGAAAATCTTTTTTGTTTTCTCGCGTGCCTTCATTAAAAGGGCAAAAGAAGCAAGTTGTGCCGCACGATCATCGATTTCAATACCATATAGGTTTTTTTCTAAAATTTTGGTTGGGATTTCCTTTTGTGAATAACCCCTTTCTTCATAAATTTTATATAACAGGTCAAAGGCATAAACTAAAATATGTCCTGACCCGCAGGCGGGGTCAAGAAAGGTAATTTCCTCTGGAGTTACGTTTGAATAACGCAATTCCTTTAGTTTTTTCTGAACGTCCATTTCTTGTTCTGCAGGTTCAAGATAATATTTCATTTGCAAATTCAAATCGGACCCTGGATAAGATTCCAACCACATTTGTCCTAGTGAATTTTCTACCATGTACCGAACAATCCAATGTGGTGTAAATAATTGTGTGACTGCCGGTATATTTTGTTTTGTAATTTTTTTGTTCTTTTTTAGTCCAGCAAACACTTCATCCTTTTTTTCTGATATGTAATATTGATACATCCACCCAATTACTTCTACATGCTCGAAATTTTCATCTTCTAACTCTTTTCCCAATTTATTAATTAGGGAGTCCGCATGTAGTAAAGACGCGGGTAATAATAACTCTGTGAAGTCGGCCAATTTTTCAAAGAGGAAAGGCATGATTTCGCTCAATTCATTACATTGTGCAACAAGTAATTTTCGAAATGCTTCCTCCCGATTTCCTTGCGTTAATAATGATGCAATATCATCAGTATTCACGGGCAAATCTGTATACTGATATTCTGTTAGAATATCCGGGTCTACCTTCCCTTTTGTTTCACTGGAAAGGACTCGAACTTTAGAAGGGAGATAATTGTGAACCTCCATAAAACGAATGGCGATCAGACGGTTGAACCATGTGTAGGCAACTTCTTCTATGACATGGTCATATCCCTTTATTTCTATTTCTTTAAATAATTTTTCAATTCCTTTTCTATATGTAAGTGGATACTTCTTATTATTTATTTCAACATAGTCTGCACCTGTCACAAGCACAGGAGAGCCTTTGGGCGTGATCCCAAAGGCTTGCGCTCGAAATGCGATTTGGCTGCGAAGTTCGTTCCGTGCATAGACCGCAAACTCTTTTAATGCCTTTTTGTTCATCGCATAAAGTCTCCTTATTTTTTAATAATAACCGTTTGACCAGTGCTTAATTTTCTTTTTATTTCTGTTTCCAGCTTATACAGCCATTGCTTTAAATCTTGATCGTTTTTCACCTCATATTGACCAGTGGGCAAGACTTCTGAAAGTAATTGGGCAGCACTTATTTCAACAGGATCTTTTTTACCAATTTTTCCGATGTAATCGATATACATTTCTCTTACTGTTTCCTGTAATCTACGATAATCATTGTTTGCCATTTGCGTATACGTATAAACACGGGAAATACTTTCCAACTCTCGCATTTGTTCGACACGTTTCTGTAGTTCTGCCAATTTCTTTTGCACAACTGCTTTAATTTCTTCAATTTCGTTGTACTGTGATTGTAAGCTTTCCATATCAATACGAATGGCTTCTATCTGTTCCAGCTGAGTGCCAATCTCTCGTTTTACAAATTCAGACAGGCCATACTTCAGTTGTTCATTTAAGATGGGCAAATTTGGGATTTGCTTAAATGGGTTGTCGCTTGTTAACACCGAAATAATGTTATTTTTTACATTCTGAACATCCACATCATGCTGTGCCACATCTAAATCATCACGACGTTCCTTTAGCAACCGGACACTTTCATCAAAATGACGAATCGCATTGCCATTAAAGAAAGAATTCAAATGCTGAACTTCCTCTAGCCAGTCTTCTAAATCCTCATCTAACTCAATAAATTCATCCACAAAGTTTTCCTGTTTTGCAATGGACATCAGTTCAAAAAGACTGTTTTTGATTTTTGAAAGCTTCATACCGCCGGGATATGGATACTGTTGATCTTCCCGTTGCTTGATTCGTTGCATGTCATCGATTGGTTGATTGAAATGGCTCTTAAGCTGTTCTCGAACTGCTTTGGCTACTTCATCATATGTCTCACCTATCTCATAGAAATTGAAGAGTTCACGCATTAACTCGATCACGTCTTTACGTACTCGTGGCGGCAGCCCAATTTGTGCTTCAATGATGACCTTCTCTCTTTCTGATGTCTTTGTAATTCGGCCAATAAACTGAGGGTGCCCTGCATCAAAACCTTCATTTAGATAGCTAAGCTTTATTTTTTTCTTATAAAGTGCTCCAGCCATCAATCCGGCAATATCATTTTCGCTCCAGCCATACGGAACTGCTCTGAATTTCTCCACTAAGGATTTTAACGTGATCACCTGTCTGTTACGGCTTTCCTCAAGATATCGAATCATTGCATCATAAGCCAAATAATTCGCAAAAGTACCGTCAAGTCTACCTGGAAGTCCATTCATGGCCCACTCGTAAATGACTTCATTTGCATTTTTTATGGGTATCGGTTCATCAATGTATCCCAAATAACTATACGTATTTCGGACAAGAATCTCAAAAGCACTTTGAAGTTGATTTTCTAATGACCCCTTGAAATCATAATCTTGACCTTGAATGAAATATTTTGCATTTGCAGACGCTTCAATTAATGCTTCCCTTGCCTTCTTTTCAAACTCACTGACCTGTTGGCGCTTTTCCTCTAAAATTTTCTTTTGCTTATCCGTTAAGCTTGTCGAAATCTTCTTATTGGCATAGGACTGAATTTTTTGAGCATATTGCATTGGCTCGTAAAACTTTTCCGCATATTCATCCGGAATATACATGATCATCGTCCCCGAGTTTGCATCTGCCCTTGCTTGTTCTGCAGAAACATCTCCCGTATACACCTGCAGCGTTAACGCGTTTGTTTTCCCACCGCGATTGTAGGTATCAAATGCCTTATTAAACTCAAAATCATGCGTTTTTTGGTAGCGGTATGACCGCATCAGGACAATTTCTTCAAAGAACACCCTACCGAGGGCATCGGTAACATTTGCCTCATTTACATGTTCGTTTTGAATTTCTCGGTTAATTTCTTGTTCATCATCACTTAAAAATACAAATGTCCTGTCTGCATTTTCCGCAATCAACAAATTATGACGAAGACGGATTAAGGATTTTGTGACTTGCTTTTCCAGGTCGTTCTTAATACAATCAACGCTGTCAACCAGCAAGGTTGTAATATTTTCAACTGTCGCTTTTACTTCATCAATTCCCTTAATCATAAATAATACTTTCAGCACTTCAACATCGAAATCACCAATATCTTCACGTTTCCCTGCCTCAATTATGGTAGAAGACACAGAGGTACTCAAAAACCGTTTGACGGTTTCATAGAATTGCGAGAAGCGTGCAAGCTGATTCGTGTCTTCATCCATAAGTTGAATGGCCACTTCCTGGAAGGCATTTAACAACGAACGTTCCCCTTGTGACAAGTGGGCGCCGGCTTCTCCCTGGCGGCGAACTTTATTGAATACGCGCTGCAAGAGCTCTACTTGGTAGGGGACAAATGGATAAATGGCTGCATAATCTTCCGCATTTTTATAACCATTTTGCAGAACGGATTTATCTTTTTCAAATGTTAGCGTGTTATTTAAACTTTGACCTACTTGGTCAAAGTCAATCTTTAAACGATCTGCTGTAGCAGGTGTTTTTTCTAACAGTCGGCGTTTGATGACTTCGTCAGTATTTGAACTTGTCAAGTGAATTTTCGTTGCAAACCTGCCTTGAATTTTCGAAAAGTTTTCAGTTCCTTTAAATTTTGTAACCGCATCAATTTGTTCTTGTGAGGTAACAATGACCCAAACCTTCCCTTGACAATGATTCCCTAAATCCTCCGTAATCGTTTGCAGGTTTAACATTAAGTCTGAATCATCCCCAATGTACTGGCCAATTTCATCAACCAAGAAGGTAAGCCGGAAATCTTTACCTTGACTTTCCACATGTTCGGCAACCAGCTGTGCAAATTCATCCGAACTGATTTGATAATTTTTATTGGATGCAGACAGGACTGTTGCTGCCGTATCATTGGTATATCCTAATTGTGTTAATGCCTCGACAAATGATTTTTTCTTAAACAAAACGCGGGCGCGGCTGTCAGCCCATTTTGAACCATCTATTTTTTCAAACTGCTCGACAAATTGACTGTAGACACCTTCTTCCGTCAACTGTCTCTCGAGATTAGCAATCCA